>JAVHVE010000062.1:0-31602 GCA_032160705.1 Acidobacteriota bacterium | reverse complement strand
TATCAATGGAATCAAACGCACGCACCGTGATCTTCGGGTTATGCTTGGCTAAGACTTTCGTGATCGCCGCCGTCAATGTCGTCTTCCCGTGATCCACGTGCCCGATTGTTCCGATGTTCACGTGCGGTTTGCTGCGGTCAAATTTCTCTTTAGACATTCCGAGATTGCCTCTTTAAAGTTTTAGATTCAAACCTTCGTTGTTTGGAGCCGATGCTGGGATTGGCACCCAGCGAAATAATGGAGCTTCCGAAGAGGATTGAACTCTTGACCTCATCCTTACCAAGGATGCGCTCTACCACTGAGCTACGGAAGCATCATCATACATACGAGACCAGTGCTCTTTAACATTGAAATCTGGAGCGGGAGACGAGGCTCGAACTCGCGACCCTCAGCTTGGAAGGCTGATGCTCTACCAACTGAGCTACTCCCGCAAAACCAAAAGTGAAAGCCGAAGGGGAAAGCTGGCTCTTTACTTTCGCCCTGCGCCTTTCGATTTCTCCTTGCACACACTGGTGCAGGGGGTAGGATTTGAACCTACGTAGGGCGTGAGCCCGCCGGGTTTACAGCCCGGTGCCATTAACCACTCGACCACCCCTGCACGATTTGTCAAAACCGACACTGAAGCCGGTGGAGGGATTTGAACCCCCGACCCGCAGTTTACAAAACTGCCGCTCTACCCCTGAGCTACACCGGCCTGCTCATAGACAGTTTCCCGCCTCATCCGGCAAAACTCGGATATTACCAACAGCCTTGCTAAAGCGCAAGTCTAGACGGACTTTCGGCGATTGAAACGCCTCGTGTTCAACAACGGCCAAAGAAATATGTTGACCTCCCGCCACGCGCCACGTTAGGATTGAGATGCCTGCGGGCGGCGAAAATGCCATTCTTGCCCGCTAATTTAGAACTTCCGCGCTTACCTCTGCTGCTGATTTGAAGTCGGCCTCTCTAAAGCCCACGCTCAATCAACAGACAAAGTTCATGCGATTCCTGAAAGACTAAGGAGATCAATTCGTGCGTATCAGTCATATTCTCTCTCGAAGCCTCGCGGCTCTACTTCTGCTTTGCGCGGGCGCGTTGACTAACGCCGCCAGTGCACAAACCGTTACCGATCAGAGGTCAGCTCCCCTGGCGCAACCGACGCCGACAGTCATGCTGCCGCAGGAGAAAGTAGCCGCATCGGTCGCAGGCCGGACAGACCTCTACTGCGCGGGCTTCATTCAATACGCCCCCGCTCCCGTCAACCCGGAAATCGTTGGCAGCGAGCAGGAGCAGGAGCAACGCACCTACACCGAAGGCGACTTTGTCTTCATTAATGCGGGCGCGCAGCAGGGCATCCAGGTTGGACAGGAATTTGCAATCGTTCGCCCGCGCGGTCAGATGACCTCCAAGTTCACGACGAAGAAAGGCTGGCTTGGCGTCTACATGCAGGAGCTAGGTCAACTGCGTGTGACGAGCGTCAAGGAGCGCGTCTCGGTCGCAGTCATCACCAGTTCGTGCGATACGGTTCTGTTGGGCGATCTGCTCAGGCAGGTCAATAGCCGCGTCGCACCGGTCGAACGTTCCGAAGTCGCTCTTGATCGCTTTGCCGATCCGACCGGAAAGCAACGTGGACGAATCGTGTTGGCGCGCGACGCGCGCGAATTGCTTTCCAGAAATCAGGTCGTGTTCATAGACCTCGGCGCGGAGGACAGCGTTAAGGCTGGTGATTACCTGACAATCTATCGTCCGGCTGGGACAGGCAATCTGACGAGCGTCGAGAACGAAGAGATTGCACGATCACGGATGAGCGGTTTCGAGAGCGACCGTTTTGGCGGCGGCAAATTTTCTAATCAGTCGCAGCGTACCAAAGACTACTCCAACACTCCGGGCGTCTTTTTCAAGAATGAGCCGATGACGACTCATGAGATCAAGCGCCGCCGCCCGCCCGTTCCACGCAAAGTAGTCGGCGAGATGGTGATCCTCAACGTGCAGACCCGCACCGCCACAGCCATCATCACACGCGTCGCCCAGGAGATACACACAGGCGACTTCGTAGAGATTCAGTAGCAAGAGACAGAATACAGAAGACAGAAGTCAGGAGACAGAAGAAAAGCGGTTAGTGCCTTTCATTCTGTCTCCTGACTTCTGTCTTCTGTATTCTGCTTTTCGTTAGCTTATCGAGATTTTATCGCTCGGCGCTGAGCGTGGCTTGAGCGCCGCAGCTACCCTGCCGCCTCTTTTCTTCTCTTCGATGGCGCGGCGTTCGACCACCGCTTGATAAAACGTGCGGAAGTAGTCGTACATTGAGTAGCAGGCAGAGAGGACGACGATCCAGAGCATGGCGCGTCCAGCCGAATAGAGGAGCACTTGCAAGTCCGTGACACTCATCGGCCCCTGGCCGAACAGGTGATGAAGGGCGTCGCGCAGTTCCGGCACGGTCCAGAACTGAATGGCCGGGAAGGCATATCCGAAGTTTGCCACAGGGGGTTGACCCGAAACGCTCGACACAATTAGGAGTGAGACAGCCACCACCTGCGAGAGCATCTTGAACTTACCCATCTTCGAGGCTTCGATCACGACTCCTTCCGTGGCGGCAATCGAGCGCAGGCCGGAGACGGCAAACTCGCGCCCGACAATAATCACCACAGCCCACGCCGGAGCCAGCCTGTTTTCGACGAGTGAGATCAGGGCTGCCGAAATAAGCAGCTTATCGGCAATCGGGTCTAAGAGCTTCCCCAAGCGCGAGACCTGGCGGCGACGCCTGGCAAAGAAACCGTCGAAGTAATCCGTGAACGCGGCTGCGAGAAAAATCGAGACGCCGAGGATGTGACGCGGGACGCCGAGCTTTTCGGAAAACGGTGTCAGCAGGACGACGACCAGAAGCGGAACGATAAAGATGCGCGATAAGGTTAGTGAGTTTGGAAGATTCACGCCCGCTCCCGGCTCTCCACTTGAAGCAGCCCCATCCAATCAGGAATTTCCGACGCTTTGACTAAGCGGCAGTGTAGGACTCGCCCGTAAATGCTGTCAAGAAAAGTGGGCAGTGGGCAGTGGGCAGTTGGCAGTGATTGAGTGCTGATTCTACTGACTCTGAACCCAACAAGCATGAATTCGTCTCGCTGTTTTTACTGCCCACTGCCCACTGCCCACTGCTAACTGCTCTCCGCTTGCCCGTCGCTCGCCCCTCGGTTACAATCAGAGGTTCTGTACCCCCTGATTCTCCCGTCTATGCGGGGCGCACTCTATTTACAAGCATCATGGCTATTGACCGAATCACTGTGCGCGGGGCGCGCCAGCATAATCTGAAGAATATCAACGTCGAGATTCCGCGTGATCGTTTGACGGTCATCACGGGGCTTTCCGGCTCTGGGAAATCGTCGCTCGCTTTCGACACCATCTATGCCGAAGGCCAGCGCCGCTATGTTGAATCTCTCTCAGCCTATGCGCGCCAATTCCTCGACCAACTCGAAAAGCCGGACGTTGATTCGGTTGACGGTCTCTCGCCAGCCATCTCCATCGAGCAGAAGACGACTTCGCGCAGCCCGCGCTCGACCGTTGGCACGGTGACAGAGGTTTATGATTACCTGCGCCTGCTTTTTTCTTCCATCGGCCACCCGCACTGCCAGATTTGCGGCGCGCAGATCACCCGCCAGTCCGTCGAGCAGATTGTGCAGAACGTGCTGAGCCTTCCTGAAGGCGAGCGTGTGATGATCCTCGCCCCGGTGGTGCGCGGTCGCAAAGGCGAGTTTAAGAAGGAGCTTGAAAAGCTCGCTAAAGAAGGTTTCCTGCGGGCGCGAGTTGATAACGAGTTGCTCTCGCTCGACGAAGAGATCAAGCTCGATAAGCGTCGCAATCATTCAATCGAAGCCGTCGTTGACCGCCTGCTGATTAAACCGGGCATCAACGAACGTCTCTCGGAATCCGTCCGCACGGCTTTGAAGCTGACGGGCGGCGCGGTGCTTGTCTCCGTTGTTGACGGCGAAGAAAAGCTTTACTCCGAACGCATGGCCTGCGTGAATTGCGGCATCAACGTTCCGCCGCTTGAGCCGCGTTCTTTCTCCTTCAATTCTGCCTATGGTGCTTGCAAACGCTGTCATGGTCTCGGCACGGTGCTCGAAGTTGATCCCGCCAAAATCATCACGGATGCGAACCTGCCCTCAGACAAACAGGAGTTCATGGGCGCAGCCGACAAGCAAGGCTCTGCCTACTTGCGCAGCGCGCTCGTTGCTGTCATCAAACACACGGGCGGAGACCCGCACGCCCCTTTTAGCGAGTTGGCGCAAGAAGCGCAGGCTGCGTTCTTCCACGGTCTCGACGGGCAGCTTACTTTTCGTCAGGGCGCATACACCTATCAGAGCGAATGGAAAGGCGCTGTTCGCTGGCTACGCGAGCGGATGAATGAAGCGCCATCTGAGAAAGTCAGGCTCGCACTCGAAGAACTCGTCTCGCCTGTGACCTGCCCTGATTGTCACGGCAAGCGACTGCAACCCGAATCACTCGCCGTGCAACTCGGCGGGCGCGGCATCGCTGACTATACGGCGCTGCCGATTGAAGAAGCCATTGCCGCCTTTGATCGCATCAAGCTCAACAAGCGCGAAGAGCAGATTGCCGGTCTGGTCTTGCGCGAAATCAAGGATCGTCTGCGCTTTCTCGAAAAAGTCGGCCTTGGCTACCTGACGCTTAATCGTCCTTCGGCCACACTTTCAGGCGGTGAAGGCCAGCGCATTCGCCTCGCCACACAGATCGGCTCGCAACTGCGCGGCGTGCTCTACGTCCTGGACGAGCCATCTATCGGCCTGCACCCGCGCGACAATCAACGGCTGCTGGAAACTCTCTGTGCATTGCGTGACCTCGGCAATACTGTGCTGGTGGTTGAACACGACGAGGAGACAATTCGTCGCGCCGATTATGTCGTTGACTTGGGCCCCGGGGCGGGCGCGCACGGCGGAGAGATGGTGGCAGCCGGAACACCCGACGAAGTCTCCTGCAATCCTGAATCAATCACGGGTCTCTACATCTGCGGGGTGCGTGAAATCAGTGTGCCCAAAGAGCGCCGCTCGCCCAATGGGAAAGCCATCACCGTACACGGCGCGCAGCATAATAACCTGAAAGATATTGATGTCACTTTTCCGCTCGGACTGCTGACGGTTGTGACGGGCGTTTCAGGCTCAGGTAAATCAACGCTGGTTGACGACATTCTCTACCGCGCTCTGGCGCGCCACCTCTACGGCTCGCTCGCAGAGCCGGGCGCATACGCTTCGATTGAAGGACTCGAACACATTGATAAAGTGATCGAGATAGATCAATCGCCCATCGGACGCACGCCGCGCTCTAACCCTGCGACCTACACAGGCTTGTTTACGCCAATCCGTGAGTTGTACGCGATGTTGCCGGAATCGCGCGAGCGCGGCTACAAACCTGGTCGCTTCTCCTTCAACGTCAAGGGCGGGCGCTGCGAAGCCTGCGAAGGCGACGGCCTCAAGCGGATTGAAATGAACTTTCTGCCGGACGTTTATGTGCTATGCGATGTTTGTCGCGGCGCGCGCTACAATCGCGAGACGCTCTCCGTCAAGTACAAGGGCAAATCAATCGCGGAGCTTTTAGACACGACTATCGAAGAAGCACTGCCGCTCCTGGAAAACATTCCGCAAATCAAGCAGAAGCTCCAGACGCTGCTCGATGTCGGACTGGGCTACATCAAGCTCGGTCAATCCGCCACTACTCTTTCGGGAGGCGAAGCGCAGCGCGTCAAACTCGCCAAAGAACTCTCGAAGCGCGCGACCGGAAGAACTATCTACATTCTCGACGAACCGACGACCGGATTGCATTTCGCCGACGTCCACAAGCTGCTTGATGTGCTCCAGCGTCTCGTCTCTCTGGGCAACACTGTCATCGTCATCGAGCACAATCTGGATGTCATCAAATCAGCCGACCACATCATAGACCTCGGCCCCGAAGGCGGCTCGCATGGCGGACGCCTCATCGCCTCCGGCACACCCGAAGAAGTCGCCCGCGCTCGCCGCTCCCACACAGGCCACGCGCTCAAGCCTCTACTCAACGGCCACGCCGCCCCGCGCAATGGCAACAATGCACCCCACCGCGCCACCTCGAAGAAGATTGCATGATATAATCATGCTCTCGGCTTATCCGAAGGCAGCGGAGAATTTTCCAATGAAGACTCAAGAAGAATTGTTGAAGGTTGATAGAACCGCCTTCGTTGTGACTTCCCTTCACGAATCGGATGAAAAGGAATACTGGCTCTCAAAGACGCCGGAGGAACGTCTGCAAGCTCTCGAACTGATGAGACAAATCATTTACGGCTATGATCCCGCTACCGCCAGACTTCAAAGAGTTCTTGAGGTTGCTCAACGCCAGACAGGTTGAGTATCTGCTGATCGGCGGTTACGCTGTTGGGTATTATGGCTACCCGCGCGCCACCGCAGATATGGACATCTGGGTTGCCATAGACCGACCAAATGCAGAGAAAGTGGCCGCCGTCCTGCGTGTATATGGCTTCGACCTGCCGGAACTCTCACCCGAAATCTTCCTTGAAGAAAACAGAATTATTCGCATGGGAATTCCGCCGCTGCGGCTTGAAGTGATGACTTCAATCTCCGGTGTGCGCTTTGAAGAATGCTATGCCGAGCGTGTGCCAGTCATGATTGACGATGTCGAAGCGAGCCTGATTAGCTTGCGCCATTTGAAGATTAACAAGAAAGCCAGTGGCAGGTTTAAAGATTTGAATGATCTTGAGAACCTGCCTTGATTGAAAACCGCATCGCCATTTCAGCCCGCCGCCCGAAGAAGATTGCGTGATATACTCCCGAACATGGCTTTAACCAAATCCACTTGAGAACAATCGGAGACTCGCTTGAACTTCCCACTGCAAATCAATTTCAAAGTCCTGGCCATCGCGCGCCAACTGTCTTTGACGGACGCGACCGGCAACCTGATTTTTTACGTCAAACAAAAGGCATTCAAGCTGAAGGAAGCCGTTACTGTCTTTGCCGACGAAGCACAGACGCGCCCCTGGTTTAATATCAACGCCGACAGAGTCCTGGATTTTAATGCTAACTATTCGTTCGCGGACTATACGGGCAAACACTTCGGCTCAATGCGTCGGCTGGGGAGAAAGTCTCTCTGGAAAGCTCATTACGAAATTTTAGACGGCTTCCAGCCTCACCCGACGGCGATTATTAAAGAAGAGAATCCCTGGTCTAAAGTTTTCGACGCCCTCTTCGGAGAGATTCCCGTTCTCGGAATTTTTACGGGCTACATGTTTCATCCTTCCTACTTGATTCAGCGCCCTGACGGAATGCCTTTGATGCGTCTCAAAAAACAGCCGTCGTTCATCGGACGCTCCTTCAGCATAGACAAGCTCGCAAACCTGGATCAAACAGAAGAGCTGCGTCTTCTACTGGCCGTCATGATGATGGTTCTGTTGGAGCGGGCTCGCGGGTAGAGGCTGGAATGAACGAGCGCATCGCATCAATCGTTGCTGATAGTTTGGAAGTCAAGCGGCGCTACTTCGCCGCGCATGGAGCGGACATCTCTCGCGCCGCTGAGATGATTGCAGACTGTTTCAGCGCAGGCGGCAAGCTGCTTCTATTAGGTAACGGCGGCTCTGCGGCGGATGCGCAACATATCGCGGGCGAGTTTATCAATCGCTTTCTCCCGCAAAATCGCCGCGCGCTTCCGGCCATCGCGCTTTCGACGGATGGCGGTGTGCTCACCTGCATCGCCAACGATACGGGATTTGAACACATCTTCGCGCGGCAGATCGAAGCTCTCGGCACTCGCGGCGATGTTTGCCTGGCAATTACGACTTCCGGTAATTCGCCAAATGTCATCGCAGCCATTGAGCAGGCACGAGCCAGAGAGATGAAAGTCATCGGTCTGCTGGGAAACGGCGGCGGACTTTGCGCGCACCTGTGCGACCTCGCGCTGATCGTTTCGAGCAACGACACCCAACGGATACAGGAGACGCACAACTTGATCGGCCACGTTATCTGCGAACTTGTCGAGCTAATTCTCTTCCCGCAGGACGCGACGGAAAAGGAGCGAGGAGAGTAAGGCCGTGTCAATCTACGAAGACGATGTGCACCCGCTCGACCTGGACCGCGTCAACACCTACCCGCTGGCGGAACGTCCGAGCAAAGTCACCATCAAAGATTTCGCTCAGTTGGTCGGCGAAGAATCATCGCTCGCAGACTTTTTGAAGTCGCTGCCGAACATCCTCGCCGTGCGTAGCCTTCGCGAGATCGCAGCGCGGATCAGGCGCGCACACGAACTCGGCAAACCTATCATCTGGGGAATCGGTGGCCACGTCGTCAAGACAGGGATGTCACCTGTCATCATTGATCTGCTTCATCGCGGATTTGTCAGCGCGATTGCCGCTAACGGCTCGGTGCTCGTTCACGATGCGGAGATCGCTATGGTCGGCTCGACTTCGGAAGACGTTGACGCAAGCCTTGGCGCAGGCGCGTTCGGCGGGGCAGACGAAACAGGGAAACTTTTGAACAGTGCCGCACGCGAAGGCGCACGCGCTCGTATCGGGTTGGGCGAAGCCCTGGGACACGCCCTCGCCCGCCTTGACCCTCCGCATAAAAATTTTTCCCTGCTCTGCGCGGCTTACAACCGGCGCATACCTTTCACCGCGCACGTCACCATCGGCGCGGACATCGCGCACTTTCATCCTTCAGCAGACGGGGCGGCTCTGGGCGAAACGACGCACACCGATTTTCGCTTGCTGGCTGAGATGGTCAGGCGAATGGACGGCGGCGGAGTTTATCTGAACATCGGCTCGGCTGTGGTGCTGCCGGAAATCTTCCTGAAAGCCGTCACGCTCGTGCGCAATCTGGGGCACTCGCTCACAGACATCACGACCGCCAACTTCGATTTCATCCAATCCTATCGCCCGCTGACGAATGTCGTTCGCCGCCCCGTGGCCGACGGCGCAGGCCAAGGCTATTCCATCACAGGCCACCACGAACTCACTATCCCTTTGCTCGCCGCGCACATTCTTTGCCGCACAGAGATGGTTTGACCTTTCTCCCTTCACAAGGCATTAAACCTTCGACATTATTCCCAGAACTCCAAACCATCCCCATTGACACAGATAAACCTGCGCCCTATACTCCCCGCATGAAAATGAAAACCATTTTCAATTAAAAAACCAGGAAACAAGCTCTGAGATCACGCTTCAACTGTTCTGAGACGAATTGGCTTCAGACAAAAGACAAGAGGCTCACGGTAACCTTTTGGCGAAGCATCCCGTGAACCTCTCTGTTGACAACCCGCAGGGCTGGCAACGGCGCTCATTGTAGGCCTGCCAGCCGCGACTTTCAATAGAGGAATTAGTATGACTGGCACTCTTGGGTGCGACCGCCTTTCTCTTTTCAAAGCTCTTCTTCTCTCGTTGGCCGCGCTTCTCTCGCTCGGCGCATCCATTTCAGCCCAGACAGAATTGACCGCAGGCCTGCGCGGTTCTGTCCAAACAACCGCGTCCGGCGAAAAGATTGTCGGAGCGCGCGTCCGCGTTACCAGCGAAACGCTCCGCGTCAGGCGCGAAACTCAAACGAACGAAGCTGGCGAATTTGCCCTGTTCGGTCTGCCCCCCGCTAATGATTACGTCGTCCAGGCCTTCGCCGACGGCTTCTGCGAATCTGCACGAAGCGACGTGTCGCTTGTCTCCGGCGAGGCCGCGACAATTGATCTCTCGCTTGAGTTAAAGAGCCTGAGCGCGACTGTCATCATCACGGATGAAGCCTCGCCGGTGGTCAATGACGCGCCGGAAGTCAGCCAGGTAGTTGATGCGAGACAGGTCGCGGAACTGCCGTCAAACGGGCGCAGCCTTAATCGCTTCGCGCTGCTTGATCCGCACGTGCGCAACACAGGCAGCCTCGGCGCGGACGGCTCTGCGTCGGCGCGCCTCTCGATTAACGCCAACTCTTACCGCCAAACTTTCTTCAAGCTCGACGGCAACTCCAACTACGATTTCGTTTTCGCCAACGCGCCGCAGCAACAAATCTCGCTCTCCAGCGTGCAGGAGTTTAAGGTCTTAACAAACCAGTATTCCGCAGAGTACGGAGGCTCCAGCGCAGGCATCGTCAGCACCGTCACAAAGTCCGGCACGCATGAGTTCAATGGCGAGACTTTCTTTTTCTCGCGTCCAAGCGGGATACAATCACGGCCACCTGTTTCCAGCCTGCGCATCCCGAACCAATTGACACAGTTTGGCGGCGCGCTCGGCGGCCCCGTCTGGACGGAGCGCGCGACCTTCTTTTTGAGCTACGAGCAGACGCGAGCAGACCGGGGAGCTTTTGTTCAGAGTCCGCAGCCTCTCGCTTACGTCGGTCATTTCCGCGATTATCTGGGTCTCGCGCGTTTCGACTACGCGCTGAGCGAGACGCATTCGATGTCGCTCAGGCTCAACGCCAACCGGAATCTGAACGACAACCAGAACGACCGCGTCAGCGGCCTTGTCCAACCGAGCGCGAGCGTCGTCAGTAAATCTCAGAGCGTGGGATTGCAGTTGACAGACCGCACCATCTGGTACTCGTCAATCGTCAACGAGCTGCGCGCGAGCTACGTCAATTCCCTGCCCTCTGCGAGCAGCGCATCGTTTCCGCAGGTCTCCATCATTCGCCCGGCGTATAGCACCGAAGGCGGCTCAAGCTATTCCTGGGTGCGAACCGAGAGCTGGCAGATTGCGGATCAACTCGCTTTTCAACTCCGACGCCATGACCTCAAACTCGGCGGCGACATGGCACGCCAGAGGGCGCGCGATTTCAGCTCGACGCCTTTCGGGGAATATCGCTTCAATCCCGGCACGCCCGCTGAGCAACCGAATCCGATTGAGTACACACAGAAATTCGGTGAAGGGTTCGTGCGCTACGGGCAGACGCTCGCGGCTCTCTTCGTTCAAGACAACTGGCGCATCACATCGAGGCTGACGGCGAACCTCGGCTTGCGCTACGACTACCAATCAATCACTGATGAGCGCAACAACTTTTCGCCGCGACTCGGCTTTGCCTATGATCTGGTGGACGACGGTCGCACCATCATTCGCGGCGGCGCAGGCATTTTCTATGACCAGTACTATATGTACATCACACGCCGCTTCCTGCTCGAAGGCATTGACGCGAAGATTAGAACTTATAGATTCACCTACGATGCTAACGGCAATCCGACGACCACAGGCGCGCCGGTTTTTCCGAACTCTCTCGCCACACTTCCCACCGGAATGACTGAAGCAATCAGGGATTATGTTTACCTGCCCGCCGAGCGGCTGCTCAATCCATACAACATGCAGTTTTCGCTTGGTCTTCAACGCCAGCTTTTCCATGACTGGACGCTCACTTTCGACGCGATTCACTCGCGCACGTTGAAGCAGCAGCGCGTCAACGACATCAACGCGCCCGCGCCCTTCATTCGCACCGCACCGGGGCAGACTCGCTCCGTCGCTGCGGCTGATGCGACGCGCCCCTTCGGGACGACGTATCAGAATGTGCGTGTCAGAAAAGTCGCCGTCATCGAAAACACCGCTTCAAGCAATTATGATGCGCTCGACCTTGGCCTGTTGAAACGCTTTTCCCAGCGTTACCAGTTGGAAGCGCACTATGTTTATTCGTCGGCTCTGACAACTTCGATGTTCTTCGGTGAAGCCGACACGGGCATTCCGAACCAGTTTCGAGTTCCCGAAAATCTTGAGCGCGCCCCGTCGGATTTTCATCAACGCCATCGCTTTGTCTCGCACGGCCTGGTTGAATTGCCATCCCAATCGCAAATCTCTTTCGTGGCGACGTTCGCTTCGGGACTGCCCATCAACGCGGTGACGGGCGTTGACAACGACGCGGACGGCTACCGCTTCGACCGCCCCGCAGGCTTTTCGCGCAACAGTTTCCGCACACCCGTGCAGGCGACCTTCGATGCGTCTCTGGCTAAAAGATTTCAGGTGCGTGAGGGCGTGCGTGTGGAGCTTCGTGCCGAAGTTTTCAATCTCTTCAACCGCAACAACTACATCAAGCTCCAGAACATCTACGGCGACTCACAAACGCCCCGCGCGAATTTCCTGACGCCGCTCGCAGGCGTTCAGAACGCCGACCCGGCGCGGCAATTCCAGTTCGGAGCACGCCTGCTCTTCTAATTGCGGAATGCGGATTTTAACTTCATGGGTTATAATCCGCGCTCATTCGATTTTTATTAGCAGGCGACGAGCGGCTGGCGCTTCGAGTTTCCGCCGTCTCAAGAAAGGGAACCAACAGGGTAATGGACGCACAAAAATTAGAACACTTCCGCAGCATACTGCTGGATCAATTGAAGCAACATACGGATAACGTGCGCGGCAACCAGGCCGATGCGCTCGAATCAATGGACGACGGCGTCAAAGACAGCGTTGATATGTCTATGCAGGATGTCAGTCAGGAGCTATCACTCAGGCTCGGCGAGCGCGAGTCACAGATCGTTGCCGACATAGATCAGGCGCTGCTGAGAATTGATGAAGGCACTTATGGGGAATGTACACGCTGCGGCAAACCCATTGACGAGCGCCGCCTCGAAGCCATGCCGACCGCCCGCTACGACGCCGCCTGCCAGACAGAGCTGGAAGCCAGCCAGGGAACAGACAACGCGCCGACTTTGTAAGGCAAAAGTAAAAAGGTAAAAGGCAAAAGGAAGGCTGAGAACCACTTTTAATTTTAATGTGGTTTCCGCCTCACTTTTTACTTTTACCTTTTTACTTTTGCCTTTTCTTACGCTTTCGGGTGCGACTTGTCGTAAACCTCTATCAATTTTTCCATCGAAACGTGCGTGTAAATCTGTGTGGTCGAGAGGCGGGCGTGGCCGAGCAGTTCCTGTATGTCGCGCAGGTCTGCGCCGCTGTCTAAGAGATGCGTGGCGAAGGAGTGGCGCAGGGCGTGCGGGCTGATGTCGTGAATGCCCGCGCAGATTTGGATGTACTTGTCCACCATCCGCCCGACCGAGCGCGTGGTGATGCGCGTCCCCTGATAATTGAGAAAGACCGCTTCGGATTCGCGCTCGTCAATCGGCGCATTCTGTAAAAATCCCTTCCGCACCGTCAGATAGCCCAGCAGGGCGTGCAGCGCCGGATCACCAAAGGGGACGATGCGCTGCTTGCGCCGTTTGCCCGTCACGCGCACGAGCTTATCTTTAAAATCCACATCTCCTAAATCTAGTTTCGTCAATTCGGAGACGCGCACTCCCGTCCCGTAGAGAAGCTCAAGGATGGCTCGGTCGCGCTTGCCCAAATCTGTTTCGATGTCTGGAGTTTCGATAAAGCGGATGGCGTCTTCGACAGAGAGATGCACAGGCAATTTCTTTTCGAGGCGCGGGGTGGAGACGAGTTTCGCCGGGTTCAGCTCGACGATGCCTTCACGCACCAGGAATTGAAAGAAGGTGCGCAAGGCGGCTAACTTGCGCGCGACGGATGTCTTCTTTTTCTGCGCCGCGTGGAGCGAAGAGAGCCATTCGCGGATCGTGATGTGATCTATCTGCCTGACATTTATCTCGCGGCGCGCACCTGTCTGCGGGTCAGCGGGCGCGAGATGATCGTAGAACTGCATCAGATCACTCATGTAGTTGCGAAGGGTGTGCTCGCTGACGTTGCGCTCGTAACGCAGGTGCTCGAAGAACTGTGTAAGTAGTTGTTCGATCATAGACAGAAGTGGAAAAGTTTCTCTCGCTGCTTATGGCGCGAGAGTGAAAGTATAAGTAATCACGCCGGTCACCTGAACGGGCTTGCCGGAAAGTGCGGTCGGCGTAAATCGCGCCTGGCGAGCGGCTGCGAGAGCGGCTGGCCTGAGAAAGGGATTGCCGTCCACGGCGCGAGCCGAAATCACCTTGCCCTCCTCGCTCAGCAGAACCTCCACCGTCACGACACCCGATGCACGCATATTTTTAGCACTCGGCGGATACAGCGGCTTGGGCAAATAGACGGCTTTGCCGTTGAGCACGCCCCCTGTGATCGGCTTTGACGCGGGAGGAGGAGGCGACGACGCCTGCCCAGCAGCAGATGACACAGGACCGGAAGCGGGCGGCCTGTCGTTGGAGGCTACGGGCTTCGTGTCGGCAACGGGTTTCGGCGGCGGGGACGCCGCAGACTCTGCTGGCTTGGTTGTCCGTTCCTCTCTCCTGACAACGGGCTGTTCGGTGATAGACCGTTCGGCGATGGCCACACGGACGTTGCTGCCAGCAGTCGGAACATCACTCGTCTCCGATGGCCCGATGCGGCGGCTTCGTGAAGGCGCGTCGCCAGGCTTCTCAGGCTGGATGATATTTGAAGCGAGTGATGAAGTGTTGTCTGCTTGAGATGAAGTTTCCTGAGAGACGAACTTACCGGCGTCGGCAACCGGCATGTTGACGGCGGGAGTTTCATTGTTATAGCTGAATCTCTCACCTGCGCGACGCGGGTAATAGCCGCGACGGGCGCGCACGCGCATGTTCGGGCGCGTACTGATCCGCACCGAGATGGTACGAAAACGACCATCGGGTCGCTCGTCCGTCGGGTAGTAGCTCAAAATATATTGCTGCGCCAGGTCGGCGGAGATTTGCGTGAACGCACTATCGAGATCGCTGGTCTGCAATGGCGTGTAAACAGTCCCGCCTGTGTGCGCCGTCAAATCCTGCATCCGCCGCTCTGCGGCCAGCGCCTGCAAGTTCGCATTGCTGGTCTGTCCGGTCAGCATCACATACTCGATCTGCTTGGTTTGCACGGCGTAAACCTGACAGTCGGCGGCCAGAGTCTTTCTCAGCACCGCATCGAAATCCATGTCGCTGAGCGTGTCTTCGCCGTCTGAGACAATAATAATTACTTTGCGTCCCGGATATGGGCGCAGGTAAGACGCTGCTTCCGCGATGGCGTCGAGCAGACGGGTCGCGCCTTCGGGTTTATTGAAATGCTCGATGGTTCTGACGAGCGCCGAAACATTGTTGGTCAAAGGCTGTGCGAGAACCACATCCGTGGAAACGCTGTAGATCGCCGCGCGGTCTATGGGACGAATGACGCTGCGGAAGAATCTGATGGCCGCCTGCTTTTCAAACTCGCGGGCGGCGGTCAGGCTCTGGCTATTGTCGAAGAGCAAAGCCAATGTGACAGGCACTTCCGCACGGCTTAACTCGCTAATCTGTTTCGGCTGACCGTCAACACGCAGCTCGAAATCTTCGAGTGCAAGATTAACGACGGCTTTGCCTTGAGAGTCAACGACGGACGCGGGCACGGTGACGAGATTAGAAGTGATGCGAACGACATCCTCTACTCCGATGTCGTCTCCGGCATTGGTGTCTTCGGCAGGCGTGGGCGTCGGGCGCGGCTGCGGCGGCGGTGGCGGAACTTCGTCCATCACAACAGTGCCGCTCGGTACGCGTATCAACGGCGTAGGCGTTGGTTGAGGCTGTTGAGCCTCGCTCTTTGCGCCGACCTGTTTGGGTCGTGTTCCCGCCGGAGATGAGGGTTTGCTGGCTGGCTGTTTATTACGCCCGGATTGGCCGTAAGTATTCGGTGAAGCCAGGAGCAGCGCAAGCGCGAGCAGCGCACCGAGAGTGGCTCGCCTAATTAATTGTGCCGCAAGCGTGCGTGGTCGCGTCAGCCTGCGGCTTCGGCCAGCGCGCTCTGTGTGTCGTGGATTGTCTGAAGCCAAATGTCCCACTCTTTCAATGCCAGTTCGACCTGCAACTGTCGGCGCTCCATTTTACGCCGCACGCGACGCCGATGCTCTTCCGCGAGCGGCTCAAGCAGCGCGAAGGTGATGTTGGCCGGTTGATAAGTTTTCGGGTCAGCGCTGGAGACGTAGCGCGCGAGCGCGCCCATCGCGCTCTTTTGTGGTGCAACTTTTAATTCGAGCCTGGCGGCCAGCCGCGCCGCATTGAGACCTGCGAGCCAGCCCGACGCAACCGACTCAATGTAACCTTCGACGCCCGTGATCTGGCCTGCGAAAAAGAGCATCGGAAACGAGCGTGCCTGAAGCGTCCCCTTGAGCACGCGCGGCGCGCAGATATAAGTATTACGATGAATCTGCCCGTACTGCAAGAACTCTGCATCTTCGAGGCCGGGAATCAGCTTGAGTACACGCGCCTGCTCGCCGAACCTTAGATGATTCTGAAAGCCCACAAGGCTGTATGCATCGGCCAGCACATTTTCCTGTCGAAGCTGCACGGCGGCGTAAGGCTGACGCCCTGAGCGTGGGTCACGCAATCCCACAGGCTTCATCGGCCCGAAGCGCAGGGTGTCCACGCCGCGCCGTGCCAGCTCTTCAATCGGCAGGCACGCCTCGAACCAACGTGTGTCCTCGAAGCGTTGCAGCGGGACGCTCTTGGCGTTAATCAGCCCATCGTAAAAGCACGCGTATTGCTCTTCGTCAAACGGGCAGTTCAGGTAATCATCGCCGCCTTTGTCGTAGCGTGCCGCGCGAAAAGCGACTTCCTGGTTGATGCTGTCGGCAGCGACAATCGGCGCAATCGCGTCGTAGAAATAAAGCTGATCGTCGCCCGTCAGCTTCATGATCTCTTTCGTCAAGCTTTCGGAAGTGAGCGGCCCGGTAGCGATGACCGTGATCGCGTCCTTCGGTATTTCGGTTACTTCCTCACGAATGACCTCTATGTTCGGATGCGCCTCGATGCGCTCAGTGATCGACTCTGAGAATTTATGGCGATCAACCGCCAGAGCCGCACCCGCCGGGACGCGCGTTGCCGCCGCCACCTCCATCACGATTGACCCGCCCCGCCGCAATTCCTCTTTGAGCAGATACGGCGCTGTCCCCGGCTCATCCGATTTCAGCGAATTGGAACAGACAATCTCGCCCAGCTTATCCGTCCGGTGCGCCGGAGTCTGCTGCACAGGCCGCATCTCATACAACCGCACACGCGCCCCGGCCCGCGCCGCTTGCCACGCAGCCTCCACTCCCGCGAACCCACCGCCGATGACGATTACTTCATTCATACATGCTTAATGTAAATCCGAACCCTTAAATTTCAGAAGCCGCTATCTGGCGACCAGGAAAATTATGAGCGACAAAATCAGTAACAATCCGACAGCAGCCGCGATAATAATCGCCGTTGTTGATTTCGAGCGGCGAATCTGCACCTGTGTCGTGCCGGTGGCGGTTTCAAATGTGCTATTGATTTGGTAATCGCCTCCCCTTTGATCCAGCAGGTTAGCGTTATTAACCAGATTCCTCATTTCGTCGTGGGCGGCGTTGCTCCGATGCTCAGCCAGACGCTTTTCGATAGCAATTCTCACAACTTCGTCCGCTGCTTTCTTCGTCACATCTCTGGCTTGCTTGTCGTCCAGGTTTCTGAGCGCGTTATCCAGGATGTCGTCGGCTGTGACATCGAACAGCGATTGCTTCTGCGGGGCTAGTTCTTCGTTCTCATCCACCATCGAATTATCTTCTCCCCTTCACCCTGAGCGTAATAGTTCCCAAAGGCAATTTAATCGTGTGCGTGATTTTACCTCTTCCCTTTGTGTCATTAAGAAGCTGCTCTATGTTAATGAACTCGCGCCCGATTAACAGCATCGCCTGTTTACTTTCCTGAGCCTGGGACTCGGCGAGAATGGCGCGGGCAACTTGCATGTCGTCAGCCGACAACCATCTCAACCTGCCTTCAATGTGTTTCGGCAATTCCGCCTTATAGGATTTGTTAATCATGCCTGTCACTAAGGGAGCGACCATTTCTTTCCAGTTCCCGGTATCAACCGTCAGTTTGTAATGTTCCTTCGAGCAATACTCCTGTCTTAACTTTCTGAGCACTTCGCATTTTAAATCGAAGCTCATCACGTCAGGGAGGTGCATGAGAAACCGGTTGAAAGTCTGCCGGTTCGGGCGAACCTCACCCGACTTCCACCTATTGTACGTGGTGCGAGCGTACCTTGCAGCCCCCGCACCGAACTCCTGCCTGTAAAGCCGAAACAAATCTTCGAGCTTGGTTTGTTCCAGGCTCAGCACAACCTTGACCAAATCGGCTTCAGCCTTAGAAGGTCGCGTGGGGTTCGGACTATTTGCCCTTCTAGTGAAGAAATAAGTTGCGGCAGCCACCAGCAGCATGAGCGACAAGAGTACGACTTCGGGCAGCATAGATGGGAACGGGTCTGAATTGGTTTGGTGAAGCAGGTGAGAAATTAATCAGTAATGGTAACGACACGCCAGAATCCTGATTTTATCTGCTGTGACCTGGTAGACAAGCCTGTGCTCTTGATCTATTCGTCGCGACCAGCAGCCTGCAAATTCATGCTTGAGCGGTTCGGGCTTCCCAATGCCTTTAAATGGCTCACGCTGGACATCTTTTATCAGTTGAATAATCCGCAAAGCTTTCTGACGATCTTGCTCGACCCACCAGGCTAAATCCTCGAAAGCCGCCGGATCAAATTCCAAGCTTCTCACAGGCTTCTTCAAATGGGATTCCTTCCTGGCGCTCTTTGGCTTCCAGGAGACGGCGTTTCATCTCCTCGCTTTTCAGCAGGTATGCCGTTTCTCTTTCGGATTCGATTTCACGCCACAGCTCAATCGGGACAATCACGCCCACAGGATTGCCGCTCTCGTCCGAGATGTACTTGATTTCCGATTGACTCATAAACCTGACCTCTACATTTCAAAGCTTTCTCATCGAAAATGTATCAGAGTGTTCTTCGCTATTCAATGAATCCGCAGCGCGAGACGATTGACTACGGCTTCGGTGGCGCAGCAGTGTTTGTCGCAGGCGCACCTATTTTGTAATCGCTGGCTTCCGCGTCGAAGCGGCGATAGTCGCTGAATTCGCGCGTCTCGTTGGCTTCGATGCCTTTGAAGAGGAAAATTTTGGCTGCGAAGTTGACCTGCATCGAACGCGGCAGCCAGACACCTTCAGCCATCCTTGTCTGCTCGAAGGCGAACGCCGAGCCGGGGCGAATCGAAGCGACGAGGCCACCTGCGACCTTGTAGCTCTGTGCGAGTTTCGCTTCGAGGCGAATCACGGTTTTATCTACCGGATCAATCCAGACCACACCGGCCAATTTTGTCACGATGTCTTCGGCGGTGTTACGAGGGCGAAAGCCGGGGCGTGGGCGGAAATCAAAGACGACGGCCTCGCGGTCGCGCAGCCGCTCGCGGCGCGGAGAAACAAACTCGCACGCGCGCAGAAAGACCGCGACCCCGACATCATCCTTGTCTTCATCCTTTTTCCCGGCGGCCTGCCCTTTATTCTTTTCCGCTTCTTCTTTCTTTTTCTGCTCCCTTTTCTGACGCTCCAACTCGTACTTCGCCACATCTTCCGCGATCTTCTTGTCCTGTTTCGCGGCGCGCTCAGCGGAGAGAGGCTCGCCGTTTTCGCTAATCAGCTTGGAAATAGCCCCGCCTCCCGGCAAAGGATAAATTTCAGAGACGGTGACTTTCTCCTTCTTCACTTCGCCCTGATCGTTAATTTCGCGCTCGGTTCTCTTCTCCGTGAAAGCATAATTAGAGACGCGCTCGTCTATCTTCTTCTGGTTCTCTTCCACCTCGCGCAAGAGCTTCGCAATGTCTGGAGTCTCGACTGACGGCGGGTCGAACAGTGTATCGCTCAAGCCCGCGTTGTAGCGCACAGACTTTAGGAGAAACGTCATGGCATCTTTGCCGTTGGTCGTCATCTCCATGCGATGCGGCTCAAGCGCGCCGTTCTCTGCGCGATAGTCGCTAAAGTGCGTGGTCGTTCCGCGCGCCACGTCAACCGTTTTCAAAAGCAGCTTGCTCGTGGTGCTGAACCAGTAGCGAAGTCGCGCTCCTTCTTTGGTCGAAAACTCCACAACGTAGGTAGGCTCAGGCAAAGTTTCATCAAAAGCGACGGTGCGCGCCAGCACGTTCAGCTTCTTGTAATCAACAAGGCGGCTGGCGTCGAGCGCGGATTGCAACTTGGCCGCCCCTGCGTCAGCATCGGTCAGCGTTCGCAGATTTCCATCGAGACCGCGCGTCCAGGCCGACCGGGCACTGACCGCGCTATTAATCTCGCCGTTGCCGAACGTCATATCCATACGCGTCGAGGCGGGCGATTTTGTCTGATTGCGTGCGACTCCCATCAACTGATCTTTCAGTTGCATAGTCCATTCGTAAGTCGCATCCTTTATCCCGGCGTGTCGCTTCTTGCCGCCAGTCGCTTTCAGGTAATCGCCAACTATCTTTTCCGCCGACGGTAATTTCTTAGAACGCGCTGGCGCAGCTTTCTTCTGAGCGGAAAGCTGAGTGACAGAGGCCAATGCGACAAGCAAAACGACGGAAGCCGAGAGCGCCAACCAACGTCTTTGCCTGAGCGGCGTGAATGTCGAAGACAGTTTTCGTCTGGAGAGGAAATCTTTTTTCATGGGCATCAGGTGGATAAGAATGTAGAGCCGCCGGGGAGAGCGAAATAAACGCTAAGCGCGCCTATCCTAACCGATTTTCGCTCGTCTCGAAACCGCAGCGGCAAGAGCCGCCACAAATACGAAAGACGCGGCGAAAAAGGTTTCCACCCCTCGCCGCGTCTTCGTAGTTGTCTTAACTGCCAACTGCCAACTGCCTGCTGCCAACTGTTTTTTACGACGGCTGGCCTTCCGTCATGCTTCCCGCATCCGGCGGTTGCGGCACATCGGCATCCATCGCCGCCGCAGATTCCTGTTCCGCCTCAAGCTCATTCTCCTGATTGTCTCTGGCTTGGTCTTCTACCTCGTCGCCGTTTTTCATCTGTTCTGTCATTTGGTTTATGACTCCCTGTTCGCTATTTAGAGAAACTAACAACACTCACCACGAAGGCACAAAGTCACTAGAAGCGGTCTCATCAATGTTCAGAGTTCAAACTTTAGTTTGATGCTTTTCGATAACACACACTGAAGTGTGAACTCTCAACGCTTGAAGGATATTTATGAGATGGCTTCTAGAAAAGTTCAAGCCTCTTCCCTTTTGTGTCTTCGTGCCTTTGTGGTTAGTGATAGACATTCTTCGCTGCCTTATCTGCCGCGCCCGCCTTTCTTCGCCGCGCTTTTTTTGCTGCCAGCTTTACCGGCAGCACTTTTACCTGCGGTCTTCACAGCTTGCCGCTTGCCCGGTTTCGTCGCCGTCTTAACCGCAACTTTCTTTCCAGTTCCCTTCTTTGCGCTGCCTGTCCCCTTCTTAGCAGCGCTCTTCCTCTGCGTGGGGCGCTGGTTGGTTTTCCCTGCCTGCTTCTCTTTTCTTTTCAGATTCTTCTGAGCCTTCTCATGCGCGTCAGCCATCATCTGCTCGATGCGCTCGGCCTCTGTCTGCGGCTGCGCTGCGGCCTCACCCTCGCGCAAGGCATTTTCCTCTTCCTGCCGCGCGAAGCGATTTTGTTCCTCTTCACTAATCAACCCTTGATTCTGATGAAAATCGAACTCGTTAATCAACCCGCCGCGAACCTCGAAGCGGCTCTTGAGCTTCGCCAGATTCTTGTCCTTAGCCATCCACTCATCCTCCCTCTTATTCCGAGACACGCTTGCTTGACACTCAGAGCGGCGCGTCCGTATATTGTCGTCTCCAACACGAAGGCCACCTTAGCTCAGTTGGTAGAGCATTCGATTCGTAATCGAAAGGTCTCGAGTTCGAGTCTCGAAGGTGGCTCCAGATTTTTATTGCCGTATAGCTGTTCCTCAGTTATACGGCAAATCTCTTTGAGCTTTCAATCTTCGGCCAACCAATTTTTCTTGCCCGGCCAGAGACGCCCTTCGCTTTTTCAACGTCCGAAGCACCAGACCTGAGATAGAATCGGGAAGACGATGAGCGAGAAAAAGCCACAACCGGATAACGCCTCTTCCTCGCTGACCGCCGAAGGAAGAAGGCTTCAGGAATCGCGCGAGCGCGTGGCGTACTGGAAACGCTGGGGGCCATACCTCAGTGAACGCGCATGGGGAACAGTGCGCGAAGATTACAGCGCCGATGGCTCAGCCTGGACTTACTTTCCTCACGATCACGCGCGCTCGCGCGTCTATCGCTGGAATGAAGATGGGCTGGCAGGCATCTGTGATCGTCACCAGCAAATTTGCTTTGCCTTGGCTCTCTGGAATGGGCGTGATCCGATTTTGAAAGAGCGACTTTTCGGATTGGCCGGGCCGGAAGGCAATCACGGCGAAGACGTGAAGGAATATTATTTTTATCTGGAATCCACGCCGACGCATTCCTACATGAAGTATCTCTACAAGTATCCGCAGGCTGCCTTTCCATATGCGGAGTTGATCGAGGAGAACCGCCCGCAGGACAAGCGCCGGGTCGAGTATGAACTAATAGATACGGGCGTTTTCGACGAAGACAGGTATTTTGATATTTACGTCGAATACGCGAAAGCTGACGTGGAAGATATTCTGATTCGCATCCATGCGACAAATCGCGGGGCTGAGCAGGCAGAATTACATTTCCTGCCGACCATCTGGTTTCGCAATCGCTGGTCATGGGGGTATAACGAGCCGCGCCCCGTGCTTCGCAAAGGCGCGAAGGGCGTGGAGGATGAAACGAAGGGCGCGTTGATTGAGTTGGAGCATGAAACTTATGGCCGCCGCCTGCTCTACTGCGAGGGCGCGCCCTCGCTGCTCTTCACCGAAAATGAGACGAATAATCTGAGGCTCTTCGGCGTCGCCAACAGCCAGCCCTTTGTGAAAGATGCTTTCCACGAATACATCATTCATGGCGCGCGAGAGGCTGTGAATCCCGAACAGCAGGGCACGAAAGCGGCGGCTCATTACACGCTGCATCTCAATCCGGGAGAAACCGTGACCGTGCGCCTGCGTTTCGCGCCCGCCGAAGAGATGCAGCAGAGCCAGAACGTCTTCGGTGAAGCATTCGAGCAAATTTTTGATGAGCGCCTCAGCGAGACTGATGAATTTTACTCGACCGTTATTCCGCAGCATCTCTCGCCTGATGCTCAAAGCGTCATGCGGCAATCATTCGCCGGGATGCTCTGGTCGAAGCAGTTCTATCATTATGTCATCGAGCAATGGCTCGAAGGTGACCCGGCGACGCCCGCGCCTCCTGACCAAAGATGGGATGGCCGCAACCACGATTGGCTGCACCTTTACAACGCAGATGTCATCTCGATGCCGGATAAATGGGAGTATCCGTGGTACGCCGCCTGGGATTTGGCTTTTCATTGTGTCCCGCTCGCACTCGTTGACGCGGACTTTGCCAAAGAACAACTGATTCTGATCCTGCGCGAATGGTACATGCACCCGAACGGTCAAATCCCGGCTTACGAATGGGCGTTCGGTGATGTCAATCCCCCGGTGCATGCCTGGGCTGCCTGGCGCGTCTACAAAATTGAAGAGAAGCTTCGCGGCACGGGCGACCGCGTCTTCCTCGAACGCGTTTTCCACAAACTGCTGCTCAACTTCACCTGGTGGGTCAACCGCAAAGACATCGAAGGAAACAATATCTTCGAGGGCGGCTTTCTCGGCCTGGACAACATCGGCGTCTTCGACCGCAGCTCGCAGCTTCCCGATGGCAGCTTCATCGAACAATCGGACGGGACAAGCTGGATGGCGATGTACACCCTGAACCTGCTGGCGATTGCGCTGGAACTGGCGCGGACAGACCTGGCCTACGAAGATGTCGCCAGCAAGTTCTGGGAGCATTTCATCTTTATCGCACACGCGATGAACAACATCGGGCGCGACAACGTCGAACTGTGGAATGAAGAGGACGGCTTCTATTACGACGTGCTGCACACGCGCGACGGTCGCCACATTCCGTTGCGCGTGCATTCGATGGTCGGCTTGATTCCGCTCTTTGCCGTCGAGACTTTAGAGCCGGAGATGCTCGAAAACCTGCCCGGCTTTCGTAAGCGGATGGAATGGTTCATCCAGAATCGTCCTGACCTGACGGGCAACGTCGCCAGCATGGAGATACCGGGACGCAAACAACGCCGCCTGCTCTCGGTCGTCAATCAGAAACGTCTGCGACGCATTTTAGAAAGAATGCTCGACGAGCGTGAATTCTTATCGCCCTACGGCATTCGCGCGCTCTCGCGTTTTCACCTTGAGAATCCGTACACGCTGAAAGTAGACGGCCAGGAGCATCGCGTTGATTACGAACCCGGGGATTCGACCACAGAGCTGTTCGGCGGCAATTCAAACTGGCGCGGCCCAGTCTGGTTTCCCGTCAACTATCTCATCATCGAATCGCTACAAAAGTTTCATTACTACCTGGGCGATGATTTCAAGGTCGAATGCCCCACCGGGTCTGGACAGATGATGACCCTGTGGGAAGTTGCCGCCGAACTCTCGCGCCGCCTCTCGCATCTCTTCCTGCGCGGCGAGGATGGACGAAGACCCGTCTATGGCGGCATCGAGAAATTTCAGACAGACCCCCACTGGCGAGACCTCTTACTTTTTTATGAATATTTTCACGGCGACAACGGCGTTGGCTTAGGAGCCAGCCATCAGACCGGCTGGACGGGACTGGTGGCGAAGCTCCTGCAACAAAGTGGAGAATAAAAGCAGGAGCCAGGAGCCAGAATTCAGAATCCAGAATGAAGAGGCTGAGAGTCTTTGATAGTACGATGATAGTCCAACCCGGTCAGCGCCTCGCTTTTCTTGACCCTGAAAGGGTCACATGTAATAGCCGGGGGCATCGCCCCCGGAACTACGCGCGAAAAGATTTCCGACCCTGAAGGGGTCGCACATTCAACCTTGCATGTGCGACCCCTTCAGGGTCGGATTCTTCTCTAACTCTGTTCCGGGGGCGGCGCTCGCGCTTGCCCCCGGCTATTATATTCATCCCCTTCGGGGATGGATCATGATGACCGAATTGAGTTGTCAACAATCATCATGCCTTTCTTCTGATTTTCTGTTCTTCTGTCTCCTGACTCCTGAATTCTGTATTCTGCTTTTCAGGCGCTGACCGCTGCGCCTGTTGTCGGTTTCGCGGCATCGGCTTCGTTGCCCGTGCGGGCGTGATAGAGGTCGGCGACGCGCTGCTCGTGTTTGGCGATGTCCTCTTCCATCTGATCGAAGATGGCGGCGGTCGCCGGGTCAGTCAGCGAGTTGAGCAGGTTGTTGGTGTCAACTACGCCGGTCTGCAAATCGCCGAGCGCGCGTTGCAAGATGGCCAGATCGTCGTTTGATTGCAGCCAGCTTTTCAGTGTCGCCCACGCCCCGCTGCCAGCCGCCTGGAAACTCTCCTTCTCGCCAAGCTCCGCGAGACGCGCTTCGAGCTTCTCAATATGCGCCTGCTTGGTCTCGCGTATCTCGTTAAAAGTTGAGCGCAATTCCTTATCCGTCGCCTTCTCCGCGTAATGCTCAAAGGCCGTCAGAGCGTAGCGTTCACCGCGAATCGCCGTGTTGAGGCCGTCAACAATCTCGCTCTTGCTTGATCCGCCCCACTCTTCCGCAAGCTTCCACCATTCAGCGTTGCTGCTCGATTCTACGGGCAGCTCGCTTTCATTACGCAGGCCGAGACGACGCAGGATAGCTGTGGTGAAAATGGGCAAGTCAGACGGCCTGCGCGAAGTGACTAGTTGGCCGTCTACGACAAGCGGCTCGTCCGAGTAGTTTGCCCCGGCGTTCTGCATGTCTTTGCGAATCGCGCGAAAGCCCGTCGCGCGTCTTCCTTTCAAGAGGTCGCCTTCGATGAGAACCTGCGGCCCGTGGCAAACGGCTGCGACGAGCTTGCCCTGCTCGACCGCATCCTGCACGAAGCGCACCGTCTTCATGTTAGTTCGCATCGTGTCCGGTGCCATGCCGCCGGGAATCACAACGGCATCGAAATCCTGCGCGCGCGATTCGGTCGTCGTGCCATCAGGTTTGATTGTTGCTTTGCCCTGCTTGCCCGCATAGGTCTCGTTCATGCGCGAGCCGAGCACGGTCACTTCAGCCCCCGCCGCCTTGAGCGCATTGTAAGGAACTGTGAACTCCGAGTCCTCGAAATTCTTCTCGATCAGAATGGCGACTTTCTTTGTGGTTGCTGCTGTGGTCATTAAAATTCTCCTTCATGGAATTTGACGGGGTGACGTTCAATGATGTGTAGCGACACCTATTTGTGTCTTTGGTTTGGCAAGAGATATGCCAGAAGAGAAAGGCTGAATGATGGTGAAAACAGTTGGAAAGAAGCGTGCTGGCGCGTAAAACCCGTACAGGCTTGAGGCAAATCCGTTCGGAAATAGTAACAGCGCGCGGGAGAGGCTGGAATTTATCAAATCTCGACTTTAGGGATTTTTGAGATCACCGTAGAAGGCGTATGAGGCGCGCAGGCCTGTGATGTCGAGTCTCCAGTTTTTGAAATCTGCCGATGACAGGCAGGCGTTGCCGCGCCCCTGCAAGATGAGGGAGAACTTTGTGCCCGGAGCAATGCCCCGTTTGAAAAACCCGCTTCCACTGGCCACGCCTTTAAAGTGCCACTCTTTGTAGAGTATCGGGCCAGCGCTGCCCTCCGGGGCGTCATGCAAGTCCGCGCCGAAAGAGGTGGCCACTTTCGGCAGAGAGAGAACGAGCGAGCCTCTCTCTCCGCGCTCTCCCTTAAATGAGAGAGTCAACGAGAGGCGAGGGCTTAGCACAGTCGAGAGATCAAAGGAATCGTATTCTAACGATAGACCTTTCAATGCTTCAAACCCTGCGGCATCCAGATAGGTGCTGGCCGTCTTGCCAAACTCCACGCGGCGAAGCTCTTCAATTTCGTAGCTCTGCATCTTTGCAGTGTGCTCGTACCATTCGCCGGACTCGGCGCAACAGGCGCAAGCGAATGCCGCAGAGGGCGGAGCTGACCGTGTCGAGGGCGAAGACGACAGCAGAGCCAGCATGAGGATGAAGACGATTATGACGATTCGAGGCGAAGACGAGAAAGCGGCTTTGGGTATTGTCAATTTTTTCTCTCTGGTCGAACTCACGAAGTAGGGCGCAGCAGCCCGCGAAAGATGCCCTGCACCGTCACCTGTGAGGCGGGCAGCCTGATTGGCGCGAGCTGCGAATTGGCGGGGCGCAACTCGACTTCAGTGCCGAAGCGAAAGAGACGTTTCAAGGTGGCGCGAGCGCCTTCAATCAGCGCCACGACGATTTCGCCGTCGCGCGCTTCGGTGCGATTCTCTATCAGCGCGATGTCGCCGTCGCAGATGTGCTCGTCAATCATCGAGTCGCCCGAAACCCGCAGCGCGTAGACACGCTCAGGCCGAACACGACCCAGAAGAAAGCGTGGCACGACAATCTGCTCAGCATCAGCAATCGCATCGATCGGCGCTCCGGCGGCGATGCGCCCCATGAGTGGCAACTCGCAAACAGCGTCCGAGGGCACTTCTTCAACTTTGACGGAGAGATTGAAATTGCCGTCTTCAGTGCGGCGCGAAAGCAGCCCGCGACTTTCCAGCGCAGCGACGTGCTTGGCGATGGTCGCTTTTGAGGAGACGCCAAAGTGGCGGGCAATCTGCGCGTAGGAAGGCTCGTATCCCTGCCGCTCGATGAAGCGCGTAATGTAATCCAGAATTTCTTTTTGACGCTGAGTGCGTGGTTGCATACTACTCTCCTCTTGATGAGGGACGGCGCGTTTCCGATGGGGCTAAGAGCGCGAAGCGAATATAAGGCGAACGCACGCAAGCGTCAAGAGAAAAGCAGAATCCAGAATTCAGGAGTCAGCGAAAGGCAGAATACAGGAGACAGAAGTCAGGAGTCAGAATGAAGAGGCAGAGAACCACATTCACAGATTTGCTTTTCTCCTGTCTCCTGACTTCTGACTTCTGTCTCCTGCTTTTCGCTGTTCATCGTCTGACGGAGTAGCGCGAGAGCGTGCGCGGGAAAATGCGAACGCCGGCGGGCATCCGTGTCATGCTCAGCTTGTCGCTACCCGTTAAAATGTCGCGCGCTTTCAGTCCGCTGTAGACGGCTTCGTTATCATCGTTGTCGGGATTTATCACGATGCCTTTCAGCTCAAGTCCGGCGAATAATCCACGGCTTCGAGAATAGGAGAGGATGCCTGCGTCCAGCGTCAGATTGGTCGAGGCAGAAGCTGCACGCCCGACCGGGCCAGCCGCGACGCTTCCCTCGCCGCCGATCTCAAACTTATCCTCCAACAATCCCTTCAAAGCCTCTTCGTTCATAAACAACAGCACGAAGTCTGTTGAGGATGCGCCGATCTGCAAACCGATGCTGCCGCCGCCCAGCTTGAAGAAGGCCGGAGCGCTCCACCCGCCGCGCACACGCCGGCTAATCACGCCGCTGCCGCCGCGCCCGCCGAGAATGAATCCGGCCTTGATGACGTTGGGAAACACCGCGACAGCTTCCGCCTTATCCAGCAAATCTTTTGGAATCGCTTTATCCGGCGCAGCCATAATCTCCGTAAAGACTCTGGCAGCCCTTTGCGACCGCTCGGTCGCCTGATTAATCTTCTTCACAGTTTTCTTGCTCTGCGCGACGACTGAAGTTGTCAGGCACAGCGCCGCCACGACGCAAAGCGCGCAACCTGTTAGCTTCTGAAATGAATACTTCATCTTCTTCTCTCTCCCTGTTTGTTTGCTTTAACCTGCTACCGTCTGGAATACCGGCTGAGCGTCATCGGAAAGATGCTCAAGCCTGCGGGCACTTCTTTCATGTCTTTCAACGTCTCCAGAACCTCGCTTGCTTTCTTTCCTTCATAAACGGCTTCGTTAAGGTTGTTGTCCGGGTTGATGACACCGCCTTTGAGCGCTGCCCCGATGAACGCTCCCCGGCTTCGTGAATAGGAAAGGATGCCCGCGTCGAGCGTGGCGTTGGTCGTCGCCGACGCCGTGCGTCCGACCGGCCCAGCCGCGACGCTCACTTCGCCTCCCATCTCAAACTTATCTTCCATCAGCCCCTTCAATCCCTCTTCGTTCATAATCAGCAGGACGTAATCCGTCTTCTGCGCCCCGACCTGTAGGCCGAGGCTGCCGCCACCAAGATTGAAAAAGGCCGGCGCACTCCAACCGCCTTTTACGCGACGGCTGATGACGCCCTGTCCACCGCTTCCGCCGATGATGAAAGCGGCTTTGACGACGCCGGGAAAGACCGCGATAGCTTCCGCACGATCCAGCAATTCCTTCGGAATCCCTTTGTCCCTGACGGCCATGATCTGGTCGAAGACACGCGCGGCGGCGCTCGAATGCCGCTCGGCGTCTCTCATCCTCTTCTTTTGCGCCGACACAAACGTCGCAGACAGGCCGAGCATCAACACGAGGCCGAGCGCGCAAGCGAATCTCTTTTGAAATGATTGCTTCATTCTTCTTCTCCTCAAAGCTTTCTGCTAACTATTTTTCGCGTTGTCAAAGGACAAAGGAGAGCGCGTACACCTCTGACGCGTGAACCGTGAGCGATGGCCGTACCGTGTCCTTTGAATAATGATTGAATATTACACCTGATGTGGCAGGAAATCTAAAGGTCAGGATGAAAGAGAGGCGCGCAGGTTTCATTGATAGCCCTTGCCCGGCTGTGCTAACTTCCCTCACGGTTCACCAAATTTCCGGCAATCAACCGAATTCACTTTCCTATGCGACGCGCAATCTATCCAGGCTCGTTTGATCCAGTGACCAACGGCCACCTCGACATCATCGAACGCGGCTGCAAGCTCTTTGACGAAATCATCATCGCCATTCTCGTCAACCCGGATAAAAAGCCTTTCTTCACGATTGAGGAGCGGCGCGAGATGCTGACGCAAATCACTGGAGAGATTAGCCGCGGCTCGTGCCGTCTCGTGGTCGAAGATTTTCGCGGCCTGCTCGTGGATTACGCCGTCGAGCGCGAGGCCGACGCGATTGTGCGCGGCATTCGCGCCATTTCCGATTACGAATACGAGTTGCAGATGGCTTTGATGAATCGTCGGCTTGAGCCACGCCTCGAAACAGTCTTCATGATGCCCGCAGAAGCTTACTCCTACGTCAGTTCTCGTCTCGTCAAGGAGATTTTTCTGCTGGGCGGAAAAATCGAGGGGCTTGTCCCGGCGTCAGTCGAAGCTTTGATGCGGAAGAAACTTGACGGAAGTTGAAAACTGTAGCGGCGGGTGCGTGATATACTCGCCATCGTTCTATCAACGCCGGGTGTGGGAAACGCGCCCGTATCGTTCAATGGGAGGATGAAAACAATGCCGAGGGGAGACAAATCCAGCTACACGGATAAACAGAAGCGTCAGGCCGAACACATCGAAGAAGGCTATGAGAAACGAGGCGTGTCCGAAGGCGAGGCCGAGAGCCGCGCGTGGGCGACCGTCAACAAATCTTCCGGCGGCGGGAAAAAGAGCGGCTCAGGACGTGGCAAGAAGACTAACAAAGGCCCTGCTAAGAAAGGCGGTCAAAAGAGCAGTGGCGGGTCGAAGAAGGGTGGCTCCAGGAAAGGCTCGTCCAAGAAGGGCGGCTCACGTTAATCAGACTTCTTCTGTCACGCGGCACGCCGACCGTTGACGATCATCGCTCGCGCCGCGTGACACTTTCATCGAATCCATGACGACAAAACCAGCCAGCCAAGCATTCCCCGTCTCATCAAACGTCGCCAAGATGCAAGCCTCTTCGACGCTCGCCGCGATGCAGGCGGCTGAAGCGATGCGCGCCGAAGGTCTCGACGTGGTTGATCTAGGCGCGGGCGAGCCGGACTTCGACACACCCGAAAACATCAAGCGAGCGGCGGCGGAAGCCATGCGCCAGGGCAAGACCAAGTACACGCCGACCGCCGGAACGCGCGCTCTGCAACAGGCGATTATTGATTTCTACGAGCGCGAATTCAGCACGACATTCGAGCGGGCACAAGTGATGGCGACTTCCGGCGGCAAGCAGGCAATCTTCAATGCGGTTGTCTCTCTCGCTAATCCCGGCGATGAAGTTTTAATCCCGAAGCCCTACTGGGTGACGTTCCCCGAAATCGCCGTCTTCGCAGGCGCGACACCTGTGTTCATCGAAACCGAAGCGACGGATTTTGTTTTGACAGCCGAACAGGTCGAAAGAAGCATCACCCCGCGCACAAAGCTCATCATCTTAAACTCGCCCTGCAATCCTTCGGGGCGCGTTATTCCGCCCGACGAATTCCGGCGCATCATGGAAGTTTTAAACGAGCGCGGTATCTATGCCATCTCCGACGAGTGTTACTTGCGTTTCGTCTATCCTCCGGCAGAAGTCTATAGTGCGGCTATCTTGCCTGCCGAGCTAAGACAGCATCTGTGCATCGCCGGATCGTTCTCAAAGACATACGCCATGACGGGCTGGCGCATGGGCTACTCGCTCGCCTCTCCTGAATGGACACGCGCCATGCTCAAGGTGCAGAGCCATTCGACCAGCAATCCGAACTCAATCGCGCAGGCTGCCGCCGTAGAAGCCTTCACAGGACAGCAGGGGTCAGTCGCAGAGATGTTAAAGGAGTATGGGACGCGCCGCGACTGGCTGACGAATGCCCTCAGCGATGTTCCGGGCATGCGCTGCATCCTGCCGGAGGGCGCGTTCTACGCTTTCCCGGACGTGCGCGGTTGCCTCAAAGGAGAGATGAAAACTTCCGCCGATTTCGTGGAGAGATTATTGAAGCAGGAGCAAACAGTGGTCACGGACGGCGCGGGATTTGGCGCGGAAGGTTTCATACGCATCTCTTACGCAACCTCTCTGGAGCGCTTGAAGGAAGGAATCCGCCGCATCCGGCGCGTTGCCGAAAACGTGGCCTGAAACTTCTTTCACCAGTCATTAGCTCTCTCAAACCAGAAGGGCGGCGTTTGC
>JAVHVE010000061.1:0-135480 GCA_032160705.1 Acidobacteriota bacterium | reverse complement strand
TGAAGTCTGGAGTCAAAACAAAACAGTCTTTGACTCCAGACTTCAGACTCCAGACTCCAGACTCTTCGTCGTTTATTCGCCGCCCGGAAGATTCATCATCACACTCGTCAGCTCATTTGCGAAATGCTGAACGACGTCTATGGCCTGTCGAATCTCCTCGACGTTTTCCGAATTTGCAGATTCCTCGCCCTGGCTGAGCGCCTGCTGGCCATCCTTGCGCTCTTCCGCCGACAATGAGCCGCCAAACTCCACGAAGGCGCGGCGCGTATTGCGGACGAGCGTATCGAGTTTATTGCGCATGCCGATGATCTCTTTGATGCGACGGTCGGACTCGGAAGAACTTTCCGCCTCCACAATCAGGCGACTGATTTCGTCGGATGAGAGGCCGGAAGTCGGCGTGACGCGCATCTGCTGCTCGCGCCCCGTCGCTTTATCTTTGGCCGAAACCGAAACGATGCCGTTAGCATCCACCTCGAAAGAGACTTCAATCTGCGGTGCACCACGCGGGCTCGGCGGGATTCCGACCAACTCGAATTTGCCTAAGCTCCGGTTGCCCTCGGCCACCTCGCGCTCACCTTGCAGAATGTGAATCTCGACTGAAGATTGATTGTCAACGACAGTCGTAAACGTCAAACTGTTGCGAAGAGGAATGGTCGAGTTGCGCTCGATGATCTTCGTAAACAATCCGCCGCGCGTCTCAAGCCCCAGGCTGAGCGGCAAGACATCCAGCAGCACGATGTCTTTCACATCGCCCGACATCACCGCGCCCTGAATCGCCGCCCCCATCGCGACGACCTCATCAGGATTGATCTCCGCCGAAGCATCTTTGCCGAAAATCTCCTTGACGATGCGCCCGACAATGGGCGAGCGAGTCTGCCCGCCGACGAGAATCACTTTGTCTATATCTGTGGGCTGCAACTTGGCGTCCCAGAGAGCTTTCTGACAAGGCTCGATGGTCTGTTCGACCAGGTCGCCGACGAGCGATTCAAATTCGTCGCGCGTCAAAGTCTTGTTGAAATGTTTCGGCCCCGATGCGTCAGCGGCGATGAAAGGCAGATTGATGGCAGTCTCACTGACCGAAGACAGTTCGCACTTGGCGCGCTCTGCCGCTTCTTTCAGGCGTTGCAGCGCGAGACGATCCTCCCGGAGATCAATTGCCGTCTCTTCACGAAACTTCTCAGCCATCCAGTTGATAATACGGTCGTCGAAATCCTCGCCGCCGAGAAATGTATTGCCGGAGGTCGAAAGCACTTCAAAGACGCCGTCGTTGATTTCGAGGACGGAAACATCGAACGTCCCGCCACCCAGATCGTAGACGGCGATTCGCTCGGAATCAGTTTTGCCCAACCCGTAGGCGAGCGCGGCAGCCGTCGGCTCATTAATGATTCGCTCGACCTTGAGACCCGCAATCTTGCCTGCATCTTTCGTGGCCTGTCGCTGGGTATCGTCGAAATAAGCGGGCACAGTCACAATGGCTTCGGTGACGGCTTCGCCGAGGAAATCTTCAGCGGCGGTCTTGAGTCGTTGCAGGACGATGCCGGAGATTTCCGGCGGGCTGTAGGTGCGTCCCTGGACACGGATGCGGGCGTCGCCGTTCTGCGAATCAACGATCTCGAAGGCCGAAGTTTCGCGCATACGATTCGATTCAGGCGAATTGAATTTGCGCCCGATCAGACGCTTGACGGCGTAAACGGTATTGGCCGCATTGGTCACAGCCTGACGCTTAGCAATCTGCCCGACCAGACGCTCGCCCTTATCCGTAAAGCCGACGACCGTTGGTGTGGTGCGTCCGCCCTCTTTGTTCGGCACAATCTGCACCGCGCCGCCTTCGAGCACAGCAACACAGCAGTTCGTCGTCCCTAAATCAATTCCGATGACTTTGCCCATATCAGTTTTCAGTTTCCAGTTTTCAGTTTTCAGTAAGTCAGCGAAGTTTGCTGAAAACTGAAAACTGAAAACTGATTACTATCTTGTTGCGACCTTGACTATCGCCGGGCGGAGAAGCTTTTCTCCCAGACGGTAGCCGGGTACGATCTCTTGAATCACTGTGTCGGGCTCGTAGTCTTCCGTTTGCTCCGTACTGACAGCTTCATGAATATGCGGGTCAAACCGGAGTCCGAGCGCGGCGACTGGCTGCAAGCCGAGCCCTTCAAGAACACTTCTGAGTTGTTTGTAGATGAGTTCGACCCCATGCAGGAAATGGCGAAACTCTTCGGATTCGGTTGCCTGCAAATTCTCTTCGGCATCGAGCGCCCGGCGCAGGTTATCAAAGACAGGCAGCAGTTTGCTCACGACATCGCCAACCATCCGATTATAACTATCATTGCGGTCACGCTCCACACGCTTACGGTAATTCTCAAAATCGGCCTGACGACGCGCGAGCGCTTCGCGCAATTCATCGCGCTCGCCTTCGACTCGCCGCAACTCTGCGCGGGTGGCGATTAATTCCGCCAGCATGGGGCCGGGCGCTTCCGCGTTCAGGGCCGCTTGCGCCGCGCTCTCTTCAATTCCTGATTGGGCGGCGTTGCGAGTCGAGGATTGTGACTCTGTCACATCTCTGTCCTGATCTTCACGGCGCTCCGGTAATTCATCATGGGGCGGCCCGCCGGCGCTGTCCGATTCGTCGGCGTTCTCTCGCCCGCTTTGGCCGTCCCCTTCCTGCCCGCGATCTATCCGGCGCTTCACTTCCGTTTCACCTTCATAACTGGACTGGCGGCCTATCTCTTCAGGCGAGAGATCGTCTTCATCCGAACGAGCATGAGCACCATGCTCAGAGTCGTCGCTCGCATCCCCTGCGGAGACCTTTTCATCGTCCACGAAGTGCACCGGGATGCGGTTTGCCTTTTGTCCTCTTTTATTCACCATCACAGGTTTGTTACCCCCCTGGAAGACGCGCGCAAGGGCCGTCTGATTCCGATATTTAAGCCGCACTGCTCTCTTCGCGCAGCAATTGATCCATATGACGAGCCATGTAGTTGACGACCGCCATCATGCGCGCATACTCGATTCGCATCGGTCCGACGACGCCGAGCGTGCCCGTGACTTCATTGCCGATCCAGTAGGGCGCTGTAATCAGCGCACAATCCTGCATCGAAGGCGCGATGTGTTCGCGCCCGATGATAACGCGCACCTCTCCCGCCAATGTCTGGTCGCGCGAGACACACTCGTTCAGGATTCTGACGAGGCGCGATTTCTCCTCAAACGTGCGAAACAGCTCGTGCATTCGTTCAGCGTCCGCAAAATCCGGCTTGGTCAAGATGTTTGACGCCCCGTCAACGTAAACGTCGGCGGTGGTCGCCTCTTCACCTTCCAGACTGCGATTGCAGAGCAGGATAGCGTTGCAGAGCAACTTGTCATAGAGAGCTTTCTCCTCGCTCATCATCTCTATGATCTCGGCGCGAATCGCCAGCAGACTCTTGCCGCCGAATTCAATGTTCAGGTAGCGCGCCGTCTGCTCAAGCTCTTCCTGGCTCAGATGCTCTTCGATGCGAATAATCTTATTGTGGACGATGTTGGGCGCAGAAACCAGGACGACCAGAATCCGATTATCAGCCAGTTGCAGAAATTCTATGTGCTGTAAACGATTGTCGGCCAGCGATGGGGAGATAACGATGCCGACGTTCTCCGAAAGCGACGAAAGCGCATGCGAGACCTTTTCCAACAGACGGTCTGGCGCACCGCCAGCTTCAGTTTGTAAACTTTTCAGAAATGAATCTATCGTCGCCAGATCGGTTTGTGAGAGGCGCGTCTCGCCCAGCATGTTGTCAACGTAAAAGCGATAACCCTTATCCGTCGGGATGCGCCCGGCTGAAGTGTGCGGCTGCTCGACCAGTCCGGCATCTTCGAGTTGCCCCATCACATTGCGGATGGTCGCAGCGCTCCAACCTGAAGCGTGAGCAAACCTGTCTGAGATGGTGCGCGACCCGACGGGTTCGCCCGTCACCAGATGTTCTTTGATAATTGCAGACAAGACAGCCTGCCCGCGCGAGTCGGTTCTGTTCGGATTTCCTGCATGGGAGGTTGAGATGCGGCTGACCATCTGGCTTCAGAGATGCGGCGCGCGGCTCAGCGATCTAAGGAGGGGAGCGCACCGACACTTAAAAACTCAAGAACATTGTAATGTCCGGCCTATCAAGATTTCTTCCGGGCGCGCCTGTCTCAGGTAATGACGGGGCAGGCGGGGATTTCCCTTGAGAGTATAACGGATTGTGTTACGGGGCGGCAAATATTCTCTTGTTAAGAGCCGAAATTACTTGCGCTCAAAGTCTCCTGTCCGCGTTAATCCAACGCCTCACTTGCATTTAGCTTCTGCTGGCAGAGGGATTGTTCCCACTTTTTGACTTAAACCGCTGTCAGCCAGAGCCTTAAGTCCTATCATTATTTCCCCTTTCGGCTGCGCTCAACTGCCCGAAAGGTTCATTCCGTGAGTTTTCAATAGCTTAGCGATGCGCCTTCGCGCCTTTGTTGACGCCCTGACCGCCCGGCTCGTAATATCGGATGGAGGACGAGCTTTCCTGCAATTGAAGAGTATTCCGACAGCTTGAGCGATAGCTTCGGCTTCCCCTGCGATCAAAGCTTGAGCCATCTTTGGTCAAGAGTGCGCACCTTATGTTACAGTCTCAGAGCCATCTCAGTTCTCTGTTCAGCGAAGCTTTTCGCCAGCTTGACCGCAACCGTCCCGCGCCGGAAATAGAGGTCAGGTTCTACCCCTACGCAGGCATCAACCACAAGATTCGACTCCGCGCAGGACGCGTTTACGTGCGGATTTCAGACATTTTCAAGAACGCCCCCGTGGACGTTCATCGCGCCCTGGCCTTTATCCTCGTCGCCCGCATGCTTCGAAAACGCACGCCGGAGATTCACGAGCGCGTTTATAGAGCTTACGCCTATTCGCCGCAGGTCTTGCGTGCTTCAGACCTCGCGCGCCGCCAGCGCGGTCGGAAATTAGTCTCTTCCGCGCGTGGCCGCGTTTACGATCTGGACAAGCTGTTTCAGCGGCTCAACCGTCGCCACTTCGATCAGGAGATTGAGAAGCCTGTGTTGACATGGTCGCAACGCCGCACACGCCGCATCCTGGGCCACCACGACGCCACGCACGATACCATCGTCATCAGCAAGACGCTCGACGACCGCGAAGTTCCCGAATGGTTCGTCGAATATGTGCTCTATCATGAGATGCTGCATATCAAGCATCCGGCGCGTCTCATCAAGGGCAGGCGCTATTACCACACCAATGCCTTCCGCAACGAAGAACAGCGTTTTCCTTACTACGAAGAAGCGCAGCGCTGGCTGGAATTGATTGCGCGGCAACGCCACGTCCCGCGCGAGCGCGCTGCCTAGAGGTCGAAGATTTTCTGGAACTTTGCGGCCACCCGGGCGTAATAAACGGATAGGTAGGTGGGCTCCTAGAGAGAGCGGGCGAGCATGAAGGAAAACGTCAGACCCTCCGACGTTTCCCCTGAGTGCTCGCCCGCTCTTTTCAGTTTCAGGCATCCTTTTTTTCTGAGCCTTCATTGACACCCTTCAGATTATTCGTAAGCTGGTATAACCTTAATCATTATCACCCAAAAGGAGCAGCCTACATGACTGACACCGTTTTCAAAGGAATCGAGATTGTCGGCACATCCGACCAGAGCTTTTCACATGCCATCGAAGTGGCTGTCCACCGAGCGCGCCAGACTCTACATAATCTTTCCTGGTTCGTCGTCATGGAGCAGCGTGGCGGGTTGCAGCAAGGCCGTCTTGAATATCAAGTCACCCTCCGCGTCTATTTCAAGCTCGACGATTCAGCGAACACGAGCGCGGCTGGCGAGAACGGCACAGCATAGTCCTGGCAAAATCGTTGCGGTAGAGGCACTGGACAAACCACCAAAGCGCCCGCTAGACTACGCAGTTTGCTGACACTACGGCTTGCCTTCTCTATGCGAAGGCCGAGATAAAGCAGATAATACTTTTCACTACGGAGATTGATCTTCTTTTATGGCAATTCCTGCAACACAGATTCGACGCGGCATGGTCATCGTCTTCGAGGGACAGCCCTGCAAGATACTTGAGTTTCGTCATCACACACCCGGAAACCTGCGCGCGATGGTGCAAGCCAAGCTGCGCAACATCCGCACAGGCTCCAGCTTCGAGCATCGCTTTCGCTCCGCCGACACGGTCGAGCGCGCCTCGCTCGAACAGCACGATATGGAGTATCTCTACTCAGACGGCTCGCAGCATCACTTCATGAACACGGAGAACTACGAGCAGATCGCTTTGAGCGAGGAAGACTTGGGCGACGCGGCTCAATGGCTGATTCCGGGGCTGAAAATTCAGGTGGAATTTTATGAAGGAGCGCCTATTGGCGTCGAACTCCCGGACTCGGTTGAGCTGGCCGTGACCCGCACCGACCCGACGATGAAAGGGGCGACCGTCTCGAACGTCAACAAACCGGCGACCCTCGAAAACGGCGTCACCATTCAAGTCCCGCCCTTCGTCAACGAAGGCGACCGCATCCGCGTCTCCCCTTCAGAAGGACGCTACATCGAAAGAGCGAAGTAAAACCCGAAGTGATGAGTGAAGAGTGATGAGTGATGAGTAAAAGCTTTGGCCTTTTCACTCATCACTCATCATTCATCACTCATCACTTATGTACTTTCTTTACAGCCTTCTTCTCACCCTCGGCGTCATCGCGCTCTTGCCGCGATTCGTGGTGGACGCATTCCGACATGGGAAATATGTGCAGGGCTGGCGCGAGCGATTGGGGAGACTGCCTGCGATTGAAACTGAGGGGCGGCCTGTCATCTGGTTGCACTGCGTTTCGGTCGGCGAGGCTCAGGCCGCGCGTCCACTCGCGCGTGCCATTCTAGACAAGTTTCCATCCCATACCCTCGTCGTTTCCACGACGACGCTGACGGGCCAGCGCATCGCGCGCGATGTTTTTCGCGGGGACGCGGCTGCCGTCATCTACTTCCCTTTCGATTGGGCATGGACGGTTCGCCGCTCGCTGCGCGCCGTCAATCCTGACATCGTGCTCATCATGGAAACGGAGTTGTGGCCGAATTTCCTGCGTGAGTGCAGGAAGCGAGGCGTGAATGTCGCCATCGTCAATGGAAGACTTTCCCATCGCTCCTTTCGCCGCTATCGAATCATTCGCCGCTTCAGCAAACGCATCGTCAATGATCTTGATCTCGCGTTGATGCAAACGGACGGGGACGCCGAACGCATGCGCGCTCTCGGCCTCGCGCACGAACACGTGTTCGTCTCCGGTAACGTGAAGTTCGACGCTTCCGACGATGCGCGCGGGCAGGCACTCTTTAATGAACTGCGCGAGCGTTTTCATTTCGGCGACGGGCGGCCTTTGATCGTCGCCGCCAGCACGCATTCGCCCGAAGAGCGCATCATCCTCGAAGCCTTCAAACAGCTCCGCTCTATGCCAGGCCGTGAGCAGACAAGATTGCTAATCGCGCCGCGACATCCTGAGCGGTTCACTGAAGTGGCCGCGCTGCTGGAATCGTCCGGTTTTGTTTGGACACGTCGTTCGGAACCCGGCAGCGAGCATGATTATGCGTGCGATGTGGTTTTGCTCGATTCGATAGGTGAGCTACGCGCCGTCTATCCTCTGGCCAGCATCGTTTTCGTCGGCGGCAGCCTGACCCCGACGGGCGGACACAATATTCTCGAACCGGCAATGGCAGGAGTCTGCACCGTCACAGGGGCGCACACGTTTAACTTCACAGCCATCGTGCGCGACTTTCTAGAAGCAGATGCGCTCATCCAATTGCCCGCGCTTTCTGAGGAAGATACGCCACTGGCACTAATGAATGTTTTCAGAGGACTGCTGGCGAACGACGAGCGCAGGCTGGCTATCGGCGGGCGCGCGCGTGCCGTTCTGGAGCGGAATCGCGGGGCGACAGCGCGCACAATCAAACTCCTCGCTCCACTTTTCAACGCTTCTTCCGATTCGCCCGAACTACCGCAGACTGAAAGTTCGACGCGCGGCGCGCTCTCGGCATGATGAACGCTTCGGGATTAATTCTTGCGCCGCTCGGCGCTCTCTACAGCGCAGCGATGCGAGCGCGGCTCGCGCTTTATCGCAGCGGCGCGTTGCGGATTCACAAAATAGGTTCGCCTGTTATCAGCGTCGGCAATATCACGACGGGCGGCACAGGCAAAACTCCGCTCGTCGAATACATCGCCCGCGCGGCGGCGAAAAAGGGACGCCGAGTTTGCATCCTGACGCGCGGTTACGGTCGCGCCGATGCGAGAGGGCGCGTGTTGGTCTCGGATGGCAAGCAGATTCTGGCTGACGCGCTCGCAGGCGGTGATGAGCCGCGCCTGCTGGCGGAGATGTTGCAGGGCGTGGCTGCCATCATTAGCGATGCGGATCGCTTAGGCGCTGCACGCTGGGCTGAAGAGAATCTCGGCAGCGATGTTTTCATCCTCGACGATGGCTTCCAACATCTTCGTCTGGCGCGCGACCTTGACCTCGTCACAGTTGATGCGACGAATCCCTGGGGCGGTGGAAGGCTACTGCCGCATGGACGACTGCGCGAACGGCTCAAGGGGCTGGCGCGAGCTGATTGCATCATCCTCACTCGCGCCGAACAGTCTCAAGACATCGGCTCTTTACGAAAGGAAGCGGAACGCTTGAGCGACGGGCGTCCCGTTCTCATCTCCCGGACATGCACCAAAGCAATCTGTCCTCTTGATGAAATGATAATGAACGGCGTCGCGTCCGAGCTTTCAACTCATCACTCATCACTCATCACTCATCACTCGTTGCCGCAGCCCGTCGCGGCGTTCTGCGCTGTCGGCAACCCGGCAGCCTTCTTCGCTCACGCACGAAATGACGGACACACCTTGAGCTATACACGCGCTTTCCACGATCATCACATCTACCAGCAAACGGATGTTGATGCGCTTGTCTCTGAAGCGAAACGAGCGGGTGTGCGTGCCCTGCTGACAACGGCGAAGGACGCCGTCAAGCTGCGCTCACTTCGGTTTGACCTGCCCTGTTACGTTCTGGAAATCGGGCTTGAGTTCGATGATGAAGAGACGCTGACGGGCATGATTCGTCAAGCAATTGAAAAACGCCCCGCTTGAGAGGATGGAGAGACATCAGCCGTGCGGCCTGCGCTTTCGGAAGCGAGCTTGATTGGCTGTGGGCCTAGGGCAATTCTGGAGAGCTTCCTGCTCCCGGTGATTGCGTGTTCGGGTTTCCCGCAGCAGGAGTTGTCTTGGGCGTCGGCATCTTCGGCGGCTCGTCTGGAGCGGTGTCCGGCGTCGGCGTCAAACGCGGCGTAGGCAACTGGCTCGGAGTCTTACTGGGAGACGGACTGGCTTTCGGCTCGCCTGTGTTCTCGTTTGGCTGCGTATCGTTGCGCCCTTCATTCGTATTTCCGGCAGGCGTCCCGGTTTCCGCGCCCCCGTTGGGGTTCGTGTCCGTCACGCCTGTATTTGCGCCCGGCGCGGTCGGAGACGCATTGGGCTTAATGTCCTGTTCGCCTGCTCCTGTCGGAGTCTGTGAGGGCTGCACGGGCTGGCTGCCCGGGTCAACTGTCAAAGGCTGAGAGTTATCATTGGCCGCAGGGTTAGAGGAAGAGTTGCGTGTCAGCGCAAAGACGACGGCAAAGATGACGAGCAGTCCGGCCATCGCCGGAATTATCACGCGCCAGGGATTGAAGCTCGCCTGAGGCTCTTCAATTACGTCGCTGAATATTTCAGGTTCCGCTGCGGCCAGCGGCTCAGGCCGAGCCCTGACAACCGTTGCTTCGTCGTGATCTTCGCTGGTGGTATCGCGCGGCGCTTCATTTGACCCTGTGGGAACGACGATGCGATTGGTCTTCCGGTCAGCCGACTCAGGGTTGGAGTTCAATGCAGCGGCGACGACCGGCTCTTCCGCAGCCGCAGTCAACTCGTCCGACAACTCACTGACGGTTTGAAAGCGATCTTCTGGACGCTTCGCCATCGCGCGTGCGACGACACGGCCAACCGCCGCAGGCAAATCTTTGCGCTCCTCAAGGACAGATGGCGGCGGCTCCTGCAAATGCTTCATCATGATCGCCGTCGGCGATTCGCCCGTAAACGGCACGTGTCCGACGAGCATTTCATAAAGGATGACGCCGAACGAGTAGATGTCCGAGCGCGAATCAATCTCCGCAGCCTGCGAGCATTGTTCGGGCGACATGTATTGCGGCGTGCCGATAATCAAATTAGGCGCAGTCAAGGCAGGGTCTTGCTCAACCTTTTCGATAATCTTGGCAATTCCGAAATCCAGCACCTTCGCCCAATCGCCGCCGCCAATATCCAGGAGCATGATGTTATCGCTCTTGAGATCACGATGGACGACGCCTTCGGCATGCGCGGCTTCGAGCGCGCCGCAAATCTGTCGAACTATCTCTGTGACGCGCGGCAGCGGCATCGGCCCTTCGCTGTGAATCACTTCTTTGAGCGTCTGGCCTTTGAGGTACTCCATCACAAGGAAAACGATGCCGTTTCCAGATTCACCGAAGTCTGTGACGTTGAGAGCATGCGGATGCGAGATGCGTGATGCGGCTCTGGCTTCACGGGAGAAGCGAGCGACGATTTTGTCGTCGGCGGCCAGCGCAGGATGCAGCACTTTGATGGCGACAGTCTTGTCCATCAGGATGTGCGTGCCGCGATAGACCGCACCCATGCCGCCTTCGTTGATGAGTTCTTCAATGCGGTACTTTTCAGCCAGCGTCTGACCGACGAGCGGGTCTTCGAGCTTCTCTAAAACCGTGCCGTCGGACGGACACAGAGTGTTCGCGTTCTCATACTCCTTGCCACACCTCGGACACTTCTTCTTCAAATCGTTTCGCCTCGCCGCCGCTTGCTGGATAAGAATTAATTGGAGCGTATCATACAGCTTCCGCTACGCGCAATGAGCAGGTCTTGACGATAAAGATAAACGAAAGAGGAGGCGAATTTGTTGCCGCCTCCTCTCTCGCAGGTCAGCGAAAACAATGGTGGATTAGTAAACAATCCTGACATCAAAGCTGCCGCTGTTGTCCGCGTAGTTATCGTCGTTAATCAGCAGGAACAACCTGCCGTCAGACTGCGCGCTAAATGACCGCTGGCTGCCGATAGCGAACGGCTGCGTCATCTGGCCGTTCGGCAAACGGATGTAGCCAATGAGCGCGCCAACGCCTATGCCCGGCACAGGATAAGCTCCGGCAATCGAGCCGAATCCGGTGGCGCGACCGCCATCCGGCGAAACAACCCCGGCACGGCGTCCGGCGGTGACACTGCCGGTCGCAGTGATGGTGACATTATCGCCGGAGCGCAAGTCCAGCCCCGTGTCCGTGCCGCGCGAGTTTCCCGGAACAGAGATAGTCACCTCGCGGGGCGTATTTGTTCCCGTCTCACTCGGATATTGATTATCCCTGTTGCCGCGCCGACGCACCGGAGCAGGATTACTGCTTGTGTCGCTTACCCCGAACAATTCATCGGAGTCATCCTCGTCATTGCGATTGCTGTCATTGCGGCGATTACCCGCGCGCTGGCTGAGATTGATTTCTCGACGGATTTGCGCGGTGAATGCGCCGCGTGCGTCCGTGTAGCTGCTGCGGTTGGCGGTCAGGTAGAGCCGCCCGTCGCGGTCAGCTATAAACTCGCGGTTGATTCCGATCTCGATGATGGGCGAGTTCGAGTCATTACCGATTGCGCCAATCAGCACGCCTTCGGCTGCGCGCGGGAGGGGCGCATTCGGATCAACGGAGCGCAGTCCGCCAGGCGTGATGCGCGTGCGCCCGGCCACGATTGTGCCGGTGGCGTTGACGGAAACACGCTCGCCGCGCCGCAAGTCTATGCCGCTATCAATCCAGTTAGGCCCCAGCTCGACCTGCACCTCGCGCGTCAGGTAACGCGCATCATCCAGCGAACGCCCTTCAATCTCGACACGATCAATGTCGCGCGAGCGGATGAAGATGATGTCGCCGATCTCACCTGCGATGCGCGGCGTTGCCCTGCTCTGCTCGGCGGTCTGCATGGTGGTCGGCGGGCCTATGGCTGCGGTTAGACGAACGGCGAAGCGTCCGCTGACGAAGCCCAGCACAGTTCCGCGAACGGCTCGACCATCGCGCAAGTAGATCGTATCAGCCGCCGCGAAGGCCGCAGCCATCAGCGTAATCAGTAAAGCGAGAATAATTTTTCTCATAAGATTTGATCCTCCCTCAGCCGTAAATACTGGCCGAAGACAAGTTTTAGATTTTGGAATAAGGAGAGATTTCACCACAAAGGCATTTGGCAAAGGCCATGCCAGATAGGACGATAAGGAAGAGTCGCAATGTTTTTGCATTAAATAATCAAGGCAGAGGATTTCCGGCAAAACAACCGTATCGGCGCGATACGCCGGAATCCTGAAAAACGTACATAAAAATGCGGGCGAGGCTGGTATCTGCCAGCCTCGCCCGCATCTCTTAAATACTTTTCTGCCGACTCTCTTAGAGTTTAGCGAACACGATCACGAGCGCAAAGAGTACCAGCGATTCAATCAGCGCCAGACCGATAATCATCATGATCTGGATACGACCGGCTGCACCGGGATTGCGCGCCGCGCCTTCAACCGCCGATGCCGCAATGCGTGACTGGCCGAGCGCGCCCAGGCCCGCTGCCAGCGCAAATCCGAACCCGGCAGCCAGCGCTTTATACTTGTTCACGCTATCAGGATTATCATTCTGCGCAAACACCGGCATAGCCGACATCAAAATGGCGATGGCAGCGAAATACAGCATTCTCAATTTTCTCATCTCGATTCCTCCTCAAGGGAATATCTGAATGCTTCAAAGAACGCAGGGAAATGTCAGTCAAAGAAGTCGCAGACCGTAAGAACGCTTCCGGTTATTATTTCGCCTGCCTCCGGTATACAGCCGCCCCTCGTACAACGGCGCTCCAGCGATGCAAGCACGATGCGCTTTCAACCGTCGAAAGCTATGACGCGCGCCTTTTCCGCCCTGCTCTTCCCTCTCACTTCAGCTTCCCCTCGTCGCTCTGAAAGTTTTATTACGGAACGCTTCAACGCGCGCGGGCGCGTGTGCCTACGCCGCTCAAAACGCGATAAAAATAGTTTTCAGTTTCCAGTTTCCAGTTTTCAGAAAAGACAAGTTGCTTTTACTGGAAACTGGAAACTGGAAACTGAAAACTGCTCATGTCAAAACGGGCGCGATAATCTCATCAGCCGGGTGTTCGTCCCCGTGCGCGGCGTGCTCGTCATGCGGTGGATGCGAGACCTCGCTGATGTAAACCATCGAAAGAAAAACGAAAATGAAAGTCTGGATGAATGCGACGAACAATCCCAGGGGCATTAGCAGGACGGGAACAACCCAGTAGGTGTAGGGCGGCGCTAGCCCAGCGATGTTTTCCGCCACCTTCTCATCCGCGAAGAGGTTACCGAACAGGCGTATGCCGAGCGACATCGGGCGCACGAGATTGCTGATTAGCTCGATGATGAAAAGCAACGGAGCAATCGCCAGCACAGGCCCCATGAAGTGTCTGAGGTGGCCGAACAATCCGTTCTCTTTGATGCCGATGTAGTTGTAGTAAAGGAATGACGAGATGCCGAGCGCGAACGTCACACTCGTCGAAGCCGTCGGCGACATCATGCCCGGAATGAAGCCCAGCAGATTTGAAACAAGAATCAACACGCCGAAGGTCGCCACAACCGGGAAATACTTGATGCCGTGCGGCCCGACCACATCAACAATTAAATTCCGCAGAGCGAGCACGCCGACTTCCAGCGTTTGCTGCCCACCCGAAGGCTCGTCTTCCGAAAGTTTGCGCCGCAGCAGCCAGATGACGAGGATGCTAATCAGACAGGCGATGATGAACATCACTGTGTACCACGGGACAGCCGTTTGCGGCGTGTACTCGCCGAGAACCGTGCTGGCATCCGTGCCGAGCAGTTTGTCCCAGTACGGCTTGGTGTATTTTAGCTGCCACTGGTGAATGGGAGCGCCGATGAGGTCGTTGACCTTCTCGACGATCCAGGGAACATGATGCGTGGCCTTTTCGGCATGCTCCACCACCTTCTCCCCATGTTCCGCCACTTTCTCGCCATGCTGTGCGACGGCGGCGGCAGTTGCGGGTTCATCCAGTAACCAGAACAGCATTTAAGTTTCCTCTCGATTGACGATGATGAAATAAATCTGCGTGAATGCTTCCATCATCGCCGCCGCTACGAAAGAGCAGAGACCAATGAGCGTGGCGACGATTGAGACAAGATTGAGCGTATAAGCAGCAGCCACTATCCCAGCAATCACGAAGTAGCGAAGCACATAACGCGCCGCCTTAATTTTCACACGCCTTCCGCTCTCGGCCTTGCCGAAGACTGCGGAGAGCGAACTACGCAGCCAGTGATGATTGAACAGCGATAGGATGCCGCCAAGCAATAACCCGGTCGTCGTGCGCCAGGGAGCAAAGGGGGCGCTGGCAATCACTGAGAGCGCCACCGCCATGCACATCGTGCGAAAAAGGCGGCGTTCCATTGCCACCGGATCGGCTCGCTCAAACGCACCGCGGCCTGCACTATGGACGATTTCGCTCATGCTCGAAGCAAAGGATTTTACACACGCGCACGCGCTCTTGTCGAGTTACCGAGTGACCTCTATTTGCTCAGGAAATTCTCGAAAGTAACCGAACGAACTGGTAGAAACCAACGCTTGCGCCGAGTACGATGCCTACAACCAACAGCCAGGGATTTGTGTTAAGCCAGCGATCAAGCAACCATCCGAAGCCCATCAACGCGACCGTTGATATAACGAATGAGAGGACGGCGGTATACACCAGACCGCTCTTGCGGGTGACATCTTCTGTGTCGCGCTCAGGCATAATTACAAAAGTCGCTTTTAGTGCTCGCCTGTTCTGCTGTGCTGCAAGAACCAATCATAAAGCTGCTTATTCTCGTACATATCCAGAATAAAATGGTCTCTCTCGGGAAGCACAGTGAATTTGACATTCCCGCCTGCGGCCTTGATCGCCTTGACCAATTCTTCTGATTGACTAAGCGGAACGAGTTCATCTTTCGCTCCGTGAAATGCCCAGACAGGTATATCTTTGAGCCTGTTTGCCCAGGCCGTGATGTTAGGCCCGCCGCTCATCGGCGCAATCGCGGCAAACCTTTCAGGATGCTTATACGCGAGATACCATGTGCCGCGCCCGCCCATGCTGTGCCCGGTGAGATAAACCCGCCCTCTATCAACCGCATAATTTGCGACCACTTCATCCAGAATACCGACCAGCATCTCCGTGTCCGTCCAGATTTCACCCGCCGGACAGAGTGGCGAGACGACGATGAAGGGAAAGGTTTTGTCATGCTCAACTATTTGTGGCAGCCCGAGCGTCCTGACTTTCTCGACATCATCACCGCGCAGACTACCGCCGTGCAGATACATAATTAAAGGGTAACGCTTTTGCGCCCGACCGTAATCGCGCGGGAGGAATAACAAATACTGGCCGCTGATGATATGGGTCGCGCGCTGCTTGAACCTGTGCGGGTGCTGGCCGACGCGGGAGGAAGACCTGGTCTGCGAATATGAGCTTGAGACCGCCAGCAGGCAGACCGCAAATAAAGATAAGGAAACTCTCAGCCGGGCTTTCATTTCTCTTTTGAAGCGAAGGAAGCGCGTAAACTCTTCACCATCTTTCGCGCGTTAAGTAGTTCTTTGGCACTTCATAAAGCAGGGCGCGGCGGGAGTGGCGAAGAGAATCGTGGATGAAGCAGACGTGCGTACACCAGCAAGCACGCCCGCCGTCAATCGCATTGAGTTCCGCCTGTCTCTCGTGCGCCGCCCAGAGCGCGCCGAAATCGTAGTCATAGCAGCTAAGCGTGGCAAACTTTTCGCGCAACTCGCAGGCGCGCACGTCGCCGTTGTAATCAATGACGGCGGTCGTTTCGCCAGCCGTGCAGGGGAAAGGCCAGGCGGTCGGCTCAGCAAAATTTGCGTGCTGCGTGCGATAGTGCGTCGTGATCGTGCCGACGTAGGCCACCGATTTGATAAAGCGCTTGCTCGCGTCGTCGCCCGCAAACATGCGGTCGCCATAACGCTTGGTCAGAGCGGAGACGCGCTCGTACATCTCCGGCAGAACTTCGAGCGGCACGCGCTTGATAGCATCGCCGACAAGCGTCTCACCGCGAACAATGTTGAAGTAATGGCCGTCGAGCCGGAAATTCTCCCAGAGATACTCTGAGAGCTTTTCGATTTCCGTGTAATTCTCCGCACAGACAACCGTATTGACATTCAAACGAAAACGGTCTGTGTACTTCTCTTTCAGCGGATAGAGCGAACGGATGCAATCGAGCGTCTTCTCCCAGTTGCCCGGCACGCCCCTGATTTCATCATGGGTTTTACCATAACCGTCGAGCGCGATGTTCAAGTAGAGATCGAGCGCAGGGTGACTCCTGAGTGCGTGATCCACAACTTCATAAGTGCGTCCCTTAACGAGCGCGTTGGTCGGGATGATGAGGCGACTGACACCGTTGTTCTCGATGAACGTATCAATGATGCGCGTCAGGTCGCGCCGCAGCATCGGCTCGCCGCCCGAAAGCCAGAGGTCTGTGACGGGTGACATCGTTTGCGAGACCTTCTCGATCTGCTCGAAAGTCATATCGCCGGGGCGGTTTAACTCTTCGTGGTAAAAGCAGGTCTTGCAGAAAGCATTGCAGCGCGAGGTGACGAAGAGAATCACCGTGCCGAGACGCTTCTCGCGCGTGGTCGAGCGCAGGAGTTGAACAAATTGGACAGCTTTTGAAGGCATAATCTTAGAAGGAAAAAGGTAAAAGTAAAAAGGCAAAAGGAAGGCTGAGACCCACTTTTAATTTATATGAGGTTTCCTCCTCACTTTTGCCTTTTACCTTTTTACTTTTGCCTTTCCATGATGACAGTTTCCCTCGGTGATTTCAATTCGTAGGTCATGCCGCGCCATTTTATCCGGCGCGAAAAGAGCGCGGCCAGCGCGTTGTAGAGATAGAGTGCGGAGGCGAGCGGCCATAAGAAGAGATGCGCCGAAGCGTCGCGGCGCAATTCAAGACGATATGGCGCAAGCGGAAGACCGACGGCTCGCCAGCGCAAGTAAGCTTTCATTGTTCCGAGCAAGTAGATTGCGAGGATGAAAGCAAGCGGCCATGTGAAGGACAGGCCGAGCGCGGCGTGCGTGATGACCAGACCCAGGCCGCCGAAGAAGACGAGGACGAAGAGAAGATTGCTGAAGAGGACTATTTGCCAGAAGGGCGTGGCGTAGACGCGCGTGATCTTCAATTGGCGGGTGGTGAATTCCAGCAACTCTTGAAAGCTGCAATCTTCATGGGAAACGGTCAGGCAATCGGGCACGAAATGAATGGGAAGTCGCGCGCGCCTGAGCGCCCTCATCATCGCAAAATCATCGGAGGCAGCACCTCGCCACTCGTCCATCACCTGCGCGCGTTCAAAATGCCTGCGGCGAATGGCGGTCGAGCCTCCCCAGCAAAAGTTTTTACTGCTTTGCTCGCCCAAGGCAGAAGCGATGGAGGCATTCCAGACAGCGCGAAGGCGTGAAGCGAAGCCGCCTTTGACCGGGATAAACCAGCGATAGCCTGTGGCTGCGCCCATTCCTTCCTCCGCCAGCGGCGCGACCAGAGAGCGCAGCCAACCGTTGCGCGGGCGTGCGTCCGAATCAACGAAGACGAAGACCTCGCTCTCCGGGCGAGTGTGGCCGACGGCCACGCGCAGGTTATGAACTTTCTGCCCGCACCCGGCTGCCTCACCCGCGACGACGACGCGGCTTGCAACGACGTTGCCTGCTGACGCAAATTCACGGCGCAGGTCTTCAATGACTGCGAGCGCCGGATCGTTTGCCTCGCCTGTGACGAAGATGATTTCGTAAGCCGGGTAATTTTGCAGGAAGAGCGCGCTTAAGTTTTCTCTTAATCCCTGATCGAGGCCGCGACAGGGCGCGATAACGGAAGCGTAAGGAGTGAAGACGGGCTTGCTTTTTGTCGTTTCGCGCCGAATGTAGGAGAGATAGCGCACGCCGCCTTGAAGCGAGATGACAGACTGAATGATGAGCAGCGCGGCGAAAAAGTAGAAGACCCACATAAATTGTTTGAGGCGACGATTCTACGCGGAAATCGTCGCCTCAAACAAACCCTGTACTATCGCGAGCAGCGTCGCAGGCAGTTTCTGAAACGCACGCGACATGATCTGGCATTGCCTCCGCTCCGCAGGCATCTGCGGTAAGCATCAGTACACCTTCGACGGCAGCGCCAGGAAGAACGTGAGCCGCCGCGGTCTTCCTGGCGACCCATCTCCTCCGACGTGGTAGACGAATTCGTGTTCTGTGCCTGAGTGGAGGGAGAGATAAAAGAAAGTTGAGCGGTCAAAGCCAGGACGACGATTAGAAATGAGAGGCGCGTGTGTCTGTTTTTCATGTTTCTTATTCTCCTGTCTGAAGAATCATCCGTTGAACTTCTGCCAGAATTTTATCAACACAAACCTCGTCGGCAGCGGGCAGAGGTCAGTGGGGCATCAGTTGTCTGGCGAGGTCAATAAATGGCTGCGGGTAGATGCCTATGAAAATGATTCCAACCAGCGAGACGACGAGCGCAGTCTTGAGCGCCGGAGAGAGCGAGAGCGGTCGCGCATCGGCCACGCGGTCGCTCAAGTACATGGCGCGGATAAAGCGCACGTAATAGTAAAAGGAGACAACCGTGTTGAGGATCGCCCAGATGGCCAGCCAGTAGTACCAGGACTTGCCTTCCGTCTGGCCTCGCTGCAAGAGTCCGCCGAAGAGAAAATACTTCCCGATGAAACCTCCTGTGATGGGCAAGCCTCCGAGAGAGAGCATGAAGATGGTCATCATAATCGCCATCCCAGGAGCTTTCTCCGCGAGTCCCGTCAAATCGTCAACGTTGTCGCCGATGATGCCTCGTCGTCTGAGGCTGATGATGATGCCGAACGCACCCAGATTCATCAGCGTGTAGACGAGCAGGTAGATGACCAGGCCGATGTAGCCATACTGGTTCATGGCGATCAGGCCGAGCAGGAGATAACCCGCATTCGAGATTGACGAATAGGCGAGTAGCCGCTTTGAGTTCTCCTGTGTGACGGCAGCCCAGTTGCCCACCAGGATAGTGATGGCGGCGACGAGTCCGAGCAGCGGAGCCCAATCGGCGCGCATCGCAGGCAGCGCCTCCATGAAGATGCGCGCGAAAAGCGCGAAGCTCGCGGCTTTCGACCCGGTGGAAAGAAACGCGGTGACGGATGTCGGTGCGCCTTCGTAGGCGTCAGGTGCCCACATGTGAAACGGGACGGCAGAGATTTTGAAGAACAACCCGGCAGCCATCGCAATCATGCCGAGCAGGAGCAGCGGGCGCAGCGGAAGTATTGTCGTCGCACCCGTCGGGTCGCTTGACGTTAAGGCGGCGCTGACAGCATGAGAAATGTCGCCTAGATTCGTCGAGCCCGCGACGCCGTAGAGCATGGACATCCCGTAGAGCAGAATCCCGGACGAGAACGCTCCCAAGAGAAAGTATTTCATCGCGGCTTCGTTTGAACGCTTCTGCCGCTTGGTGAAAGCCACCAGCACGTAGAACGTCAGCGCCATCAATTCCAGGCTGATGAAAAGCGTGATGAGATCGTAGCCGCAAGCCAAAAACATCATCCCCGTTGTGGCGAACAAAACGAGCGCGTAATACTCGCCGTGCTGCTCTCCTTCGATGTCCAGAAAGCGCATCGCAATCGCAATCGAGAGCGCCGCCGCCAGGAGAAAGATTAATTTGAAGACGAGAGCGAACCCATCCAGGCGGATCATGCCGTAGAAACCATTTACGGCGGGCAGAGCGCCCGTGGCTTTCAGACTTTGAAAGCCCCCCATGCCGAAAAAGAGCGCGACGAGAGAGACAACCGCGAGCGCGATGCCGACCAACGCGAAGTAGGCCGTCCACTTGCTCTTCTTGTACGGCAGGACGACTTCCATGATGAGCACGACGCACGCGCAGACGGTCAGAATAATCTCCGGCGCGATCAATTGCAGATCGCTCAACTTATAAAGCTCGATGCTGTTGGCTTGAAGAAACATAACAATCAGAATCCAGAAGTCAGGAGTCAGGAGTCAGAAGAAAAGAAAATCTGTGAATGTGGTCGCCGCCTCTTTATTCTGACTTCTGTATTCTGTCTCCTGTTTCCTGCTTTTCGACCTTCATCGTTGTTCTCGGCTCTGCCGTTGGAGGCATGCCCGGTATCGGGTAATCCGGCCTCACCTGCCGCACGACCGCTGCGACCGGCTTTTGAATGTAATCAACAAACGTCTTCGGGTAGACGCCGATCCACAATGAGAGGATGATGAGCGGCGTCATGTAAGCCCACTCGCGTCCCGTCATGTCCGGCAGATTCTTGTTCTTCGGATTCTCGATGTTGCCGAAGAACATGCGTTGATAGAGCCAGAGCATGTAGCCCGCGTTCAAAATGATTCCGAGCGCAGCCCAACCAGCCCACCACGGATTGGCTTCAAACGCGCCGCGCATCGCTAAGAATTCCGAGATGAAAACGCACAGGAGCGGCAATCCGATGGCCGTCATCGCCATCGCCAGAAAGACAGCGGCGTAGCCGGGCATGACGTGCGAGAGCCCGCCAAACTCCGAGACGATCCGCGTGTGTCGCCGCTCGTAGATGATGCCGACCAGCAGGAAGAGCGCGCCTGAATAGATGCCGTGATTAATCATGTGCAGCACCGCGCCGTTGACGCCGTTCGGGTTCATAGCGAACAGCCCCAGGATCACGATGCCCATCGAAGAGACGGAAGAATAAGCGACCAGCTTCTTCACGTCCCCATCCTTTTTGACGACGAAATACATCGCCGCCAGCGCCCCATAGATGATGCCGACAAGGGCAAGGAAGACCATTACGCTCCTCACGCCAAAGCCGCCAAAGTAGCTTTCATCCATTGAGGCTTTCGGAAACATCGGCAGATTGAAACGGAAGAAACCGTATGTGCCGAGTTTCAGCAAAATGCCCGCGAGGATCACGCTCCCTGCTGTTGGAGCTTCGACGTGCGCGTCCGGCAGCCAGGTATGAAACGGCCACATCGGGACTTTGATCGCAAAGCCGAGCGCAAAGGCGAAGAAGAGCAAGACCTGCATCGTGCCCATCTCCATCACCGAACCCATCGCCTGCATTAAGATGATATTGAAAGTTCCCGTACCATTGGTCGCCGCAGCCTGTAGCGAGGTGGAAACCAGATTCGCGGCCTCAGCATTACCGGCAAGGTTATTGACCGTGGTCTGGGTAATCCGCGAAATCAGCGCAGCATCCTGCGTCAGAAAGTACATCTTCAAAACGCCGAGCAGCATCACGACCGAGCCAACCAGCGTGTACAGGAAAAACTTGATGGCCGCATACAACCTGCGCTCACCGCCCCAGATGCCGATCAGGAAATACATCGGAACGAGCGAGACTTCGAAGAAGAGGTAGAACAGGAATAAATCCATCGAAGAGAAGACACCGACCACCGCCGTTTGCAAAACTAACAGCAGGACGTAGTATTCCTTCTCGCGCTTCTCGATGTACTTCCATGATGAGAGACAGGCGATCACGCCGAGCAGCGTCGTCAGCACAATCAGCAGCACCGCCACGCCGTCCGCGCCCATCTGGTAACGCGCCCCGATGACAGGAATCCACGGCAGGTCTTCCAGAAACTGCATCCCGCCCTTCGCCTTGTCATAGGTAAACAAAAACAGCGACGCGATGAAGGTCAGGCCGAACCACGCGGTCGTGAACTTCTTGATCCAATTCCCCTGCTCCTTCTTGAACAGAGCCAGAATGATGATCGCGCCAACCGTCGGCAACCACGTCACGATGGAGAGAATGTATCTCATAGTCAGTTTTCAGTTCCGAGTTTTCAGTTTTCAGTCTTCAGTTAAACCAGTTCGGTAATCGGTCATCAAGCTTCCATTCTCAGCGGAAGCTGAAAACTGAAAACTGAAAACCGAAAACTGCATTCCACAGGTCTTGACCGAAAAAGAGCGCGACGGCAATGACGAGGCCGAGCACCATCACGAGCGCGTAGTTCGCCGTCAGACCCGTTTGCGTCGAGCGGATCAGGCGCGACGCGTGTCTGCCAATGACTTTGGCGATGCCGTTGACCAATCCGTCAACGATATACCTGTCAAACCCGCCCGTGATGCGGCTCGCCATGCGCGTCAGCCAGGCGGTGCCGTTGACCGCGCCGTCCAGCACGCGCGAGTCAACTGCATAGACGCCGCGCGCCGCGTCCATCGTGCGCCGCGTGAAAAGCTTGCCGTAGAGTTCGTCCACCCAGTATTTGTTGAAGCTCGCGCGATAGAGCGGGCGCAGGCGCGCAGCCCACACATCCGGCAGGCCGGGTTTCCTGACGTAAAAGAGCCAGCCCAGTCCCATCCCCGTTCCAGCCGCGATGAGCGAGATAATGATGAAGAGCCATTCCGCACGCGCGTGGCTGCCGAGAGCGTTTTCCGCCGCGTGAGCCAGGTTGAACCCTGTCGAGCCATAAGGCGAAGCGGACTCTTCACCGCCAGCCGCTTCGCGCACAGGTGTGGCTGCTGTGCCGTGCGGCGCGTCCGAAGCTAACGGAGCGCCAGCGCTTTCGGCATGGCCGGGGCTCTCGCCTGCCGCTTCATGCTCACGGCCAAATGCGCGCGTCTGCGGATTCCAGATGACCGGGTCGAGCCAGTTGACAATGTTGACGCGCCCGCCCGCGTGCCCGCCGCCCGTGAACGCCGGGCCGATGCCGATGAGTCCGCCGATGGTCGCGAGCACAGCCAGAACAGCCAGCGGAATCCACATCGAAGGCGGCGATTCGTGCGGGATGTGCGAGCCATGACCATGCGCGCCGTGCCCATGTTCGTCTGCCGCGTGCGCGCCCCCAACATCGTGCGCTACCTGTTCGTCGTGGGCTTCGCCCACATGCGCGCCCGGCTCATGGTGCGGTCGGTCGCCTGCGGATTCCATGCGCGCGTCGTGCGGCTTCAAGCCTTCGTCAAAGCCATGCGCGTGCGCTTCGTCGGCCTCGCCGCCCGCCGATTTTTCTAAAAATCTTGGCTTGCCCCAGAAGGTCATCGCCATCAGCCGCGTCATGTAGAAGGCCGTGCAGGTCGCGGCGATTGTGCCGACGAGCCAGAGAATCCAGCCGCCCGGAATGTAGTTGGTCGAAGCCGTCTGCCACAAAATCTCATCCTTCGACCAGAAGCCGCTGAACGGAATGATGCCGCAGATGGCGAGCCAGCCCGCGAGGAATGTCCAGTACGTCTTCGGCATGTACTTCTTCAAACCGCCCATGCGCCGCATGTCCTGTTCATGGTGCATGCCGTGAATCACGCTCCCTGCGCCGAGAAACATCAGGGCCTTGAAGAAAGCATGCGTCATGACGTGGAAGATGCCGATGACGAACGCGCCGACGCCGCAGGCCAGGAACATGAAGCCTAGCTGCGAGATGGTCGAGTAAGCTAGAACTTTCTTGATGTCGTTTTGCGTGATGCCGATGGTCGCGGCAAAGAGCGCGGTGGCTGCGCCGACGATTGCCACGACCAGCATCACGGTCTGCGAATGCTGGAAGATGACGTTCGTGCGCGTCAGCATGTAGAGCCCGGCAGTGACCATTGTCGCCGCGTGAATCAAGGCGGAGACTGGCGTCGGCCCGGCCATCGCGTCCGGCAGCCAGACGAACAAAGGAATCTGCGCGGATTTGCCGATTGCGCCGATGAAGAGTCCGAGCGCAATCCAGGACATCAGCCCCCACTGTCCTAACACCTCAACGGGGTAGCTCGCCGCCTGTCTCATCACGTCCCCGTATTGCACCGAGCCGAACGTAGCGATGATGGCAAAGATGGCGAGGGTGAAGCCGAAATCCCCGATGCGGTTCGTGATGAAAGCCTTGCGCGAGGCATCGCCCGCTTCCTTGCGGTCAAAGTAATAGCCGATGAGCAGGTACGAACAAAGACCGACACCCTCCCAGCCGACGAACATCATCAAAAAATTCGACCCCATCACGAGGACGAGCATCGAGAACATGAAGAGGCCGAGATAGGCAAAGAACCGATAGAAGCCTGTGTCGCCGTGCATGTAGCCCGTTGCAAAGACGAAGATGCACAAGCCCACACCTGTCACGATGAGCATGAAGACAGAGGAGAGCGAATCGAGTTGATAGCTCCACTCTACGTTAAGAATCGAGGCTTGATTCGTCTCCGGTACTACCGGCCTGCCGACCAAAACCGGCGCACCAGGTGCCAACCCGCGCTCCGCCCTGATGCGAGCCGCTTCCTCGCCGAGTTGCTCCATTGTCTCGGCGCTCACGCGATCTCTTGTGCCCTGCGTTAGCTCTACCGCGCCGCCCGGAATCCACGTGTACCCGAACCTGCCGTCCTCGCTCGTCAGATAGGGCGCAGGCCAGCGCGCGTCGCTGCTGAAGCCATACGACCAGACAGCCATCACGCTTAACAGAAACGCGAGCGCAATAGAGCCGACGGCAATAGAGCCAACGAGCCTTTCCGAGAAACGAAATTTGCGCCCCAGCAGGCCGTTAATGGCCGCGCCCGCAAGGGGCAGAAGCGGAACGAGCCAGATGTATCGGTACATAGATTCTTAGCTTTTCTTGTGCGGTGCCAGCAGAGTCTCCCAACTGCGCGTCATCGTGTCGTACTCTTCTTTGCAGCGCCCCGCCCTGTTTTCCGGCAAAGCTCCCTGTTCAATCAGGTGGCTATATTTTTCCTCGTTCTGACCATAGACCCAGCAGACGATGTTGTAGAACCTTTGCTTGTCGAGCGAGTGTGTGTCAGCAAATTGCAGGTCGTTGAGGTCGTTGTCCGCACCGGCCTCGCGCCCAAAATCCTCTGCCCCGCTGAGGGCGTATTTCTCCCCTTCGTCGCCGCCGCCGATGAGGGTATAGGTGGAAATCTGATCCGCCGCGTCCTCGTTCTTCCCGGTCAGCGGGAGCTTGTAAATATCTATCATGGCATGGCCAAGTTCGTGATAGAAAGTCCACGCCGTCGAACCTTTCACGGCATCCTCTAAATCTTGCGGCGTCTTCTCGTCGTCTTTGAAAAGCTCCTCGGACTTGGCTATCAGCTCGTAGCACATCGTGACTGAATGGTTCTCAGGGTTATACCAGGCGTTTGCAGCGCCCATCTGCTGCGCTTCCGGCAAGTCCGCGCACTCCGTGAAGGTAGTTGTAATGTCGAATGGCAGAGCTAGGTGATTGTTCAAATCTTCTGTGAGGCGGTCAAAGAGCTTGGAATCCTGGAGCATTTTCTCCAGGTGCGCGTGCTGCTCATTCTTGACCGGCACGTAAGCCAGCTTGAAGTCGCCCTTGTCTTCGGCAGAGGCGGAACTGCCCTGCGCCGTGGCAGGAGCGGCATTGGCAGAAGTTGCGGTGTTCCGCTTGGAATTGGTGTTCGCCTGGTTTGAATTCGTGGCTTTGGAGCACCCGGCGGCCAACACGCAAACGAGCAGGATCAGCGCGAGCGCCCCGCGCCTGATGGATATGTCAACCACTCGTTGCGTGGTGTTGGTTTGAAAAGGCATCAGAGTTTTTCTCACTATTCTAAGGGGGTTAATGGAGCAGCGAGGCTCGAACAGAAATTCACCATTTCAACAAATCAATTTCGTCAACCCAGATCGTCTCCTTGTTCCGGTAAAGCGCGATGACAATGCCGAGACCAATGGCGGCTTCAGCCGCCGCAACAACGATGATGAAGACCGTGAAAACCTGTCCCGCGATGGCGTTGATATTGCCGGTGTCTTGCAGGTAACGCGAAAAGGCTATGAAGTTCAGGTTGGCGGCGTTCAAAATCAACTCGATTGACATGAAGATGACGATGATGTTGCGGCGCGAGAGTACGCCCGCCACGCCGATGATGAATAGCAGCGCACCGATGACCAGAAACTTCGAGAGGTCAGGGTTCTTGATGCCCTGCATGATCTGCTCGCCGCGACTGCTCGCCGCTTCCTGAATAACGAAGGCGAACATGGGAGTTAATAAGCTGGTCATAAATTCCCCGCAGGAGTCAGAAGTCAGAACACAGAAGTCAGAATAAAAGAAAATCTGTGAATGTGGTTCTCCGCCTCTTCATTCTGACTTCTGACTCCTGTCTTCTGTATTCTGCTCTTCCATTGGATCCACATCATCAACGGCTGCTTCCTGCTTGACCGTGCGCGCCAGCATCACAGAGCCGATGATGGCGACGAGCAAGAGCACGCTCGCAATCTCGAAGGGGAGCGAAGCGTAGCGATAGAGACTATTGCCGACTCGCTCCGTGTCCTTCGTGATTCTGAATGTGCCGGTCGCCGCGCGCGGCAAATCCTGCTCCTCAATGGAGCGTCTTGCCCCGGCCAAATCAATCTTGTCTTTGTTATTCTCCGAAATCCCCTTGTAGCCCTGATTGAGCGCGTAAACCAACCCGACGGCGAGCAGCAACGCAAAGACGGTGGTCGTAATCACCTGCGCCGGACGGTTGAAGAGGCGCTCGCGCCCGCGTTCTTCCGCGCCGACGTTGACGAGCATGATGACGAAGAGGAACAGCACCATCACGCCGCCGACGTATACCAGAATCTGCACACCCGCGATGAACTCTGCACCGAGCAGAATAAACAGCGCCGCAATGGAAACCAGCGACGAAATCAGGAAGAGCGCGCTATGCACCGCATTGCGCGCCATGATCGTCAAGAGGCCAGCGATCAGCGCCGCAATCGAGAACACCCAAAAGAAGACTGCTTCCCAACCGGAGAGAACCATAGTTTTCAGTTTTCAGTTTTCAGTTTTCAGAAGCGAGTAATCAGTCTTTACTGAAAACTCAAAACTGAAAACTGAGAACTGTTACTTCGTGTATTTGACCGTCTCTCGCCCCTGTTCGAGCATCTCGCGGTTCCAGACGAATCCGGCGCGCGAGTAGGTGGCGAGTTCAAATTCCTGCGTGAGTTCCAGACAGGCCGTCGGGCAAGCCTCCTGGCAGAGCGCGCAGAACATGCAGCGCGAGGTGTCGAAGATGAATTCGTCGAGCACCTTTTTCTTGCGCGCCTTGCCCGCGACCGTGATTTCGATGTCCATGGCAATCACGTCAATGCAATCTTCCGGGCAGGCGAGCGCGCACAAGTTGCAGGCGATGCAGAGCGTGTCGTGCGTTTCCGGGTCCATGTTGAGACGCGGAGCGCCGTGAAAGCGCGGCGCAACTTCTGGGCGCACCTTTGGGTATTGCTCCGTGTAGATGCCTTTGCCCGCTACCGAATCCTTGTCCGTGAGCGCGCCGACGTTGTACTTCAAGGTCAGCCCCAGACCTTTCAAGAGGTCAACCATAAAGAAGCGTTTGAGCTTCTCCATGAAAGTCGGCTGTGGAACATTTACTGCTGGCATAAACAACCTCCGTGACAGGTGACAAGTGACAGGGAAGAACCGTGACAGGTGACAAGTGATAGGTGACAAGAGAAATCTTGTTCTTTCTTGTCACCTGTCACCTGTCACGGTTTACGGCTTTTCTCCTGTCACTTGTCACGGTCTTTCTACCCCTGTTCTGTCGCTGGCGGCGCAACCGCTGGCTTGCCTTGCGGCAAGTTAATCAAGCGAATGTTGCGGCGCTGCTTCCGCAAGTTGAAATCACGCGAGCGCCAGTTAATCATGGAAAGCAAGCCCGCCGTGATGAAAATTCCGACCACGCCGAAACCAATCATAATCCCTTTTCCGCTGGCGGAGAGATTCAACCCCTGCGCGGTTGACTCAATCGTTTGCATTCCGTTCCAGCCGTTGAGCGCCTGCACCGTGAAGACGGCGATTGCCGTCAACACGATATTGACGAGTGCGGTCGGAATCAGCCACTTCCATCCAATGTCCATCAACTGATCGTAGCGGAAGCGCGGGAGCGTCCAGCGCAACCAGAAATAGAGATAAAGCAGAACAGTCAGTTTGGCGATGAAGACGAAGAGGCTGATGATGACGTACAGCGTGTGATGCCCGCGTGCCTCCGTCAAACCGTACACGAACGGGAAGTGCCAGCCGCCTAGATAAAGCGTGGTCGCCACCGCCGAGACGACGACCATCGCCGCGTATTCGGCCATGAAGAAAAGCGACCAGCGCATGCCTGAATATTCCGTATGGAAACCCGCGACGAGTTCGGATTCCGCTTCGGGCAGGTCAAACGGCGCGCGGTTGTTTTCGGCGATGCCGCTAATGAGAAATGTCAGAAAGCCGAGCGGCTGGTAGAGCACGTACCAGATGGAATCCGCCGCCTGCGCACCCACAACACCGGACAGCGAGAGCGTGCGCGAGAACATCAGCGCGCCGATGATCGAAAGCCCCATCGCCACTTCATAGGAAACCATCTGGGCGGAGGAGCGCAAAGCTCCCATCAGGGCGTATTTCGAATTTGAAGACCAGCCCGCAAGAATCAACGCCAGCACGCCGACGCTTGAGATCGAGAGCACGAAGAGCAACCCGATGTTAACATCCGTGATGATGCCCCAATCGGGAGCGAATGGAATCACGGCAAAGACGATGAAAGCAGCCGCGACGGAGATGAAAGGCGCAAACTTGAAAGTGTAGATGTCTGCCTTGTCGGGCGCGAGGTCTTCTTTGGTCAGGAGCTTGATGGCATCGGCAAACGGCTGCAAGAGTCCCCACTTGCCCACGCGCATCGGCCCAAGGCGCGCCTGCATGAAAGCGGAAATCTTGCGCTCAGCGTAGGTCGCGTAGAGAGCGTAGACGGCTATCGCCGTAACGACCGCGCCGATTTGAATGAACGGCCAGACGACATAGTTGACCGTCTCCGGCTCGAAGAATTTGAGCAGGAAATTGTCTATAAAATTTGGCGGCGCGAAGTATGCCAACATAAAAGTTCAGATGTTAGATATCAGATATTAGATATTAGATATTAGTCGCTGGCTTCTCTCGTCTGACATCTAGCATCCAGCATCCAACATCTGTTTTTCAAAATTCAATCTCGAAGATCACTTGATGCGTCACTTTCAAATCCACCAACTCCCAATCGTCGTCCAGCGTTCCCGCGCGGTCAACCACCAGATACGATGCCCATTCATTGACGGGGAACGGCGGCGTGTGCCACGTCCCCTTGTGATAGGCGTAAGGCAATCGCCCGTCAACTAAAAATGCGACGACGCTTTCAACATCGGGCGCGCTCCCCTCATTTGGCGGCGCGACGGCAATCACGAAGCGCGAAGAAACGAGCGGCGAAAAAACCTGCATCGTCTTCCTGTGCCGCGCCATGAAATCAAACCGAAAAGGTCGCCACTCGGCGGTCGCCCCCGTCAGACTCGGCACACCCGCGCCTAAATCAATCTCCACCGACCCGCGACTGTCAATCAACACCCCGAACGGCGCGAAACTCTCGCGCGTCATCGGCTGAACCTTAATATGAACTACGTTCATCAGGGGTCGGGGGTCGGGGGTCGGGGGCTGGGGAATTGGCTTTTATCCAACCCCTAACCCCTAGCCCCCATCCCCTATCTATCAATTTCTCCGAGCACAATATCCAACGTGCCAATGATGGCGACGACATCTGCGACCAAATGGCCGATGCACATCTGGCGAAGCGCCTGCAAGTTGATGAATGATGGCGGGCGCACGCGCACGCGCCAGGGGCTCGAGGTGCCGTCGGCGACGAGGTAGCAGCCGATCTCGCCTTTCGGCCCTTCAATCGAATGATAATAATCGCCTGCTGGCGGCTTGATGATCTTCGGCACTTTCGCGTTGACAGGCCCGTCCGGCAGCTTGTCTATCGCCTGCTGAATGATGCGGCGCGACTGTCGCATCTCCTCGATGCGGACGAGGTAGCGATCATAAGTGTCGCCGTTCTCGCCGACGGGCACGTCAAAATCCATGTCCGCGTAGGCCGCGTAGGGACGGCTCTTGCGAATATCCCACGCCACGCCGGAGCCGCGCAGAGCAGGCCCTGAGAGCCCGATGGCAACTGCGTCTTCAGCCGAGATGACGCCGATGCCGACCGTGCGGCTCAGCCAGATGCGATTCTCCGAAAGCACCGTCTCGTATTCGTCTATGCGCTTCGGGAAGTTGCCAACAAACTGGCGCACGTCCTTTTCAAAACCGTCGTAGGCGTCGTTTGGCATCCCGCCGATGCGCCAGGCGTGACAGGTCAGGCGCGCGCCGAACTGGCGCTCGAAAATCTTCAAAATCTCTTCGCGCTCGCGCAAGCACCAGAGCAGCACCGTGACCGCGCCGATGTCGAGCGCGTGCGTGGCGAGCCAGAGCAGGTGCGAGGCGAGACGATTGAATTCCGTCAGGATAGTGCGAATGTAATGAGCGCGCGGCGGCACGACGAGCCCAGTCATCTGCTCAACTGTTTCGACCCAGACCAGGCCGTTAGAGACTGCGGCGAGATAATCGAGACGATCCCAGTAGGGCGCGATCATCGGGTATTGACGATTCTCCGCGATCTTCTCCATCCCGCGATGCAGGAATCCGATGTCGCAATCAAGATCAATCACAGTCTCGCCATCGAGCCGCAGGATGACGCGCAAGACGCCATGCGTCGAAGGGTGCTGCGGCCCCATGTTGAGAATCATCTCGGGGCTATCGAGCAGCGTCTCTCTCGTTGTCGCAATCTCTACTTGATGCATAGGCGCGATACAGAAGACAGGAGACAGAATACAGAAGTCAGAATGATAAGGCTGAAACCGCTGTTACTGATTTTCTTTTATTCTGACTTCTGTATTCTGTCTCCTGACTCCTGCCTTTTGTAGCATCCCGTGATGCTGTAATTCTCAAGCACCAGACCGATCTCTGCGGCTTCTCCGCTCGCCCGCTGTGCGAGCAGTTTGTGCATGAGGGCCTGCGCGGCGCTCGCTTTATTCCAGACGTTGCGTGGGGTGTGCGTTTCCGTCAGCACGAAACCCGCCGCCTCCGCAGCTTCCTTCGTATCGAAAACCTTAGCCTCGTAACGCGCTGCCAGTTCTTTTGGAGACATAAGTCAGTTTTGAGTTTTCAGTTTTCAGTTTTCAGAAAAAGCAACACGGTCTGTGCTTAAAACTGAAAACCGAAAACTGTTTACTTGTCCTTCGGCATCACTTCCTTGCCGCCTCGGAAAATCTCGCGGACGCGACGCTCGGCAGGCACGGAGAGAATTTCCAGGCCGTAGCCGCGTCGCTGCTCAAGCTGTTCCTGCTGCACCTCTGTGAATTCGGGCAGGTGCTTGGTCGTCCAGTTGTTCTCGATGAATTCCAGTGGATACTCTTTCCTGAGCGGATGGCCTTCCCAATCAGGCGGCAGCAGGATGCGCCGCAAGTCCGGGTGATTGCTAAACGGCACGCCGAAGAGATCAAAGACCTCGCGCTCCATCCAGTTGGCCGTCGGCCAGACACTCGCCACGCTCTCCACGCCGGTCTCTTCATCGGTCGCAACTTTCAAGCGCACGCGCTCATTGGCGGCGATTGAATAAAGATTATAAATGACATCAAAGGGCGCTTCCGCGCGGTCAGGGAAATGCACACAGGTTAAGTCCGAAAGAAAGTTAAAGGGCATCTCTGCATCGCGCTTGAGATAATCGCAAACTTCCACAAGGCGCGAGCGCTCTATGCGAATTGAAAGTTGCCCGATGAACTCCGAGGCTTCGATGACTGCGCCGTCAAACCGCTGGCCAATCTTCTTAACAAGCGGGTGATTCGCAGCATCTGTCGGCTTCGGCGCTTCCTCTTTCTTCTTGACGGGAGCTTTCGGCGCACCTGCCGCAGATGCAGCAGCGCCCGGCGACGCTGTAGCTTTGTCTCCGGCGGCCTGCTTCGCTGCTGCCGCACGTGCTGTTGCTTCGGCAATCTTCGCGGCTTTCTCCAAATCTGATTGCGACGCACCTTTCGCAGGATCGCCAACGGCAGGCGATGCGCCGCCCGGAGGTTGAGAGGCTGGCGCGGTAGTTTCACTTGACGGTGTTGATGTCGGGTCGGTTGACGAAGCCGGAACGGTCGTCCCGCTGGTCGAGCTACCCGATGGAGCTTTGCCTGTCAGCGCAGCCTGGCTTTCAGGAGTTGTTGCGGCAGTCGTCGAAGCGCTCTCAGGAGGTGGCGGCAAGCTTCCGGCATCTTTGATCTCAGAGCCTGGGCTGGGGCTTTTGTCGTCCGTGCGGGGTGGAGATGGGGTGCGTGGCGCGCCTTCGGATTCCGGCGCGCTCGTGTCGGCGGGCGAAGGGGCATCCGGCTGTTTGGTCTCGTCTGCCATCACGTCTCGAACCTACACCCTGACTTCAAGTTGCGCTCCATTCAAGCTTCGGCAAGACAGAGCGCAGAACTTTAGCTAAACGCTCTCGAAAGTGTTAATGCTATGGGTACAGCAAATGGGACGGTCAAGTGGGTTGTAACATGCGATTTGCGCCATTGTCAATAAACTCTGCCGATAAAGTCGGAAAGCTCTCAGCGAACGCTTCAAACGCCCGTCAAACTTGACGTTGCATGCACTCAAACCGTATCATAGCTTGTTTCGAGAGAGGCGCTTTTGAGCCGTCTATAGAGTGAGGAACAAAGAGGAACATGAAACAAGGAATTCACCCGGAATACAACGAAATCAAGGTGCAATGCGCCTGCGGCAGCACATTTACCACACGCTCGACGCGCAAGGACGACCTGCACGTCGAAATTTGCTCGGAATGCCACCCCTTCTTCACGGGCAAACAAAAATTGGTTGACACCGCCGGGCGCGTTGATCGCTTCAACAAGCGTTACGGCAAGAAGCAGCCGGAAGCGGCAGAGACAGAGACCGCCGCCGCGCAGTAAGAATTTAAGCCGATGCGAGCTTTACAGGTAACGAACCGACAACATTAGCCACCGCAAATTAGGAACGCCGACTCTTTCAGCTCAGCCGGTCGCTTTTCGTGTATCATTATCCACCAAGCGCGACTTAGGACTTGAGCCCGGAAAGGTCGGCTTTCCTTTTTCCAATCGCTTTTCTCCCGGAAGGACTAATAGATAAGTGAGCGCAAACGAAAGAGATTTAATCGTCGGCGGGCAGGCCGTCATCGAAGGCGTGATGATGCGTACCCCCAACGCCTACGCCATCGCTGTGCGTAAGGCCGACGGCACGATTGTCAACACTGCCGCCGTGCTGCCCAAGTGGAGCGACAAGTATCCTATCCTGAAGCTTCCCGTTTTGCGCGGAGGCGCGGTGCTGGTGCAATCAATGGGACTCGGCATCAAGGCGCTGAACTATTCCGCGAATCAGGCTTTCGCCGATGCGGAAGAGGCTCAAACCGAGGAAGTCGAAGTCGCTGCCCTGCGTCCAGCCGTCATCGAAGGCGAGGGTGATTTTGCAGGCATCACGGGAGGCATGCCCGGCCTCATCCCCGTGCCGACACAAAGGCGCGCCAAAGACGAGATGAAGAAGGGCACAACTGCCGCCGCCGCAGGCTCTATCATCTTCGCGCTGCTTTTCAATGCGTTGCTTTTCATCGTCGCGCCGCTGCTCCTGACAAACGCGCTCTTTATCGCCGCCGGTTGGGCAACACCTCCGCCCTCAACCGAACCGACAGCGGTTGTGCAAACACAGGCCACGCCTGTTGCTTCGTCCACTGATATTGCAACTGCTCCGGCTGCCGCGACGAACGACGCCTGGTACGCACGCGCCTGGCGGAGCGTGAAGACTTATCTACATCCGGTGAGGCCGACCGTCGGCTTCAACCTGATTGATGGTCTGATTCGGATGAGCTTTTTTCTCATCATGATCTTCAGCTTCTCGCTGATTAAAGACATCCGTCGCGTCTTTGAGTATCACGGCGCGGAGCATAAAACGGTGTTCACCTGGGAAGCAGGCTTGGCGCTGACGGTCGAGAACGCCCGCCCGCAGCCGCGCCAGCATCCGCGCTGCGGAACGAGTTTTCTGATGGTCGTGATGCTCGTCTCCATCGTGCTCTTCTCGGTCATTAAATTCGACTCGCTGCTTAACAACATGCTGGTGCGCCTCGCATTGATTCCACTCGTCGCCGGACTCTCTTACGAGATTATCCGCCTGTCGGCGAAGAAGGAAGGCGGCCTCGTCTTCAAACTGATTACGCTGCCGGGCGTCTGGCTTCAGAACATCACGACCAAAGAGCCGGACGACAAGCAACTGGAAGTTGCGCTCGAAGCTCTCAAGGAATCCTTGAAGCTGGAGCCGCAACCGGAAACGGCGGAGGCCACACCGCTCGCCTGAATTTTATGTTAGATAGACTGGAACAAATTGAAGCGCGTTACGAAGAATTGACGCGGGAGCTTTCACAGCCTGACATCATGTCGGACCAGGCGGCTTACGTGAAAGCTGCCAAGCAACACCGGAGTCTCGGTGAGATTGTCGCAAAATATCGCGAGTTGAGGTCGCTGCAAGAAGAACTCGCGGGCGCGCAGGAGTTGCTCGACACAGCAGACGATGAGGAGATGCGCGAGATGGCGCGCGCAGAGATTGAAGCGCTCCAAGCACGCGCTTCGCAGATCGAAGATGCTCTCAGATTCCTGTTGATTCCTTCTGATCCGAACGATGAAAAGAACGTGATCGTGGAAATCCGCGCCGGAACAGGCGGCGACGAAGCGACGCTTTTTGCCGCCGAGATGCTTCGTATGTACCAGCGCTACGCAGAGCGTCAGGGCTGGCGCTTTGAAATCCTGGACGCTTCGGAATCCGGTATCGGCGGCGTCAAGGAAGCCATTGCGTTGATCGAAGGCGACAAGGTCTATTCCAAGCTCAAGCATGAATCCGGCGTTCATCGCGTGCAGCGCGTCCCGCAGACGGAGACCTCCGGGCGCATACACACTTCGGCGATCACTGTTGCGATTCTTCCCGAAGCCGAAGAGGTTGATGTCAAGATTGATCCAAAAGACCTGCGCATTGATACCTTCTGCTCATCCGGCCCAGGCGGACAGAGCGTCAACACAACATACTCTGCTGTCCGCATCACGCATCTTCCGACCAACACGGTCGTCTCGATGCAGGACGAGAAGTCGCAGATCAAGAACCGTGAAAAAGCCATGCGCGTCCTGCGCGCGCGCCTGCAAGAGTTTGAAGAGCAGAAGCAGCATGAGGCCGAAGCTTCCGAACGTCGCGCGATGGTTGGCAGCGGCGACCGTTCCGAAAAAATCCGCACCTATAACTTCAAAGAAAACCGCGTCTCAGACCACCGCATCGGTTTAACTATTCATCAACTCGACCTCGTCATGGAAGGCGCGCTCGACGAAATCATCGCGGCTTTGGTCACGCATTATCAAGCCGAGAAATTAAAAGCCGAAGCAGTTGCAGCATAAAAGCCGTGACAAGTGACAGGTGACAGGTGACAAGATAAGAACGCTTTTTCCTGTCACCTGTCACCTGTCACGGTTTACGGCTTTTACTTGTCACCTGTCACGAGTCTTATGGAAACGACGCGCGTCCTTTTTATCCGGCACGGCCAATCTGAGGGCAACGCCGCCGGCCTCTTCGGCGGGCACACGCCGACCCCACTGTCAGCGCGCGGGCGCAGGCAGGCGGAAGTGACCGCCGAGGCGCTCTATTCAGAAAAGATCAGCGCAATTTATTCGTCGGATTTGTCGCGCGCTGTCGAGACGGCGATGCCGCTGGCGCGCTTGACCGGATTGGACGTTGAGCAGACAGATGCTTTTCGCGAGCGCGGCGTCGGCGTGATGGAAGGCTTGACGTTTGAAGAAGCCGCCTCACAGCACCCGGAGCAATATGCCGCGCTGATTCGCAGGGACTTCGAGCACGTTTTGCTCGGCGGCGAAAGCTACCGGCAGACGCTCGACCGCGCTTCACGCAAGCTCGACCGGGTGATTGAGCAGCACAAGGGCGGGTGCATCTGCGTCTTCTCTCACACGGGCACAATCTGCATTCTCGTTCTGCACCTGATGGGCGCGCTCGATGCGCCGGAGTTGCGCCCCGTCTGGGTCTCTACGGCCAACTGCGGCATCACACGCTTCGAGCTTCGCTCAGACGGCTTCGTTCGCGTGCTGGCGATCAACGACACACGCCACCTTGCGGGATTGTAAAAGCAGTGATTTACTTCAAGGTTTGAGAGATGCGCTGGCTTTCGTCGCTGACCCAATCGCAGAGCGTTTTCACGTCTTCGCTTGAGAGCTTCGCTTCATGGTGCAGGCGCAGGTAGGAACTGAGCGGCATCGCACCCTGTTTCACTTCCCCGCAAATTTTCTTCAGATAACGATCTCGCTCATCCTGACTGTACTGCGCCCAGTCCGAGAAGTTCATTTCCTCGCGCCCGTCGTTGACGTGATTGATGACAAACCAGGAGACGGGAGCGATGTTGCTGTACCAGGGCCAGCGCGTTTGATTGGAATGGCAATCGTTGCAGGAGCGATCCAGGATGGCGGCAACCTCCGGCGTGATGTGCGTCTGCGCCAGAATAGTGCGCGATTCGTCAACGGGCGGATTGGTTCGCGCCGGACGAATGAACTGAAGCGCAGCGAAGACGACGGCCAGCGCAATCGCCGTCCACTTCAGTATCTTCTGAATCAGTCCCTTCTTCATAAAACACAGCCTCATCAATTGCGGAATGCGGATTTCGGATTGGAAAGCAGTTCATCAAAGAGTTAGCATAAATTCGCCGCGTGAGCGGCGCGTGATTTTAGCCCGGCCTTTCAAGGCCGGGAACACAACAGGTAATTTATGGTTTGCGTCGCGTCAGCGACGATTGAATTAACCTCTCCCATGAATTCAATCGTCGCTTAGGCGACGTTTGTGAATCTATCGCCCAACCTATCCCGGCCTTGAAAGGCCGGGCTAAATTCATGTCGCCGCTGACGCGGCGGATTGACGCACATTTCTCGCTTAACCGCCTTTCAATCCGCAATCCGAAATCCGCATTCCGCAATCAGATGTGCTGGAGCTTAATGTCACGAATGCCTCTCAGGACACCTTGCTCGTCGCGCTTCAAAGTGATAACTGGTTGAAAGCCGCCTCGCCCGCCGAGCGTCGCGCGATGCTCGGCGGTGAGATATGGATCGCCTTCAAAAAAGTAAGAGTCTATCCAGTATTCAGGATAGCCCGTCCCTGAAAGCGTGGCGTGAATGTGCTGCGCGGCTTTCCTGCCCGGATACGCACCAGGCCTGATGGTGCGAAACTCGTAACGACCATCTTCACCCGTTCGCATCCATCCACGCAGGCGCGGCTTTTGTGCCTGCCTGCCTGGGTCTTCGTTTGTGTAGTAGCCTCTGGCGTCCGTGTGATAGACGTAAAGCGTGATGCCCTTCGCAGGCGTTACACCGTCCGGCTGGAAAATCGTGCCGGAGATGAGAAGAGGCTCGCCCGGTTCGCTGCCCGCGACCATCTTTGTCTTCCATGAAGGATTGGCGGGGCCGTCTGCCGCTCCGGCCCACTCCTGAGCCGGAGCAGCAGCGGCACGACTCGTCGCTTCAGAATCTCTCAAGGCGGCGAAACCAAGCGGCAACGCCGGGAGCGCGACCGCGACGACCGCCACGCGTTTGATAAATTGCCTGCGGTTCAATTCATTAAGATTTTGTTCTTTCATCGCTCCATCTCCTTCCTCGATTTTGCGGCGTCGCTGATTTGTAGGAGCAGGGACAAGCCCTGCCCCTACAATTATTATTCAGATGCGATCAGTTTCCTGATACGCGAGCGCACAAGGGCGTCACTCTCCTGTTCAAGCAGACGCTTGAGAATCGGCTCTGAAAATCGTCCGTATTTGCGAATCTCCCTGGCGGCGGTCTCACGAACCTCCGGCGATTGATCGCGGAGCAGGCTGATCTGCTGCTGAACCGTCTTTTCCATCTGCGGCGTAATGACTTCGGCGCGTCCGACGAGCACGCGCACCAACTCCGCCGGGCGCGGCTCAATCGTGACGGGAAGAATCTGATCGGTCGTGTGACGCGGCAGCACGTAGAAGACGCGCATGCCCTCTTCAAACCAACTGCTGCGCCAGGTCTTAATCATCGCCGCAGCCTCTTTTTCGTAAAGGCCGGAGGCGACGAGAATCTGTTTCAGGTCTTCGAGGAGCGCATCCATGCTCTTGTCGAGCACAGGACGTTCATGCGTCATCTCACCCGTGAAGGCGTCACACAAACGATACCCGATTTTGCCGCCGCGATTCTCGAAGATGACCAGATGCGCGATCTCATCCTTGCCCAGATTCTTCAAGACGACGCTCTCGCCTTCGAGCTTGACCGAAAGCGGCAAATCGAAATTTCCCACGCCTCTATAGAAAAGAAATTTCTCCTGTTGGGCGGGTTTGTTGTTCGTGCTACAGACCTGCACGGGTGCGGCGTCCACTTCACGCGCCGGATAGTAATGGCTTTCCGAACTCCCGACCGGGAAGGTCAGCGCAGCGCCGGGCATAACTTTCAAACGTCCCCAGTCAACATTAGTGCCGACTGTGCGCGCCTGCGGATACCATTCGGTAATCTTGCCCTTCGGGAAATCAACTTTGACAGAGACATCCATCTCCTCGCCGGAATAAAAGTAGAGGACAGGTGTTTCCATCCGAACGCGCGCCGTCATGTCTCCCTTGCCCTGCACCGCGCGATGGCGCAAGCCTTCGTTTGCCTCCTGAATGGTGTGGACAAATTTGGGCAAGTCGCTTGGGCCGTTCAAGGGTCGCCATTCGAGCGCCACGCCGTCGCGTCCGGCAATCGAAGTGAACGTGCCCCATTCGTGGACGACCAGACGGTTATCAGCCCGTGCGATTTTCTTTTGAGCTTTAGTCGCCGGATTATTTTGAGCGGAAAGCTTGACTCCCACAAACGCGGCGATACTGAAAGCCAGCAGGCAACCCGCGATGAGTCTCGTTGTGATGTGTCGAATCATGGTGTGTTACTCCTCAAGGTAAAAAGGTCTGCCGCACCGCGAGGATATGGGAGAGTCAAAAGTTATAAGTTCTCTTATTCAAACCACGCCCATTCGAGTCCCTTTTTCCAGAGATCGAGCATGCCTTTATCCAGCCGGAGCACGCCTTCTCGCGTCACGCCTGTGGGCGGAGCGATGAGCGCCGCCAGACGGTCGTAAACGCGGGCACGCTCTGCGCCTTGAACACGGTAGAGCAGATGCCAGAGCGTCAGCGTGTCGTATTCACGTGCTTCCGAGAGAATGATGCCGAGCGCCTTCGCGCCGCCGTTTTGGAAATCCAGACGTGAGAGCGCATTGCGAAATCTCATCGAAGCATCATCGAAAAAGGGTGTGCCCACTCCCTTGCCCGGCTCGGTCACGCACATAGCCCCGGCAGGCACGATTGATTCGCGTCCCTGTCGCGCAAGCGCGACCCAGCCCGAAGTGACGTGCAGAATACTTCGACCTCGGTCGTCAACTTCCAGCGTGTAGGAGCAGCCAAGATCAATCGCTGTCGCCGAAGGCGTCTCGACGACGAAGAGTCTGGGAGGAGCAGAGATCATGGCATGAAGGCGTCCACGCTCCAGCGCGAGACGATGCTCCGTCGAACGTGTTCCGACCAGGCGCACGCGCGAGTTTGGCCCGATGTCCACCTGACCGATGTTGGCGACATTGATCTTGGCGCGCGAAGCGCCGTCCGTCTCCAACCACTCGCCCACAGCAATGCGCCCGCTTCCTTCAATGCGATTCGCGCCAATTGTCGGCACACCTGCCAGCCGCGCCACCTCCCACGTCGGCTCGTTCCCGTTCCTGGCGGGCACAGCTTCCGCAGTTTTGTTATTGTCGTCGTGTTGACCGGCCTGCGCGCTGTTGTTAGTCGCAGGCGCGCTCCCGACTATGGCCGGGCTAACGCCTTCGGGCTGTTGATTCGGGTCGTTTGTCTGCTGTGTTTTAGTCTTCTCGGTAACTTGTGAAGGATTGCTCGGCTGGCGCGTTGAGTACCAGATGCCCCCAATCGCCAGCGCCAAAAGCAGCACGGCGCAAACTGCCGCGATTGGTTGCCAGCCGAAACGAGGTGCGGGGCGCTCTGACACAGGGCGCGAGCGTTCGACCAGAGCCGCTTCTATCTCGCTCCACAGGGACGCCGGAGCAGAAACTCTCGGCAACTGTTCGGCGAGCTTGACGCCGAGCTTGATCTCTTCAAACTCACGGCGGCAGCGCTGGCAACCGATCAGGTGTTCCGCCACGCGCCGCGACTCCTCATCGGGGAGTTCACCGTTGCAATAGGCGGAAAGATTTCGACTTTCGTGCTGACTGAACATCTTATTCACCTTGAAATGCGCCGCGCAGGTGCGACAAACGACGCGCTAAAATTTTATGACCGCGATTCATCCGCGAGGCGATTGTGCCTTTCGAGCAGTTGAGCACCGTTGCCATCTCTTCATACGACAATCCCTCGACGTACTTGAGCAGGATGGGCAGCCGCAGCTTCGGCCTCAACTCACAGATGGCGGCCTTCACGGAGTCTGCCAATTCGATGCGCGCGTAACGCTCCTCCTGTGAATTTTTCTCCACCACATGCTTGCCCATCTCGAATCCTTCTCCAAAGGGAAGAAAACGCCTGCTCTTTCTCTGCTCATCCATGCACGCATTAACCACCAGGCGATAGAGCCACGTTGTAAACTCCGCACCGCCGCGAAACTGCTCAATCTTGACCATCAATTTTAGAAAGACTGCCTGCGTCACATCTCTGGCTGACGATTCGTCTCCCTTGAAATAGTAGAGGGAGATTGAATAAACCTTCTCCTGGTAAGTCTCAAAGAGCAGTCGAAACGCCTCCCTGTCCCCCTGCTGACAGGCTTCAATCACGCGCTCGTTGATCTCCTTCTCGCTCGCCACCGCGCGCTGCTCCATTCGGCCTCCCCGTCTATTCACTTCTCAATCCCTTAGACGCAGGAGCATTTAATTTTCTTCCATCAACGTTAAAAAAATTAAAGGCCGCCTTTATCAGAAGGCGGCCTCTTATCGTCCATTTGAATCTGAGATGCCTTACCATCAACGTGTCGCGGCATCTACCACTTCCATCGCTTCCCTGTCAGTCGGAGAAACATCCTGCAACTCGTCGTCGCCTTCAAGCTGGCGGCGGCGAACAGTTCCGTCCGACTCGAAGATGTAAGCCGAAGGAGCTTCGCGCATGATGATGTCCTGAAGGCGCATCAGGCCGTAGAGCAAGGCTTCGGGGCGCGGCGGGCAACCCGGAATGTAAACATCTACGGGGATGACGCGATCAACGCCCTGCATCGTCGAATAGGAATCAAACGGCCCGCCGGTCGAAGCGCACGCGCCCATCGCAATTACCCACTTTGGCTCAGGCATCTGATCGTAAACGCGGCGCACCACCGGCCCCATCTTCAACGTCACCGTGCCCGCGATAATCACCAGATCGCTCTGGCGCGGGGAGGGGCGAAAAACTCCTGCCCCAAAACGGTCAATGTCGAAGCGCCCCGCGCCCGTCGCAATCATCTCGATAGCGCAGCACGCCAGCCCGAACGTCATCGGCCACAGCGCAGACTTGCGCGCCCAGTTGACCACCGGCGCAGCCAGATCCATCGCCTTCGCTCCAACCGTTCGACGCACCGCGTTAATCATCGAATCCACGGTCGTCAGCACAAATCCTTCTTGATGTTCAGCCATAAAATTCAGGAGTCAGAATCCAGAAGTCAGGAGTCAGAAGAAAAGAAAATCAGAATAAAAGCGGTTCTCAGCCTTATATTCTGGCTTCTGAATTCTGTCTCCTGAATTCTGCTTTTCGTTATGCCCACTCCAGCGCCCCTTTGCGCCAGGCGTAATAGTAGCCGACGATGAGTATGCCGATGAAGACGAACATCTCGATGAGCGCAAATTTGGTGAAAGAGAAATCGTCGCCCATGAAGATGATTGCCCAGGGCAGCAGGAAAATCGTTTCGACATCGAAGATTAAAAAGAGCATCGCGACGATGTAGTAGCGCACAGTGAAGCGGTCGTGCGCTTCCGTCGTCGGGTCTATGCCGCATTCGTAGGGGCGCATCTTGGCCTTGAGATATTTCATTGGCCGCAGGAATCTCCCCAGGACAATCGGCAAGACGGGGAAGATAATCGCAAAGATGAAAAAGATCATCACAGGCCAGTAGGCCGTCACGGGAGCGCCAACCGTCTGCGCAGTAGTTGCGGTGGTCGCTTCCGTCGCTTGAAGTAGAATCGCGTTCAGCATATTCGCAGTTTGATCTGGCCAGCGTGCCGGAAAATGCGCGCTCTCAACGTAAGGTCAAATAAAAAAGGCTAACAGCCATGAATCTTAAGCCTCGCGCGGAAGCGTTGTCAAAAGTTTTTCGTTTTCTTCATCCCGCGTCCCTGCTTTTACGCTTCCGCGTGAGGCTTCCCCTCAAGCAGCACGACGGCGTGAGCAAGCACGGGCTTGATGACAGCGAAACTCTCGCGCACAGCTTTGGGCGAGCCGGGCAGATTGATAATCAATGTGCTGGAACGAATGCCGCACACCCCGCGCGAAACCATCGCCAGAGGCGTTTGCCTGAGCGTCTCCATCCGCATCGCTTCGGAGAGCCCCGGCGCTTCCCTTTCAATCACGGCGCGCGTCGCTTCGGGCGTGTTGTCGCGCGGGCTGAAACCCGTCCCGCCCGTCGTCACAATCAGATTCACGTCCACGCGGTCGGCCAATGCGCGAAGCTTCTCCGAGAGCGGCTCTAAATCGTCCGGCAGAATTTCCGTCGCCACAATTTTCGCGTCCATCTCTTTCAACAACTCGACGAGCGCCGCGCCGGACTCATCCACCTGCTCGCCCCGCGCGCAACGGTCGCTGACGGTGATAACAACGGCACGAATCATCTCAGTAGCCAGTTTTCAGTTTTCAGTTTTCAGTTCTCAGCTTTCTGTTTTAACTGAAAACTGAAAACTGGCTACTGAAAACTGATTACTTATTCCGCACATGATCTTTCAGCCAGCAGCGATCCATGACGACGAGCAGGCCAGCGTCCTGTGCGCGCTGCGCGGCGGCGTGGTCAATCACGCCTTCCTGTAGCCAGACGGCTTTCGCGCCAATCTCGATTGCTTCGTCAACCGCTTTGCCCGCTTCTTCCGAGCGGCGGAAGATGTCAACGAGGTCAATCGGCACGGGCACGTCCGCCAGCGATGGATAAGATTTTTCGCCGAACACCTGTTCCTCGTTCGGGTTGACGGGGATAACTCTGTATCCCTGCCGCTTCATGTAGCCCGCGACGCCGTTTGATGCGCGCCCAGGGTTTGAGGAGAGGCCGACGACGGCAATCGTGTGGCAATCTTCCAGAATCTTGCTGATGGTTTCGCGGCTGTTGATCTCCACCTTGAAAGCCTCCCTGGAAAGCAGAATTCAGAATTCAGGAGTCAGAAGTCAGAAGGGATAAGGCGGAGAACCGCTTTCACAGATTTTCTTTTCTTCTGTCTCCTGTCTTCTGTCTTCTGTCTCCTGTTCCTATGCTTGGTGAACCGCACGGCTCGCGGCGTGCAGTTCCTGTAACGAATAAACGTTGATCTCTGTGCCGGGCTGACGAGCGCCAAGGGCTTCGACAATCGCCTGCGCGCCCGTCATCGTCGTCACACATGGCACGTTGTACTGAAGCGCGGCGCGGCGAATGGCCTGTTCGTCGAAGTGCGACGCGCGTCCCAAAGGCGTATTGATGATGATGGCAATCTCGCCCCGCTTGATGTGGTCAACGATGTTCGGTCGGCCTTCGTTGACTTTGAAAACGCTTTCGACCTTGAGTCCGACTTCGCGCAGCCGCTCACTTGTCCCTTCGGTCGCAACTAGCTTGAACCCCAGACGCACGAGCCGCCGCGCCAGCACAACCGCCTGCCCCTTGTCGCCTTCGTTGACGCTGATGAACGCAGTGCCGCTCGTTGGGAGTTCGAGCCCTGCGCCCATCATGGCTTTCGCGTAAGCCTCGCCGAAAGTTTCTCCGACGCCCATCACCTCGCCCGTCGAGTGCATTTCAGGACTTAAGATAGGGTCAACGCCCGGAAACTTGGCAAAGGGAAAGACTGGTGACTTAATAAAGTAGCGACGGTTTGTGTTCAGATTCTCCGTCAAATCCTCAGGCAGCTCGAAACTTGAGAGAGCGCGCCCCGCCATCACGAGCGCGGCGACGCGAGCCAGAGCGACGCCCGTCGCCTTCGAGACAAACGGCACGGTGCGAGAAGCGCGCGGGTTCACTTCCAGCACATAGACGCGATCATCCTTGATGGCAAACTGGATGTTCATCAAACCGCGCACACTGAGCGCACGCGCCAACTCCTTCGTGTAATGTCGCATCGTCTCAAGATGCTCCGGGTCAATGCGCACTGGCGGCAGCACGCAGGAGGAGTCTCCCGAATGAATCCCCGCTTCTTCGATGTGCTCTTGAATGCCTGCGACCACGCAGGTGGTTTCGTCTGCGAGCGCGTCCACATCAAACTCCGCCGCGCGCTCCAGAAATTTATCAATTAGGATGGGGCGCTCCGGCGATGCGTCAACGGCGGAACGCATGTACTCGGCGAGGCTCGCTTCGTCATAAACAATCGCCATCGCGCGCCCACCCAGTACATAACTCGGACGCACAAGCACCGGGTAGCCGATTCTCGCCGCACACTCTTTCGCTTCGTCCGGCGAGGTGGCCGTGCCGTTCTCCGGCTGCGGGATGCCCAGCTCTTGCAGCAATGCGCCGAAACGCTTGCGGTCTTCAGCCAGGTCAATCGAGTCGGGCGATGTGCCGATGATGGGCACACCGGCTTCCGCAAGACGCATCGCCAGATTCAAAGGCGTCTGCCCGCCGAACTGCACGATGACGCCTTCAGGCTGCTCCACGTCCACGATGTTCATCACGTCCTCGAACGTCAGGGGCTCAAAGTAAAGACGATCTGAAGTGTCGTAATCAGTTGAGACGGTTTCCGGGTTGCAGTTGACCATGATGGTCTCGAAACCTGCGTCGCGCAGCGCAAAACTGGCATGACAGCAACAATAATCAAACTCGATTCCCTGCCCGATGCGATTCGGCCCGGAGCCCAGGATCATAATCTTACGATTGCTGGTCGGCGCGGCTTCGTCCTCTTCCTCATAAGTCGAGTAGAGGTAGGGCGTGAAGGATTCAAACTCCGCGCCGCACGTATCAACTCGCTTGTAGACGGGCACGATGCCGAGTCGTTTTCGGTGGGCACGCACTTCATCCTCGGTGCGCTCTGTCAAATAAGCTATGCGACGATCCGACAGCCCGACCTCTTTAGCAGCCCGGATAACGTCCGGCGGAACATCTTCGAGCCTGCGGTCTTCGATGCGATCTTGAATCCGCATCACGTCCTGAAGTTGTTCGAGAAACCAGGGGTCTATGCGCGAGAGGCGATGAATCTCAGGAATCGTCCAGCCGTGCTGCAAGGCATAGGTGATGTAAGAGAACCTTTGCGAATTGGGACGCGCGAGTTTGCGCTGCAACTCGTCGTCTGAGACGCCGCGCAGGCGCAGAGGCTTGACGGCTTCGAGCGAGCGCAAGCCCTTAAAGAGAGCTTCCTTGAACGTGCGACCAATCGCCATCACTTCGCCGACACTCTTCATCTGTGTCCCAAGCACGTCTTCGGCGTCGCGAAACTTCTCAAACGCCCACTTCGGAATCTTCGCCACGACGTAATCAATCGTCGGCTCGAAACTCGCGGGAGTCTTCTTTGTGATGTCGTTCGGAATCTCGTCAAGCGTGTAGCCGACGGCGAGTTTCGCCGCGATCTTGGCAATCGGAAAGCCCGTCGCTTTCGAGGCCAGAGCCGAAGAGCGCGAGACGCGCGGGTTCATCTCGATGATGCGAATGTCGCCATTTTCGGGATTGACCGCGAACTGTATGTTCGAGCCGCCTGTCTCCACCCCGACTTTGCGAATGACGGTGATGGCCATGTCGCGCAATTTTTGATACTCGACATCGGAGAGCGTCTGCGCCGGAGCGACCGTGATTGAATCCCCCGTGTGCACGCCCATCGGGTCGAAGTTTTCAATCGAGCAGATGATGACGACGTTGTCCTTGAGGTCGCGCATCACCTCCAATTCAAACTCTTTCCAGCCGAGGATTGATTCCTCGATCAAGACCTGGTTGACGGGCGAAGCACTGAGGCCGCCCCGCACGATCTCTTCAAACTCTTCGGGGTTGAAGGCCACGCCGCCGCCAGTCCCGCCGAGCGTAAAGCTGGGACGAATGATGGCTGGATATTCCGTCTCCTTGACCAAGGCTTCAGCCTCCGCCCACGAATGCGCGAACCCTCCGCGCGGCATAGGCAAGCCGACCTCTTCCATCGCCTGCTTGAAAAGCTCGCGGTCTTCCGCAACCTTAATCGCCTCGCGCTTGGCCCCGATCATCTCCACGCCATACTCTTCGAGCACGCCAGCGTCCGCGAGAGCGATGGCGAGATTCAGCGCCGTCTGTCCGCCGACGGTAGGAAGAAGCGCGTCCGGGCGTTCACGTTTAATGATGGTCGTGAGCGCTTCTACGTTGAGCGGCTCAATGTAGGTCTTGTCGGCGGTCTCCGGGTCGGTCATGATCGTCGCCGGGTTGGAATTGACCAGCACGATCTCGTAGCCCTCCTGCTTCAAGGCGCGGCAAGCCTGCGTCCCCGAATAATCAAACTCGCAAGCCTGCCCGATGACAATAGGGCCTGAGCCGATAATCAAAATTTTGTGTAGGTCAGTGCGTTTGGGCATCAGGTCTGCGATGTTGCTTACGTTTCAACTAAGAATGCAAAATTTTACCGAGGAGTAATGCGTCAGGGATACTCAATGACGGCTGCAATAGCCAGCGTAATTTCTTCCAGCGCTTCTTCCGGGATTTGTCCAAGCCGTCGAACGAATCGTTGTTGATCCATGCCGCGCAATTGTAAAGCATCTATAGCGGAAGGTTTAGCTAACCCATTAGTCGAATCCGGGTCTATCCGAACATGCCAGATGTTCGACGTGTAATGGGTCTTCCAGTCTGTCAGCGGAGCTACGAGCTTGATAGGCAAGCGCCCGACGGCATCGGAACTGACAACGACAGCGGGGCGAGTCTTTTTAATTTCCGCGCCTATCGTCGGATCAAAATTGACAAGCCAGATTTCACCGCGCTTTGGTGAGGAACTATGATTCGACAATGTCTCCCCCCTGCCATAGCTCTCGCTCAACTGTTTCGGGCTGAGATTCGTAATGCTTGACCATTAATTCGGCTTGCTCAGCTAACTGCCGACGGCGCTCGGCCAGCGGCAATTTCATGTAAGCGCGACGCTCAGCCAGAGTTAGTCCCTGGTCTGTCTCTGCCAGCGGCTCTTTGGTAATCATCCTGCCCTCCTGTCAAAAAATTTACGATATCAGCTTTTGAATTGAGTGCATTATACATAACGGTTCGGCAGAGCACGAATCATACTCCTTGCTTGGCGCGATGGTGCAGAGTTACGATTGCACATCCTTTATTTTGTGGAGAAGCAATGTTTCGCTCAAAAAAAGCTCTTTTGATTACGGCGGCGGTCGTCATCTGTTTCGCCGTGATCGTTTTCTTACGCTATCGTTCGCTGAACAAGCCGCGCAGCCACGAGCAGGAGACGTATCACCAGGGGCCGGACGGCGGGCAGCAGCAAACTCTGACAGTCGCCTTTGTTCCCGTGACCTGCCATCTGACCTGTCCCGTCACCGATTATGCTTCAAAGACCACACGGACGGGCACGCGCTTCGATGCGATGCGCTTTTCAGAGTTCCCGACAATCGTCGAAGCGTTAAAGGCCAAAAGATTGACGGCTGCATTTTTGACCGTGCCGCTCGCCATGAAGTTGCGCGAGCAGGGTGTACCCGTCAAAATCGCCTGCCTCGGTCATCGTGACGGCTCGCAGCTCATGGTTCGCAAAGAAAGTACGGCCAAAGACCTGCGTGATTTGCGCGGCAAGACCATCGCCATCCCGAACCCTTTCAGCAATGAAAATTTCTTCGTCAATAAAATGATGCGAGATCAGGGGGTGAAGCCCGAAGAGATTAAATTCATCTCGATGGCCCCGCCCGATATGCCTGCGGCGCTGGCGACCAATTCGATAGACGGCTTCATCGTCGCCGAGCCTTACTGCGGAAAGGCGGAGATGGAAGGCTACGGGCGCGTGCTCTATTACGCCAAAGACATTTGGCCAAACTACATCTCCTGCGCGCTCGTCGTTCATGAAGACTTGATTCGTGATAACCCGGAGGTAGTTCGTGATTTGGTGCGCGGCATTACCGAATCCGGCGAATGGACTGAAAGAAACCGCGAGGACGCGGCGAAACTCGTCTCGCCATACTTTCGCCAGGATGAGAAACTGTTACGCTACGTCCTGACGCAGCCTGCCGACCGCGTCACCTATCGCAACCTGAATCCAACCGACGAAGAGATGCAGAAGATTCTTGATATGGGCATCAGCCTCGGATTTCTCAAGACGAGAACGCCCATGTCGGAATTGATGGACAAATCGTTTTTCCCGGAGCAGATAAATCCGGCGGTGATTGATCTGAGCCGGATGCCGGAGATTATCAAGGCGGAGTAAGAACTTTTCTAAGGCCGGAGAGAAGCGATGGAAAGAGAGACTATCCACGAAGCCACGCGAAAGAGACACGAAAACTGAGGCGATGTGAATCCTTTGGTGTCATTTCGCGTAGCTTCGTAGACAATCTTTCCTTCCTCAACGTGATTCCTAAAAGATAAAGCCGACTCTCTTCTCCTGAGTCGGCTTTACCTGTGAAAAGTGTTTTCGATCTCTTTTAAGGCTGCTGCGAATCGAACTTCTTCCTGTAATCTTCGCCTTCAATCTGGACGGTCTTGCACATCTCAAAGAGACGCGAGCGCAGGCGCACCCCGATGCGGTCTTCCAGTGTCTCGTCGCGCTCAGTCCTGCGCCCGTCCAAGTAGTTCGTTGTAAAAATCGTCAGCTTCTTATCGTTGTAGCGCGTGTTGATGATCTGCATCATCGTGTCGCGCACCCAATCGGTTGGCTTCGACGCTCCCAGTTCATCCAAGACCAGCACATCAGCCTCAAAGACGGGTGCGAGCACTTTATATTCTGAAGTCTGCGAGATGGGATTATAAGAATTCTGAATCGCTTTCAGGAGCGAGCCGAATTCGTAGAATAAACAGGGGATTCCCTTCTTCTCGATCAAATCGCGGATGATGGCGACAGACAGATGGGTTTTCCCGACGCCGACTGGCCCCATCAGAAGCAGGCCACGATCAACGGCTGGATACATCCGCGCCAGCGTGTACGCGAATCTAAAAGCGTTTCCCTGATTGGTGTAATACTTGCCCTTCGCAGGATAGTAATTCTGTAGCGAGCATTCACTATAACGACGCGGGATGCGCGCGGCTTCAAGCAACTTCTCCTGATTGATTTGCGTGCGGCAACGACAACGACGCGCTCCCTTGCCCGCCACCACTTCCATCCCTGAGCCGAAACAGAACTGGCAACCGGCTGGCTGCTCAGTCGCGAGTGGCTCATCCGACGCGGGCATTTCTTCGGGCGCAGCATCCGTCTCAGGTACTGCGAAGAGCGGATGAATTTTGACTTTGTCAGACGACATCAGGAGCGAGCGTGATTCTAACTTGATTTTCTTTCGATAGAACAACGCAGGTTGAAGGACTGCCCTGCGCCAGCGACCTTTGAAGATGCCTCGAAATTTTGTCGGGGAAATTCCAGAGGCGCGGCGGATTATAACACTCGAAGAATATATTTCAAGGCCGTTGCGTGATTAAGATTAAAAGAAAAGTTTTCCACCTGTGGAAATGTCAGACGTTCATTGCCTGCCCCGTGCGCAACGACTCACGGATGCGGAAAGTGGCTCGCGTCGTCGTTGCCAGATCGTCGAGCGAAATGGGCGCAGGCTCGCCCTTCAACACCACATCGCACACGGCGCGCGTCTCATCTGCCTGCCCCTTATCCTGCTGGCGCAGCGCGTTGGTCTCTTCACGCCCGTTGCGATAACTCGTCGCGGTGCGAAAATCGTCGAGCACAAAACTCTTCCCTTCTGAAATAATTTCGATGCGCTCTTTCGGCATCGCTTTATCGCCTTCCGAGAGATAAGCAATCGAGCCGTTTGAGCCGTCTGCGAAACGAAGCGTGATAAACGAGTTGTCCTCGTCAACCATTTCCTCATTGCGGCTCGTGATTGATTCAGCATAGACGCGCGTCACGAGCGACCCTGTCAGGTATTGCATTAGGTCAACGAAATGGCAGACCTCGCCGATAATGCGCCCACCGCCTTGCGTCGGGTCTTGCAGCCAGTGGGACTTCGGAACTCGTCCGGCATTCACGCGATAACTAATCGAAAGAGGTGCTTGACGCCCATCGAAGAAGGCGCGGGCGGCGCGCGCCAGCGGCGAGAACCGGCGATTGTAGCCAACCATCAACTGCCCAGCAGAATTGGCCGCCGCATCAAGCACACTTTCCAGTTCATCTTCATTCAGCGCCAGTGGCTTTTCCACAAAGACATGTTTTCCTTTGAGCAGCGCGCGCCTTGAAAGCTCCGCATGAAGATCATGGCGCGTGGCAACGACGATGAGATTCACTTCCCTGTCATCAAGCACATCGTCGGCGCTTGAGGCGCAATAGTCGAAGCCATATTTTTCCGCAAGGTCGCGTGCCGTCACCCCTGACGCAGTCGTAATCGCACGGAAATCCACACCCAGAGCTTTATAAAAGGGCAGGAGCATCGCCTGCGCGTAAACGCCCGCACCGATAATCCCTAAACGAACGGCATTCGCGGCGGTGTTCGCTTTCTCGCTCCTTTTAATTTCAATGCGACGCTCCAGCTCGCGCTCCGTGTCATACCGCAGAATGATTCCCAGGTAAGGCTCTTTCGTCTCGCCCGCAATCAGTTGATAGGCACGCTCGCCCTCTTCAATCGGAAAGCGATGCGTGATGAGGCGCTCGACGTTGACGCGGCGCTCGGCCACCAGATCAAGGAAGGCTTCCAAATTGCGGTTCTCAGTCCAGCGCACGTAAGCGAACGGATAATCATGCCCGCGCTCTTCATATTCGGAATCGTAGCGACCCGGCCCGTAGGACATGGAAACCATCAGGGACAGCTCGCGCTTGAAATAGAGATTACGCGGAACATCCAGGCCGACCATCCCGACAGCAACCACACGACCTTTCAGGCGCGAAATCTCGCCCGCCAGCTCAACCGGCTGATTCGACGAGGTTGCTGCCGTAATCAGCACAGCGTCCGCGCCGCGCCCGCGCGACCAGTCCAGCACCGCCCTTTTCACGTTCTCATCGCTGACAGCCCCGCTGTCCGCTCCGAGTTCACGCGCCAATTCTACTTTCGCCGGGTCTAGATCAATGCCAAAGACGCGGCAGCCGTTCGCTTTCAAAAGCTGCACGGTGATTTGTCCGAGAAGCCCAAGCCCGATAACGACCACACTCTCGCCGAGAGTCGGGTCGGCCAGGCGCACCCCCTGCAACGCAATCGCGCCGAGCGTGCCGAACGCTCCCGCCTCAAAGCTCACTTCGCCGGGCAACCGCACGCAGAGATTTTTCGGGACTGACAACACTTCCGCATGAGAGGCATAGCCCGCACCCGCGCAGGCCACGCGATCACCGGCGCGAAACTCCGTCACGTCGTCGCCGACCTCCATGACAATGCCCGCCGCGCTGTAGCCAAGTGCCGTCGAAGAACCAAGCTTTGAGCGAACGGCATTGAAGGTTTTCAGGAAACCTTCATTCCTGGCTTTCTCGATAACTTGCTTGACAAGCTCCGGGCGCTCTCTGGCTTTCTCAAGCAGGCTTTTCTTGCCTTCGTCAACAGCCATTCGCTCCGTGCCCGCGCTAATCAGCGACGCGGCGGCTCGCACCAGCACGCGCCCTCTTTGCGCGATGGGCGTGGGAACATCTGCGATGGACATCTGACCGGTTTTATTGTTCTGCAAAACCTGCTTCATAAGAGACGCTTTTTCGTGCTCGTGTTCAGATCAAAGATGAAAACAGCGCACGCTCATGAAGAGAGCGCTGCAAGCTCAAAACGCGCGCGTGAAAGTTTTTAACACACTCTCAATTAAGGTAAAAGGTCAAAGGCAAAGTGAGACTGAAGCCACATTTAATCAAAAGCGTTTCTCGGCCATCCCTTTTGCCTTTTACCTTTTGCCTTTTTACTTTTATAGTGGGGCATCCATGAAGTTTAAATCGCAATCATAGCAGGCCGGAGATTAAGCCCTGGACATTAGGAATGTCCGGGTTGTTAACACAGATGGGTATTTTGAGAGGAGTCCTGAGCAAGCTCGGACTCAATAATGTTCATGCGGATCGCACCCCGATTCGCGTTTTCCTCCTGGACGACGACACACGCAGGCATGTCTGGTTCGCCAAACGGTTTGACGGCGATCATCTTGATATTGCGGACGATGTGGCAGGGGCGCGCGAGTTTCTCAGCGCAAACCTTTATGACGCGATCTTCCTCGATCACGACCTGCTGCCTGAACACTACCACTCCGAAACAACCGACGACGAAAACACTGGCTACGCCATCGCCCTCTGGCTCGCCTCACGCCCGGAATTGCAGCGTGCCTCGACCATCCTGGTACACACACGCAATGCTGATGGTGCAATGAGGATGATTGAAGAACTGCGCCGCGCCGGTCGCCAGGCCGAGTACGTCCCCTTTCCCCTGCTCGCACAAAAAATCAAGAATTACTGGCACCGGTAAAGAAGGTAAAAGTAAAAAGGTAAAAGGCAAAAGTGAAGACGAAAAGAAACTTCTTCGTCCTGACTTTTGCCTTTTTACTTTTATCTTTTGCCTTGAATATGGTGGCCAGGGACGGAATCGAACCGCCGACGCCGGCCTTTTCAGGGCCGCGCTCTACCAACTGAGCTACCTGGCCTGGATGTTCCAGTCTCTCTGCGGAAAGAGCGCAGTATAAGGAGGCCGTAAGGGCAGTGTCAACTCTGGATGGCTTCGTTAAATTTTTGTCGAATTAGCCACCATAAGGTGTTCCCTTGTTGACTGAAGTTGCCCCTTCGATGGCGAGAGAAATAGTAAGCTTAGGTTTTGTAGTAGCATCTTGGAGTCAAGAAACACTTCATTGAACTGCCTACAAAATGATTCCATTTAATGATTATGCAGGCAAAGTCATTCCTCCGCCTCTGAACCACCCCTTCGGCTACGCAGGTAGGTAAAGGCGGCGGTAGCGATAACCGCCCCGACGGCAACTCGTGTCACTAAACTTTTTCTGTTGTGTTTCCACTCCGCCTTCCAGCCCAGTTCTCCGAAGATGTTAGGGACGTGGCCATGCGCGAGATCATCCAGGACGCCTTCCACCATGCCTACACGATCCGCCAGCATCAGCGGCAGCCAATGCCCGTAGCTGTTTTCGCTATAGTTGAAAGCAAAGCGGCGGATCATGCCGCTCAGTCCCGAGGGCGGCGTTGACGTCCCGAAGGCGGCTGTGACGTTTGGCCGCTCGTTGGAATGCAGGACCTCGACGCTGTTCGGCTGCTGAGTCGGACGCTCCCAGCTATAGCCCGCGTGTTCCCCGTCGTTGCGCTTCTTCATCGGATAGGTTGGGTCGTTTTCCAGATTGGCGTCCACGCCCCACCCCTTGATCTGCGAGGGGTCTATAACTCTGTTGCCCATGTCCTTAACTGTATTTTCCATTGTAGCTCCTTCCTAGATTCTGGCTGACGGCGGGATCAGCACCGGCTTGATGCAATTATCGAGCTTCGCTGAAAAAATCCGGTACGCATCCGACACTTCTTCCAAAGGGATGCGGTGTGTGATTAGTGGTCTCGGATCAATGATGCCATTCTGCACATGCTCAATCAGTCGCGGCAACAGCCGCTTCACAGACGCCTGGTTCCCTCGGATGGTGAGGCCTTTATTCACCACATTCCCAATCGGGACGAGGGTGTCAATCGGGCCATACACGCCGACAATGGAGACAATCCCACCCTTTTTCACAGAGTTGATCGCCCAGTGCAGCGCGGTGGCCGCCCCGCCTACCATGTGCAATGTTTTGCCAAGCAGCGTCTGCATCATTCTGCCGGTGGCTTCAGCTCCCACAGCATCGATAACTACGTCAGCTCCCAACCAATCGGTAGTCTTTTTAAGGAATACCACCACATCATCCAGTTCCTTGTAGTTATAGACCTCGCAGGGGGCATAGTTCTTCACGAATTCGAGACGGTACTCCACATGATCAATCACGATGACCCGCCCTGCCCCAAAGAGCCAGGCGCACCTGGCCGCCATGATGCCCACAGGGCCAGCTCCGAAAACCACCACGGTGTCACCGGGTTGAATACCGCCCATTTCCGCGGCCTGATACCCGGTCGGCACTACGTCGGTGAGCATCACCGCAGCGTCCAGGTCCATACCCTCTGGAATGACCGTCGGACTCACATCCGCATAAGGGACGCGGACATATTCCGCTTGTCCTCCGTCGTAACCGCCCGCAGTATGCGAATAGCCGAAAATGCCACCCACCGCGGTGGCTTCGGGATTGGATTCGTGGCAATTACCATAAAGCTCCTGCTGGCAGAAAACACACTTTCCGCAGGCGATATTAAAAGGCACCAGGACGTGATCGCCAATTTTCAGTTTCTCCACCTCTTGACCGACTTCTTCCACTACACCTGTGACCTCGTGTCCAAATGTCATCCCCACACGTGTGTCCGGCACAGACCCATTGTATAAATGCAGATCGGATCCGCAGATACAAGATCGTGTGACCCGGACGACGGCATCCTGCGGATGCAGAATCTCCGGCTCAGGCTTATGATCGATGCGGACCCGTCGAGGCCCTCGGAAATTCATTGCAAGCATAGAACTGATTCCTTTCCCTTTTAATGTCTGCCGCATTCTTTGTTGCCGCGCCAAAAGAATGCTTACCAGGATAAATCTCATCCTTCTCGCGAAGAAGGTGACTATCAGACGACCCGACTTCTGACCTCCAAAGTCCAGGCTTCCGTGTGCGATCTTCTTCGGTTTTTAATGAAGGGGAATGAGAAAAGATATCAGATGAGCGCGTAACGGTCTGTTCGCCATAGTACACTGACCTGCTTCATACAGGTTGAGGCTTCTTCATCATCCCGCTTTCATTCTCAACCAGGCGTGGAATACAATGATGACTCCTAACCGGATGGGGGAATCCGCCATGACCAAACCTGCCGTCGTCCAACTGTGCGTTCCTGCTCGACACAACACTGGCCACCCTTTTGCCATCAGCAAGCTCCAGATGAGCTGTCTCGTGTTGTTGCTCATCGCGCTTCTGGCATCAACGCATGTTGCATTCGCTCAAACTGGATATACTCTCTTCGGAGACCTGAAAGTTGACGAAAGCAAAGTTCAGGGACTGCTTCCTTTGAGCTTCCGTGTCATCCTCTACAATATGGCTGGAACTATTGTGGGGAGGCAGACTGTCCCGTCCAAGGGCCGCTATCGCTTCGTCGGCATACGCAGCGGCGAGTACGACATTGTCGTCGAGGTGGACAATGGTGAGGTCGCGCGTGTCCGTATACAGATCGGCGGACCAATCCAGATGGAGCACCGTCAGGACCTGGAGTTGGAGTGGCGACCCAGCAGGACAGAAACTAAGCCTCATCCTCAGATCGTCTCAGCCGCCGACATCTACCAGCGCGCCGCAGCCAACCAGTCACTTTTCAGTAAGGCCCAGTCTGCGATGGCTAAGAAGAAGTACGGCGACGCGGCCAACTTGCTACTACAACTTCTCGCTGCCGACCCTAAGGACTTTAATGCGTGGACTGAACTTGGGACAGTTTATTTCTTGCAGGACAAGACCGGCGATGCCGAAAAAGCTTATCGGCGCTCGCTTGATGAGAGGCCAATGTTCGCCCTGGCTTTGCTCAACCTCGGACGGGTACTCATCGTGCAAAAGAAGTTTGCAGACGCTATTGCCCCGCTGACACAAGCCGTCGAACTGCGAAGCGACTCAGCGGATGCTAATTTTCTGCTCGGCGAAGTCTACTTACAGATCAAGAAGGGATCGAAGGCCGTGCCTTACTTGAACGAGGCGGCTCGGCTCGGAGAAGCCGACGCGCACCTGCGTCTAGCCGATCTCTACAATGCTGCCGGCCTAAAGAGCCAGGCCGCCGTCGAATACGAACAGTTCCTCAAGAAGAAACCGGATTATCCTGGTCGGGGAAAATTACAAAAATATATTGCGGAGCAGAAGAAGCCCTGATCTCACCCCAACTGGATTCGTGGCGTGCTGTAGAACCGTCGAGGGATTTGCAAAAACAACGGCTAAGATGTTGCCTTCAGCAATTGCCCGTGCTTGATTTTCAGAAAAACTTTCACGCATGTTTCACGGGTCAACAGTCAGATTTAAGGGAACACCTATAAAAACGGCCTGTCGCATAGGTTTGTTGAATTAGTCACAAAAAAGCGTTGACAGTTTTGACAAGGGGTGTATAATGACGCGCGTTGAAGATGGGGCTGATGCCCAAACGTCAGCCGGTCGCAAGACAAGCCATCTGAGGCCCGAACTTCGATAGTGCCCGCCCGTGCCAGCTCGGAAGCCGCCTGCGCCCCCCGTAAGCGCTCCACTCGAGCTGGCACAGCCATTTCTGGCCATCTTATCCACTAAAAGCTGAATAAAACCGAGAAGAAGAGGTCGCTGGTAAACTGCCTATCGAGTGCCCGCGCGCGCGCGCAAAAGGCTCGACTCACGATTTGCTTCCTCAATCACTGCCCGTTCGTCCATTGTTAGAAGCTCGCGGTCATGCATCACCAAACGGCCATCAATGATGACTGAGCGAACATCGCTCGCCTGTGCTGAATAAACGACTGCTGAGGTTAAGTCTGCCGGGCGCGGTGTCGAGTGAAGACTGCTTAGATTGACGATTATCACGTCGGCGCGCTTGCCCATTTCGAGGCTGCCTATCTCCTGCTCCAGACCAAGCGCGTGTGCGCCGTCAATCGTTGCTAGACGAAGAGCGCGCTGCGCTGGCAAGACATCTGAGCCGTGCAAAACTTTCTGAAGCAGGGCGGCAGTTCGCATCTCCGTAAACATGTCCAGACGATTGTTGCAAGGCGCTCCGTCCGCGCCCAATGACACGGAGATGCCGCGTTCGAGCATCTCTTTGATGGGTGCGATGCCGGAACTGAGCTTGAGATTCGACGAAGGACAATGTGAGACGTGTGTGCCTGTCTGTGCCAGGATTTCTAATTCAGTCTCATCCAGATGAACACAATGAGCGAGCGCAACATGGCTTCCGGTGATTCCGAGCGAATGTAGATAAGCGACATTGCGCTCGCCGGTCTCACGCTCGACCATCTCGATTTCGGTGCGATTCTCTGAGGCGTGCGTGTGAATCATCACGCCGCGCTCACGCGCAAGCCTGGCGACTTTCTGCATCAACTCGCGCGTGCAACTGACAGCGAAGCGCGGCGCGAAGCAGTAGCGGATGCGCCCACCAGCGCGCCCGTGCCACTCTTCAAGCAGCGCGAGCGATTCCTGAATAGAATCCTCGGTCTCTTCGTGCAGCGCATCCGGGACATCGTCGCCTTTGTCCATCATGCACTTGCCGATAGTCGCGCGAAACCCCGATTCCTCGACGACGCGAAATGCTTCCATTGTGTGATTGACCGTCTCCATCGTCAGAGCTGAGGTCGTACCGCCTGTAATCATTTCCGCAACGCCGAGACGCGCCGAGGCTCTGGCAGACATGGCCGTATGCGCGGCCTCCATCGGCCAGACGCGCTTCTTCAACCAGTCAATGAGCGCCAGATCATCCGCCGCCCCGCGAAACAGAGTCTGGCAGAGATGCACGTGCGTCTGCACAAAGCCGGGCAGCACGGCGCACCCCGCCGCATCTATCACAACATCGGCACTACTAACTTCTTCGCCAACACTCACAATGCGGTCGGCGCGAATGAGCAGGTCGCCTGTGACGACCGAGTCATTCTTGTCCATCGTCAGGAGCGTGCCGTTTTTGATGAGGATCGTCTTTTCCATTAGCGCAGAAGAGCATAAAAGCAAAAACGCAAAAGGTGAAGACAAAAATTGCTTCTTGCCTCCACCTTTTGCCTTTTGCCTTTTTACTTTTGACTTACTTCGCGGCCTTGCGGCTGGCTTTGTCGGAAGTTTCCTGAGCTTCGGTCTCTTCCGTTGCCGCTGCTGCTGCGACAGCGCCGGTCACGGGGAGACCGAGCGCAACGCGCACATCGTTTTCCAGGCGGTGCAACATCTCCGGGTTGTCCTTCAGAGTCTGCTTGGAGTTTTCACGTCCCTGCCCCAAACGCTCGCCCTTGTAGGAGAACCATGCGCCGCTCTTTTCGACCACCTTGTTGACGACGCCCAGATCAATCGCGTCGCCTTCGCGCGAGATGCCCTCGCCGTACATGATGTCAAACTCGCTCTCGCGGAAGGGGGGCGCAACCTTGTTTTTGACAACCTTAACACGGGTTCGATTGCCAACCACACGGTCGCCGTCCTTGATCGCGCCAATGCGACGAATGTCCAAACGCACAGACGCATAAAACTTTAGAGCGCGTCCGCCCGACGTGGTTTCGGGCGAGCCGAACATCACGCCGATCTTCTCGCGAATCTGGTTGATAAAGATAAAGCACGTGTTTGACTGCGCGACGATGGCCGCCAGCTTCCTTAGAGCCTGCGACATCAGGCGCGCTTGCAAGCCGGGAAGGCTGTCGCCCATCTCCCCGTCCAACTCCGCACGCGGTACGAGCGCCGCCACAGAATCAATGACGATCACGTCCACACCGTTCGAGCGCACGAGGGCTTCTGCAATCTCCAGAGCCTGCTCGCCCGAATCCGGCTGCGAAATCAGAAGGTCGTCAATTTGCACGCCCAACTTTCCAGCGTAATCCGCATCCATCGCGTGCTCCGCGTCAATGTAAGCCGCAACGCCTCCGGCCTTCTGCGCTTCGGCGACGATGTGCAGAGCCAGCGTTGTTTTGCCCGAACTTTCCGGGCCGAAAATCTCTATGATGCGTCCGCGCGGCACGCCGCCGACGCCGATTGCCGAGTCAATGCTCAGCGAAGTCGTCGAGATCGCGGGGATGTCCGAAATCTCGCGCTCGCCGAGACGCATGATTGAGCCTTTGCCAAATTTCTTTTCAATATTGAGCAGCGCCGCTTCGACCGCTTTCCCGCGATCCGCGCTATTTCTATCTTCAGCCATCACAAACATCGCTTTCTACCATTCCTTTTCTCACGTTTCGTGGGTGTAACTACCGATCTGCTGCGGTGCTGCCACCGCAAACGAGACGCAGTATAACACACACGGCGCGAGAATGGAACAGCGTTTCACACGTGCAACGAACTATTTTTTCACCGGATTTGAGGTCCCGGTAAACGACCGATGGGTGGTAAATCAGGCGGCGCTCTCGTCAAATCTGACTGTGAGGTGATGCGCCGCGTTCGCGGGTATAACACGTCACGTCAAATCCTGCAAGCACCTTTTAATCCTGAAAAAACTCTTGGAGGCTTCGCCCCGTGCGCTGCTCGAACTGTTCCGCGAGAGACAAGACACCGCCCGCGCTCTCATCCTTTGAGAGACGTTCGACACGCCACATCGGGAAGAACAGGTCAGAGAGGCCTATAAAAGGCTCGTCGTGTAAGACCGCCCGCAGCCAATCATCAAAAGCATTGAGATCAAGACCACGTAAGGATACGCCAGCCGCACTGATCTCGTCGAGTATGCCCCAGCACTTTTCGCGCGGGCTGTGCAGGACGAGAATCACGGCTGCGCCTGAATCAATTCCTTTCCTGCGAAGGCTCGCGCCCTCTGCTTTGTTTAAATTTGCTTCAGTCATCTTTCGTCACGTGCCCCTCATCAGGAATCAATCTTCGGGCAAACTCTCCGACGAGCTGGACGAGGTTGTCTGCGCCTGTGAGCCTTTCGATCTCCGCTACAAGTGAAGACCCGACAACCGCCGCATCAGCATACCGCCACGTTTCGGCGACCTGTTCGGCGTTTGAGATTCCGAAGCCGACCGCGACGGGTAGCCCGGAGACTTCCCTCACTCGCTCAACCAACCTTTCCGCATCATTGCTCACCTCCATGCGTGCGCCCGTCACACCCGCGCGGGAGACGGCGTAGATGAAGCCGCTGGCGCGCTCGGCCACCAACGACAGGCGGGCATCCGTGGAAGTTGGCGCAACCAGAAAGATCATGTCCAGACCGCGCGTCCTGAGCAGACCGGAAAACTCTTCAGCTTCTTCCGGCACGAGGTCTGTCACGAGCACGCCGTCAACACTCGCGCTCATGGCTTCCCTGCTCAAACGCTCAAGCCCATATTGCAGCAGCGGATTGAAATAACTGAACAGGACGATGGGCACATCTTTCATCAACGGACGTGCCTGCTCGACGATGTTCAGCACTTCGCGTATACCGAAGCCCTGTTTGAGAGCGCGCTCCGATGCTCTTTGAATCACCGGCCCGTCGGCCATTGGATCGCTGAACGGCACGCCAAGCTCTATCACGCTCGCGCCTACGCGCGCCAGCTCGACGAGCAATTGACCTGTGGTCTCAAGATCAGGATCGCCCGCCGTGATGAAAGGAATGAGGCCGCGCCGCCCCTCGCGCCTCAAACTTGCGAAAGTTGCTTCAATCCTGCTCATGGGAAAGTCTGGAGTCTGAAGTCTGAAGTCAAAAGGACTTTCCAGACTCTGCGACTGTATTGACATCCTTGTCGCCGCGTCCTGAAAGGTTGACGATGATGAATTGTTCGGGAGTCAGCCCGCGTGCGAGTTTCAAAGCATGTGCGACGGCGTGGGCGGATTCGAGCGCGGGTGTAATGCCTTCGAGTTGCGAAAGCGTGTGAAAAGCTGCGAGTGCTTCTGCGTCTGTCGCCGAAACATAGAGAACGCGCCCTGCGTCATGAAGATAGGCGTGCTCCGGGCCGATGGAAGGATAATCAAGGCCAGCCGAAACGGAATGTGTCGCAGCGATCTGCCCGTGCTCGTCCTGCAACACGTAGCTCATCGTGCCCTGCAACACACCGGGTCGCCCGCCTCCGCTCTCGTTAAAACGCGCCGCGTGCTGTCCTAATTCGCTGCCGCTCCCGCCTGCTTCGACGCCGATCATCCGAACGCTTTCGTCCTTGAGGAACGGATAAAACAGGCCGATTGAATTCGAGCCACCACCGACGCAGGCGACCAGGACATCCGGCAAGCGTCCCTCCTTTTCCAGAATCTGCGCGCGTGCCTCTCGCCCGATGACGCTTTGAAAATCGCGCACCATCAAAGGGTATGGATGCGGGCCGAGTGCGCTGCCAAGCAGGTAGTAAGTATCTGCGGGCCTCGCGACCCAATCGCGCAAAGCCTCGTTAATCGCATCTTTCAGCGTGCACGCACCAGCACTCACCTCGCGCACTTCGGCTCCGAGCAGTTGCATCCGAAAAACATTGAGCTGCTGGCGGCGCATGTCTTCCGCGCCCATGTAAATGACGCAAGTCATGCCGAACAAGGCGCAGACGGTGGCGGTGGCCACACCGTGCTGGCCTGCGCCCGTCTCCGCGATGATGCGCCGCTTGCCCATGCGCCGCGCTAATAAAACCTGTCCGAGTGCGTTGTTGATCTTGTGCGAGCCTGTGTGCGAGAGGTCTTCGCGTTTGAGATAAATGGAAGCCCCGCCTGCGCTTTCCGTTAAGCGCGCGGCACGAAAGAGCGGCGTCGGTCGTCCTGAATAATCACGCAGGAGCGATTCAAACTCTGCCTGAAACTGAAGATCATCGCGCGCTGTCTCGTAAGCGACAGTCAACTCTTCGAGCGGAGCCATCAAAGTCTCCGGCACGAAGCGCCCGCCATACGGTCCCCAATGACCGCGCGCATCCGGCTCAAGTTTAGTCGTCATATCGTAGGATAGGCATTCGCAGCCTGTCCTACCAGCTTATCATATAGAGTTGATTTCGGAGGCGGCAGCCGCGCGGTTGCGGCCTTCGCGTTTGGCGCGGTAGAGCGCGGCATCGCTCGCACTGTAAAGTGCGCGCTCTGATTGGGCGTGTGACGGGCAGGCGGCGACACCCAGACTGATTGTGACCGTTCCAATCCCTTCGACCGGCGCGGCTGAAACAACGTAGCGCAGGCGCTCGGCGGCGGCCAGAGCTTTCGTCTCATCTGCGCCTGCCAGCAGCAGAGCAAACTCTTCGCCGCCCAAACGCGCTGCGGTGTCGTTGTCGCGCGACAATTCGACGAGCGCGTCGGCGACATGGCGAATCACACGGTCACCGGCTGAGTGTCCGTGCTGGTCGTTGATCTTCTTGAGATGATCTATGTCAACGAGAACGAGCGCGCACGGCACGTTGTAGCGCCGCCATCTTTCGGCTTCCTGTCCGAGCGCTGTGCGGAAGCGACGACGATTCGCCAACCCCGTCAGGTGATCGCGGTCTGCTTCGGCGCGCAGCCGGTCAATCATTTGCTTGAGCGCCACCAGTTGTTCAGTGCGCGCGATGAGCAGAGAGAGTTCAGCGGGCGTTTGAAAATAGTCGAATGCTCCAACGGCCATCGCCGCTCCGCGTCGGGCGCATGTGGCCGCTTCGTCTCCCACCAGAACGACGCCCACGCCGTCTTCGGTTTGCGTCAGCGAACGCGCCAACTCTTCCGCGCCGATGCCTTTCAGCTTCACGTCAATGATGACGATGTGCGGACGCGTGCGGCGCAAGGAAACGAGCGCCGCGACGCCACCCGCGATGCCGACGACCATCAAGCCCGCGCTCTCAAGCTCCGTGCTGTAAGCGGCTCGTGAAGGCTCGTCCGTGACCACCAGCACACGCCCTTGATCGCGCGCATGCATACGTTCACCTGGTGTAGCTCGCGCTGTTGCGCTCATAAATTCACGGAAATCTTTGCTAGTCGAATTGAGATTCTAATGGTGAGAAGTTGGGGGTAGACTGTGACAAGCAGTGCTTGCGCTGAAGCTCGTTCGTGGCCCACGCTTCACAGCATAACCGATAAGGGAGGCTCGACGTCAAGCATTTAATGGGCGCGGCGCGCGGCGGCGACGAATGCGCCGACACGCTTCGTATCTTTTCTTCCCGGCGCGCTCTCCAGACTGCTGCAAGCATCCACCGCGTAAGGCTCAACCGCTGCAATCGCCTCCGCGACATTTTCCGGCGACAATCCGCCAGCGAGAAAAAGTTGCGGGACAAGCTCTCTGACTCTCCTGGCCACTTCCCAATCAACGACCCGCCCTGTGCCGCCGCGCGCGTCCGCCGTGTAAGCGTCAAGCAGAATCGCATCTGTTTCATAATCCCTGACGATCTGCGGCTCGAAATCACCGCGAGCGCGCACCGCCTTGATAGTGAAGCGATCCCGAAGCTGATAACAGTATTCCGGCGATTCGTCGCCGTGCAGTTGCACCGCCGTCAAACCGGCGGAATCCATGATGCGCGCGACTTCGTCCGGCTCGCTCTCATTGACGAAGACGCCGACGCTCATCACTGTGGACGGCAGTTGCCTGGTGATGCGCCGCGCAACCTCAGGCGCAATGTAGCGCGGGCTTTGCCGGTAGAAGTTGAAGCCGAGCGCGTCCGCGCCCGCTTCGACAGCCGCGAGCGCGTCCTCAAGATTTGTAATGCCGCAGACTTTGACGATCATTTAACAGGAATTGAGCAGATTGAAGAACGCATGTCAATCCGCCGCGCGAGCGGCGCTTGAGTTTAGCCCGGCCTTTCAAGGCCGGGACAAAGTTAGCGTTTGAATTGGAAACGTCGCGTCAGCGACGATTGATAAAGACGATTGCGGGGTAATTCAATCGTCGCTGACGCGACGGTGGCTAACCTATTGCGCATCTGACCCGGCCTTGAAAGGCCGGGCTAAATTCAGATGGCCGCTCACGCGGCAAGTAACACGGCAAGGGAGTAGTCCGATTTCAATCATGTACATCCGTCAGTTAATTCACGACGAACTGCTTGTAATGATCGAACCGCTCAAGAATCAGGCTCACGTAGTTGACCGGCTCAATTCCTCTACAGAAGCCGAACTTCACGACCGCGTCTGCCGAATATTGCTGCGTTGATTTTTGCAGCAGCCAGTAGGATACATCATCCCAGCGCTTCGGATCACCTCCGTACTTCTCCGTCAGGCGTTGCGCGTCTTCGACGTGCCCTGCGCCGCAATTATAAGAAGCCAGAATGAACTTGATGCGCTCCCCTTCGTCTGGAATCCGCGCGCTCCAGCGTGTCGTTAGCCACTTCAAAAACCTGACTGCTCCCGCGACGTTATCCTCCGGGTCTAGGGCATTATGCACCCCGTACTCGCGCGCCGTTCGCGGCATCAGTTGCAGCAACCCCGTAGCGCCCGCCCAGCTTCGCGCATTCGGCTTGAAGCGCGATTCCTGAAACGCCTGAGCAGCCAGCAGTCGCCAGTCCCAGTTAAGCTCCACCGCGTGTTTTTTTATCACCGGGTCAAACTCGCACAGCTTCCCTGTCGCGTTGGTGAGATACTCGCTCGTCACGCGCTCAAGATAGCTGCGCCGGTCTATGAAATACTTTTTATAGAGTCTGTCAAAGAGAGCGCCGTTCTGCTTCTCCTCGATCCAGCGGTTTAATTCGTTTGCCAGCTCAGGCGCGTTTTTTCTCACAGCCCAGACGATGCTGTGCGAGCGCCCGACAATCGGTCTCACTTTCAGATTCCGAAACTCAGCCTCTTTCAACTCGGCCAGATTGCCCTGCATGACCGTGAATTCCACTTCGCCCTTCGCCACCTTCTGCGCCAGCGCTTCGTCCTCAATCTTCCCGCCCATTTCGACGACGTTGATGTCGCCCGAAATGTTGTCGGACAACTCCACGAGCGTTCGGTGATAGGCAGATTGCTCCGGCAGAGTGACTGTCTCTCCGGCCAGTTGCGAAGGACGTGTGATGCGCCGCGCCTGAATATCCATCTCCGGCAATTCGTCTGCCGGGCCGGGCTGAAGCGCCTTCTCCGCCGCTGCGGGCATGTTGGCCTTATCCGGCGGCAGCTCTTGCTGCACCAGAGCGGGCTCTGTGCGATACAGCTCGCGCGTGAATGCGACGTTCTGTTTGTCTTCTTCCGTCGGAATCAATCGCGCCGCGACGATGTCGCCGTCGCCTGCGTTGAGCATCGGGTAAAAGCTTTTCCGATCTGTGGCGACGATGACCTTCAGGGCTACACCGTGTTCTTTGGCGAACGTCTGAAGCAATTCGTATTCATAGCCGAGCGGTTCTCCGCGATAGAGAAAATACGTGGTGGAGTTGTAAGGCGCGAGGACGATGAGTTGGCCACGCTCTTTGATCTCCGCGAAGTCGCGCTCGATGGGTTCGACCATTGGCAGATTGGTGCGGCGGTCAATCGGGTCAACCGCCTCGGCGTCGGGTGGTTTCCGGTTGTTCAGGCGCGAGACGAAGAAGAAGGTGAGACCGCCGCCGAGAATGAGCACGGCCAGTAAGATTAATCCTGTGCGGATTCTTGCAGTCATGGGAAACATGTCCTGCTTTCTCAAATTGTCGGAGGGATGATTTACAAACTGCTTGCAGGGGGAAGGTGTCGAACCAGAGAGCTTTTATGTCAAAAGCGCGGGGAAGTCAATCTTTAGTTGGAAAGTCACCCGCTTCGTCAAGCAGTTCTTGCAGTGCTTTCTCCGGCTCATCTGCGCGCATCAGGCTCTCACCAATGAGAAATCCCCTGTAACCGAGAGCGCGTAGACGGCGCAGGTCATCTCCTGACCGCAGGCCGCTTTCGGCTACCAGTGTGACGCCCGCCGGAACATCGCGCGCAAGTTTGACGGACACTTCAAGAGAGACATCGAACGTATGTAAGTCGCGATTGTTGACTCCAATAAGCGTTGCGCCAGCGCCGACGGCACGCCGCATCTCATCTTCCGTGTGTACTTCGACCAGCGCATCCATCTTTAGCTCACCCTCCGTGATGCGTCGCAGATGTGCGAGCCTTTCATCATCCAGCGCGGCGACGATCAGCAGGAGCGCGTCCGCGCCCGCCGCAGCAGATTCATAAAGTTGATACTCGTCGAAGATGAAATCCTTGCGGAGCACCGGAATTTTCACCGCTGCGCGAACAGCTCTGAGATCGTCGAGCGCGCCTTGAAAGCGATCCTCTTCCGTCAAAACCGAAATGGCCATTGCCCCGCCCGCTGCGTAAGCAAGCGCCATCCGTGCTGGCACAGCACCGGCACGGATCACTCCCTTCGACGGCGATGCTCGCTTGAACTCCGCGATCACGTTCACGCGCTCACGATTATCTAGAGCGCGCCGCAGAGAATGCGGCTCGGAGTCGCGCCGCACCTCTTCGGCATGAGCGCGTAAATCCGGTCGCTCTTTCTTCGCCACTTCCAGGCGCGCTCTTTTAAGCGCCATGATTTCAGACAGAAAATTCATCTACTGTAGGGGCAGGGACAAGTCCTCTGCCCGCGTGTTGCCAATCGAAAGCGGGCAGAGGACTTGTCCCTGCCCCTCCAAATCTTATTGCCGTATCCTTACCTGTTTGTCGCCTCGATGAGTTGTTCGAGTTTATTGAGGGCAGCGCCGCTGTCTATGCTTTCTTCGGCAAGTCGCGCCGCCGAGCGCAGGTCAGCGGCTTCACCTCCGACAAAGAGAGCTGCCGCTGCGTTAGCAACGACAAGAAAGCGCGCCTCATCTCGTCTTGTCCCCTTGAGTATCGAGCGGATAGTTTGTGCGTTAGCTTCCGCATCTCCGCCGCGTAGGTGCGATAGCTCAGACCGGCGGAGTCTGAAATCTTCGGGCGCTATCTCGAAGGTCTTGACCTCGCCCGCGCGAGCTTCAGCGACGAAGGTTTCGCCAGCAAGGGTTACTTCATCAAGGCCGTCCGAGCCGTGAACTACCCAGGCGTGTTCTGTTCCGAGCGCGACGAGGGCGCGTGCCACGGGTTCGATCAATGCCCTGTGCCAGACGCCGATGATTTGCCGTGTCGCGCCAGCGGGGTTCGTCAGCGGGCCGAGCAGGTTGAAGACTGTCCGCACGCCGAGTTCACGGCGCACGCTGGCCACGCGCGCCGTCGCGCCGTGATAGAGCGGAGCGAACATGAAGCAGATGCCGATCTCGTTGAGACATTTTTCCGAGACTTCCGGTAGAGCGGTCACGCCCACACCAAGCGCGGCCAAAACGTCGGCACTCCCCGAACGGCTCGTCGCGGCGCGGCTGCCATGCTTGGCGACCGCCAGCCCCGCGCCCGCAATGACAAACGCGGCGGCGGTCGAGACGTTGAAAGTTTTAGCCTGACTCGATCCCGTGCCTGCCGTGTCAATGAAGCGCTCGTGGGAGGATTTGATTCTGACGGCGCGCGAGCGCATCGCAGAGGCCATCCCGGCGAGTTCTTCGACGGTCTCACCTTTGATGGCCAGCGCGACGAGCGCCGCAGCGATCTGTGCGTCTGTCGCAGAGCCTTCGAGCAGCGCATCGAGCAGAGCGCCCGCCTCCTCACGCTCCAAATCTTCGCCACCCATCAAACGCCGCAGCAGAGCGCACAATCCCGTATCATTCGGGGCTTCATCTCCACGCAGCGGAGTCGGCAGCAGCCAGGCAGGGCGGGGCATAAAGCAGGAGACAGAAGTCAGAATACAGAAGTCAGGAGAAAGGAATATCTGTGAAAGCGGTTCTCAGCCTTATCCCTTCTGACTCCTGTCTTCTGTCTTCTGTATTCTTCCTTTCACAGTTTCAAGAAATTCGAGAGCAATTTTTTTCCGTCGGTCGTCAGGATTGATTCGGGATGAAACTGTACGCCTTCGATTTTCATCTCGTGATGGCGCAAACCCATGATGACGCCGTCGGGCGTGGTCGCGGAAACTTCCAGACACTCCGGCAAGCTTTCGCGCTCGACGACGAGCGAATGATAGCGCCCGGCCTTGAAGCGATAATCCAGCCCCTCAAAGATCGTCCGTCCGTCGTGACAAATCTCGGATGATTTGCCATGCACCAGCGTCGGCGCGCGAACGATGCGCCCGCCAAACACCTGAGCAATCGCCTGATGCCCCAGGCAAACGCCGAGGATGGGGATGCGCCCGGCGAACTGCTCAATCATCTTCATGGAAACGCCCGCGTCGTCGGGCGTGCCAGGCCCCGGCGAAATCAAGATTTTATCCGGGCAGCAATGCGCCTCGATCTCTTCAACAGTCACCTCGTCGTTGCGGCGCACGTCTATTTCCTCGCCAAGCTCGCCCAGATACTGCACGAGGTTGTAAGTAAAGGAGTCGTAATTGTCTATGACAAGAAGCATAACTACAGGAGACAGAAGACAGAAGTCAGGAGACAGGAGAAAAGAAAATCAGAAGAAGCGACTCTCCGCCCTATATTCTGACTTCTGTCTTCTGTCTTCTGTCTCCTGCTTTTTCCCACATTGCTCGACCACAGCGCGTGTAAGACGAAAGGGCTTGACGGGCTTGTCGCCTTCGGTCTCCGCTTTGTTGATCGCGTCCACCACGTCCATCCCGCGCGTGACTCGACCGAAAGCAGAAAACTTTCCGTCGAGCTGTGCGGCCTCGCCGACGAGGATAAAGAAGTGGGTGGTCGCGCTGTTCGGCTCGTCGGGTCGTGCCATTGAAACGATGCCGCGCACGTGCTTGACGTAGCTCGGCTCGTCTGGAGTTTTACGCGCGGCTCTCTTTGCCAGTTCCAAACTCCACTTCTGCCCGGTTGAAAGATTGCCGCCTTGGACGACGAAATCTTTGACGACGCGGCTGAACAGGGTAGTATCGTAAGCTCCAATCGCCACAAGGTTGAGAAAATTGCGGACATTCTCCGGCGCAGCTTCGGCCAGCATCTCAAGCTCAATCACACCCGCCTCTGTCTCAAGCCTGACGCATTGACCCGCCATCTTCTCAACCGTCGCGCTGTCGAAAGGCTCAGGCTGAGGCGCTGGTGGATTCACGGGGCGCACGTTGCTCTTTTTAGGCGTCTGCGTGGAATTATTCTGACCAGCCGCAGGCGGTGTCTGCGCCTGCATCATTGAGCAAGACATGACAAGACAAATTGCTGCCGCGACAACCTTCATCAACTCGGCCACAAATAAAAAACCCGTCCGAAAAGATTCCGACTCCCGCCCGTTGCATGCGTTTTTATCCTTCATCACAGCCGCCTTCATATTTGCTTTTCGGCCATCTCTATTGCGCGTAGCAGTGCGCGCGCCTTGTTGATCGTCTCTTCGTATTCGCGCTCCGGCACGGAATCGGCCACGATGCCTGCGCCAGCCTGCGCAAAGGCACGTCCCTCCCGCATCAGGATTGTACGAATCGCGATGCACGAATCAAGATTTTGCGCGTAGTCCATGTAAAGGATTGCCCCCGCGTAAACGCCGCGCGCTTCAGGCTCAAGCTCACGGATAATCTCCATCGCGCGCACTTTCGGCGCACCTGTCACCGTCCCTGCTGGAAAGCAGGAAGCGAGCGCGTCAAAACGATCCAGATTATCTTTCAGCCGCGCGCGCAAGCTGGTGACGAGATGCTGCACATGCGAATAACGCTCGATGCTCATCAGGTCTTCAACCTCGACCGAGCCGTAATCCGCCACACGCCCAAGGTCGTTGCGCCCCAGATCAACCAGCATCATGTGCTCGGCCACTTCCTTTTCATCGGCGCGCATCTCTTCGCCAAGCAGCCAGTCTTCCGCCTCGGTCGCGCCGCGCTTGCGCGTGCCCGCGAGAGGGCGATAATCGAGCCGCTGCCCGCGACAACGCACCAGCATTTCGGGCGACGCTCCAATGACCGCCTCATCCTTCAGACTAAAGAAGTACATATAAGGCGACGGGTTCGTCGCGCGCAAGGCGCGGTAGATGGCCACCGGGTCGGCGTTCGTCTTTTTGGTGAACCGCTGCGAGAGCACAATCTGATAGCAATCGCCCGCCGCAATGTGCTCCTGCGCGCGTCTGACGGCAGCTTCAAAATCTTTGCGCGTCCAATTCGATTCAAGCGCGCTGTGGGCAGCAGGTTTTTTGCGGCGCGGCGTCTTTAACCCGCCGCTTTTCAGCAGCAACTTTTCGAGGCGCTCGGTTTCTTCAACCGCCTGCTCGTAAAGCCCGCGCAATCTTTCATGGCTACCTGCGGCCTCTTCCGTTAAGACGATTGCTATGATCTCGATGCGTTGCCGCACGCGGTCGAAGGCGAGCACCGTGCGATAGAACATCCAGACCGAATCATCCCCAACGGCATCGTGGTCGTAGTTTTTTTCCAGCGTAGGCTCGAACCATCGCGCCGCTTCGTAAGCGAGATGGCCGACCGCGCCGCCGGAGAACGGAGGGAGACCGCTGCGGCGCGCCAGTTCCCTGTCGCGGAAATATTCACGCGCAAAATCAATGGCGCGCACGCCCTTGAGAATTTCCTGCTCACCATTTCTCTCAATGATCGTTTCATTCCCGCGCCCACGCACAATCATCTCAGGATTCGCGCCGAGGAAAGAGTAACGGGCGACACGTTCGCCGCCCTCGATTGATTCGAGCAGGAAAGCGTAAGGCGCGCCCTCCGCCACGCGCAGGAAAGCTCCTACGGGAGTCTGCAAATCCGCGAGCACGCTGCGCACCACCGGCACAACGTTGCCGCGCGTTGCTTCACGCAGGAAATCCTCGAATGATGCGGGCTGAAGATCGAGCATATAAAACGATGACAAGTGACAGGTGACAGGTGACAAGTAAAACCTTGTTCTAACTCGTCACCTGTCACTTGTCACTTCTAATTTTATCCTACCATTTTAGTATTGAGCCACTGGCCGCCGTCTACAACCAGCACCGCGCCATTGATGAAGCTGGCGGCATCTGAGCAGAGAAAAACCGCTGCTTGTTCTATGTCTTTAATGCGCCCGAAGCGGCCAAGCGGAATGTTGCGGCGCAGCTTTTCTTTTACCTCTGCGGGGACGAGACGCGACATGCCTTCCGTGTCTTCGATGGGGCCGGGCGCGATGGCGTTTGAGCGTATGCCATAACGCCCCCACTCGACGGCGAGCTGACGTGTCAGGGCATCAACGCCCGCTTTGGCTGCGGAGACGTGAAGCTGAAGCGGCGTGCCGACGTAATGCAGCGTGGCGCTGATGTTTAAAATCTGCCCGCGCTCTTTCTTGAGTTCCGCGAAAGCCGCGCGACAGACGTTGAATGTTCCCTTCAAATCAATATCAATGACCGTGCCGAATCCGTTGGGCGATAATTCTTCAGCCGGGCAGAGAAAGTTTCCCGCCGCGCCGTTGACAACAATATCCAGCTTACCGAATTTCTCGACGGTGGCCGCGATAGCCCGTTCGACCTCTTCCATCTTCCGCACGTCGGCTGTGACAGCGAATGCCTCGCCGCCTGCGGCGCGAATCTTCTCAGCCGCCGGTTCAAGATGCTCAAGCCGACGGCTCACGAGCGCCACACGCGCGCCCGCTTCGGCCAGCGCCCGCGCCACGCCGCCCGTAATCCCCGTCCCCCCGCCCGTCACAAAAGCGACGCGCCCCGTCAGAATACCGTCAACGAAAAGATTTTTATCCATATAATTAGTCTGCTCAGGTCAAAACTTTATCCACGAAAACACACGAAGCATCACGAAACAGCTTGAGTTCTTTTTGTGTGGCTTCGTGTGTTTTCGTGGATAGCGTTCTCCTCTTCAATCAACTCCCGGAAATGTATGGGCGCGATTGGATGATGTAAATCTGTCCCTTCATGTAGGCCCATTCAATGTCCTGGTCGCGGCCACGAAAGACGCGCTTGATCTCATCGGCGGCACGCACCAGCCGCCGAATCACTTCGTCCGTCAGCACAGCGCGCTCGCCCGTGATGGGAATCTCACGCACGCCGCCTTTTTCGTCAAACGTCAGCAGGCTGTCTTCAGCCGAGCGCGTCAAGACCTGAACCGACTGCCCGCGCGGGCGATAGAGGATCTGCTCGGCGACACGTTTGCCCTCGACCACCTTGATGCCTAAGCCCCGCTTGGCGCTGATGTAGAGTGCGCCTCGATTGTCCTTATCGTAAGGATCGGTCGTAATCATCACGCCGGAGCTTTCCGAATTGATGCCTTCCTGAATCAGCACCGCCATGAAGATTTTCGAGTGGTCAACGTTGGCACGCTCGCGCGCCTCGTATGCTTCATAGTTCCAGAGCGAAGCCCAGACGGTCTTAATCGCTTCGATGAGCTGTCCCTCACCCTTAACGTTCGGCACAGTATCGTAGAGTCCAGCGCCGCTAAAATTCGGCAAATCTTCCGAGTTGGACGAGCTGCGGACGAACAATCCTTTGCCTGCGAATTCTGCCGCCGCACGGCGCAGCACTTCGGCTCGCAGTTTCTCATTGACCTTCGCCTTCTGGATGCGCTCGCGCATTAGGGTAAGCCGCTCGCGCCTGTAGGCCGGGTCATGCACGAAACGCTGGTCGTTCATCATCTCGTAGATGGGTTCTTCCAGATTGTTCTCTTTAATGAACTGGTCATAGTAAAAGAAGGGGATGGTGAAACCGCCCGGCACAACAATGCCCGGCAGTCGCGCGTTCATCACTTCGCCGAGGTTCGCGGACTTGCCTCCGTAGGCGATTGATTGCTGCGCACGTTGCTCGCTGAGCCGCGCCAGCCGCGTCGTCTGAAGATCAAAGCGCGGCTTCATGATGTCGAGCCGCACAGCCAGGCGTTTCTGATACTCGTCTATTTGTTTCAGGTCGGCGCGCTTGATCGAATACTTATCGCGCAGCGTCTCAAAGCTGACCCACCAGCCGTCATACTCTTTAAGAAGCTCCTGCGCGTTTTTGATATAAGCGTTCGGGACGCCCCAGCCTTTAGCCAGCAGGTTGATGTGCGAGAGCGGGGTTGAAGGTTGGGTGGTGATGATTCCGGCGACGGGCGGAAGCTGGATGGGAACTTCGTTGAGGACAAGGATTTCGTTGAAGCCGATCTCAACGTGCTCGTCCAGCTTTTCGATAATGTGAATCCGTCCCAGACCGCGCGCGACGTTGAGCGCCTGGTAATCCTGCTCATGTGAAATCTCGCTTTGCAGCACGCGGGGCAGTCCTTCGATCAGGGAGGACGCTTCCTCCTGCCTGAGCGAGTTCGGTTTGTAAGCCAGGGGCGCGAAGAAGCTTTGACTGATGACATCGAACGTGAGCTTGATCTGCTCTGCCGGAATCAGGTCGCCTTCCCAGAACTCAAACGTCCAGCGCTTGACCGGCGATTGATAGGCGAGCGTTCCCAAAATGAAACGGCGGTTTGGTTTCAGATAATTGTTCTGGAAAAACTCTTCCCCGCGCTCCAGTGATAGATAATTGCCGTTGACGAAATCTTTATGAAAGGTGTAACGCTTGGTGTTGACGTAATAAATCTTGTTCTTGTCCTTGCGATCAATGACGAAGAGCACGTGCGGGAGCGGGTAAGGAGTATCGGCTTCGTAGCTGCGCGAAATGGAATCAAACTCGGCGCGCGAAGTGATGGCAGGAAGAGAACGCTTATCTGAAGACTGAGCACTGGCGTCAGGGATAAAAAAAGCCGAAAGGCTCAGTGCCGCAATCAGACATGCAGCCAGCCGAGAAATCCTTCGAGAATTCATAACTTGCCTATCCTTACTTTACCCTTTAGGTTTTTTTGTTGTGACCCTCGCTAATGTGTCGTTCGACAACATTGATTAGAGTGTTCAAGCGGTCGTCGGTTTCAGCCAGCTTGCGGTCGGTTCGCTCCTGAGCTTCAGCCATGACTGCGACGACTTCGTTCATGTGCGTTTGTGACCGCGCCATCTGCGCTTGTGCGGCGGCAACTTGCGCCAGATTCGTCTCTGTGCGTTGCTGGGCTTCTCTTAGTAATTCTATATTCACGGTGAACTGCGCCTGCTGCTCGACAATAAACTCCATCTTCTTCTGCATCTCTTCTTCGGTCATCACAATCTCCCTTCTTCAATGAGCTTCGCGCTTTCACGCCGCAGCAATTCTACCAGATCATCTATGTGGCGGCGCTCCGTCAGGAAGCTGTTGACGTTGACGCGCAACGCGCGGCGGCCTTTCAGTATGGTGGTGGAAATCCACGCCTCGCGGCTCTGCTCCACGCGCTGCTGCAACCTCTGCTGTAAAGCATCCTGCGCCGCGCCATCCTGCCCGCGCACCTGTTCAGGCAGAAAGCGGAAGCAGCAAACAGCCGTCTCCACACGCCCGACGCGCTCAAAGCTTTCAAGGTCATCGAGGCGCGCGGCCAGGTAATGTGTCAAGTCAATCTGCCGCTCGATAACTTCAGCGTAGCCGCGCGCGCCCATGAATTTCAGCGCCATCCAGATTTTCAGCGCGTTGAACCGACGCGTGCCAAGTTGCCCGTAGCGGAAAAAGTCGTATTCCACATCCGCCCCGCCTCGATCTTCGCTCAAATACTCGGGCGTAATGTCGAACGCATCGCGCAAGACGCGCCCGCCATCTTTCACCAGCACCGCGCCGCAGGCGAAAGGAACGAACATCCATTTGTGTGGATCAATCGTGATTGAATCGGCGCGCTCAATCCCACGCAACAGCGCTTTATGCTTTGCCGAGAACGCCAGCGCGCCGCCGTATGCCGCGTCAACGTGAAACCAGCAATCGTTCTCGCGTGCGATGTCCGCCAATTCATCTAAAGGGTCAATAACTCCGGTCGAGGTTGCGCCCGCTGCGCCGGCGATGCAACAGGGGATGCGTCCCATGCGCCGGTCATGCTCAATCGCCTCGCGCAGCTGCTCTGTGCTGATATGAAAATAATCATCCGTCTCAATCTTGCGTAGATTCTCGCGCCCCAGTCCGAGAATATCCACGCTCTTGGTGAGCGAATAGTGGCTCTGCTCGGAGGCATAAACGATTAGCTCACCGCTGCTCGCACGAACGCCCCGGTCACGGACATCTGCGTGCGCCTGATCGCGCGCGCACTTTAAGCCGATGAGATTCGCCTCTGAGCCTCCGCTCGCGAGCGTGCCGAAGCTGGAGCTATCGTACCCGACCAACGCGCAGAGCCAGTGGAGCACGCGCGCTTCGATGATGCTGGCTGAAGGAGAATTGCGCCATGCCGCGCCGTTCTGGTTAATCGCGGAGGCGAGCGCATCCGCCCAGACGGCAATGGGCAATGGTGTCGGATTGAATAGACCGTAATAGCGCGGGCTGGCAATCTGCATCACGTGCGGCATGGCGTCCTGCTCAAAGCGAGCGAGAATTTCATCCGCCCTGATTCCGTTCGCAGGCAACGGCTCGTCAAAAATCTTTTCCAGCTCGGCGGGTGTGGCAGCGGAAGTCACAGGCAAGCCATCCAGCCGTCGCGCATAGTCGCTGATTATTCTCGTCACTTCAAGCCCCAGGCGTTCATGCTCCGCGCTTAAATCGGTGCTGGTGATTGGTGGCTGGGGATTGGAGTTTTTGCTTTCGGCCATTGATGTTCGTTAAGCTAGAGCCAACTGCATTTCTAACAAAGATGGATAGAAATTTATCACAGACGGATGAATTCTCCGGGGCACTTGAAGAACATGCCCCACTGTACGATGTTCAATTAACCGCGCCGGACATCGCGCGCTTACGAGAATACTACGAGCAGGTGATGACCTGGAACACGCGGCTGCACCTGGTCGCGCCGTGCTCGCCTGCGGAGTTTGCGACGCGCCACGTGCTCGAATCGTTGCTCGCGCTCGCACACTTACCCCGCGTCGCGCATGTCCTGGATGTCGGCTCAGGCGCGGGGCTGCCCGTAATTCCCTGTTTGATTGTGCGAGTTGATTTACGCGCCACGCTGTTTGAATCGTCGCAGAAGAAAGCTGTCTACCTGCGCGAAACTTTGCGACGCCTGGGCGTCAATGAGCGAACAGAGGTAATCGCTGAACGGTTTGAAAAGATGGATGCGCCGGAAGCCGATTCGGTCACGTGCCGCGCGCTCGACCGTTTCGCAGAGATGTTTTCCAAAATAGTCGAATGGTCTCCGGCCACAAGCACGCTACTGCTTTTCGGAGGCGAGGCGCTGAGGGAACAGATCGAGAAGGCAGGGCTTCCTTACAAGACCGTGCACGTGCCTGAATCAGAGCGGCGGTCACTTTTTATCGTGAACCGATATTCACCGAGCGGCTAGATTTAAGGAAGGACTTTTGGTTGCCGTAGATGAACTACTTCAACTTAATCCTCGTCTTCCGGTTAATGTACCCCAGTTGCCCTTCGGGCAGCCACACTCTCAGCCAGGGATTGTTGGGGCCGTTCGGGTTGAAGCTATCCAGGTCAAACTTGCTGACTTCGATTTCATCCCCGGTAGCCAGCCGCGCCACTTGGTGCTCAAAATCCATATCCTGATAAAGAATCGCTTCCCGGCCAACGACGGTCGCCTTCAAGAAAGTAAATATCGGCGCATTGTCCACAATGTATCCTTGCTGCCCATCGGCCAGATTGATAATCACCCAATCCACGCCGTCCACCTCTTTGACTCCGCCGATTTCAACTTCAGTCCCGAAAGGCAGCCGCGCAACGACGGCTGAACGTGAGTCCATATCCTGATAAATCTTGAGTTCGTCGGCAATCACTCTGACCTTCTTCGGGGCTTTCGCATGGCGTAGCAGATCACTGCCCTTTGAGCCCCAGCCCATTAGTCCCAATCCGGCGGCAGGCAGAAGATACACTAACAGTCCGGGATAGTAAGTGCCGTTCACCTTCGCTGCTTCACGACAGCCGTTTACCGCTATGGCAAAGCCTGCGATGGCGAGCAGCATTCCCAGAATAAACGCCCCGGCATAGACTACTCTGCTCCCGGAGTCTGTCTCTTGTCCCATATGACTTTACTCCAAGGCGAATTTAGTAAATGCGAGGGTGGTGGCTAAGGAAGCGAGGATGGTTGTTAAGGAAGCTCAGACTGCGTGTCAAATGTCTCTGGTCGCTGCGCTATATATCACCAACAACCGGGCAAATCAATAGTCAATCGAGAGCGTCGGGCTCTTGAAATAAAGCGGGGTGAGAAACGTTTCCAGTCTCTCACCCCGTCTTCAATTAAGTGCTTGCGGCAAGTCTCACCGGATGACGTTAATCCCGATCATCTGTTGACCGTTGATGACAAACTCGGCGGGCGCGAGTTCCTTCTCGAAAATCGGTGAGAGAATGGTCGGCGTGTAGCCGCCGCTGGTTCTGTCGCTGTTGAGTGTCGCGATGACCGAAGGCGGCAGGTTCGGCAATTCGCTCGTGCCGATAACTGCGCCGGGCGTGATGCGGAAGAGCTTAACGTAAAGACGGTCGCTCTTCTTCACCTTGTTAATCGCGTCAACGAGCTGGCTCAGGTCTTGCGGGACGAAAGCCTGTGAAGCAGAGCCTTGCTGTAAAGCGCCTCCGTCGCCGACGAAGACCAGAAGCTGCCCCAACGGCACGTCACGCGGAATCTGCACAGGGATGCGCTGAACAAATTGCTTGCCTGATTCGGTTCTGACGTAAGCCTGAACCTCAACGGTCTCGCCACGCCCGGCTTCCGTGCGGTCGAGCGCGATGCGGTCGAGCGAGGCCGCGTACTTGGTCTCCGAAGACGTAATGTCGAGTGTGATGCCGCCGATCTGAACATTCTCAAAACCGCTTGAGAGCAGCGCGTTGACGGGCACGGCCACAGACCCTGCGGCCAGCATCGGGGCATTCGCTGCCGAGAATCTGCGGTCAACCTGAATCGGCTCTTGTCCGACGACGGAGATTTTACCGCTGACGCTGATGGTCGCATCACCGAGGCTGCGCTCGGACGAGGTAATCGTGCTGAAAATCGTCAGGTTCAAAAGAAGCGGCGTCAGGAAAGAATCGTTCGCCACTTCGTAGGAGTAAGTTTCGGTGCGGTCACGGCTGGTGCGAAGGTTGATTTTGACAGGAATCATCTTCGGAGCCTGGCCGAGCTGTCCGTAGATTCCGGTGGCGCGATCCTGCGAAATGGTTCCGACCATCTGTCCCGGAACTGAGAGCTTGAAAGAATTATTCGCGTTCGGGATGACGGTCACGACCGAACTCTCCGTCATGGGCATGTCGCTCGCGCCAAGACTCAGGAACGGGTGGCCGAAAGCGTAAATCCGTAGGCCATCACGGAACGTCACCGTGCCCGCCGCTGCAATCGAATAGTCGCCGCGCACCAGTTGAACGCTGACGGAAGTTCCGGGCGCAAGCGTTTTGTCCGTGACGGGAGCAAGCCGGGTTATGCTTGCCGCGCCGCCAACGCCTGAGACCGGCAACAGACCGTTGGCCTGGAGTTGCGGCGAATAAAGCGCAAGCGCGTCCTGGCTGATGCCGCCGAAGACGACGGGCGTGGCGATTGGTTGCAACTGCTGACCGAGCAAAGCGATGAGCGGCGAGTTCATTGCAACGGGTGCGACGAATGGTGCGCCCGTCACTGAGGGCTTAGGCAATCGCGGCTTCCAGTCGGCTGAAGCCAACTCTGTAAAAGAGAAGGAACGAGGCTCTCCAGCATTCGTGTTGCGCTCCCCACCACGCTCAAAGATGTCTATCATCTGCTTGATTGGAGTGATGCCCGCAATCGGTTCTTTCGAGAACGGAAAGCTGAAGGCAATCGCCCCGACAAGTCGCCCGTCAATGTAAACGGGCGAGCCCGACATGCCGCCGAACACGCCTGTGCGCTCGGCATTCGCTCCCGTCAGGCGAGCGATGATTGCCGACTGGCGCGGCGCGGGGAAACCGGGGAGGACGCCCAGGATTTCGACGCCGAACTCTTCCGGCTCGCTGCCACTAAAAACTGTGCGCGCTACGCCCTTCATTCCGGGCTTCAAATCTTCGAGGGGGAAAAAGCGCGCATCAGCGGGAAGTGGTGCAATGGTTGACGCCTTCTGAGCAGAGACGGAGACGCACAGGATTCCAAGCGCCAGAATCAGGCTGAAAGTCGCTGCGAAAATTCTTTTCATTAAGCTACCTCTGGAAACATTGAAGGAAAAGGGACGACCCTTCTCGTCCGAACGGTGAGCGCGCCGCCGGTGGCAAGGGCGAGGGCGATCAAGGGGGAACGAGGCCACCGCCACCATCATCGAATATAACTTTATCGCGTCACAAGTGACAAGTGACAGGTGACAAGATAAAAACGCTTTTTCCTGTCACCTGTCACTTGTCACCTATCACGGCTTTTCCCTTGCCGCCGCCAGCGCTCTAGTGATAACGTGCGCGTTCAATGTCTATGGTCGTCGTGCGCGCATCTTCTGATGAGATAAACAGCTCGCCTGGTTGGATGCTTATGCGGAAGTATTATTGCCCGGATGAGCGGCTGCCGCCGCTCGTTTAAGAACGCCGGGGACGTAGCAGCTATTCATGCTTGAAGTCGAAGGTTTTATTCTCGTCGGCGGGGCATCTAGCCGAATGGGAACGGACAAGGCACTGCTTGATCTCGGCGGGCAAAGCTTCGTCGAACGAATCTACCGGGCGCTCGTTGCAATCACGACTGAGACGAGTCTGGTGGGGGCGAAATTTGCAGGCGCAGCGTGGCCTCAATTACCGTCAGTGCCGGATGTTCATGTAAAATGGGGCGCGCTCGGTGGATTGCACGCGGCGCTCGCAGCTTGCCGCGCGGAATGGGCGGCGGTCGTCGCCTGCGATCTTCCCTTTATCACCGGAGAACTTTTCGTGCGGCTGGCCTCTCTTCGGGAAAACTATGATGCAGTCGTTCCTGTGCAGGCGGACGGACGGTGGCAGCCGCTCTGCGCGTTCTATCGCACACAGCCAGTGCGCGAGCGCGCCGAAGAATTGATCGTAGCAGGTGAACGTCGCCCGCGAGCGCTGCTTAATCTGATAAACACGCGCCGGGTCGCCTTCGAGGAACTCAGCGACCTTCAGGGCGCAAACCGATTTTTCACCAATGTCAACACACCCGAAGACTACGCCAACGCGCTGAAGGAGGGAGAAAAAAGGGGTGAGGGATGAGGGATGAGGGATGAAAGAAAGGACTGCTCAAGTTGAGTAGTATCTTTTTCATCCCTCATCCCTCATCCCTCATCCCTCTCGAAGATGGCTCGTCGCCGAATACCAGGCAAGAAGCTGTTGAAGATGCTACTGCCAATCGCCGGGCTGTTGTTGCTGGCGATTGTGCTCACGACTGGGTGGCTGGTCTTCAAGGTCACGCGGCCACCGCGCCAGGCCTATCTCGTCACACCTGAAACGTTCACGCTCCTAAGCGAACGCGGGTTGAAAGCAACGAACGAGGAATGGGCGAACCGCGATGGAACAAGAGCGCGCGGCTGGCTGCTGCGCGGCGCGGAAGGCGCTCCGGCCATCATCCTGCTGCACCGCTATGGCGCAGATCGCTCCTGGCTGCTGAATCTCGGCGTCAAGCTCAACGAGGCAACCAACTTCACAGTGCTCTGGCCGGATTTGCGCGGGCACGGCGTTGAGCCTCCGGTTGCCTGGACTTCTTTCGGCGGTAGAGAGACGGAAGATACGGGCGCAGCCCTCGATTACCTGCGCTCTTTAAAGACACCGCAGGAGCGCCCGCTCGTCGGCCCTCAAGCAGGGCTTTACGGGGTCGAGCTGGGAGCTTACGCAGCTCTTCGCACAGGGGCGCGGGATGAAAAGGTGAGCGCGCTGGTGCTTGATTCCGTGCCCGACTCGCCGAACGATGTTTTGAACGCGACTGTCACGGAACGCACAGGCTTGAGCAACGGTTTGCTGAAATGGCTGGCGCGCGTTGGGATGCGAATCTATTTTCTCGGTGGCTACGACAACACACGCTCATGTGAGGCCGCGGGCAGCGCCGCGAATCGTCGCGTGTTGCTGCTGGCAGGTCAGGGACCCGAAGAGTTGCGCGCTTCGACTCTGGCGCTCGCGCAATGCTTTCCCAAAACTGCCAACGTCGAAGTCAACGGCGATCTGCCTTTGACCGGCTATAACCTGCCGTCCGCCACGGGCGAACAGGGCGAGACCTACGACCGTCGCGTGATAGACTTTTTCGACAAAACCCTGCGCTAATTCTTATACCAACTTACAAAAAGAAGGTCACAACGAACCACGAAGTCACACGAAACAACACAAAGTTGCTTGAGTCTTCTTCGTGTTAATTCGTGGTTCGTTTCGCCCTCACCTTTGACCACCATTCGGGATTATTTACCCCAGACGCACTCAACTTCACTCAACCGAATTTCCGCTCTAGCGCACACGGATTGCCAGCAGAGTCAGGACTCCGTTTTGTCCAATGATCTCGGTTTCGACGGCTGAATAATCTGTGAGCCGATGCGCCCATTCGTTGGGAATTAAAACGAGAGCCGTGCCGCCACGCTCTCTGGCTGCATCGGCGACTTGAGTTGCCCCGTCAAATCTCAGAGGCTCGCCATCGGGACGGTAGCCCAGTCGTCCTCCGGCATAAAACTCCGCCGTGCGATCACTAGTCAGCATGTAAAAGACTGGCGTCGCGGCATAGCCTCGCGCTTCCGCCAGTTGCATAAGATCGCGCACAGATTCAAGCAGCGCGACGCGACCCACGCCGCAGTTGAGCGCGAGCACCACCGCGATGAACATGGCGCTACAGATCAACTCAACTCGCAGAGCGTGCCTTTGCTTCCAGACAATCGCGAGCACGCCCGCGAGCGCAAGTGGCGCGGCAATGACGAGAGCGCAGGCGATTGCGACATCCCCGGTTCGCGCCGCATAGAATATTCCTGCCAGAGCAAGGACGAGAAGAAGAGCGCCGGTCGCTCGCATCGCACCGCGGCCTTCTTCGCCTCTGACGAATCGTGCCAGAGCATTCCCCACTAACAACATCGCACCGGGCAGCGCGGGCAGCACATAGCCCGGCAGCTTCGATCCCGAAAAGGAAAAGAAAGCGACGGGCGCGATGAGCCACGCCAGCGCGAAGACTTGAAACTTGTTCTCAGGAGTCTGCTCGCGCCAGTTCCAACGCCTCGCCCTGACCAAGCCCGCGATGAGAAAGGCCGTCCAGGGCAGAGCCAGTATCATGATGATCGGCAGGTAAAAATAGAATGGCTGCGGGTGGCGATACTTATTCGAGACGAAGCGCGCGAAATGGTGCTGGATGAAAAACTCGTCCACAAACGTCCAGCCGTGACGCGCGATCACGGGAGCATACCAACTGGCAGCGAGAGCGAGAGCAAGAGGAATTCCCCACAGCGCGCTCATGAAGAGAGCCTTGCGCGGCCATTCCCTTCGCAGCAGATAATAAAGGCCGACCACGCCGCAAGGGATAACGATGCCGACCAATCCTTTTGCCAGCAACGAAGCCCCGACCATTGCGTAAAAACCTGCCAGCAGCCACTTCCGCCGCTTCTCGTTCGTCTCTATCTCTGCGACGATGAAGCACGCGAGCGACGCCGTCATCGTCATCGTCACCAGCACGTCGAAGCTTGCAGCACGAGAGAAAACGATCATTCCGAGGCTCGATGCAGCGGCGACTCCGCTCCACAGGCCAAGATTATTGCTCCCGCCCTTCTCCACTTCGGCGGCGCGCTCTACACGTCTTCCTATCCAGTAGATTAAAAGCGCGGTGAGCAGCCCCGAAAGCGCAGGGCCTAAGCGCGCCGCCCATTCTGAGACGCCGAAGAGGCGATAACTCGCCATCATTATCCAGTAAAGCAGCGCGGGCTTTTCAAACCACGTGTGGCCGCCGAGCGTCGGCGTCACCATGTCATGGTGGAGATACATCTCGCGCGCCACCTGCGCGTAGCGTGGCTCATCGGGCCCGACGAACGGCAGGTGTCCGAGACCGTAGAGGTAGAAGGCGGCAGCGGCGAGAAAGAAGAGTAGCCCGGCGCGCTTGGCAAGGGTCATAAGCAGTGGTCGGTAACCAGAGAAGTAGTCAGTGGCCAGTGGTCAGTAAAAAACTTATTGGGTATCATACTTGAGTATCGTCTAAGACACATATATCTTCAATCCGTCAGATGCTCTGAGATGGGGGCGGGCATTTAACTGGCCACCGACCACTGACCTTCTGACCACTTTTCTTATGACTCTACGCACAGCCGTCATCGGCGTTGGACACCTGGGTCGCCAGCACGCGCGAATTCACGCGGCGCTCGATTCCGAAGGGCAAACGCAATTCGTCTCTGTCTGCGACCTCGACGAAGCAACAGCGCGCTCGATTGCCGCCGAAAGAGAAACAGGGTGGACGATGCGGTGGCAAGAGCTTGTCGGGCGCTGCGATGCGGTGAGTCTCGCCGTCCCGACCGAGGCGCACGCCGAGATTGCCTGCGCGCTGCTCGAAGCAGGCGTTCATGTTCTGGTGGAAAAGCCTATCGCGCGCGATTTGAAAGAAGCCGACCGGATGATTGCCGCTGCCGCAAAAGGCGGCGCGCTCCTGCAAGTCGGCCATCTCGAACGCTTCAATCCGGCGCTCGTCGCTTTGCGCCCATACGTCAAAGCTCCGCTCTATTTCGAGATTCACCGCATTGGTGAATTCACCGCGCGCTCGCTCGACATTGATGTGGTGCTCGATTTGATGATTCACGATCTGGACATCGTGCAGTGGCTCGTCGGCGAGGACGTGGAGGTGACGGATGTGCGCGCCGTCGGAATTCCGGTGCTGACAAATCGCGTGGATGCAGCGAACGCGCGCCTTGAGTTCGCAACGGGTGCGGTCGCCAACATCACTGCCTCGCGCATCGGGACGGAGAGAATCAGGAAGATGCGCTTCTTCCAGCCGCACGATTACATCGCGGTTGATTACAGCACACGCTACGCCTCGATCAGCAGTTTAATCCCGCCGCAGGCAGGAAACGCGCGGCCTGGAGTCAACACACGCCACCTTGAGGTTCAGGATGTCGAGCCGCTGCGCGCCGAAATTGAAGCATTTCTTCTAGCCGCGGGCGAGGGCAAGCCTTCGCCAGTTTCCGGCGAAGATGGGCGGCGCGCCCTCGCGCTGGCGATTCGCGCGCTCGAACGTATTCACGAACACGCAGCGCATCCAGGCCTTGGAATATTTGACGGAATCATGCCACGTTGATGCACGACGACTCCATCTCATCCATGCTCGCCGAGCGTATCGCGGCGGGCGATTTTCCATCAGCCGTCTACGTCGTCGCCGAAGGCGCATCCGTCCGGCTGGCCGATGCGCTCGGCCTGGCCGTCAAAGATACGAAACAGCACGCGGCCACACTCGACACGATTTACGATCTGGCAAGCTTGACGAAACCTTTAGTGACAGGATTACTCTGCGCGCTCTTCTTTGAGCGCGGCGCGTTGAAGCTGGACGATTCGGCAGCCCGCTATCTTCCTGAGTTTGACACAAACGACAAGCGCGCCCTCACCATCCGCCAACTCCTGACGCACACGTCAGGTCTTCCGGCATGGCGTCCGCTCTATCTCATCGCGAATGGGGATAAAGAGCGCGCTTTGCAGGCAATCAGTGGCGAGCCGCTCGAATCTCAGCCGGGCGCACAGGTTCGCTACAGCGATCTGGGTTTTATCACGCTCGGATTCCTGCTCGAAAGATTACAGAATGCCCCGCTCGCGGAAATCGCCCGGCGTGAAATTTTCGAGCCGCTTAAATTGAGACGCACGTTTTTCAATCCTGACAAAGCTTTGATAACGGAGATTGCTGCCTGTGAGATGGGCAACGTTTACGAGTGCGAAACGTGTGGTGGTGAGCAAGCAGACAGCTACGCCTGGCGTAAGAATTTAATCTGGGGCGAAGTCCACGACGGCAACGCGCATTTTCTTGGCGGCGCAGCCGGTCACGCCGGGCTGTTCTCAACCGCGCGCGAAACTTTCCGTCTCGCTACACAATTTTTTGCCGCGTACACCGAGCTGCTCAAACCGGAAACGTGCGCGCTCTTTCGCACTAATCTGACGAAGGGCATGGAAGAGGCGCGCTCCGTCGGCTGGCAGCTTGCAGCAACACAGGATTCAACGGCTGGCGCGAACCTATCGCCTGACAGTTTCGGTCATCTGGGCTTCACAGGCACAAGCTGCTGGAACGATCCCGTGCACGCGCGCACCTTCATCCTCCTGACCAATCGCACGCACGCGCGTTCCCTTCCGTTCGTCAACATCAACAGCGTGCGCCGCAGGTTTCACACCCTGGCCGTTGAATCATTGGATCGAAACTGACCAGATCGAGGTAGTTCGGTGAACGAGACCGACATTAACAAGATTATCGGGTTAGGCCGAACGCTTCTCTTCCGGTGAGGTGAGAGTTGTTGTGAGCGATGAATCCGTGACAACCCGGAAAGCGCCGTTGACGCGGCGCGAAAGAATCTCGGACTACCTGAGTCTGGAGCGTAATGTCATCATCGCTTCGGCGGCGTTTCTGCTGCTGGGTCTGGGCGAAGAACTGTGGAAGAAGTTTCTTCCGAAATATCTGGAAGCGCTCGGCGCGAGCACGACCGTTATCGGTTTTTTCGGCACAACCAGAGATTTCTTTGACGCCATTTACCAGTATCCCGGAGGCTGGCTGGCGGATCACCTGGGGCGTCGCCGGGCGTTTCTGGGCTTCGTCGCGCTGGCCTCAGTCGGTTATCTCATCTATCTGCTCAGCCCTTCGTGGCCGTTCGTTTTTGTCGGGCTGGGGTTTTCGATGGCGTGGGCAGGCATGGCCAGTCCTGCTATCTTTGCTGTCATCGGCGATGCGCTCCCCAAAGAGCGGCGCGCGATGGGTTTCACGCTTCAATCAATGCTCAAGCGTGTGCCGATGGCCGCCGCGCCACTCATCGGCGGAGCTTTGATTGCCGGCAGCGACATCAAAACCGGCGTCCGCATCGGCCTCGCCATCACCCTCGCTCTGGCGGCTATCGCCGTCCTGATCGTGCGCCGCATCAACCTCCCGATCATCAAAGGCACAAACGTCAACATCCAGGGCGTCTGGCGTTCGTTCCACTATGCGCTGAAGCGACTGCTGATCTCCGATGTCATCATCAGGATGTGCGAGGGGATGGCGGACATCTTCATCATTCTCTACGTCACAAACATTCTCGGCCTGAGTGTGGCGCGTTACGGGATACTGGTGGCCATCCAGCTTGTCACCTCCATCCTCGTCTACATCCCGGCGGCCAAGATAGCCGACCGCATCGGGCGCAAACCCTTCGTCATCGCGACCTTCACCTGCTTTGCGCTTTTTCCCGTCGCCGTGATGCTCTCCAAAGGCTTCGGCTGGCTCGTCGTCGCCTTCATCATCGGCGGCCTGCGCGAGATTGGCGAGCCTTCGCGCAAAGCCATGATCGTGGATTTCGCCGAGCCGCACCTGCGCGCGCGCTCCGTCGGACTCTATTACCTCGTGCGGAGTCTTTCGATCACGCCGGCGGCAGCCATCGGCGGACTGCTCTGGAAGATTGCCCCGCAAGTTCCTTTCATCACGGCAGGCATCATCGGCATCATCGGAACGTTTGTCTTCGCAGCGACAGTTGAAGAACGATATGCAAGTTAAATCGAACGACGGAAGAATATAGACAGGATTTACAGGATTAACGAGATAGAGAATAAGTATCAAACTCCCTTGACCGTTCTGGTTTTTTAATCTTGATAATCCTGTAAATCCTGTCTATTTCTTAGAAATGGTCTCATAAATGTTCAGAGTTCAAACTTCAGTTTGATGTTTTTCAATAAAACGCACGCTGAAGCGTGAACTCTGAACGCTTGAATGCTATTTATGAGATGACTTCTAGTTGTTTTGGTTTACGAGCAAGGCGATAGAAATGTAGTATCATGCCGTGCGTCCACAATGCTCTCCCTGAATCTTTACCGCAGCCGGAAGTTTAGCTGATGCGCCGTTCCCTCTGGTCAAAAGCAATTGCTCTCCTGATCGCGCACGCGCTTGTGGCTTCGTCTCTCGCCTTCGCGCAGGATGCGTCGCAGACTCGCCCGCGTCGGACACAATCGCCCCCGCAGCCCGCCACTTCACGTGCGCCAATTATCACTGAAACCTCCCGGCTTGAGGGCGAGCCGCTAATCCGCATCGGCCTGGCGACCGAGGCACGCTCCGTCACCATCTCGACGAATGGAAGATTGCTCAACGCAACTGAGCCGAATCAGCCTCCGACGCCGCTCACGGTTGCGCGCGTGCGCCTGGAAGCGCGCCTGCTCGCGCCGCAGCCTGAGACATTTGACGCCAACAGCTTCAGAGTTGAGATTGCCGCAGTTGCCACGCGCGCAGACGCCGAACGCACGGCGCGCGAGATACGCGAACAGACGGGCGAACCGGCGGAAATCAGTGTGGACGCGGCGACAAATACCTGGAGCGTGCGTGTTAGTTCAAATCTCTCTGCAACAAGAGCTGGTGAACTTCGTGAGCAACTGGAAGACGCGGGTTTTGCGACGGCACGAATTGTTGATGCGCGCGGCGCACAAGCAACCGCCCCTTCTGGAAACTCGAACGCCGTGCGAACAGTCGCACGCACAGGCGCGCCCGTGCGCGAAGTCGTCGCTTATGCTTCCGGCTCAGCAAAGCTATTCAGTACCAGCGCACCTGTGACCTTCGCCTCCGAAAATGACACGAGCGCTCCCGTTCGTCTCAACGAGAAACCCTATCGCGGTCGTTTGGAAGTTTTCGCTAACCCGCGCGGCGCGTTGACGGTCGTCAACGTTCTCAGTCTGGAAGATTACGTGCGCGGCGTCGTCCCGAACGAACTCTCGCCCGGCGGCTATCCGGCGATTGAGGCTCTGAAAGCTCAGGCCGTCGCGGCTCGCACTTACGCTGTCAGGAATCGAAATCAGTTTGCCTCGCAGGGCTTTGACCTTCTGCCGACGACGCGCTCGCAGGTCTATGGCGGTCTCTCGACAGAGCACCCGCTCTCAACTCGCGCCGTCGAAGAGACGCGCGGGTTGGTGGCCACTTACCACAACGAGCCGATCAATGCGCTCTACACTTCCACCTGCGGCGGGCGCACCGAAGATGTCGAAAACATTTTCAACGAGGCGACGCCTTACCTGCGGGGGCGCGAATGCGCGCTCGAAGGCAGAGCGCATTTCTCATCCTTCACCATCAAATCTTCGCGCGACCTGCCGGACATTCGCGAAGAAGCCAACCGCACGCTTCCACGCGACGCAGCCTTGCTCGACATACACAGTTTCGATCTTGGTACGAGACGCCTCTCGGACAACTGGCTTGCTGCTCCGGTCTCTCAAGCAGAAGTGCGTAATTGGCTCTCTGTGGTTGCGCGCCTTGCGCGCCAATCTATACCTGCGCTCAACGACGACGTAACGCGCCCGCCAGGACTCAGCACCGCGCTCGCGTCGGCGCTTTTCGGTGAAGCGCGCGCGGATACTTTGCTCGACAACGCGGACGTGGAATATCTGCTCTCTTTTCGTGACGCGGGAGACATCCCTGAACGCAACCGTGCGGATGTCGCATGGCTCGTCCGTGATGGCTTTCTATCGCTGTTCCCGGATGCGAGTTTGCGCCCGCGCGAAGCCATGTCGCGTGGCCGCGTCATCCAGACAATAGCTCGCGCCTTAGAAGCGCGCGGCTCTTTCGGCCTGCAAAAAGGGACAACGCGACCCACGACCGCAGGCGCAATGATCTTGCGCTCCACGAAGAATCGCGATCAGCCGATCAGCGTTGACTCCGACGCTTATCTCTTTCGCGCATTCGGCGACAACATCTACCAGACGCGCGCGCTCGCTCTGGTCGGCGGCGAGCCTGTTAGCTTCCACCTGAACTCTCGCGGCGAAGTTGATTATCTCGAAGTCCGTCCCGCCCCGAACGGCGCGGCAGCCGACCGCTCATCGCCCTACGCCAACTGGGTTGCGACGATGAGTGTCTCGGAAGTCCAATCGCGCCTGGCACGCTGGTCTCGCGGCATCGGCTCTCTCACGGACTTACGCGTCGCCGCGCGCGGCTCGTCGCGCCGTGCGACCGACCTTGCGATTATCGGCACGAACAGCACGGCGCACCTGCGCGGTGGGCGCATCCGTTCCGCCCTGGGCTTGCGTGAACAACTCTTCGTCATTGATCGAAAGTACGATGAAGATGGACGCCTTGTCGGTTTCACTTTTACAGGGCGCGGCTGGGGGCACGGTGTCGGGATGTGTCAGGTCGGAGCTTACGGGCTGGCGCGTCAAGGCTTAACCTACGACAAAATTTTGAAGGCGTATTACACGGGGATAGATTTGACGAGGCTATACAATTGAAGCCGCACAGCAACGATTTGATGCTTCAACGCTTTATCACAATATTTCCTCAGCCCCGCTAGGGGCGATTGACAATAGCCCAGCAATTTATTGCTGGGAATAAGACCGGGAAATAAGAACTGAGTCCCGTCGGGACGACTGAAAAGGAGTATCCTCATGCCTCACTCCTACATTAGCTGCCTAATGCACTGCGTCTTCAGCACCCGGCAACGCCACAAAACCATTGACCCGGATTTACAGCAACGCCTCTGGCCTTTTATCGGCGGCATCGCCCGCGAGAACAATATGAAAGTCCTCGCCATTGGCGGCATGGAAGACCATTTGCATATTCTGCTGTCCTTGCCAACAACGATACCTGTGGCTAAAGCAATTCAGTTGATAAAGGGCGGTTCATCAAAGTGGATTCACTCGACATTCCCAGCACACAGGGATTTCGCCTGGCAAGAAGGCTACGGAGCATTCAGTATTGGCATTTCGCAAGTCGAGACAACCGTCACCTACATCCAGAATCAAAGAGAGCATCACCGGAAGAAAACATTTGATGAAGAGTTCTTAACTTTTTTGAAGAGGCACGGGATGGAATACGATGAGCGGCATGTATTAGGGTAGAATTCAGTCGTCCCTCCGGGACTTACCCATTTTTAGCTCTGTTCCCCAGCACTGAAGTGCTGGGCTATTATCAACTGCCCCTGACGGGACAAATGCGGGCGATGAAACAGACAGGTTTTTAGTCATGCAGGATGGTCATAAACAATCTATTGTTACACTCTACGTCGTTCCCGGTTGCCCTTTATGCTCGGACGCGCGTGCCTGGTTGGAGCAACACGGCGTCGAATACACGGAGCGCGATGTGGCAAACGATTTCGGGGCGCTGCGAGCGATGCACAGGTTGACCAGACAGCGGCTGGTGCCGGTGTTTGAAGCACAGGGTCGCGCTCTGGTGCGTCCGAAGGATGATGAATTGGCGGAGTTTCTATTGTGAATAAAGAGATGCGTTTCTCTCGCGCACAAATCCTCGGCGCGCTTGCGCTGCTCGCGCTCATCTGGCTGGTGATTATCTTTCGGCTCGTCATTCGCGGCTCGTGACTCCCTCCAATCCATTATCAAAACCCATCCCGGCCATCGTCGGCCCGACAGCTTCTGGGAAAAGTGAGCTTGGCATTGAGCTGGCTCTGCGCCTTGGGGGCGAGATCATCAACTGCGATTCCGTGCAGGTGTATCGTGAGATTGAGATCGCAACGGCCAAAGTTCCGTATGCTGAGAGGCGCGGAGTGCCGCATCACCTGATTGATTTCGTGCCGCCGGAAGTAAATTACACGGCAGGCGAATGGGCGCGGGCTGCCGCCGAGAAGATCGAAGAGATTGAAGCTCGCGGACGGATGGCTGTGCTTGTCGGCGGCACTGGATTTTACCTGCGTGCGCTGCGGCATCCCTTTTTTTTGAGCCCGAAGACGGATGAGCGCCTGCGTCGTCGCCTGACAGAAATCAGGGAGCAACGCGGCCCGGAGTATATGCACAGACTGCTCAGGCGGCTCGACCCGCAATCCGCCCTCAAACTCTTTGAGCGCGATTGGCCGCGCGTGCAGCGCGCTCTCGAAGTCAGACTCCAAACTGGCGAGCTGATGTCCGAGCAGATGCCCGCCCGCGCCGAGCCGCCCGCGTGCGCCGCGCGTATCGAAGTCTTCGCGCTGCGTCCGCCGCGCGAAGAGCTTTACAGGCGGATCAACGAGCGCACGGAAGCTCATTTTGCCGCCGGTTTGGTTGATGAAGTGCGCTCGCTGCTGAACAAGGGGGTGCCCGCCGAGTCGAACGCGCTCGGCGCACATGGCTATCGCCGCGTGGTCGAATATCTCAATGGACGGCGCGATCTCGACAGCGCCATCGAGCAAACAAAGCTCGACGTGCGCCACTACAGCAAGCGACAGTTAACCTGGTTTCGCCGCGAACCGGGCGTCGAATGGGTTGAAGGCTTCGGCCAAGACCCTTTGGTTCAGGAGCGCATCATCAAAGCCGTGATGAGTGATGAGTAAATATATTATTCCCTAAATTATGAATTGGGTCTTTTAGCAGAACTCCCACGAACAAGTAGGAATGCTGCTAATGCCACAAGGCTGAAAAAGCCGATGACCGAAAGCCAGACATTCCCTATTAGCCCTAATATTAACAGTGCCCCAAAGATTAAAGTTCCGGGAGGGGCGAAAGTGAGGAAGCCAACAAGCAGAACAACGGCGATACGTTTAAGGTGCTTCATGGCCTCCCTCTTCGATGACTGCTGATACTCAGATGTTTTAGGATATGTTTCACTGTTTAGCGCCCGACAATAAGCCGCGCTGGCTCACAATAGCTTTCGCCTGCGTGCCGAGAAAAAATTCAACGCATGTTTATGCAGATAAGACCAGGCGGCGGCAGCCGTGACCCCGCACCCTGCTATAACCGGCGAGTAAATTTCAGCCATGTAACGCGTCTCAGGCGCGTAATGGTATGCCATGAAGGCCGTCCGTACGAGCACGATTAATGCAAGCAGCATTGCCAGGGGATGACGACGGCACAGGAACCCAAGTCCGAGAATCCCCCCGATGTGAATCGGCAGAACCGAAAGGACTCTCAGCATCAACACGTATGGTTTCGGGTGAGATGTGCTGAAGCCTGTCAGCCACATGGAGGCTATTCTGTAGAGGGGCAAAAGGATGAAGAAGCGTACCGGCGCTTGTTTTATTCGCTCGTCGGCAAGACTACGAAAGTCCTTATCTATCTCGGGCGTAATAGAACGAGCCTGGTTAACCCGGGCGATGAGGTTGAGAAGGTAGAGACGCTCTCCTTCAGAGTCGTATGTGTCGCGAGGCAATCGGCCAGGGTCGAAAAAAGCTCCTCCCGGCGACCATGCTGGCTCGAAGGCATATTCAAAATAGGTCTCATCCTTTATCCATGTGCGCACCCACGATAGGTAACCCGTTGGGAAGTAGCATTCCTGCGGGCAACCGTACTCTGAAGCGAGCGGCTGAAATTTACCTAAAGATAAGTAATTGCGCACCACCCAGGGCGCGAGTGCGAGCGCGACGGCAAGGCAAAAACTGATGAGATGCGCTGCGCTTTCTTGTTTGCGCTTCTGTGCAAATTGGATTAAGAGGAACAATATAAAAGCACCAAGCAGCAACACCGAATCCGGCCTTATTAGAATCGCTATACCACATGCGAGGCCCGCGCCGAACCAGTACCGGATACCCTTGCGCATCGCTATCGCGCTCATTGCGACGGCGATCATCATAAAAAATATCGTCAACGTCTCGACGTGTATGCGCGCTACCAAGACGATAGTGGGCCAGGAGAAGAGTCCATAGATGGCCAGTGCCCAGAGTGCCGCACTCTTCTTGAAACGGGGCGGCGCGAGGCTGAACGAGACGAAGGCGACAAGCAAACAAGTAAGCAGGTCAAGAGTGGCTTGCGACAGAAGCACAGCCAACTCCTTTCGACCAAAAACGGTATATACGGCTGCGATAAACAGCGGATAGCCCGGCACTGCTGCTTCGCTCGGACGGTATGGGGCGTGCGCGTCCGTTGAGAACCCGTTTCCCTCCAGCATATTGATTGCCGCAGCCCGGTATCTAGGGTCTTGGAGTGGGTCAGGAAACGCGACCACGAAGCCTATGCGGACTGTGAGCGCCAGCAGAAGTATGAGAAGGATTTTGAGCCATCGGGTACGCAGAAAATTGCCGAAGTTTTGATAGCCCTGATTTTCTACTTTATAACACTCTTGCACAAAACGGCTTAGTCTTAGTAAAGTATGTCGGTTCAGAAAGCTATCCTCCCGCAAGGGACATGTCAAACAACAGAAGTATAACAGTTTTCTTTCCCGCCTTTAACGATGAGGGAAGTATCGGTGCGCTGGTCAACGACGCGCTGGATATACTGCCGCGTTTGACAGACGATTTCGAGGTGCTAATCATCAACGACGGGAGCACCGACAGCACTCTTGATGTGCTGGCAGATTTCGCACGTAAATCTCCACATGTCAGGATCATCAGCCACGAGCGTAACCAGGGATATGGCGCGGCGCTTCGTACAGGATTCAGCCAGGCAAGTAAGGAACTGATCTTTTACACAGATGGCGACGGCCAGTATCAGGTGCAAGAGCTGTTGGCTCTGCACTCACTTCTGACACCGGAGGCCGATGTCGTTAACGGCTACAAGAAGGAGCGCGCAGACAAGCGACATCGTCGGCTCTTAGGCGCAGCCTATAACCGGCTCGCTCATCTCTTGTTCAGCATCCCGATACGCGACGTGGATTGCGATTTCCGGCTGATGCGGAGGGGCGCCGTAAGCCAAGTTAATCTAATCTCATCGAGCGGGATTATTTGTGTCGAGTTAGTCCACAAGCTGCACCTGGCGGGCTGTACTTTTGTTGAAGTTCCGGTAAGCCATTATCCACGTCTACATGGGCGCTCGCAGTTTTTCACGCCGAAGCGTGTGGCTCGTACGGCCTTCGACCTTCTCTCGTTGTGGCTGCGACTAGTCTTATTGCCCATTTTTCTTCCGGGCTACAGTGTCCCTAACCGTGATGACGAACAAGAGGAATCCGCCTGAGGCCGAATAAGCAGGCGAAGTATTCCTGTCAGACAGAAACCCTCCTCAAGAGTTTAAGCTTAAACGATTACCTGTCCGGTTCATTTCCGTTCGACTTATGAGTGTCTCAAAAGACTTTAGTGAATATAAGGGACGTTCTGTCCTGATTACTGGCGGCCTGGGGTTCATCGGCAGCAACCTGGCACGAAGATTCGTCGAGTTAGGCGATGTCGAAGTGCTCATTCTGGACGCGCTGCTGCCGAATCAGGGCGGGAACCTCTTCAACATCGAGGGCATAAGCGACCGGGTCAGGGTGCACACTGCCAGCATGTGTGATGATTGGGCTGTCAACCATCTGGTCGGCGGTGTTGACTACATCTTCAACCTTGCGGGCAGCGTCAGCCACATCGATTCGATATGCCACCCGCAGCTAGACCTGGAACTCAACTGCCGTGCTCAGTTGGTGCTCCTGGAAGCCTGTCGTAGCTTTAACCCACACGTGAAGATCGTTTTCGCCAGCACGCGCCAGGTCTACGGCAAGCCCGTCTACCTCCCTTTCGACGAACAGCACCGGATAGCCCCTCTCGACATCAATGGCATCAACAAACACGCCGCCGAAAACTACCACCTGCTTTACCACCGCCTCTACGGAACGCGTAGCGTATGCCTGCGCCTGACAAATACCTACGGGCCGCGGCAACTCCTCAGACACGACCGCCAGGGCTTCATCCCCTGGTTCATACGCAAGGCCGTTGACGGGGACGTGATAGAACTGTTTGGGGATGGCAGGCAAAAACGCGACATGAATTATGTTGACGACGTGGTAGAAGCTTTACTGTTAGCGGGTGCGAGCGAGGAAGCCGAAGGAGAGGTCTTCAATCTTGGAGGCGATGCGCCGATCACACTGCGCGACTTCACCGATGAGCTAATCTCCATCACCGGACAAGGTTCCGTCCAATGTGTCCCCTTCACCCCAGAGCGCCAGTTGATTGACATCGGCAACTCATACTCAAGCTACAGGAAGATAGAATCTGTGCTCGGCTGGCACCCGCGTACGCCTCTGCGCGAGGGCTTAGCCCTGACAGTTGAGTTCTACCGGAAGCACCGAAAACACTACTGGAACCCAGATGAATATCCCCTTTCTTGACCTGAAGAGGCAGTACACGGAACTCGAAGCCGAAATCAACCCTGCACTGTCTGAAGTCCTGGCCAGTGGCGAATACATCCTGGGGCGCGAGGTTGAAGCTTTCGAGAAAGAGTGGGCGCTCTTCTGCGGGGTCGCCTCTGCCGCCGGGGTGAACAGCGGCACGGATGCTCTCACGCTTTCGCTGATTGCGTCCGGCGCAGTGCGCCAGGGTTTCCGCGATGAAGTTATTACATCTCCACTTACCGCAGGCTATACGGCGCTTGCCATAAAAATCGCGGGCGGCGTCCCCATCTTCGCCGATATTGACCCGCAAACCTATACGCTCAATCCAGAGTCCGTAGAGAAAGCTATTACACGGCACACCCGCGCCATCGTTCCAGTACACCTTTACGGCCAGATGGCTGACATGGTCTCGATTAACGATGTCGCCAGGCGTTACGGCCTTATTGTAATCGAGGACGCGGCGCAGGCGCACGGGGTAGAGGCCGGAGGTAAGCGCGCAGGCGCACACGGCTACGCCGCGGCCTTCAGTTTCTACCCCACCAAGAACTTGGGCGCTTACGGCGACGGCGGCGGCGTCACGTCCAATGATGTGGGACTGATCGAGCGGGTTAAAGTTTTGCGTCAGGGAGGTCATCCGGCGGCAATCCTAATGAAGACCGTGGGCACCAATTCACGCCTCGACGAGGTGCAAGCGGCGGTGCTGCGCGTTAAGCTCAGACACCTCGATAAGTGGAACGGCCTGCGAAGGAGATTGGCTCAAGAGTACGAGGCGCAATTAAAAACCTGCGAAGGTGTGGAGACCCCATCGTCGCGTGAACCTGATGCGCATGTATTCCACTTATATGTTGTGCGACACCCGGAGCGCGAACATCTGATTGCCCATCTGAAGACGCACGGAGTTCAAACAATGATCCACTACCCTTACCTTCTGCATCAGCAGCCCCTTTTCAGACACGATAGACAGCCAGCCCTGCCCGTGGCCGAAAATCTTGTCGACAAGATTCTCTCTCTCCCGCTTTATCCCCATCTTTCGTCTGCGGAGCTTCATGCGGTGACGAATGCCATCAGGAGTTTCAAGGCGTGAAGATTACTCTCCTCATTTTTTAGCCAGACAGATAATCGAAAGACCTGCGGGTAAATTAATCTTTGTCTGTTTGATTAAAAGCGCTTCTCCTCGAAGCACCCAGGTTAGCGCCCGGTTTAGCCACCCCAAGCCCGGCGGGAGAGGCTTAACATCCGAACCACTTTCCGCGAGGCCGATCCGCTTCAGGAGCAGTCGCCTGATGGCGGCAATAGGTAAGAGAAAGCTGTTGGCGTAAGATGCACGTAAGATGGTAAAGCCTGCTCGTTCCATCTTCCCGGTTAGTTCATGAAGGGTGTAGCGGTGTTGCGTGTCGAGGGCTTCGTCGTGGCCGCTCTTCATCCACTCGTAAGCAGCCACACGGACGAACAGCATGCCGCCGGGCCGGAGCACGCGATGCATTTCGCGCATCGCCCGCTCGGCAGTCACCTCACCCGGCAACTGCACAAGGACGTCAAAGCTGGTGGTGAGGTCAAAGGTCGAATCCGCGAACGGGAGGTCTGCTACTGAAGCTTGAACCAGGTGCTCTTGCTTTCGCTCGCGGCAGAATTTAACGGCGTCGGAAACAAGGTCGATCCCAATAATCCTTCCGTCCCTGGCATAGCGTGTGAGCCACGAAAGCATGCCGCCCGTACCACATCCGGCATCAAGGATGAGCCTGTCCCGTACCTTAGGGCATACCCCATCCAGCATGGCGGCTGTTATCTCACGCATTCCTGCAAACCACCAGAAGTCTTGCTCCAGGCTATATAAGTCTCGGTAATCTTCCGCTTGCATATATGTGTTTCAGTTGTGTATGAACCAACTAACGATGGCCAAATGCTATCCTGACCAAGGCGCGTCAGCTATTGAAGCCTTACGGCTGCACTGCTTTCTCTCGCATTATCTTCTCAAGTAAGTGAGAGGTAGATCAACCTTACGATTATATCAATTCGCATACTGCCGCTCAGGTTCTCAAAGCTCTCGATGCTCAGCGCCGACTTTAATCCCTCGCTCTGCCTGAGAGCCTCCGCGTGGCTGACGCGCTCGAAGGCGTCGTATAACTCTTCGTAGAGACGTTTACTTTCGAGAGTTCCCCGGTAGTAAAAGAAAGAAGTTTTAACTCATCACTCATTACTCATCACTCATCACTTTCTTATTTTATTGTGGTATACTCTGCGCCGAACACCCCTTTTAGACTTTCGCTTAACCGGAGATAGTGGTGGACGCAAAAGCTACTCCCCAGAATATTCAGGACGCTTTTCTGAATACAGCGCGCCGTGAGCGGAGCACAGTCACGATCTATTTACTGCATGGCGCGAAGCTGACCGGGCGCATCAAGAGCTTTGATAAGTTTTCGGTGCTGCTGGAAACGGGTTCGCAGGAGCAGTTGATCTTCAAACACGCTATCTCGACCATCTCGCACGCGCGACGCGCCAGCGGTGAACTGCGCGCCCCGCAAGCCGCAAGTGGGACGCAAAGTGAAGCGACTGGCGAGGCAGCAGAATCTTCCGGTTCCTGACGCTCTCTTAAAATCCAGCAGACATCAACGGAAATAAATTATCAGTGGGCGGCGCTTTTATCACTTTTGAAGGCATTGACGGCTGCGGGAAATCCACGCAGATGCGTCTGCTTGCCAGCGAACTGCGCATGCGCGGCATGGAAGTCGTGACGACGCGCGAGCCCGGCGGCACACCCTTGGGGAAGCGGCTGCGCACCGTGCTGCTCGATCCGCAGATTGAGGTTGACCCGCTGGCGGAATTGCTGCTTTTCGCCGCCGACCGCGCGCAGCACGTCCGCACGATGCTTCGCCCGGCGATTGAGTCTGGCAGCGTCGTTCTCTCGGATCGTTACGCGGACGCCACGGCAGCTTATCAGGGCGCTGGCCGCAACTTCACGACCGAGATGATAACGGAAGTCATCAATCTGGCAACCGGAGGTCTCAAGCCGGATTTGACGCTCATCTTCGACCTTCCCGTTGAGGAATGTCTCGCGCGCACCAGCCGACGCACGGAAACTGACAATAGAACAGACCGGCTCGACGCCGAAGACGCTGCCTTTCACACCCGCGTCCGCAACGCATATTTACAACTTGCGGCTGACGAGCCTGACCGCGTCCGCGTCATCAACGCCAGCGGCTCCATCAACGAAACGCACGACCGCGTAGTAGAGATCGTGACACCGTTCCTCGGAGTCAGAATACAGAAGACAGGAGTCAGGAGTCAGAATGGATAAGGCGGAGAACCACATTCACAGATTTTTTCTCCTGACTTCTATCTCCTGTCTCCTGTCTTCTGTATTCTGACTCCTGCACTTGCTTATGTTTGACCATCTCGTAGGGAATCAGCGAATCAAAGATATTTTGCGGCGAATGCTCACAATAGGACGCATTCCTGGCGCTCTATTGTTCGTGGGTGAAGATGGTGTCGGCAAGAAACTCTTCGCTCTGGAATTGGCGAAGGCGTTGAACTGCCGCGCGCCTGTCGGCACGCAAGCGTGCGATCATTGCTCAGCCTGCCTGCGCATCAGGCAATCAAAATTTCCTGATTACACGGAGGCGGACGACAATAAAAAGCGGCTGATCTGGAGCGAGCACCCGGATGTTGCTCTGGCTCGTCCCTATAATAGGGTTCTCAGAATCAGTCCGATGCGCGAGCTTGAGCAGGAGGCGAATTACCGCCCCTTTGAAGGAGGCGCGCGCATTTTCATCATTGAAGATGCACACAGGCTGAACGAAGCTTCGTCCAACGCGCTCCTGAAAACTCTCGAAGAGCCGCCCAGGACTTCTCATCTCATCCTGATTACCTCGCGCCCGGCATCGCTTCTGCCGACGATTCGCTCGCGCTGCCAGATGGTTCGCTTCGCGCCGCTTGCGCCCCATGAGATCGAAGCGCATCTCCTCAAAGGCAAGCAGGTTTCCCCCGCGGACGCGCAACTTCTTGCCACAGTCGCGCGCGGCAGCATCGGGCGGGCGCTCTCGACAGACCTTGAAAGCTATCGCCGGCAGCGCGAAGCAATGATGGATGTGGTGAGCGCGCTCGTGCTGACGAATGACCGCGCGCGCCTGTTGCGAGCGTCCGAAGAAATGAACGATGTCAAGCGCAAGGACGAATACGAGCCGCGTCTTGATGCTCTGGCAACACTCATTCACGATGTCTGGGTTTTATCCCTGGGCGCGCCCGTCGAACAGCTACTCAATCAAGACCTGCGCGCGCAACTCTCCAAAATAGTTTCAACTCTGGACAGCCGCCGCGCCGCCCGCTGGCTTGCTCAGATTGAGCAACATCGGCGCGGGCTCGATGTCAATATCAACCGGAAGATTGCGACCGATGCTCTGTTTCTCACGATGGCCGAAGCCTGAAAATCTCGCTTACCTTTGAAGATGAATCTTAAACTCCAAGGCCATTCCCGTTTAGTTGACGTCAGCCACGTGATTGAGCATGGGATGATTACTTACAAGGGTTTGCCCGCGCCCATCATCTCAGACCATCTGAGCCGCTTATCCTCGCGCCAGGTTTATTCGGAAGGGACGGAATTCCACATCGGGAAGATCGAGATGGTGGCCAATACCGGAACGTACCTCGACTCCCCTTTCCACAGATACCCGGAGGGGCCGGACCTCTCTGAGCTATCATTGTCCTCTCTCGCCAACATCGAAGGCATCGTCATTCGAGCAAACGAATTGGTCAATCAAGCAATCGATGCTTCCCTGTTCCATCACGTTGATGTCAGAGAAAAGGCTGTGCTGATTCAGACGGGCTGGGACATGTACTGGCGAACCGAGCAGTATTTCGTCGGCCATCCGTTTTTAACGCGGGATGCGGCTGAGTTTCTCGCAAGCAATGGAGCGAAACTCGTCGGGATTGATTCCCTCAACATTGACGATATTCGAGACACGACCAGACCCGCTCACTCAATCCTGTTGAAAGCGGGTATCCCCATCGTTGAGCACCTGTGTAATCTCAGCGCATTGCCGGAAGAGGGCTTCAAGTTTTTTGCTGTCCCCGTCAAGGTCAAAGGCATGGGCACATTTCCCGTCAGAGCTTTTGGTGTGATTAAGTAGAAGCCATCTCATAAATAGTATTCAAGCGTTGAGAGTTCACACTTCAGTGTGTGTTATCGAAAAGCATCAAACTAAAGTTTGAACTCTGAACTTTTATCAGTCCATTTCTAATAATTTCAAGAGGGTGCAGGTTATGACAAAGACAATTCTGATTGTGGACGATGATCCTGAATTGCAGGATTTGGTCAGCTTCGCGCTCAAGCGCGAAGGATATGAAGTGCGCCAGGCTTTCGATGCCTTAGAGGGTCTGGAGATCATCGAGAAAGATAAGATTCATCTGGCGCTGCTCGACGTGATGATGCCGAAGATGGATGGCCTGGAAATGCTGTCGCGCCTGCGCGCTCACAATCAAGACCTGCGCGTGATTGTGATGACGGCTCTTTCAGCACCGGAAGCGGGCTTGAGCGCTTTGCGCGATCAGGCATCCGATTTTCTCACCAAGCCGTTCGACCTTCCTCAATTGCTTTCATCCGTCAAGACGGTCTTCGAGCTAGAGCCGCGTGACATCCAGATAGAAGTTCTCTCCGCGCGTCCCGAATGGATCGAGCTGCGCGTGCCCTGCGACATTGCGGCGATTGACCCGCTCGAAAGATTGATGTCGCAACTCAAAACCGATTTGCCGCCGCTGACGCGCGAGACCGTCACCTACGCTTTCCGCGAGATGCTGCGCAACGCCATCGAGCACGGCGGCAAGAATGACCCCAAACAGTTTGTCGAAGTCGGCTATCTGCGCTCGCCCCGCATCATTCTCTATCGCATCAAAGACCCCGGCGAAGGCTTCACCATCGAATCGCTGTATCGTGGCGAAGGGGCGATAGCGGCTTTTCTCAATCCCGAAAACGATCCCCTGCAACACGCGCGCGTGCGCGAGGAACAGGGCATCCGTCCCGGCGGCTTCGGCATTCTCATCGCACGCGACCTGGTTGACGAGATGATTTATAACGAGAAGCACAACGAAGTGATTCTGATTAAATATCTGAACGGCAATCAGGCTTCGCCGCCCAACGCTTCAGGCTCGTGAACCTTTCCCGTAATCGTGCCCTATCCCCGAAGGGGATGAACATAGTAGCCGGGGGCGGCAAATAAAATTTGCGCCGCCCCCGGAATAGTTTGCAGAAATAGTTCCGACCCTGAAGGGGTCGCACATTCAATGTTGAGGTGCGACCCCTTCAGGGTCGGATTCTTTTCTATCGCTATTCCGGGGGCGGCGCTCGCGCTTGCCCCCGGCTATTATATAGAACCCTTTCAGGGTTCAAATGTCGTGTCTATTTAATCGTGACGAGTTCGGGCTCGGCCTTCTCTTTATAGCTTCCCTCTTCGAGCATCTTCTCCGTTTCGCGCACAAAGGCTTCGACGATGTCCTCGCCCGCGACTTTGCGCATCGGCACGCCGTTCTTGTAGATCATGCCGACGTTGCGCCCGAAGGTGACGCCGAGGTCGGAATCGTGCGCCTCGCCAGGGCCGTTGACGGCGCAGCCCATAATTGAAAGATGCAGCGGCTCTTCGACGTGAGCCAGCCGACGCTCGATCTCCGTCACAATCTCCACGAAGTTGTCCACATCTAACCGCCCGCAGGTCGGGCAGGCGACGACCGTCACACCACGCTTTCTGAGTTCGAGAGATTTGAGAATATCCCACGCGACACGCACCTCTTCCTGCGGCTCTGCCGCCAGAGAAACGCGAATCGTGTCGCCAATGCCTTCATGCAGGAGAATGCCGAGACCGATGGCCGACTTGATCGTCCCGCTGAATGCCGTGCCCGCTTCCGTCACGCCCAGATGAAAAGGGTAATCAACCCGCTCGGCCAGCAAGCGGTAGGCAGCGACTGTGCGATGCACGTCAGAAGCCTTCAGCGAGACGATGATGTCGTTGAAACTGAGGTCTTCGAGAATCTGTATGTGGCGCAGTGCGGATTCGACCATCGCTTCGGGCGTCGCCGTGCCATACTTTTTCAAAAGGTCTTTTTCGAGCGAACCGCCATTGACGCCGATGCGAATGGGCACGTTTTGAGACTGGGCGGCGCGCACCACTTCACGCACGCGCTCGTGCGCGCCGATGTTGCCCGGATTCAAGCGCAGCTTATCCACACCCGCATCGAGCGCCATCAATGCCAGCTTGTAATGAAAATGTATATCCGCGACGAGCGGAACATCAGGGACGCGCTTTCTAATTTCTTTGAGCGCGATGGCCGCATCCTTGTCCGGCACGGCGAGGCGCACGACTTCGCAGCCCGCGCGCATCATCTCTTCGATCTGCGCAACCGTCCCTTCAACGTCAACCGTATCAGTCTTCGTCATCGACTGGACGACGACAGGCGCGCCGCCGCCAATCTGCACGTCTTTAACTTTTACTGCTCTCGTTTTCCGCATAGTTAATAGTAAGTCTGGAGTCTGGAGTCTCTAAGTCTGAAGTCAACTGGTCAAAAACAATTTCTTTCTTTTGACTCCAGACTTCAGACTCCAGACTCCAGACTCATTTCTGTTGCGTCGCCGCCGGGGGCTTGGTCTCTTCCGGGCTGCGCGAGACTTTTTTAAGCAGATCGTTGGTAATGACGAATCCCATCAGGAGGAGCAGCATGACGAAGCCGACTTGCTGGATGCGCTCGCGCACTCGCATGGACAATTTCCATCCGCCGAGCGCCATGACGGCTTCGACCAGCAAGAGGAAGATTGCCCCGCCATCGAGCACCGGAATCGGCAGCAAATTGAAGACGCCCAGACTCAAGCTCAAAAATCCCAGCATGCTGAAGAGGCCGCCCCAGCCACCTTCGTTGACCGCGTTAGACGCCGCATCATAAATCCCAAGCGGCCCGGAGACAGTGTTGCGCGCCGAGCGTTCCCCGCTAAAGAGTTGGCCGAGAGCCTTGCCGGTCAGACGCAGGATTTCTAAATTGAAATCCCACGCATGGCGGGCGGTCGCCATCAGACCGACGTGCTGTCGCGGCGTCAACTCGTCGGGCTTGAAACCGAGCCGCTCAGTTCCATCAGCCAAACGACGCACGCTCGCCGTAATCTCTTTTTGCTGTCCCTGACGCTCGACGGTCATGCGGATGGGCTCAGCCTTGTGCTCCTGCACATATTGCGTCACCTGCTCAGAGCTGCGTACGGGATCACCACCGATAGCGACAATTCGATCCTCCACCTGAAGGCCAGCTTCCGCCGCAGGAGAATTGTTTGTCACAGCAGCGACGACGACTGGCACATCACCGTAATCGGGCTGGAAACCCATATCGCCGATTACTTCTCCGCTCTCAACCCGTTTGGAAGGCGTCAGCGTCAACGAAACCTGCTGCCCGTTGCGCTCCACAATCACCGGCAGCGGCTTTTCAGGCGACAGCAGACCATCGCCTTTGATGATGTCCCACTTCGGATTTTCATAGCCGTTGAATGAGATGATGCGATCACCCTTTTGCAGTCCGGCGGCCTCGGCGGCGCTCCCCGGCCTGATGTCCCTGACAACGGGAGCCGGAGTGACAGGCACGCCATACATCAACCCGCCGATGAAAGGAATAGCGAGCGCCGTCAGGATGTTCATCACGGGTCCGGCCACGGCCACCAGAAATTTTTGCCAGCGCGCGCGTAAAGTGAACTGCTCTTCGAGCGGAATGTCTGATGCACCCTCGCCTTCGATGGGAGCATTCGATTCATCGCCGCCAAGCTTAACGTAGCCGCCGAGCGGGACTGCCGACACGCGATACTCGGTCGTGCCCCATTTGCGTCCCCAGATTCGCGGGCCGAAACCGATAGAAAAAGTCTCGACACGAATCCCCAGCATCTTGGCGACGATGAAATGGCCGAACTCATGAAGGACGACCGCCGCGCCCAGAATAAAAATGAAGGCGAGCAGGTTTTTGACAGTGCCTCCATTGATATAACCCTTGAGCCAAAAGAAAACTGCCAAGGCGATGAGCGCCGGAATGATAATGCGAGATAAAGGAAATTTCGGTTTGGCTGTGTTGCTATCGTCCGTCATAAATAAAGAAGCCTCTCAAATTATCTGCGATCCTCGACCGCGAAGCTTAGAGCTGTCATCCTCTTGTGCGGTTGTCTCTCTAGTTTACGTGCCCCACACTGAAAAAGGCAAAGGGCAAGCTCTCCGCGCTGGCCTGATTGCATCTTCTTTGCGCCTTTAGCAATTCACTTTCCGGCGATGACCTTTGATTCCGGCGCGAGCCGCTCTATCGCAGCCGCTGCCGCCAGCCGCGCGGCGCGGTCAGCCTCCAGCACCACGTCTAAATTTTCGACAGCCTTTGTCTGATGCTCATTCATCACTTCTTCGATGACGCGCGCGATGTCCGTCAAAGGAATCCTCTCGTCCAGAAAAGCGCGCACGGCCTCTTCGTTTGCCGCGTTCATCGCCGCAGCCATCGTTCCGCCTTCACGCAGCGCGCGGTAAGCAAGCCGGATGCAGGGGAAACGCTCCGTATCGGGCGCTTCAAAATGGAGCGCGGAGAGCTGTGTTAAATCAAGGGAGGGCAGTCCGCAAGGATAGCGCGCCGGATAGGTCAGCGCATACTGAATCGCGTGCCGCATATCCGTTACACCCATCTGCGCGATAACCGAGCCATCAACCAGCTCGATCATCGAATGCACCACCGACTCAGGATGAACCAGGATGTCTATCTCGTCCGCTCCGAAGTCGAAGAGCCAGCGCGCTTCGATAACTTCCAGCCCCTTGTTCATCAGCGTCGCCGAATCAATCGTGATCTTCGCGCCCATCTGCCAGGTCGGATGCCGCATCGCTTCCGCGACCGTCGCCGTCTTCATCTCGCTCGCGCTCTTCGTGCGGAAAGGGCCGCCTGAAGCCGTCAGCACGAGCCGCCGCACATCCTCGCGCTTCTCTCCTTTCAAACACTGGTGCAGCGCGTTGTGCTCGGAATCAACCGGCAACAATTCCGCGCCCGCTTGCGCGGCAACACGCGTCATCAACTCGCCCGCCATCACGAGCGTCTCTTTGTTGGCGAGCGCGACGCGCTTTCCAGCTTCGAGCGCACGCAAGGTTGGAACGAAACCCACCGCGCCGACAGTCGCGCTCACCACCGTGTCGGCTTCCATGTGCGTGGCGACCTCAACGAGACCCTGTTCGCCAACGACGATGCGCGGCAAATCCACATCGCGCTCGAACAATCTGGCGCTCAGTTGCCTTGCATACTCTTCCGTCTCCACAGAGACAAGCTCCGGCAGATGACGCGCCACCTGTTCGGCCAACACCTCCACGTTGTGTCCTGCGCCCAGAGCCACCACGCGAAATTCCCCTTTGCCAAAAGACTCAACCACGCGCAAAGTGTTGCGCCCGATTGAGCCGGTCGAACCGAGAATGGCAATGCCTTTGGAAGTCATAAGTTTTCAGTTTTCAGTTTTCAGTTTTCAGCAAGAAGGTCGGGTCTAAACTTTAGCTTCAACTCTTTCTTTGCTGAAAACTGAAAACTGAAAACTGTTTACTCACCCGAAGTACAGTCGTCCAAAATAGTAGAGGACGGGTGCGTTGAAGAGCAAGCTATCGAGGCGGTCGAGCAAACCGCCGTGTCCGGGGAGAATTTGCGCCGCATCTTTCGCGCCCGCACCACGTTTCAGTGCGCTTTCAGTCAAATCTCCGAGTACACCCAGAATATTCATCACTGCGGCGAGCGGCAGTGCCGCCTTTAACGGCAATTCAGGAAAAAACCAGTAGTGCGCGACCGCAGCCATCAACAAACTCGCAATCATGCCTCCAATAGCGCCTTCCCAGGTCTTTCCCGGACTAATCTTCGGCGCGAGCTTATGCCGACCGAAAGCGCGGCCAGTGTAGTAAGCCCCGGAGTCCGAGCCCATGATGACGAGGAAGAAGAAGGAGAGCAGATGCGCTGCGCGCTGTTGCTCAAAACCCATTCGCACGGCGATGAGATGACCACCGAGCAGCGCTACGTACATCACGCCCAGCACCGTTGCACCCACCGACGCGATCATATTCTCGAAAGGTGCGCCGCGCAGCATCGCCGCACAGAGCGCAGCAATCGTCAATCCCGGCAGGATCAGCAACAGCAACACAGGCGCTTCCGCTGGCCTATCAAAATAGAACACCGTAAACAGAGCCGCCGCCCCCGCGAACCCGACCACCACATCCGGCTTCATCCCACGCCGCTTGGCCAGCAGCCAGAACTCGTAAAGCCCCAGCGTCATCGCGCAGAGAGCCAGCGCCACAAACAACGGCGCAAGCCAGGAAATCAAAATTGAAGCGATGAGAACGGGAAGGACAATGAGCGCGGTGATGATTCGAGACATAGGTTAGGGATTGGGGGATAGGGGTTGGGGGTTGGGGGTTTTAGATTTACCTAACCCCTATCCCCCAACCCCTATTTCGCATTTGCTACCAGTTTAAGACCGCCGAAGCGCCGGTCGCGTCGCTGGAAATCCAGGACGGCTTCGAGCAAGTGGACGCGGCGAAAATCAGGCCAGAGAGTCTCGGTCACATAAATCTCGCTGTAGGCAGCCTGCCAGAGCAGAAAGTTTGAGATACGCATCTCGCCGCTGGTACGAACCAGCAGATCGAGTTCCGGCAACCCGCTGGTGTAAAGCTCGCGCTCGATTCTCTCTTCCGTCAACTCGTCTGCATTTTTTCCTTCAGCCAGCAGGCGCTCGATAGCAGCACGCGCGGCGTCAACAATCTCGGAGCGCCCGCCGTAATTCAAAGCGACGCTCAAGACCATGCCGGTGTTCCGGCTGGTTCGCTCTGTCGCCCTGTTGATTTCGCGCTGAACGTTAGGAGCGAGCGAGTCGGTGCGCCCGATTGCCTGGAAGCGTATGTTCTGCCGGTCAATCTCGTCTATTTCGAGACGAATGTAGCGCCGCAGCATACGCATCAGGGCGTCCACTTCTAGGCGCGGACGCTTCCAGTTTTCAGTTGAGAAAGCGTAGAGCGTGAGCGCCTGCAAGCCGAGGCGCGCGCCTGTATCAACAGCAGCGCGCACGGCCTCGACGCCAGCCCGATGACCCGCGATGCGCGATTGTCCGCGCCGCGCCGCCCAACGCCCGTTGCCGTCCATGATGATGGCCACATGGCGCGGCAGACGATCCCACGCGATGCTCGCCAGCAGCGTCTCGTCGCGCGTCCCTTGCTCTACAACTGTCGCGAAATCCGCGAGCATCGCCATTCTTCCACTTGATCTCAGTCGGTTAAGCGTCGTCGCCTCGAAAGCTGCTGCATCTTAATCAAAGCCGTGACAGGTGACAAGTGACAGGTGACAGGATAAAAACGTTTTCTCTTGTTACCTGTCACCTGTCACGTGTCACGGCTCTTAGTAATACACCTTTACCAGAGTCAGCCCGTGAGCGGGAGCGGTCGCGCCGACAAGTGCGCGGTCGCCATGTTCGATTGCGTGCGATACATTTCCCTCATCTAGTTCGCCACGACCAACTGCGAGCAGCGTGCCCGCGATAGAGCGCACCATGTAGCGCAGGAAGCCTTCGGCGCTTGTCCTGATCTCGACGAGCCGCCCGCAACCGCGCTCATCCATTAACTCCGTCACTTCAAGCCCGGTGACTGTGCGAACGCGCGACGGCGCATCCGACTGCGCCGCAGAAAAGGCCAGCCAATCATGTTCGCCCAGAAAGAGACGCGCAGCCTGTCTCATTTGTTCGATGTCCAGACGCCTCGCTTCGTGCAGCGCATAACGATTCCAGAAGGGTGACATCACGGGCGCGTTGAAGATTCTGTAGACGTAGGTTTTTCCAAGCGCCGAATAACGCGCATGAAAATCATCTGGAACGACGCTCGCCTTGACGACGCGAACATCGCGCGCGAGATTTCCGTTAATCGCCGCGCACAGTTTCTCCGGCGTCATCTCGCGGCTGAGATGCACGCTCGCCACCTGCCCCTCGGCATGCACACCCGCATCCGTCCTCCCTGAACCATGCACGACAACCGCGCTGCCTTCAAGCAACGTCAGCACGCGCGTCAACTCGCCCTGCACCGTGCGCCCGGCTGGCTGCATCTGCCAGCCCTGAAAATCCGTGCCGTCGTACTGGAGCGTCAACTTAAAATTCATACGAGTGACAGGCGACAGGTAAAAGCCGTAAACCGTGACAAGTAACAGGTGACAAGAAAGAACAAGGCTTTAATCTTGTCACCTGTCACTTGTCACCTGTCACGGCCTTACGGCTTCCCGGTTTGACGGCCTGAATCCCTTGCGCGCAGGCTTCGCAGGCGTCAGGGGCGATAGCAGGGACATCGAGGGTGGCGAGCGCGAGGCGTGGGACGCCGACATCCGCGCGTCCCGAAGAACGATCAATAATCGAAGCCGCGCCAACCACATTCGCGCCCTCGCGGCGCAGCGTCTCAATGGTCTCGCGCGTAGAGCCTCCGGTGGTGATGACATCTTCGACGACGAGCACGTTCTCGCCTGACCGGACGGTGAAGCCGCGCCGCAGTGTCATCTCGCCCGCGTCGCGTTCCGTCCAGATGAATCTCGCGCCGAGGAAACGTGCGACTTCGTAGCCGATAATCAATCCGCCAATCGCGGGGGCGGCGACCGTCTCGATGCGTTGCTCGCGGAACTGATCTGCGAGAGCCTGTCCGAAACGTGTCGCTTCTGCCGGATGTTGCAGGAGCAGCGCGCACTGCAAATAGTTTGTGCTGTGCAATCCGCTCGACAAAATAAAGTGGCCTTCGAGCAACGCGCCCGTCCGCCTGAATCTTTCGATGACTTCTTCGGCTCGCAAGAATAGTTACCTCATTTCCAATCACGCGCGGAGCGCGTTACAATGCAGCGCGATGCGTCCACACCGCCGCAACCTGATTTCCGATTCTGTCCTCGTGCAGGAGACTGTCGAGATGCTGCGCGTGTGCGGCGGGCGCGCTCCTGCCGCAGACATCGCCGACATCGTCCTCAAACTGCCCGACCTCGAAGCGGAGATTGCGGCCATGCTCGTCGCCGATCTCATCAAGGACGATCATCGTCTCTTGCTCCGCGATAGTTTCGTGGTCGAACTCGACTGTGAAAACGTCGAAGCCCGCCAGCTCTACGAAACGGACTTTGTGGTCGTTGATGTTGAAACCACAGGAGCGAAGACGCCGCCCTGCCGTGTCACGGAAATCGGCGCTTACCGCATCAGCCGGGGACGTATCGTGGCCGAGTTCCAGACGCTGGTCAACCCGGAAACCGTCATTCCGCCTTTCATCGTCCAGCTCACGGGAATCACCAACGAGATGGTCAAAGATGCGCCCATCTTCGCGGATGTCGCGCACGCCTGGCTCGACTTCGCGGAAGAGGCTGTGCTGGTCGCGCACAATGCGATGTTTGACGTGCGTTTTTTGAACCACGAGATTGCGCGCGTCTTTCCCGGTCGCCGGATGATTAATTCGCATCTGTGCACGGTCAAGCTCTCGCGCCGCATTTTTCCGGGGCTGATGAACTACAGGCTGCACACCGTCGCCGAACACTTTGCGATTCAGATTCTCAACCGTCACCGCGCGGCTGACGACGCGCTCGCCACCGCCGAAATCTTCGTCCACATGCTCGACCGTCTCAACCAGCACGGCGTGCGCGACGTGGCCGGGGCGCGTCTCTTCAGCTTCAATCCGAACGGCGATTGCTAAGGGAGCAGTGGTCAGTTAGCAGTGGGCAGTTGGCAGTTGGCAGTTAAAAGCAAAAGCTTAATGCCGATCATTGCTCTGGCTCTTCACTGCCAACTGCCAACTGCCCACTGACCACTGCTTTCTTACGCCACAGCATTCGCCCGACAAAAATCAGAATGATGAGCACGGCAAGTCCCAGCCCGAGCCAGGGGAAATATTGCTTGAACACTATTTCCGCCCTGTCACCGTAATGCACCGCCAGGTAGCCTTCCAACAGGAAACGAGCAGCGCGCCCCACCCCGATGGCGATGGCAAAGCGCACGACGTTCAATTTGAAAACGCCGCTCGTGATGACGAACAACTTGAAAGGAAAAGGCGGAGGCAGGATAGACGCGACGAAAACCGAGAGCACATCGTAGCGCTCAATCAATCCTTTCACACGCGCCTGCTTTTTTTCTGAAAAGCGTTTGAGCGCGAGGTCTCCCGCCCGGCGCGAGATGTAGTAGAGGATCACGCAGCCCGCGACCGAACCCAGGGTGGCCGCCGCCGCATAAATCGGCATCCAGCCTGGGTGCTGAATCGTCAGCAGAATCATCACGACATCCGGCCCGGCGGGCAGAGGAATCAACGCCGAATCCAGCAGCGCGATGGCGAACAAGCCGAACGGGCCGTAGGCGAGGAGAAAATCTTTGACGTGCGTTAAGCCGCCAGTGATCTTTTGCCAGAGCCAGTACAAAACCTATTTATCCGTTCCTTCCCCTGATGAAATACGCTAATCCAGCGCCGTCCCGGAAGCCTCTTCGCTCGCGGCGGGTCTTCGCATTCGCTGGAGAATCAAATAGACGACGAGACCGATGAGACAAACGCCGATGACGATGGCGAGAATTGTGAAACCATATTTCTTGATAAAATCCAGCACCGTCTTGCCATAAAAAACCGCGAGCGTTCCTTCGATGTAGTATCTGAGCGAACGCGCGATCATCACCGTCAACATGAAACGCCAGCGCGGGTATTCGAGCGCGCCTGCGGTCGCCACGAATATCTTGAAAGGCATCGGCGGCGGAAGCAGTGCCGGAACGGCCAGAGCCAGAAAGCCGAAGCGCGCATAAGTTCGCTCAACCCGCTCAAGATGCTCGGCGCGAAAACGCTTGCGGAGCACAGCCTGCCCGCCGCGCCGGATAATCGTGTAGAGCAACAGGCATCCGAGCACCGATCCTGCGGCGGCGAAGAGTGGAAAGTAAAAAACCTCATAAGGCGCATTGGCGCACCTCATGACCACCAGATAATCATTGATTTCGGGAAGCGAGAGCAGCGAGGAATCGAGCGCGCCGATGATAATCATCGAAGGCCCGGCCATGTAAATCGGCACACCGATAACAAACTGTTCGAGCCACTGAACGACAGCCCCGAAAGTTTGATTGAGCCAATAGAGAGCGGAGTGCAGCCAATCGAACATAAGAAGACAGTTGGCAGTTGGCGGTTGGCAGTTGGCAGCAAGAACCGAGAACGTTTTTCTCTTTACTGCCCACTGCCCACTGCCTACTGCCAACTGTTTTTACTTCACTGGCGCAAAGACGATGGGCGTGTCGTAAGTGACGCCGAAGGTGACGCCGGAGCGGGGGCTGAAATCGGTCAACCCGGCAATGCCTGCGAAATCAAAGCGCAGCCCCGAAGCCCTGATCTGCATGCCGAGACGCGCTTCAGACTGCGACTCTGTTCCGAGCGGCGCGCGCCCGCTGCGTGTGCTGGCGCGACCATTGACCTCCCCGGCGAAGCTGATGTGCTTATTCAGACGAATGATGCTGGCGAAGCCGTAGAGCAGGACATCATTTTGCTGGAACAATTCAAGCGGCGCGGTCAGGATTCCCAGCCCCAGATTGCCGAACGTGTTGACGCGCCCGTCGCGTCCGAACTTTTTACCGATGAGCACTAAGCCGTAAGCGTTGGTCTGGTTCAGACCGATGCCGCGCCCTTGGCTTGAATTCGGCAACTGCACGCCAAAGCGAAAGCCGAGCGAAGGCCCACGCCGCGTTTCGTTGCGGAGCTTAATCTTGGTCGAAAGCGTGAAATCGCCTGTCCCGTTGGTTGAAGTCGTGCCCACCAGATTGAGCGGAATCGGCGACGGCACTGTCATGGAATTGACACTCAGAACATTCTGCGCCACGCCGTCAATCTGAAACTCGACGTTTGGCGAAAGCCCGACGTTGATGCCGATGACACCGACGCGTGTCAAATCGCCCGTCAAGCCCGAAACCGGAAACTTCGCGTTCTGCACGAAATCAATGCCGACCTCGATTCTGAGCGTGCCGGGCGGAATGATGTCCACGTCTTCCGTCAACAGCGGGCGCTGCTGCGCGCTCACGCTCCACGTGCAGAGCAAGAGGAGGACGAGCGCACATCTGGCAGGTGATATTCGCATGAGCTTGATAATGGCCGGTCGAGCAAGCTTTTTGGAAAATGAAACTACGGCGCGGATTGTAGCGGCACAGGCGACCGGGCGTCAACGAGCATCCGAGAAGGAAAGAGACAGGATTAACAGGATTAGCAAGATTAAGCAGAGAAGGCAGAGCGAGCAAGCTTTATTGTTTCTTTCATCCTGTCCATCTTGTTAATCCTGTCTAATTCTTCGGTAGTCTCCTAAGTTTGTCTTCCAAGCTATTGCAACTTTGGTACGGGAGGCGTATAAGGCGCAAAGAGCACTGTACCAGTAATGCCTCCAGTACAGCCCTAACTCTAGAATCCGTCGTGGCAGTTTCTGCCCGGCGGGTTTTACATTTCTATGGGCACTTTCTCGAAGGAGGACTGAGAGCATGAGTCAAGACACAACGCCCGAGGACATCTCGAAGAAAGCGGTGGTCTATCGAATCCCCGGCATGGAGGCCGTGAAAGTCTTGCGTGATGTCCAATACAGCGCAACTGACGCAGGCGCTCTGACAATGGACATCTACTATCCGCCTGATCGTGAGAGCGGGGCGCGGATGCCCGCCGTCGTCGTGGTGGCCGGGTATCCTGATGCGGGGTTTCAGAAGATGATCGGCTGTCAGTTCAAAGAGATGGGATCGAATATCTCCTGGGGACAATTGATGGCTGCCTCCGGGTTGGTGGCAATCACCTACACCAATCGAGAACCGGCAACGGACATTCACGCCCTGCTCGAATACGTTCGGCAGAACTCTGCCCAGTTAGGAATTGACGAGAACAGGATCGGCGTGTGGGCTGCCTCCGGCAACGTTCCGCTCGCATTGTCGGTGCTGATGCAGGAAGCGGGTGATTATCTGAAGTGCGCCGTCCTGTGCTATGGAATCATGCTAGACCTCGACGGGTTTACACACGTTGCTGAGGCAGCTAAGACGTGGGGGTTCGTCAACCCGTGCGCGGGGAAATCTGTAGATGATCTTCCAAAGGATATACCTCTGTTCATTGCACGAGCAGGACAAGACGAAATCCCTCACCTTAACGAAACGCTCGACCGTTTCATGACAAAAGCATTGACTTGCAATCTTCCCATTACCTTCACGAATCACCCCGCAGCTCCGCACGCGTTCGACCTGTTGCACGACAGCGAGACCTCGCGCGAGATTGTCAGGCAAATTCTGGAGTTTATGCGGTTTCATCTTCTGGCGGTTTAATCCTATCCGACAGCAGGTTATGCTATCCTTTCTAAAGTCAACATGGAAACGAAACCATTTCTCATCGGCGGCCAGTGGCGCACGACCGACAGCCCGCAAGAAGTGCGCTCGCCTTACACTGGCGAGGTCGTGGCGCGCGTCTGCTATGCCGGGCGCGGAGAAGTTGAAGAAGCTGTGGCCATCGCTGCGTCAGCCGCCGCAGAGATGCGCGCGCTCCCAAGATACGAGGTAGCCGAAGCCCTGCGTCGCATCGCGGATTACATCCAATCTCACCGCGAAGATTTCGCGCGCACGATAGCGACGGAAGCGGGCAAACCCGTTACAGCCGCACGCGGAGAAACAGACCGCGCCGTCTCGACATTCACCTTCGCCGCAGAAGAAGCGCGCCGCTTCACGGGCGAGACCGTGCCGATTGATACGCAGGCCATCGGGCGCGGGCGCATCGGCTGGATGGAAAGAATCCCGCGCGGCATTATCTTCGGCATCACACCTTTCAACTTTCCGCTTAATCTGGTCGCGCACAAGGTCGCGCCCGCGCTCGCCTCGCGCAACGCGATTATCGTCAAGCCGAGCCCGCGCACACCGCTCACGGCGCTCATGCTGGGCGAAGCGTTTCTCGAAAGTCACTTGCCGAAAGGTGCGCTGCAAGTTGTCCCGATGGAGATTGCCGAGATTGATTTGCTCTTGATGGATGAGCGCGTCCGAATGATCTCTTTTACGGGGAGCGCCGAGGTGGGGTGGAAGTTGCGCGAGCGCGCTGCGCGCAAAATGGTCACGCTCGAACTCGGCGGCAACGCGCCCGTCATCGTTGACGAAACGGCTGACGTTGCTTACTCGGTCGAGCGGTCTGCGCTGGCCGCGTTCAATTACGCAGGCCAGGTCTGCATCTCCGCTCAGCGCATCCTCCTTCATGAACGAATCGCGGACGAATGGACAGCGCGCTTCGTCGAGCGCGCCAGGCACTTGCGGACGGGCGATCCGCTCGACGAAAAGACGGAGCTTTCCGTGATGATTAACGAAGAGGCCGCGCGCCGCGCCGAAAGCTGGATTGCGGAGGCCGTCAACGCTGGCGCGCGCCTTCTCTGCGGAGGCACAAGACGCGGCGCGCTGCTTGAAGCAACCGTGCTGACAGATGTGCATAATGAAATGCGTATCTGCTCCGAAGAAGTTTTCGCGCCCGTCGCTACGATTCAGACTTTCAGCGATTTCGCGGACGCGCTCTCTGAAGCCAACAATACACGCTACGGACTTCAGGCGGGCGTCTTCACGCGCGACATGGGGCGCGCGTTTCAATCGGCTGAAGCTCTCGAATTCGGCGGCGTGATGATTAACGACGCTCCGGCCTTTCGCGTTGACAACATGCCTTACGGCGGCGTAAAGCTGTCGGGCGCTGGCCGCGAAGGCGTGCGCTACGCGATGGAAGAGATGACCGAGCCGCGCATGATCGTCATAGACCCGTCGCACTAAAGTAAGCCATGCGATTCCCATCTCAATCGAGTCCCTAATTATGAAAAAAACCCTTTCAGCTTTCTGCCTGCTCCTGATCCTTTCCCTGTTTCTGCCAGTCTTGCCCCTGGCGCGCGTTTCCGCGCAGGCGAACTCGCAGACGCTCAGCCTCGCCGGGCTTCGAGAGAAGGTCACCGTCCGGCGCGACGAGCGCGGCATCCCTTACATCGAGGCTGCAAACGAATCTGACCTTTATTTCGCTCAAGGGTACGTGACGGCCACTGACCGCCTGTTCCAGATGGAACTCTTCCGGCGCGCGGCGCGCGGCGAGTTGTCGGAGATTTTCGGGAACACGACGCTTGATGAGGATAAGCGTCACCGCACCCTGGGCTTCGCACGGCTTGCGGAGTCGCAGGTCGCTACCCTGCCCGCTCGGTTGCGCCGCGCGCTTGAAGATTACGCGCGCGGCGTCAACGCCTATATTGAATCACTCGACGCGAAAGAGCTGCCGCCGGAATTTCAAATCCTGCGACTGAAGCCTCGTCCCTGGCTCGTCTCCGATTCGCTCGCCGCCAGCAAATTGCTTGACGAGAGTCTCTCGACCACCTGGCGGCTCGATCTAACGCGCTCTCTCTTCGCCTCTCTGTCGCCAACCTTGCGCGACGCGCTCTTTCCAGAAACTTCACCTCTCGACGTAATCCTGGTCGGGAGCGACCACCCCGGCACGAAAAGGAAGGCAGCTTCGACCACCTCCGTCACGCAGGAGAGTTCATCGGCCAGGGCGGAAATGATTCGTTTAATCCGGCAGGACGAGATTTTGATGCGGCGCTCGCTCGAAAGGCTTGGCCTCTTTGCCCAGGACAACGCAGCCAGTAACAACTGGGTCGTCTCAGGCAAACGCACCGTCACGGGTCAGCCATTGCTGGCCAATGACCCGCATCTTTCACCCTCCGCTCCTTCGATCTGGCACATGGCGCACCTGAGCATGCCCGGCCATCGTGTTGCGGGCGTCTCCGTCGCAGGACTTCCCGGCATAGCCATCGGCCACAACGAGCACATCGCCTGGGGCGTGACCAGCCTTGAGCCGGATGTGCAAGACCTCTACATCGAAAGGTTCGACAAAGATAATCCGCACCGCTACATGACACCGGCGGGCTGGAAGGAGGCTGATGTCCGACATGAAGAGATAAAGGTGCGTGAAAGTCTGGTGAGCACGAATGTCGAGACAGTTCCTTACGAGGTCACGGTGACACGACATGGGCCTGTGATACTGAAGTACGGGGGCAATCGTTATGCGTTGCGCTGGACGGCGCTCGATCCGCAGGCGAATCTGGCCGACTCTTTCTACATGGTGAATTTTGCGCGCAACTGGAACGACTTTCGCGCGGCTTTCAGAAACTACTCCGGCCCGGCCTTTAACATGATCTACGCCGACACGAAAGGCCACATCGGGTATTACGGGACAGGACGTTTTCCCATCAGGAAAACCGGAGACGGGAAACTTCCCTACGACGGGGCGACGGACGAAGGCGAGTGGACGGGCTTCATTCCCTTCGATGCGCTCCCGCACGTTTACGACCCGCCCGGCGGCATCATCGTCACAGCCAACAGCCGCATCGTCGGCCTTGATTATCCGTACAAGCTGACAGTCTCTCCGCTCGCGGCCTATCGCGCGCGCCGCATCTATGATCTCCTGCAAGCCAAAAAGAAATTCTCAATTGAAGACTTTCGCGCCATCCAGAAAGATACCTATGGCTACTCCGGCGTGCTCTTCGCGCGCGAAGTTGCACAGGTCACGCGCGAAGACACTTCACCTGCGACGAAGGATGAGAAATGGCAGGCGGCTGTTCGTTTAATGAGCGAGTGGGATGGAAATGTAGTTCCAGAATCGCGCGCGGCGCTTTTGATATTTCACATGCGCACCGCTTTCCGTGACCGCATGCTGATCGAAGCAGTCGGAACAGATTTGGCCAGCCGCTACAACTATGCAAATGCCGACACTCTGATTGATCGTCTCATCACGGAGCGACCTCCCAACTGGCTACCCAAAGAATTCAAGAGCTACGCAGAGTTGCTCCGAGCGTGTTACATGGACGCTCACGAGGCGCTGGCGAAACGTTTTGGCGAGGATGAGTCAACATGGACATGGGGACGCGCATTTTTGGTGCGTTTCCCACACCCGCTCGCAATCGTCCCGCGCGCAGGTCAGCAATTCATCATCCCTGAGTTTCCACAGCAGGGCAGCCTTTCGGGCTTTCCGACTGTCAATCGAGGGGCAAACGTCTCGATGCGACTCATCGCAGACGTGAGCAACTGGGACCACACGCAGCAAGGCATCCCGCTCGGCGTCTCAGGCAATCCGTCAAGTCCTCACTGGAAAGACCAACTCGAAGACTGGCGAGGCGTCACACCGCGCGCCTTTCCCTTCACTCCAGCAGCGGTCATCCGCGCAGCCAGAGAAACACTCGTGCTTGAGCCGAAGACGAAATGAATGGTGAAAGAAATCCAGGCAGAGGCTACCCATGAAAGATGGCGAGTCTTTTGCGCTGTTGAATTGCCGCCGGAAGTGCGCGAGCGTGCAGCAGACCATGCGGCACACCTTCGTGAACGCTCGACGGAAGCACGCGCCAGTTGGCCACGCACCGATAATCTCCACCTGACGCTGAAATTCTTAGGCGAGATAGCGCAGACGCGCGTCGAGGCACTATCAAATGCGGCATCACTCGCCGCTCGCAGCGTTCAACCTTTCGACCTGACAATTGAAGGCGCAGGCACATTCCCGCCACGCGGGCTTCCGCGCGTCCTCTGGCTCGGCATCAACGACCCTTCAGGCTCACTCGCTCGTCTTCAAAGCAGTCTCGAAGAAGAATGCGCCAGCGCAGGATTCGCGCGCGAGGAGCGTCCCTTCCACCCGCATCTCACACTCGCACGTATCCGTGCCCCGCAAGGCGCACGCAGGCTGGCTACGCTACATCGAGAAACAGGTTTTGCAGCGATTGAATTCAAGGTCACAGACATGGTTGTGATGCGGAGCGATCTTGGGGCGGGCGGCTCGCGCTACACGGAGATTTCACGTCACGAATTTGGCGTTATCCAACCTCTTTAGGTGGGCAACTGTCGCGGGCGAGGCGGCTGCGAAGATTGCCTGTCATCATCGGACGAACGCTTCTCGCCGGTTTCCGCCAGCATCTCTTTGATTGCGCCGATGCTGGCGAGCATGCTCGATGTCTCGACCGGCATAAATATCACTTTCGAGTTGTTGCCGCGCGTCATGTCGCGCAAAGATTCGATGTAGCGTTGCGTGATGAGATACTGCGCGGGGTTGCCGTGCCCTTCCATCGCCTGTGAGATGCGGGCGATGGCTTCGGATTCGGCGGCGGCTGCGCGCAGGCGCGCCTGAGCAGCGCCGTCCGCTTGCAGGACGGCAGATTCTTTTTCACCTTCGGCGCGCGTGATGGCTGCCTGCTTTTCGCCTTCGGCGCGTGTAATCGCGGCCTGCCTGTCGCCTTCGGCTTGAAGGACGAGCGCGCGGCGTGTGCGCTCTGCCGTCATCTGCTTCTCCATCGTGATCCGCACGTCTTCGGGCGGGTTGATGTTCTTCACGTCCACGCGCGTCACCTTGACGCCCCACTTGTCCGTCGCTTCATCCAGAATCAGGCGCAGCTTGGTGTTGATTTGATCGCGCTGTGAAAGCGTGTGATCCAAATCCATGTCGCCCATCACGGCGCGCATACCCGTGATCGTCAACTGCACGATGCCGCCGAGAAGGTCTCTGACTTCATAGACAGCTTTGATGGGATCGGTAATCTGCCAATAGACCACCGAGTCAACGTGAATCGTCACGTTGTCGCGCGTGATGACGGGTTGCGGAGGCAGGTCTATAAACTGCTCGCGTAAATCTATCGAGGTTAAACCGGGACGCACGTTTGTCCAGTAGACGCCGCGCGGCCTGTCCAGAAACGGCATGATGACGTTGAGACCGCTGACCGCTACGCGATTGAAGCGTCCCAGACGCTCGATCAGCATCACGGTCGCCTGCGGCACAATCTTGATGGTCTTGGCGGCGACAGTTAAAAGGAAGATGCCGAGGACGACGAAAAGAAGGGGAACGAAATATTCCATGATGCCTCCGCGAATGGCTGAAGTTTACCGACCCGGCGTGCGCGCCCGAAACTTAACGCTTGTGATGAGTCAACTATAACGGATTCGCTGGCGAGAAGTCATGCCATCGTCGCGCCCGGCGGTTGCATCCAGCCGCCGAGCGCATCTTCGATGACGGAAGCTGCGGCGAGCACTGTCTCTTCCGCAAACGGCCTGCCGATAATCTGAACGCCGATGGGCAGTCCTTCGCGCGAGCGTCCGACGGGAACGGAGACGCAGGGCAGACCGAGCACGTTGAAGGCACGCGCATAGCTGAAAGCATGAAAGACGCTCTGCTCTTGCTCTCCGACTTTCACGCGGCGCGTGCCATGCCGAAATGCAGGCACGGCTCCGACGGGGGCGATGATGAGAGGCGTCCTCTTCATCCATTTGAAGAGATCAAGACGCAAGCGGTCTCGCTCAGTCCATGCACTGACGGATTCGTCAAGCGAGGGCGGAGGCTGTTTGTCGGCGGAAGCCAGCACAGCACGGACAACCGCTCCGGCTTTCTCTTCCTCTCCTGTATAGACGCCGCGCAATTGAATCATTGATGCGCGCGAGAACAAGGCAGGCCATAAAGCCGCGGCGCGCTCCACTCCGGGCGGGCTTTCCTCGCTGATGACGAATCCCGCTTCAGCAAGCACACGCATCGCGGCGTCAATCGCCTGCTGCGTCTCAACCGTCACCGCGCTGCTGCTCTGGTTCACATACGACGCGACGCGACAGCCGCGCATGTCCTTAAGCTGAGCGCCCAATGACTGCTGCCCCGGCATGTTGACAGACGAGGGAGCATCCAATCCCGTCAAAACGTTTAAGAACAAAGAAAGGTCTTCGACATGGCGCGCCATCGGCCCCAACACTGCTCCGAGCGAGAGCGCTCCTGTGGCTGGCGGAAAGTGTCCGTCGCACGACACGCGCCCAATGGTTGGCTTCAACCCGAAGATGCCGCAAAAGTGCGCGGGCACGCGAATCGAGCCGGAAAGGTCGCTGCCCAGCCCCGCCGGAGAAAGACACGCGCTGATCGCCGCCGCACAGCCTCCGCTCGACCCGCCCGAAGTTCTCGCCGTATCGTGAGGATTGTTCGTCCGCCCGAAAACCGGGTTATCGCATTCGTAGGGAATCGCCATTTCGGGGACGTTCGTCTTACCGATTAGAATCGCCCCCGCCGCTTTCAAACTCGCAACTGCCGGAGCATCTTCGCCGGGCACATGCTGTTTGCGAAGAGGCGAACCGCTCGTGGTCTTGAGTCCCTTCGTTTCAATTGTATCTTTCACGGTGACGGGAACACCGTGCAAGCTGCCAATCTCTTGCCCGCGCATGATCGCGCTTTCAGCCTCACGCGCCCGCGCAAACGCATCCGGCGCGAGCGTTACAATCGCGTTGATGCCCGGATTCAATCGCTCGATGCGCCGCAGGTAAGCCTCGACAACTTCCACAGGCGAGACCTCACGCCCGCGCATCAACGCAGCAAGTTTCCCGGCTGACAGGTTCGTTAACTCCATAAGGGAAGTGATAGGTGATAAGTGATAGGTGATAGGAAGCAGGAGTCACGAGTCAGAATTCAGAAGACAGAAGAAAATAGAATCAGAAGAAAAACGGTTCTCCGCCTTATTATTCTGACTCCTGACTCCTGTCTCCTGTATTCTGCTTTTCATCCCCCATCACTCATCACTTTTTTTCAGAAGTTCGATAAATTTTCGCGCCGCGATGCCGAGCGTGCGGTCGCTTCTGTGAATGATGCCGACGGTGCGTGTCCATTCGGGTTCGGCCAGTGTGACGACCGCCAGTTGGCCGCTCCTTTGCTCATCCAGAACGCTTGGGCGTGGGACTATTCCCAAACCGAAGCCGACTTCGACGGCGCGCTTGATCGTCTCGATGTTATCAAATTCGGCAACACGATGAACCGTGACATTGTGCGCCCTGAAAATGCGATCTGTCGCGCGCCTGGTTGGGATGTCGCGCTCGAACAGCACGAAGTCCTGCCCGCCAAGTTCTGCGGCTTTAACTTTCTTTCGCTTGGAGAGAGGATGCGATGGAGGACAGATGAGCACCAGCCTATCGCCCGGCAGAGGCTGAATGACAAGTCCACGACGCTTTTCCGGGTAAGCGACAATTCCCAGCTCAATCGCACCGCTCAAGACATCACGCACGATGCGCGTCGTGCGGCTGTATTCCAGATCAATCTTCGCCGCAGGATAGAGCGCCATGAAGCGACGCACGACGGGCGGCAATTCGTGCAGGCCGATACTGTACACGGTCGCGACCCTCACCGTTCCGCTCACCATCCCGTCGAGACTACGCATACGCTCCTGCAAACTCTCGTAGGCCGCCAGCACACTGCGACTCTCTTCATAGAAACTCCGCCCCGCATCCGTCACCCGCACTTCGCGCCGCCCGCGCACACGCTCCAAAAGGCGACGCTTAAACTTCTCTTCCAACCCGCGCACCTGCTGGCTGACCGCCGACTGCGTCACGAAATTCCGCTCCGCTGCCTGCGAAAAGCTCTGCGTCTCCACCAAGTCACAAAAGATTTTGAGCGTCTCAATCTGCATAAAAAACAGTCTGGAGTCTGGAGTCCAGGAGTCTGAAGTTAACTGGTCAAAAACAAGTTATCACTTTTGACTCCAAACTTCGTGTCAGTTCTACCATAATGTGATTTTAGCCGTTACCTGGAATAAACCTTCTTGCGGTCTGTTCTGCCATCGCTCAGGCAGGGCAACCAAAAGACCCATCGCATGTCCCGGATTATACTGCTCGCAAAGAAAAGGTATTTTGCGACCATGTGTTAAGAACGCGTCCTCTATTCCGTTATAGAGTTAGAGAGGGTAAGAAGGTAAGAATGTCATCGTCGCCCATATTACTTTTCATATTTGCGCTGGGACTCTCTGGCTGACCCTTCCAGACAGGTAAGTACTCAAGCCGGTAGATGTGGCATGCCGGCAAATCCCCTTCTTGTGAGGTGAAGATGAGGTCTGCAAAGAGCACGGGCCGAATTATCGGCATGTTGTTGTTCGTCCAGTTAGTGGGACTTTCGCTCCCCTTCATATTGCTGATGCCGGCAACAACTTCCGGCTTCCTTGAAAATGCGGCTGGGCTCTCTTTTCAGATCAAGGCGGCTGTGTTTCACTTGTTTGCGAATAGCGCGGTCACTCTCGGCATCGCCATCGCGGCATTTCCTGTTCTTCGCGAGTATAGCGTTCGCATGGCGCTTTGGTTTCTGGCTGTGAGCGTTATCTGGTTTTCGATGCAGGCGGTGGACAATGTCCACATCCTGTCCATGCTGTCTTTGAGCCAGCAGTACGCCGAGGGAGGCGCTTCAAATGCCGAGCTTTTCCAGACGCTCGGGGTGGTAGTCCGCTCGACACGAAGGTGGGCGCATTACACGGAGCTGCTTGTGATTGATGTCTGGATCTTCGTGCTCTACAGCATCCTGTATCGCTTCCGCCTGGTTCCACGTGCATTGGCTGCATTTGGATTGATAACGGTCATTATTCACACGACAGGGATCACATTACCGCTGTTCCTGGGTTACCCAAGCGTGACGCTGATGGGCTTCTCGCTAGCTCTGAGTCACATGGCTCTAGCACTGTGGCTGGTGGCCAAGGGTTTCGACGAACGCCATCACCCGCTTCGTGCCGAAGCGGATAGGGTCGAACTCGCCGGGGCGAAAAACTCGACTGGCAGCACTTAGGGCTACGCGCGCAACCGGCACATGCTCCCCTTTTATGTTGCTTCCTGCCTGGGCCAATTCCAGGCATACCAGACAATTAATGCTGTCAGTATGACATCAACGCCTCCCAGGAATATGTAGAACACCCAGGCACCAGGCATCGTGATAAGTACAAACACCGTATAGATTACACCTAAGATGATGTTCACCCATCGATTCAGGTTAGGCTTTAACGTCAGCGACAGGAAAATCATGACGCTCGGGATCGCCATCATGACTGAGGTGAATAACAAAACCCCTTGAGTCGTCGGTCCGAGAGGCACCATTTTTCCTTCCAGCATCCCTTGCAGCTTCCCCGGCGCGTAGAGCCAAAAATAATCTCCATAGATGTAACAGAGCATCACACTGACCCACAGGGCTGAAATCTTCATCTTCACGTGAATCTTGATGTCGTCTAAGGCTGTTCCGGCGTTCTTCATTCAGTTTCCTTCCTTCGATTCCACCAGGTCAGTGTAAAGTGGTCTAAAGTTGACGCAGGGCGCGTCCAAAGTAGATTCAAGGGTAATGCGCTCGCCGCCACAACTATGCTCCGCTAATTTGCCGAGCGCTCGCTTTCTCTTCCCACTTCGGAACATTAACGCCCAGCGCCATCAGCCACAGGCTAAGTGCTAGTTCCGCAATGCCGCCGAGCATTCCCATGTCGGGGAGACGAGCTACGAGCGTAGGTAAAAGAAAGATCGCGAAGCTATTGGTTAGGTAGCTCAAGCCTCCGACCGCCATCAGCACTCCCAGTATTCGAGGTAGAAAGCCCGACCTGAAAATGAGGTGTCCGAGCAAAAGCATGTAAAGCCCGAAAAACACCCCGGCGATGCTATAGCCCCGCGCGTGCATTCTGAGAGACATCAGCGCAAGGGTTTGCAACTGAGTTGTTTCAAATGCGCTTAAGTAGTGTGCGTCTCCCAGGAAGACCAAAGGGGCCAGGTGGTTGAGAGAGTTGACGGCCAGCACGGCGATCCCTACCAAGCTGAAGAACGCGGCGAGCAAAGAGAGGCTCCTGCCCACTGGCTTGAACAAGCCATAGAAGAGGAGCGTCACAGCGATATAGCACGCGAGCATGATGAGATCGGCGGCCAGGCCGAAACGATACAACGGCTCGTGCGCCAGGATGTTCGTCGCTGTTGCTGCGGCGTCATCGCGCACGACAAGTGCGCCGCGAACGAAGACTTCAGCGAACACGCCCATGATGATGGTGATTAAGTAGAAGGTACCGGCTATTCTGGCCTTGAGCCTTGGCGTTGCGGTTGTCACGTTTGTCCCCTAGGGTTATCCATGCAGGCCCTATCTTATCCGGGACGGAAACCAAAGAACATGATGCCACGTATCAAAAACATGACCGCAGGTGACAGGGAACACCGACCGAGATGACTGAGCAAACTATCGCGGTGGGTAGCGCGCGCGCATTGTTGGACATGGCCGTCGCAAAGGGGGCCAGCCGCAGTGCCCTGGCTGAGCGATCCGGGATCGATCCGGCGGAGTTGCAAGATCAGGACAAACGCGTCCCGTTCGCGAAGTATGTTGCGCTCATGCGAACGGGCAAGGAGCTATGTCGGGACCCGGCGCTCGCCCTGCACTTCGGCGCGGCGGTTGATTTTGCGGAGATGTCTATCGTCGGCCTGATTGGCCGTGCGTCCGAGACCATGGCGGACGGCTTCGCGCAGTTTAATCGGTACGCGCGGCTGGTGGTTGACGATGGACTGGGAACCGACCGCTTTGTCCTTGAGCGCAACGCGGGACAGCTCTGGGTTGTTGACACGCTCCGGTACCCAAACGACTTTCCTGAGTTCGCCGAGACCTCCTTCGCCCGGATGGTGTGCACGTCGCGCCGTTGGTTCCCCGAAGCACAGTTCATCAAAGCAGTCCATTTCACACATCCTGCGCCAGAGTATCGCGCAGAGTACGACCGCGTGTTTCAATTGCCCGTCGTGTTCGAAAGTGACAGGAACGCCCTGCTGACCGATGAGGCCTGGTTGACCCACAGAAATCCGCACGCCTCACGCTATGTGTTTGGCATCTTGAGCGCGCATGCGGAGGAGTTGCTCCAGGCGCTGGAGCAGGCGAAATCCATGAGGGGTCGCGTCGAGAGCTTGTTGATGCCCATCCTGCACACCGGCGAAGCGAGCGTCGGCCTAATTGCCGACAAACTGGTCATTAGCCGCCAGACGCTCTTTCGCAAGCTGAAGGCGGAGGGCGTGACTTTCGAGAAGGTGTTGGATGAATTGCGCCACAAGCTGGCGCTTCACTATCTGAGCGGGAAGAAGGTCTCGGTGAATGAGACGGCCTACCTAGTCGGGTTCTCCGATCCGGCTGCGTTCTCGCGCGCCTTCAAGCGTTGGACCGGATCAAGCCCGCGCATGATGCTGGCGTCAAAGGTCGACAATAATCAAATTAGAATTTGATTAGACTGACGAGGAATCATTTAAGGCGACGTGATCGTTTTATGGTCGAATTGGAATCACTTGATAGTCGAACCCACACCAGACTTCGGATTCCAGACCCCAGACTGTCTTTGAATTATAAGTATTCCTGAACAAGAAGCGCAAGATTTTTCATTTTACCTTATATGAGCGGGCGTCTATCATTGAGAGTGCCAAGTGGAGGCGGGAGGATACATGTCGAATAGGAGGCGGTATGTGGTTGCTTGGCCGTCTGCCAAGTCATATAATTTCCGGCGTTCGGCGCAATCTTAAATCCCGTCCCGCCTCGTTGAAGATTTGTCAGCTTGGTTTTTTGACAGCCTTCTTAAGGCGAAGGAGTGTTTCCCAGTGGCTATCCGTTTGAGCAGGACGTTCATCTTGCGCAAGCTGCACCAGTTGTCGGGCATTGTGCCGCTCGGCGCATTTCTGCTGGAGCATTTCTACACCAACTCAAAGGCGGTCAACCCACGAACCGGCGCGCTCGATTTCAACGAAGCGGTCGCCTGGCTGCAAGGCATCCCGTATATCCTGCTGGTCGAAATCACATTCATCTTCATCCCGCTGCTCTATCATGCGATCTATGGTCTGGTGATTACGTGGGAAGCGCGCCCCAATAACCTGGCTTATCCGTACCCGCGCAACTGGTTCTACACGATTCAACGCATCACGGGCGTGATTCTCTTTTTCTTCATAGCCTTTCACGTGCTCAACATGCGTTTTGGCATCATTCCGGGATTGGAGACTTATGGCAGAGCGGTCGCGCATCATCCAAACGAAGCATACTCAATCGTGGCTGGTGAGTTCGGTAAGACATGGATCTTCGCCATCTACGTGATTGGCATCGCGTCCACCGTCTGGCATTTCGCCAACGGCATCTGGCTCTTTCTGGTTGATTGGGGCATCACGATTGGCGCGCGCGCGCAGCGCCTGACGGGCTATGCCTGCATGGCCTTCGGCGCAGTGCTGCTGGCTGTCGGCATCAACGCCCTGACGGCTTTTGTGCAACCGGGCGGTTTGTGGGGAGGTCTCTTTTACTGATATGGCAGCAGCAACGAACGGAATCAAGATTGCAATCGTCGGCGGCGGCCTCGCAGGTTTGGCGGCGGCCATGAAGATCAGTGAGGCGGGACACTCGGTTGATCTCTTCTCGGTCGTCCCCGTCAAACGTTCACACTCTGTCTGCGCGCAGGGCGGTATCAACGGCGCGGTCAACACCAAAGGCGAAGGCGATTCCACCTGGGAGCACTTTGACGATACAGTCTACGGTGGCGACTTTCTGGCCAACCAGCCTCCCGCCAAAGCCATGTGCGAGATGGCTCCCGCAATTATCTACCTCTTCGACCGCATGGGCGTTCCCTTCTCGCGCACCAAAGAGGGCTTGTTGGATTTTCGTCGCTTCGGCGGAACGAAGCATCACCGCACGGCCTTTGCCGGAGCTTCGACGGGGCAGCAACTTCTCTACGCGCTCGACGAGCAGGTCAGACGCCGCGAGGCTGAAGGCAAGGTTCAGAAGTACGAAGGCTGGGAGATGATGTCGCTCGTCATGGACGATCATCAAGTCTGTCGCGGTCTGGTCGCGATGAACTTGCAGACGCTTGAGCTGAAAGCCTTCAAAGCTGACGCGGTGATTATGGCGACGGGGGGCCCCGGTCTAATCTTCGGCAAGTCAACCAACTCGATGGTCTGCACGGGCAGCGCCGTTTCGGCCTGTTACCAGCAAGGGGCGAAGTATGCCAACGGCGAGTTCATACAGGTTCATCCAACTTCGATTCCAGGTGAAGACAAGCTGCGTTTGATGTCGGAATCGGCGCGCGGTGAAGGCGGGCGCGTCTGGGTTCCCCGCCAGAAAAATGACACACGCAACCCTTCGTCAATTCCTGAGAGCGAGCGCTGGTATTTTCTCGAAGAGAAATACCCTGCTTACGGCAATCTAGTCCCGCGCGACATCGCCACGCGCGAAATCTTCCAGGTCTGTCTGGACGGACAAGGCATCGGCGGCGACAACCAGGTCTATCTTGATTTGTCGCACATCCCGGCGGAAACGCTCGACCGCAAGCTCGGCGCTATCCTTGAGATTTACGAGATGTTCGTCGGCGATGACCCGCGCCACGTGCCGATGCGAATTTTTCCCGGCGTCCATTATTCGATGGGCGGCCTGTGGGTTGATTTCGACCAGCGGACAAACATTCCGGGCTTGCTCGCGGCGGGCGAATGCGACTACTCGATTCACGGCGCGAACCGCTTGGGCGCGAACTCTCTGGTCAGTTGCGTCTTCGGCGGATTCGTCGCCGCGCCCGTCGCCATCGAATATGCCAAATCGGTCGAGCGCAACGGGGCGGACGGCTCAAAGATTTATGAACAGGAATTAAAACGCCAGCAGGAGATTAACGACGCGCTCATCAAGCAGCCGGGAACGGAGAACCAGTACGTCATTCACGAAGAGATGGGCAAGTGGATGACGGACAATGTGACGGTCGTGCGCTACAACGACAAGCTCAAGGCGACGGACAACAAACTGCTTGAATTGATGGATCGCTACCGGCATATCTCCATCAATGACTCGAACCTCTGGGCAACGATGGCGCTGCCGCATGCGCGCCACCTGAAGAACATGCTGGAACTGGCGCGCGTCATCACGCTCGGCGCGCTCAATCGCAACGAATCGCGCGGCGCGCATTACAAACCCGATTTTCCGAAGCGTGATGATGAGAATTTCCTGAAGACGACAATCGCGGAGTTTTCCGGCGAAGGCCCTGTGCTCTCTTACGAGGCCGTTGACATCTCTCTCCTCAAACCGCGCGTGCGTGACTATAGTCATAACAAGCAGGAGACTGCGGCGGCTTCCACCTCTGCATCGGCTTCGGCTTCCGGGCTGCCGCCGAAAGATGGCGCGAAGCAAGTGCCCGTTGGCGGCGAGGAACAGAAGCCCGAAAACCTGAGCGGGGCTGTCGTCTGGGCGCAGGACAAAGAGCAGGTTAACCATCCTGTCAATGACGATACGACGAGGAAAGAGCAGAATAAATCAATGGAAGACGCAGGAGGCAAATCCGACAAGGTCTGAGCAGGCCGTCAGATTACGCTGGTAGGGTAGGTTTAAGCTTTATGTCAACTCAACCCAACATCTATCTATCACCGGAAGAGTATCTGGCTCTGGAACGGCAGGCCGATGATAAGAGCGAATACTTCGACGGCATGGTGTACGCGATGTCAGGCGCAAGCCTGAATCACAATAAGATTGTCGCAAATGTCATTGCCCAGCTAGTGCAACAACTCAGGGGACGCCCTTGCAGCGCGTTGCCTAGTGACATCAAAGTGCGGATGCCGGATTCGCGTAAGTTTTTTTATCCTGATGTGTCCGTCGTCTGCGGTGAGCCGCAGTTTCATGACGAACGCACAGATGTACTTCTCAACCCGATCTTGATTATCGAAGTTCTCTCGGAAAGTACAGAGGCTTTCGACAGAGGTGGAAAGTTTCAAGCCTATCAACGGATGGAATCTTTGCAGGAATACATCTTGATTTCCCAGAACAGGCCAGTGGTCGAGCAATATGTCAGGCAATCTGAAGCGGTCTGGAAATACACGGCGGCCATCGGAGTGGAAAGCTCGCTCTCTTTGCCATCCATTGAATGCACGCTCAGCCTGAGCACTGTTTATGACAAGGTAACGGAAAACGATGAGCGCACAAACTAACAACGGAACGAAGACGGTCGTCATACGCATTCGCAGACGCGAGAACCCTGACGCCGATCAATACTGGGAAGAGTTTGAGCTGCCCTATCGTCCGAACCTCAACATCATCTCCTGCCTGATGGAGATTCAAAAGAATCCGGTCACGCGCGATGGTCGTGCGACCACGCCGCCTGTCTGGAACATGAACTGTCTCGAACAGGTCTGCGGTATCTGCACGATGGTGATTAACGGAAAGGTGAGACAATCCTGCTCCGCGCTCGTTGACCAGCTCGATCAGCCGATAACCTTAGAGCCGATGTCCAAGTTTCCCAACGTGCGCGACCTCATCGTTGACCGTTCGCAGATGTTCGATCACCTCAAGCGCGTCCACGCCTGGATCGAGATTGACGGCTCTTACGATCTAGGCCCGGGGCCGAGGATGGATCAGGAAGACGTCGCCGAGCGCTATGCCTACTCGCGCTGCATGACATGCGGTTGCTGTCTCGAAGCCTGCCCGCAATATGATGGCGACAACTACATCGGCCCACAGGCTATCGCTCAAGTTCGTCTCTTCAATATGCACCCGTCAGGCAAGATGACCCGCGACGAACGCCTGGAAGCCATCATGGGCGAAGACGGCATCACCAACTGCGGCAACGCGCAGAACTGCGTCCGTGTCTGCCCAATGTCTATCCCACTCACGAAAGCCATTTACGAAGAGAACCGCGAGACAGTGGTTCACGGCCTGTTCGGCTGGCTGAGGGGATAAGCCAGCCCCATTTAATTTACCGAGTTGCAGAATAACAAAAGGTCAACAACAAACCACTAAAGCACACGAAACAACACGAAAAGATTTGCTGTTTCGCGCTCTTTTGTGGGACTTAGCGGTTCGTTTCCTTCCTCTCTTTTGTGAAGCCCAAACCTCACTCTGTCGGTATTCACTGAAAAATCCATCTGTTTTTCTAAGATTTCCTCTTGCCATCAAAGGCCAACTTGTATAAACTTCGTTAAAGGCAGGCCAGCTAGCTGCCGCCATCGCTTTTCATCTCTTCCCGTAATCACCACTCCACTCTTAGGAGATCAAGACAACTAAATATGTTTCGAGACGAGTCAAGTGTGCGGATTGACGTGTCGCGTGCCGTCATCACTTCAAGTATCAATCGCGCTCGCCATCCTCAGCCGCTTGTCCGGTCGCTCGCCGGAGAATCGGTAGCGCGCCTTCTGGCGTTTGATTATTGCAGCCTGGTTCTACCCGAATCGGACGGGCAAGGGATTCGCGTCTGGCGTGCGTCTCGCCGCGAAGAGGCTGCGTTCGCGGACGACCGCGTTAATGAAGCTGACGCGCTGCCCGCGCATCTCCTTAACGAAGGCTCTTCCAGAGTGCTTGGGGAAAGCGAGCTGCGAAAGAGTAGCGGCAGCCATTTCGGGCACGATGTGAAGTCTGCGCTCGCTCTGCCTCTGTCTGTGGGGGGAAGCTGTTTTGGACTGCTCTGCTTTGCGAGTGTCGAAGCGGACGCTTACACGAAAGACGATACCGAAAGATTGATGTGGCTGGCCGACGCGGTGGCTTCGACGGCGCAAGTGATTCTCCTGCGCGTGCGCCTTGATATTGCAAACGAGAGCTTGCGCGAGATGGAACGTCTCAAGAGCGGGTTTGTCAACACGCTGGTTCGTGACATCCGCCTGCCATTGACGAGCGTGCTGGGTCTCTTAGAGCTTTTTGAAAGCAAGCTTCAGGCGCGCGAGGCTTTCGATTTGGAAGATCGTCAACTGCTGAACAATGCCATCGAGAACAGCGACCAGATGCGCCATCTCTTAGACGATCATCTGGAGATTGCGCGGCAGCACGAGCAGCCGCTCACGCTTTCCCTTGAAGAGATCAGCGCGGAAGGATTGCTGGAAGAGGTGGCTGAACCCTTAAGGGGCGAAGCGGCTTTGCGCGGCGTTGAATTGAACATCAACGTGACGGCACATAATCTTTCAATGCGCGTGGACGCGCGGCAAACGCGGCGCGCCCTTTGTCACCTGTTGACGACCGCGCTCGCGGCCACTTCTGACGGCGGCGCTGTCAACATCGAAGCCCAGGCAATCGCAGGCAGCAGAGCAGGCGATGAAGGAAAGCGCTTCGTCATCATCAGCATCAGTGATTCGAGCCAGGGGATTCCGCCCGAAGAAGTTCCTTATGTCTTCGACGCCTTCTGGCAGGCTTCCGATAATCGGAGCGCGGGCTTCAAAGGCATCGGGCTGGCAATCGCCAAGCGCATTGCTGCGGCGCATGGCGGCAACGTCTCAGTTCGCAGCCAGCGCGGGCGAGGGACTGTTTATTCTCTCGTTCTCCCGGCAAGCCAGCAGGTGTCAATGTCAGAGATGCAGCGCGTGCTGATCGTGGACGATGCGCCGGAACTGCTGCTCCTGCTTCGCAAGCTCGTCGCGCGTATGGGTTATCAGGTTGAAGTCGCTTCCGGCGCTGTCCAGGCTCTGGAGATTCTCAAGGCAAAGCCGGTTGATCTACTGCTCACAGATTGGTCAATGCCGGAGATGAATGGCGGTGAGCTGATTGCGGCGATGAAAGAAAGAGAGCATCTGCGCGACATCCCCATCATCGTCCTGACCGGCCATGACACTGATAACGAGCGCAGCGCCGCAGAGAACGTCGGCTGTGATCGCTTTCTCGTCAAGCCTGTCATGCGCGACGAATTGCAGCGCGTCATTAGCCAGCTTCTTCCCACCCTGGCGGTAAAGTGAAAGTAAAAAGGTAAAAGGTAAAAGGTAAAAGTGAGGCGGAAGCCCATTAATTAAATAATGGCTTCCGCCTCACTTTTGCCTTTTACCTTTTTACTTTTGCCTTCTTCAGATTCCCAGCACGTCAATGAGTTCCTGAACGGAGGCTGCGCTCTTCTGGAGCGCGATGCGCTCTTCGGCCATCAAGTTGATCTCGATGATCTGTTCAAGACCGCGCGCGCCGAGTTTGCAGGGCACGCCGACGTAAAGACCGTTGATGCCATACTCGCCTTCGAGGTAGGCGGCGCAGGGCAGAATCTTTTTCTTGTCTTTCAAGATGCTTTCGGTCATCTCGACGGCTGCCGCTGACGGCGCGTAATAGGCCGAGCCCGTCTTCAGGAGCGCGACGATTTCAGCTCCGCCGTTGGCCGTACGCTTCACAATCGCATCCAACTGATCTTTCGGCAGCAGCTCTGTGACGGGAATTCCGGCGCACGTCGAATAACGCGGCAGAGGAACCATCGTGTCGCCGTGACCGCCCAGAACAAACGCCGTCACGTTTTCGACAGACACGTCGAGAGCTTCAGCGAGAAAGCAACGCATGCGCGCCGAATCGAGCACGCCCGCCATGCCCAGAACGCGGTGCTTCGGAAAGCCTGAACGTTTGAACGCCACCTGGCACATCGCATCAAGCGGGTTCGAGACAATAATCAAAATCGAGTCGGGTGAATACTTCACCACTTCGTCAACGACGCTCGAAACAATCCCGGCGTTGGTCTTCAGAAGGTCGTCGCGGCTCATGCCGGGCTTGCGCGGCAGCCCCGAAGTGATGATTACCACATCGGAGTTCGCCGTCTGCGAGTAGTCGCTGGTCGAGCCCGTCAGATGCGCGTCAAAGCCCTCGATGGGGGCGGCCTGCGCGAGGTCTAAAGCTTTGCCCTGCGGCATGCCCTCGACAATATCAACCAGCACGACATCTCCAAGTTCTTTGCTTGCCAGCCAGTGCGCGGCGGTCGCGCCGACGTTGCCTGCTCCAACCACTGTAATCTTGTTTCGCTTGCCCATTTTTGATGATTCCTTTCTCGTTTCGGGAAGAACTAGCCCATCTTTGATTGCAATCGAAGAACCTTGCCGGATTGGGACGACACCCCAGGAGCGCAAGCCTGCTTATCTGTCTACGCGCTCGAAACAGTTCAGTAAAAAAATTGTCTTGCTGCTTGAAAGAGCGCGAGTGTACAAGCGTGTAAGCGCGGGTGTCAAGATAGGCAACCAGCAACGCAATCTGCAACGCAATTGTCTTTGACCCTGAAAGGGTCATATATAATAGCCGGGGGCAAGCAAGCGTAGCTTGCGCCGCCCCCGGTTAGACGTTAAAAAACATTTCCGACCCTGAAGTGGTCGCATATTCAAGGTTGAGGTGCGACCCTTTCAGGGTCGGGAATCATTTTCCATGATGTTCCGGGGGCGGCGCTGTCGCTTGCCCCTCGGCTACTTTATGTGACCCTTTCAGGGTCAAAGACAATTGCGCTGCTCTAAGCTGTCATGCTTTTTCTTGATTGGCTAAAAAGATGGAGAGACAAACGTTCGCCCGATGAGCGCGGAACGGGGCATGAATTTTTCAGTGACACAGAAGACGAACCCGAAGTTGATCCTTTCAATCCATTCCCTGCACCTATTCGATTGGAGATTCGTGATGTCTTTGATCTTCACGCAATCGCGCCGCGAGACGTGAAGCGTGTTGTCGAAGAATATCTCATTGAAGCTCACGAGGCGGGCTACAGAAGCGTGCGGATTATTCACGGCAAGGGCAAAGGCGTGCAGCGCGAGATGGTGCACAGCATCTTGTCGCGCACGCCTTTCGTTGAAAACTGGACGGATGCTCCGCCGCAAGCCGGAGGCTGGGGCGCAACCATCGTTCGCTTTTCGGCTGAAACTAAATAAGCGGCTGCTTGTGCAGTCAGGCTCAGCCCTAGAACCTGAGCCTCGGGCCGTTCGCCGCCATAAAGAGAATGATTATCAGCAAAAAAGGAAGAAACCCTAAGCACAATCCAATAATGCTCTTTGCCTTGCGGGAGGGATTCTGCCCCGACATCGAGAGCGCGACGAGCCCCAGATTGATGGCCGTCAATCCCGTGATGAACATCAGTATGAAGAGAATTGAAGCGAACTTGATCATCCCCACATTCGGCCCGTAATAGGAATTTGATGCTGACGCGCTTAACAGGAACCCCAGGATGAGACTGGCAGTGGCAATAATTCCCATAATCAGGGCAGTGCTTGCCAGCCGCGCAGCGCCCGGCGGTGAAGCGGAGTCGGGCGGGAGCGGCGGCGGATAGCCCCAGTTTTGAGGCGGTGGCGCATTCCACTGGCCGCCCGGGCTGTATGAGGGATCGGAACTCACCAGAGGCGTCCCGTCATTCACGCAATACTCAGGGCCATCATCCGGGTAAGTCGTGTGGCACGAAGGGCAATTTTTCATCTGTATCTCCTTTGGTTTTGGGGCTCACAATCCGAGTCTGGTTTGCTGGCAGCGCCGCTACAGGGTGAAGTAATAGACGAGCGCGGCAGTGCCCGTCGCCAATCCGGCAATCGCCAGCGGAACGCCTCCGAACCGTGTGGGCTTTTGCAACGAGAGAATCAAAGAAGCGACGCCGAGGCCAATGCCGAGGATTGCGAGAACCAGCATCGAACTCAAAACAAAATTGCGGCTACCACGCACGACCAGCAACGACATGATGGTCACGGCGCAAGCTCCCGTGACAAGAGCGGCAATGGATAATGCCCTGCTTCTGCCTCCCTGGAGCGGCGCGTAACCGGCAGCATAAGGCGCGTTTGCGGCGGGCTGCTGAAAGGGTGCGCCTCCCCAATTTTGAGCAGGCGGCGGTGGCGGAGGCCAGCCCGGTTGAGCGTGTTGACCGCCGGGTGCGTTCCAGGGTTGCGCCGGGGGCGGCTCGCCCTGCGGCTGCCACTGTGTCGGAGGCTTAATGTCCGGCGGCGCGTTTGGAACTTGATATTGCTGCGGAGGAGGCGGCGGCGGGGCTGGTGGTGACGGCGATGCAGGCTCACCGCCGCGCAGCCCGGAAGCCATCACAGTCTTCTCCGGGTCAAAGGTAGCAGACTCTTCATCCACGAGCCGCATCCCGTCGTTCGAGCAATAATCCGGCGCATCATCGGGATACGTTTGCTGGCAAGAGGGGCAACGTTTCATCTATCTCTCACTTTCCCTGTAGTAATATTCCTATTTGTCGGTTGGATAGCCACTGGCTAGAATCCATAGGTTACGGCGACATAAACAAAGAACAGAATGCCCGGAATCCCTAAGACAAGACCGAGGATAGCCATCCATTTGTTGCGCTGCCGCCTGGAGATCAGAGCGAGTGCTCCCAGCACAATAGCGATGACTCCAGTTGCGGCAGACCCCCAATAACAAGCTTGAGCCACATCCCTATCAGCATCTATCAGGCGCTGAGCCATCATAAATATCAGCGCCACTGCCGCGAAGCTGATGAGACCGAGAATGAAAGAGGTAAGACTCAAGCCCTTGCCTCCCGCCGCCGGTGCAACACTATACTGCGGAGCATAGCCGGGGGGTTGACCGGGCTGCTGCTGGTAATACCCACCACCCCAATTCTGGCCTTGCTGTTGCGGTGGTGGCGGCGGCCAACCGGCCTGCGGCGGCTGATTGGGTGCTGGAGGCTGAGGATTAGCATATTGAGGTGGAGGCGGAGGCGCAGAGGCCAGCATGGTTTTCTGCGGGTCGTAACTTTGCGTTTCTTCCATGAAGAGCTGCGCGCCATCACTAACGCAGAAATTTGGCGCATCATCAGGGTAAGTTCGCTGGCATGTCGGACAACGTTTCATCTATCTCTCCTTTGAACGGACGGCGGCTCGCTCCCGCACTGGCTTACGCTGGCTTATCAGAACTGCACATTCTTCTATGCCAAATCGAGCGGCGAGTCAATATGCATTCTGCAATGAGCGTGGAAACCAGCGACCCGTCGAGGCGCGCAAGGGTGGTCGCAGCAGACTATCAGGAAGTTAATAAACCGCCCGCAGGTCTTATCTAACTTGCGGGCGGTTCATTCATTGCGAGACAAGTTTTCTGCTGGCTGTTAAAAAGTTTCAATGAGCAGCGCGAAGGAACACATCCCAAGCCCATCTGCCCACCTGCGCTCCCTGCGCATCCCTGACTTTCGCTCGATACCGAAATTGATTGCCGTACTGGTCAACTCTCTTCGACTCTTTATAATCCAACTCCAGTTTGGCTACTCCCAGCTCCGCTAGCGTTTTCAATTCACCTGGCTCTGAGACGCCGTTGTGATTCATGTCATGCCACAGATGAAGTCTGGAGAAAATAGTATCTCTGCTGCTGATTACGCCGTCGCCGTTGCCACCCTGCGCTGGCTTATCATATTCGGCCAGTGCCAGAAAGCCATTAGGGGTAGCTGACGGGGGCTGCGCCGTGAAGTTGCCGAACAGTTCCATTCCATTATCAATCCGGCCATTGCCATCGCGGTCTAGTGCTAACCAAGCGTCATCCGACCCCTGAGCTGTCCACGGTAACAGCTCCGGTGTGCCGTTACTGTCGAGGTCGAAGGTGACGCCAGTAGCAGCATCGGTCAGGTTGAAGCCGTTGCCCGCCACGTCAATGAGGATGG
>JAVHVE010000060.1:0-214221 GCA_032160705.1 Acidobacteriota bacterium | reverse complement strand
GCCGTGGGAATAGGCATCGAATAAACGTTGAAGCCCCGGAGGGGCGACATATTATGCCGCCCCTCCGGGGCTTTGAGATTAAATCGCCCGCTTCATCCCCATGACTCACGTCATGGGCTACTGCTATATCGCCCCTCCGGGGCTACTGCTGCGCCGCTCGCTGCACTCCGGGCTTGTGGTCACGCGCGTAGTCGTTAATATAATCCTTCATCTTGAATTGGAAGCGGCTCATCCCGTAACGCTTTGCCTCTTTGCGCGCCTCTTCAGCAGACCAGCCGTCGTGTGAGATGCGATAGACGGCGATGATTGTGCCCGTGCGATCTTCTCCATGATGGCAATGGACGAAGACAGGCCAGTTTTGAGAATCGTTAATGATGGCCAGCACTCGATTGACCTGTTCATCGCTTGGACGCCCAAAACCAGGCAGCGGCACGCTGAAGTAACGAAGGCCAGCGGCTCGCGCTTCCGCTTCTTCGTCGCGTGTGTGTTCGTCTTCGCCTCGCAAATTGATGACGGTTTTGATGCGGAGCGCGGCGAGTTCCTTCATGCCGCCCGGCGAGGGTTGCGCGCCGCGATAGAGTTGCTCGTTGACCTTGTGGAAATTCGGGAGGACTTCTTCCCTGGCCACGCGCGAGGGTGCGCTGGCTATTGCTATCAGCAACATGACAGCAACCGAGAGAATTCTTAATCTGCTGAGCCGTCCTGCCATTGTTCGACCTCCCTGGCCTGACCGTTTCCCTGGATCAATGGTTTTAACTTTGCGCTGATGTTGCCTGCGGTGCTGCTGTAGCGGCGAGGATGCGCTCTACTGCCGAGGCGAGCATATCAAGTCCACGCTCGCCCGCCGCAAAGCTCTTGAGCTTGCCCTCGGCGTCGAAGAGATAATAAGCGGGAACGTACCCGTGCTCGTTCTGAAAAGCATCGCGCAGCTTGTGCTCGTTATCAATGGCACACGGTTCGGTGATGTTGTATTTACTGATGGCTTCGCGCACCGTTTCGACATCCGTATCCGCTTCGTAGCGCGGCATGTGGATGGCTATCACGCGCAAACCCTCTTCGCGCCGCCCGTCGCGCCACTCATTGATGCGCGGCATATTCTCTTTGCAGATTCCGCAACTGACCGCCCAGAAATGCACGAGGGTGGGATGCCCTTCGGCCTCCGCTTCGGCATGTGCCTGCGTGCCCCCGAACCATTCAAGCGCCCCATCAAGCCTGGGCATCTCCGTCCCGATTCTCATTGGCATAATCAGTTTTCGGTTTTCAGTTTCCAGTTTCCAGTAAAAGCAACACGGTCTTTGCTTAAAACTGAAAACTGGAAACTGAAAACTACCTTTCACGCTTTAATCGTTTCCTGCCCCGGTTTCCATTCGGCCTGGCAAAGCCCGCCGGTCTGCAAGGCTTGAATGACGCGCAGCGTTTCTTCGGCTGACCGACCGATGTTGAGGTCGTGAATCACCTTGTAGCGCAGCACGCCTTCGGGATCAATGACGAACAATCCGCGCAGCGCGATGCCTTTGTCTTCGATCAGCACGCCGTAATCGCGCGCCACCTGCTTGGTCGAATCCGCCGCGAGCGGGTATTTGAGATCGGCCACGCCGCCTTTGTCGCGGGGCGTGTTGATCCAGGCGCGGTGCGAAAAAACCGAGTCGGTGGAAACGCCTATGATCTCAGCATTGATGCCCTTAAAATCTTCGTAGCGGTCGCTGAAAGTGGTCAACTCCGTCGGGCAGACGAAAGTGAAATCCAGCGGGTAGAACAGGAGAACGACCCACTGTCCTGTATAGTCTGAGAGCTTGACGTTCTCTTTCAAGGTCTCAAGGTTTTTGGTCGAAGCCATATCGAAATCCGGCGCGGGCTGTCCGACCATCGCGCTTTCCCTTGCGGTTGCTGTCGCTTGCATATTCTCTCCATCCTTCATGGTTCGTTGTTTGCATTAAACGCGCAGAGTCTTAGAGCTTGTGCTCTGACGCGCTCCCTGTATCACAAAAATTGCGATTGACCTTTACTCCCGGCAATCAGGGCATAATCCTCTGAGCGTCAGGTGAATAGATTCCGGCTTAAAGCGGGTCTTGCGAACCGCCGCGCGCACCACGTCGGTTGTGACCGTTAAATCGAAGTCAACCAGCTTTCCGCAAGCTGTGCAGATTGCGTGATCGTGCCTTGCGGTCTCACGGTCATAACGGCTCGCGCCCGCGCCGCCAAAGCTGATTTCATGCACCAGCCCGGCCTCCCTCAAATACTTCAACGAGTTGTAGACAGTCGCGTAGCTGATCGAGGGCAGACGCCTGCGCGCCGCCTCGAAAATCTCGCTGGCCGTCAAATGATTCTCACTCTCGCGGATCACCTGAAGGACAGCTTCGCGCTGCCTCGTGAGGCTGCGTGCGCCACCCTGATCTCCGTTACCTATCTTCATGGTTGTTTAAGCTGGAATTAGAATAATTCTAAATCCAGGGGATGTCAAGCGGCGGGAAGTTGTAGGGACAAGCCCTGCCCCGACAGTTTTATTCAGATGCGAGCTGCCGTCTGCGTCGAGCTGCGGACACGGGTTGTCTCGCCCTCGAAAATAAACGCCAGCGATTTGTAGATGAGCTTGGCGCAGAGGAAGGCGGATGCCTCGAAGCCTTCGACGTAGGAGTATTCCGTCAAGTCCATCCCGACGATGCGCCGCTTGCGAGCCAGCGTGCGAATCAGCCCAACGGTTTCGTACCAACCCAGGCCTCCAGGCTCAGGCGTGCCTGTCTGCGCGACGAGCGAAGGGTCAAGGCCGTCAATGTCTATCGTCAGGTAAACGTTCTCCGTCAAGCCATCAACCGCCGCATCCCACCAATCGCTTCGCCCCACGATGTCTTTAGCCCAGAAGATGCGCGTCGGCAGTTCATCGAGTGAGCGCGCTTCTTCGGCGGAAATGGAACGAATCCCGCATTGGACAGATGGCAGGCGCAGGTCGCGCGTGACGCGAGCCATAATCGAAGCATGCGAATGCGGCGTGCCGTCATAGGTGTCGCGCAAATCTGCGTGGGCGTCTATCTGAAGAACGGAGAGATTGTCGTAACGTTCAGCGTGAGCGCGAATCACGGGTGCGGTGACGGAATGCTCGCCGCCGATCATCGTCACAAACTTTCCGCTGGCAACCAATTCTCTCCCGCGTTCAAGCAGCGATTCCATCATGCGAGCGGGCGGCTCAACCGAAGACGACTCTTCCAGCGTGTGAATGCCGAGTTTATAAACCTCCGTGTCCGTCTCCTCGTCGTAAAGCTCCATGTTGCGCGAAGCATCAATGATGGCCTCAGCCCCGCGCCCCGTGCCCGTGCCGTAAGAGACAGTGCCCTCATAAGAGATCGGCCACACGAGAATACGCGCCCGCTCGAAGCTGGAGAATTCTTCTTCGGCAATCCCGCCGAAATTCATTGGAAGATGAGATGATTCAGACATGTGGACAGTTTAAAGAGATGATGTACGGGTGACAAGTTAAGAATGTTTGTCAGGAAATGCTATAATCCCGCCATGAAAATCCTGAATTACACGGTTCTCATGACGCCGGACGAAACGGGTGGGTACGTTGTGACCTGTCCTGCATTGCCGGGGCTGGTGACGGAAGGCGATACAATTGAGGAAGCGCGCGAGATGGCCGCTGACGCAATTCGTGGTTATATCGAAAGTCTTCAAATGGACGGCGAGCCGATTCCAACGGATAATCCTATCGTCGAAGAAGTGACCGTTGAGCTTGCCTGATTTTCAATCCTTTCCTCTCATCAAAGCAAATCCAGAAGTTCTTTAAGAGTCAAACCTGTCTGCTCAATAATGGATGCGAGCGTGCGCGGCTTCAAGTCTTTGTTATGGTATGGAACAGTTACCCTAAATTTCTCTTTCTTGAGAATGTAATGGCTTCCAGTCGTATGATGGATGTAGAAGCCATTACGCTCAAGAGCCTTGATGACCTTCTTCGGTTTTAATACGGGTAGCTTTCTCGCCATATACGCACCTCTTTATCTATACCTATTTCTCTCCCCATTTAGCATCTGAGCACAGAAGAGGCGATTCGTCATTAAAAATGTGTGACAACTATCTGCCTTTAGAAATTGCAGATTTGTGAACCCTAAAACACAATAGCCAACAGTCAGTAGAAAACGAGAACTGACTGCTGGCTATTAAACTTTGATTAGTTATTTCTTACGGCACCTCTATCGTCAAATCGCGCCCGGCAAAAGTGAAGTTTGGGCGTTTGCGGCCTTTCATGTATTTAGCAGCGGTTTGCGAGAGCGCGGTGACGAGGATGGGGAGCGCGATGGTCGCGTCGCAGTTGACATAGGCTGTGTGCGCGCCGCGCGCCAGTTTGCCGAAGATGAGCGATTCGTCGCCGATGGCTCCGGTGGCGTGGGAGCGCCCACCCGGATGGGGCGCGTCCGTGGCGACGGTGATCGCGTATTTGTGGCCGCGAGCCGGAACTTTGACGATGCTGGTCGAGATTTCCGTCTGCTGGATGAAGCTCTTGCTCGTTCCGCCTCCAAGATGGATGACACCCGAAACGCGTGCGCGGGCTGCAATCTGGGTCATGTCTAAAACATCTTGAATAATATCGAACTGAAAATTGTTCTTCTTCTCAAAGCGTGAGGCTGCAATCCCGATGCTGATCGAGCTATCGGCAATAGCCGGACAGAAAATGGGCACGCGCGATTTATAAGCGGAAGTCAGTACCCCGTCTTCGGTGGCAATCTCGGCTAGCTCCCTCCCCAGCAGGTGCAAAAACTCGCGCGTCGAATAGGGGCGCGTCGGGTCGAGCTGATTGCTGAAACCGCCGACCCATTCCTCTGCTTCTCTGTATTCTTCATCGCTCGACAACAAATCCCACATGCGGTTGATCTGCGAGGCCTCCAGCTCGGCATCCGTCATCGTCGGGTGCGCCTGAAAATGGTGGCGACCGAGCGTTTCATGCAGGTCGTGGAAGATGATCGAACCCGAAAGCACCAGCACATCAACGAAACGATTCTTGATGATATAGGCCAGCAGGCGGCGCATCCCTGCCGGAATCAGTGCGCCCGATGCTGCCACATAAACGGTTGTGTTATCGCCCAGCATGTCGAGCCAGATGCGATGCGCTTCGGCCAATTGCCGTCCGCCAAATCCTGTGCCCTCCATTTTTTCGAGCAGTCCGGCCACCGAGCGGTCGCGATCAACCTGCACAGGCCTGGTCGGCACAGTCAAATATTTAGAGGGTTTAGGTCTTCGCTGAGTCACCATAAGTTTTCTCCGAGGGATGAGGGATGAGGGATGAGGGATGAAGAAAAGACAAATGCTTTTATTTCATCCCTCATCCCTCATCCCTCATCCCTGCTTTTCAATCCCTTCCGCGTCTTCCACGATCTGTTTTTCCATTAACTGAGAGGTAGGTATAAGCGTCAAAACGCGATTCATAAAATTCGATCAGCTCTGCGGCTTCCGCCTCAGTCAGTTCCTCGCGTTTGACGCGCTGCGCGACCTGGCGGCGAAAGCCATCATGCAGGAGGCTGCGTTCGTAGCGTGCGCGCTCGACTGCCTGGCCGATGGAAGTTCCGCGAATCACTTTCTTAATCAGATAGCCGTCCTCGTCAATGTGGACGTGCGCTTCATTGGGCGCGCCGAAGAGATTATGGTTGTTGCCCATCACCTCCTGGTACGCGCCGACCAGCAGGAACGCCAGATAATAAGGTTCGTCCTTATTCAATGAGTGAAGCTCCAGAACCTGTTTCACGTCATGCAGGTCTACGAACTTGTCAACGATGCCGTCCGAATCACAGGTGATGTCGCACAGCGTCGCGTACTCGGTCGGCTGGCGGTTGAGCCTGTGAATCGGCACGATGGGGAACAACTGGTCGAGCGCCCAATGATCGGGTACGGAGCGAAAGACGGAAAAGTTCGTCAGATATTTCGCGCACAGCAGACGCCGCAGATCGTCAAATTCTTCGGCGACGTATTTGGCCTGTTGTGCATACTTATCCGCCTGCTCGCAGACATCCCAGAAGAGCACCTCTCCTTTGGCTCGATCTTCCAATGAGATCAGTCCGAGATTGAACATCGTGTAAAGCTCTTCACGATGTTCGAGGGCATCGTGGTAATACTCTCGATAATTTTTGACGGAGATGGTCTCACGCAAATCGCCCAGCTCAACCACCGCTTGCGGATCATCTTCGTCAATCTCAATCGGCGTGATGTCTTCGACAACAGTTTCAATCTCATCCACCACGTTGGTGATGACGAGGGCATGATAGGCTGCGAGGAAGCGGCCAGACTCCTGAATAATCGTCGGATGCGGCACGTTCTCATCATCGCAGACCTGCATGATCGTGTAGATGACATCGTTGGCAAATTCCTGCGCCGTGTAGTTGGCTGAAGAATCAAACGCCGTCTTTGAGCCGTCGTAATCAACGGCCATTCCACCGCCGACATCCAACAACTCAATCGGAATCTTCATCTGGCGCACCTTGGCATAAACGCGCGCCGCCTCTTTCATCGCGTTCTTGATGCGCTTGATGTCGGTGAGTTGCGAGCCGATGTGAAAGTGAAGCAGGCGTAGCATGTCCACGCGGTCGGCTTCCTGAAGCCGGCGGATGGTCTCTAGAATCTCCGTCGTCGTCAAACCGAACTTGGCCGCTTCGCCGCCTGACTTTTCCCAGCGGCCTGATCCCTTGGAGTAGAGTTTGACGCGCATCCCGAGCATCGGCATGTCGCCTTCGTGCTGCTCGGCGATCCGCAGGACATGATCGAGTTCATTCAATTTCTCGATGACGATGACGACGCGCTTGCCGCTTTTCGCTCCGGCGAAGGCCAGCTCGATAAACTCTTCGTCTTTGAAGCCGTTTAAGACGAGCAGGCTGTCGGGAGATTGATCGAGCGCGAGCGCCGCGTAAAGCTCCGCTTTCGATCCCGCTTCGAGGCCGAAATCATAGCGCGAGCCTTCGCGCAGGTATTCTTCGACAACAGCGCGCTGCTGGTTGACTTTCATCGGGTAGACGCACATGTGCGCGCCCTGATATTCGTACTCGCGTATGGATTTGCTGAAAGCGCGTTGAAGTTTTCTGACCTGGGCAGCGACGAGTTGTGGAAAGCGCAGGAGAACGGGTGTGCCGATGCCGCGCCGCGCGAGGTCTTCGACAATCTCTTTCAAATCAGCCGCGCGACCGTCGTTCTCTGCCGGATGCACGATTAAATTGCCTTTGCGATTAACGTCAAAGTAACCGGCTCCCCAATTTTCTATGCCATAAGTTTCAAGCGTCTGTTCGATAGCCGTGGTCAATTCGCGGTCTCCTGCTTGCCTTTATTTGCGTGTACGCGTAGGTTTTTGCGTCCGAAGCGCAGTTGCCCATTACATCCGAGCCTCGTCAGCCTTAATTTCATGGTTGGACACTTGCGGGCAATTTAGCAGAAAATGCGGGGTCGGACAATAACTATTTTCCCGGCCATGCAGAGGCTGAAAGGGGGTAAGCCAAGGTAGGTTAAAGGTTTAAGTGCGGAAAAGGCTTCGCCCCTAAATTTGCGCCGAGGCCTGCCTTGCAGAGAAAAGCTTGACAGGAGACGCACGAGAACTATAATGCAAACTTTTTTACGCGCCGTCGCAGTATGACCGACGCCAACTCTCGCACAGCACTCGCTACCTGGAAATTAAACCGCACGGCTTGCCATCACGGCGCGGTTCGCACCTCTAACACTCCCAAAAAACGCAGGAGAAAACATGAACCCAAAAAATGCCTTGAAGTATGCCTCGGATCAAGGGGCAACGTTCGTCTCAGTCAGATTCACGGATTTACCAGGGGCCTGGCATCACCTGACTTTCCCGATTCAGCAGCTTTCAGAAGATTCATTTGAAGACGGATTCGGTTTCGACGCTTCGAGTCTTCGCGGCTGGGCGGCGATTAACGAATCGGACATGCTGCTCGTACCCGACGCGACGCGCTTCTGGATGGATCCGTTTTCAGAAGAACCGACGCTCTGCCTGATTGCCAACGCTGTCGACCCGATCACCAAGGAAGGTTATCCCTTCGACCCGCGCTCGGTCGCCACGCGCGCCGAAAGCTATCTTAAATTCACGGGGTTGGCCGACACGGCCTACTTCGGCCCGGAAGCGGAATTCTTCGTCTTCGATTCCGTCAAGTTTCACAACGACCAGAACTCAGCCGGTTACACAGTTGATTCCGACGAAGGCCATTGGAATAGCGGACGCGGGGCGGACGAATTCAGCGGCTCGAATCTCGGCTACCGTATCCGCGCCAAAGAAGGCTACGTGCCCGTCCCGCCGGCGGATTCTTTGAGCGATCTGCGATCCGAAATTTCGCTGACACTCGCCAAGTGCGACATCGACGTGGAGTGTCATCATCACGAAGTCGCAACCGCCGGACAATGCGAAATAGATTTCCGCTTCTCGAATCTGATCCGCACTGCCGACAACCTGCAAATCTTCAAATACGTGGTTCGCAATACAGCCTACACCTATGGCAAGGCAGCGACCTTTATGCCGAAACCGCTCTACGGCGACAACGGCTCAGGCATGCACTGTCATCAATCCCTGTGGAAAAATGAGAAGCCGCTCTTTGCCGGGGATGGCTACGCGGGACTTTCCGAGATGGCTCGCTACTACATCGGCGGGTTGTTGAAGCATGCGCCGTCTATCGTCGCCTTCGCCGCGCCGACCACCAACAGCTACAAGCGACTCGTACCCGGTTTTGAAGCTCCTGTGAATCTGGCCTACTCGGCGCGCAATCGTTCGGCGGCGGTACGCATCCCGATGTTCTCGACCAATCCGAAGCAGAAGCGCCTGGAGTTTCGTCCGCCCGATCCATCATGCAACGCATATCTCGCGTTCTCCGCGATGTTGCTCGCCGGGTTAGACGGCATCCAGAACAGCATTGATCCGGGACAGCCGCTCGACAAGGACATCTACGATCTTTCGCCGGAAGCTTTGAAGGATGTGCCGAGCTTACCGGGTTCTCTGGATGAATCGCTCAAGGCGCTTGAAGCCGACCACAGCTTTCTTTTGAAAGGCGACGTGTTCACGCCGCAGTTGATTGATCGGTGGATCACCTATAAGCGCGAGAAGGAGATTCAGCCTTTGAGGATGCGCCCGCACCCGTTGGAGTTCGGGATGTACTTCGACATCTGAGAAACTGCTCGAAAAGTTTCTGGTTCTTTCTGTCCCGGAGGGACGGCTGAATAGAAGCGAACCTCTCTTCAGTCGTCCCTCCGGGACTCAATTCTTATTTTCGACTTTATTCCCAGCACTGAAGTGCTGGGCTAAAATCAGTCGTTCCTGACGGGACTTCTCAAATCTGCTTCCAAAGAAGAAAGGTGAAGGGAAATGGGAGGACTCTGCCCCTCTCCTTTCGCCTTTTTCCTGCTCGCTGTCTCTTGTATTATTTGGCCTTGCCTGCTTTCGATGAAACAATCGAATCGCTCGTGCGCGACCTGCCGGATGCCGCAGGCGCGCGTCTCTTCTTCGAGCGGCTAGAGGCTGAGCACCCGCGCGCCGTGAAGACGCTCGTGCGAGACGCCGGATTGCTCTCGGACGTTCTGGCTCTCGCCGCCTGGAGTCCGCTGCTGGCGACGACGCTCGCGCAACATCCTGATTACCTTGTATGGTTGGGGCGCGAGCGCCATCACGCCCGCGTCAAGAGCCGAGAAGAATTGACGGAAGCGCTCGCGCGCTTCGGCTCGACCAACTCGCAATTAGAGCCGCAGGTACTCCTGGCGCGCTTTCGCCGCCGCGAGCTTTTGCGTATTTACCTTCACGACATACGCAACACGAGCACGCTCGTCGAAATCACAGAAGAATTGTCGAACCTGGCAGACGCCGTTCTCGAACACGCTCTGAATCTCGCGCGGCAGGATTTGGATAATCGCTACGGCTCGCCGCAATGCACGGACGAGAAGGGGCGCACCATGAACGCCAGCTTCTCGGTGGTCGCGCTCGGCAAGCTCGGCTCATTTGAACTCAACTACGCTTCAGACATTGACCTGCTTTTCCTCTACTCGGACGAGGGCACGACCTCCGGCAAGGGCGAGCGCGGCGAGATTACCAATCGCGAATATTTCAACCGGCTGGCCGCAAGCGTCTCGCGCCTCGTCGGCCAGCAAGCGGGCGAGGGCGCGGCTTATCGTGTTGACTTGCGCCTGCGTCCCTACGGGCGTGACGGCGCGCTCGCTTCTTCAATTGAAGAGGCGGCACGTTATTACTGCGAGAAAGCGCAGGCCTGGGAGCTACAGGCTTTGATCCGCTCACGCTCCGCAGCCGGTGCAGCCCCACTCTATGCGCGCTTTGCCGAACGCGTGCGCCACCGCGTTTACGCGCATGATGTGACTATTGAGCTTGCTCTGGCGAACGTGCGTCTGGCCAAGCTGAAGATTGATCGTCAGCACGCCCATGACACGGGCGGTTTCAATGTCAAGCTCGGTCGCGGCGGTATCCGCGAAATCGAATTTATCGCGCAAGCTCTCCAGCTTGCTTTCGGCGGGCGCGACCCCTGGCTGCGCGCGCCGCATACGCTCATCAGCCTTGGGCGTCTCGCCGACCGGCAGTTAATACGGGAGAGCGAACGCACTGAACTCTCCGACGCCTACGTCTTCCTGCGCAAACTCGAACATCGCTTACAAATGGAGCACGGACTGCAAACCCACTCCGTGCCGGATGAACCTTCGCGCCGACAGCTCATTGCTCACCGCATGAATATCGCGGGCGATGCTCTGACCAGGTTTGATCGTGAACTGGAAATGCACGCCACGCACGTCCGCGCTGCCTACGACCGTGTCTTCGGCAAAGCAGTTGAAGAAAACGGCGCGAGTGAGGCGAGTTCGCCGAATGATTCTTTCGAGAGCGCGACCAATCGTTCGCGCACTGTTTCAGAGCAACCGATTGACGCAGAGACGTTGGCGGTAAACTCCGCCGCAGCCGTTTTTGCCTCGCACCTGACAGGTGCAGCAGACACTAATCAGGTCGCGCAAACTCTCAGAGCAGCGGCGCGCGCGTCGCTCAATCCCCGTCGCGCCCTGACGCTCACCGCCCGCATTGCCTCTTCGCTCGACAAAACGAATGTGGAGATTAACTTTTCGCAAGCGCACTTGGCTGCGCTCACGGGTTTGTGCGGGGCGTCGGAATACTTTGGCGAGATGATGGCGAGCAATCCTGCGCTGATTCTCGCCCTGCCGTTGAACGAGCCTGACGACGTTGAGCCGGATTACCGCGTGATTCTCAACGCGGCGGTCGAAAGTGAAGACAGTTTCGGCGCGGAGATGGCTGCGTTGCGGCGCGTGTGGACGAGGTTGCTCATTGGAATTGGCGCGCTGGATACGGCGGGTGCAATCCCCATGCGTGAAGCCAACCGCCGCCAGACACTTCTTGCCGCCGCGAGTCTCGACGCCGGATGCCTGATCGCCAGCCGAGAGCTTGCCAGGCGTTACGGCGCATCACGCGAACGGGTTCGCATCAGTGTGCTGGGTCTGGGTCGTCTCGGCGGTGGCGGGATGGATTATGGCTCTGATCTGGATGTCGTCCTCATTTATGACGACGCCTCCCGGACGCCTCTGCCGCATCTCGCGCCTGCCGAGGTTTACGCGCGGTTCACAGAATTTCTGGTCGCCGCGCTCTCCAGCGTGACGCGCGACGGCCATCTCTATCGCGTGGACTTACGCCTTCGCCCTGACGGGAGAAACGGCGCAACGTGTTCCGGCGCGACGGCGTTTACAGATTATCTGAAGGAACGCGCTGTCGAGTGGGAATGGCTCGCCTACGTCAAGCTACGCGCAACGGCTGGCGACCTTGAACTGGGAACAGCGGTCGAAAGTGAAGCGCGGCGCATCATTCACGAAGCGGCGCAGAATGCGGACGCTGTCATGTTGCGTCTTGAGACGCGGCGCGTGCGCGAACGACTTCGATATGAGAGAACCCGTCGGCGTGGGCTGACCGTTGACATCAAGTATGGGGCGGGCGGGCTGCTCGACGTTTATTTCGCCACGCGCTACCTGCAACTGCGCGACTACGTGCCGGACGAAGGCGCAGACCGCTCGACGCGCACCATGCTTGAGAAGTTGCGTGAAACCGGGTCGCTGGGCGGAGAGGATTACGCGGCCATGAAGGACGGCTATGAGCTTCTGCGCGCGCTCGACCATCACCTGCGCTTGATTGTCGGGCGCTCAACGCGTTTGCCAGCCGCAGACCATCCGGCACTGCGAGACACGGCGCGGCAGCTCAATTACACGACAGCAGAAGAACTAACTCAGGCGCTCTCCGCGCACATGAAGAAGATACGCGCCGCTTATGATCGAATCACGGAAGAGTAAGATAAACGAAACAAGCTCATCTCAAAGCCTTGTCTTGAGATGAGCTTGTTGATTGATAGTTTCTGAAAGCTGGCACTGCCCTCTTTATGGCATGTGACTCTTCGCGTACTCTTGAGCCTTTTCCTTCGTCATGTGCTCCTTGATGAAATCAACGTTCTTCGTCGCCCACTCATAGTGCGCTTTGACGAAAGTGTCCATCGCCGGGGTCGGGTTATTGCTGGAATCAACCAGGCCCATCTTTTTGGAAGCCTCCAGAATCAGATTGGGGTCCTGCGTGATGCCGACGGCCTGAAAGAGCTTGTGCTTATCATCTTCGGACATATTGGCTACCGCCGTGCCCGATTTGCTGCAAGCCAGGCCGAAGAGGGTGAGCCCGAAGACGAGGGCGATAATTGTGGATTTGCGTTTCATAGATAAATCTTTCTTCTCAGGGAGGGGATGCGTAAAGCGAGACTCTTTTACGCGAAAAGCATGTGCGCAGTCAAATGATACCGGGAGCGAATAGAGTCCTAATTTAACAAATCTCTGTGCATCCTTTGCGCGCTCTCTAGTCTCTGTGGTGAGTCTTGCGCACAATAATCTCACCACAGAGTCACAGAGAACACGGAGGGGCACAGAGTAATCTGACATGAAGACTCTCCCGACTGTCAGGCGCGTTCCTCACCTCGAAGTAAAACTGTTACACTCCACCCGGCACGATAATCGAAGCAGCATGTGGCATCCCGAAAATCCAATCCGTCACTCGATTCCTGAGACGCGCTGGCCAACCGCAGAAGAGGCCGCGCAATCGCTTCTCTTTCAGCCAATCAAGCTCGGCCCCGTCCGCATGGAAAGCCGCACCTGGGTTCCGGCGATGGTTCCCTGGCGCGCGACCGCAGACGGTTTCGTGACGAAAGAAAATCTAGACTGGTACAGGAGATTCGCCGAAGGACAGCCGGGCGCGCTGGTGGTCGAAGCTACGGGCGTGCGCGACATCGCCAGCGGCCCGCTGCTGAGAATCGGACACGACCGTTACATTCCGGGTTTGCGCGAGTTGGTCGAGACGGTGCGCGAAGCGAGCAATGGGCACACGCGACTCTTCATCCAGATCATAGATTTCCTCGCCGTCAAGCGGCGTCCCGAAAAAAGCAGGTTCTTCGAGCGCTTCCTTGTCCTGACAGAGCGCCACCGGCAGGCTCTCTTTGAAGCGACGGGTGACGCGCGTTGGCTCGATGAGAATGAACAGCAGGTGCGCTCCTTTCTCGGCGACGCGCCGGACGAGCTTCTTGATCGTGTGCTTGATGAGCGCGAGCTGGAGTCTTTGCGCTTCGGCTACCGCGAGCGCGTCACCGATACAGAGTTGGCGCACATCCGCGAGCTACCCGAAGTGTTGCCGGAAATTTTCGCCGCCGCTGCCTTGCGTGCGCGCCAAGCGGGATTCGACGGCGTTGAGCTTCACTACGCGCACGCTTACACGATGGCCTCTTTCCTGAGCGCGCGAAATACGCGTGAGGACGGCTACGGCGGAGCGCGCGACAATCGTGTGCGTTTGCCGCTGGAGGTTTACCGCGCGGTGCGCGAGCGCGTCGGCAGTGACTATGTGGTTGGCGTGCGTTTTCTCGGTGACGAGGTGATTGAGGGAGGCAACCGGATTGACGATGCGGTCTATTTCGGCGTCGAATTTGCGCGCGCAGGCTTCGATTATCTTTCAATCTCGAAGGGCGGAAAGTTCGAGGATGCGAAGCAGCCGAAAGTCGGCCATGCCGTCTATCCGTACACGGGACAGAGCGGCTACGAATGTATGCCGACGATCATCTCGGATGAGCGCGGGCCCTTTTCGCGCAGCGTCCCCCTGGTCTCCGCCATCAAACGTGCGGTCAACGCGGCAGGTTTCACTACACCAGTCGTCGTCGCAGGCGGAATCACAACCTTTGAGCAGGCCGAAAGTATCCTTCAAGGAAATGAGGCGGACATCGCAGGTCTTGCGCGGCAGGCGCTCGCCGACCCCGACTGGTTTTTGAAAGTTAGCATGGGGCGCGGGGCGGAGGTGCGCCGCTGCACCTACACGAACTATTGCGAAGCTCTCGATCAGATGCACAAACAGGTCACGTGCAAGCTCTGGGATCACCAGAATCTGGACGAGGACGGAATCGCTCTCAGCAGTGATGGAAAGCGACGGCTCTTGCCTCCGCGTTGGCAGATAAATAATTCAAAGGAAGATTTAGAAACGATTTGAATAGAGTCCCTGACGGGACTACTCAATGAACGGCGCGCTCATAAGCCGCGATGAAAGCGGGGTCGCGCCTTTTCAGATTCTCGTAATCAATCCGCTTGCTGCGTGTCATCAGGCTGTAGGCAAAGGGCAAGGGAGCGAGATGCATGTAGTTGCGAGCATTCTCGAACCAGATCAGACTCTCTCGCGCGGCTTCCTGATATTCCTCGATGATCGGCTTGCGCACTTTTTCAAACTGCTGAAGCGCCTCTTCCACCTTTGCGCCTTCCTGAAAGCAATTGTACAGCGCGATGGCGTCTTCGAGCGCGAGCTTCGTCCCGGAACCGATGGAGAAGTGCGCCGTGTGCAGGGCATCGCCGAGCAGCACCACGTTTCGATAACTCCAGTGGGAGTTCCGCACATTGACGAAGTTGATCCATTTAGAGTTGTTCGAGAGAAGTGGATGACCAATAAGGTCGTCGCGGAAAATTTTCTCCAGGTACTCGCGCGTTTCATCTTCCGACATTTTATCGAAGCCAGCTTGATTCCAGGTCTCTTCGTCGCATTCAACGATGAAGGTACTCGTCTGCTTGTTAAACTTGTAGGAGTGCGCGGCGAAGACGCCCGCTCTTGATTCGCGGAAGGTCAGCGTCAACCCGTGAAATAATTGATTCGTCCCGTACCAGATGTATTTGTTTTTCCGCACGCTCAAAACGGGTTGAAATTTATCACTGTACTTTTGCCTGACGGTGCTGTTGATACCATCTGCGCCGACGATAAGGTCGCCGTTTGCGTGCAGGGCATCCACCTCCTGTACTTCGGTGCGAAAGCGCAGGTCAACGCCGAGTTGCTCCGCGCGTCGCTGGAGGATTTGCAAGAGCTTGAGGCGCGCGATGCCGGAAAACCGATTCCCGCGAATTGTGACCTTCTCTCCGCGATGCACGACATCCACGTTGTCCCACATCTCAAAACTATCTGTGATCTGCCGGTAAGATTCCTCGTCAGTTTCTTTCAGGTAAGAAAGCGTCTTGTCGGAAAAGACCACGCCCCAGCCAAATGTATCATCGGGCGCGTTACGCTCCATGACCGTAATTTCATGCGCCGGATTCTGTTTCTTCATCAGGAGCGCGAAATACAATCCGGCTGGCCCGCCGCCGATGATGTTGATTTTCATTCTGACTCTTTCAAAAGCTGTCCTGCAATCACCAGCTTTTGAATCTCCGACGTGCCTTCATAAATCCGCAACGCGCGCACGTCTCTGTAAAGACGCTCGACGCGGCTGCCGTGAACCAGCCCCGCGCCGCCGTGAATCTGGAGCGCGCTGTCAATGATGCGCCCCGCTGCTTCCGTTGCAAACAGCTTGGCTTCGCTCGCTTCGCGTGTGACGCGCTCGACGCCCGCGTCTTTGAGATAGGCGGCGCGATAAACCAGCAGGCGCGCGGCGTCGAGTTCCGTCATCATGTCAGCGAGTTTTTCCTGAATCAACTGGTGTTCGGAGAGGGCGCGTCCAAATTGCCGACGAGTCTTCGCGTAAGTGATCGCTTCGTCGAGGGCGCGGCCTGCCATCCCGCAGGCGGCTGCGCCGACGCTGGCTCTGAAAGTATCAAGCGTCTGCATCGCCAATTGAAAACCGTCGCCTTCGCGTCCAATCATGTCTTCGGCGGGGACGCGGCAATTATTGAATTCAATCTCGCCTATTGGGTGAGGCGAGATCATCCGGGTGCGCTCGCGCACGGAGAAGCCAGGCATGCGCGCTCCGACGACAAAAGCCGAGAGTTCTGCGCGATTGTCTCGGCGCGTACCTGTGCGCGCAAAGACAGTGTAGAAATCGGCCAGCCCCGCGTTGGAGATGAAACGCTTGCTGCCGTTAATGATGTACGTGTCGCCTTCACGGCGCGCGGTCGTCTGGATGGCGGCGACATCCGATCCGGCTTCTGCTTCTGTGAGCGCGAAGGCGGCGATTGATTGTCCCTGTGTGGCGCGGGCGAGCCAGAAATCTCGCACATGTTCGGGTGCGGCGAGACTGAGCGGGTAAGTTCCCAATCCCTGCATGACGAACGCAAGGTCTGCCAGCGCCGAAGAGTAAGAGAGCGACTCGCGAATCAGGCAAAGGGCGCGCACGCCGATCCGCCCGCCGGGAGCAGCAATCGCATAACGCAGGAGATCGGCTTTGGCCAGCACGTCAAGATACGCGCGAAAACTCGCCTCAACATCCTGACCCTCCTGCTCCTCTGCAACCGCTCGCGGCTCAATCTCGCGCTCGACGAAACCCGCCACGCTCGTTGCCAGGTTGCACTGCTCTACGGTGAAAAACGGCGTCTCGGCGATGAATGGATCCATAAAAGCAGTGACAGGTGACAAGTGACAGGTGACAGGACAAGAACAAGCTTTTATCTTGTCACCTGTCACCTGTCACGGTTTACGGTTTTTTGAATTCCGGCTCTCGTTTCTCGACAAAAGCTTCGTAGGCTTCGCGGTAATCCGGGTGCTGCATGCAAGTGGCCTGCGCCTGCGCTTCCCATTCGAGCGCGGTGTCGAGGCTCACGTCCATCTCGCGGTTGAGCATCTCTTTCGTCATCATCAGGGCGAAAGCAGGCCCCGCCGCCAGCCGCGTGGCAAGCTCGCGCGTCGCATTATGTAGCTCATCAGCCGCGACGACGTGGTTGTAAAGGCCGATTCGTTCGGCTTCCTCCGCCGACACGAAATCACCCGTGTAGAGCATCTCCGTGGCCTTCGCTAAGCCGACAATGCGCGGCAGCAAATAGGCCGCGCCCATGTCTGCGCCGGAGAGTCCGACGCGGACGAAGAGAAAAGCGATCTTGGCCGAAGGCGCAGCTATTCGGATGTCCGATGCCAGAGCGATGCACGCGCCTGCGCCTGCGGTCGTGCCGTTGAGACTCGCGATCACGGGTTTTGGCAGAGCGCGGATGTTGCGAATAAGCTCGCAGGTCATGCGCGTGAATTCGAGCAATCCCTGCATGTCGCGTTTGAAAAGCTCCCCGATAATATCGTGAACGTCGCCGCCCGAACAGAACGCCCGCCCCGCGCCCGTGATGACAACCGCTCGCACTTCCGTCTCAGAACGCAGAGCACTGAACACGTCCGTCAATTCGCGGTAGACCTCGAACGTGAGCGCGTTCAAACGCTCCGGGCGATTGAGCGTAATCCAGCCCACGTGGTCGCGCACTTCGTAGAGAAAACTTTTAGGCTCAAGCATAAACTCTTGAAAAACTCTTTAATGATCGCCTCATAGTTTCAAGACGCGCGCCGTAAAGAAGTTCAGGGTTTGTACGTTCCCTCTTCCAGTGCCTCGATGGGCGCGGGCAAATTGCCACTCATCAGCACGAGGGCTGCGTCTTCCGCCTGCTCTCTGGTGAAGCGGCCAGTGATCTGGGCGCTGTCAAAAATCTGGCTCTTAATGAAGGCCACGGAGCGCACCTGTTTGTTCAGCACGACCGCCAGATACCTGTTGATGTTCGCACCAGTCCAGCTTCCGAACCGTTGCGCGCCCGCAGGAGTCAGTCGGAAATTCACCTGATAATTGTTGTCTCCGCCCATTACATTATCTGCTTTCGCGTCGCGTATGTCCTGCCCTGTGACTATCGGCGTGCGCTCAACGACCACAAATTTCTGTGGGTGTGGCTCAGCGCCTTCCTCACGTTCCAGGTAAGGCAGCACGTCTTTATCAGTGCCTGCTGCGGCTTCCGCTTCCGCTTGCGTCGGATATGTTTGCAAGGCAGCGGGGCTGGGCGGGGAAACCGCTGCGCGTAGCTCCAGCCCTTGCGATAGCAAGACGCTCTTGATGCGCTCCGGGTCATGCGGGCTTGAGACGCGCAGCATGATCTGGTTCGACTTGTCGTCGCCATGCCGTTGCCCCTTGCAATAAATGCCCATCTGCTCGCAGCGCTTCTGCATGACAGCAATTGTCTGTTGGATGCTTTGATCCAGTTGGGACGCGTCAGCCTTGACGGCGATGACCAGATAAAATCCTCCCTCGTCCTTTGGCCCAAACACCCGCCCGGCCCGGTTACAGGCTGCAACCAGAGAGAGCAGCAACAGCACCGGCAGCAGCGAGAGCAGTTTGTGTGATGTCTTCATCGCGCAACCTTTGAGAGACCTGAGCGCGAAACGATACACGACAGCGGCGAAAATTTGGGTGATTTAATTTTTGATGACGGCAATGCCTTCGATCTCCACTTTGGCGTCGTCTTCTAACAAGCCCTTGACTTCGATAAGCGCCATCGCAGGGTAATGCTGCTCCATGCGTGCGCGATAACACGCGCCGATTTCGCGTGTCCGCGAGCGATACTCCTGCTTGTCCGTCACGTAAATCAAAAGGCGCGCGATTTCGTCCGCTCGCCCGCCCGCCTCTGTCACCACCGCGATGACGTTCATCAGCGCGCGATCAAACTGCTCGACGAAATCTGCGCTGACCAGTTTTTGCCGTTCATCCCAACCGATTTGACCCGCGATGAAAAGCAGTTGGCCACCAGCCTCCGCCAAGACTCCGTTGGAATAGCCGCGCGGGCTGCCGAGCGATTCTGGGTTGATGAAACGGAACATAAAAGAAGTTGGCAGTAGGCAGTGGGCAGTTGGCAGCAAGAAAGAGCGACGAGCAGTGTTGAGCGTTTTGTTTTTAACTGCCAACTGCTAACTGCCCACTGCCTACTATTTAAAATAGCACACTCCCGCCGTCCACGTTGATTGCCTGCCCGTTGATGCCGCGTCCTTCGTGGCTGGCGAGGAGGAGCGCGAGCGCGGCCACTTCCTCCGAGGTGATGAGACGTTGCTGCGGGCTCATCTGTTCGATAAAGGCGCGGGTTTCGTCTGTCGATTTGCCAGTTTTGGCCGTGATGTTTTCAATGGCGCGCTCGGTCATGTCCGTGGCAACGTAGCCGGGACAAATTGCATTGACGGTGATACCTTTCGTCGCTACTTCGAGCGCACAGGAACGCGTCAGGCCGAGCACGCCGTGCTTCGATGCCGAGTAAGCGGCAATATAAGGCGCGCCGGTTTTGCCAGCGATGGAAGCGATGTTGATGATGCGTCCCCAGCCACGCTCAATCATCGCAGGCAGAGCCGCGCGCATGCAATAGAACGTGCCCGATAAATTGATCGCCAGGTGGCGCTGCCAGAATTCGTCGCCAGTTTTAATGAAGGAAGTGCTCTCAGCAATCCCGGCGTTGTTGACGAGAATATCAACGCCGCGCCCCATTTCTTCAGCGACCCGTGCGAAGACGCGCTTCACACTCTCAACATCCGCCACGTCGCACACAGCATGAATCGCCCTGACACCGCACTCGCTCCTGATCTCATCGGCCACGCGCTGCACCTCATTTTCGGTGCGAGCACAAACAACCACCTCCGCGCCCTCACGCGCAAAAGCTAGAGCAACAGCGCGCCCGATGCCGCGCCCGCCACCTGTAATTAACGCCACTTTGTCGCTAAGTTTCGACATAAATAATAAGTGATGAGTGATGAGTAATGAGTGATGAGTAAAAGAAAGAAGGTTTTAACCCATCACTCATTACTCATCACTCATCACAATTTTTGTAACTTTCTCGGCTCGCGCTTCTCTAAAAATGCTGTGACCATCTCGCGCGCTTCCGGCGACTGGAAGCATTGCAATTGCGCTTCCGTCTCATACTGGAGCATGCGCTCAAGGCTCGACTCTCCGCTCATGTAGACGGCGTGCTTGGCCGCCGCGATTGATTTATAGGGCGCATCGCGCAGCCGCTCGGCAAGCTTGAGCGTTTCGCTCTTCAGTTCCGCATCCGGGACTACCGCGTTGACCAGCCCCAGTTGCGCCGCGCGTTCTGCATTGATCGCATCGCCAAGGAAGAACATCTCGCAGGCCAGATTGGTCGGCACAACGCGCGGCAGAAAATATGTGCCGCCCCAGTCAGGGTGCAGGCCTACTTTGACGAACGATTGGCTGAACGTCGCGGACGCGGACGCAATCCGCAGGTCGCAAGCCAGTGCCAGATTGAAACCAGCGCCGTAAGCCGGGCCGTTAATGGAAGCGATGACCGGCTTCGTCATCTGGCGAATCGTAATCAGCACGCGACGCCCCGCGCCCAGAAGGCGCGCGAACTCGTCCACGTCCTGCCGCTCCATCAACTCTGCCATGTAGGCCACATCCGCGCCCGCGCAAAAGGCTCTGCCTGCGCCCGTGATGATGAGGGCACGCACACCTCTATCGCTCGCCGCGTGTTCCAGTGCCTCTGCCAGATCACGCCGCATGTGCCCGGCGAAAGCATTCAGCTTTTCAGGACGATCAAGCGTAATGGTCGCAATCCCAGCTTCGTTGTTGATTTTAATATTTTCGTACATAATCAGTTTTCAGTTTTCAGCGCTGGTTTTAAGTTTAGCCCTGAGAGCGTAAAGCATTTTACGGACTTCAGTGATGCGCTCGTCCAGAGATGCGCTTGCTTCAGGACTAACAAAATTTAGGTTTTCAGCAAGGATGCGCTGCGTATCCAACTCAGCCAACGAGCCATTAGCGATAGAAGCGAAATGGAGGAACTCTTTTGTGTGCTGTCGCCCTTGTCCTTCAGCAATATTGGAAGAGATTGAAACCGCCGCGCGTTTCATTTGGTCTGCCAAACCATAAAGTTCGCTCTTCGGAAATACTTCACAAACCTTATAAACCTGCACGCACAACGCAATACTCTTTTGCCAGACAATTAAATCCCGGTATGACTGAGACCCCACCATTGCCTCCCAGAGGAAAGACTGAAAACTGAAAACCGAAAACTGAAAACTCTATTTCCCTTTAAACTGCGGTTTGCGCTTGTTGACGTAAGCGTCGAGTCCTTCGCGGGCATCGTCGGATTGAAAGAGTTGTTGCTGGAGTTCGCGTTCGAGGGCGAGGGCGGATTCGAAGGGGATTTCTGCGCCGGTTTGGACGCTGCGTTTGATCCGCCCGACGGCGCGCGCGGCCTTGCCGGGAAGCGTGAACTGGCGAGCGTAGTCTAACACCTGTTCCATGAAAGCCTCATTGCTTTCGGCTTCGTAGATGTGATTGACCAGACCAAGCTGCTCACCCCGTTCAAAGTCGAAAAGCTCGCCCGTCGTCATCAATTCAATCGCGCGAGATTTGCCGACGAGGCGAGCCATGCGCTGCGTTCCGCCCGTGCCCGGCAAGACGCCCAAAGAAACTTCCGGCAATCCCATCTTGCCTGCGCCGCGACGTGCGATGCGGAGGTCTGCCGCCATCGCCACTTCCAGACCACCACCGACGCAGTGGCCGTTGATGGCACAGATGACGAGCTTCGGTGTTTGCTCAAAACGCGAGAGAGTTTCGTTGGCGTGGAGGCAAAAGTAATATTTGTATTCGGGCATCACGCTGGAGAGCATACTTATATTCGCGCCCGCGCAGAAAAATTTCTCGCCCTGCCCGGTGATGACGATGACATTAATATTCTCGTCCATCCGAGCCTTGAGGATGGAGCGGTCAAGCTCCTGCATCATCTCGTAAGAATAGGTGTTGGCCGGAGGATCGTTGAGCGTCAACAGGGCTATCCCTTCGCGCGTCTCATACCGGACAAGATTTCCATCCGTGGCGGTCGTCCCCTGAACCTTTGCTTGTGCTTCTGCCATGTTTGCTCCTCAAAAACTATAGTCGTCAAAATAGCATTTCAATCAGACCAATCTTCTGAGCTTCAGTTTGACCTCAATCATCTTTTCGCCGCGCTTGAGTGTGAGCGCGTACTCGCGCCCGTTCTGCTTGAACATCCGGCGAATCTCTTCGAGCGTGAACTCGCTTGCAGTGCGACCGTCAATCGCCGTTAGAATATCTTCTCCCTGGATTCCTGCTTCGGCGGCGGGGCTGCCCGCTTCGACTTCGTTAATCACGTAAGCCGAAAAATCCTCGCCATCGCCCGCCAACTCTATGCCGCTCATGTCATCTTCAAACGGCGCACTGATGAGCGCATTCGGCTCAAGTATCATGCGGCGGCGCGAAAGATCGACGATCATCTTAAACCGGCTGAAGATTTGGCCGCCGAGCAGCCCGTCGTATCTCGCGCTCGCGTAATCGCCCTTCGTCGCCTGGGAGAAGCGGGCAATAGGATTCATCAGCTCGAAACGTCCCAGTCTGACTGAGTTGATGCGCGCTGTGACCGCCCCGGCAGTTCCGCCGATGCCGCCTAGATTAACCTGCTTCGACCGCGAGATGAAACTCAACAGACGATGTTTTTTGACGAAAGGCGTATTGAGTTCCAGCGAGCCGGTCGAGCCTATGTCAACCTCGAATTTCCCTGTGAGCGGCGCGCGCCCCTCCAGTTCCACCTGTGCGCGCGTGAACACGTTGCCGTCTTTTTCAATCGTCAGCGGGATGCTTTCACCAGAGCCGGAATACTGATAGCTTGAAGGCTCGTAGAAGTTGAGCTTCTGATTCGCGTAGTCAATCTCGACGACAAACTTCCCGATGATGTCATTGCCGATGACGCCGCCGAGGTGTCGCCCGAACAGCGGTGACAGGAAGGCGACCGGGAGTGTGTAGACAGTCTGGTTGGTGAGTTCCACGCCGGGGAGACTAACTGAGACGCCTCTGACGCGCGAGGCGATGTCAGTGCCCGCCGAGCCTGTGGCTGTGATGCGACCACGCGCCTTCAGCCCAAGCGTCTTCGCCCGTTCAGCGTCCACAACCGTGTGGGTCGCGCCTGTGTCGAAGATGAACCAGAGAGGAGCAGAGTCGTTAACCTGCGCCTTCATGAGGATCAGGTTGCCGACGAGTTCGAACGGGACTTTGAGCGAACTCTGTCCGACGGAGAAGCGAACCGAAGGGAGTGCGCGCGAATTGCGAGACGGGAGCGGGGCGCGTCTTCCTGTCTGTTGTCCTGAAACGAGTGCACTTTGGGTGAAGAGAAGCAGCGCGACGAAGAAGAGCAACGGCAATGGCGAGGTGAGACGAAGATTCATTTCAGGAGTAGTCTCCTTCGCCGAGCGGGCGAGTTAATTCTGCGGAACGCGCCAGACGCTAAGACGTTCGGCTTCATTGGTCTTTGGTCTGAATTGAAGTTCCTCGCCTGACATCCCGGCGAAGAATCCAGAAAGAAAGAGGCGCGTGACGTTTTCCACCAACTCATTCACCGAAAGCTTGCCGTTTGGATCGTACCAGTTGTAAATCCAGTTCATCATGCCAAACAGCGCGTAGGTCGCAACCGTCAAATCAATTTCCTGTCCGCCAGAGGCGCGCGCCTGCTGAACCTCTGACAAAATCCGGCGGACGAGTTGTGTGTACTGCTGCTTTTTGCCGGAGACATGCTCGTGCATCTCGCCTGCCAGCGAGTCGGCTTCGTGCGAAAGCACTTTCATCTCCGCCATGTTCGCGGCGAAGAACGACAGATGGTTCTCGATGACGAGTCGCAGCTTTTCAACCGGCTCGGTCGTTTCTTCGAGACGCTCAAGGAGGCGTTCGAGGACGCGCCCGAAACAGTTGTCCTGAATCAGAAAGAGCAACTCTTCTTTTGAGCGGCAATAATGGTAAAGCCCCGCGAGGCTCACCTGTGTCTCGCGCGAGATGTCGCGCATCGTCGTCGAGTGATAGCCCTTCCCGGCAAAGATGCGCGCCGCCGTGCGCAGGATGAACTCCAGCTTCTGATCGTAGCGCGTGAACTTCTCTGAAAGGCTAGCAGACATAAAATCAGAATTCAGGAGTCAGAAGTCAGAAGTCAGAAGAAAAGAAAATCAGAAGAAGCGGTTCTCAGCCTTATCCCTCCTGACTTCTGTCTTCTGTCTCCTGCTTTTACAGCCTGACGTATTCAAACTCGAACGGTTTGCCCTTGATGCCCGCTGTCGGCGGCGCGATCCAGTTGGCGATTTTGCCGGGTTCGGTGACGGGGTGCATCAGGCTCTGCACGTATTCGCGGTCTTCTATCGTCGGCAGCCATTCGGCGCGTCGCCGCTCAAACTCTTCCTTCGCGATGAGATTGCCGTGAATGTCGAAGGAGTGTCCGGCGAATTCGCCGACGTGCCGGTGAAAGCGTGTGCTCGGCAAATAGAGCCGGGCATCCAGACCTTCGTCCGCGAGATACTTGTTCCAGCGCGTCATCGCGCGCTCGCAATCTTTGACGTACTCGCCGCGCAGAACTTCGTTCAAAGCATTGCGCAAAGGCACTTCGCGCGGCACGAGCTTTCCATCTTCAACCACTGTCAGCGTGAAAGACCCTTCGGCTGCGATGTGGTCTTCATACTGATCCTGCTCTTTGTAGCGCCCTTTGAGGCCAGCCGCGAAGAAGTCTGCCGAGTTCGAGCTAATCTCGCCGCCGAAGAGGTCGAGCGAATAACTGAGCCAGAAGTTGATGTACCTTTGAATGATGTCGAGCGGGATGCCGCCCATCGAGCGCGCATCATTACTTCGACTCTCCTTCATCAGTTGCGCCGTGCGTTTGACGACGCGCCCCACGCCCGTTTCTCCGACAAAGAGATGATGCGCTTCTTCCGTCAGCATGAACTGGCAGGTGCGCGCCAGAGGCTCAAAGCCCGATTCGGCCAGTGCCGCCAACTGGTATTTGCCGTCGCGGTCTGTGAACATCGTGAAGCAGAAAAAATTGAGCCAGTCGTCGCACGGTTGATTGAAGGCTTCGAGGATGCGCGGCTTGTCTGGATTGCCGCTGCGACGTTCCAATAGTGCATCGGCTTCGTCTCGCCCGTCGCGCCCGAAGTAGCCGTGAAGCAGGTAGACCATCGCCCAGAGATGACGGCCTTCTTCGACATTCACTTGAAAAAGGTTTCTGAGATCGTAAAGCGACGGGCAGGTCTTCCCCAGTTGGCGCTGCTGCTCGACAGAGGCGGGTTCGGTGTCGCCCTGCGTGACGATGATGCGGCGCAAAGAATTGCGAAACTCGCCCGGCACTTCCTGATAAGCGGGTATCCCGTAATTGTCGCCAAAGCCAACCTTCGCGTCAGGCTGTGCAGGTTTGAGAAAGATGCCCCAACGGTAATCAGGCATCTTGACGTAATCGAAGTTTGCCCAGCCTTCGGCATCAACATCAACGGCTGTCCGCAAGTAAACTTCCTTGTCCTGAAACCCTTCCGGTCCCATCTCGCGCCACCAGTCAAGATAACTCGGCAACCATTTTTCCAGCGCCCGCTGGAGACGCTTGTCCTGCGACAGATTCACGTTGTTAGGAATGCGTTCGTATAATTCCATTGTCTCTCCGGGACAGTTTTCAGTTTTGAGTTTTCAGTTTTCAGCGAGAGGCGGAAAGCTTTTACTGAAAACTGAAAACCGGAAACTGAAAACTGCCTACGTCCTCTTGTAATCAAACTGCGGCTGAGTCGGTTTGCCGTAGTTGGTCAACGCTCCTTGCGGCCCCGTGGCGTTCGGGCGCTGGAAAATCCAGTTCTGCCAGGCCGTCAGGCGACCATAAATTTTTGTGTCGAGCGTTTCCGGCCCGGCGAATCTCAAGGATGCTTCCATGCCTGTCAGCGCGTCCGGCGAAAGCGACGTGCGCTCTTCGATGGCGACGCGAATTTCGTCTTCCCAATCAAGATCGTCCGGCGCGAAGGTGACTAGACCAGCCTCTTCCGCTTCTTCTGTGTCAAACGTTCCTTGGTGCTCAAATACTTCATCTGCCAATTCCGGCCTGGCGAGAAAACGAGATTGCAGGCGCGTCAGGCCATTCGACATCGGCAGTGCGCCCTTGTTCAAATCACTGGCAGCGACCTCAATCTTCTGTTGCGGGTCGTTGAGCATGTAGGTGCGGTCGGCGGAGAGCGCGAGTTCAAGCAGATTTCCGGCGAAGCAACTGCCCGGCTCAATCAAGGCGAAGAAACTTTTGGCCGTCAGGTCTAACCGGCGAAGTGTGCGAGCCATGTGCAGGATAATCTCCCGAACAAGCCAGTGGTCTTTGTAAGTTTCTAAAGTTTCGTCCACCTTGAGCACGTCAGCGATCTCTCCTTCCGTGCGCAGGCAGACCAGACCGATTTCCAGTTGGTTGACGCGCAGATGAAGAAGCGCATCATCCAGCTCACGATAAGCCTGAAGCGGCCAGTAAGAGTCGCCGAGTTTTTCGATCTCTTCAATCGTGGTCGGCGTGTCTGCTTCGGGGGCGCGCACGGTCAAATCTGCGTAACGCTTCTCGCGGTTCAAATTCACGCTGACATACTTGTATTCGCGGCCATTGTCGGTCGCTGCGACTTGAAGAGGATTGAGCTTGATTCCGCGCTCCGCTCGTCGTTGCCCGTCGGCCTCGACTATCTTGTTGACGCGCGCGGCCACAGAATCCTGAAACTTGCTGGTCGGAAAGTAGTCGTCAATCAAGCCCCATTCTTTTGCGCGCTTGCCTTTGAGTCCCTCGGCCAGAGTTGAGAACACGTCGGCGCGGTCGCGGCGCACTTTCCGCTTATCAACCAGGCGCGTCAGCCCGCCTGTGCCCGGCAGCACTCCGAGCAGGGGAACTTCCGGCAGAGAGATGGCTGAGTTGCCATCGTCCACCAGATAGATTTCGTCGCAGGCGATGGCGAGTTCGTAGCCGCCCCCGGAGGCCGTGCCGTTGAGCGCCACCACGTAACGTTGCCCTGAACGACGGGAAGCGTCTTCGATGGCGCAGCGAGTCTCGTTGGTAAACTTGCAAAAGTTGACCTTGAAGGCGTGGGACGACGTGCCCAGCATGTAAATGTTTGCCCCGGCGCAGAAGATGCGAGGCTTGAGGCTGGTGATGACCACGACGCGCACTTCCGGGTGCTCGAAGCGCAGGCGCTGGACGGCGTCGGCCAGTTCGATGTCAACGCCCAGATCGTAGGAATTGAGTTTCAACTTATAGCCTTCAGCCAGCGTCACGTCTTCCTGCACATCCATGGAAAGCGTGGCGACCTGTCCCTCGATATTCAGCTTCCAGTGCCGGTAGGCTTCCGGCGAAGTCTCAAAATTAACCATCCAGCACTCAACTCCATCAACTATTGGTTGAAAAACGCTTGGGTTGGACGAGCGACAATTCAGCACGTAAAAAGCTTGATTGCTGTGGCCGTTCGAACGTCCGTTCGAATTATCTTAGCGGCATCTTTCCGGCCAGTCAAGCGGGAAAGCTCGCTGACCCGAGATGCGTTTAACCTGTATTGCCTGCTACACTGTCAAAGTCCCTGGAATTCTTATGCAAAGCCTGAGTCTTCACGAAACCGCAGCGCAGAATACCCCACCTGATTTAGAGCTTGAAATCTCAAAGCTTGAGGTTCTGCTTGCCGAGCGCCGCCGCGAGCTTGTCGCTTTGCAGGAGGAATTGCGTGACTTCAAGTTGCGTTACACGCAGGTTGTCGGCAGCCGCCTGGCCGAACTCGGTGAAGTCGAGAGCAGTATCAAACAGGCCGAAGCGCGGCTCTTCGATCTGGAGACAAACGCCGAAGGTGACGTAGATGAGACGGCTTCTTCCGATGACGCGCAGCCTTCCGCCAACGGGTCGGGCAAGATGGCCTTGCGTAAATTATTCTGGTCGGTCGCAAGGCTTTTTCACCCGGATCATGCTGCGGACGAGAAAGAGGCACAGCGCCGTCACGAGGTCATGACCGAGGCCAGCCGCGCCTATCGAGCAGGAGATGTTGAAAGCCTCCACACGCTGCTTGGCGATGAGCAGTTGCAATTCTTCTGTACAGGGCAAAGCACAGATGAATTGGAAGAGGATTTAGCTGGCCGGTTCCTGAGACTCAAAGGTGAGTTGAGCACAATCGAGTTCGGTATCAAACGTATCCGTCAGGACGGTCTTTACCGGCTCAAGCTCAAGGTTGACGAGGACGCCGCAAACGGTCGTGATGCTCTCTTCCTAATGGCTGAAAATATTAACCGGCAAATTGTAAAGGCGCGTCGTCGCCTCGAACATCTGGCCGGTTGAGAGCTTCATTGACAGGCGAAGTAATCATAGTATCAATCTGCTGATAAACTTTTTTGCATTCGTCCCTTCATCATTTCTCACAAATCAAGGTAATCAATTTCCGGCTATAAACAAGATTCTTGACAGGCGAGCGTTGTCGCGCGTAGGGTCTTAGTCGTTTTCGTTTTGCCTCACCGGGGAGGCGCATCTGTTCTGGTGAATGGCGCGGTCTTCAAAACCGTTTGTGAGCCTGTGAGAACAGGCTCAGGTGGGTTCGATTCCCACACGCCTCCGCCAAAAAGCAGTGGCCAGTGATCGGTGGTCAGTGGCCAGTTAAAAGCAAAGGCTCAGCGACGCTTACCACGCTCTTCTTACTGACCACCGGCCACTGGCCACTATTATGAAAGAGTGGATTGCACTGAACATGACTCCGGGCATAGGCCCGCGCGCGGCTGCCAAGCTGCTCGCACGTTTCGGGTCGGTTGAGGCTGTGTTCAATGCGACCAGAGGCGAGCTTGAGAGTCTGCGCCTGCGGCCTGAAGCGATTGAGAGCATCAGGGCGCGTGATTTGTTTGAGAAGGCCGAAGCTGAGATTGAGAGTGTTCACAAACTCGGCGCGGATGTGCTGCTCCTGGATGATGGCGTCTACCCGGCGCTGCTGCGTGAGATTTTCGACCCGCCGATTACGCTTTACCTCAAGGGCGCTTGGAATGAATGTTTAGATAAGCCTTGCGTGGCGGTTGTCGGCTCTCGCCGTTGTTCGACCTACGGGCAGAACGCGGCTTCGATGCTGGCGCGCGATCTGGCCAAGCGGGGCGTGACGATAATTTCTGGGCTGGCACGTGGAATAGACGCTGCGGCGCACCGTGGAGCACTCGAAGCCGGAGGCCGCACGGTGGCGGTGATGGGAACAGGACTCGATCAAGTCTACCCGCGCGATCACAGGAAACTGGTGGACGAGATTCTGGCGGCGGGAGGCGCGCTCTGTTCGGAGTTTCCACTGGAGACGCCGCCCGCGCCGCAGAATTTCCCGTATCGCAATCGCGTCATCAGCGGCCTCAGTCTGGGAGTGTTGATTGTCGAAGCAGCGGAGAATAGCGGGTCTTTGATTACGGCGCGGATGGCTCTTGAACAAGGAAGAGAAGTCTTTGCCGTTCCCGGCAATATCACTTCGCGCAATTCCTTCGGGACGAATTATCTGATTAAGGGCGCGGGCGCGAAGCTCGTGCAGACGTGGCAGGATGTGGCAGCGGAATTACCGCCCGAAATCGCCGCCGAGCTATTGCCCCCGGCTACAGAGAAGAGTGAAGAGGAAGGCGTCGTCAAGCAGCTTTCGCTTGTGCCGGATGATTTGACGAAGAGCGAGCACGCCGTCCTCACATTACTTTCGGCTGATGAGCCCGTGCATATTGACCAGCTTGCCGAAAGCAGCAAACTTTCCATCCCTGAGTTGACGGGCGCTCTGCTGGGTTTGGAGATGCGCGAACTGATTCGCCAGCTTCCGGGTAAATGCTTCGTGAGAAAGTTATGACAAATGAACAGCGAAAGGAACGAGAGATGATTAAGGAACTGGATCAAATCGTCTTGACTGCTGAGTTACCCGAATATGGCTTACAAGCAGTCGACATCGGCACGGTTGTTCTCGTTCATCAGGAAGGCGTGGGCTACGAGGTTGAGTTCGTCGCGCTCGACGGCGAGACGCTGGCTGTTGTCTCACTTTTCGCCGCACAGGTACGCCCCATCGCGCCCCGTGAAATCGCCCGCGTTCGCACCATTGAGCCGCATCCACAGGCTGCATAAAGTAATCCCCCCTCAATCCTATTTCGACGCGTGCGATTCAAATCAGAGAATCAACTCACAGCCAACCAAATCAACTTTTATCGCTTCAAAGGTGCTCGTCTCAAGTTGGGGAGATATGTCCGTCGTTAATGAATGTGCGTGCCACTGCATTTGACTTTGGAGTCAGTAATGATGTTATTTTCAAATAGTGTGTTCAATACTAGACAACTTACGCAGTCGAAATTGTAATTAACAATTATGGCGTGGCGGGCATCTTCAGTTGAAGGAATTCTTCAGTACAGACCCGCCACCAGAGTGAGATATTAAAACAAAATGGCAAAGAATCTGGTTATCGTCGAATCGCCCGCGAAAGCGAAGACGATCAATAAATATTTAGGGAAAGATTATCTGGTGATGGCCTCTATCGGCCACATCAAGGATTTACCGTCGAAGGGATTGGGCGTGGATGTCGAACATGATTTCGAGCCGACCTACGAGGTGATTCCTGACTCGAAAAAGCGAAACAACAAAAAAATCATCAGCGATTTGAAGCGGGCTGCCAAAGATGCCGAAACAATCTATCTGGCCGCTGACCCTGACCGCGAAGGCGAAGCCATCTGCCAGCATCTGGCGGAAGAGATTGTCCCTAAGCGCCCCAAAAAACCTTCCTACCGCGTGATGTTCAACGAGATCACCAAACGCGCCGTGCAGGATGCTTTCCTTCATCCGAGAGAGATTGACGCCAATCTGGTTGACGCACAGCAGGCGCGTCGTCTGCTGGACAGGTTAGTCGGTTACAAAGTATCGCCCCTGTTGTGCCGCACCGTCGGGGGACGCCTGAGCGCGGGTCGCGTGCAATCCGTCGCGCTTCGGATGGTGGTCGAGCGCGAACGCGAAATTGAGGCATTTGTTAAAACCGAATACTGGACGGTGACTGCGAATCTCAACGCGAAGTTGCCGCCTGCCTTCGATGCGCGCCTGTTGAAAATCGGCGAGCAGACCGTGAAGACCGCCAACTTCGATCAGGACATCAAGAAGAATGAAATCCTGATTGGCAATGAGACGCAGGCCAGGGAAATCGTCGCGGAGGCTGAAAAGCAGAGCTACACGGTCGCGGATGTCACGACCAAGGAGCGCAAACGCAATCCCGTTCCGCCCTTCATCACGTCGAAGTTGCAGCAGGAAGCTTCGCGCAAGCTCGGCTTCGCGGTGAAGAAGACGATGATGCTCGCGCAAAAATTGTACGAAGGTGTGGAAGTCGGCTCGGAAGGCGCGGTCGGTCTGATTACCTACATGCGAACGGATTCGACGCGCGTCTCGGACGCGGCATTGAACGAAGTGCGCGAGTTTGTCGGCGCACAGTACGGCGATGCCTACCTGCCGGAAAAGCCTGTCCACTATCGCTCGAAGAAGGGGGCGCAGGATGCGCATGAGGCGATTCGCCCGACGGATGTGACGCGCACGCCCGATGCGGTGGCGAAGTATCTCAACAAAGAAGAACAGAAGCTCTATCGCTTAATCTGGCAACGCTTCGTCGCTTCGCAGATGACTGCGGCCATCTTCGACCAGACGACGATTGACATTGTGGCCGGACGCTTCATTTTCCGCGCGACGGGTTCTGTGCAGAAGTTTGACGGCTTCCTGAAAGTTTACCAGGAGGGGCGCGACGAGAAGACGGAGGATGACGAAGAGCAAGAACGCAAATTGCCGCTCGTGGAAAAAGGCGAGGCGTTGAAGCTCAACGCAGTTACGCCCGACCAGCATTTTACGGAGCCGCCGCCGCGCTACACGGAAGCAACTCTCGTCAAGGCGCTTGAAGAGAAGGGCATTGGCCGCCCTTCGACCTACGCGGCCATTATGACGACGATTCTCGACCGCGAGTATGTCGAGAAGCATGAGGGACGCTTTCATCCGACGGCTCTGGGAACGACCGTCAACGACCTGCTGGTGGCGAGCTTCAACGATCTCTTTAATGAGTCTTATACGGCGCGGATGGAAGAGGAGCTGGACGAGATTGAAGAAGGGAAGCTGAAGTGGACGGCGGCGCTGCATGAGTTCTATGGAAAGTTTGCGAAAGATTTGAAGGACGCCGAAAAGCAGATGCGCGCGGCCAAGCAACAGGCGATTCCAACCGACGAGATTTGCGAGAATTGCGGCGCACCGATGGTCATCAAGTTCGGACGCTTCGGCCAGTTCCTTGCCTGCTCGAATTATCCCGAATGCCGCACGACGCGCGAAATCGCAAAGCCTGCCAGTGCCGAGACGGAAGCGAGCGGCGCTGGAGCAGCATCATCTGCGAAGGCAGGCCAAGCACAAGCGAGCGGCGCGGGCGAAGAAGCGGAGGCCGAGACGTGCGAGTTGTGCGGCAAGCCGATGGCTTTGAAGCGCGGGCGTTTCGGGCAATTCCTCGGCTGCACGGGTTATCCAGAATGTCGCAACATACGCAAGATCGCCAGGAGCGGCGCGGTCGCCCCCGCCCCCGTCCCGCTAGACGAAAAGTGCCCTGTGGACGGCGCGCAGCTTGTTCTGCGCCACGGGCGCTTCGGCGAATTCATCTCGTGCTCAAACTACCCGAAATGCAATTACATTAAACGCGAGACGACGGGAGTGGCCTGCCCGCGTCCGGGTTGTCGCGGCGAGATCGTCGTCAAGAAATCCAAGCGCGGCAAAGCATTTTACGGCTGCTCGGAGTATCCGAAGTGCGACACAGTCTTCTGGGATAAGCCCGTCGCTGAACCCTGCCCGAATTGCAATGCGCCGTTTACGCTCCTGAAGACGACGAAGAAGGAAGGCACTGTGCGCTACTGCGCGAAGGAAGGCTGCGGGTATCGTGCGGAGGTGGACTCTCCCACCGTCACGACCAAGCCTGTGGCGACGAGCGACCAGAGAGTCGCAAGCTGAAGTAAGGAAAAGTAAAAAGGTCAAAGGCGAAAGGACGTTGAGATTCAACGTCCTTTCGCCTTTGACCTTTTTAAATTGTTGATTGACTTGGCCCCCTAATTGGCGTACAACCAGCTTTGTCCACACAAAATATTCCCCCAATGGAGCCAACTCATACCCTCAAGATGAAGCGGCGTGACTTACCTGTGAACCAGAGCTTAGATTGACAATGAGAAGAAGGAGAATGTTGCCCATGAAAACCTTTAACGTTTCCGCAGCAATCAGGACGTGCTTGCTGATCGTCGGCTTAATCGTTGCGCCGCTGGCTGCAACGGCGCTGGCGCAGAATAGCACTTCAACTCAGGGAGGCGGTGGTAGCAGCACACAGACTACGAAGACAACCACGACCACCAGCAGTCAACCACCCTCACAGACAACGACGACGTGGGTAGACCCATTCTGGCTCATCCTCGGTGGGATCGCGCTGTTGGCAATCATACTCATCGTCATCTTCGCCTCGCGCGGGCGGCGTGGCCGTGACCGGACGGCGGTCGTTCATGAACGTGAAACTGTGATTAAGAAAGAGTAGTTGAAAAGCAGTGATGAATTCGATTGTGGAATGCGGATTAAAAGACCCTTATCTTTAATCCGCATTCCGAAATCCGCATTCCGCAATCGGGCTTATGGCAGATTTGTGCTGCGACGCAGGGTTGCGCTGTTGAGGTCGAGGTCGGCTTCGCGGATGACTTCGACGTTGGGGAACTGCTTGCGCAAGGCTTCAAGGAATTTGTTCGCGTCGCCGACGATGATGAGATGAGCGCCCTTCGATGAAAGTCGTCCGCCTGCGAATTGCCGCACGTCGCTCGCGCCTATCGCCTCCACACTCTTGATGTAACTGTTAATCTCGTCCAGGCTCAGACCATAAAGAGCGAGCGCGGCGACCTGATTGACAAGGCCGCCTGAAGTCTCCAGGTTGCGCGCGAAGCTTCCGATGAGCACAGCCTTACGCGGTGTCATCTCGACATCAGAAAGCTGCCCGTCGGCAAGCCTTGCCAGTTCTCCCATCAAGAGCGATGCGACCTCTGCCCCGGATTCATTCTTGGTCTGCGCTGAAGCAACAAATGGGCCGACATCGCGGCGAACATCCAGAGAGCTTCCCGCGCCATAGCTGAGTCCGCGCTTGATACGAATCTCCTGATTAAGCCTTCCCGAATAACCGCTCAGGATTGAGTTGGCGACGAGACCACGAAAGTAGTCCTGATCGACGCGCTTAATCCCCGTCCGGGCAAGCACGACCGCAGCCTGCCCTGCGTCCGGCTTGTCAATGACGATGACGCGCTGGCTCGCGCCTGTCTGCATCGCGCTTGCTGTAGTGCTTGCAGCAGGAAGCGTCTCGGCTGGTTTTTGCCAGTCGCCGAAGAAGCGCTCCGCGAGATTGAAAGCCTCTGCGGGTTTGATTGTGCCGCCGATAACGAGCACTGCGTTGTCAGGTCGGTAGTAGCTCTGGTGCAGGCGTTGGATGTCATCGCGTTTGATGCTTGGCAGCGTTTGCGGAGTGCCGCCGAGCGGGTGACCGTAAGCTGAATCGCCGAAGACGACGCGCGAGGCGACCAGGGCTGCAATCGTTCCGGGATCGCGCAGGGCGACGCGCAGACTATCCAGAGATTGCTGGCGCAGCCGCTCGATCTCTTCATCTTTGAAGGCCGGACGGCGCACGACATCAGCCAGAATCTCCATCGCCTGCGCGAGCCGCGACGACATGATGTTGACGCTCGCCGTTGACGCATCCCAGCGCGCGCCCGTGTTGAGCGTGCCGCCCAGGGCTTCAATCGCCTGAGCGATTTCCGTGGCGCTGCGCGTGGTCGTTCCCTTCGTGAGCAGCGTGGCGGTCATCTGCGCGAGACCTGAGAGCTGCTGAGGGTCTGTCTCGCCGCCCGCCCTGACTAATAATTGCGTGGTGACAAGCGGCACACCCTCGCGCTCGACCGCGATGACGCGCAGGCCGTTCTTCAATGTCTTCTCAACAGGTTTGGGAAAGCGAACCTGACGCGGGCTCGACGGCGGCGGAGGTGTCTCCTGCTGAGCCAGAGAAGTTGCGGGCAGCGCCGCGAGACTGAGCCCGACGAGCGTGGTTGAGAGCAATGCGTGTCTCAATGTTCTTCTCAAAACATTCATCTTACTTTTCTCCCTTCGGACGCTCGGATTCGGGCAGATAGTAGAGAACCACGCGGTTCTGATCGGTGAAATACTTCTTCATCACGCGCTGTACGTCCGTTGCCGTGACCGCCTGAAGCTGCTCGATGTCCGTGTTGACGCGGTTCGGATCATTAAGCAGCACCGCCGCCTCTCCGAGCGCGTCTGCCTTGCCGTTATTCGTCTCCAGATCGCGTAGTTGATTTGTGACCAGTTGGTTCTTAGCCTTCTCAAGCTCGGCGGCTGAGACGGGATCATCTTGCAGCTTCCGTATCTCATCAAGAAGCGCCCGCCCGACAACCTCAGCCTTCTTGCCGCTCGCCAGGATTGAGGTGAGATTGAAGAGGCTAATGTCTTCGCGCAGCGCTGCGTTGGCTGTGGCCGACGTGGCGAGCTGCCGGTAGACGAGCGATTGATAGAGTCTGGACGAGCGGCCTGCGGAAAGAATGGCGGCGGCCACGCGCAAGGCGTGGTTGTCTGCGTCTGCCTGGGGCGGAATCAAGTAGGAGAACGCAACTGCCGGAAGCGGAACGTTCGGCCCGTATTCGGTGAAGACGCGCTCGGCGGTGCGTTGCGGCTCTTTGACGCTGACGCGCGGAAGCGGGATGTCGGGTTTCGGAATCCGCGCGAGGTATTTATCAACCCATGCGTCGAGCTGCTTCTGATCGAAATCGCCGACGACGACGAGCGTGGCGTTGTCCGGGCGGTAGAAGGAGCGATGAAAGGCGCGCACGTCCTCAATCGAAGCGGCATTCAACTCTTCGATGTTGCCGATGCCGGGACGCTTATAAGGATGCGTCATGAAAGAGTGTTGGGTCATGTAGTAGGAGAGTTTGCCGTAAGGCGGCGCGAGGTATCTTTGCCGGAACTCCTCTTTGACGACATCGCGCTCGGAATGAAAATTGGCCTCGTCAACATTGAGACCCGCCAGCCGGTCGCCTTCAGCCCAGAGTAACGTCTCAAGGTAGTTAGAAGGCACAACCTCGTAGTAGACCGTCACGTCGTTGGCCGTGAAAGCATTGTTTAAGCCGCCGACATCTTCCGTTAGACGATCCATCATCTCCGACTTCATATTCTTTGTGCTCTTGAACATGATGTGCTCGAAGAGGTGGGCAAATCCGCTGCGCCCGTCCGGGTCATCCTTCGAGCCGACGTGATACCAGACCTCTATGCAGACGGTCGGGCTTTGATGATCTTCAACGCTCAAGACCCGCATCCCGTTCGCGAGAGTGCGATTTTTGAAGTTAAGGCGCGGGATTTTCACCTGCGCCGAGGTGGGCGGCAACAGCGCAGTCGTCGCCAGGCCGAGCGCACACACGAGGACGAGCAGAACAAGAGATAAACGACGCATTTTGAGTTGCTCCATAATTAAAGGGTTGAAAAGTTGCTATTGAATTTTCCCTGCACAGGATTCCTTTTATGGATTCGTCTTCTCAGCCTCATAAACTATGTCGGCAGCCATTTCGTCCGGGACGCGCGCCCACCCGTCGGGCGAATGTTTGAAATGTTCGGTTGAAGACGGCGTGAACTGGGCGCGTTCGGGTTGCCATGAAAGGCGTTCGACGTTGATGAATGGATGCCGGACGCGGAGCACGTTAAACGAATTGGTTTCGCCGCGACCGCGCGTTGACGTGGCCGTTCCGGCGGAAACGACGAGCGCGCTGTGGCCTGCAATCTTGTAGCGTGCGGAGCTGTGGCCTGTATGGCTGACGTGCAGATGTCCGGCCAGCAAGACGTCGGCTCCGCACTTGGCAATCGCTTCCATCGCCAGTTGCGCGCGATTAACCAGATCGTCTTCGCGGTGGTGACCTTCCGGCAGATCGAAGGGATGATGCGTGACGATGATTTTTATTGTTTCGTCAGGGAAGGGGCAGAGGCGTTCGCGGATGGCGGCAATCTGCGTTTCATTGATGCGTCCGTCTTTCACAGTCAGAGAGCGTGCGGTGTTGATGCCGAGGATGGCGATCTCTTCATCCGCGTAGAACGGCGAGAGATCGTCCGTGATGTGTTCTTTATACTTGTCGAGCGGTTGAAGAAACCGCGCAAAGACGTTGTGCATCGGCACGTCGTGATTACCGGGCACGATAATCTGCGGCGAAGGCAATTTATCCAGAAACTTCCGCGCCTCCTTGAACTGGTGACTCCGCGCTCTCTGCGTTAAATCCCCTGAGACGACGACGACATCCGGCTTGATCTCCGCCACGGTCGCAATCACAGGCTCAAGCAACGCCTCATCAATTCGTCCAAAATGAAGATCGGAGAGATGTACGAGTGTCCGCATAATTATTTAAGGGATGAGGGCGGAGGGATGAGGGATGAAGGAAAATTACTCAATGTTGAATAATCTTTCTTTCATCCCTCATCCCTCATCCCTCATCCCTTCCTTTCGGTACGAGGACGCGCAGCGCGCCGGGACGCACGCGGTAGTGCAGCGGCGTGGTCATGATTGTGACTTCGCCGTCCGTGGCGACGCGCAGGCGCTTCGGATGCCTGGTCTCGATCCAGATTTCTTTGGTGCACATGGCACTAAAATCTTCTTCGTCGCGCAGGCCGCCAAAGAGCGCGCGCCAGGCCAGACGCAGCAACCCTAAGCGACCCGTCCGGTGAGCGACGTAGAGACTCAAAAGACCTGCATCTATGCAAGAGCGTGCGCCGACATTGAAACTCTCCATCTCATACTCGTTGTTGCCGACGAAGACAAACGGCGTGTGACGAATCATCCGCTCATCGTCCGTGCTCAAGCGCACGGTCAGAAACGGATAGCGTTTCAGCATGGTGAGCGTCGCCCAGACGAACGCAGGCCACTTGCCGCGCCCCAACTGCTGCTGCTGCTTTTCACGATGCCGGACGATGCTCGGATAAAGACCTAGACTGGAGTTGTTGAGAAAGATGCGGTCATTGACTTCACCGACATCAACCAGAGCCTCGCGCCCTTCCAGGCAGACTCGCGCCGCCGCTTCTAAATCGAGCGGGACATTCAAATCTTTGGCGAAATGGTTGAGCGTGCCGAGCGGCAGCACTCCGAGCGTGCGATTAGTGTCAACGAGGACGGAGGCGACCGTATTGATTGTCCCGTCGCCGCCGCCCGCGATAATCGGCTGGCAATTGTCTCGGACAGCGCGACGCGCAAGGTCAATGATCTCCTCGCCGCTCCTGGCCAGAGAGATGTGTGCCTCAACCCGGCTTGAAGCAAAGGTATCGGCGAGAAGCTCGCGCGCCTGGGCTTTATCGTCTGTTCCCGAAGAAGCATTGATAATGACAGCCGGGTGCGAGAGGCCGGGTTTCGCGGCCTGCGCTTCGCTTTGAAGATTTAAGATGGCGCTTTCCTGCATCTTCCACTAATGCGTGAATAGTTTTTATATCACAAAGGGCGAGCCTGATTTGAAAGCTCGCCCTCGTGTCTTTGAATACAGGTCGCCGCGCCTGAGCCTCAGCGGTCTAAATCAAGGACGGAGCTTTCTTCACCGCCTCTGTCGGCTTCGCCTGTCGCCCCTTGAGCGCCGTAGCCGCGATTCTCGCTCGTGGCATAAGACGAAGCAGCAGAGCCGCGTGAAGCTGATGCCAGGGATGCGGAGGCGTTTGAAGCCGACGCGCTCGCAGCCTTTGCTCCCGTATTAGCGGGTGCGGCATCCTGGGGCTGCCGGTCGCCCTGCGACTGCTGGCCTTGTTTGCCGGAAAGGTCTACGCCGAACAATTCCTTGATCTTATTGAAGAGCGCGGGCAGCACAACTGTTTGGGCCGTGCTGGACAACTGTTCGATGAAACGATCTCCGAGCGTTGCCACTTCCGTTTGGAGACGATCATAAGCGGGCGTCTCTTTGAAGCGTTCAAACAGGCCGGGCTTCTCCGGCGTCTGTTCCCGCTGCTCCTCGCGTGGAGCGCTGTAACTGTAAGAGCCGCCCTGAGAGATGCGCACCACATTGCTCTCGTCATCGTCTTCAGCTTCAGCGGACGAACCGCGTCCATAGTCTGAAGCTTCATGCGAACCGTCGGTGATCGGTTGAGCCGCAAATGAGCCGCCATGAAAAGCTGAATGACGCGCCGCCTCCTCGCGCGAATCTTCATACCTCGAAGGCGTCGCATTCGTCCGGGCATAGACATCGCTCTCATCAGACGAAGGATAGCCTTCACGGTCATTGCCGTTGCCTTTGAGCGCGCCTGCCAGCCCGTAGCCCACCAGAGCGCCGACCGAGAGCGCGCCGATGCTGAAGGCAATTGGGTTCTTGCGGAAATGATGACGCCAGTCGAGCGCGTCGGAAACCGTCTCTTTCATTGAGTAGTATTGGTTAGTCACTGTCTCTTTAATCTCCGTCACGGTTTGGGTAATGGTTTCGCGCGCCTCTTCCATCCGACGCTGAAGCTCTTGCTTGCTAGGCTCTCCATCGTCGTCTATCTCATGGGAAGCGCGCGCCTGTCCTAGAGTTCCTTCTTCAGCCATTCTTTGTCCTTTCTGAGTTCGGAAACTGAGCGGTTCGGAACTAAGTCCTGCTTCGCCAGACGGTTCTTCGCCGTGATGATGAAGATGCCGCCGATTAGTAGATAGACAGCGCCTGTGATGACGAAGCCGAGCGCAATTCGGATAAACGGGTCTAACGTATCCGGCAGCAAGGTGCTGATAAAAAACGCGACCGCGACGTTCAGGATAGCGAATCCGACCGCCGCGATGATTCCGCCTATCAGAATTTTGACCGCGCCGCTAATGTAACCACTGACATCTTCTTTAAGCTCAACTTTGAGCAAGCTGAGCTTTGTATCCAGCAGCGTCGTCACGCCGTCGCTCAAACGCCCGAACAGCGCAGGCAAACCTTCAATGTCCGCCTGCGGCTCGGCATTTTTCGCGGGCGCGGTGGCTGTCCTCTTCTCTAAATCGGCCATCGCTCCTCCTTAAAAGCCGTGACAGGTAAATCGTGACAAGTGACAAGAAGAAAGCGTTTTCTCTTGTCACTTGTCACCTGTCACTTGTCACTGTCTTACCGTCTGCTTCCGCGAATCAGCATGCCGAGGACGAGTCCCGCTGCCGCCGAAATCAAAATCGCCTGGCCCGGATTCTTCTGCGCGTAGTCCTTGGCCTGGTTGGCGACCTCTTTAATATCCGTGTTCTTCAGGTCGGAAATCTTGTCGCCAATCACGGACACTTTGTCGGCAACGTAGTCTTTGGCAGTCGTTGCGGCTTCGGCGATCTTCGCGCCGTATCCTTTGTCTTCGGCGCGACCGGTCGCCGTGCCCGTGCTGCCGCCCGTGCTCTGGCCGCCTGTCGGCGTCAAGCTCTGGTTGTTGCCGCCGCCGCTTGTCCCGCTATTGGAAGCGCGGGTCGTTCCGGCATCTGTGTCGCCTGTGCTTGCGCCAAATCCTGGGGTTCTGTTCTCTGACATCTCGTCTTCTCCTTAAAAAGTATTTCATCCGCAAATCGAGCCGGATGAGCGTTGCGTGTGAATTATCCTAAAATCATTCGCTCCCGTCGCAACTGAGCAAACAACGTGCCGACGCCAGGCCAGGCTCACGCTCTTTTCGGCTATCAACGCCGCATACTGCAAATAAAGACGCGCAGCCACACGTCTTACAGAAGAGCGCATGCCGTTACTGCCTGATCTTGTTGCGAAAAGGTACGTGCTACTTTAGCGCAAAGGTCGGGAACAGTACAGGGCGCGCGAGCGGATGAGAGAGAACAGCCACTTGCCAAAAGCAGCGCAGGCTTTCATTCGACAATCGGCAATGGTTCACCGTCAATTCGTTGAAACTAAATCCACCTTGACTTCGTTTGCAGACGATGGTAAGTAAGTACTTACTTTCAAGTATTCGGGCAGAAATGGAATTAACTTTTTGAGCAAAGAGATTATTGTTCCTGAAAGTGAATCGCTCCCCGTCATCGGCGGGCGAATGGCGGGTGAAGAGCGGCGGCTGCAAATCCTGCGCATCGCCGTGCGCCTTTTTTCGCAGCGCGGCTTTCGCGGCACGACCACCAAAGAAATAGCGCAGGCCGCCGGGGTCTCCGAGGCGATGGTCTTTCGCCACTTCGCCACCAAGGAAGAACTCTATACGGCCATTCTCGATCACAAAGCCTGCGCGGACAGGATTGAAGACCCATGCGAGTTGGTGGCCGAATCGGTCCGGCAGAAAGATGACCGCGCCGTTTTTGAAACTCTGGCCTTGTCGGCTTTGAAGCATCACGAGCAAGACCCTGAATTCCTGCGTCTCCTACTCCACTCCGCTTTGGAAGCGCACGAGTTGGCGCAGATGTTCTGGGACAGGAATCTCCTACAGATTTACGAATTCCTGGGGGCTTATATTCAGGACAGGCAGCGCGATGGCGCGTTTCGCCCGATTGAGCCAAAGATTGTGGTGCGCGCCTTCATCGGCATGATTATTCACCATTCACTGAACAACACCCTGTGGGACCCTTCGCGCCGCCTGCTCGACATCACGAACGAAGAGGCCGCGCGCGAGTTTACAGAGATTTTACTCCGTGGCATTAAAACCAATTCACCGACGCTGCCGAAAATTGAAACAGGCAAACGCACGGCGTCGTTAATCAAGAATTCTACGAAGAAGAAATAAACTAACATGATCTCCCGCGAGCAATTCAAGCTTTTATCGTTTGCCTTCATCCTCTTTGCAACGAGCGCTCTCTCGGCAGCGTGCGGCGGCTCGAAGGCTTCCAACGCGCAGCAGGCGAATGTTGCGGCGGCTGCCCCGGCAACTGTTGACGTGACGACCGCGCCAGCGATTACGCGCGAGCTGCCGCGCTTTCTTGAAGCGACTGGCAGCCTCGCCGCCGATGAGCAGACGGATGTTGCGCCGCAAATTTCCGGCAAGGTCGTCGCCGTCGGCGTCGAGCTTGGCAGCTACGTCAAGCAAGGCCAGATGATCGTCAAATTGGACGACAACGATGCGCGCATTCGTCTGGATCAAACGCTGGCGCAACTCCAGCAGGCACAGGCCGCCGTCCGCCAGGCTGAGGCGAAGATTGGCTTGCGTCCCGGTCAGAGCTTTGACCCGACGCGCGTGGCGGATGTCGGCTCGGCGCGGGTGGCGCTTGAGTTGGCCGAAAAGCAGTTGCGCCGATTTGAGCGGCTGATTGAGACAGGCGATGTCTCACGCTCTTCTTACGACCAGCAGAAAGCGCAGCGCGACCAGTTGCAGCAGCAGTACGAAGTGGCACTGACCAAAGCGCGCCAGGACTATGCCGCTGTGGTCGCCGCCCGTGCGGGCGTGGCCAATGCCGAAACACAGGTCGCGCAGGCGCGCAGGAATATTACGTATGCGCTCGTCTATTCGCCGATTAACGGCTACGTCGCGGAGCGTCCCGCTGATCTTGGCGAATACGTCTCGCCCGCGACCAAAGTCGCCACGGTCGTCAGCACCAACCCCTTGCGTGTGCGGATAGACATCCCTGAACAGGCGCTCTCGGCCATTCAAATGGGGCAGAGCGTTTCAGTCAACGTCAGCGCCTATCCTGATAGAAATTTTAGCGGGCGCGTGCATCACGTCTCGCCGAGCGTGACGCCGAACTCGCGCACGATGACGGTGGAAGCTGTTGTGGAGAACGGGGACGGCCTGCTCAAGCCCGGACAGTTTGCCACCGTTAGAATTCTGCAACCGCAGACCGCGCAGGCAGTGCTCGTGCCGCTGCGCTCAATTCGCGCGGAAAGCGGGACGAGTTACGTTTTCGTCATCAAGGACGGACACGCCGAAAAGCGCATCGTCCAACTCGGACAGGCGGAAGGCGACCTCGTCGAGATTAAAAGCGGAGTCGTCACAGGCGAGCAGGTCGCCACGAGCAACGTCGAGCTATTGAACGACGGGACGCCTGTCAAACAATAAGGGAATTTTTGATTTGCGATTTTTGATTGGATAAGGATGAAGGATTTTAATTTTCAAATCTCTGATTTGTCCTTAGCCAATCGCAAATCAAAAATCTAAAATCGCAAATAACAAGCGGAGCTTGTAACGTGCAAAAGCTTGCTGAAATCTGTGTTCGCCGCCCGGTGTTTGCGACGATGCTTATCCTGTCGCTGACGGTGGTCGGACTCTTCTCCTATAAATCGCTTGGCGTTGATCTGTTTCCGAAGATTGATTTGCCGACGATCACCGTCACGGTCGTCAATCCGGGCGCGTCGCCGCAGGAAATTGAGACCGAAATCACGGACAAGGTTGAGGGTGCGGTCAACACCATCAGCGGCATAGACGAGTTGCGCTCGACCTCCGTCGAAGGCGTCTCGCAGGTCTTCATCACGTTTCTGCTGGATAAGAACGCAGATGTCGCCGCGCAGGAAATTCGTGACAAGGTTGACCTGGTAGTCCCCGATCTGCCGGATACTGCCGAACAGCCAATCGTCCAGAAACTCGACACGGACGCAGCACCCGTCCTGCGCATCGCCATCTCCGCGCCGCGCTCTTTGCGCGAAGTCACGGACGTTGCCGACAAGCAGATCAAGGAGCGCATCGAATCCATCAACGGCGTCGGGCAGGTGCAGATCGTCGGCGGGCGCACGCGCGAGATTCAAATCTGGGTTGACCCGGACAAGCTGCGCTCCTACAACGTGACGGTGGCGGAAGTCGCCGCCGCCATCCGCTCACAGAACATGGAAGTGCCGGGCGGGCGCATTGATGAAGGCACGCGCGAATTGACCGTCCGCACGATGGGACGCATCATTGACCCTTCGAGCTTCAACGATCTGGTGGTCGCGACGCGTGGGAATTATTCAGTCAAAGTCAGCGACATCGGCTACATCGAAGACGGCGCGGAAGAACAGCGCACGCAGGCGATGCTCAACGGCCAGCCCGCCGTCACGCTCGTCGTCTCGAAGCAGTCGGGACAAAATACCGTCGCGGTCGCAGATGCCGTCAAAGAAAAGCTGGCGGAGATTGTGCGCATCCTGCCGCCCGGATACAAGACCCAGATCGTCGGCGATCAATCCATCTTCATCAAAGCCTCGCTCGAATCAATCCAGACGCACTTAATCGAAGGCGGCGTGCTGGCGGCCATCGTCGTCTTCATCTTTTTGTGGAGCTTCCGCACGACCCTGATCGCGGCGCTTGCCATCCCGACCTCGATTATCGCGACCTTCGGCTTGATGGCCGCACTCGGGTTCACCTTGAATCAGATTACGATGCTGGCCCTGACCTTGATGGTCGGCATTGTGATTGACGATGCCATCGTCGTTCTTGAGAACATCTTTCGCCACATCGAAGAGAAGGGTGTGCCGCCATTTCAGGCTGCGATTCAGGGCACGAAAGAGATTGGCCTCGCCGTCATGGCGACAACGCTTAGCTTGCTCGCCGTCTTCCTGCCCGTCGGCTTCATGGGCGGCATCGTCGGGCGCTTCATGTCAAGTTTCGGCCTGACGGCATCGTTCGCTATCGCCGTCTCGCTCATCGTTTCGTTCACGCTGACGCCGATGCTGGCCGCCCGCTTGATTAAGCGCCGGGACGACCCGCTGCCCGCAGGCACAGGCAGCGAGCCTTCGGAGGGTGATGCCCCGGTCGCGCTCGCTGAAGAATCGCGCGTCGGTGCGGCTGAAGCCGGGCCGGAAAAGAACGTGGAAGACGATCAAGCGACGGCGTCTCTGACGACACCGCCGCCGCCGCGTGAAGCTCTCGCTGTGCCAGGGCAGGGAACAGCTCTCACCTCTGAAGATAATAAGAAAAAAGTACAAGCTTCCGGCCATGCCTCAAAGGAGTCACGCTGGTATCGCCCGATTGATCGCACTTACACGTGGATGCTCCGTTGGTCTATGGCGCATCGCTGGGCGATAGTGTTGATGTGTCTGGGCGTAATTATCAGCATCGTGCCGCTCTTCAAGTTCGTCGGCAAAAACTTTCTGCCGGTGGACGATCAATCGCAGTTTGAAATCAACGTTCGCGCTGCGGAAGGCAACACCCTGCCTGCGACTTCCGCGCTGGTGGAAAAGATTTCGGGTGAGATTCGCACGCTGCCCGGCGTCGAAGCCACGCTCACGACCATCGGCGGCGGCCAACAACAACTCGTCAACGTTGCCTCAATCTACGTCAAGCTCGCGCCGATTAAAGAGCGCGCCGAAACGCAGGATCAGTTGATGGTGCGTGCGCGCGAGTTGTTGAAAAACTATCCGAAGGAATTGCGTACCAGCGTGCAGCAGGTCGCGGCCATCTCCGGCGGCGGCTTCCGCAACGCGGATATTCAATACATCATCGGCGGCCCAGACCTTCAGAAGCTGACGAAGTATTCCGAAGAGTTACTGGCGAAGATGAAGACCATTCCCGATGTGGTTGACGCCGATTCGACTTTGATTACAGGCAAGCCGGAACTGCGCGTTCGCATTGATCGTGCGCGGGCGGCTGACCTTGGCGTGCGCGTCGGCGACATCGCGCAGGCACTGAACACGCTGGTTGCCGGGCAGAAGGTCTCGACCTTCAACGCAGGCACGGATCAATACGACGTGAGGGTTCGCGCCACGGGCGAATTTCGCGCGAGTGTCGAGGGATTGCGCCGCATGATTGTGCCTTCGGCGAAAGTTGGCTGGGTCAGTCTGGACAACCTCGTGCAGATTGAAGAGGCGGCAGGGCCTTCGGCGATTGATCGTCTCAACCGCGAGCGTCAGGTCTCTCTTCTGGCCAACGTCCGCCCCGGCGGGTCGCAGGCCGACGTGATTGCACGGATGAACGAGTTCGTTAAAGAGCTAAAAGTTGAGAGCGGTTACAAAACCGGCACGGCGGGACGCTCGAAAGAACTGGGGCGCGCGGGCTACTACTTCATGCTCGCCTTCGTGCTCTCGTTCGTCTTCATGTACATGGTGCTCGCGGCGCAGTTCGAGTCGTTTATCCACCCGATCACCATCTTGTTGACACTGCCGCTCGCTATTCCGTTTGGCATCGTCTCATTGCTCGTGACAGGGCAGACCGTGAACATCTTTTCAGGGTTGGGGCTGCTGCTGCTTTTTGGCGTCGTCAAGAAGAACGCCATCCTTCAGATTGACCATACGAACCACCTGCGCGCGCAGGGCATGGAGCGGCTGGACGCAATCATTCAGGCGAACCGCGACCGCCTGCGCCCCATTTTGATGACGACGATTGCGCTGGTCGCGGGCATGATGCCGCTCGTCGTCTCGACAGGGCCGGGGTCGGGGACGAACCGTTCTATCGGCGTGCTGGTCGTCGGCGGCCAATCGCTCTGTTTGTTGCTGACACTCCTGGCCGTGCCGGTCTTCTATTCGCTCTTTGATGATCTTGGCCGCGCCCGCATCTTCAGTCGCGCTTTCGCGCCCGTGAGGGGCGCATTCGCATGGGCGAGACGCAAGACCGTTTCCGCCACCGCTTCGATTTTCGGAATGTTTACGAAGCATTGAAGCAATTAGAGATTTCAAATTTGAAATTGATATGAATCGTCATAAATTAAATTCGGCAATCATCACTCTGGCAGCAGCGCTTCTGTTTTGCGCGTCGGGTTTCGCCCAACAGCCCGGTGGGACAACGACTGCGCCCGTGACTCCCGCGCCGTCGGGCAACACGCCGACGCAAAGCGCGCCGCCGTCGTCTTCGAGCGGAGTGAACGTTGCGCCGAGCGGCAACAACCCGCAAGCGCCCGCGCCCGCGCCAGGATCGAACGCGCGCCCCGTGACGCCCGCCGGGCAAACAGAGCAGAGCGTGCAGCCGACCACGCAAGGCGATCAACAGACGCGCGGGAACAATCCTGCGCCGACGACGCAACCGCAGACGCCGCAAGGAGGCGCACCCGCTTCTTCAATCCCGACGACAGACAGTTTGCCGTCAGGCAATTTATCAACGCCAGCCGCGCCAACGCAGCAGTCGCCGCAAACTCCCGGTCAGACAGTCGCGCCCGCACAAGCCCCGCGTGCTCCGGGACAGGAGAGCGTGCCCGCTCCTGCCCCTGTTACAGAAAGTCTCCCAACAGTTCCGGCAATCGCTCCAGATTATCGCGCACCCTCGCGCCCCTTGCCTGAAATTGGTCGCGTCGGCGTTGACATGACCGACCAGCGCCCGCTCTCTCTGCGCGAAGCTCTGGAGATGGCGCTCGTCAATAATAAGGACATAGAGGTCTCGCGCCATAACGTGCGCGCCGCCGAGTTTGACCTTCTGGGAGCACGCGGCGCATATGATCCGCGTTTTAGCTCGCTCTCTTACTACGAACGCTCAGAAACGCCTTCGGCAAGTTTCTTAAGTGGTAGCTCATCCGGCGCTGTGTCGCAGAGCGATTACACGGGGACGGCGCGCATCGAGGGTCTGACGCCGAAGTTTGGCGGTGGCTATCGAGTGGATTTTTCGGCGATTCGTTTGCTCACCAACAATCAGTTCGCCGCGCTCAATCCGCAATATCCGACTGCGCTCACTTTCAACTATACGCAACCTCTCCTGCGCGGTTTCCGCTTCGACAACAATCGCCGCTTGATTGAAGTCGCCAAAAAGAATCTCAGCTTAACGGACGCGCAGTTTCGCCAGCGCGCTATCGAGACCATCACGCAGGTGCAGCGAGCTTACTGGGATTTGGTCTTCGCGCTGCGCAATCTACAGATTCAGCGCGAGGCCGTCCGCGACGCCCGCACACAGCTTGAGCACAACAAGCGGCTCGTTGAAGAAGGTGTGCTCGCGCCAATTGACGTGGTCGCGGCGGACGCGCAGGTCTCAGGCTACGAGCAGAGCGTCTACACCGCGCTCGAAGAAGTGCAGCGCGCCGAAAACAATTTGAAGAATTTAATTGCAGAGAACCGGCAATCGCCTTTCTGGAACGTTTCCGTTATCCCGACCGATTCGGTTGACCTGACACCGCCCGTCACCACTTTGGACGAAGCGATGTCTGCGGCGATGGCGAATCGCACGGAGCTTCAAGTGTCCACGGTCGCACGCGAGATTAACGAGATAGACCAGCGTTACTTTCGTGAGCAGACCAAACCGCAGGTTGATTTAATCGGTAGCTACGGCGTCGTTGGTCTGGCCGGGGCGCTCAACAGCAGCAACGCCATCAATCCATTAACAAACTCGACGGCACTGTTGCGCGAGCGCATCAACGCTCTCTCAGTGCTTCAGGGACTGCCTTTGTTGCCTGAGCCTCCCCCGCAGACAATTCCGTCCGATCTGGTCGGCGGACTCAATCAGTCTCTGCTGAATCTGGGCGCGAACCGCTACAGCAATTTCCGTGTCGGCGTACAGGTGAATCTTCCACTCAGAAACAGGACGGCGGAAGCGCAACTGGGACGCTCCCTGGTCGAAGGAAAACGAATCAGTACGCAGCGCGAGCAGTTGGAGCAACTTGTTCAGGTGGACGTGCGCAATTCTTTGCAGGCGGTGCGAACGGCTGAGTCGCGCCTGCGCGCAGCGGCGGCGGCGCGTGGAGCTTCCGAGCAGCAGTACGCGAGCGAGCAGCGGAGATTCGATTCCGGGCAATCAACACTCTTCCTCGTCCTTGAGCGGCAGACCGCCCTGACCACCGCTCGCGGCAACGAGCTACGCGCGCAGACGGATTTGAACAAGGCCATCGCCGAGCTGCAACGCGCCACCGGCAACGCGATGCAGGCTAATAATGTGGTTGTGAGCGTGAGGTGAAAAACAGAAGTTAGAAGATAGAAGTCAGGAGTCAGAAGAAAAATCAAAAGCGGTTTCCAGCCCTTTCCTTCTGACTTCCGGCTCTGGAGATGCGCCACATGTATGCGCTGAAACGGTCTCCCCTTTACAGCAGCACCTTGTGGCGGGAAGGCGGTGAGTTTTTTGGGGCGAAACTCATCGCCTTTATTGTTTGTCGCTCGCGCCAGAGGTCAACGGCGGCGACTGAGTCCTCACTGGGTGAGAACTGACAGGTGAAATGCGCGGTCGCTGAAATTGCCGTTGGCGTCGCGGAAATCAACCCAGACGCCCTTGTTCGTCTCCGGCGAACCCAGGCAACAGCGCAGCGCGACGGTGACGAAGCCGTGCGGCTCTGTAGCGATGCCGGGTCTGCCGATGGTGGCGTTATAGACGCCGTTGCTGACATCGCCGGTGAAGACCACTTCATAAATACCTGCAGCCAGTCTCGCAACGCGCCACACATTACGGCCACGAATCAGAGTGCCGTCGCGCTCGACCACCGCCCAGAATTCACGCACACAGCAATTCTCTGCGCCAAAGGTCTCCGGGCCTGCGGCGGCTATAGCTTCCATCACCTTGGCTGAACTCATGCCTGAAGGCGTATTAGTTGGAGCTTGCATCCCACCCTTCTGCCCTGAAGCATCAGACTTCTTTTTATCGTCTGCCATTATCATTCTCCTTCTTATTGATGAGGTGAAGAGGCGTCCCGAACTGCGAGCCCGGAACTCTCTTTTGAATCAAACTGACCTGCGAGATGAGGTGGTCAGTCTTGTTTGAACCACTTCAGCGCGAGCGCCGACGCTCAAGCGTCTGGAGTCTCACTGACAGCGGCCATCTGATGAGCTACGCATAGCCCTTGAACGATAGCTGGTCAACACGGGCGTAACCTTTTGAACTTTCGCTTTTGGCTGATTCATTCCTGGTAAGGTGAGTTCTTAACCAGCCTTGAAGAACATCATTGCTGTTGCTGAGAGGCAATTGCTATACCTGACGGCAGAGAATAGGAAATGGAGATGATTTTGAACGGAACGCTTCTCTGGAATTGCGTTGGTGTCTACTATTGATGACAGTGCAGTCTCTAAAAGTGTGCATCATGGACGCGCAATGAGAAGTTGTCGAGGTATGACGCGAGCATTGAGTCCGCTATCGAGGCGGGGGAAGCCGAAAGGATAAACGGACAATAGCTCTTTTCAATTCTTCTTTCCGCGCTCATCATTCAGCTTCACTTCAACCCACAGCGGCCAGTGATCCGAGAGTCCAATCTTTTTATCAATCCCGTGTTTGGTTGGGGAAAGATTGCGTAGCCAGAGCCAATCGAGCTTGAGTTCGATGATGAAAGTCTTCCAGGTGCTGAGGTCGTTTGAGAAAGGGGTGGAGAAATTTGCGTTGGTGAAGAGCTGGGTCGTCGCGTCCACGTCTTTGCCCGTCATGGTATTGAAATCTCCGAGCACGATTGCCCGCTCAACCTGCGTGTGATAATCCCTGAGGTCTTCCAGCACTGCTCCGACCTGTTGCAGTCGCCGCTCGCATGAGGTGCGAAGTTCAGCGTGGATTGAATAGACGCGCACGTCTCTCGTGCCGATTTTGACAGTTGCGCCGATGGCGGCGCGGCGACGGCCTCCCGGCCCTTCGTTTGGCAGCACGAAACGCTTCACATCCGTCAAAGGATAGGCGCTCAAAATCGCCACGCCTGTTTCTTCTTCCGGCTGGCTTTTATCTTTGTCTTTTGTCGGCGGCGGAGGCGGCGCAGCCCAGGCGTAGTACATGCCAAGCTCTTCGGCCATCAGGCGCGCCGTGTTGACGTTCCCCGTGCGCTTTTTATTGCGGTCAACTTCCTGCAAACCGATAATCGTCGCCCGTCCAACCTCAGCATCCGATTTGAACAATTCAATCAGGCGGCGCAGGTCTTCGCCGCCACGCCAGCGTATGTTGTAAGAGACGATCTTGATTGATTCGGGCGTGGCACTGAGCGCGTGAGCTTTCGGCGCGCTGCCTATTTCCAGCAATCCTGATTCCGGGTCATCAATCGTGCGCGTGAAAGTCGGAATCTGCGTTGAGATAAGGATGAGGATTAATAAAATCCGTGATGCACTGGTGCGAAGGTTTTTTCGATAGCCCATGAAAGCATCTTCCCCTTAATGGAAGTATCGCGTAACGGAGATGATTTTAAGATGTCTGCCCACTCTGGAAATTTGTAATTGAAAAGAGGGTACGCTTAGGGGAAGTTAAGACGCGCGAGCGCGGACAGACTTTAACAGCCTTTCTCATAGATTACCATGAAAAGTAAAAGTCAGAAGACAGGAGACAGGAGACAGAATAAATGAAAATCTGTAACAGTGGTTCTCCGCCCTATCCCTTCTGACTCCCGACTTCTGGATTCTGTTTTTCTATCCCACGCTGAGGCGTAGACCGTCTGCTGCGCCGATGGTCTCGCCCGGCCAGAGCTTTTTCGCTTCCGTCCCGATGTCAACGCCGTCCCATTCCGGGTAGAGATGCCCGAGCAAAACTTTTCGCGGCGCAGCCCTGTGCGCCAATCGCATCGCATCCTTTAACTCAAGATGCGTCTCAGTGGGCTTGTTGCGCCGGAAAGAGCATTCCATCATGAACAGCTCAACGCCTTCGGCGAATTTACCGAGCGCCTCCGTATAGCCCGTGTCCGAAGTATAGACGAGCGATGCGCCGCTCTCGTCCTCCAATCGCAGCGCGAGGCTTTCGCGTGTGTGGGGTGTCGAAAAAGTCTGGGCGAGAAGGCCAGGCAGTATCTCAAAACGGGAGCGCGGGGCGACCTCGCGGATTTCAACCGCGAAGGGTTGCTTCAAAAGCTTGTAGTTGTTGGCGTCATCGAACGCGCGAATAAGCTTCTTCAATCCTCGCCCGCCGTAAATCAGGAGAGGCTTGCGCCGCTCTTGAGTCTGTGGGGCGTGCTTGGTGGCAAACAGAAAGGGGGCGAGGCCGCCGACGTGGTCTAAATGAAAATGGCTGACCCAGATAGCGTCCAGATTAACCCAGTCCAGATTCTCCTGCGCCATGCGATGAACGGCTGCTGCGCTCGGGTCAAGCAGGAGCGACCCGCTGACGGTTTCGAGCCAGTGCGCCGTGGACGCGCGCTGCGGGTGCGGGACGGATGTTCCTGAGCCGAGGACGACGAGGGTCAGCATAAAGCAGGAGTCAGGAGTCAGAATCCAGAAGTCAGAAGTCAGAATAAAAGCTATTATAACGTCAGTTTGAGCTAAGAAACGCTGGGGTCAAGCAGAACGGTCATTGAAGCTCCGTAGGAGCGTCATGTTTATAGCTGGAAGTACATCAATCAAATCTCTAGCTCCGTCAGGAGCGGAATGTAATGGTCGGAACATTCCGCTCCTGACGGAGCTACATAACGCTTGAGAGCCTGAGTGCTATAAACATGACGCTCCTACGGAGCTAGATACTCTCCTTCTCTACATCGCACTAACGTTATTATATCTTTGCGCTCTGTCTTTCAATTAATGGCGGAAGGCTACAGAATTATTGGTGCAAGCGTCAACTGCCCGCTTGACCGGAGCGCGTCTGTTAGGCTAAATCTCAGTGACGCAAAGTTTCTTAAACTTCGATTGAGGATCAATGGACGGAACTGATATAGAGCTTGATGCGCTGGGCGTCTTCTCGCATCCTGATGATGCTGAATTGTCGGCTGCCGGGACGCTGCTCAAGTTAAAATCAATGGGCTATCGCACAGGCGTGCTCGACATGACGCGGGGCGAGATGGGGACGCGCGGAACTATCGAAGGTCGCGCGGAAGAGGCGCGAGCAGCGGCGCGCATCCTGAAACTGGATGTGCGGCTCAATCTTGAGCAACCGGACGGCCACGTCTGGCTGACGGAAGACTCGCGGCGCGCGATGGTGCGCGTTATTCGCACGCACAAACCCAAAATCATTCTCACCTCGCACTGGGACGACCCGCACCCGGATCACGCCGCCACCTCTCGCATCGTGCGCGACGCGGCGCGTCTGGCCAGTATGCGCCGCTACGATGAAGAGTCCGGGCTCGACGCCGTGCGGATGCCGTCTCTGGCGCACGTTGTCTTTTCGCGTCTCGTCGTCCCGTCTTTCATCGTGGACGTTTCCGATTTCTTGGAAGAAAAAATGCGCGCCATCCGCGCACACGCTTCGCAATTCTACCGCGCCGACGCACAAGAACCTGAGACGCGCATCAGCGACAAGAATTTCCTCCAGCAGATCGAATGGCGGATGCGTTACTATGGCTCGCTTATCGGAGTCGCGGCGGGCGAGGCCTTCTACGTCCGCGAAGCCCTCAACGTCGAAGACCCCGTCTCTCTTCTCACGCGACCGATGAATATCTATTCTTAATTCGATGAGTCAGGACAAGCGGGTAAAAGTAGGCTGCTGCGGATTTCGGATGGCGATGGCTGAGTATGTCACGCACTTCGCGGTAGTCGAGGTGCAGCAAACTTTCTATCAACCGCCGCAGGTTTCAACTCTTGAACGCTGGCGCGCGAGTGCGCCCGATGATTTCGAGTTTACAATGAAGGCCTGGATGCTCATCACGCATGAGGCGCGCAGCCCCACCTACAGGAGACTCAAGCGAGAGTTGTCCGATGAAGAGCGCGAGCAATGCGGCTCGTTTCGCTCGACACCGATTGTCAGGGAAGCGTGGGAAGTAACACGCGCCTGTGCAGAAGCTCTCTCCGCTCGCCGCATCCTGTTTCAGTGCCCGGCGAGCTTCAAACCGACAAAAGAAAACGTCAGGCGCATGAGCGAATTCTTTGAAGCAATCAAACGCCCGCCCGAATCAGAGTTTCTCTGGGAGCCGCGCGGAGGCTGGCCTGATAACACGGTGCGCGAGCTTTGCCGCGAGCTTGATTTAACACACGTCGTTGACCCGTTTGCTCAGCGCACGGTGACCCCGGAGCGATGCTACTTCCGCCTGCACGGGCGCACAGGCTTCCGCTACGTTTACGAAGACGATGAGCTGGAAGAGCTATACGCGATGCTGCCGAAGGACGAGACTTCCTACGTGCTTTTCAACAACGTGCGGATGCGCGAAGACGCCACGCGATTTCAGGAGATGATAAAGCAGGAGTCAGAAGTCAGAAGACAGGAGACAGAAGAAACCCGTTGCAGCGGTTCTCCGCCTCTTCATTCTGACTCCTGACTTCTGTCTCCTGCTTTATCATCTCCGATAGGTTCGGGCAGGTTTTGCGGTATGGCTGGCCGGGGAAGTATTGTTCCCATTCTTCCGGCGTGAGATTGCGGTTGGCGACGCGGCAGGCGTCCTCGATCCACGATTCCAGTGTCATATCCCAAAGGATCAGCGTTTTGTCGAAGCCGCCGGACGCCAGCCAACGGCCATCCGGGCTCAACGCTATATCCTTAACCGAATCCTCTTGACGGAGGAGCGGTTGACCGATGAGTTGGCGAGTGGTTACGTCCCACAGGAAAATGTTCTGATGAGGAAGATTCTCACCCAACGAGGCTGAAACCAGGGTTTCGCCATCAGGACTGAAGACCATCTTGTTCATGACAGCGATGTAGCCTGTGAAAGCTCCGCCTAAAGGCTGTCGAGTGGCTACGTCCCAAAGTCTAATTGTTCCGTCCGCCTGGCCGGAGGCGGAAGCCAACGTCTTACCGTCATGACTGAAAGCCACGCTCATGATTTCGTCTTTGTGGCCGCTGAGAGGTTGCCCAATCATCTGGCGAGTAGAGACATTCCAAAAACGAATTTCGCCTTCAATGCAGGAGTCGTAGGTATCAGCTACGGTGGTGAGTCTCCGTCCTCTTTTACCGCAGCCGCTCGACGCCAGCGTGTTGCTGTCCGGGCTGAGAGCTATGCTGTTGACAGGGAATGAAGCCATTCCATTTTTATATTGATGGCCGGGGGCGATTTCGCCGATCATCTGGCGGGTCTCAGCATTCCACAGGATAATATTTTGGCCATCGCTGGAAACCAGGATTTTACCGTCGGAACTGAAGACTAACATTTTGACGGAATCGCTGTGGCCTGTCAGCGGTTGAGAGACGAGTTGTCGTGTAGCTGGATTCCAGAGGCGTATCTCGCCCTGCCTGCACTTACCCTTTTCAGGCTTCGCGCAACTGCCTGCCGCCAGTGTTGCTCCGTCAGGGCTATAAGCCAGACTGGTTACTGCACCGGGCGCGCCTTTAAGCTGACCGAGGGGCAGGCGAGTAGTGGTATCCCATAAATAGACTTCACTGCCAGTACAATCACCAAACCCGTCACAGCCGCCGGAGGCTAACACACGACCATCGGGGCTGAAGGCGACGCTTTCTACCTTGTTAGTAGGATTTTCGGAGACGAGGCGGGTGATAGGCAGGCGAGCGGCTGTATCATAGATACTGAGGTCAGCCTCTACACAGTAGCCGTCCGCTCCCAACTTCCGGCAGCCGCCGGTCGCCCATTTGAACGTCTCGGGGCTGAAGGCGAGGCTCAGCGTTTCGCGAGAGGAGTAGCTGGCGAAGTAGTTAAGTGCGACGCTGCTTGTGAGGGTGAGCTGATTACCGAGGGTCGAAAATTCGACCGCCCGTACAAGGATGTGATTTTCGGCGTCGGCTGTAATCAGTCTCTTACCGTCGCGCGTGAATCTCACTTCGAGAATTTCGCTGTCGTGATGCTTCATCGGCGCGCGGAAATTGGCGTCGAGCTTCTCGAACCCGTTGAGGGGCTTGACCGCGCCGACATCCCACAGCCTGACCTTTTCATCCGCGCTGCCGGAAGCCAGCACCTTTCCGTCCAGGTTGAACGCGAGGCTTGAGATCGAGTTGTCGTGGCCTTTCAGCGAGCCGAGCAGCCGGTGCGTGCCGACATCCCAGAGAATGATTGACGCTTCAACTTCGAGGTCATCGCGCTGCCTGTTGCCGGAGGCCAGCGTTTTGCCGTCGGGGCTAAATGCCAGACTCTGTACCAAGCTGGCGTGGCCTTTGAGGGCATCGCCCTTGCGCTCGCGGGTGGCGACGTTCCAGAGATAAATTTCTCCCACGTCTTCCGCAATCTTCGATCCCGCGTTCAACTCCGAATAGCTGCCTGAAGCCAGAGTGCTGCCGTCAAGACTAAAGGCCAGACTGTAGACGCCCTTCTGATGTGCGGCGAGGGGTTGGCCGATCATCCGGCGGGCGGCCACGTCCCATATAATAACGACGCCGTTGTCATCGCCCGAAGCCAGCAACTTTCCATCAGGGCTGAAGGCCACGCAGCGGACATCTCTCTGGTGTCCACTGAGAGTTTCGCCGACGGGCTGGCCAGACTCAGCATCCCAGAGCCTCACGGAATTGTCTTTGCCATTCTCGCCGCTGGCCGAAGCCAGCAATTTACCGTCGGGGCTGAAGGCTACTTTATGAACCTCTGACGTGTGGCCGTGAAGAAACATGGCGAGGTACTCACGATAGTACATGTCCAGGAGCAGGGTTCGGCGAGCTACGAAAGACTTCTTGGGGACGCGGTTGGCCTCGACGCCGAGCAGCAACCCCAAGTCAGGTTGATTCTCCATCTGCGCGTAGGATTCCGCCGCCAGTTGTCTTGCGAGAGCTAGCTTTGCCTGGTCGTTCGCGCGCCACCATTGAAAAAGCGCCAGTAAGGCGAGACCTACGGCAAGGATGAAACCTGCGGCCAGCCCGATGATGACTCTTTTGCGCCGACGCTCGACGGCCCGTTGCGCGGCCACGCTCGCGTTCAGGAATTCCCGCTCTCTTTCATTCAGCGCCGCTTCGTTTTGCTCGCGCCACTCGACGGCCTGCGCCAGTCGCGCCCCGCGATACAGGAGGCTTTCGTCTTTCGTCGGCTGCCACTCGCGCGCCGCTTCCGTGAGCCGTCGAAGAATGCGTAAGCCCGCGCGGTCTTCCTCGATCCAACGCCTCAGTCGCGGCCAGCCACGGATTAACGCTTCGTGGGAGACATCAATTACTTGCTCGCCCGGTCGTTCGTCTGTGCCTGTCGTGAGCAGGCGCGCGTTGGCCATCGTCTGCGTCACGTCTTCAATCGCGCCGCTCTCGTTCGCGCGGGTGACAAGCTCGGCAAACGTCGCGCGGCGGCGTGTGTCCTCAGTTCCTTCGCCGGGCTGTGTCAGGCGCAGCATGATGCGTCGCACGATTAGTTGCTGCTCCGGCGTGAACGAGTCGTAGATGGTATCAGCGCGTTTCGCAATCGCGCCCTCCACGCCGCCGCTCTCGCGGTAGGCTTCCAAAGTCAACATCGTCCCGCGCCGCCGCTCCCACAATTCCAGCAGCGCGTGTTCCAGTAGCGGCAAAGCGCCCGGCTGGCTCTCAACGTCTTCGAGAATCGTCTCGACCAGGCCCTGCTCAAACTCCAGCCCCGTGTGCCAGGCGGGTTCTTCAATGGCCTGTTTCAAGTTGTCCTCGTCCATCGGGCTGACGAGAAATTGCTGCGCCGCGACGCGCGCAGAGAGTTCCGGGTAGGCCGCGCATTTTTGATAGAAGTCTGCGCGAAGCGTAAGGATGACCGCATTGCGTCCACCAGGGATGAATGATGCGTAGAGCAGATTAGCGAGAAACTGTGCGCGTTCGCGCTCGTCGCTGCACAGTGTGAAAATCTCCTCGAATTGATCCACGACCCAGACCACGCGCTCTTGCGCAGGACGTTCCCCGAGAGCGAGCGAGACGGCCAGATGCAGCGTGCGCTCATCCATGCTTAACTCGTCGAGCGTTCGGTTCATTGATTGCTGCGGGTAGAGACGTAAGAGATTGGCTGCCAGAGCGGCGAGCGGGTGAGCGCCTGGCGTGAAGACGCGAATCGTCCAGGTATCGCTTTCCGGCAGGACGCCGTTTTTCAGCTCAGGCAAGACGCCTGCGCGCACGAGCGAAGATTTCCCGCTGCCTGATGCTCCGACGACTGCAATGAAGCGTGTCGTCTTTAGTTTCTCGAGGAGACGCTGGATGTCTGCGTCGCGTCCGAAGAAGAACTCCGCATGTTCTTCATCGAAAGTTTGCAGTCCGCGATACGGGCAAACATCATCGCGCGGCTCGATGGGTCTTTCGGGCCCTAGCGGAAGTCCCTTGATGGCGTTGATGAGCGATTGAAAGCTGCGCGCATCTTCGATGCCTTTTCTGAGGTCAACCCAGGTGCGCGTGCTTAGGAATGGTGGCAAGCTGCTCGTATCGAAAGGTTCGGGCAAGCCCGGCAAGAGAACCAGAAAGACGCGAAAGGCGCGATCCTTGGCCATTCGATCAGTCGCCAGCTTGTACTCCATATCTTCCCAACTGCCGATTCCATGTGGGCCGACAAAAACGGCGCAAGCTGCGGAGGCGCGCAAGCCCTGCGCAAGCTCGTCCTGCCAGTCGCCCGCCGGAGTCAGACACCATTTATCGAGCCAGGGCTCAAGCTCCGCACGTTTTAACTTTTCGGCGATGCGTTCGACAACAGGCTTCTCACGACTATTGTGAGACAGGAAGACACTGAAATTATATGAAGGCGTTTCGACCGCTGGAGGGGGGGGTGACTCGGACATAGTCTCTCTTGACAGAGCATCAGGCACAGATAAATTACACTTCCGCCTGCATGGACGTAAAGGAAAAGCAGGAGTCAGAAGACAGAAAAACAGAATACAGAAGACAGGAGTCAGGAGTCAGAATGATAAGGCGGAGAACCGCTTTTGTTTTTATTCTGGCTCCTGACTTCTGTCTTCTGTCTCCTGCTTTTAGTCGTTTGTCACCGTCTGGTTCTCGCTTCTTGATTCTCGGCGCTTCGTGTCGAGGACGGCGCGGATGATGGCGAGGGTGGCGTTGGCGCGTGGGGCTTCACCTGTAAAACTCTTTGCCAGCTCGACGGCGCGAAAGAGGTCGTCTCTCGCCAGCAGGCCAAAGATGCCGTTGAGATCGAAGCTCTCCACGCCAAGGTTCGTCGTCGAAGTGCCGCGCGAAGTTTGAAAGCGGGAGACGATTTGAGAATCCACGCCGGTAAAGCCCGAAGATGAATTGGCCGCTTTGACAGCTTCGGCCACAAGCTCCCAGGCGCGCGTGCGGTCAACTTCGTACATCCGCGTGGCGACGCCCAAAAGGGTGCGTGTCCGGTCAGGGTCTGTGCCGCCGATGCGCCGCGCTTCCATTGCCGCTTCATCGAGGATTTCTCCCGCGCCTTTGGTGTCCGTCTTCTTCACGAGCACCGCAATCTCCGTTAACGCCCAGACTCTGTGAACGCTCGTCAGTTCGCCCGTTCGCGTCAGCCTGAGCGCTTCCTGAGCTTCTTTGCGCGCGATTGCACGGTCAACGAGCGTGAAATCAACGTAGGCGCGGGCGGACTTACGCATCTCTGAGTCCTGAATCTTATCCACCAGCTCGCGCGCATTGATGTCGCCTTTTCTGGCGGCGACTAAGGCGGCTCTGGCGAAAGATGAATCACGGTCGGCGGGAGTTGCAGCGCGGCCTGCGTTCTCTAATGCCTCCTGCCCTTCGTCCCGCTGCGTCTCTTCGGGCACGAGTCCTTCTGTCAGCATTTTGTCCGTGCCGCTGCGGAATCTCTCAGGCGCGTCGGGCGCAAGCGCCCCCATCTGCGCGCGTAGCTCCGGCGAAAAATCCGGGGCATACTGGTCAAAAAGCGGGAGCAGGCGCGCAATGGTGAAGTACAGACCGCCGCGCCCGGCAAGCGTGCGATCCTGATCCGGCGTCGGAACCGGGCGAAGGAGAATTTGTGCGGCTGCGCGGAGGTACCCTGCGCGCAGCTCCGGCGAGATGCTGGGCGCTGTGATGCGGTCGCGCTCCATATTTGTATGATTGCGGCCATTGCCCCTGACCACCATCGTCAAAAACGGCGTGAAGGCGTAAGAGGAAAGCACAGAAACGCTTGTCGCGTCCGATGAAGGGTCAAGCGCCGCGCGTTTGAACATGGCGGCGAAACGCTTGTCGGCGGCAGCCTGGTCTTTCTCGCGCAGCGTGGACAAAAAGTTGATGCCGCGTGTGGTCACGATGTCGAGCGCTTTGTCTGCGAGCTGGAGGGCGCGCTCCGTGTCGCCTTCTTCGAGAAATCCTCTGGCGAGCAATAATCTTTGGGCGACTTCATACGGCGGATTTTCAGGATCGGCGGTCGGCTGAGCCGGAGCGTTATTCGCGTTTATCGCCAGGTTCTGGTTTTCGCGTTCATTCGCTTCCGAGAGTTTGGCCAGAAACTCTTCGCCGAGCGCGCGGTCGCGCCGGGCTGCCAGTTGCAAAACTTCTCTACGCAAGTCCGGCGGGTCCTGCCCAGCCCAGCCGCCGCTTTCCTTTTGTGCGCGGAGTTTTTCCTCGAAGAGTCTGAACGCTTCACGGTCTGCGGCGTCAGCCGTTTCCCATGCCCTGCGGAACAGAGCGCGCGCCTGCTCCGCGTCCGTCTCCCACAAAACATCTGCGGCGCGCATCTGGACACGCGCGCGTAGCTGCTCGTCGTGAAACGAACGCGCCTCGTCGGCCAGGCTCGTGGCCAGCGAGATGGCCGTCGCCCGTCGTTGGCTGGCGAGTGGGTCGGGTCGCTCGCGCGTGGGTTTTGTCCCTTTCTCCGTTTTCGTCGCTTTCTGCGGAGTCGCTTTCCCTGAAGGTGTCTGCGCATTGATGAGGACAGGCATCGCAATCAGGCAAAGCGTGATGGCAAGAGCGCGGGCGTTGGATGGCATCGTTTTCGTCTCCGATTAGGAATCTCTCACAAAACTGACGAAGGGAAAAGAAAAGAATTAGACAGGATTAACAAGATGGACAGGATGGAAAAAGCAACAGCAAGATTCATTCTTCCTGGCTCGTCTGCTTAATCTTGATAATCCTGTTAATCCTGTCCATTTCCTTATTTCTGCTTTTCCTCAAGCACCGTGCGGGCGATGGCCAGGATTGCGTTGGCGCGTGGCACTTCACCTGTAAAATTCTTCGCGGCCTCGATAGCCGGATAAAGATCATTCCTGGCTAAAGTGCGGAAGACTCCGAGCAGATCGAAATCAGCCGCATTGGAACTCCTCATTATGGCACCGTTTTTGAAACGCAGCATACTTGTTATCCGCGCGTCGTCGCCCGTAAAACCTTCGGCAGAGTTTCCGGCTTTGACGACTTCCGCCATCAGCTCCCACACGCGAGAGCGGTCGGCTTCGATGAAGACTGCGCTGATGGCTGTCAGAGCACGCGGGCGTTCGGCATCGCTGCCGCCGATGCGACGGGCGACGGCCAGCGCCTCTTCGAGCAAGTCAACGGCGCGCTCGCGGTCTGACTTGATGAGCAGACGCGCGACCTGCGTCAATCCCCAGACGCGCTGGAAGTTGGTCAACTCGCCCGTGCGAGCAATGCGAATCGCCTCCGGCGTGTCCTTCTTTTGCAGGGCGTTATCCAGGTATTCAAAATCTACGTGGGCGCGTGTCTGCTGGCGCAACTCTGTGTCTTCAATCTTCTCGACAAGATCGCGCGCGCGTGGGTCACCTGAGCCCGCAAGCGACGCGGCCATGTCAACATAAATCGCGTCGCGCTCGGCAGAATTGGTGGCCTGGCTGAGTCGCTCCTGCATTGCCTGCATCGGGTCTCTGGAATTATCTTCGGGAACGATTCCTCTGGTGACGGCGCGGTTCTCCCCCGTGCGAGCCCTTTCAGGAACGTCCGTCATGAGCGCCGTCATCAACACGCGCAGGTCAGCCCCGCGCTCCGGCGCGTACTGCTCGAAAAGCGGAAGCAGACGCTTGATGACAAGGTATCTGCCCGCGCGTCCAGCCGTCGTGGTGTCTTGTTCGGGCGGCGGAATGGGGCGCAAGAGTATCTGCGCGGCTGTGTTCAAGAAAGCCTTTCGCAAATCTGCCGGAAGATCGGGCGCAGGTGTCGCTCCGCGCTGCTGCATTTGCGATGCGCCGCCCCGTGCATGGAAGACTATGTAGAGAAACGGAGTGAAAGCATAGGATGAGAGTCCCGAAACGGTGTTGGCGTCCGACGCCGGATCAGCTTCGGCGCGCGCCAGCAAGGCGGCATAGCGTTGGTCTGCCGCCGCAGGGTTTTTTTCGCGTAAGGCGGACAGGAAATATATGGAATCCTGGCTGACAGATGTGAGAGCGGGGTCAGCGTATTGCAAAGCGCGCTCCGTGTCGTTGTCTTGCACCAATTGCATGGCTAATCTTAAACGTTGTGATTGCGAGGCTGATGCCATCCAGGGATCACGATTCTGCGAGTCATTCGCGGCCTCACGCTCTTTGGCCTCTTCAATCTTTTTCAAGAACGCTTCACCGAGCGCGCGGTCGCGCCGGGCGGCGAGCCTGAGCACTTCGTTGCGTATGTTCGGAGGGGCAGTGACCGCCGCCGCGCCGGATGCTTGCTGCTGTTTGCGTATCTCTTCTTCGAGGCGGTGCGCGGACTCTTCATCGGCAACCACCGCAGCTTCCCACGCGCGCTGAAAGAGCGTGCGCGCCCTCTCTGCATCACCCGACCAGAGGGCATCTGCCGCTCGCGCCAGGACGCGCGCCCGCAAGACTTGATCGTGATAGCTCTTGGCCTCATCGGCTAAAGTAGTGAGCAGGGAAATGGCTGTGTTACGGCGCTGCTCAATCATCGGGTCAGCGCGTTCGCGAGAAGGCCGTGCGCCTTTCTCCGCTTTCGTCACTTTCTGCGGGGCAGCTTTGCCGTCAGGCGTCTGCGAGAAAGCAATGGAAGAAAACGCAAGCAGGCCAACCAGGAGGATGTGAATGCGAGCCTTTAATGGTACGGCACAGACTGGCAGTTTGTGTTGAGCATTCATGTTTCGGGTTCTCAGGAATAAAGGTGGAGTCCGGCGCAAAGAGTTTCTACCTCTCGGCCAGATGATAGTTTTCCTAAGCGCTCAAACGCACTGGCGAGCGGGAAGTTCCAGAAATAAAGAAGTGGAGCAAAAAATTGAGGACGCCGCGCAGGTGTAAGATTCGCACGGCGTCCTTGACTTGGAGAAGATTAAACAGCGACGACATCCAACTCAGGGTCAACTTCCTGCTTAATCATTCCTTCGATTGCCATCAATGTGCCGGTCAGCGAACTGGGGCAACTGCCGCAAGCTCCCTGATAACGAATGCTCAGCGTGTTGTCACGGATTCCGAGCACTTCCAGATAGCCTCCGTCGCTCATCAAGGCGGGGCGCACTTTCTCATCCAGAATTTCGTTGATCTGCGCGAGACGCGGATCGTCGCTCATCACGGCGGCGAGCGATCCGCCGAGCGATGAGGCGTCGGCAGCAGCAGCACTGGCCTGCGCGCCCGTTGATTCAGCCGCGCGAATCGGCACGGCCAACTGCGGCAGCAACTCGTCCCAATCGCCTTCGTCTATTTTCTCGACCGTCACCATCGCGTCCATGTAGAAGACCGAGACGACATGTCCTGTGTCAAACAAAGCCTTCGCCAGTGGATCGTCCTGCGCCTTTTCTGCGGAATCAAACTGGCGCGCGACGCCATTGGTCACAGGCTCTTTGAGGATAAATTTAACCGCGTTCGGATTCGGTGTTTCTTGAATATCGCTAATTTTCGGCATTCCCTAATCTCCCGTTCGTTCGGTTGCCGTTTCTCTCAAGACGGCAACCACCAATTCACAAATTTTAATGACAGGCACAATTATACTTTGTTTCACTCACAAACGCAGTCCCGGCGAGACAGTCGAGCCTCTCTGACAAGTATCAATTTGCGCCCGCAAAAGCCAAAACACTTGAAAATGGCTGGGTTTCCCCAACTCGCCTTTGGCCGCACATTGACCCGCTCAAATTAACTCCTCAGATTCCGGTTTTTCTTCAAAATAAAGGTTGCCAAACGCAGGGTTGGGGAATATACTTCCGAGCCTCGCTTGACCCCCCTTTAAACAGGTGAGACAAGTTGAGGCAAGAAGCAGGCGATTGCGAGGGTCGCCTGCTTTCTTGCTATTATCAGGAGACAGGATACAGGAGTCAGGAGTCAGAATGAGAAGCGCGCTTTTCTTCTGACTCCTGACTCCTGTATTCTGTCTTCTGCTTTTATGAACATCGGCATCACCGTCTATCCGACTTATGGCGGCAGCGGAATCGTCGGCTCTGAGCTGGGGAAGGAGTTGGCGGAGCGCGGCCACACGGTTCATTTCATCGCGTCGAGCCTTCCGACCCGTCTCACCAAATTAAGCGAGCGTGTGCGCTTTCATGAAGTGGAGATGATGTCTTACCCGCTGTTTGAGCACCAGCCGTATACGCTGGCGCTGGCGACGAAGATGGCGAAAGTCGCCGAGACGGAAAACCTAGACCTCCTGCACGTTCATTACGCTATCCCGCACTCGATCAGCGCAATTCTCGCGCGTGAATCCTTGCAGCCGAATCGCCGCTTACCTGTCATCACGACGCTGCACGGCACGGACATCACGCTTGTCGGCGCAGACCGCTCCTACTTGCCCATCACGCGCTACGGCATCGTCCAGTCAAACGGCGTCACAGCTATCTCGAATTATCTGAAAAAAGCGACGGCTGAGATTTTCGATTTCGACAACATCACCGTTATCCCGAATTTCATCTGCGCCTCCGATTATCAAAGGCATGCGGTCGAGAAGTTGCGCGCGGAGCTTTCACCCAATGGTGAACCGCTGCTGGTACACGTCTCGAATTTTCGTCCGGTCAAACGTCCCGTTGACTGCGTGGAAATCCTGGCGCGCGTTTTGAAGAAGACACGCGCGCGCCTCGTGATGGTCGGCGACGGAAGCGAGCGTTCCCTTGCCGAGCATCGCGCGCGCTGTCTGGGCGTTGACGAGCAGTGTTCCTTCGTCGGCAAACAGCCGAAGATTAGCGATTACCTGTCTGCGTCGGACGTGTTGTTGCTGCCTTCAGAACAGGAATCGTTTGGGCTGGCGGCGCTCGAAGCGATGGCTTGCGAAGTGCCCGTCATTGCCTCGCGCGTGGGCGGCATCCCGGAAGTTGTGACCGACGGCGAGACAGGGTTTTTGAGCGAGGTGGGCGACGTTGAAAAGATGAGCGCAGATGCCGCGCGCCTCGCCGCGGACGAGGAGCTGCGGCGCGAGATGGGGAGACGCGCACGTGAATCTGCCATCTCACGCTACAGTACAGATTTGGTCATCCCGCAATACATCAATTTTTATGAGCGCGTCCTCGCCGCGTAGAGCGGCATCAGGCGAAACGGAATCAAGCGACAAGCCCGTTCGCTACATCATCCAGAATCTGGAGCGGACTTACGGCGTGCCCGAAAACCGGCGCGCGAGTGATCCGCTCGACATGCTGATTAAAATTATTCTCTCGCAGGCGACGAGCGACACGAACTCTGCCCGTACCTACGCTTCGCTAAAGAAACGCTTTCCCGTCTGGGACGCTCTTCTTCGTGCGCGCACGTCCACCATCGCCGAGACGATTCGTGCCGGTGGGCTGGCAAATCAAAAGGCTGTCGTCATCAAAAACTTGCTCCGGCAGATTAAAGAAGATCACGGCACGCTCGACCTCAATTTCCTGCACGACCTGTCAAATGAAGAAGCCGCGCGTTACCTCTCGCAGTTTCGCGGGCTGGGTCCGAAGACCATCGCCTGCACGCTTCTTTTCGCCTGCCTGAGGGAAGTCTTCCCGCTCGACACGCACATCTTCCGCGTGCTGCGGCGCATCGGCCTGATCCCGCAATCATGCACCGACCGGCGCGCCCACGAGATTATGAACGGAATAGTGCCGCCGGGAAAATTCTACTCGTTCCACGTCAACCTGATTCGTCACGGGCGCAAACTCTGCCGCCCGCGCGATCCCTTGTGCGAACGCTGCCCCGTTGTGGAATACTGCGATTACGGGCAGGAACTGATCTGACAGCAGACTAACCAGAGGAGCGCCTCCTTTTTATTTCACGCGTAATCATTTCAGCTACGAAGAAAGGTCAAGACTTCATTGAAACGAATCAGACAACTGCACCTCTATCTCGGAACGTTTCTCGCGCCCACTGTCATCTTCTTCGCTTTCAGCGGCGCACTCCAAATTTTCCGCCTTCAGGAAAGTCATCCAGGCAGCTCCTATCAACCTCCGGCGTGGATCGAGAAATTAGCCGGTGTGCACAAAGACCAAAAGCTGCCCGGCCCGCCTAAGCCGCGTCCCGCCGCGCCCGCGTCCGGCGAGTCGCCCGCTCCTCCTCCACCGCCGCGCCCCGAGGCCGCACCTGCGGGTCAGCCTCCCGCAACAAAATCGCCAGTAATTCTGAAATGGTTTTTCCTGCTCACGGCAATCGGGATTATCGTCACTACTGCCCTCGGCATTGTGATGGCCTTCAAATCTAACCGTGACCGTCGTCTGATTTGGGGCTTGCTGGCGTCAGGCACTGTGCTGCCCATCATTCTGCTCTTGCTGTGAGCTTCACTTTCCAGGCAGAAGAGCGGAATTTAATTCTCTTGGAAACTGAACAGTGTTAATGTTCCGCTCCAGGTAAAATTTCATCAGAGGCACATTATGTCAGAATCTAACCCCACGATGACGCGCCTTGAGGATCAGATCGGTTGGTATGATAAGAAGAGCGCCTACAACCAGCGTATGTTTAAGGTGTTGAAGGCCGCCACGATTTTGATCGCAATATCCATCCCTCTCTGCGCCGCTGTTGGCGCAACGACGACGATCACCGCGATCCTCGGCTCTCTGATCGCCCTGATAGAGGCCGTCCAGCAGATGAACCAGTACCAGCAACGCTGGATTACATACAGGTCAACTTGTGAGGCGTTGAAGCACGAGAAGTTCCTCTTCCTGGGCAATGCCGGCCCTTACGCATCTGCCGCCAATCCTCTGGCGCTGCTGGCCGAGCGGGTAGAGTCGCAGGTCTCGCAGGAGAACGCGAAGTGGGCTTCGATGCAAGAGCAGTCGCCGAAAGCTCAGGGAGCGACAGGAACACCCTGAGCTGAAAGCGGATGGTTGGTGATGACCTCTTGTCCCTGCACCGGACACACTCTCCGGCGCTTTCCCTGCTGACTTCTGCTTTTTATGCCTTACCTCGTTGATGGAAATAATGTGATGGCGCAGCGCGTCGGCTGGCACAGGGATAAGCCGAAGGCGCGGCGCAGGTTGATGGATGAGTTGGCGCGATTCGCGCGCATGAGGCGCGTCCGTGTGACGGTTGTGTTCGACGGCGCGCCCGAACAGCATTTCGCTGACGGGGCGAGTTATCAAGGCGTGCGCGTCTTTTATAGTGAACGCGGCTCAAACGCCGACGAGCGCATCAAGCAAATGGTCGAGGACGCACGCGAGCGCCGCACACTCATCGTCGTCACCTCCGACCGTCAACTTGCCGATTACGTTCGACGGTGCGGCGCGCCGGTTCTCCGTTCAGGAGAATTCCGCAGGAAGATGGAGGAAGCCACGGCAGACACCTCACGGCAGAACGCAAAGGAATTATCGGCTAGAGGAGAACTCAGCGAGTGGATGCGCTATTTCGGCGTCGCGCCGGAAGACGACGAAGAAGAATCATCTGATGGAACGCTTTGAAGGAAAGCCTCTGTCGAATGTAGAATCAGCGCGGAACGCCGGTGATATACCCGAACCAAAGGAATCCAGGGAGGAAAAATCAGTGCGAAGGACTTTAATAATCGCAGTCTTGTTTACTGTGGCCGTTTTCTTGAACGCCTGCGGTGGAAACTCGAACACAAGCGGCAATGCAGGCCGAGGCGAGACGGACACGACCGTTAACAGCGAGAGAATAGATAGCTCAAACATCGCACCCACGGGCGGCCCCGGCCCTGAGCCCGAAAGCAAAGGCACGCGATCTTCTTCCGGGAACGCAAACGAAAGCAAAGCCGACAACAAAAACAAGGCCGAGAATAAGAATAAGAACACGCAATAGCCTGACCCTGAAAGGGTCACGCATAATAGCCGGGGGCAAGCAAATGAAATTTGCGCCGCCCCCGGTCGAGATACGTAAAAAGATTACGACCCTGAAGGGGTCGCACCTCTTCGTTGAATGTGCGACCCCTTCAGGGTCGGAATGTTTATTGACACCGTTCCAGGGGTGGCGCGCTCAAAGCGCTTACCCCTGGCTATTATGTTCATCCCCTTCGGGGATGAAACTGGATTATCAAACTTGGTTGGCTGCTCATAGCGAGCGCGGCGTTGAAACCTTCGACATCAATTCAAGGAAGCGTGGATTATCGCGCAAGCCTTTCCAGTTCGGGTCGTGCTCAAAGCACGGGCGATTCTCGTTGCCGAGAGCGATGGCGCGCTCCAGCCATTCAAACGCTTCCTCGCGCATTCCTTCAAGCGCGTACACGGAAGCCAGCCCGTAGGCGATATCAGGATCAACGCGGGCGTTCTTCTTCACCTCGTCGGTCAATTCACGGCGCGCGGCTTCGTGCTCACCCTGCGCGCTCAAGCTCATGGCGAGAAACGGGCGCACACCGTGCATGTTTGGATGATTTCGGAAGACCTCGCGCATTAAAGCTGTCGCCGCCGCAGCCTCATGCTTGTAGTAAAGCGCGAGCGCACGAAATGTCTTGACGAGCGGATTGTCAGGCTCGCTCTTGCTGGCTTCGTCGAGTTCAGACATTGCCTCGTCGAATCGTCCCTGAAAAATGCGAATGAGCGCGCGGTTACAACTGACGACGACGTGCGCCGCCGGGTCGAGTCTGACCAGCTTATCGTAGCTGCGAAGCGCCCTGTCATATTCTCCGTCGAGGCGATGCAGCGTCGCTTTGACGAAGTAGACCACAGCCTCGTTCGGAGAAGCGGAGCGAGCGCGTGCAACCTCTGCCCGCGCTTTCTGCTTCTCTCCGCGCCAGAGGTAAACGAACACCATCAGCATCCGCGCTTCCGGGATATTCGGATCAAGCGCGAGCGCATTCTCGAATGCGCTTTCGGCGCGCTCGTAATCGTCCGCCGAGCCGAAGCCTTTAAAGACGCGATTGACGTGGCAAGCGCCGAGGCCATCGTGCGCCAGCGCGAAATCCGGGTCAAGCTCGATGGCGCGCTCAAAGTGCGCGATTGCCGCGTCGCAGTCTTCAGGCGCGACCGTGCGAAAGATGAAGCGTGCGAAGAGGTCTCGCCCGCGTAAATATTCTTCGTAAGCTTCCGGGTTCTGTGTCGCCGGGCGCGCAATATTCGCTTGCTCATCGTGTGTCAGTTCCAGCCTGAGGCCGTCAACGATGCGCTGCGCGATGGTGTCCTGCACGACGAGAATATCGCTCGCCGCGGCATCTATCCGGTCGCTCCAGAGCATGTCGCCGCTAGCCACGTCGAGAAGTTGCGCCGTGACGCGAAACCGCTCGCCCGCGTGTATAAAACCTGCCGCGAGCACCGCATTGACATTCAACTCTCGCCCGGCGTCACGCGGGTCTATCTGTTGTCCCTGGTATTTTGAGATGACGGACGAAGGGCGCACGACGAGCGAGCGCAGGCGTGCCAGCTCAGTAATCACTGCATCGGCGAGCGAGAATTCATAGAAGCTCGAAGCCGCATCGTTGTTCAGATTTCTGAACGGCAGGATGGCGATGCTTTTCTTCTCGCGTTCACCCAAACTCGTCATCGGCGTTTGATGAATCTCCTGCGAGGTGTGAGAGGCGGAAGAAACGGGCGCGCTGGTGTGTTGCGGCGGCGGCTCCGCGCTGGTGATGCCGCGCAGCCAGCGCACGGCGCGCGAGACCGCGCCTGAGCCGGAGAGGTGGCGCGGCGCGCTGGCCATTCCACCTCCGACGAGTTGTGCGTCTCCGGCTGAAATTTCCTGCAAGACGCTCTTGAGGTCGTCACGAAACTCCGCGATTTTCTGATAGCGGTCACGCGGCTCTTTTTGCAACGCGCGATCCATAATCTGTTGCAGGCGCGGAGGCGTGTAGCCCGGTCTGGCTTCGGAGAGCGGCTTCGGTTGATCGTGAAGCACCGCATGGCGAACATCTATGGTCGTCTTGCCGCGAAAAGGCCAAGTTCCCGTCAGCAATTCGTAAAGCAGAACGCCCGTCGAAAAGATGTCTGTGCGCGCATCTGTGCGGTCGCCGCGCGCCTGCTCCGGCGCAGCGTGAGTGGGTGTGCCGTAGGGAACACCAATCTCTGTCAACTGCGTTCGATCAATCCTTTCGGACTGACTGGTTTCCTCATCAAGCAGCTTGGCGAGACCGAAATCCAGCACCTTCGCCTGTCCCGTATCCGTGACCATCACGTTGCCTGATTTGATGTCGCGGTGCATGACGCCTTTGGCGTGCGCGGCGGCGAGAGCGTCCGTGACCTGAATCGCAATCAGGAGCGCGCTTTTCAATTCGAGGGGACGGCCATTGACGAGTTGCCGCACGTTGCGCCCCGGCACATATTGCATGGCGATGTAATGAACGCCGTCTACTTCGTCCATGTCGAAGATGGTACAGATGTTCGGATGGTCTAAGGATGAAGCGAGGCGTGCTTCACGCTCAAAGCGTTTGAGATTTGCTTCCTTGACGGTCAGTTCAGGCGGCAAGACTTTGATGACGACTGTGCGACCGAGCTTGGTGTCAACGGCCTTGTAGACTTCTCCCTGCCCGCCGACGCCGAGCTTTTCCTGAATGCGATAGTTGTGCAGATTCTTGCCAATCATCGGCGGGGCGAGGGGCAATTGAAAGATGACAGTCCGATTCTAAAATTTCCAGTTCCGCGACGGGGGAGGTTATATCTCATTCTCCGCGCCACTTCAATCTCTTTCACAAACGGGCGTGCCCGGCCAGGGAACATTTCACTCTCTTAAGGTGTCTAATTCTCCAACAAAGCACAAGCGTTAGAGTGGGGGATCACATAGATGAGTAAGACCACCGCGCTCACTTTCGCCGCCGCTGCCGTTTTGCTGGCTGCGTCCTTTGCGATCAATATCTACGGCCATCACAGCATTGCGGCGCAAAGGGCTGCGGAGCGTGAGCAGGAATTTACGATGTACTGCTATGACTGCGATACGGGACTCGAATCGTGGGAACGGACGGCGGTCTTGACCGGAATTCTGGCTATCGCGGTGTCATTCGCGGGCGTGCTGCTCTGGGACAGAGAGACGCAGCCGGAGGCGAAGCGGAGTTCAATTTTGGGTCTTAACGAACAGATGGCAGGACGAATTGTCAGGAGAGTTGCCCCACAGAGTATTGTGGCTGGCGCGGCAGCTCGCATTGACGAAAGCAACGCACGCTTGCGTGAAGAGGAGAGTCTGACGCCGCTGGAGAGAGTAATCCGGGGTTATTGAAACTCTATCTTAAGCGCTTCAGAAAGATATTCTCTCGCCCGTACTGACAGAGCGATAGCAGCCCTCCACCAGTTCGACCGATTTGTAGCCGTCGAGCGCGGTCACAATCGCGGGTGCACCGTTCAAGATAGAATCCACGAATGCTCTATCTTCCTGAACGTATCCCCACTTTTCTTCCTTCGAGAGTTGGTGCATGGAGAGCGTCATCTCTTTGCCTTCCATCCCTTCGCTCGAAACGAGACTTTCCATCTCGCGCGTCGTAATGGTGCGGTGATGACAAAAAACTTCGACACGCTCAAACGGAAAGAGCCAGCTTGCGTCAGCCGACGAGCAGAGCGTGGCGTGGAGGCCACTCTGAAAGCCGAGCAGGATGGAGAAATCATCCGTTTCAGGATATTCATGTGTTGAGCCAAGTGCGAAAAGCTCTGCGACCTCACCGAAGAGAAAACGCATCATGTCGAACATGTGAATGGTCGTCTCGTAGAGAAAGCCGCCCGTGACCTGCGGGTCTCCGACCCATTCCGGGTTAATCAGCTCGCCGCGATTCATCTTGACGTGCGCCGAATGAGGTGTCGCTTCTGCGGAGATCATTTCTTTGAGCTTCGCATAGACGGGGGCGAAACGACGATTGTGCCCGGCCTGAAAGACCGCACGACTCCTTTCTGCGGCGTCGAGCACCTTTCGCGCGTCCGTCAGATTAGTCGCCATCGGTTTTTCGCAGAAGACATGCTTTCCGGCTTCCACAGAGGCCACAGCCAGTTCCGTGTGTTTCGTATTCGGCGTCGTGATGTAAACGGCATCACTCGTTTCAATCACTTCCTCGACGCTTGGCGAAACAACCGCGCCAGATGAGCGCGCCAGCCGTTGCGCTCTCTCGCCAACGGTGTCATACACCGCCGCCACGCGAACACGCTCATCTCGCGCCAGCACTTGGGTATGAACCCCGCCAATGTAGCCCGCACCGATAATTCCGATTTTGATTTTGTCCATATTCTTTTTATGTCTCGACGCCTGCTTCTGCCAGCACCCTTTTCACCGCCGCGTGCGCCGCAGTTGCCAACTCCAGCGGATCGCGTTCCCAGTATTCGGGTCTGAAAATCTCGACGCTCGTGACGCGGTCATAACCGATTCGCCTGAGCGCGCCGACAATCTCATTAAGTGGGAGAATGCCGAGCCCCGGAAGCAAGCGGTGGCGATCTTCCAACTTCTCGCGCGGCAAATCTTCGGCGTCGTTGATGTGGAAGATGAAAAGTTTCTTAGCATCGAGTGCGTCAATTGATTCTATCTTTGAGCCGCCTGCATAAAAGTGGAAACTATCAAGCACGAGGCCGACGTTTGCGCGCGCCACGCGCCCGGCAATTTCAGCGGCCTGCGCGAGTGTCTGGACGCTGCAATCGGGCTGGCCTAGAAACTCGAAAGCCAGCGCGACGCCGTACCGTTCGGCGATGCGGCCAAGCTCACCCAGCACGCTGACGGATTCTTCGATTGTCTCATTCCAGTTTTTACCTGCGGGCAAGGGGCTGGGCACGACGACGATATACGGGCAGTCAATCGCGTGCCCAATGCGGCACATCTCCTCGCACTCAGCGAGCAGGCGCTTGTGCCCGCGCGCGTCTCTGAACGTAATACGCTCGATTGAGTTGATACCGTAAGCCTCAACCCCGTGTTCGATGAGCAGGCTTTTCAACTGGGCGGTGGAGTTGGATTTGAGAAAATCTTTGAGCTTCGACGCCCAGATTTCCAGGCAATCGAATTTGGCCGCGCTCGCCGCCGCGATGTCCGAGACAAGCGGGGCGCGCATCGTGGTCGCGCCGTTCAGTGCTAGTTTCATCCTAAAGACTCCTCGTGACGAGCGAATTTATCACAGGCGAGGCTATTGGCGCTCCCGCGCGTGTTGACTTGCCTGCGGATTTAGAGGTAAAAGCCGACTATACTTGCTGCCAATCACAGCCCGCCCCTCGCTAAAGGTCTCGCCAGCAAGGGAAGCAGATTTTAAGTAAGAGAGGATACACTGTTATGGCTATTCGTTTAGGCGACACCGCCCCGGATTTCACAGCGGAAACCACAGAAGGCCAGGTTAAATTCCACGACTGGCTAGGGAGTAGTTGGGGCGTTTTGTTTTCGCACCCCAAAGATTTCACGCCCGTTTGCACGACCGAGCTAGGCGAGGCCGCGCGTCTCAAGCCGGAGTTTGATAAGCGGAACGTCAAAATCATCGGTCTCAGCGTTGACCCGGCTGACTCGCACTCTCGATGGGCTGAAGACATCAAGGAGACGCAGGGCACGGCACTAAATTTCCCCATCATCGCCGATTCAGACCGCAAGGTCTCAGACCTCTACGACATGATTCACCCGAACGCCTCGGATACCTTCACGGTGCGTTCCGTTTACGTCATCGGGCCGGACAAGAAGGTCAAACTGATGATTACCTACCCGGCGAGTACAGGCCGCAACTTCGACGAAATCCTGCGCGTCATAGATTCCCTGCAACTGACGGCCAACTACAGCGTCGCCACACCCGTCAACTGGAAAGACGGCGACGATTGCATCATCGTCCCGGCGCTCTCGGACGAGCAGGCCAAAGAGAAATTTCCCGCCGGGTGGAAGACACTCAAGCCTTACCTGCGCGTTACGCCGCAGCCGAACAAGAAAAGCGAAGCTCAGGGCGGGAGTTAAAATTAAGGCCACCAAAATTGTAGGGGCAGGGCTTGTCCCTGCCCCTACAATTAACTCTGTTGTCTCGTTCATTCCATGTATGAGTTAGGTGTTGACGCGGACTTTGGAGCGTCGTAGAATGCACGCCAATCGGCGGGTGCTGAATGTGTCCGCCACTCGCTATGGCGGGTGAGTACGTTATAGCGTGTACTTAGGCATGGTGAGGAAAGAGCGGCGGTAGATGTGAGCTACCGCCGCTTTTACTTTGCCCGCCTACTTTTGAAACAGAATTAACTAGAATTGGTCTGATAAATGTTCAGAGTCCAAACTTCAGTTTGATGTTTTTCACTAAAACGCACGCTGAAGCGTGAACTCTCAACCCTTGAATGTTATTTATGATATGACTTCTATTGAAACAAAGCCCCTGCAATTATCTTGGTTCTGGGTTTCGATTAATTGCCTCGCCGGATTCCGCGTCGAAGAAAGCAGCCCTCTCCATCTCGAATCGCACCCAAGCGGGCATTTCCAGCTCGGCGCGGAAATCTGCCCCGGCACGCGCGATAATCTTCTCACCGCCGGGCAGCCGCAGGAAGACGAAAGTCTCATTGCCCATCAACTCCGTCACGTACACGGTCGCAGGCGTCCAGCAATCACGCACCATCGTGGAAACATGAACGTGCTCCGGGCGGATACCAAGCGTGACGCGCTCGTGGTTATTCATCCGTTCGATTTGAGCATCCGGGAGGGGAAGCGCAAGATTGCCACTCGTGAACACGCGCTCGGCTGCACGAAAGCGCCCTTCGATGAAATTCATGCTGGGGCTGCCAACAAATTCTGCGACAAAGCGATTGGCCGGGCGGTTGTAAATATTCATCGGCGTGTCGAATTGCTGTAGACGCCCGGCGCGCATCACCGCGACCCTGTGCGCGAGCGTCATCGCCTCCGCCTGATCGTGCGTGACGTAAACGGTGGTCGTCCCCAACTCGTGCTGCAAGCGTTTCAACTCGCCACGCATCTGCACGCGCAAGCGTGCGTCCAGATTCGAGAGCGGCTCGTCCATTAGATAGACTTTGGGCGAGCGGACGATGGCACGCGCCAACGCGACACGCTGGCGTTCCCCGCCTGAAAGGTCGCGCGGCCTGCGCGAGAGCAACTTGTCAATCTCCAGCATCGTCGCTACCTGCTTGACGCGCCTTTCAATTTCTGCCCGCGCGGTTTTACGCACGCGCAGAGGGTAAGCGATGTTTTCGGCAATCGTCATGTGCGGGTAGAGCGCGTAAGATTGGAAGACCATCGCGATGTCGCGGGCTTGCGTTGGAATGTTATTGATGCGCTCCGCGCCGATGAGGATGTCGCCCGATGTCACGTCTTCGAGTCCCGCCAGCATCCTGAGCGTCGTCGTCTTCCCACAGCCCGACGGGCCGAGTAAGACAACGAATTCGCCGTCCTCAGTGGAAAGCGTCAAATCGTCAACCACAACGGACGAGCCGAAACTTTTGGTCACATTTTTGAAGGAGACGTTCACCCTTTAACAGCTCCCAGCGAAAGCCCGCGTACAAGATAGCGCTGCACGGCCAGCGCGAAAACTAATATCGGAATCATCGCGACGACTCCGGCGGCGCTCATCACGCCCCACTCAATTTCGTACTGCGTGACGCGCCCCGCGATGCCGACGGGCAGCGTCATCGCCGCATCGGTCTGTGTGAGCGTGAGCGCAAACAGAAATTCGTTCCAGGAGATGATGAGACAGAAGACGGCTGTGGCGGCGAGGCCGGGAGTCACGAGCGGCAGGATTACGCGCCGCAAAGCGCCCAAACGCGAGTCGCCGTCAACGCGGGCGGCTTCCTCCAACTCGCGCGGTATCTCTTGAAAGAAGCCGCGCATCATCCAGACCACGAAGGGCAGGTTAAAGGCCGTGTAGACGATGATGAGCGCAGGCCTGGTGTCGAGCAGACGCACATCGCTCATCAGGAGAAACAGCGGGACGGCTGTGACGATTGGCGGAAACATGCGAGTTGAAAGTATCCAGAGCGCGAGCCGCATGTTGAGCTTGTGGGGAAGCCGAAAGCGCGCCAGCGCATACGCCGCGAGCGTCCCTAAAACAATCGCACAGATGGTCGAGACGACGGCCACAATCGCGCTTGTCAAGAGATATTGCCCGAAGGAACGCTCGACGAACGCATCCCGGTAGTGCGCGAGCGTCGGACTGAACGCGAACCATTTGGGCGGCACGGCGAATTGATCCACCTCTTTTTTGAGCGAAATTGTCATCATCCAGTAGACCGGCAATAAGGCTGAAAGAACGGCCAATCCAGCCAGCCCGTACTTCAGCCCCCAACCCCCAGCCCCTGACCCCCATCCCCCGTTCTTCATCCTGCCTCCTGTTTCTGAAGCAGGCGAATGTAAAGCAGGCTGATGATGTTCGTCAGCAGTAGCAGCACGAAAGACATGGCCGCCGCGTAGCCGAAATCACCAAAGCGAAACGCCGTGCGATAGATGTAGAGGCTGATGGTTTCGGTGGCGGAGCCGGGGCCGCCTTCCGTCAGGATGAAGATTTGATCGAAGACGCGCAGTAAGTCCATCGTTCGCAGGAGCAGCGCAATCAGAATGGCGGGCTTGAGAAGCGGCAGCGTGACGTGACGAAAAGTCTGCCAGGGGCTTGAGCCGTCAATCAACGCGGCTTCGTAAGGTTCTTCAGGAATAGCTTGCAATCCGGCGAGCAGGATGAGGAAGATGAAAGGCGTCCACTGCCAGATGTCCACCATAATGACGGAAGCGAAGGCAAGCGAGGGCTTTGCCGTCCATGTTAGAGATTCCGTGTTCGCGCCGAAGCCTTGCAGCGTCCCGTTGATCGCGCCGAAGTTCGGGTTGAGCATCAGACGCCAGACGACTCCGACGACCACCGGAGGCAGCATCATCGGGACGAGCAGCGCCGCGCGAAAAAAACTGCGTCCACGCATCTGCCTGTTCAAAAGCACGGCGAGTCCCAAACCCAGCAGGAATTCAAATGTCAGAGCGATAACGGCGTAGACGAGAGTATGCGCGAGCGCGCTCAGGAAAAAATCGTCCGCAAAGAGGCGTGAGAAATTCTGAAACGTCCAGCGCGTGCCTGCACTCGATTCAGCTTGCAGGCTAACTTTGACTGCGTAGATTAAAGGATAAATCGAAAGCGCGACGAGCACCGCGATGGTCGGCGCAATCAGCAAAAAGGGCAGCGCACGCTCGTTTCCTGACGACAGAATACGTTTTCGCATTGCTCGCTCTTCGACTTTGAACGGATGGCGGCAGTTTAATTAATCAACGGTTCATAAACGATTGCTTCATTCGTGCGATGGATGATGCCGTAAATCTCTTCAACCAGCGCGACCGCATCTTTATATAATTTTTCTTCCTTGAGATCGGTCGCCTTTCTCGAACCCTTGATCTGGATGAGACCTTCGTTCCCTTTAACAACCGCCTTGACCGACAGCTCAAAGTAGCGGTAGATGCCTGACGTATCTTGCTCGCGCTCGATTGAATCAGTCCGAAGCAGGTCTCTGTCTTTAATCAGCTTGACGAGCTTCCTTTGATCTTCGCCTGTCAATTTGAACTCTCTTGGAGCTACTGCGCGCCCGCTGTTCCTTCTGCCGGAAATCGTCCTGTAGACCAGCGTCTGACCGGAAATAGTCAGCACGGTCGTTGACGAGTGGCTGTCCTTGCTCCGTTCGCCCCTGGTTATCCTGATCTCCAGAGACAAATCATTTGCGCCCTCGCCGCGCGCGAGCAGGGGAGCAACGCACAGCAACAGCATTAAGGCTACAAGTTTTTTCATATGGTCTCCTATTGCGAACGCCCGATGATCTCCGCGATCTTCGCGTTCGCCTGATTCATCGCCTCTTCGGGTGAAAGCTCGCCGCTGTTGGCTTTCGATAAGTAGATGCCGAAAGCGTTTTCAATCTCGTTCCACTGCGCGGTGCGCGGGCGCGGGCGCGAGTTTTCAAGCGAGCGCAACTGCGCAGGGTAGGCTGGGAACTTGGCGAGCAGTTCCGCGTCTGTAAAGACAGACTTGCGCGTCGGCGGGTTGCCGCGCAGTGCCGAACGCTTCATCTGCTCGCGGGAGGTCGCCCAGACGAGAAAATCGAATGCGGCATCCGTGTTCTTCGCACTCTTTGGAATACTGATGAGCCAGTTGCCGATCTCTGCGCGCCCGGGTTTCAGTGCGCCCGGCATCACTGTGAATTCCATCTTGCCGATGACCTTCGATTTTGCCGGGTCGTTGAAAGAACTTATCCACGCAGGCCAGTTGATGGACATCGCGGCTGTGCCTTGCAGGAGATGCGCGGAGACTTCGTCCGCGTTGAAACTGGCGTAGCCGGGCGGCGAATACTTTCCCAGCTCCAACATGAACTTGAGGGCGTTGATGCCTTCTGGACTATTGACCATCGGACGGCCTTCGCCGTCGAACATCTCCCCGCCGTATGCCCAGAAGATCGGCATGAAGTCGGCAACGACGGCATTGCCCTGCGCAGCGCGCATGACGTAACCGTGCATCCGAGCGCCGCCGGGAGCGCCCGCCGTCTCGCGTTCGCTGATTGTCCGCGCCGCCTGTAGAACGTCGTCCCACGTGGCGGGTTCTTTCAAATTGTTCTTCTCGAAAATGTCTTTGCGGTAGAAAAAGAGCTGCGAGTTGCCGACGTAGGGCAGGGCGTAGAGTTTGCCGGTTTCGTATGGATGACGACACAAGGCCAGGGATGTGGGAACGAAATCCTCGTCCGGCCATTTCAAGCCCCGCTTCTCATAAAGCGGCGCGAGGTCTGTCAAAGAATCACGTGTCGCAAACTTCGGAAACCAGGGATCGTCGAGCATGATGAGGTCATACGCGCCAGTGCGTGCGTTCAGATCAATCAACTCTTTCTCGAAGAGATTAGCGTAGGGAAACTCCGCGATGTTGATATGGACTCCCGTCTGCGCTTCGTAATCGCGCGCCGCTTCTTTGAGCGCGTCGCCTTCCACACCGGAGTTGACCGCGAGCGTCAGTTGCTTTCCGCTGCCTCCTCCTCCGCGCTGGCAAGCCGAAAAGGGAAGAATCGAAAGTGCGATTGCAATCAGAACGGTAGCTAATATCTTGAAACGGAATGAGCTGATTTGCATGCGTGGCCTCGTTTGGCTGCAAGTGTTGAAGGTTTAAGTCCGAGGCAGGATAACAAAAAGCCGCGCGTCCATAAACATCGTTTCCGCACGCTAAGGGTGATACAATCCGCGCGATCTGAAACAATCTGTAGTCACAGGCGGAAAAGTTACTGGATGCCGTCAAGCTTTCTTCTTTACGGAGCGAACGGGTACACAGGCAAGTTAATCGCACGCCTGGCGCGCGAGCGAGGCTTGCACGCAATCCTCGCCGGGCGCGATAAAGATGCGATTGAGCAGTTGGCCGCGGAACTTAGGTTAGAACATCGTGTCTTCGCTCTTGATGATTCAGCCGCGATTGATGCGGCTTTAAGTGAAGTCCCGGTGGTGCTGCATTGCGCCGGGCCTTTCTCTCGCACCTCTCGACCGATGGCCGACGCCTGCCTGAGAACTAAGACGCATTATCTGGACATCACGGGCGAAGCGACTGTGATCGAAACTCTTGCCGCGCGTGACAGGGAAGCGAAGGCTGCCGAAATCATGCTGCTTCCCTGCGTGGGCTTTGATGTCGTGCCTTCAGATTGCCTGGCCGCGCATCTCAAAAGGCGTTTGCCTTCGGCGACGCATCTGGCTCTCGCCATACAGGGCATGGGGCGCGTGTCGCGCGGGACTGCGACGACGATGGTCGAGAACATCAATCGCGGCGGACTCATCAGGCGCGACGGCAAGTTGACCCCGGTTCCTGCCGCGTGGAAAACTCGCGAGATAGATTTCGGGCGCGGCGCGATCATGGCGACGACGATTCCCTGGGGCGATGTCGCTACGGCCTTTTACAGCACGGGCATTCCGAACATAGAAGTTTACGCGGCGATTCCGGGTAAAGTGCGCCGGATGATGAAACTAACCCGCTCGTTTGGTTGGCTGCTCGGAACTAAGGCTGTGCAACGCTTCCTGAAGAAGCGAATCAAAGCTCAACCGCCGGGGCCGAACGAGGAAGAACGCGTGCGAGGCAAGAGCTTCGTCTGGGGAGAAGTGACGGACGATTCCGGTCAAAGGGTAGTCTCGCGCCTGCGCGGCCCCGAAGGCTACACACTGACAGCATTGACGGCTCTCGCAATCGTTGAGCGCGTGCTCGGCGGGCAATTTTCAATTGGATTCCAGACGCCGTCGAAGGCTTACGGAGCGGATTTGATTTTAGAAATCGAAGGCGTCAAACGCGAAGACGACGAAATGCAGAAGACAGAAGACAGGAGACAGGAGTCAGAATAAAAGAAAATCAGTTGAAGCGGTTCTCCGCATATTTATTCTGACTTCTGACTTCTGTCTCCTGTCTCCTGCTCTTGGAGGCGAGATGATTACTATTCGCAAGGCAGAGGAGCGCGGCCATTTTGACTTTGGCTGGCTGAACACCTATCACACTTTTTCGTTCGGGGAATATTACGACCCGCGCAATATGGGCTTTCGTAGTTTGCGCGTCATCAACGAAGATTACGTGCATCCGGGGCGTGGCTTCCCGACGCACGGCCACCGCGACATGGAGATCATCACCTATGTTCTCGAGGGCGGCCTCGGCCATAAAGACAGCATGGGCAACGGGTCAATCATTCGTCCGGGCGATGTGCAGCGAATGAGCGCCGGAACGGGCGTCACGCACAGCGAGGCAAATCCCTCAAAGGAGGAATCCGTTCATCTGCTGCAAATCTGGATTCTGCCGGACAAGATGGGCGTCGAGCCAAGCTACGAGGAGAAGAAGTTCGACGATGAAGGAAAGCGCGGACGCCTGCGGCTGGTCGTCTCTCCTGACGGTCAGGAGGGCTCAGTCACGATTCATCAGGACGCTCGCGTGTACGCGACGGTGCTCGATGCCGCCGAGCAGGTCGCACATGAATTAAAACCTGGCCGCCATGCCTGGATACAGGTGGCGCGCGGCGCAATTGAGGTCAACGGTCAATCGCTCAAACAGGGCGACGGCGCGAGCATCAGCGAGGAACAGGAATTAACGATCACGGGCCAAGAGCCTTCGGAAGTTCTTTTGTTCGATCTCAATTAAGAGTCTAAAGAATTCATCCACTAAATCACACGAAACATCACGAATTAATTTTGCCTTTCGTGCCGTTTCGTGTGACTTAGTGGATCGTCTACGCTAAACATACGCTCAACCAAGCCATTACTCAATCACAACCCTGTCACTTGCCCCGCGCCCGAAGGTCTCCGGGTGATACATCTCTTCGGCCTTCGTGGGCGGAACGACGAACGTTCCCGGTGTCGTAGCACGTGCGACGTAAGCGTAGTTGTAGACGCCTTCCCAGAGCAGCGACGTGAAGGCTTCGGCGCGCTCGTCTCTCAGGTTCTGGTGCTCGAACCAGTTGCGCCACCACCACCAGCCGCCGCGTTTCGCCGGATTATCTTTCTCATCAGCGGGGATGTCACCCGTAACCGCGAGCGCAGGATTCATCGCCTCCAATCCTGCCGGTAACGGGTCAACGAGCGCGACGTGATACCTGCGCGCCGGAGCAGCCATCGTCAGGCGAACGCGCACGGTTGCGCCAGACCTGATATGCCATGTGCCATCCGAGTCGCGCCGCACGTCCGAAGGATTATCAATCGCTTCGTAAACACGCTCGACCGTGAAGCCGTAGTCTGCCGCCTTCAGCTTCAAATTCGTCGGCGCATACTGCATGCCGATGCGATAGTAGAGGCGTCCCGTTCCTTCCTTGCTCAGGACTAGATTCTGCGCCCCATCTTTTTCGGCCAGATAGCTCATCGGGATGTTGACCTGCTGGCGGTCGGTCGAGCGGCCACGAAACTGCTGCTGCCCTGCAAACGTGTCGCCGAGCCACGCCTTGGCGACAAAGTCCGGCGTCGCCTTTTCGTAGGTATTAAAGTAGCGGTCGAGTGCGAGCAGGATAAAGACGTTCTCCTGCGTGTTGCCCCAGCGACCCTGCACGCGATGCGCGAGCAGCCCGCGCACGATCTTCGGAATGAGATCGCTCTGCGGCTGGTCGCCGATTAAGGCTTCGAGAATGACGCCGTCGGCGCGGCGGTCAGAATTCAGGAGCAGGTAATCGCCGTCGCTGTAGGAACTGGCGAAGTGAGCGGTCGCAGCCGTTTCGGTCGCGCGGTTGTTGAGATGGCGACGAATCATCGTCACCTCCGCCTGCGAGGCCGGATCGTTCGACAACACCGACAGCAGCCAGCCGACCGATTCGAGCGAGAGTTTTTCGAGTCCCGCTTCAGCAATCAGCTTGCGCGCTTTAGCGGTGTCGCGGTCTCCCATGCGATTGCGAACGTAGAGCGCGTAAGAGATGATCGCGCGTCGCGCCTCAGGGCTGTAATACGACGGGATATGGCTCTCGATTGCGCGCAGGTAGCGTTTTGATTTTTCGAGCATCTCCGGCGGCACTGGGAAATTCTTTTCCTTCGCGCGCTGGAGCGAGTGTGCGACGTGAACGCTGACGTAAGGAAAGACCACGTCGTCGCGTCGCCAGAAACCGAAACCACCGTCGTCCGATTGCCTGGCCTTCAAGCGTTCGATGTCGCGTGCGACTGCCTTCAACATCTCTTCGGGCTTCGGCATGTCTTTGGCTTTGAAAGCCGACAACACATCGCGCAAGGCGGCCACCGCGAGGATGCGCGAAGACAATTGCTCGGAGCATTCATACGGGTAGGCCATCAGATACAGCATGGCATCCGTCAACGCTTGAAGTTGCGTGGAAGACGTGGTGATTTCCAGTCCGCCAAATTGTTTGAAGACATTCGACGGAGCACGGACTGGCTGGATCATGGCTGTCGCGTCGTCAATCTCGCCGTAGGTAGCAAAGGCTTCGGTCGTCGCGGGCGTCCAGACGGGCAGATTGATTTCCGCTGCGTCCGTCCAGCGACCTGAGACGATGCCGACCTGGAAGCGCGCCGTGCCTGCGCGGTTCGCCGCGACGGGCAGCCGCACTTCGACGCGATCATTGGCGGGGACTGTGACGCGGCGACCTGCGCCATCGGTGAGTTCGGCGTTGGTGGCACGCACGGCCACGTCCACCCTCATCGGCGTGTCCATCTGATTCTGCACGACGATGGGCAGCTCGAAGCGGTCGCCGAAGTTGAGAAAACGCGGCGCGGAGGGGCGAGCCATCAGCGGGAGCCGTGCCGTAATGACGGATTCGCCTGAGCCGAACTGCTTGCCTCCCGCGACAGAGACGGCCATCACGCGATAGCGCGTCAGGTTATCGGGAACTTTGACAGTGACGGAAGCGCGCCCGCTCGCATCCGTCGGGACAACAGGAGCGAAGACCGCGAGCGCGTTGAAATTCTCGCGCATGCGAATCTCCGGGCTTTGAATTTCCTCTCTTTCGGAAACTGCGTCGGCTGCCTCACCATTCAGCACTCCGCGACTGACCTTTCGCCTTTGCATGGGCGACGCGCTTGGTGGTGGAGCGGCACCTGCTGATAACGTCGCAAAATTGGCAGTACGCCCGTTGACCGGCTGATTTTGCATCTGCTTCAACACATCTTCTGGATTGCCGAGAAGGACGTTGGCGCGCAGGTGATGATCCGTCGCCTCAGCGCCGCGTTGAGAATAGAAAGTGTAAATCGGATCGCCGATGCGATAGCCGGTCAGCGACAGGATGGCCTCGTCAACCACGACGAGCGCGACCTCGCTGCCCGCGACCGGCTGTCCGAGAGCGTCTTTCACTTCGACGTTGACAACAGTTTCCGTCCCCGGCTCAAGCGCCTTGTCGCGTGGCGTGGCCGTCACTTCCAGCTTGCGCGTAATCGGCGGAATCAAAAGATTCAACTCGCCTTTGGCGAACGCCGGGCGCTTCGGTAGTTTCTCGTTCACCTGTCCCTTATCGTCAGTCCGTGCCGTTGCGCCTGTCAGGTCAACCTGCACGTAAAGGTTCGGCGTGTAGGCTTCCTCAATTGGAACTCTGATGGTCGTGGACGGCCCGTCCATCTGGAAACGCTCCGTTTTGAGAATTCCCGAACGACGCAGGGTCAGGACACCTTCCGCCGGATAGAAAGGCGATTGCACAAGAATCTCGGCGGTCTCGCCCGCCTTGTACTCCTTGCGGTCTGGAATCATCTCAACGGCTTCCTGCTCGACATCGCGCTTGGGCGGCTGTTTGCCCCCGGCGACCCACAATGTCAAAGCAGACTCGTTCGGGCGTTCACGGTCATCCTGAATCCGCGCGGTGACGCGATACATGCCGCCGAGCTTCGGCGTGAACGTACACTTGACCACATCCGTCGCAGATTTCACGGTGCAATCCTGCGGGTTCGTCTCCTTCTGTTTCCATTCTCCTTTTTCGTAAACCCAATCGAGCATCACGGCGCGCATCTTGATCTCGCGATTCTTCACTGCAACGCCTTCAAGGTCTGTGACAATCGCCTCGACGACGAGAGGCTCGCCCTGCTGAACGAAGGTTCGTGCCGAGCGCAGTCCGACATACAGATCAGCCGGATGCACGAGCAGGTTGGTGGTAGAAGTCCATTGCTGGCGATTCACGTCCGTCACGCTCGCCTGCGCTGTCACGTTCGACGCGCGCGGCGGCCTCACCGCATCGAAGTCAATTCTGAGACGATGCTTGCCGGAAGCGTCCGTTGTGCCTTTGAAAGTTTCCGTGCGGCTTTCATTCCGGTTATTCCAGGAGCGCCACCAGGGAACCCATTCGCCGAAAGTAAAGTCGTAGCGATTGGGCGGCGTGTAGACCGTCGGTGTCGAAGTAACGCTCCAGTTGACCTCTGAGTTAGGCAGGCCGCCGCCCGCGTAGTAAGACGCCGTGACAGTGGTCTCGGCAAAGCCTTTGACGAAGAATGGGCCTGGCGTTGCCTGTGTGTTGACTTCAAACTCGGGGCGACGAAATTCCTGCACCTGAAAATAGTGTTGCTCTGTGCCGCCGTTGATGGTTGCTTGATCGGCCTGAAGCTGAACGTAGGCGTTGCCCAGGTTCATCGTGCCGGGCAGCTTGAATTTTGTATCGAATCCTCCAAGCACGTTAATCTGCGACGTGCCCTTCGTCACTTCGTTGCCCTGTGAATCTCTGAGCGTGTAGGAGATGGTGCGGCCTACGCCGTCACCGGGAAGACCGACATCGCCGGTCTTGCCGCCACCCACTTTACGAATCCAGCCCTTGAGGTGAACCTCTTCGCCGGGGCGGTACATCTTGCGATCATCGAAGACGAACCAGCGAAGAGAGTCAACGGCGTCTCTTCTGTACCAGCTTGTGCCTGCGTTCCACCATTGATCGTGCTCCGGCAGGATGGCCACGTCGCGCCCCAGCCGCGCGATGAGCAAACTCGCTCCCTCTTTCTCAAGCGTCTTCAAGGGCAGGCTCGCGATACCGTAGAGTCCGCTGACGCCGGTCACACCCAGCGGGTGAATCGTCATCTGGACATCGCGCAGCGGCTTTCCTTCCTTGAGCGATGTGGCCCAGGCGAACAAATTCTCGTTGTCAACGAAAGCCGAAAGACCAATGTTGGTTGATTGAACCCACGCTTCGACCGACTGGCGCTCGCGCTTCTTCGAGCCTACTCCGGCTTCGACGACGACGACGACGTGACCCAAACCATTATCGAGCGCCGGAGTGAGGTCAAGCCTCGTCTCGGTCATCTCTTCGGGCTGGCCTTTGACCACGACTGTCCTGGAAGAGACGAGCACGCCTGGCGGAATGGTCTGCTTCTGCTTCGTGTCTTCATAGTAGTCGTAGGTAAAGCGCATGTAGTGCGCGAACTTTTCCCAATCTTCGGGCTTGACCTTAAAGAGCTTGACCCTGAGCGTCTTGAAATTGACGCTGTAGACGGAAAAAGCGCGTGGAGCATTCGGGTCGAGCACGACAAATGCCTTGCCCGTCGAGATGAGCGAGGGCGGCGCTGGCCCGACGTTGAACGTCACGCTTTCGTCTTTACCGAGGTTTTGCCCGAATTGATCTTTGAGCGAGGCCGCGAGCGTGACTTTGTAAGTGGTGCGCCCGCGCTTGACGCCTTCGATGTAGAGTACGTTGCCGTAAATGCTCGTCTTCAATCCCGGAACTTCCGGTGTGACGCGAAGCTGTGATTGATCGAACGCCGCTGCGTCCACAGGATTGGTGAAAGTGATATTCCACGCATCGAAGGGAGTGCATTTCTCGTTGTAGCCGCATCTTGAGCCCGTGATGCGAAACGCGCCAAAGGTTCGGAAAGAGAAACTCTGCGCCTCTCGTGTCGTGCGCGGGCCTTCGGCTGAAGGAGTGCCGGGGCCGATCTGGACGGTAAGGCCTGAGTCGGCTGGCAGAGCGAGACGCACATCTCCGGTTTCCGCAGTGACGGCGCGAAACGCGAGCCAGCGTCCCCTCTCGGCGGATTTAGCAAGCTGGCTGACAACTTTATCGGCAGCCACTTCTTCCGGCGTGGCGAGGCGCACCTTTAACTCGCTGCTTCCGCCCATGACCTTGATTGTGCTGAACACCGCAGCCGGGTCAATGCGCTGGTCAAACTCGACGAACATCAGCGCATCGCGCGCCACCGGCGTGTTGCCGTCAGGGTAGCTTGTCTTCACTGTCGGCGGCGGAGTGGCAAACGTCCACGTTTTGGTTGTCGGAAAAATTCCACCGTTGGCTGATTTCGTTCCTGCCGCGACTGTCGCCGTGAACTCGGTCGCCATCGGCAAGCGCCCGTCCGGCACGTAGAGCAGCGTCTTTGTGCCGACCCAGCGCCACTTGCCCGGAGGCTGCGGCGATAACTTCACCGGGACATCCTGCGCCGCGAGATCATCATTGGAAGTCACGGCCACCATCGGCTGCGAAAACGTGATGCTCAACTGCGGGGCGAGCGGCACTTCGCCTTCGGGCGCGAAGCGCAGGACTTCCAATGGCCCGGCGGTCTTCGGGTCAGGAGTCGGTGCAGCTTCCGCTGAGGGAAACGAAACGTTGACGGTTTTCACTGTGCGCGGTGGAGGCAGCGAACGATCACGCATACTGAAATCCTGCTGGTCTCCCTCTTCCGCTTTCATGGGCGGCAAACGCTTCAGCACGTTCTGGACTTCGCTTTCCGACAGGCGCGAACTTTGTGCGGGCATGACGGCGGCTTGGCTTTCGGACTGCCCCGCGCCCTCGCTCAAACGAAATTGCAGACCTTCTTTCGTCTGGTTTCCGCTCGCATTATCATCGCCGTCTTGTTCATCCACGCTGGCAGCGAGAGTCGAAACCACGCTGAGCTGGGGGATGCTGCTGGCAAAGATAAAGAAAATTAAGGAGAGGCTGAGGATCAGTTTGAGATGCTTCATGGGTTTAAGGTTCTCGCTCACATTAAAATTAGTCAATCAGGGAGATTTCAAAAATTCGCTCGCGCTGGCTCGGAAAAACATTTTCCAGCACGGGTAGAACGCGGCGCAGCATTTCAACTTGCGCCCTTTGATCTATAGCGATCATGGAGTTGGAGAGCACTCACGAGGCTATTGACATTGCCGGGGTGGGAGAATATCGTGTCCTCGCCTCGGATTCTTTTTCTGCTGATGAGTATCTTTCTTATCAGCCTCACAATCAGCCACCTTATTGAAACCGTTCCCTGTAAGCTTTGATAGCGCGGTCAAATTGGGTTCGGCTATCTCGCCATTCACAGAGAGAAGGAGCATACCTCATATGGATTTCAAATTCGAAACAGATCATTTCCCGGTAGTGAGAGCTAAATTCTTCACAGAGGTTACGGAGCGACGGAATGTTAGATTAGTTGTTATGCATTCCATGGAAGCCCCTGAAAAGGGGAACACTGCTGAGAATGTAGCTCGGTTCTTCCAAAACCCAAAGGACGCGAAGGGAAGGCCCTCAAGGGTATCAGCACACCTGTGCGTGGATAGCGATAGTATCGTGCAGTGTGTGATGGATAATAATGTGGCTTTCGCCGCGCCAGGCGTGAATAAGGACGGTATACACATAGAGCAAGCAGGTTTTGCCCGGCAAACGAAAGCCGAGTGGTTAGACCCCTTTGGTATCTTGATGCTGAATCTGTCGGCGAACGCGGCTGCGCAGTATTGCTTAAAGTTCAACCTCCCGGTCAAACATTTGTCTAATGATGAATTGCGTGCCGGGGAAAAGGGTATCATCGGCCACCTGCAAGCGACAGCGGTATTCAAACCGAATAAGGGACACAGCGACCCGGGCACAGGGTTCCCGTGGGATCATTTCATCGAGCGTGTCCAACATCACTTTGACGAACGGCTTAAGAAATTCAAGAACCTGTAAGAGCTGGATTTGCCGGCGGAGCATTCGCAAGCATCTGGATGAGCAGATGCCGTATGCTCCGCCAGCATAAATTCGGTTTACCTCTTAAGGCTTTGCTACCGGGCGCGCCCGTTAGCGCATGCCTCAGCCTACTTCAAGATAGCCCTCGCCCATGAAGCGGCATTGACCACCGACGCGCACGCTTGTAATCTCGCCCGCTTCCTGTTCGATGATGATTTTAATAAAACTTGGACGCCCCATCTCAATGCCTTGCTCGCTCGTAAACTCCGCTTTCCGGGTCGAGGGGAAAACTCCGTGATGCACGAGGTAGCAGCCCAATGGCCCGCTCGCTCCGCCCGTCGCCGGGTCTTCCATAATCCCCAGACCGGGAGCGAACATGCGCGAGTGAACGCTTGAGCCTGCCATCTCCGTCTCCTTCGTGAAGACGAAGACCCCTGAGACGCCGAAGCCGCGCAAAGTCCTTTCCCAGACATCGAGCCGAAAACGGATGGCGCGGCTCGATTCCAAATCCTTCAACGGCACGAAGAGGAAGGGCACGCCGCAGGAGACGACTTCGAGGGGCAGGTTCGTCTCAATCGCTTCCGGCGCAATTGACAGCATCTCTGCAATCACTCCGGCATCTTCAAAGCGCGGGCCAAAATGCGGCAGCGGCTGCTGCATCCAGATGAGATCGGGCGCGCCGTCTTTGAAATTGATGTTGACAGGGATTGTGCCCACGATTTCTTCGAGCTTGATATTAGATTCCTCTGCGCCTGGTTCGATCATGTGTTCACGCGCCAGGATGAAAGACGTGCCGACGGTCGGGTGTCCCGCCATCGGCAGTTCCGCGCCCGGCGTAAAGATGCGGACTCGGTAATCGTTCTCAGGGTCTTCGGGCGGCAGAACAAAAGTCGTCTCTGAGAGATTGAGTTCTTTGGCGATTGACTGCATGAGTTCCGGCTGGATGCCGCGCCCGTTCGTGAAAACGGCGAGCGGGTTGCCGCCGAAAACTCTGTCGGTAAAAACATCAACCAGGTGGTAGCGAAGTTTTCTCATTCTTTCCTTTCAGAAGTCAGGGTGAATCTCAGACGAGCGACGGGTCATAGGCGCTTTGAATCAACGACGCCTGTGGCGGTCGCGGTCGTGCGTCGCAGAATAATCGGCGGCTCGATGAGCGCAGGCGCGGTCGCCTCTCTGTCTCTCTCTCTGTCTGGAATGATGTCTGCCCCTGATGCGCCGTCGTTTATTTTCCACTTGCGCGGCACTCTGCGAATGCCTATTGGATAGATTGTCAGATCGCCGTTTCGGTCAATCTTCAATTTGAGAAAACTTTTCCAATCTTCGACGGCGATGGTCGAGAAGGATTCGTTGAAGTGGCGACCGAAGACGTTCAAAGAGATGAGCAGATACAGCCCTTGAATGAACGAGCCGACGAGGTAGCCTCCCGCCAAAATCAATATCACTGCCAGCAAAACTCTGAGGTCGAGATTGAAGACGTTTTCGCCCTGCGTCCATTTGTAAACCCAGTTCAGCTCGAACGAGCCGATCCTGCCGGGCGGATTATTCCAGCGCGAGGTGGCCGTAGCAATGCTGATGACGAGATAAATGGATGCGAGCGTGACGGTGAAAGCGGAGAGGATATGAGCGAGCGCGTGCAATGACCCCATGATCCAACGGTGCGCTTTCGAGTGTGTGTCGGTAAACAGCACGAACCCTAAAATTGTAAACAGCACCCAGAAGAGAGTCATGGGGCTATTGAGCACCGTGTGCAGCGTCGTGCCGACGATATTTTTCAAGCCGACGACTGAACGCAGACCCGATGCCGTTTGCTCTATCTGCCTGAAGTTAGAAACTACGGCCAGCGTCGTCAACAGATAAAGACCTGCGGTTAAAAAGCCGAACGTCCAGCTCTGATTTCCTTTGAGATACGGAAAGATGAGATTACGCCAGCACAGCCTTCTTGAAATATTTTCTGGCGGAAATGCCGCTTTCTTTTGAAAGACACGACCCGAAGCTTTCTCTTCGAGCCGCGAGACATCCGTACCGAGTCTTCCATCGTGAGTCGGATGAAGAAAAGCGCCGCCGCCGCCCGCCGTGATTTTCTGCGTGGACGATTCATCCGTCGCTTCGTGGCGGCGGTAATGATGAAGGTCGCCCGCGATGAAGACGGCGATTTTCTTCCCCAGCATCTTTTCGAGGAAGGAAAGATTGCTCTCCGAATAGCTGGCGTCCAGGTGCTCGTACATTCGCGCGAAAATCCAGTGCGGCTCGGCGTGGCAGAGAATGATGCGATCCGTTTCCTGCATCTGGGTGGCGACGCCTTTGAAATATTCCACCTGCGGCGCATCAATGTCCGAGCCAAGCTGCATGTCTGTTCCCAGGAGCCACCAGCCGTGCGGCAGTTTCAAGGCAAAGTAGCTGCGACTCTGCCGTGTGCGCCAGCCGCTGAACCAGCGCTTCGAGCAGAAGAGACGAGAGAACGAGATGAGGCTGTCGTACCAATCATGGTTGCCAGGAATCGCAAAAGCGTGCGGATGCTCTTCGCGCGCTCTCGCTGGAAAAGCGCGTTCGTATGGCTTGACGAGGCGCTGGTCGTATTCAATGCGGTCTGCTATCGGGTAAATCTCATCGCCGCCGAAGACCAGTAGGTCGCCGCGCCGGGTTTGTGCGCGCCGCTGCTCGCCACTTTCAGTATCCATGTACTCAAACTCGCGCGCATCTTCACTGAGGTAGTAGGCGACGGCATAGGTCGAGTTCCAGCCCTCGCCCAGATCGGCAACGTAGTCAATCCAGATTTCATCGCGCTTACGACTCTCATCCATCTCACACAATTCGTGGCCGTCGTCTTTGTAATGACAGGTATAGTCGTAAATCTCAGGACGACCCGAAGCGAGGGCTTCCACGAGGCGGCGGTCTGAATGACGCCCGAAGATGGTGGAGATGGCGACCTGAAGACTGGTGCGAACAAGCTGGCGCGGGTCGTACCAGCCGACCATCGGCATCGGTTTGAAGCTGGCGGCAGCCGCAGGCGGCGTGACATTGACAACCGCTTGCGGCGTGGGAATCGGCGCTTGATCCTCTACCGGCTTCGCTTTTTCGCTTTTGTCGGTCATGACGTTTGGCGCTCAATATACAGCATCGTTCCACGCTGATGATATACAATAGGCCGCCAAGTTCACGCGGCACGAATTGAAAGTAAGAAGCCGCCGCAGAGCGCGCCCTTGACCGGGTGGTTCGTCACCTTCAAGCCTCAAAGGAGAACAGGTATGGCAGAGTTCACAGTCAACCCTGAGCGATCAGACCCTTACAAGAATTTCAAATTCCGCGTTAAATGGGATGGCCAGTACGTCGCAGGCATCAGCCGCGTCAGCGCGCTCAAGCGCACGACCGAAGTGCTGGAGCATCGCGAAGGCGGCGATCTCAGCCTCACGCGCAAATCGCCGGGTCGCACGAAATATGACCCGATCACACTGGAACGCGGCGTTACTCACGACCCGGCGTTTGAGCAGTGGGCGAATAAAGTCTGGAACTTCGTCGCAGGCCCGGGCTCTGAATCATCCCTCAAGGATTTCCGCAAGGATATTGTGATAGAGTTTTACAACGAGTCAGGGCAGCTTGCCCTGGCTTACAAAGTCTATCGCTGCTGGGTCTCCGAATATCAGGCTCTGCCGGATTTGGACGCCAACTCAAGCGCCGTCGCTATTCAATCTATTAAGCTGGAAAACGAAGGTTGGGAGCGAGATGTCTCTGTGCCGGAGCCGACCGAGAAGAGTTTCAACCAATCCGGCTGAGGCGTATGTTTCCGGTGCGGTCAAGATGAGTATTGACATGAGTCGCGGACGAGCATAAAATCAGCAGCACTTAAACAAGTTGAGGGAAGCTGTACTCGCACGGTTCCTATACTTGGAATTGAAAGCGGGAGAAGAGCCAAACACTGAGGCTCTCTACAGTCGGTCGGTGAACGTACGCACCGCTCCCAAAGAGAGTGCCGGAGCTTTCCGGCATGCGCGCGCCCCACAGGGTTATTAAGACTGTGTGGGGCGTTGGCGTGTCTGGGTACAGGGTGATGAGATTCTTTATGCCGCGTGAGCGGCATCTTGAATTTAGCCCGGCCTTACAAGGCCGGGAAAGCGCGGGCGGTTAAATTGGCGTCGCGTCAGCGACGCCTGAATCAGCCCCACACATAACGTTCATCGTATTCAATCCCATGCTTCCGCAAAAATTCCAGATACTCTTCCTGAAAACTCTTCTTGCGGTGATGCTCGCGCTGGTGCTGAATGTAGTGGACGACCTCAGGCAAGTTCGATTTGCTGACGGTAAATGCGCCATACCCATCTTGCCACGCGAAATCCCGCAGAGCCGGAAACTCTTCATGAATCCACTTGGAGCTATCACCTTTGAGAAACTGTGCGACGTGGCTGGGCGACATCGTCGGCGGTGTCATTACCAGAGCATGAACATGGTCGTCAATGCCGCCTACCTGTAAAGCCGTCATCCCGTGCTTTCGCGCAATGCCTCCGATGTACGCCCACACCCGTTGCTCAATTTCTGGATTAAGGTATGGCAGGCGATTTTTGGTGCTGAAGACGATGTGATAGTGAAGTGAGGTGTAGGTGTTAGCCATAACTACAATCTCTAAAAATTCAACCGTCGCTAACGCGACGCGGCACACTAACGACGCTTTCCTTTCCCGGCCTTGAAAGGCCGGGCTAAATTCACGCGCCGCTAGCGCGGCGGATTAAATTTACGAACTGCTTGTGTGGCGGATTTACCCGGCGTCCTTCACTTAATATAAATCGGATTCGAGATAATCCAGGGTTTGTCTTTGACCAGCGTGCCGAGTTGTGTGAGATAGACCTCGACGCGATAGACGCCTCGCTCATCAATCTGGTATTCCTTCCGCGATGTTCCGTCTTCATCACGCAGCACTTGACCATCTTTGATAAGCAGGACACGGCTATTGACGGGCGTGGTCACGGTCAATCGAACTCCGTCCAGAAGCTCAATCTCATCGCCCATGATCTTCTTGCCCTGGCTGTTCTCGGCTGTGAAGGTGAAGCCCGTCGCGTCGCCGAAGATGTCAAAAGCAATGTAGCAATGACCGCTGGCTATGCCCGCGAGCAGGGTTTCAGAAGTCAAAGGCTTCTCTTTTTCAACCAGCACATGGTTACGAACGACGCTGAAGGTTCGCTCGTAAGGGTCCAGATGAACTCCGATGAGAGGCTTACCCGTCAGGTCGCCTAACTGGAAGCCGACATTGGCATGCGCGTCGTTTCCGGCGATGGCGACGACTCTGCGATTCTTCGCCGCGATCAACTCATCCCACTTGTTCAATTCATCCGACGGCCTTTCGTAAAACCGCGCGAACATCAGGTCTGCGTAGCTCCAGTAAGACCAGAGCCAATCGAAGAAGGTGACGAAGTAGTTTATCTTCTTCGTATTCGTGCAGAGATTATAAACCTCCATCCCGTCGTAATCGCTCACGCCCCAGCTAGAGAGTTCGTGCGGGTAGGCGATGAACGACAAACTGCCCTGCGCTTTTTGTCTCGCCAGCACCTCCTCGGTTCCGATGGTGTTTGCAGTGGCAGCTTCCGCGTTTCCCGGAACAAGCAGCAGGCGATCATGGCTGGCGGTGCTGACTTCGTTGCCGCCCACGAAAAGCACGCCCGCGTGGACTCCCTTGAGCGTCATCGCGGAAGTGTCCATCAAGGGGGACGTGTGCTCGGTCATCACGACGAAGTTCAGATGATTTCGATTGGCGGCCTCAATGATGTCAACCAGATTCCCTGTGCTGTGGCCGCCCAAACTGGAGTGAACGTGAATCACTCCCTTGTAATCCGTATATGCGCTCGCGCTCTCGTCCACCGTGCGCGCAGCGTTCACCTGTTGAATCGCCGAAGAAAGATTGCCGAGACGAATGCGACGGTAGATGAAGGGAATTTGAAAGAGAAGGAAAAGGCCAAGCGTGATGAGCGTCACTTTCTTCCAGCGCTTCATCTCTTTCCAGTTTGGCTTCCACTTCAACTTCAACAGTTAAAGTTCTCCACTTCTCTAATTCTCATCCGTGAAATCCACGGACACGACATGTTCGCTAATGTGGCGTCCCATGTCCGCGACCAAAATGTGTTCGGGATGCACCGTGTAGGCTTCGAGCGCAGCGCGGTCGCGGAACGTGGCGACGAGGCCGGTGTCGTAGGAGCGCGGAAGAAGCAGCACGTCGAAGCCAACATGGAAGCTCTCGATTTCAGGAATCAGAGAAGCCAGCCGACGCAGCCGATTGAGGTGTTCCTCGCGCACGGCCTGCTCCACGTCAGCGCGATATTTCCAGACGACAATGTGAGTCAGCATATTTGTAAATCCCCTGGAATGAAATGTAGATTCAGGGCTTGTCCCCGTACTCTTTGAGATGCGTCGGTCTCAGATGAGCCAGGCGCTTTCCCCAAGAGGCGGAAATCTTCTTGTAACTTTTCCTGTCCCCACCTGTTTTTATAGCATAGAGATATTTATGGCGCGCGACAATGAAGAGTTTACGATGATCTTTAACGAACATTACAGGAGCCTCTGCCGCTTTCTGGAATGTTTGCTGGGCGGGCGCTCAGATGTCGCGCAGGAGATCGCGCAGGAGAGCTTCCTGCGGTTCTATCGCCTTGAAGATGATGACCTGCCGACGGTGGAAGCGCGCTTCTGGCTTTATCGGGTGGCGCGTAATCTCGCTCTGAATGAATTGAGTAAGAGGCAGACGCGCCATCAGCTCTTAGGCAAAGTCACAGAAATCCTTCGCCGGAGACCGCCCGACCCGGAGGAGAATTTAGAACGGGCCGAGCGACAGCAAATCGTGCTTGAATTGCTTAAGTCTCTGCCGGAACAACAACGCGCGGCGCTGCTGCTACGTGAGCAGGAAGAGATGAGCTATCGCGAGATCGCGCACGTCCTGAATATCACTGAGAGCAAGGTCAAAGTTGATATTTTCCGCGCACGAGGCGCAATGCGCGCCAGTTGGAACAAGGCTGTGGGCATTTCTTCCTAGTTGATTGAGGTTCACTATGGATTGCCATTTTACGGAAAAGATTTCTCTGCTGATTGACGACGAACTAACTGAGGAAGAAGCGAAGGAGGCAACGGCGCACCTGTCCGATTGCGTTGCCTGCCAGCGCGCTCATGATGACTTCCTGCGCTTGCGCGGCGAGATCAACTCTTACGCTGTTGCCTCAGACTTCGTCGCCCAGCGACGTGCGCTTCGCCGGATATTAGGTGCAGAGAAGCCTCCACTATGGAGAAGAAGTATCCGGCTGCCTGTGCCTGCCTGCGCGCTTTTGCTCGTCGCTCTGATTTCACTCGGAGTCTGGCTCGCATTTGTTCGGCAATCCATGCCGGTGTCAAAGGAAGCTGAGATGAAGCCGCAAAAAGTTCTGACGAGGCCAGCGCCTGCGCAAGACTTGCTGGACCTTGCGCGTTTCGACAGGGGCGAGCGGGCAGCCATCTACAAAGTAAGGCGAGCGAATCAAGGCGACATTGAGCAATAGTGTGAAGGAGAGAGTTCTGTATGAAAGTGGAAACAAGAGTGCTGATAATTCTGCTCGCGCTGGTCTCATCACTGGCGAGTGATGGGAGATTTCTCTCCGCCCAATCTTCTCAGGGCACGCCTCGACAGCCGGAGCGTTTACGATTTCGGATTATGACTATTGAAGAAACCGCTGGTCAGCGCAATGTGATCTCGGATTCGACCGTCGAAGGGCCTCCGGGGACAGATTTCAATATCAGTCTTCAGGGAGAGCGCTTCAAGATGAGCGCGCAGTTTTTTACAGACATGACGGGAAGGGATTCTCTCAAGGTCAGAGCTAAACTCGATACGCGCCGTTTCTACGGCTATTCAGAGCAAAATCTCCCGCTCTATGAAGAAGACAAACAGAATCAAACGCTTGACCTCGGCTTTGATGAATCGGTCGTCCTGCTCCCTTTCGGTCGCAACGGTGGAGATAATCGTCTCAAGATTGAAATTACACCCATCGTCAGCGAAAAGAAGGAACGTCTGCCTTCGGGCAAAGTGCGTCCGTTGGAAATTGATATTCTGAAACCGAGTCCGGGCGGCGTCATCGGTATCCAAGCCTGGAAGATACCGCATCGCTTCGTGCTGGAAGCGAGCTTGCTCGAAGATGGACGAGAGGTGGCGCGTGGCACAGCCCCTTACCTGATCGAGGAACCGCAGGAGCTGATTCTCCGACCGACGGAACAAGCCAGCCCTCAAGTTGTCAGTAATCCGCTCGCCGTGAATCTGACAATCAATCAGTACACGAGAAGCCGCCCGGCGGATCTGGCAACGATTGATTTTGACATCTACCGGATAAATCCGCAGAGCGGACAACGCGAGGCCATTGGTCTGAACTGGGCTGGAATAGGAGAGATTGATTCAAGCATGATCTACGACCTGGGGAAAGTTTACTTGAAAGAGTCCGGCAAAAAGTATGAGCTGAGATTCAGGATCAAGCTCGCCGAGGGAGAACAGGCCGACTAACCCAGAGGCCACCGACCAATAATCGAAAAGGATACGCAATCATGAAATGAGCTTCGCGCTCATTAGAGGATAACTCTGTCTGAAATGAGGAAAACCATGCGTCTTAAAAACCTGTACTTCTTAATTCTCTCGCTCGTCTCGATTGCCATCTTCGCTGCTTCAGCATCAACCGCAGCGCAGGAGGAGCAGGCGATTGACGTGGCGCTCGCTCAAAAATATTTCCAGGAAGCTGAGGCCATCTGCAAACAGGACAACGGCAAGCTCTGGGGACATCCCTTGTGCGGGCCAATGATCTTCTTCGAGCCAAAAACGCGCATGCTTGTCGCCAATCGAAGCGACATGGAGGGACGGCTGACCAAAAAGGGCGATGTTTTTGTCGGGCGATTACCCGATGAGGAGAATGCGGCAAATACGGCCACGACCTGGGCAGGTGTCAGGTGGAGCATGATTTTGTGGTGGGCTCTGGCAGAAGACAGGTATGACCGCGATAGGTTAATGATTCACGAATCATTCCACCGCATACAGGATGAGATTGGACTACCAATGTCTAACCCATCCAATAATCATCTGGACTCGATGCCGGGGCGCATCTGGTTGCAACTGGAATGGCGCGCTCTGCGCCATGCCTTGATGAATCAGGGAGCTGCGCGCCGCAATGCCGCGACAGACGCTCTCATCTTTCGCCTTTACCGGCGCACTCTCTTTCCACAGGCTGCTGCGGACGAGAGAGCTTTGGAGATGAACGAAGGGCTGGCGGAGTACACAGGCGTTAAATTGAGCGGAAGAACGGCGACGGAGTTGCACGCTTTCTTCGCCAAACGATTGGAGCAGGTCACGGACAGGCCGAGCTTCATTCGATCCTTCGCCTACGAGTCAGGTCCGGCCTACGGATTATTGCTGGATGAAGCACACCTCAAATGGCGGCAGCATCTCAAACCCACCGACGACTTTGGTTTCCTTCTGCAAAAAGCACTCGCTCTTAAGCTGCCGAAAGATTTGCAGGTCGAAGCAGAAAAGCGTTCAAACAGGTACGATGGCGAACAGCTCCGCGCGGCGGAAACAAGGCGCGAGAATGAGAGGCTCGCGCGCCTGGCCGGGTATCGAGCGAAACTGGTTGACGGGCCTGTGCTCATTCTCCCTCTGACCACAGAGGTCAACTATTCGTTTAATCCCAACAACCTCGTGCCGCTTGATAATCTTGGAACAATCTATCCCAACGTGAGGATAACTGATGCCTGGGGCATCCTGAATGTCACAGGCGGCGCGTTGATGATCCGCGAAAACAACAGACCATCCCGCCTTTACGTTTCTATCCCGGTAGACTTAAATGCGCGTCCCTTACAGGGCGAGGGCTGGACGCTCCAGCTCAATGACGGCTGGACGTTTGCGCCTGCCGAGCGCAAGGGCGACCACCTGCTGAAGAAGAACGAAGCTCCCACAGGGAAATAGAGCAACCACTGCACAGGCAAAGCTCCTGAAAAGCTACACCGCACCGATCAGCCACCGTCGTGAAAGTCAGAGCAGGCTCTTAGCTGAGTTGTTCGAGTTTTTCATTCAGGAGTTCCCATGCGCGGCGGACGTGCGATTCATTGGTGCGGATGTTGCCGATGGCGAGGCGTAGTGTGTAGACATCATTGAGGCGTGTGTGCGAGAAGAAAATCTCGCCGGTCGCATTAATGTCATTCATGAGCGCTAAGTTGAGCGCGTCGAGGCGTGCGGCGCGCTCGACTTCTGTTTCTCCCTCGACGCGCGGGCAAGCGCGGAAACAGACGAGGCTGAAGGGGACGGGCGCGAGCAGTTCCCAATCGGATGATTCTTCAACCCAACGAGCGAAGAGTTGCGCGAGGCGGCAATGCTCGCGGATGCGCGCGGCAAGGCCCTCCTGGCCGAAGTAGCGAATAATCATCCAGAGCTTCAGGGCGCGGAAACGGCGGCCAAGCTGGATGCCGTAGTCCATTCCGTTGCGCACCGTCTCGGCTTCGCTGGTCTTGAGATATTCGGGCACGAGCGAGAAGGCGCGGCGCAGCACGTCCATCCGGCGAGAGTAAAGAATGGAGAGATCAAACGGCGTGAAGAGCCACTTGTGCGGATTGGTGACGAGCGAATCGGCGCGCTCCGCCCCTGCAAGAATGTGGCGCTTCTCCGGGAGAATCGCCGCAGAGCCTGCGTAAGCCGCATCAACGTGCAGCCAGATTTTGTGCTCGGCGCAGATGTCCGCAATCGTGGGCACTGGATCAATGCTTGAAGTCGAGGTCGTGCCGACCGTGGCGACCACGCAGAAGGGAAGCGCGCCCTTTTCCTTGTCTTCGTCAATCGCTCGCGCCAACGCAGCAGCGTCCATGCGAAATTCTGCGTCCGTCGGAACTTTGCAGACGGAACGCTGGCCTAACCCTAAAGTGAGCGCGGCTTTTTCGATTGACGAGTGAGCTTGCTCCGAAACATACAGGCGTAGAAGCGGAAGGTCTGGGCGACCGCTCATGCCGTCTTCGCGGATTCGTAAGTTCAGGCTCTCGCGCGCGGCGGCAATCGCGTGCATGGAAGAGACAGAGGCCGTGTCGTAGATGATGCCGTCAAAGCCGCTGTCCAGTCCCATCATCTGCCGCAGCCAGTCGAGCGCGACCTGCTCAAGCTCTATCGCGGCAGGGCTCGTGCGCCAGAGCATCGCTTTGACATCGAAGGCTGCGGAGAAAATTTCGCCGAGGATGCCGGGAGCGGAAGATGAAGTAGCGAAGTAGGCGAAAAACGATGGGTGATTCCAATGCGTGAGCGCGGGCGTGATGAGACGATCAATGTCCGCGAGAATCGTTTCCATCGCCTCGCCTTCTGCGGGTGGCCGAGATGGAAGCTCGGAAATCAGTTGGCCGGGTTTGATCTGCGACAGGACAGGCCGCTCGGCGATGTGTTCCAGATAATCACTGACCCAATCAATAACCTCGTGACCGAAGCGGCGAAACTCCTCCGCGCTCATGTCGCCAAACTCCGGCGCGAAGCTCTCGCCCCTTTCTTCTTCTTGTTTCATCTTTGCCCCAACCGCCTCGCGCACATGATGGAAAAACCTGAGCCGCACTATACAGGTGCGGGAAAGAAAGGCGCAAAAGTTTGGCGGCTCGCGCCGGGCGATGCGAGATTATCGCTCGACACACGGCGGCAAATGGGTATAATGCGCCTCGTTCGACAACAAAAGCGCCCGGCGAAAATTTGCTTCTACGCCCGACTCGCCGCTATTATGCTGGCCATAGCCTAAGGAACAAAAGGGCCTCAGCGCCCGTGCTTTAACTAGGGACGCGTGCGCGCGCCCACTCAGGGGGATAGGCTTGCTCGTCGAGCAGTGAGGCCGGATGCTCTTTTCGCGTAACTGATCGAGCTGCTTCAATCTTCCATTCAGAGTTTCATCGAAACTATGCTTCAACGAGGTAAAATATGAGACGCACTTTAATCGCTCTTGGATTGATCGCCGCCCTGTTCGCATCTATGAGCTGCACGAAGCGAGGCGGGAATTGCGCCGACCCGGGTGGCACAATCAAGGTCGGTGTGTACGGCGACCTGACGGGGCAGACCTCCAGCTTCGGCCAGTCAACTCGCAACGGCTCGCAGATGGCCGCCGACGAGATCAACGCGGCAGGCGGCATCAACGGTCGCCAGGTTCAACTGATTCTCGAAGACGATCAGGGAGAGCCGGGCAAAGCCGCGACCGTCGTGGCGAAGCTCATCAATCAGGATCAGGTGCGCGCTCTCATCGGCGAGGTCGCTTCGTCCAACAGTATTGCCGCCGCGCCCAACGCGCAGGAAGCCAAAGTGCCGATGATCTCGCCTTCTTCGACCAACCCGAAGGTGACGCAGATTGGCGACTACATCTTCCGCGTCTGCTTCATTGACCCGTTCCAGGGCGAAGTGATGGCGAAGTTCGCGTCCAACACTTTGAAAGCCAAGCGCGCTGCCATTCTCTTCGATTCCAACTCTGATTACAGCAAGGGACTCATCCAGTTCTTCAAACAAGCCTTCACCAAGCTCGGCGGCGAAATCGTAGCCGAACAGGCCTACGCCCAACGTGACCGCGACTTCACAGGGCAGTTGACGCAGATTCGCTCGGCCAACCCGGATGTCATCTACGTGCCCGGCTATTATCAGGAGGTCGGCGTTATCGCCAAGCAGACCAAACAGCTCGGCATCAAAGCCCCGCTGCTGGGCGGCGACGGCTGGGACTCGCCACAACTCTGGGATTTGGGCGGCGAATCTTTGAACGGCTCCTTCATCTCAAATCATTACTCGGTTGACGATCCTTCGCCCGTGATTCAGGATTTCGTCAAGAGGTACAAAGCGAAATACAACGGCGTCGCGCCGGACGCACTGGCCGCGCTCGCTTACGATGCGATGATGGTCTTGGCCGATTCGATCAAGCGTGCGAACGGGACGGAATGCGCCGCGCTGCGCGATGCGATTGCTCAGACCAAGGACTTCAAAGGCATCACCGGCGTCATCACCCTCGATACCGACCGCAACGCCGTCAAGCCTGCCGTCGTGCTAGAGCTGCGCGACAAGCGGTTTGTTTATAAAGAGACCATTCAGCCTGATAGTGCTGCCCCGGCGACGAGCCCGTCACCGGCGGCTTCGATGTCACCGGGTAATACGAACGCGGCACCCTCCGCCAATAGTTCGCCTGCCGCGAATACATCGGGCGGAAACACCTCCGGCGGAAACAGGTCCGGTGGAAATACGTCTGGCGGAAATACATCGCGCAGCAACACCAATGCCGGTGCAACTAATATGAACAGGTAGCCGAAACCAAAGGCATTTTTGATTTGCGATTTTAGATTTTTGATTGGATCAGGACTAAGGACTTAGTTCAAATATTCTTTAGCCCTCTTCCAATCAAAAATCGCAAATCAAAAATCAAAAATTACCCAGATGGATACTTTCGTCCAGCAGCTCATCAACGGCCTCAACATCGGAGCCATCTACGCGCTCATCGCGCTCGGCTATACGATGGTGTATGGCATCTTGCGCCTGATTAACTTCGCGCACGGCGACATCTACATGGTCGGGGCGTTCGCCGGTTACTTCATTGCGAACAGTCTGGGTTTAGCCGGGCCATCCTGGGGGGGCTTGCTCGTGGTGCTCCTCGGCTCGATGATCGTCGCCGCGCTCGTCGGCATGGCAATAGAGCGCTTCGCCTACCGGCCTGTCAGAAAATACTCGCGCATGACGACGCTGATTACGGCTATCGGTGTCTCATTGCTCATCGAAAACCTTTTCGTCGCCAAATTCGGCGGGCAGGGGCGCGGCTTCCCGCAGCTTCTGCAAGACGACGCCTACCATCTTTTCGGCAACGCTGCGATCTCTAAGTCGCAAATCCTGATCTTCGTCGTCTCAATCGCATTGATGGTGCTCTTGCAGTGGATTATTTTCAAGACGAAGGTCGGCACGGCCATGCGCGCCGTCTCGTTCAATCTCAACTCGGCGAAGCTGATGGGCATCAACACAAACGCCATCATCACCTTCACCTTTGCGCTGGGGTCGGCGCTGGCTGCTGCCGCCGGTGTGCTGACCGCGCAGTATAGCCCGACGATTGATCCTTTGATGGGAATCACCACGGGGCTCAAGGCTTTCGTCGCCGCCGTTCTCGGCGGCATCGGCAACATTCCCGGAGCCGTGTTGGGCGGGCTTCTGATCGGTGTGGCCGAAACAATGGTCGTCGGCTACGGCGCGAACATCGGCATCGCCTCGACGTATCGCGACGCCGTCGCGTTCGCCATTCTCATTCTCGTTCTACTACTTCGCCCGTCGGGACTCTTAGGCTCGACCGTGCAGGAGAAAGTTTAAGAGCAGGGATGAGGGCGGAGGGATGAGGGATGAAAAACATCTCTCTTTCATCCCTCATCCCTCCGCCCTCATCCCTTAACCTATGCCAAGATTTCTCAAACGACTTCTGGGCGCTGTCGTCATCGCTCTCGTGCTGCTGGCCATCAACATGGCGATGAGCAAGAAGGGTTTCTTCGGCTTTGGGATTGATCTCTACCAGGTTGATATCTGGAAGATGGTGGGCATCAATATCATCCTCGCCGTCTCGCTCAACCTGATTAACGGCTTCACCGGACAATTCTCCATCGGGCACATCGGCTTCATGGCCATTGGCGCGTACTCGTCCGCTTACCTGACCGTTTATTTCACGCAAGGGTGGGAGCAGCAGCTTGCCGGAATGCTCGGCGCTCAGGCGGCAGCGGCGATCATCTTCACTTTCGTTATCCTGATGGGCGCGCTGGCGGCGGCTGTCGCCGGATTGGTCGTCGGCATCCCGACCTTGCGCCTGCGCGGAGATTATCTGGCCATCGCCACGCTCGGCTTCGCCGAGATAATTCGGATTATCATCGTCAACATTAACAAGGTGGGCGCGGCTACAGGGTTTCGCGGCTGTGTTGATCCCGTGACGGGAGCCACGTGTGTTGACCCGGCTATGGGGCGCTTGACGATTCCGGCTTACACAAACTTCATGTGGATCGGCGTCTTCGCCGTCATCACCATCGTCGTCATCTATAACATCGTCAAATCGGACACAGGGCGCGTGCTCATCTCGATTCGTGAAGATGAACTGGCGGCGCAGGCGATGGGTGTCAACACGACGCGCTACAAGGTGACCGCGTTTGTTATCAGCGCCGCTTTCGCCGGAGTCGCGGGCGCTCTCTACGGCCACTGGCGACTGCCGCATCCCAATGATTTTACCTTCGTCCGCTCGTTCGAGATCATCATCATGATCGTGCTCGGCGGCATGGGCTCAATCACAGGCTCTGTGCTGGGCGCAGTGGTGATTACGATTCTTCCTGAATTCCTGCGGACATACCCTTACGAAATCGTTATTCTTCTTGCGCTGATACCAATCATGGTGCCGATTCTGCGAGCAATTGGTCGCAACCGCTTGCCTCAATCCCTGCGCACCGGGCTGGGATACTATGCATTCGTTGTCGCGGCCTATGCTGTGCTTTTTGCAATCGCGCGCCTCATCCTGATTAATCTGCTGTCAATTGATATTCGGCTGCAAAGTGTGATTGGCGACATCTCGAACTACCGGCTGGTAATTTATTCATTACTATTGATCGGCTTGATGCTGACACGACCGCAGGGCGTGCTTGGCGGGCGTGAGTTCGGCTTTAACTGGCTCAAGCGAGCGCAGCGGCGACCGGAAGGCGATGAAGCTGTCGGAACATCGAAAGGCGTTCCAATTGCAGAGCGCGATGATCCGACCGCAGACCGGGCGAAAGAGGTTGAGAACAGATGAGCGGCGCACCGGAACAAGATGCCGTTAAGGCGACCAAAGAAGATTCTATCATCACGGAAGCCGCGCGCACGGCGCGCTCGCAAGTACCGGTTGATGGAAGCGGCGCGACTTTACGCACTGATAAATGCACAATCCGTTTCGGCGGCCTCGTCGCTGTCAACACGCTCGACATGAGTGTGCGCGAAGGAGAAATCTACGGCCTGATCGGGCCGAACGGCGCAGGCAAGACGACGATCTTTAACTTGTTGACGGGAGTTTACGAACCGACCGAGGGCGAAATCTATTTTCAGGGCAAGCGCATTGACGGGTTGCGCCCACACCAGATCGCGCGGCGCGGTGTCTCGCGCACGTTTCAGAACATACGGCTCTTTCCCGGCATGTCGGTTCTGGAAAATGTGATGACGGCCTGCCACATCCACGCCCGGCAGACGCTCGCCGACGCCATCTTTCGCACACCGCGCTTCTCGCGCGACGAACAGGAGCATAAAGACTTCTGCATGGAGCTGCTGAAAATCTTCGGTCTTGAACGTTTTCAGAATGAAGGTGGGACGAGTCTGCCCTACGGCAATCAAAGAAGGCTGGAGATTGTGCGCGCTCTCGCCACCCGACCCAAGCTGTTGCTCCTGGACGAGCCTGCGGCGGGCATGAATCCTTCGGAGCAGGAGGATTTGATTGAGCTGATCCGGCTGATCCGCGACCGCTTCCGATTGACCATCCTGCTCGTCGAACACAACATGAAAGTCGTCATGGGCATCTGCGAGCGCATCCAGGTCGTGGACTACGGCAAATCCATCGCGCTTGGCCTGCCCGAAGAGATCAGAAACGATCCGAAGGTGATCGAAGCGTATTTAGGAGATTAGTTTTCAGTTTTCGGTTTTCAGTTTTCAGCAAAGACCGTGTTGCTTGTACTGAAAACTGAAAACTAAAAACTGAAAACTGACTTATGTTAACCATCGAAAACATTTCAGTGAACTACGGCGCTATCGAGGCGTTGACGGGTATCTCGATGCACGTTGAGCAGGGCGAGGTCGTGACTTTGATCGGCGCGAACGGCGCAGGGAAGACGACGACGCTGCGCACTATCACGGGACTGCTTGAGCCGCGCGAGGGGCGTATTCTCTTTGAGGGCGACGAGATTCATGGACGTCCCACACACCAGCTCGTGGCGCGCGGCATCTCGATGTCGCCCGAGGGTCGGGGCGTGTTTGCCAATCTTTCGGTGCGCGAGAATTTGCAGATGGGAGCTTACCTGAAGAAGAACCGGGCGGAGATCGCGGAAGACATGGAGTACGCTTTCAAGATGTTTCCGCGTCTCAAGGAGCGCGAGTCGCAGAAAGCCGGGACGCTTTCGGGCGGCGAACAGCAGATGCTGGCGATGAGCCGCGCGCTGATGTCGCGCCCGCGCCTGCTCCTGCTGGATGAACCTTCGCTCGGCTTAGCTCCGCTTGTCGTCCACACCATCTTTGAAGCCATCGAAGAAATCCGCAGCAAGGGGACGACCATCCTGCTCGTTGAACAGAACGCGCACGCCGCGCTCAAGCATTCCGACCGCGCCTACGTTCTCGAAACCGGCAAGATTGTGATGGAAGGCCCATCCCAGGAACTCGCCGCTGACCCCCGCATCAAAGAAGCATACCTGGGAGAATAAACGAAAGTTCCGCGCGCTAGAGTTATTGCTCGCGGAGCAGCTTTGGCAGTCGTGCTGCGAACTTTGCACCGTGCGCGAAGTAGCAGCCGATCTGATATGGCAATCTTGGCAACTCGTTAAATGTGCCTCTCGCCGCGATGGTCGCTTCAATCGGGTTAGGCCAGCGATGGCGAAATCCTGCCAGGAAGCCGGACGGGTGATGCAGATAGCTGGCCATCGGCGCATGGTGTCTGCGAACCATCGAAGGCTGCAATGAGCCCCACTCTTTCAAGAGCGTCGGGATGAGCCATTGAGGAAGAGGGTTGGTCTTTTCAGCCGCCGGGGTGTTTTTGATATTTGCGTCGAGCAGTTGGTGGGCGAGCCTGAGCGCGCAGGTAATCCAATTCGACCATCGCCTGTTTTTGCCCATGCAACAATCCCAGTCGAAGTTTGCGGGCAGAGATTCCACTGCCGCCGCAACGTCGCAGAGCCACAACGGACGCCACGCGCCTTCGCGCAGCATGTGTATACAGAGGACGCGAAGATGGTCTTCTGCACAAAGCACGCGCACGTTTGACTCTCCAAGTCGCACCACCTGCGAGCGCGCGTAAATTTCATCTACGCTTCTGTCACCGAACTTCTCGAAGCCACAGTGCAAGTCCACCTCGTATTGCTTGTCCGGTAGATTCTTCAGCGCAGTTTCGGCATCTGCGAATTGTTCGGGAGGGACACAGAGGTCGATGTCTCCGTAAGGGCGCAGACCCTGCTCCGGGTAAAGCTGTGCGACAGCCCAGCCCTTAACCAGGATCGGCTCGATTCCAACTGGGCGCAGTAGTGCGATGACCTGTTTGATTGTTTCTTGATTAAGGATAGCGTGGAGAGTGTTCAGGCGATATGCCTGGTGAAGTTCCTGTGCTGCCGGAACATCTCGCAAGTTGGAATATTGAACCCGCCACCAACTAAGTGCCGCTGCTCCTGACCTTTGAAGCAGCGGCACGCTCTCTTCCAGTTCCGCAGCGGAATGCTCGAACGCCGGAGGAGACGGACGCCAGGAGCCTGTGAGTATCGCCGCCACCATGCGACCGGGTGAGTTAATGAATGCTTCAGGCATGATGGGTCAGATCATCTTCACGGGCAACTTGAAGAGCAATCTTATGACCGCGCTCGCTTGAACGGGTCTCGGTCGTGGATGCCGGAGCAGCGTAAACCAGAAGTGGCCAGGCTTAATGTCTGAGGGAGCTACGATAATATTTTGTCGAATCACGGCGGCTATCGCGGAAAACATATTCCGTCGCAGCCGAAACCTGGGCAGCACGGAGGATCGCCCGGATTGCTACAAGATGCCCCGGCAGTCCCACAAGGCACGCTTCCTGCTTGAGCCGCAATTGGCGCAGGGATGGATAGAATGACAGGTAAAATCAACGCGGCAGGCAAATATTTCTGCACCAAATCCCGCCGCGAGACCTTCATCATCCCAACCATTTTGCTTTCTTCCAGCAGATGAAATCTACGCAGTTGACTTAACGCCAGCCAGACAACATCATCGTCAACTGATGTGCCAAGCTCTCTCTCAAGCAATCGCGTCATCTCTGCCATCGTCGTCTTTCCATCGCAATGCTTCCAAACGATAGCAGAGGCTTGATTGAGACAATGCGCCTTGTGCCGATCTAAGTCATAGACCAGCAGCTCATCAGGCAGTTCCTGAACAACTAACTGATCTCTGCGGGCTAGGGGTAACGCTTGGGTATCTCCTGCTCTCATCGAAATCTCCTGGGCCAAAGTTTCTACAGCGAGGCAGTTCCACCGGAAAGACGGGTTGATTGAATGACCGCATCAAATCATCGTGACTGGAAAATAACAGAATCCGGCGGCAAGTCAACAGCTTTTCCATGAATCGTGGATTGTCCGCCTTGACGGCTGTCGAATTGTGGCGCGTGCGGTTTTCAGCTACAGGTTAGTCCGGGTATCTCAAAAGGGAGTCTACCATCTCCTGGGCTTCGCCCCGAACGCTCTTCAGAATTGACGCCTGCCTGACCACCTGCCTGAGCGCGGCAAAGGCCTTTTCAGGCCGGGTGCGGGCCGATACCGTTTGAGCGAGCATCTCCAGCACACCTTGCCCGGCTGACAATTGTCGCGGTCGCCACTTTGCGCCCGCCTTGTACCGGCTCATCACGACCAGCTTCACAGGCAAAGGCTTGACTCCTGCACGCCCGCCCAGCGTCTCAATCGAATATCGCTTTTGTTTCCCGGTCTCGCCTTCCCTGATCTGTAACGGCCTCGCAAAGGGATGCACGCGGCCTCGCGCGTCCAGCACCGCATACTCATCCGAATAGTAAGTCGCTCCGGCTTTGACCAACTCGGCAACGAGCGTGGTCTTGCCGCTGTAGCTGCGTCCCGGTACAAGAATGGCCTCACCTTTCCAGCCGACGACGCCCGCGTGGACGAACACTCTGCGCCGCGCTTCGGTGGCCACGTGCAGTTGCAGGTCTGACTCAAACAGCTCCAACGCTTCTTCCAGATTCCTTGTGCGGACGATCCTGCCCAAGTCGCTGTAGAGCAGATTGAAGCGGCGCACGCCGCGCTGCGCTTCACCATTTCCGCCCGCGATCAGCGAATACAAACGCTCGACGACGGGCGAGGATGAAGGTTTCCATCCAGGGGGCAAGTAGTCCTCAACGAGCTTCAAGGTTTCAGGGTTATTAACACGAACTCCGACCCGCACGCCGTGAATGGTAAAAGAGATGCCTGCCGCCCACCCGAGGCGGTCAATCTTCTCCATTCAAGTGGACTTCCATTTGAATTGCGGTAAGTCTGATGATGACAAGCGAAGATGATTCCTAAATTAGCCGCCAAAGTTTTTGATAACTGCGGGACAATACGTCAAATCCGTCAATCCCGTCAATAACTACTGCTCAGCCGCTACTCTTCGTCTTCGCCAGAGACGCGCGCGCCCCGGAAAGTGCCTCGGCGACACGTTCAGGCGACGTGCCACCTGTTTGTGATTTCGTCGCCAGCGTCTGTTCCAGCGAGAGGGCTTGGTAAACGTCCCCTTTGATGAGCGGCGAGAATCCCTGCAACTCATCAAGCGTCAGGTCTTGAAGCTCAACCCCGCGCTCGATGGCCTGTAAGACGAGGCGTCCAACCAACTCGTGAGCCTCGCGAAACGGCATGCCCCGGCGTGCGAGGTAATCGGCGAGTTCCGTCGCGTTCATGTAGCCGCGCGTGGCCGCCTCGCGTGCCCTGTCCTCGCGCACGCGCACGTTCCTGAGCACCGTCGCCGTGACTTCCAGCGACGCGGCGGTCGCCTCAGCGGTGTCGAAGACAGCCTCCTTGTCTTCCTGCATGTCCTTGTTATAGGCGAGAGGCAAGCCTTTCAGCGTCGCGAGCAACCCCGACAGGTGGCCGAAGACGCGGCCTGATTTGCCGCGCACCAATTCCATCGAATCGGGATTCTTCTTCTGTGGCATCAGGCTGGAGCCGGTCGCCACCCTATCGCTCAACTCAATCAAGCCGAACTCGGTGGTCGAGTAGATGATGATGTCTTCGCTGAGGCGCGAGAGGTGAAGCATGACGAGAGAGCATGCTCCCGCAAACTCCACGCAGAAATCGCGGTCGCTGACGGCATCGAGGCTGTTGCGCGAGACACCATCAAAGCCGAGAATGCGCGCCACCCTCTCACGATCAATTTTGTAAGCCGTACCTGCCAGAGCAGCCGAACCGAGCGGCATAATGTTGACGCGCTTTCTCACCTCCGCGAGCCGCTCGCAATCGCGCTCAAGCATCTCGAAGTAGGCCAGACACCAGTGCGCCCAAAGAACAGGCTGTGCGCGCTGTAGATGCGTGTAGCCGGGAAGCACGGCGGCAGGATAGCTTTCGGCCAATTCAATGAGCGCGCTTTGCGCGTCGCGCGCTCTCTCAACGATTTGGTCAATCTCGTCTCTCAGCCAGAGACGAAGATCGGTCGCCACCTGGTCGTTGCGGCTGCGTCCTGTGTGGAGCTTGCGGCCTGTGTCGCCGATCAATTGCACGAGACGCGCTTCGACAAACGAATGAACATCTTCGGCTGGCAACTCGTCGAAATAGCGCGCGTCTGTTAGAGCGCGATTGAGAATCGTCTCCAGCCCATCCCGGATGCTCTCGGCTTCCTCCTGCGTGAGCACGCCCGCGCCGCGTAAGCCTTCGCCGTGAGCGAGGCTGGCGCGCACGTCCACCTCAAATAATTTCCGGTCGAAGCCGAACGAACGATTAAACTCCGCAAACCTTTCGTCAGCCTTGCCTGTAAATCGTCCGCCCCACAAGTTTTTCGACTCGCTCATCCAGCCCTCCGTCTCAGTTATCCGCCCGCACCGATTTTACGTTGGCTTCCGCTTTCAGCCACAAACTTATTTGACTGAGATGCCTCTTGAGTGCTATTTTATGCATCTATGCAGCGATTATGCAAATCAGTTGCATAAGAGGAGCTATGCAGAAAGAGACCAGACAGCAAAGGATTTTGAACTTGATCCGCGCGAAGCGCATCGGGACGCAGGAGGAATTGACGGCGCACTTGGAGCGCGCGGGGGTTGCGGCGACGCAATCGAGCGTCTCGCGCGACCTCGTAGAGCTTGGCGTCGTCAAGCACCACGGGCATTACACACTGCCCCGGAGCACGAACGGTTCGGCGGCGCGTGGGCTGTTAAGCCTGGACACGGCGGGTGATGTGTTGGTCGTGGCCAGGTGCGACTCCGGGATGGCCTCGGCGGTGGCGGTTGAGATTGACCGCGCCATGATACCTGAAATCGTCGGCACGCTCGCGGGCGAAGACACGATCTTCATCGCCATCACAGACCGCAAGGCGCAGCGCACGGCGATCAAGAAGATTTGGGAATTGTTTGGATAAAGGGGTCTGGGGTTAGGGATTGGGGGTTGGGGATAAGTAAAAACTGGATTTCAACTTATCCCCAACCCCCAATCCCTAACCCCAGCTTAAAAAAAATGACTGAGAAGAAGATTAACAAAATCGTACTGGCATATTCGGGCGGGTTGGATACGTCTGTGATGCTGCGTTGGATCAAGGAGCGCTATGGCTGCGAGGTTGTCTGCTATTGCGCGGACGTTGGGCAGGGCGAGGAGTTGCAGGGGCTCGAAGCGAAAGCGCGTGAGACGGGCGCATCGAAATTATATGTGGAAGATTTGCGCGAAGAGTTTGTGCGCGAGTATGTCTGGACGGCAGTTAAAGCCAACGCGGTTTATGAGGGCGTGTATCTGTTGGGAACATCGCTGGCGCGTCCCGTGATTGCCAAACGGCAGATTGAAATCGCGCGGCGTGAGGGCGCGGATGCTGTCGCGCATGGAGCGACGGGCAAGGGAAACGATCAGGTGCGTTTCGAGTTGACCTACTACGCGCTGGAGCCCGGCATCAAAATCGTCGCTCCCTGGCGTGAATGGGAATTTAAGGGACGCTTAGACCTGATCGCTTATGCGAAGGAGCATAGCATTCCGGTGACGGCGACAGCAGAGAAGCCTTATTCGACCGATCGTAACCTGATGCACATCTCTTACGAGGGCGGGATTCTCGAAGACCCCTGGGCAGAACCTCCGGCAGAAATTTTCCGCCTGACGAAAGCGCCGGAAGAGGCGCGTGCGCGAGCCGAACAGATTGAAATCGGATTCGAGCAGGGCGAGCCTGTCTCAATCAACGGCCAGAAGATGAGCGCGGTCACCCTGCTCGAAACTTTGAATGAGCTTGGCGGTGAGCACGGAATCGGGCGCGTTGATCTGGTGGAAAATCGCTTCGTCGGGATGAAGTCGCGCGGCGTGTACGAGACGCCGGGTGTGACCATCCTGCATGCGGCGCATCGCGCGTTGGAATCAATCACGCTCGACCGCGAGGTCATGCGCCTGCGCGATTCTCTGGGCGTCCGGTTTGCGGAGAGCATCTATTACGGATTCTGGTTTGCGCCTGAGTTTGAGCTGATGCGCAAACTGGTTGACGAAACGCAAAGGGACGTGACGGGCGACGTGCGCTTGAAACTTTATCGCGGCAACACCACGGTCATGGGACGCCGCTCGCCTCGCTCACTCTACAACGAGCGGCTGGCGACTTTCGAGGCCGAAGACATTTATAACCAGCGCGACGCCGAGGGCTTCATCAAGCTCAACGCCTTGCGTCTCAGACTGCGGGGATTGAATCAGTAGCTCAGCAAGGGAGAGTAAGGCGATGTTGATGACGAAAAACGTGGACGCCGCATTTGCGACGACCGTGCTGGTGGTCGAGGCCGACAAGATCGGCTCTGCGGCTTCATTGCTCAATTTGCCTAAGACGATGGCGGTCGTCGAAGCCTCAATGTCCCCGCGCGCGGGCGATGTGGTAGTCGTGCGCGCTCTGACGGACAGCGCGACCTATAACCAGTTGGAGCTGCCGACAGGGCGTCTGGCAAAAATCAATCCGGGCGATGTGTTCGTCGGCGTGCTGGGACGCCGGCGCGCCTTGAAAGGATTTGTCGGCGATGTGCCGGACTCTGTCAACGCGCATGACAGGCTTCATCTCCTGAACATGGGCGGCGTGATCGGCCACTGTACAGGTCATCATTCGAGCCTCTCGGACGCCATCAGCGTCGAAGTCATCGGGCTGGCCTGTGACGAGCAGGGGCGCGTGCTCAACATCGCGGATGTGGCTTTGCCATTGCTCGAACGGCTTGAGAAAACTGCGCCGTTGGTGTTGGTCGCGGGAACGTGCATGAACAGCGGCAAGACTTACGCTGCGACGGAGTTGATTAAGCAGGCGTCGCGCTCAGGCTTGAAGGTTGCCGCGGCTAAGCTGTCGGGCGTGGCGTGTTTGCGCGACACGCTCAATATGGCCGATCACGGGGCGATTGCGACCGCCAGCTTCCTTGATTGCGGTCTGCCTTCGACAGTTGACGCGGACAATCTGGCTTCCGTGGCCAAGTCAATCATCAAGCGTTTGAACGAAAGCGCACCGGACATGATCGTGATTGAGTTGGGCGATGGCATCCTCGGCGGCTACTCGGTTGATTCCGTGTTCGATGATGAAGAATTGCGCGAGGCGATGGCCGCGTTGGTCTTCTGCGCCTCAGACTATGTCGGCGCATGGGGCGGCATCGAATTATTCCGGCGGCGCGGCATCAGCGTTGATGTTATCGCAGGCTCTGTGACCGATTCGCAGATGGGCGAGGATTTCATCGAACGCGAGTTCAATGTGCCCGCAGGGAACGCACGCCGCGACGGCACGCGACTTTTCGAGATAGTACAGGCGAAGCTACCTGCACGAATATAAAGACGCAAGAGAGACAGGATTTAACAAGATTAAGAAGACAAGGCAGAGCGAGGAAGCTTTATTGTTTCTTTCATCCTGGCCATCCTGTTAATCCTGTCTATGTTCTATCTGCGGTTGGTTTGAGTGATGCGATGAAACTGAAAGTTGGCATCTTCGGTGGTTCAGGTTACGGCGGCGCGGAGCTTTTGCGCCTGCTGCTCATGCACCCGCATGTCGAGATTGAGTTGGTCACGGCGAACGAGCACGCGGGCAAGGCCGTCGGCGAAGTTCACAAAAATCTGTACGGGCTGACCGATCTGCGTTTCACCGTCGCGCCGGAAGAAGTGGAGAGCTTGACCGGACTGGATTTCGTTTTCTTCTCGCTTCCGCACGGGCAGGCGATTGATCTTGTGCCGCGTTTGCCGCCGGACGTGAAGGTGATTGATCTGTCGGGCGACTTTCGCCTCAGCGACCGCGAGGTGTTCGAGAAGTATTACGGGCGAGAGCATACGGCGATGGACGCGCAGGCCGGATTCGTTTACGGCTTGACGGAGACGAACCGTGAAGCCATAAGGAAGGCAACGCGCATCAGCAATCCGGGCTGCTTTGCGACCGCCACCTTGCTGGGGCTTGCGCCGCTCGTCGCGGCCAATCTCATCAACGGGCGTGTGATCGTTGACGCCAAAACCGGCTCTTCGGGTTCAGGCGCGAAGGCTGCGGCCAACACGCATCACCCGCAGCGCATGAACTCTTTTTACGCTTACAAGCCTTTCGCCCATCAACACGTCCCGGAGATTGAGCAGGAGTTGCGTGCCGTCGGCGACTTCACGAGCGAGCTTGTTTTCATGACGCATAGCCTGCCGGTCGCGCGCGGCATTTTTGTTTCCATTTATGCTGAAGCCAAAGAAGAGATGACTATTGAGGAATTGCGCGGCTTATTCGCGGAGTTTTACAAAGATTCATTCTTCGTGCGGCTTGTCGCAGGTTCGCCCGACATCAACTGGGTGAAGACGACCAACTTTTGCGACATCGGATTCGCCGCGCGCGGGCAGCAACTCGTCGTCTTCTCCGCTATTGATAATCTGGTCAAAGGTGCGGCAGGCCAGGCCGTGCAGAACATGAATCTGATGGCGGGGCTGGACGAGAAGACGGGATTGATATTGACGGGGAGTAATCCATGAAGCAAAGCGAGAGCTTTGAAGCTGCGGCGGTCAAGCCACCTATTTCTCTCGATGCGCTGGAAAAGATTGACGTGCGCGTCGGAACTATCGAGTTGGTTGAAGACGTGCGCGGCTCGAATAAGCTGGTCAAGCTCACCGTGAATTTCGGCGATCACAAAAGAACAATCCTTGCGGGCATGAAGCAGGAGCGATCACACCCTGAAGAGATAGAGGGTTGTCAGGCGCTGTTCGTCCTCAACCTTGAGCCGAAAAAGATGGCGGGCGAAATCTCTGAGGGGATGCTGTTCGATATAGGATACGCTGACGGAATCCAGCCCGTGTTGGCTGTCCCTGAAAGCCGCGTCCCCAACGGAGCAAGGGTAGGATGAAAGCAGAAACAACCTCGACTTTTGAAGAAATCACAGCGAGCGAAGACCGCTTCCAGTTGGCGACGTATAAGAAGATGCCGCTCGTCGCGGAGCGCGGGCAGGGCGTGTGGCTCTACGCGAGCGATGGGAAACGTTACCTTGATCTTTACGGTGGGCACGCTGTGGCCGGGACAGGGCATTGCCATCCGCGCGTGGTGGCCGCCATTCAAGCGCAGGCCGAAACGTTGCTCTTCTACTCGAATCTCGTTTACTCGGATGTGCGCGCACGCGCCGCTGAGCTTTTGGTCTCGCTCGCGCCTCAACCTATCAGAAAAGCCTTCTTCTGCAATTCGGGGACGGAGGCGAACGAGAACGCGATGCGGATGGCGCGGATGGCGACCCGCAGAGAGAAGATCATCACGTTCACGGGTAGCTTTCACGGGCGCACGGCTGATGCGATCAGCGCGACTGCGCTTGGCAAGTATCGTGAGCTTGGGAGACCTAACGTGCCGGGTCACCTGTTCGCCGAATTCGGCGACATCGAAGCGGTCGAGAAACTCGCGGACGAAACTGTCGCGGCGATAATGCTTGAGCCGGTTCAATCGATGGCCGGTGTGCGGATGGCCGATGCCGGGTTTTATCAAGCCCTGCGCGAGTTGTGTGATGCACGCGGGATGCTGTTGATTTACGACGAAGTGCAAACAGGCGTCGGGCGCACGGGTGAATGGTTCTTCGCGGGAAGTGAAGCCGGAAGCCGCGTCGTCCCGGACATCATCACGCTGGCGAAGGCTCTCGGCAGCGGCGTTCCCGTCGGCGCGTGTCTCGTTAATGAGCAGGTCGCCGCGCACGTCAAAGAGAACGATCTTGGAACGACGTTCGGCGGCGGGATGCTGGCGATGGCGGCGGTCGGTGCGACCATTGAAGCGATTGAAGCGGATGGGATGCTGGAGAATGTGAAGACCATCGAGAGCTACCTGCGCGAGCGGCTGGCGGAGATTCCACAGATAACGGGCGTGCGAGGATTGGGTTTTCTACTGGGACTGGAATTCACAGAAAAGGCCGCGCCCATTCACCAGGCTTTACTAGAGCGGCGCATCATCACGGGCACGTCGAGCGACGCCAACGTCTTGAGGCTGCTGCCGCCGCTATGTCTGGGACGCGAAGAGGTTGATTTGTTTGTTAACACTTTGAAAGCAGTAATGAGTGATGAGTAATGAGCGATGAGTTAAAAACCTCTTGCTTTTACTCATCACCCATCACTCATTACTCATCACTCTTTTATTATGCCAAGAGATTTCTTATCAACAGGAGACTGGACGCGCGACGAGTTGGAAGGCTTGATCGACTCGGCGCTGCGATTCAAGCGTGGCGATGAGCGCGGGAAATCGCTGGCGGGGCGCTCAATCGCGCTCGTCTTCTTCAATCCATCTCTCAGGACGCGCGCCTCAATGCAGGTCGGCATCTACGAGCTTGGCGGCAATGCGGTCGTGCTTGAGCCGGGCGGGACGAGCTGGACGCTTGAGCATCGCGATGGTGTGGTGATGGATAGAGACAAGACCGAGCACGTCGCGGAGTTTGTGCGCGTGCTCGGAAAATATTGTGCAGGGATTGGCGTAAGAACTTTCGCGGCGCTCCAGAATTGGGACGAGGAGCGGCGCGACCCTGTCCTTAATGCGTTCGCTAAATACGCGGGCGTGCCGGTCATCAATCTCGAATCGGCGATGCATCATCCGTGTCAGGCTCTCGCCGACATGATGACCGTGCGCGAGAAGCTGGGAGCGGGACGTAAGCGCGTGCTGCTCACGTGGGCCTGGCATCCGAAGCCGCTGCCGATGGCTGTACCAAACAGCTTCGCGCTCTGCGCGGCGCAGATGGGGCATGAACTGACAATCGCCCACCCGCGCGGCTATGAGTTGGACGAAGAGTTGATGCGCGACATCGCGAATCAGGCGGAGAGCGCAGGTGGAAGTCTGACAATCACGAATGAGGCGGACGCAGCTTTTGACGGGGCGGAAGTCGTGTACGCGAAAAGCTGGGGCAGCCACCGGTTTTACGGAGCGCCGGAAAAAGATATGGAAGAACGTGGCGCGCATCGCGCGTCCTGGATTGTTGATGAGCAAAAGATGGCGCGGACGCGCGAAGGGATTTTCATGCATTGCCTGCCTGTGCGCCGCAACGTGATTGTGACGGACGCTGTGATTGATTCTCCGTCTTCGGTCGTTATAGATGAGGCGGAGAATCGCCTGCATGCACAGAAAGCGATCATGGCGCGATTGCTTGGAGGAATGGAACGATGACCGAGCCGCGATTAGATGTCGGCAATCAACTCCGGCTCGATTTGTTGCGCGAGGCGCTGCCCTACATCCAGAGGTTTAAGGGCAAAACTTTCGTCGTCAAGCTGTCGGGTAAGGTGACTGAGGATGCGACGAACCTGGCTTCGCTCGCTGAAGAGCTGGCTTTGATTCATCAGGTCGGCATACGTCTCTGCGTGGTTCACGGCGGCGGAAAGCAGTTGTCAGAACTTGCTTCTCTGATGGGTGTGGAGCAAACGATTATCAACGGGCGGCGGGTGACGGACGATGCGACACTGGAGATGGCGAAGATGATCTTCGCGGGCAAAATCAACACGGACATTCTGGCGGCGCTGCGGCATAAAGGGGTGGAAGCTGTCGGTTTGTCAGGCGTGGACGGCAACATCGTTCATGCGGAGCGACGCCCGCCCAAAGAGATTTTGAATCGTGCGACGGGCGAGCGCGAGCATGTGGACTTCGGGCATGTCGGGGATGTTATCGAGATCAATTCGCGCCTGCTGTGCGTGCTGCTCGATCAAGGCTACCTGCCTGTCATCTCTTCGCTCGGCGCAGACAGTGAGGGCATGGTCTTCAACATCAACGCCGACACGATTGCTTCGGAGATCGCTATTCAACTGGAGGCGGAAAAGCTCATCCTGCTTTCAGACGTTGACGGAATCAACATGCGCGCAGGCGAGCCGGAGACGAAGCTCTCGCGCATTTCGGTTGACGAGGCTGAATCTCTGGTGCGCGACGGCACGGCGACGGCAGGCATGATCCCGAAGCTTCAGAGCATCACGCAGCTCTTGAGGCGCGGCGTCAAGAGCGCACACATCATCAATGGCTGTTTACGCAACGCCTTGCTGGCGGAAGTCTTCACGGATGAGGGAACGGGAACGATGATTAAATGAATGCGGATTTCGGATTGCGGAATGCGGATTGGAAAGCAAAAGAATTAACCACTAACTAACACGAAGAGACACGAAAGGATTGTGCCACTATTTCGTGTCTCTTCGTGTGTTTTAGTGGTTCGTCTGCTTCTTAAATCCGCAATCCGAAATCCGCATTCCGCAATCGAATCATTCTTCCCCGCCACGATCTCGCAACTCGATGAGTTCCTCCAGCGACAGGTTATTGCGCCCGCGCTCTTTCATCTTCTGGATGAAGCTGGTCGAGACTCCGTGATCGCGCAGGCGAATTAGTTGCTCGACGGGGGCGCGCTCGTAGCCCATCTGCTTGAGGTCTTTGATGAAACTCGCGCTGACGCCATGATCTCGCAGCTCAATCAATTGCTCAACGGAGAGCCGTGCGTAGCCCAATGCTTCAAGCTCTTTGGCGAAGTTCGGGCTGACGCCGTGGTCTCTCATGTCAACCAGACGAGCGAGAGGCAGCCGGTCATAGCCAGCCTCGCGCAGCCACTTGATGAATTCCGCCGTGACCCCGTGGTCACGCGTTCTGACGAGTTCATCCGCCGGGATGCGTTCGTAACCGAGCGCCGCCAGCTCACGAATGAAGCTGAGGGTGACGCCGTGATCTCTCATCTCAATCAGAGAATCAATTGAGCGCAGTTGGTAGCCCATCGCTTTGAGTCCCTGAACGTATTCCAGCCTGACTCCGTGTTCTCCCATCGCGACGAGTTGATCCAGTGTGGGACGCTCATACCCTTGTGCCTCCAATTCTTCGATGAAGGCAAGACTGACATCGTGCAAGGCCATCGAGAATTGCTGCTCGGCTGAGGGCGTGCCGTAACCCTGTTTCTTCAGTTCGGCGGTATAGCCCGGGTTCGGCGAGAAGACGAAATGGCCTGAGCCGTTGCCGTCTTTGAACCAGCCTTCACAGTTGAATGTGCCTGCATCGCGTTTGAGTTGAAACTGGACGCGCGAGCCCGCGCTCGACATCGCCTGCTCGCGCGTCAGCCCCTGCAACTCCGCAGGCGCGATGCCGAAAGAATTATTGCTGAAGCCGTAGCCGTTTTTGCTCTCACGCTGGTAGCGCAAAGACAGTTGAACCTTATCTTCTCCGGTCTTGAATTCTACCAGCCACTGCCCCGCGAAAGATGTCTGGACACCAGCGGCATTTCCAACGTTCGCATCGTTCGTGTACGACGCCGGAGCGCATGCCCAGAGGAGCGCGCATGCGGCGAAGATAACCACTGACCAGATTCTGTAATCCGAAATCAATCGGCGGACGACGCGCCGCACCCCGCTGCCGGAATTATCAAGCTTCTTCATTTTGTGAGCCTCCTGCTGTAACAACTTTTTGCGAGATTGAACTAGATAGAGATAGCCCGTCTGGGTTTTTACCCTCTTTTGAAGGTAAACACCGCCCGCCCCCGCTTTGTGGCAAGAATCTTATCCTAAGCGAATCCTCCGTAATTCTGCCGGACCTCTGTGACTACTTTTTCAATTCCCTCTGAAACATTTCGCCAGGCTGAATCTTTATCCTCCCATTTGCTGACAGCGCGTCCGTCTTCGGGCAAGTATTGCAATCTAGCAAATGGCGCGCCCTTCAGGCTGACATCACGTACGATGACGGGAATCACTCGGGCTTCTCCTTGTTTATCGCGTTCCAGCGCCCGCGTCATCTCGACTCCGTAGGAATAGTCCGAAGCAATGAAATCTGAGCTGATGAGCAGCAGAATAATGTCTGCGCGGTCTATGTATTCATCAATCTTCTCTTCCCAGTGGTCGCCCGGCATGATATTGCGGTCTTGCCACGTTTCGATTAGTCCACGCCTTTGCAAGAGCTTCAGATGAGTTTCAAGTTCGTTGCGTAGGCTCTCATCCTTGTGCGAATAACTGTAGAACAATCGCGCGGCCTGTCTACGCTCTTCATCTACTATCTCTTTTCGACGCGTGCCTTCGAGGTCTACACCGTTGAGCAACTTCTGCACATCCAATTCGACAACCTCATCGCCTGTGACTTCCGTAAATGTTTTAACGCCCTTTTGTTCCAGCACCAGTAATTTCTTATATGGCACGATGAGGTTAGGAAATCCGGGCACTGGAATCATCTCACGGGGATTCAAATCGCGGATGCCATGATGAATCTGCTCGAAGTCTGAGCGGATGACTGCCAGCAACAAGCGGCGTCGTCCCGGCACGGGGCCGGAAACGTTGATGAAGACCTTTTTGTCATGCACGTCTCCCTTGACCAGCGCAAGATTGTCCTCAAACTTCAGTATCGCGCCCGTGCGCCAGCGTGACAAACCTTCACTCAGCGTATGAGTGCGAACGATGAAGCGCGGCAGCAATCCTTCTGTCAGCACCGGGTAGTGGTATTGAAAGTTCAAGCACTGTTCTGGCCTGAACGCTGCGGCTTCTGCCGGCTCTTGTTTGTCGAGCAATTCAGGAATCAGATAATGCGTGTCGTCGCCATCGGGGAAGCTAAAGCATAGATCGAACTTTTTCATCAGGTCGAAGAGAAAGCGATGCACCTTGGGGGGATACTTTCTTCCATCCAGAATCCCGGACAGATCGCTCAACCGAATCTCCCCTTTCTGTTCTTCCAGTTTGTCGGAATTAAGAATCTTATAAATGCCGTTGGTGACCCAGTGCGGATTCAAGACATGCGTATCCTGCAATCGTGGATCATCCTTGTAATTCAAGGCAATTCCGAGAGTATGCAGATGGAACGCCAGCGATTCCTGGGCCAATGTATCCTTTTCGCCGAGCTTCGCGCATTCCTTACGATATTCGTCAAAGCTGAGATAGTTCTTTTTCATTCTCGCCAGCCGATCCTTAATGGCGAACCAGCTCGCCGGAAAAGGGGTACGCAGGTGTTCCAGGCGATCCGTCTCACGCTTGATAGCTTTACGAAGGTCTTCGAGTCCTGTCCCGTCTTCGCAGTCTGCTTTAATGAAGTCGCGGATAAATGGATATTTCTGTTGCAGGGCGCGACGGTTCACATCGAAGGGTTGCTCTTTGATTTTGTTCAGCACAACGATGACCGGAGATTCGCCGCCAAAGCTTTCTATGAGCTTGAGCCAGTATTCAGCATTGGCGTCTTCGCCTCCTTCACGCCCGTTGAGCACCAGCAGATAAAGGCTCCGCTGGGTAAGGAAGAACTGGTGAGTGGCATGCATGATTTCCTGCCCACCGAAGTCCCATATGTTCAACCGCACATCCTCTTTCTCGTTGAGGCGGACAGTCCATTCGGTAATCCTGATGCCCTCTGTTTTCTTTTCATCCCTGAAGAGGGAGTGTACCAATCGGTTGACAATTGAGGTCTTACCGACTGCCCCTCGTCCCACTAGAATAAGCTTGGCCTCGTTCAATGAGTGTTGACCACTACGCAACCCAAAGTAGTATTTGAGAATATCGCTAGGTTTCGCTGACATAATCAAGGCTTCCGGCGGTAAGGCAAGGGCCTCATTACAATGAAGGGTCAGTCTTTTCAGCGATTTGAGATTTCTCAATGACTCCGGCAATGATGTCAGTTGATTGTTATCGAGATATAGTTCCCGAAGTTGAGTCAGTTGACCGATAGACTCTGGCAGCGATGTTAGTCGATTGTTATTGAGGTATAGCCTTTGAAGTTGGGTCAACTGGCCGATGGATTCCGGCAGTTCAGTCGAAAGCTCAGATGACAAATTCAACCCGAGATAACGATTCTTGCGGGCTTTTTCGATGCGAGTAGACAAATCGTCTGAGTTGTTTGCTCCCTGTTCTTTTAGGTTGTCTTGTTTCTCACTCATTTGCTGCTCCTGAAATGAAATTAAACAGCTTAATACAGCGCCTGTGAGCTGATTCTCGCTGCAGGTTGAGGCACACTCACGTAAGTTCAGGGTTTGCGAGTTTGTCTAGACTGCTCCTCTTGGTCTTAGCAAATATTTCGGCAAATGAACAAAAGCGCGATGAGGTAAATAGATTCTCGTCCGAATTGCTGCCCGTTGCCCGGCAACTCTCATGGGGCTTTAATTCAAGTGGCTATGATGAGGTCATCTGGGGCGATATTATAACGCCATTGACGAAATAAAACTGCATCTTAAATTATGTAGCCGTCTCTTGTTTCGTTTTGACTTTCGTGTGGGCGTAGTCTGACAATCCATTTTGATGAGCACCATCAGGAAAGAGCGGATACAGAGCGCATCACAGACGCGGCGAGGCGTGGGCGAGCGTGCTCGAAAGAGGTTGAGCGCGTTTGCCGGGGCGTTGCTCAAGGAGTGGAAGCGCCTCGGTTTGCCTGTGATGGATGAGCGCGTGGTCGTCGCCGTGTCGGGTGGGGCGGATTCCGTGGCGCTCGTGCTGGCGCTGGATGAGTTGATGAAGGATGGGCGATTGGGGGTGGAAGTGACGGTGGCGCATCTCGATCACGGGTTGCGCGGGGAGGCGGGGCGGGAAGATGCGCGTTGGGTCGAGGCTCTGGCGGATAGTCTCAAGTTTGAAGTCGCGGTTGGGCATGTGGATGTGAAAGAGCGCGCCGTTCGGATGGGCGATAATCTGGAGCAGGCGGCGCGGCGTGCGCGTTATGAGTTTCTGGCGGCGGCGGCAGGGTGCGGGGCACGTGTGGTTGTGACGGGGCACACGATGGACGATCAGGCGGAGACTGTGTTGTTGCGGCTGCTGCGCGGGAGCGGCGCGGAGGGTTTGAGCGGGATGGAGGCTGTGCGTGTTCTTGATGCGACTTCCGAGATTTTGCTGGCAAGGCCACTGTTGGGCTGGGCACGGCGCGCGGAGACGGAAAAGTATTGCCGTGAGCGTGATGTGGAGTTCAGGGTGGATTTGATGAACGAGGATGAAAGTTTCGCTCGCGTGCGTGTGCGGCGTCAGCTTTTGCCGTTGATGGAGACGTTCAATCCGCGCGTGGTCGAGTCTCTCTCTCGTGCGGCGGAACTCCTGCGCGAGGATGCGACTGTCCTGAAGTTGGCCGCCGTAGAGTTATTACAGCGAGCGAGCGAAGAAGAGCAGGCGGTGAGGACGGAAAGAGAAGCATCCGTTGCGGGGTCGCTGAGCGTAGATGTACTGAAAGGCGCTCCGGTTGCTGTTCGGAGGCGCGCTTTGCGTTTGTGGATTGCAGAGGGACGCGGTGATTTGCGGCGTTTGGAGTTGGTTCATCTCGTGGGAGTTGAAAAGTTGCTCGCGGGCGAGCGCGGAGGGCGGCGCGCAGAGTTGCCGGGCGGGAGTTTTGTTGAGCTGAGACGTGGCCGCCTGCTGTTTTACATTAAATAAGTTGAAAAGGGGACGCTCCTCTTCTACAATCACTTTTGACTTGCCGCCTCAGTTCGTGGGCGGTTTTTCGATTTGTTGGCCTTTTTTAACAGAAAGCGGGACGCTTCGATGGCAGATGAGATTGTAGAGGTTTACGGCGCGGCGGAAATTGCCGACAGGGTGAAAGAGCTGGCGCGCGAAATCGGTCAAGCTTACGAGGGGCGCGACTTCACTATCCTGGGCATCCTCGACGATAGCTTCGTCTTTCTGGCAGACCTCCTGCGCGCTATCAACGTTCCGTCTCGCACAGCCTTCCTGCGCTACGATCATCAATCACTCGGTGGCGTTCAGGACATTACCTTCAGCACGCAGGTTGACCTTTCAAGACGCGACCTGCTGCTCGTCGAAGGCGTGCTCGACACAGGCGTCACGCAGGAATATCTCATCAAGCAATTGGGCGCGCATGGCGCAGCCACGGTTCGCCTCTGTGTGCTGGTTGACAAACCAGACCGGCGGCGCGTCGAATTAGAGCCTGACTGGCGCGCGTTTGAGACGCATGAGAGCTACGTCTTTGGCTACGGGCTGGGCTTTCAGGATCGCTGGCGCGGGCTGCCCTACCTGGCGACGTTCGCGAGCAAAGGCGAAGATTCGTGAAGGAAGCTTGAAGTTTTTGACGTGGCGCGCGCGGTAATGAAAAGCGCAACGCAAAGCTTAATCAAAGCATCTTAAGGTGACCGTCGCACACCGGCATGAAACAAGGTTTAGCTCCTGCTGCGGTGCGGCTGAGTTTGGGAGATAGGCGGGAGCGACAAAAGATGCCGAATGGAGTATCATTGGCATCGGAGGCAGGGAAAATATTTTGAGTTCTACGGCTAGACAAATCATTTTCTGGATGTTCATCGTGGTCGGGGCGCTCCTGCTCTACAAGTTCTTCGCGAACCCGCAGGGCAAGGGAGCGACGCAGATTGACCAGACTGCGCTCGAAGCGAAAATCCGCAGCGGCGAATTGAAGCAGGCTGTTTTCAAGCCGCAGGAAGTCGCCGCCGTTGACAAGAGTGGGAACGAGTTTCGTGCGCCGCTCGCCAACGAGTTTCGCAGGGCTGACCTGATGAAGCTCGCCGCCGATAAGGACGCGAACGGCAAGCCGAACGTCGAGAAAGTTGAAGAGGAGACCGCCGGCAACAGCATGCTCTGGGGCGTGCTCTTGAGCTGGGCTCCGATTCTCTTCATCGTCGGCATCTGGATTTTCATGCTGCGGCAGATGCAGTCGGGCGGCAACAAGGCTTTGAGCTTCGGGAAATCCCGCGCGAAGCTTTTGAACAACCAGCAGAAGCGCGTCACGTTCAAGGACGTGGCGGGTGTGGAAGAGGCGAAAGAGGAGTTGCAGGAGATTATTGAATTCCTCAAAGAGCCGCAAAAATTCCAAAAACTCGGCGGGCGCATTCCGAAAGGTGTGCTGATGATGGGGCCGCCGGGAACGGGCAAGACTCTCCTGGCACGAGCCATCGCGGGCGAAGCCAATGTTCCGTTCTTTTCCATCTCAGGTTCTGACTTCGTAGAGATGTTCGTCGGCGTCGGCGCATCCCGCGTGCGCGACCTCTTCGAGCAGGGCAAGAAGAACGCGCCGTGCATCATCTTCATTGATGAGATTGATGCTGTCGGTCGTCACCGTGGCGCAGGTCTCGGTGGTGGACATGACGAGCGCGAGCAAACCCTCAACCAGTTACTGGTCGAGATGGACGGCTTTGAATCGAACGACGGCGTAATCCTGATAGCTTCGACGAACAGACCCGACGTGCTCGACCCGGCGCTGCTCCGTCCCGGACGCTTTGATCGTCGCGTCGTCGTCTCTCGCCCGGACGTGCGCGGGCGTGAAGGCATCCTAAAAGTTCACACGCGCAAAATTCCGCTTGGCGAAGACGTTGACATCTCGGTTATCGCGCGCGGCACACCGGGCTTTACCGGCGCTGACCTTGCGAATCTGGTCAACGAAGCTGCTTTGAACGCCGCGCGCTACAACAAGAAGCTCGTCGCCATGCCGGATTTCGAGTTGGCCAAGGACAAGGTCTTGATGGGCGCTGAGCGCAAATCAATGGTCATCTCGAACGAAGAGAAGCGCATCACCGCGTATCACGAAGCGGGGCACACGCTCGTCGGCCTCAAAGTGCCGAACGCTGACCCTGTGCATAAGGTGACGATCATCCCGCGCGGGATGGCTCTGGGCGTGACGCAGCAACTGCCTGAGGGCGACCGTCACAACTACTCGAAAGAATACCTGGTCGGCCAGATCGCCATCCTGATGGGCGGGCGCATCGCTGAAGAGATTTTCCTCGACAGCATCACGACCGGCGCATCAAATGACATCGAGCGTGCGACGGAACTGGCGCGCGCGATGGTTTGCGAGTATGGCATGTCGGAACTGGGGCCGCTTACCTTCGGCAAGAAGGAAGAGCAGATTTTCCTGGGACGTGAAATCGCGCAGCATCGTGATTTCTCGGAGGACACCGCGATCAAGATAGATCAGGAGGTGAAGAAGATCATCTCGGATCAGTACGAGCGAGCCCGCCGAATCATCGAAGAGAACCGCGACACGATGGTGCGTCTCTCCGAAACCTTGTTGGAGCGCGAATCGCTCGACGGCGTGCAGATTCGTCGCATCGTTGCCGGTTTGCCGCTCGATGAGGAGCAACCGCCAGCAGCGAATGACGATGAAAAGCCGCAACTGAAAGAGCCTGCGGCCAAGCCGCTGAAGCCGATTCTGCCGCCCATCACGGGCAGCAATCCGGCGACAGCGTAAGGCAAAAGTAAAAAGGTAAAAGGTAAAAGGGAAGATGAGGAGCAATCCTTTCATCTTCTCTTTTGCCTTTTTGTTTTCGCCTTCTTTGGTTTACTTTTGGTCTATGAAGCGTGAATGGAAAATTGCCCGGCGCACACTCGTCTACACTGAGCGTACCCTCGTGATGGGCGTGCTCAATGTCACGCCCGATAGCTTCAGCGATGGCGGACAATACTTCTCGTCCACGGAGCGCGCTCTCGCTCGCGCCGAAGAGATGATTGCGGAAGGTGCAGACATCATAGACATCGGCGGCGAATCAACGCGACCCGGCGGAGCGGGCGCTGTGGCAATCGAAGAAGAGTTGCGGCGCGTCGTGCCCTTGATTGAGAGATTGTCGAAAAGCTCAACCATTCCCATCTCGATTGATACGACGAAAGCTATGGTGGCGCGTGCCGCGCTCGCTGCCGGAGCGGAAATCATCAACGACATTTCGGCATTACGGTTTGAGCCAGAGGTCGCGGACGTTGCGGCGCAGGCTCAGGCCGGACTCATTCTGATGCACTCGCGCGGGGATATGACGACGATGCACAGCCTTGCGCCTGTGCCGGACATTCTGGCGGAAGTGACAGGTAGCTTGCGCGAGAGCATCGCGGAAGCTGAGAGACGAGGCGTGCCGCGTGAATGCCTTGCGCTTGACCCCGGCATCGGCTTCAGTAAAAGTCTGGAACAGAACGTGGAATTGATTGCAAAGCTCGACCTGCTCGCGCAAGCGTTCGCAGAGTTTCCTCTTCTCGTCGGGACATCACGAAAATCTTTCCTCGGACGCCTGCTCGACGGCGCGCCGGTTGACGAACGTCTTCACGCAACGATGGCGACCATCACGGCTGCTGTCCTCGGCGGCGCACACCTGGTCCGCGTGCATGATGTACGGGCGGCGGTTGAAACCGTCCGCGTCGCAGACGCGATCAAACGGGCGGCGGGATAAGGAAAAGCCGTAACAGGTGACAGGAGAACACAAGTTTCAAGTTTTCAGTTTTCAGTAAAAGCAACCAAGTCTTTGCTGAAAACTGAAAACTCAAAACTGGAAACTGTTCTTGTCACTTGTCACTTGTCACTTGTCACGGCTTTTGTGGATTGACAGGATTGAACGGGAAAGCTGCAAGCGTTATTCGCTTGGTCGGGATGGTGTGGCCTTTCAGAAACTCCAGCATCGAGTCTTTAACTTGCGGGGTAAAGTAAAAAAGATCGTAGCCATGACTTGCGCCTTCGACGATCAGGTGCTCGCCCTTCGGAAAACCTTTCATTACTTCCTCGGCGTTACTGGCGGGCGTGCGTCCATCGAGCGTGCCGCTGATGAACAAGGCAGGGATGCCGGATTTGACTGGAGCGCGGAATTTAGCTCCGAGATCGGGTTGTCCTAACGCCTCGCTTATTTCCGGGAAGGGGAAATTGATTGCGTTCCCCAGCAAGGTTTCTCCTGCTTCGCGTTTGATTCTCTCTTGACGCTCATGCGAGACGGCGGAAGCGCTGAGCATCATCCAGGCCATCATCGAGCCGACCTGCCCTTGGCGAAATTCCAGCGCCCTCTGCGCCAGCGGAGTAAAATCGCCCTGCGACATCGCGTAAAAAAAAGCGGGCAGCCCCATGATGCTCCAGGTCTGCGTGACGGGCGAGGCAACGTGAAACTGCAAATCCCATTTCGAGAGCGCCACTGAAACTTTCTGTTTGGTGCGAGGGTCTGTGATTTCGACTGTGACGGGATTTTTATCCAATTTGTCGAGCAGATTCTTGAGTAAGCCTGGGAAATCCGGGATCAAGCCGCTAACCTTCGCATCCGCCTTGAAAAGTTTGTCGAGCTTGAAGAGTTGCTCTTGAATGGTACTCGGCAATTTCATCATCAGGTGGTCTGGCCCGTTGACGCCTGTCAAAATAGCCCGGTCAATGCTCCTGCCGTGTCTGCGTATCGCGGCAAGCGCAAGGTGCGTCCCGTAGCTGATGCCCCAGAGGTTAATCTTTTTTACACCCAGAGCCTGCCGCAACGCTTCTACATCATCGGCGCTTTCGTTTGTGTTATATCCTCCCAAATCTATTCCTTTGTTTTTCACCTCCTGGGCGCAGGCGCGCAGTTTCTCTTTCGCAATGAGCATCCACATTTGAGGGTCGCCCGGTTTATCGAGTGGAAAATTCCAGGTCTGAGAGCAAATCAGGCCAGGCTTGGACATTCCCGTGCCGCGCTGATCTAGGACGATCACGTCTCCGATTTCACGCAAAGCCATGAGGAGAGGGAAGGCCGCGCCTCTGGCCTCGCCGATGCCGGATGCACCAGGGCCACCCGATAAGAAAACTATTGGCGAGGCGGGTAGCCGTGCCACGCTTTTGAAGCGAACGAAAGCAAGCTCAACAGCGTTGCTTCGCGCTCGGCGACGGTTCTCAGGGACTACTAATCGTCCGAGTTCTGCCTCAACTTTCTGCTTGTCGTAAGTCTCGAAACTATACGACTCCATTTTCAAGCTGTCGGCTTTTGATTGACCGATAGCTTGAGCGCCGGACGTTAATGACATCAGGATGGGAAGCAGGATTAACGTCTTCTTAATCCGCAGCGCATTGAGCGCGTCTGGAACAGAAGGATACTGCGAAGCGAGTCGTCTCATGAATCGGAAGCTCCTTTTGATCTAAGTTAATGGCAAGCTGAACCGGCAGAACGTGTCCAGAGCTTAAGACGCGACGAGAATGGGGGACGTTAACGAGCAGCAGTTCGGATTAAGCCTCCGAGCCGACCTGTCGTGATAATTCTCAGGTGGCATTATTTGACATGCTCGATGATTGATTCATATCATCTGCCGTTCCTTCCGAAACTTTTGGCGGCCTTCCACAGAAGCCGCTGGCGGAGAAAAGAAAGAGATGACGCTCGCTCAAAGGTTCTGCCGCACGGTTGCGCTGCTCGCTGTGCTCGTCTTCGTCTCCGGCTTTAATGAGTGCTATAAGCCTGTGACGAAGAATCAACTGCCGACGCGCATCCGCACCATCGCCGTGCCAGCCTTCCAGAATCAGGCGCTGCGCTACAAGATAGAGCATCGTTTCACCGAAGCCGTCATCAACGAGATTGTCCGCCGGGGTCGGGGCTTGCGCGTTCAGGGCGAGCGTGAAGGCGCGGATGCGGTCATTGACGGCGTCATCAAGACCTTCAATTTCTCAGGCGTGCTGCTGGATGAACGTGGGCGCGCACGCATCTTCGAGGTGACGATCACGGCCTCCGTCACGGTGCGCGATCAGGTAGAGAATCGCGTCATCTACGATAATCAGAACTATGTCTTTCGCGGCGAGTTTGAATTCGCTAACGACCCGCGCTCGTTCTTCAACGAAGAAGACCCGGCGGTGCAGCGCATAGCGCGCAGCTTCGCCGAAGCGGTCGTCTCCACGCTCGTCAACGGCTTCGGAGTCAACGACGAGAAATGAGTCTCCTGACCCGCCCAGATTTACACCGCGCTCTCAAACAGGGAGACCTCCGTCCGCTCTACCTGCTGTTCGGCGCGGAAACTTACCTGCGCGATCTGGCTGCGCGCGCCATCACAGACGCCAGCCTCAAAGATGCTTCCCTCAGAGAGTTCAACGAATCGAGCTTCAGCCTATTAAATACGGATGTGCAGCAAGCGATTGCCGCCGCCGAACAATTGCCGATGATGTCGCCGCGTCGCGTCGTCCGCGTCAGGGATTTCGCAAAACTGCGCGAGGCGGACGAAGAAGCCCTGATGCGCTACATCGCGCGCCCTGTCGAATCATCAGTCGTGATTTTTATTAGTGATGAGCTGGATAAAAGACGAAAACTCAGCAAGATGCTGCTGGATGCTTGCGCGGCAATCGAGTTCGCGCCGCTCTCCGATGCGGAGCTTGCGGAGTGGGCGAAAAAACGTCTTAAGGAGTTGCAGGTGCAGACGGATGAAAGAACTCTGCACCAGATTGTGGCGCTCGTCGGCAGTGACGTTCGCACGCTCTCGAATGAGCTTGAAAAGTTGGCAACCGCCGCGCTCGGCTCCGGGCTGATTACGATGGAGATGGTTGATAAGCTCGTCGTGCGTTCACGCGAATTGTCCAATTTTGAGTTGGCGGATCATCTGATCACGCGCAATCGCAAGCGCGCTTTGCAGACTTTGCAGCGCCTGCTGGATGACGGCGCAGAGCCCGTCATGCTGCTCGGCTTGATTGGCAGCAACTATCGTCGCCTGGCGCTCGCCAAAGAGTTGATGGCTAAGGGGGCGGCGAATCAGGAGGTCTATCGGCAGGTCGGAATCTTCGGCAAACGAGAAGAGTTTCTGGCCACCGCGCGCCGCTCGGACTCTCAATTGCTGGCGCGCAGTATTGAGCGCATCGCCGCCGCCGATTTAGCCATCAAAACTTCACTCAGCGGAGGCGGCGCACAAGGCTCGCGCCTGCAACTCGAACTTCTCATCTGCGAACTCGCCGCATAAATTCAAATTTGTAGGGGCAGGGCTTGTCCCTGCCCCTAAATTATCTGCTCTCAAAAGTCGAGTGGCTTCAAGTCCGGCCCGACCCACCTCTTTCGAGCTTCCTCTGATGAGAGACGTTCTTTGCTATAGTAATCGTAGATGAATCGTGAGCTGCCGAAAGATTCAATCATCTCGTTGGCGATGTCTGCGATGGGGCGCGCGGTGTCCGTTCGGTCAAGAAAGCTGCGAACCAGCTTGACCCAGAAGAGAGTAATCGTCTCATTGTATTTCTGGTGGTCATGCCCGTGATGATTCAGGAAGCGATAGAGCGCCTCGCGCATGCGTGTCGTGGCTTCCGGCACAGTCAGACGCGAGAGATGAAGATACGAGAGAGCTACCGTCAGGTGCGACGGGTGATCGAATTCAGAATCAGGCAAGGTGCAGTCCTCGAATCCCCGCACTCTGGCTTTGACTTCCATTTCGCTCTTGTAATAACCCCGTGAGTCAGTCATGGAAGCAACTCCTTTCGTCTTCGGAAGACAAAAAGCGAGGCAGACCGGAATATCCGATCCGCCTCGCTTCTCAAAAAAAGGTTTGAGCCTTGCGGCTTACTTCGCGCTCGATTGATTGACGCGCGTGGTCAGGCGCGATTTGTAACGTGCGGCGGCATTGCGATGAAGCACGCCCTTCTGCACGGCTTTATCAATTGTCGAAATAGTTGCGGGCAGCAACTCCTGAACGTTGCCGGCATCTGCGGCAGTTAATGCCGCGCGCAACTTCCTGATCGAAGTGCGCAGGCGACCCCTATTGTTGCGATTAACGTCACGGCGCTTCTCGTTCTGGCGCATGCGCTTTTCCGCTGATTTATGATTTGGCATTGCTTTGAATCTCCGTCCCTGTATCTCTTCTCTGATGATTCGCGCGCGATAGTCTCAATGGCTCAAAAAAGCCACCTTCAAGCGCAAAGGGCAGAGTATAGGTATCGAACCGTGCTGTGTCAAGGCGGGCGGGTGCGTGGGAAACTGCGTTTTTTACGGTACGCAAGCGCATTGACACCTGCGCGCGGCATGTAGTAGCGTCCGCTTTAGGTTATATGAAAGGGAACTTTACCCACCCTCATCCGCCCGCCCGTGCGGCCTTGAATTTTCACCCCCAGCAAGGAGATTTCTGCATCTTTTGAAGAAGATCGAACTTCCGCCCAGAGGCCTGGAGACGCTCTTCGGCGTCCACGACCAGAACATCAAATACCTCGAATCGCTCCTGGACGTGCGCATCAACGCGCGCGGCCAGGATTTGACGGTTGACGGCGACCCGAAAGACGTGGCGACGGTCGAGCGCATCCTCGAAGATTTCGCGGAGCTTTTCACCGAGGGCAAGACTTTCACAGACAGGGAACTCCGCGAAGCCTTCGCACAGATTGCCGAAGACCGCGCCTATTCTCTACGCGACTACTTCACGAAAGCGCGCTTCAACCCTGCTGGCAAAAAGCAGGTCGCACCGAAATCTGCCATGCAGCGCCGCTACATCGAGATGATTCAGGACAAGGATATTGTTTTCGGGATAGGTCCGGCGGGTACAGGAAAAACTTATTTGGCCGTAGCAATGGCTGTGCAGGCGTTGATGCAGAAGCAGGTGGACCGCATTGTGCTGGCGCGCCCGGCGGTCGAAGCGGGCGAGAAACTCGGATTCCTGCCAGGCGATTTGCAGGACAAAGTTGACCCATACTTAAGACCGCTCTACGACGCTCTTTTCGATCTGATTGACTACGAGCGCGTGTCGAAACTCTTGGAGAAGCGCGTGATTGAAGTCGCGCCGCTGGCTTTCATGCGCGGAAGAGCACACCCTTTGCACAGCAAAATTCTAACTCCAATAGGCTGGCGCGAAATGGGCAACTTGAAAGTCGGCGATTTTGTCATCGGCTCTGACGGCAAACCGACCGAAGTTCTCGGCGTTTTTCCGCAAGGTGAAAAATTAGTTTACCGTCTGACAACGACCGATGGAGCAAGCGCGTTGGCTTGCGCCGAACATCTCTGGGCAGTCCGCACGGCTTCAGATAAACGCCGAAACAAACCTTTGCGTGTGCTGCAAACGCAAGAGATGATGGGTAATCTGCGTTGTTTTCACCAATACCGCTACGAATTGCCACTGCTTTCATCTCCTGTGGATTGGTCGCGTCGGGAAGTCCCGTTTGACCCGTATTCGTTGGGATTGCTTCTTGGCGACGGCTGTATTACAGATAAGACCTCGCCCAGCTTTTCAACTTCCGATTCTGAGTTAATATCAGCGCTAAGCTTTGGTCTGGCCGACATGAATCTGAAGTTTCGGCGCAAATCCAGTGTGGACTACGTGCTTTCCAGCTTCGCTGCCGGGCGTGGTGGAGTTGGCATCCGCAATCCACTCACGCAGGCGTTGCGTGGACTGGACTTGGCAGGAACGCGCTCGTCCACCAAATTCATTCCCGAAGTCTATCTACTCAATAGCGCCGACGTTCGCCATGCGGTCTTGCAGGGATTGCTGGACACAGATGGCGGCCCGGTTGTGCAAGCAGGGCGCAGTTGCAGGATTCAGTACACGACAACCTCAAAGCGGCTTAAAGATGATGTCCTGTTTCTAGTGCGCTCACTTGGCGGCGTGATCTCCTGTCGCAGGCGCGAATCTGAAGGTCGCAAACCAGGGTTCGCTCACGGCAGGGAAGTCCCATACCGAAACGATGCTTACGTGATGGACATCCGTTTGCCGCAAGGGTTAGAACCTTTTCGGCTGACACGGAAGGCCGCTCTCTATCATGAGCATGGTGGCGGACGACCAATGCGTTTCATTAAAAACATCGAACCCGTCGGCGTAGAGGACACGCAGTGCATCAGCGTTGCCGCGCCTGACTCACTCTATGTTACTGATGACTTTATCCTGACACACAACACGCTTGCGAATGCTTTCATCATTCTGGACGAAGCGCAGAACACGACGAGCGAGCAGATGAAGATGTTTCTGACGCGCATCGGCTTCGGCTCGAAGGCGGTGATTACGGGTGACGTGACGCAGATTGATCTTCCGACAGGCAAACGCAGCGGCTTGATCGAGGCCGAGCGTGTCCTGGCGGGCGTCGAAGACATCGAGTTCGTCTACTTCACCGAAAAAGATGTCGTGCGCCACCGCCTCGTCCAGATGATTATCAAGGCTTACGAGAAGCACACGAGCAAAAGCGCGATATAAGTAATAGGTGATGAGTGATAGGTGATAAGAAGGTTTCTCCTATCATTTGTCACCTATCGCTATTACCATGATTGAAGTTGTCAACCGCCAGCGCAAGTTGCCGATTGCATGCGAACGCTGGGAAAAGTTTGCGGCAAAGGCGCTGAAGGTTGCGCCTGTGAACGGCGCGGGGGTCACCATCGCTTTTGTCTCAGACCGAATGATGCGCGAGCTTAATTGGCGCTGGCGGGGAAAGCGTGGGACGACGGATGTGCTGTCGTTTCCGGCGGCGCAGGATGAGTTTGAGAAGCTGGAAGGGTTGAGGTTGGGGGACGTAGTAATCTCTGTTGAGCAGGCCGCGAGGCAGGCTGCCGAGCATGGTCTCAGTTTTGAAAACGAGGTGGCGCAGCTTATCTTGCATGGCCTGTTGCACCTGTGTGGCTATGACCACGAAACCGATAAAGGTGAGATGAATCGTCTGGAACTCCGCCTTCGCCGCCGACTTGGAATATAATCTGTCAGTGGCCAGTAGTCAGTGGTCGGTGGTCAGTTAAAAACTGATTGCATCTGACCACTGGCCACTGACCACTGACCACTTATTATGGGAATCGAAATAGGAATCACCTGTCTGCTGCTCGTCGGGCTGATGTTTCTCGCAACGGTTGATATGGCCTTTGGCCAGTTGAGCGATGTGGGTTTGCGGCGTCTGATTACGGAAGCCGAAGAGCGCCCGTTGGCTGTCGTGAGCTTTCTCAGGGAGATTCAGGAAGACCGGCCTCGCTTTCGCTTCACGCTGGGCGCGTCCATTCAAATCCAACTGGTCGCCGTCTCGGTGCTCATCACTTCGATTTTGCTACGCTGGTTTTCGGGCATTAACCTGTTGCTCATCGCTCTCTTCGCGGGGCTGATCCTGGCCGGTATCTTTCGCCAGTTAATTCCGCGCCTCGTCTCGCTCAAGAATCCCGAAAAAACGCTGCTCACGCTCTTGCCCGTCGTCAAACCTTTTTACCGTTTGCTCTCTTTCGTCGCAGACCCTTTGCACCGCAGGGCGAAACGCCTGCGCCGCGAGCGGGAATTGGCCGAGACGGAGGAAGAAGAGGAGGAAGAGGATAACGGCGACGATATTCAGGCGTTGATTGATGTGGGCGCGGAAGAGGGGATTCTGGAGGAAGAAGAGGGCGAGCTGATTCATTCGATCATCGAGTTTGGCGATACGCGCGTCAACGAGGTGATGACGCCGCGCACCGAAATCGCCGCGCTGCCAATCACGGCGACTGTCGGCGAGGCGCGCGACCGTGTGATTGAATCCAAATATTCGCGCCTGCCCGTCTATCGAGAGCAGATTGATAACGTCGAAGGCATTATTTACATGCGCGACCTTTTACAATGCTGGCCTGAAGGCAAGGAAGACGAAAAGATCACTTCGTTCCTGCGTCCGGTCTATTTCGTGCCGGAAACAAAACAGGTCGCAGAGCTTCTGGAAGAGATGCAGAAGGCGCACGTGCAGCTTGCGATGGTGATAGACGAATATGGCGGTGTGGCCGGGCTGGTAACGGTCGAAGACATCCTGGAAGAAATCGTTGGCGAGATTGAAGACGAGGACACGGAGCAGGAAGAGATTATCGAGATCGTCGAGAGCGACGACGGCTATTATGATGTGCTCGGCTCGACCGAAATCGGAAAGATCGAGCGGCTGTTTGACATGGAGATTGAAGACGACGATTTTACGACCATCGCCGGGCTGGTCATCAGCGAATCCGGTTACGTGCCGCGCGCAGGCGAGCGTCTGACCTTTCGCGGGCTTGACGTGGAAGTGCTCGACGCGGACGACCGCCGCATCAATCGCCTGCGCCTGCGTCGCGCAGAAGAGAGCAAGGCGCAGGCAGAATGAATTAACAATTGTTCGCCACAATGTTTGCCAATTGATTTCCATCGCAGCCGGAATAGATGAAGGTGCAAAAATCAGTGAGTATCACTCTCCCGCAATATCGTAAGCCTGCCATTTGCGAAGCGTGCGGCGGGACGTTCATCTGTGGGGCGACCGATTCAGGTTGCTGGTGCGAGGAGGTCGAGTTGAGCGAGTCGGCGCGTGCGGAATTGCGCGCTCGTTATCAGGCTTGCTTGTGTCGCGCATGTCTGGAAAATTACGCAGAGGGCGAAAAGAACAATGGTGAAAAAGAAGAGCAAGTTTCTACAGGGACGGCGCATTTACCCGAAGCCGATCACAAGCGAGATGGCGCTCGCTGATCTGGTTGACGAATCCTTTCTCGCGTACAACGCGGCGCGGCTGCGCGAAGCTTGCCATCTCTTTACACAGAAGATGCTGGAGCCGGACGTCACCGTCGGCCTTTCGTTGACGGGCGCGTTGACGCCTGCGGGACTTGGCATCTCCGCTCTCATTCCGCTGATTCAAGCCGGATTCGTTGACTGGATTATCTCGACGGGGGCGAATCTTTACCACGACACGCATTTTGGCATCGGGCTGCAACTCCACCAGGGAAACACGCAAATCTCGGACATCATTCTGCGCGAGGAAGAGGTCGTGCGTATCTACGACATCTTTTTTGACTACAGCGTGCTGCTCGATACGGACGCTTTCTTTCGCCGGATAATTGAAGGCGAGGAATTTCAAAAGTCCATGTCCACGGCAGAGTTTCATTACCTGTGCGGGCGTTACGTGCGCGAACGCGAACGCAAACTCGGACTTGAGAATAAATCTCTGCTGGCTGTCGCTTACGAATACGGCGTGCCGATCTACACTTCCAGCCCCGGCGATTCATCCATTGGAATGAATGTCGCGGCCAAAGCTTTGCAGGGCAACAAGCTCGCTTTTGATCCTTCGCTCGACGTGAACGAGACCGCCGCCATCGTGCTCGCCGGAAAACGCGGCGCGATTCACGGGCGCGGAGATAAGGGCACCAAGCACGGCGGGCGTTCCGCAGTCTTTATTCTCGGCGGCGGCAGTCCCAAGAATTTCATACTCCAGACAGAGCCGCAGATTCAGGAAGTCCTGGGGATTGACGAGCGCGGGCACGACTACTTTTTGCAGGTCACGGACGCGCGTCCAGACACGGGCGGACTTTCAGGCGCAACTCCCGGCGAAGCAGTCTCGTGGGGCAAAGTCGATCCAGACCGTTTGCCTGACGCCGTTGTGTGTTATGTTGATTCCACGGTCGCTCTGCCGATTATCACGGCCTATGCGCTGGCTCGTCACGAGCCGCGCGAGCCGAAGCGACTCTACGAGCGGCGGGAAGAGTTCATGGGGCTTTTGCTATCGGAGTACAAAAAATCCAAGCGACGATAGGAGCAATTACCATGTGCAATCTGAGATGTAAGAGATTAGGTCTCTGCGCGCTCTTCCTCTGCTGTCTGGCGGCGACTGCCATCCGCGCCAGCGCCGCGCAATCGGACGTGCCGTCGTTCATCAATCCGGCTCACCGCCAGGCCTTGCAGAGCTTTTTGAAAACGAAACCCTACCTTCGCGTGGCGACCTACGCGGACGCGGACGAGCAGGGCAAAAGTCTGTTGGGCAATGTGAGCGGAGGCGACTTCAACGAAAACAAGTCGCCCTATTACGCCGTCGGGGATTTCAATAACGACGGGCGCGAGGATTTTGCCATCGCTTTCGTCAACACGCGCAGGCCGAAAGATTTCCCGGTCGCTATCTTCAACGGGCCTTTCAAGGGCAGAAGATGGGTCGCGCCAGCTTACTACAATGAAAGCAAGTTCGGGACAGATGCTTTTCTGCTTGCGTCCACCGATGAAAGGCCGAACCAACTGGTAGTCGGAATCACAGGGGGCGACATGACCGTCATGCTGAAGCCCAGGAGGCGTGGAAGTGGTTATTACGTTTGGGAAGGTATGACTCAGTAGGAAGAGCGAAAAGGGGAAGTTAATGACGAAAAAGATTACGGACGAACAGCCACGCGTCTATTTCGATTGCTCGAAGTGCCCGGCTTATTGCTGCGCGATTTACGAGCGCGTCCAGGTCTCGAAGCGCGATCTCAATCGGCTGGCTAAATATTTCGGCGTGACGGCTGAAGCGGCGGAGAAACGTTACACGAAGATTGATAGATCGAGCGGCGAGCGCGTTCTGCGCCGCAAGAAAGATGTGATCTTCGAGCAGGCCTGCATGTTCCTCGATCAGGAAACGCGAGGCTGCACTATTTATCATGGGCGACCCGCCGTCTGCCGCGAATATCCGGCGCGCGTGCGCTGCTCCTATTACGACCTCCTCCAGTTTGAGCGAAATCAACAGGACGACCCGAACGTCGTGCCGCTGGTTCAAATCACGTTTCGTGAAGTGAAAAAGAAAATAATTCATGACGAAAACGGGAGCGAGAAGATTTGGGAATGGAAAAGGGAAAACAAGTGATGAGTGATGAGTAATGAGTGATGAGTAAAAGCAAGAGGTTTTCCACTCATCACTCATTACTCATCACTTCTTTCGGAGGTGAAGAAGATGCAGGAGTTTCTTTCCAAGATGATTGGTCGCAGGGTGGATATTTTCTGCGGCGGGGCGTCGAGCCTGCGTGGAGAGGTGATGAAGGTCGAAGGCGGCGTGCTGCACTTGAGGGATGACGAGCAGCAGATGTGCTTTGTGGCGATAGAGAAGATCGCGGTCGTCTGGGAGGCGCGCGAAGATGAGAAGCGCGCGGGCTTTGTCTCCGGGCAGCTTAATAATCGTTAGGCGCGCTCGCTACTCACGTCTTTAAATGAGAAGGCCGACGCTGAACATTCAGCGTCGGCCTTTTGACTGTGCTACCTAAAAAACTATTCCGCCGTTGCCAGCAACTGCGCCGGGAGGGGAACGCGGCGAAAGCCGTCAACGCGGCTCAGATAATATTTGTTCCACTCCTGGTAAACGACACCTTTGTGGCGCGAGGCGTGATAGAAACCGTTCGCATCGGCGACGATGCCGACGTGCGTAAGCCCATTAAAGAAAACGAGTGTGCCGAACTTGAATTTCTCGTCTTCGCTCGCAGGCGCAAAGCGCGCCCAGTAGGAGCGTGCGCTGCCGCGATAGAAATCCGCCCCGATCTCCTTAAATGAACTCCACACGAAACCGGAACAATCGAACACGTGCGGCCCCGCAGCCCCCCACACATAGCGTGAGCCAAGACGCGCGTCTATCGCATTCAGCAGCAGATTGTCAAAACGCAGCATGCCGTTTGCTGTCATGCTGGATTTTAGTGTGCTGGGTGCGGCGCGCGAGATGATAATGGGATCGGTTTCGAGCCGTGTCCCGCCGTTCGGTTCAATTATTGTTGTAGTGAGATTGGTGATTTGACGCAGGGTATTATCGGATTGAGCGACAACCGTGACAGCAAACAAACTGAGCGCGATGCAGGCTGCTACCACGCAGGGGAATATTCTTTTATAAGTCATAGACGGGGAACTATTATCTCCTCAATAAAAATCGGGTCTTGCTTTTTAGGGATTGCTTGTTGCGGCGGGTACTACCTGACCACAAAAGTCATTCTACCAATCAGTTAGAGTCGGTACAAGAGGCAATGTGACTGTTTCGTGATGAATCACAATGAGCCCCTGCCGGACGAATCAAAAGGGGTCACGAGCGATGATTCGCCGCTTCGCCCCGGTGAAGCACGAGCGTACACACGTCCTATCCCAAAACACAGTCGGTCAATCTGCGACGATACTCGCGGCAAAGCGTAGAAATTTTTCCACCTGGCGTGATAGCATGCGCGGCCATAAGGTCTGAGAGGAGATACACGAGAGATGCTGTTTATCGAAAGTAAGACTTTGAAAAGGAGCGTTGACAGTGCGATGCGTCTGGCTCTGCTGGAGAAACTCCAGGAGAAGGGACTGACTCCGCTCATCCGCTCGACGCGCCTCGCTTGCTATGAGCAGGCGCTGTTAGGGCCGGACAGAGTGACAGAGATGGAGCGCGCCGTCTCCTCCTGGACAGAGACGGAGGAGGATCGCGCTTACATACGCGGCGACGTATTCTGCTTTGAGGATTTCGTTCTCTTTCTGGTCTTCGGAAATGATGAGGACGAAGCGGCAGGCGTGCGCGCCGGAATCGTTCACGGGACAGAAATGCTTGAGCCGATGAAGAAGCTGGATGCCTTTTGCCGCAACGTGAGCGACGCGCTCGAAGCCGGACGTGGTGACAGCGACCCCGGCGCACATGATGAGACAGACTGGCAACAACGTGAGCCGCGTCCGATGCGAGAGCACGGACGCAAAGTCTTCGGACAGGAAACCGATTCATCCGCTCCAGGCCAGAGGAACAACACAGAGTATCCACGCGCTGTCGAATTGCTCGAAGACATCGAAGCCAGACATCTGCTGCGACGAATCAGGGAATCGCAAGCGGAGGGGCGCGTCTCGGAAATCCTCTCAAATGTCGAGAATGAAGCAAGGAGCGTCTCTTTAATCAACCGAATGACGGACGTGGGATTGCTGCGCCGCGAGGTGCAGGTCAGTTGCCGCAAAAATGGACGGTCGCTTTTTCGCCTGCCGTCGCCGGATGCGCTGAACGTGATTACGGCGAGCAACGCCACTTGCAGCGAATGCGGCACAGGGATAGCGGACGAGAAGATTGAAGATCTGGTGAAGCCGACGGAGACGGCTGCCAGGTTATTGGAAGACGGCTCGTGGCTCGCCAGCCGCATTTATTCAAGCTTGCGCGAACTCGGCGTCCCGGAAAAGCAGATCGTCACTGGCGCGACCTCTGAAGAGGGCGAAGCGTACATGATGGTCAGTGTGTGTGATGAGCCGTTTCTGCTGGTGCTGCGGGATGGCGATGTGACGGCGGCGCAGGCGCGGCATGCTTTAGCCAGGCAGATAGAGACAGAGGCCGCGCACCTCGTTGTCATCGGTAGCGGTAAGATTCAGGACGAGGCGCGCGTGCGTCTGCGCGAGCACGCGCGGCGTCGCGCACGCGGCGGCAGCGAGGTGGAAGTCATCTTGATTGAAGGCGTGGATGCTGCGGACGAGCTACGGCTGGCGTTTGAGCGAGTTTCCCAGAATGCGCTCGCAGGAGAGTTGAGCCAGCTAGACACGAGCCTCGGCTTAAGCGTCGGGTTTATCGTTGCGACGCGGTTTCGGCTGATGCAGCACGCGGGCGCGCTCAAAGACTTGGCCGAATCGGCGGTCGGCGCGCTGGCCGGGAGTTTGCGGGAATTTTGAAAAGCAGGAGTCAGAATACAGAAGTCAGGAGGGATAAGGCGGAGAACCGTTTTTGTTCTTATTCTGTCTCCCGTCTTCTGTCTCCTGACTCCTGCTTTGACTGTGGTTGCCCACAGTCGGGCACCGTGCGCTGTACTATGCAAAGACACCTCCGGCAGGCGTCTAATACGCGGCATTGGGAGGTGCCACTAAAAAAATGAGCACAGAGAGAAACGGAAACCTTTTTAACGCCGGATTTGCACTGGCAGTAGCTTTGGTCTTGTCTTCAATCGTCATGGCCTGGGCAATCACGCATAACAAGAAGTCTGACCAGACGATCACGGTCACGGGTTCGGCGCGCAAGCGCATCAAGTCGGATTTGGTCATCTGGCGCGCAGGCGTCTCGTACCAGGCGGATCAGCCGCAGGGAGCGTACAAGTCGCTGACGGACGGTATTGCGCGCATCAAGCAGTATTTGATCTCGAAGGGCATCACTGAAGATCAGATTACAATCTCGTCTATCTCTTCAACCACACTTCATCCGAAGGACAATGAAGGGAATGAAACGTCGGAGATTACGGGCTATAGCTTGCGCCAGGAGGTGCAGGTGCGCTCCAGCGACGTTGAGAGGATCGAAAAGGTCGCGCGCGAGGCGACCGAGCTAATCAATCAGGGCATCCTGCTTGAATCAGGCGCGCCGGAGTATTACTACACGAAGATCGCAGACCTGAAGATCGAGATGCTGGCCGAAGCGGCGAAAGACGCGAAGGTGCGCGCCCAGCAGATCGCTTCGAGCACCGGGAGCAGCATTGGCAGCGTCCGCACGGCACGCATGGGCGTGATGCAGATCACTGCGGCTGATTCAAATGAAGTTTCGGATGCCGGGATCAACGACACCTCGTCGTTGGACAAGGACATCATGGCGGTCGTCAACGTCGGCTTTGCCGTAGATTAATCTTCGAGCAAGGTCGAACTGATAAAGATAAAAGGGCGCGTCCATCATAAAGGCGCGCCCTTCTTATTTGATCTGAAGAACAAGGTCGAGAAGATGCGAGCCTTGTCGTCCCTCACGGGACTTTCAATCAGCCCCTAGCGCCGAGTGCCGCCTTCAACGCTCCCACCGCCGCTACTGCCCTCTGTGGAGGGCTTGCCTTCGGTGTCAACGAAAGTGATGGTTGTGCCGACATCCGTCAACGAGCGCAGTCCCGGCTCGATAACTTTGCGGTCGCCGACGACGAGAATCGCCATCCGCGACGGGTCCAGGTAGCGATTGGCGACACGGTTGATGTCTTCCACCGTGACGGCTCGCACGCGCGCGATGTAGTTATTAAAATAATCGTCCGGCAGATTGTAGAGCACGATGTCGGTCAGACGACTGGCCATTTGTTCGGGCGTCTCGAAGGTGCGCGGGAAGCCGCGGATGATCGCCTGCTTCGAGAATTCAAGCTCGGCGGGCGTAACGGGACGCTCGCCCCGAATACCACGCAGCTCTTTCATAAACTCGAAGACGGATTCCTTCGTCACGGCGGTTTGCACGCCTGCGGTCGCCGCAAAGGGTCCCGCGCTCCTCCTATAATCGAAGAAGGTGCGCGCCCCGTAGGTGTAGCCTTTCTCTTCGCGCAGGTTCATGTTGACGCGCGAGGTGAACTGGCCGCCGAGCATGGTATTCATCACGACCAGCGGGAAGTAGTCGGGCGTTGAGCGCGGCTGGCCGACCTGGCCGATCATCAAGACGCTCTGCGCCGCGCCCGGTTTATCAACAATATAAACTGTCGCCTTCTCGCGCGAGGACGGCATCTCTATCGTGACCGCAGGAACTTCGCCTCGCTTCCAGTCGGCAAAGGCGCGTTCGAGCTTCGGCATGAGGGTGCTTGGTGTCACGTCTCCGGCAACGATCAGCGCAGCATTATTCGGGCGATAGTACGTTTCATAGAAACGCCTGATGTCGTCGCCCGTTGCGGCGGTCACGCTTTCCTCGTCGCCCATCCCCGGATGACCGTATGGATGGTTGCGACCGTAGAGCAGCGAGGAATAAACGTTTCCGGCGATAGCCGAAGCGTCGTCGCGGCGTTGCATCAACGTGGCGAGACGCGATTTGCGCTGAAGCACCAGTTCATTTTCAGGGAAAGATGGATTGGTGACAACGTCAGAATAAATCTCCAGAGCGCGATCCATGTGCTTGGAGAGCGTCAGGAGGTTCATGCTGCTGTAGTCGAAATCAGAGCCCGTACTGAGCCGCGCGCCAATAGCAGCCAACTGGTTCGAGATGTCCAGAGATGAACGGGTCTTCGTCCCTTCGTCAATTAGCGCGGAGGTCAAACTCGCCAGCCCAGCGCGATTCTGCGGGTCAGCCGCCGAGCCGGTGCGTAAGACGAGGTTCATATTGACGACGGGAACTTCGTGCTGCTCCACGATTAGAACTTCGAGGCCATTGGAGAGCTTGCGCCGCTGGATTTGCGGCAACTTGAAACGCGGGTCGGGCTTTGGCTTGGGCTGAACGTAAAGGCCGCCAAGCTGCGATTTGTCCTGACCTTTATCCGCGCTGCGTTTCGCTGCGGTTGCCGGCGGAGTTGCGCCTGCCGGTGTCGTCGCCGCAGCTTCTGGTTTCGTCTGTGGTTGAACTCCTGCCGGAGTTGCGCCGCCGGGTTTAGTGGCCGGTGTGGTTGCGGCGCTCCCCGCCTGCGTTCCTGTTTGCTGTGACGGCGTGCCGATTGCGGCGGTCGGACTCGTTGGCGCAGGGTCGCCCGTCGTCTTGCCGCGCTGGCGCGGCAAGACCGTCAAGATGAGTCGCTTGTCGGTCAGGTAGCCATTGGCAACGCGCGTCACATCCGCTGGCGTGACACTCCGGTAGCGTAAAAGGTCTGTCTGCAAGTAGCCGGGTTGATTGAGAAAGACCGCGTAGGCATTCAACTGATCGCTCTTGCCGCCGAAGCCGCCGACGGTTTGCAGGCCATAGACCAACGAAGACTCACGAGCATTGTAGGCGCGCTCCATCTCCTCGTTGATCGGAGGCTCGGTTTTGAGTTTAGCGATCTCTTCGTCAATGGCTTTTTCAATGTCTTCGAGTTTAACGCCGGGCTTGGCTGTCGCATTGATCTGGAACTGCCCGGCGAGTTCGCGTGACGGGTGAAAAGCTGACACGTCCTGCGCGATCTGCTTTTCGTAAACGAGCGATTTGTAGAGGCGCGATCCCTTGCCGCCCGCGAGAATGAAAGCGAGTTGGTCAAGCGGCGCATCATTGCTGGTGTACTGGGGCTCTGTATGCCAGGTCATGTAAACGCGCGGCAACGAGACGCGGTCTTCCATCGTCACGCGCTTCTCTTTTTCGAGAACGGGACGCGCCGGTGTCACTTTTTGAACTTCGGGGCCGCGCTTCAGCGTGCCGAAATATTTTTCGACTAACGCGCGCGCCTGCGCCGGATTGATGTCGCCTGCAACTACCAGGCTGGCGTTGTTCGGTGTGTAGAAGCGCCGGAAGAAGTCGGACACGTCTTCACGCGAGGCTGCGGTCAGGTCGTCAAGCGAGCCGATGGTCAGCCAGTGATACGGGTGATTCTCTGGATACATCGTCTCGGCGATCTTCGCGCCGACCAATCCGTAAGGCCGGTTGTCGTAATTTTGCCTCTTCTCGTTTTTAACGACATCGCGCTGGTTAGTGAGTTTCGCTTCCGTCAGGGCTTCGAGCAGGTAGCCCATGCGGTCTGATTCGAGCCAGAGGGCAAGCTCAAGGAAGTTGGAGGGCACGACCTCCCAGTAATTGGTGCGATCCGAGTTGGTCGAGCCGTTCAAGGTGCCGCCCGCTTCCTGAAGCGGCGGGAAGTAGTCGTTGTCATGGTGCAGCGAGCCTTGAAACATCATGTGTTCGAAGAGGTGCGCGAAGCCTGTGCGACCCGGCACTTCATTCTTCGAGCCAACGTGATACCAGACGTTGACGGCGACGATGGGCGTCGAGTGGTCTTCGTGCAAGATGACGCGCAGACCGTTCGGGAGCGTGAATTGTGTAAACTCGATTGACGGCAACACGGCAGTTTCAGCGGACGCGCCTCCGGTTTTCTTCGCGGCTTTCTTTCTCCTCTGCGCGAGCGCCGCCACGGGCACTGAAAGTGAGACGGCAAGCAGGATAACGAACAATCGTTTCATTCTCATCTCAAAATCTCCTTTCGAGCTATGCGATGGGCAAAGAAGCGAACGCGGCGCGAACCCCGTGACACGGGCGCGCTGTCTCCTTAATTGTTAGAGTTAGTACAGGGGAAGAATCCGTGCGCCATTCTAACGCGGCGTTTGGCAACCACGCAACATGGTTCGCGCACCGTTGGAATGAGACGGTCCGAGCTTGAGTGAAACTCCAATTAGCCTCATAATCTTTGTTTGGAGAAAGCCATGAGCGAAGAAACAACAAAGCATTTACAGGACGGCGACTTGAAGCGCATTCTCACACGTCTGGATTCAATAGATGCCCGCCTGACGACGCTCGAAAATAAGGTTGACCGGCGACTACAGGAAACTCGCCCGGTCTGGGAACAGGTGCTGGCCAAGTTGGGGAATCTTGAAGACGAGATGCGTAACGGATTTCGCAAACTTGAACGCCAAGTGGGATTGCTGGCTGAAGATGTCTTGGTTGTTCGCGCCGATCAGCGTGACTTGGAAAAGCGCGTGAACAAACTTGAGCCGGAGCCGACGCAGTAATCTTCATGGCTCTTGAGACAGACTTCATTGTTATTGGCAGCGGCATCGCAGGCTTGCGTGCCGCCATCGAGTTAGCGCGCACAGGAAGCCGCGTCACAGTTCTCACCAAAGACCGCACAGACGAATCCAATACGGAATATGCGCAGGGCGGAATTGCCGTCGCGCTCTCGGACGAAGACGAGGTTGCGCTTCATGAAGAAGACACTTTGAACGCCGGCGCAGGATTGTGCGACGAGCGGGCGGTGCGTGTCATGGTCGAAGACGGGCCGCGCTATATTCAGGAATTAATCAATTGGGGCACTGAGTTCGACCGCGAGGGAGGCCGATTGGTCTTTACGCAGGAGGCCGCGCACTCGCGCCGTCGCATCCTGCACGCGCACGGCGATTCGACCGGCAGGGAGATCGTGCGAGCTTTGATTGCCAGAGCGCGCGCCGAGCGAGAGATTGCTTTCGTGGCGCACGCGGCGACCGAATCTTTGCTGGTCGTGGAGGGACGTGTTCGCGGCGTTCGTTACCTTGACCCCTTGGTGCGTGCGCCTCGTGAATTGCGCTCCCGCGCCGTCATCCTGGCTTCAGGCGGAGGTGGCCAGGTTTTCCTGCACACGACGAATCCAGAGGTCGCGACCGGCGATGGGATGGCGATGGCTTACGCGGCTGGCGCAGAACTCGCGGACATGGAGTTTGTGCAGTTTCACCCGACGGCTCTCAATATCGAAGGCGCGCCGCGCTTCCTGCTTTCGGAAGCGATGCGCGGCGAAGGTGGTGTCCTCAGGAATCGCGAAGGCGAGCGTTTTATGACGCATTACCACGAGCGCGCGGAATTAGCGCCACGCGACATCGTCAGCCGCTCAATCGTCGCCGAGATGCAGCGGACAGCGACGCGCACAGTTTATCTGGACATGGCCGCGCTTGAGCCACGTTTCATCCGCCATCGTTTCCCGAAAATTTATGAGACGTGTTTACGTTACGGGTTGGACATCACGACTGACCCTTTGCCCGTTTCACCAGCCGCGCACTACTGCATGGGAGGCGTCAGAACAGACCTCGACGGGCGCGCTTCTTTGCCCGGACTCTACGCGGCGGGCGAGGTGGCCTGCACAGGCGTGCACGGCGCAAATCGCCTGGCGTCAAACTCGCTGCTCGAAGGATTGGTTTTTGGCGCGCGCGCCGGAAGCGCAGCAGCCACGGACTACGCTGCCGGGAATTTGAGTGCGCGCGATACCGCGATTGAAGATGAAAGGGAAGTGAGTGCTGCGCGCGCTTCGGGTGATATTGCACTGGCCGTCAGAAAACGTGTCAGGCGCTTGATGTGGGAGCGCGTCGGAATCCTCCGCAGCCGCGAATCAATCAAACGTGCACTTTTGGAGTTTGAGCAGATCGCGCGCGCGCCGCTGGCTCGCGCTTCGAGAAATTTCCTCAACGTCGCCACGCTCATCGCACGCTCTGCGCTCTGGCGCGAAGAATCGCGCGGCGCGCATTTCCGCACGGACTTCCCCCTGCGCGACGACGAGCACTGGCGCGTGCATTCTATTGTTCGCACCGGCACAGAGATTTCTTCAAGCGCGGAATTGGATTTATCAAGCGAAGTGCCGGAAGCTGAGAGCGTCTGACAATGCCTGCGGCGTGAGCCAAATTTGTAGGGGCAGGGCTTGTCCTTGCCCATCGTGCAATGACCCGCAAGTTGGAGATCAATAAAACAAAGCGGGCAAGGACAAGCCCTGCCCTACGGTTCTAATGGTTGGCTGTGTGCAGAAATCGTTTGACGGCGAAAAGGAAGATTAGATCGTAGCTGGCGTGCATGACACTGACAGCGATGAGTCCCGATTGCTCAAAGAGCGTTCCGAGCAGCAAGCCCATCACGAAGACGAAAGCGGCAAACGCCAACTTCGCTGGATTCAATGAGACGCCTGTGTGAGCGAGCGCGAACAGCAGCGAGGTCAGCCACAAACCCAGCATCGGCTGAAGCAGGGCGCGAAAAAATAGCTCTTCACCGAAGCCCGCGAGGAGCGCGACCAGTATCATGTCGAAGCCTGTGGGTCGTATCTGCTTGAGGATTTCTCGGATAAAATCTCGCAGCCGCGCTAAGAAACTGGCTTTCAGTAAAATGAGGACTACGGACGCGGCGATGATGATGCCGAGCAGTAGTCCAAGAATTATTTGTGCTGTGAAGGTCTGACCTGTGGTGAAAAGTGCGTAGAATGATTGCTTGCGAAAATAGACTGTGATCGTCCAGGCCAGCAGCGCAAAGATTGCTGTTGCGGCGAGACTGAAAATAATTACCGCTCGCCGGGTCAGGGGAAAAGCGACAGGCGTTCGCTCGGCTGGCGGTGCAAGCTCATTCATTGATGCTTCTCCTTTCAAGTGTTCTACGAAATTGCGAAGCGACGTGTTTCTCAGGCGACCAATAGCTGAAAGGTAATCCGATGGCACAATACAAGCAGCTACATGATTGGACGATGACGCCCAAAGAGGCTGTGGAGTTGCAGAAGAGTTTGCGCGAGCGCGTGGCGTTGCAGCCCCTAAGGAAGCGAATCGAGACGATTGCGGGCGCGGACATCTCTTTCAATAAATTCTCACCCATAGTTTACGCTGGCCTGGTGGTCATGCGGCTGCCTTCACTCGAAGTGATTGAAGAGGTCGGAGTGGTAAGCGAGACGCAATTTCCATATGTGCCGGGTCTGCTCTCTTTTCGTGAAGCTCCGTCGGTGCTGGAAGCCTGGGCGAAGTTGAAGACCGAGCCGGATGCAGTGATGTTTGACGGGCAGGGAATCGCGCACCCGCGTCGCGTCGGAATCGCGTCGCACGTCGGGTTGATCGTCAATCGCCCGACGCTCGGTTGTGCGAAATCCGTGCTGGTCGGAAAGTATGAAGAGCCTGGAGAGGCGCGGGGCAACTGGACGGAGTTGATTGACCCGAAGAACGGTGAAACGGTGGGGGCGGCGGTGAGAACGAAGACGAAAGTGCAGCCTATCTTCGTTTCGCCCGGACACCTGATTGATCTCAAAGGAGCAATCAAGCTGACGCTTGATTGTGATGGCGGCTATCGTCAGCCGGAACCGACACGACGCGCCCATCATCTGGTCAATGCGTTGCGCCGTGGAGAGAAAGCGCCCTCCGAGGATGAGAACCCGCGATTGTTTTAGAACCTTCTTTGAAAAATTTGATTTATGAGTCCCGTTAGGGACGCATCGAAAATAGCCCAGCAATTTATTGCTGGGGATAAAGCCGGAAAATAAAAATTGAGTCCCGGAGGGACGACTGAACAGAAGCGAACCTTTCATCAGCCGTCCCTACGGGACTCAACTCTTATTTCTCAACTTATTCCCAGCACTGAAGTGCTGGGCTAAAATCAATCGTCCCTGACGGGACTTTCAATCAGCTTCTAAGCTCTGAAACGCTTCGGGCTTCGAGTTCCAGATATGAACTCGAAGCCCGGAAAGCAGGAACGCAGTGCAACTCTACTGTGTGACGCTAAATTTACCCGACTGCGTGACTGATTGACCGGAGACGCGGTCGCGAATGCGAATTTCGATTGAGTAGTCGCCCGCGTTGAAACTGCTCGTATCAATGAGGCGGGTCAGCGTCAAGCGTTGACCGTAATCGGCCAGACCTTGCCAGTCTTCGCTCTGCTTGCCAACCTCTTTGCCGTCTTTCATCAGCACATATTGAACGTCAACCGAAGGGCGCAGCGTCGTCTGGTCAGTCCCGACGTTGTAAACCTGCAAGTAGATGCCCACGGGCTGCCCGCGCCGGTAGATGCCCGAAAGATTCGGGATCACTTTGGTCTGGCCGATGCGAAACATGGTCGTTTCCAGTTGCGGGTTGACGAGATTCTCCAGCTTCGAGGCCAGCACGAGCGTCGAAGTGCCGAGTTTCTTGGGATCGTACTTCGGAACCGTGAAGCCGACTTTGCGAACGCCGGTTGCGCCAGACGCGATGTCGCGCACAACCACTTCCACCTTGTAAGTTCCGGGAGCGAGTGGCACGGCCTTCTGGTAAGCAGACTTGCGGTCTTTGGCTTCCGCCAGCTCGGCGGGCGAGGCGGTCGTCTCGATGGGGTCTTCAAAGACTCCGACGCGGCGACCTGAGACGGCGATGATGCGCCCGAAGACGTTCAGCCGCGCCCGTTGCAACCCGCCGCTATCCTGAAAGACCAGGTCTTTATTCTCGGTCTGAACGGTGATGGCTGTGATGACACGCTCGTCCGACTGGCGGAAGAAGTCTACACGGACATCGAAGTTGAGCGGGTTATCCTCGAACTTCGGACCGGAGACAAGGCCAAGCTGTTCTTCCAGCTCCTTGAATTTGATTTGCGGAGGCTGGCTGAGGTTGGCAATCAACTGAAGGCGCTCGAAAGGTGAATCCTGAGCGCGGTGGTAGCCATTGGCGCTGTAACCCAGCATACGCTCAGACTTATCGCCCAGGCCAAGCTGTTCGGCGAGCGTCATGCCGCCGCCCGGAACGTTGAACATCGCATCTTTTTCGTCGGGCGAGCGTGAGATGCGATATTCGCCGGTGCCCGTCGGGTCAACGAACTCGATCTCGATGCCTGAACCAACGCCGGGCAGGTAGCGATAGAACCAGATTTCAAACGGGTAGGTCGTCGTCGAGCCACCGCCCTGATAAGAGGGGCGGTCGTAAGCGCCTCCCGTCGGGTGCGACTCAACCTCGTCGGCCTTGCCGTACATGATGTAGATGCGACCGCGATCAGTCTTCCAGCCGGGGATGCCGGAGGCGAAGTGCTCGTTGGAGTAGGCGATACGCTCGTAATACTCTTCGCGGTACTCGTTCTCGTCCGTGTCCGGGTCTGGGTCGCGGCGCAGCCAGAAAAGCTGTATGAACTGCTCGCGCTCTTCGTTGGTCTTGAGCTTTTTGAAGGCGTCGCGCTCCTGCTGGGTAATGATGTAGGCGACATCCTTATCAATCCAATCTCGATAAGCCTTCGGCAGTTCGGGTTTCTGATTGGTTTTCCGGTCAGGCAAATCCTGCGCGGAGATTGCAGGGACAGCCAGTAAGAGGGCGAAGATTGCCAAACTCACGCGGCGGAGAAATTTACGGTCAGACATTACGGGACAACTCCTGTTGAAAATCGAAAGAGGCAAAGCCTGTAGTTCACGAGCCACGAGCAACACGCGCTCTTTGCGAGAACTCGGCACAACTTTAAGTCAGGCAATTTAGAGAACGACCCCAGGGCAAAACATTCAGGTTACAGGTTATCAGATCAAGGGCACGGAAAAAGCGTGGCCATCTCGGGTAACGGTGAATTTTAAGGCCTCGCTCAGAACAGAGTCAAGATGCGGTGAAAACGCCCAAAAGTTGCCTGAAAAGAGAGGGTTTAAGCCAATTCATTTGAATAGCTCGCCCGGCTGGTAGCGCCCGCGCGACATATAATCACGCACCAGCGGCAGGATGGTCTCAACGTCTCCGGCCAGCAGCAGGATCGTTTCCCCGCTTTGCAGGCGTAAACGCAGCGCACGTTCAAGAAAAAGGTGCTGCCAGGGACGCGCCACGTCCGCTCTCATGACGCGCTCGTGCGGGATAGAAAGAACGTCCGACATTTCCGCCCTGCGCTTGAATTTTGGTCGCCAGATGAAGCGCTGGTTGGTAAAGACAAGCTGACCCATGCGCCAGCCGCGCCGCGCCGACCGCGTAAAGACCTCAAACTCGCCCGGCAACAACTCGACCCGCGCCGTCCACCTGCCGCCGATGAAATTTCCCGTTCCTTCCATGAAGAAATCAACCCGTGCAGCGTTTAACTGTACACTCTACGCGCGCGGCGATCATGACGGAAGAGTGGGCGACCGCAAGCCTCGCATTCAAGCAGCGCTTCCAGCTTTCGCAAATATGCGATGACCGTCGCCACGACCGTCGAATGCGACCATGTCAGCGGCGAGACAGAGACGGGCGCGCCTGTCAGCGGGTCAACCTGCTCGGCCAGCACGCCCGAAGGCAGGGCACGCTCGACCACCCATTCCAGAATCTCCACGGCGCGCTCCAAATCTTCGAGGCTCTTGGCCGACGCGATGCGATAATCTGCCAGCCAGAGCGTGCAGATGAACCACGGATTGCCGGGAACTTTCTCGACATCGTCCGTCACACGCATGTAGCCGTCCGCTTCATAGCGCGCGAGACCGCCTACATCCGTCTTCGCCCACAAACGCGCCTCGACCGCGCTCATCGTCTCTCTCACCATTGTGTCGTCGTGCGCGAACGCCTTGAAGTAGAAGATGCCGAAGAGCGAGGCGTCAATCGTTTCGTCAACTTCAAATCCGCCGCCTTCAACGGGCATGATCGAGCGGGCGAAGCGACCAAGCTCAGGGCGATAGAGGAATGCCCGCATCCCGTCGCAGACTTCCAGCGCCGCCTGCTCGTAGCTTTCAGCCAACAACGGCTCGCCGAATAGCGTTGCGAAGTTTGCCGCCGCGCGCAAACCCGCGACGACCGTTGCGCAGGTGAACGTGTGCACGGCGCGACGGTCTTCCCACAAGTTCCACGAAGGCTGCGGCAAACCTGTCTCCTCGTCGCGAAAGCGCATGAGAAAATCTGCCGCGCTTGTAATCAGCGGGCGATAAAGTCGGCGCGCGAATTCTATGTCGCGGAACTCGTCGTAGTGATGCCACAGCGCCCAGAGGACGAGCGCCGTCTCGTCCTCCTGAATCGGCACGAGACGACGCTTGGCGTGCGGGTCCCAGGAGGCGTGCCAGCCCGAAGCGACAGAGCCGTCCGGGTTATATTTCTGCAAGAAATATCCTTCGGGCGTGATGATTCTTCCGCAGAGATCGAAGAACGAGCGCGGCAAATTGTGATGGCCTGCGAGGTCGAGCGCGTAGGCTACAAGTGCGCCGTCGCGCGGCCAGAGATAGCTGTAATGATCCGTCGCTCTCAAGGTCACGTCGGAATCGTTGGCCGCGAGGATTGCGCCCCCCGAATCAATCTGCGTGCGAACGACCAGGAGCGAGCGTTTATAGAGGCGGACAACTTCCGGCGGCAGATTGCCGAAATCCGTCTCGTTCTTATTGACCCACGCGCGCCAGTAATTATTCGTGCGCTCGATCAAAGTGCGCGGTTGATGTTGATGCACGAGCGCATTCAGTTTTGCCACTTCACCGTAATCTTTGCCGACCGCGATCCAGTAGAACATCTCAGCCGAGCCGCCTGCTTCGATGACGAGTGTGCGCCCGATGGTCGAATCAACAGAACCTTCCGTAATCGCGCCTTCGCTGAGCCTTCCGTCTTCGGCATCGCGCCACGTTCCTTCCGCGCCCTTGAACGCTTTGCGACCCGTAGCAAAAGTTTCCACGCCAGTGGGAGCATCAGTCGAGATAAGAAAGTATCGCTGGCCTTTGTAATGAATCAGCGCCTGAGTTTCGGGATCGAAGTAGGCCGTGTCGCCGACTTCGGATTCGGAGATGTAAAAGTCCTGATGGAAGAAGAGACGAAACTCGCGCCGGGAGCTGCCGGTATTTTTGAGCCTGATCCGGCGGACGAAAATGTTTTCGTGGGAATCAACGGCGTCGTTTGCGACGATCTCAACCGCGAGTTTCTCGTTGACGAGTCGCACATCCGTCACGAGAGTTTCATCCATGTAGGTCAGCTCGCGCGTCCACCCCTTATCGCTGACCCAGGAGAAGAGTCCTTCAACCCAGACGCCGAAGCGGAAGGGATGGCCTTCCGAATGATTCTCCTTGCCGACGTAAGGGAAATAGATGTCGCGGATTTGATACAACTCGTCAAAGGTGACGAGCAACGAGCCATTTCCGACAGGGATGTCACGGGGCATAAGAAAAGTGATGAGTGATGAGTGATGAGTAGGGACGAGTTCTTAACTCATCACTCATTACTCATCACTGCTTGTTGAATCGTGCGCTCAAGTTCTTGTGAGACGGTTTGGTCGTAGCCGACAAAGTGTTTGACGATGCGCCCTTTGCGGTCGAAGACGACCGTTTGCGGTATTCGGCTATCGCTGCCCATGTAGAGGTTCGTCATCTCCGGTTCGGGAAAGCCGAGCGCGTACTTGATCTTCAAACGTTCGACAAACTCAGGAATCTTGGGACGGTCGTCGGGGCCTCCGACGTTGAGGCCGATGACCTTTAACCCTTGTGGGCCGAAACGTTTTTGCAGCGCGTCCAGATGCGGGGCTTCTTCCAGGCACGGCGGGCAATAGGTCGCCCAGAAATCGAGCACTACCACCTGTCCTGAATAATCGGAAAGGTTCGCCTGCTGATTGTCGAGCAGCGTAAAACTCTGCGCGTTGATCGCCGCACCACTGGCTGTGGTCGTCGTCGGCGGCATCGGAAACGTTGTGCTCGGCGGAGTCCTGCCTCTCGGCGTCTCTCCCCTGCTGACTTCAACCGGCGCAGGCGCACCGCATGATATAGAGAACACGATGAGAGCGAGTACGCCGGTCAGTAGTCCAGGTGTTCGGCGGCGCTCACGCATAAGAAACAGAAGCTGCATTCCACGAACTCCCAAAAATCGTCAGGGCATTCTAACAGGGGAGAGACGATGGAAGAAGGGATGAGGGATGAGGGATGAGGGATGAAGGAAAGCAGAATACAGAATTCAGGAGTCAGAAGAACAGAAAGAATAAAAGCGGTTCTCCGCCTCTTCATTCTGAATTCTGTATTCTGTCTCCTGTCTCCTGCTCTTCATCCCTTATCCCTCCTCCTTCATCCCTGCTTTCCGCGGGCACACGATATTCTTCATTAGCCCAGCGGCCAAAGTCTATCAGCTTGCAGCGTTCGGAGCAGAAAGGGCGGTGCGGATTATCTTGCCATTCGGCGGGTTTACTACAATTCGGACATTTCATAAGGAAAATTAAAAATCAAAAATGCAAAATGGAAGATGAAAAGCTCGCTCTTCGTCTTCCATTTTGCATTTTTGATTTTGCCTTTTGCATTCTTCAGGCTGCTGCCAGTGATTCGGGACGCTTGATAAGAATCTTCCGGTTGACGAAATCAATGATACCGTCGCGGCGCATGGCGTTCAAGCGCACCGTCACGCTCTCGCGCGTCGAGCCGACAATGGAGGCGATTTCACGGTGCGGTAGCGGAATGTCAATGAGGACGCCGTTGGTTTCATTGATGCCGTAGCGTCTGGAGAATTCAAGCAGCAGTTTTTCCAGACGTGCGGGAATAGCGTCGAGGGCAAAGTCTGCGACCATCCGCTCGGCGCGAGCCAGACGTTGACCGATGAGACGGAAGGTGTAATCATAAAGCTCGCGGTTCTCCGCTGTCCCGCCCTGAAAATCCCCCACAGCAATTCGCAGCAGACGCGAATTCTCATAAGCGACGGCGCATTTTTCGCGCGACCCGACCGCGTAGAGCGCCGACTCTCCGAAAAGTGAGCCTGCCGATAAAATGTCTATCACGGCTTCGCGCCCCGTCGCTGCTTCAACACGGCACAGCTTCACACGGCCACGCGCGATTACATAGAGCGCGTCAGCCGGATCACCGGAGCGATAGATGAAGCGCCGGCGACGATAATCAGTTGCAAGAGAATTTGCAGCCAGCCGGGTCAGCAAGTCATCATTCAGGTGGCGGCCAAAATCTGATTGGCGGATGATTTCGGCGCGGTCTTCGGGGGTCAGGTCGCAGGCGCGTTTTTGTAGCATGGGGGTTTGCGGTTCCTTATATTTTCATGTGGAAAGCAGGACTGGCGTTTACATTCAGCCTTCGTTCCCGTACCTTATTCAAGAGTGTTGCGAACTGGAAAAGATGGTTATCGGGTAAAATTCAGAAATTTGGTAAGGAGTTCGCCCTCTGGTAGTCAGTACGAGGTGAAATTATTTTTCAGTTCTTGTTCGGGGAGTTTGAAGAAGGTTGGCTTTCAAACGCTCGTTCACGGACAACAACTGAAGAAGTGACACTCTAGCACGAAGAACAAAGTGACGCAAGAACTATCATTGCGCGCGCGGTGTATCGGTTTATGGTAGGAAAATTCAGCGTTCTAGTCGTTGACGACGACCCGGACAAGCGCATGCTGTTAACGGTCGCCTTACAGATGGCGGGCTACGAAGTTCGCACGGCCAACGACGGCGAACAGGGTCTCGCGGCTGTCGAATCCTTTCAGCCCGATCTGATTATCACAGACGTGATGATGCCGAAGATGGACGGCTATGAGCTGGCGCGCAGGATTCGCGCCAACCCGGTGACCAGGTTCCTGCCCATCATCATTCAAACTGCCGCCCGCAATGACGCGCAGGATTTGCGGCGCGGCTCTGAAGTCGGCGCGCTCGGTTACATCACAGACCCGACCGATATTGATCTCCTGCTCGCGCGTGCGCGCACCCTGCTCGATTTCAAACGCTATCTAGATACCTGCGAAGAAGAGGCTTTTACGGATCACCTGACGGGGCTGGCCAACCGTCGCCGCTTCGAGCGCCAGTTAGACCGCGAAGTGTCGCGCACGCTGCGCTACAGCCGACCCTTTTGTCTCCTCCTCCTGGACATAGACAATTTCAAGCAGGTCAACGACACTCACGGGCATGATGCCGGAGATGAAGCTATTCGCCGCCTGTCCCTGACGCTTCAGGCCGGAACGCGCGGCATAGATTTGGCCGCGCGCATCGGCGGTGAAGAGTTTGCCGTCATCCTGCCTGAGACGGATTTCGAGGGCGGCGTAGACGTGGCCGAGCGTTTACGCATCGCAATCAGCGAGATGGAGATTCCAAACGTCGGGAGGATTACGGCGAGTTTCGGCGTGGCAGAATTTCCGCTCTCTGCGGCAACGGGGCGCGAACTTGTCACGGTGGCGGACGCTGCGCTCTACGAAGCCAAGCGCGGAGGCCGCGACCGCGTCGAACGCGGAACGCCAATCGAAGCGAACCGCCAGCCGACTCTCGACGTATAGCTCAAGAGCAGAATACAGAAGACAGGAGACAGGAGACAGAAGGAAAAGCAGCATTCAGGAGTCAGAATCCAGAATAAAAGAATATCTGTAACAGCGGTTCTCCGCCTTATCCCTTCTGACTTCTGACTCCTGTCTTCTGTATTCTGCCTTTCGCGGGAGGTATTGATGTCTGATTACAAAGATAAGCTGGATGAGTGGCAGCGGGCGGCGCGGCGCAAGGCGCGCGAGTTGGATGAAAGATTCGGGATTAAGGAGCGCGTTGAAGAGGGAGCGCGCGCCGCTTCTGATGCCGCACGTCGCGGGGCGGAGACTCTGGCCAGTGGAGCAGAGCGCGTCCGCACGGAGGCCGAGCGCCTCGATGATGAGTATGAAGTGCGCGAGCGCGCACACCGTGCGGCAGAAGAAGCCGCACGCCACGCGCGTGAAGCCGGTGAAGCCGTTCGCCATGTAGCCGGGGCAGCCGGAGACAAAGCCGGTCAGGTTTTCGATGGAGCAAAGCATTACTATGAGCGCGCTTCGCGCTTTGCGAGCGCCGGGGCGCGCTTCACACGCGCCTCAGTTGCCTCGACCGCTGGCGTGCTCAAGGCGCGCGAATGGATCAAGGAGAATCCGGGCAAGGCTGCTTTCGTCACCTTTTCCATCGTGGCGGGCGCGCGTGTGGGCGCGTCATTCCCCAGCCTCGATGCCGTGCTCCTGGGCGCGCACCCGCATTGGTTCACACACTCCGCGCTTCCCGTTTACGGCCTGCGCAAAATCGGCGAGAAGTTTGACGGCTACTTGCGCGAGCGCGAGACGCTCGTTGCCAATAATGAGTTGACGGAAGCCGAACGAAAGCGCGTCGAGTTTGAGCGCAAGGCGGTCAAATACGTGGGTGCGCCGCTCCTGGGCGCGTTTAGTTGCGCGGCGGGCGTGGCGATGTGGGCACAGATTCTTCAGCCCGGAGCGATTACGGGCGCACCCATTAGCTGGATACTGGGCGGGAATCCCTTGCTGGACGGCATCTGGCTTTTCGCTAACGGCGTTTTGTGCTTTTATCAGGGCTACAAATTCTTTATGATTGCGCTGGCGGGGCAGGAAGAGGTGGCGCGTGTCGTGCGCGAAATCCGTGCACTCTTGCCAGCCGGTGAAGCCGCCTCAATTTAAATTTCACGTTGCGGTCAACCCGTATGCCCCGGACAGGCATCATTGTTTGGAAAGGAAGGACACCATGAATACTGGAATCAGACGTTTCATTCTCCGTCTAGCTGTCGGGCTGCTCGCGTTTCTGATAGGTGTCACCGCCGCGTGGGCGCTCGGAGGTTTCAATCCTTTCCAGAGTTCTTCTGGCGAGCGGTATTACCGGCATCAACATTACGGCTCTGATCGACATTGGGACGGGATGTCCGATGCTGACGTTGTTTATCCCGTCTATCGCGAGCATGGATGCCGTGGGCGTGGAAGAGTGTTTGGCAAACTGCCGCCACCACCGCCGCCAGCGCCGCGTGCGGACATGCCAATGCCGCCCAGCCCACCGCCAGCGTTGCGTTAGATTAAAGGCCAAGCGACTTAAAAAGCTTTGACCGCCAGCGAGCGGCGCAACATTTTGCGCTGCCTGGCGGTCAAAGCGTTTTAAGCAATCTTAATGGGAAACGGCAGGAACGCCAAAACGAAGACAATCAGCGTGAGAAGCGCGATGATGAAGCGCGTGCGATCCAGAGGCTCGCTTTCATCCATCACCTGCGGATGCCGTAAGCGGAGAATGACGGCCAAAAGCACCGCGTAGAGAAACCCGCTCGGGCTGCTGTACCACACCCAGCCCATGATAGCCAAAGCAGACATCACAACAAACGCCACACGACCGAGCCACGCATGCACGCGCTTACCGAAAAGCGCATACGTCGCGTGCCCGCCGTCCAGTTGGCCGACAGGCATCAGGTTCAGACCCGTCACGAGCAGCCCAATCCACGCGGCGAAGAAAAATGGGTTAATTTGAATATTGAGGTCAGAGCCGACGACGCGAGCAATGAGTTGTAGCAGAAGCGGGTCGCCGAAGATGATTGTTTGCTGCCCCGTTTCAGGTGCGAGTTGTAACGTTGCGGGATGTGCTGTCAGAAGACCGATGATGGCGACAGGCAAAGCGACGACGAAACCCGCGAGCGGCCCGGCCACGCCGATGTCAAAAAGCGCGCGGCGCGTCGGAATGGGCGATTTGATCTTGATGAACGCGCCGAACGTGCCTGCCAGAAACAGCGGCGGCGCAGGAATGAAGAAAGGCAGCGTCGCTTCCACCTGGTAGCGTCGGCAGGCGATGTAGTGCCCGGCCTCATGCGCCGTCAGGATGGCCAGCAGCGCGCCCGCAAACATGACGCCCTGCGTGATGAGCGACGGGTGAGCCGCAGCATACAGGGCATAGCCCGCCACCGCCTTGACATAAAAAATTGGGATGTAGAGAACGTAGTCGAGCAGCCCCGTGGGCGAGCGCATGACCGGCTCAGGAACACTTTCACTGACGAGCATGATGCCCGCAAACGTGGTCGTCAACACGGTCAGGAGAAAAAGGACGGTATGCTTTCTCCACTCACGCGCAGTCGGACGCACAGCCCTCCGACGTGCATCGGGCACGGGCGAATCAACAAACGGCGGGATAGCTTGGACTGACATAAGAGCAGTGGTCAGTGGCCAGTGGTCGGTGGTCAGTAAGAATCAAAAACATTTGCTTTAACTGACCACCGGCCACTGACCACTGACCACTTTTTAGTAGCTTACGTCGGGTAGGCGAGTGCTCTGGTCATTCGCCGGGCTTGAGCCTGCTGCGCCGTCTTCGTGCGCTTGCAGTTCCTTGCCGGGTTTGAAGCGGATGGTCTTGCCGGAGGGGATGGCGACCTCTTCGCCTGTGCGCGGGTTGCGTCCCACGCCGCGCTTGCGCGGTTTGACGACGAAGACGCCGAAGCCGCGTAGCTCGATTCTCTCGCCGCGCATCAGCGCCTCTTTCATCGAATGAAAGAGGGCATCCACAGCCTGTTCAGCCTTCATCTTGGGAACACCCGTGCGATCTGCCACACGGTTTACAATGTCGAGTTTAATCACGGCTTAGCGGCCTCCCTCTTTCAAATGCCTCTCAGAATCGAGTGGTGTCTCAGGCGGGACACTGTCCGTCAGCGATGATAGAGATGCGCCGCGAAGACTGTCAAGGAAAAGGCAGTGGTCAGTGGTCAGTGGTCAGTTAAAGACAAAAGAGTAAAAGCAAGAAGGCAGTAGAGACGAGCGTGTCTTTACTGCCTTCTTGCTTTTAACTGACCACTAGCCACTGACTACTGACCACTGCTTATTATTTCCCTTTGACAAAGCTTGCCGCGCGCAGCTAACCTCCAAACGAGTAAACAAAGAGGCCGGGATGAGTAGCTGATGAACGCTTTTCTCCTGACTCCTGGCTTCTGAATTCTGTATTCTGCTTTTCGCTGAATTCTGCCGTAACTTATGTTCGGAATCAGGAAACGCCGCGCGCCGCTTTTTGGCAGCGTCGCCGCCGATGACGACAAAGATATTGAGGTGCAAAGGGCGCGAGACGTGGCGCGTCATAGCCTCTGGGCTGAATCGCGCCTGCTCCTTCGTGACCTCCTGTTCGCTTTGATGTTCGCTGCGCTGCTGGTCGTCTTCGTCGTTCAGCCCGTCAAAGTCGAAGGCACTTCGATGCTGCCGCGCCTGCACGACGGCGAAAGAATTTTCGTCAACAAGCTGATCTATTACGGGCTGCCGCAGCTCCAGCGCGGCGACATCGTGGTCTTCTGGTATCCCAACGACCCATCGAAGAGCTACATCAAGCGCATCATCGGTCTGCCCGGCGAAACAATCGAGATACGCGAAGGGCGCATTTACATCAGGTCGCAGGGGCGCGAGCAGTTGTTGGAAGAGCCGTACCTCGACCCGCAACGAAATCTCTCGCGAGCCAGCCTCCCGCCCAAGACGGTTGACCCGCATTACTATTTCGTGATGGGCGACAACCGCGACGCTTCAAGCGACTCGCGCATCTGGGGACTCGTGCCGGAAAAGTATATTTATGGGAAGGCGCTTTTCCGCTACTGGCCTCTGGGGAGCGCCAGCTTTATCTCCCATGAATCCGAAAGCAACGTCCCGCCGCCAGCTACGACGAACAGCAACGGGGCAGCGGACACGGACGATGAGCAATAAACTGTGGGCGCACGGGCGTGATAGATATTTGAAGCGCGAACTCGTGAAGAAGAAATGATGAACTGGCTGCGGCCTCTGTTGATGATGTTCTACGCGCCCCGGCGCGCCATGAGCGAGGTGCGTGACCGCTCTCCGCTCGCGCCTGCGATGCTCATAGCTGTGCTGGCGCACGTCGGCTACGCCTTCTATACGCAGTGGCGATTTCTCAAGCTGGCATTTGTGCTGCACGGCGCATCCATTACTTTCAGCATCCTGTTTAGCTCTATCCTGCCGCTGCTCTTCATCGCCGTCATTCTCGTCCCCGTGATGGCATTCATCGCCAATTTGTTTGAGCGCCGCGCGAGTCTGGGGTTGGTCATCCGGCAAGAATATGCGCCGCTCGCCTCGACCACTTTCTACGCCTGGGCGGCGGCCAATCTCGCAGCCCTCCCGCTGGCTGTGCTGGCGCGAGTGACAGGCTTCGAGATAAAAGTTCTCGCGCAGCTCAAAGAGCAGCTCAACGTGGCCGTGCAGCAGGGCGGCTACTCGCCGGAGAAGGCGTTGATGCTGACAGACCCGCAATCGCAGTTGGCCACTTACGCCGCGATGCTGCTCTTGCCGTTCTTCATCTTCTGGGCTGTGCTGGCGGTACGCGAAGTATTCAGGCTCGCAGGCTGGCGCTCAATGGTCGTCGTCATCGCAGGCGGCGTCATCATGCTCATCGCCAGCCTCGTGCTGATGCCGATCTTCGGGACGGTCATGGGGTCGCCCTTCCTGCTCATCCTGCTCTTCATTCTCCTGCGCGGCTATTTCGGTGAGGTGACGCAGGGGCAACGCGCACGCGCTTCGTTCAAGCAGAATCTGGAAGCCGCGACGCTCAATCCGGCTGACGCTTCCGCCCATTATAACCTCGGTTTGATTCACCAGCAGCGAGGCGAACTGGACGAAGCGCGCCAGCGTTTCGAGCGCGCCATCGAGATAGACCGGGATGAAGTGGATTCCCATTATCAACTGGGACGGATTGCGCGCGAGCAGGGGCGACTCACCGATGCCATCAAACATTTCGGAGAGGTCGTCGAGCGCGATGAAATCCACGCGCAGCACGAAATCTGGCGCGAGATCGGAGCAACCTACCTCGCCGCCGGACAGTTTGAAGACGCGCGCGAAGCTCTCGAACGTTTTCTGGAGAATCGCAACCTCGACCCGCAAGGGTTATACCTGATGGGACGTGCTCTGGCCGGGTTGGGTCGCCAGCGTGAAGCCGCCGCTTCCATGCAAGCCTGCATCGAGGCCGTCAAGACCGCGCCCGCCTACAAATATCGCACCGAGAAACGCTGGCTCAACGAAGCACAACAGTTCTTGAGGTCGCAAGCATAGATATGGCTCTTAACGATTCCAAACCTGCATTGCTCGCGCTCGAAGACGGGCGCGCCTTTCGCGGTCGCTCGTGGGGCGCTGAAGGCGAGACGTGCGGCGAGATGGTCTTCAATACATCCATGTCCGGCTATCAGGAAGTCTTGACCGATCCGTCTTACGCCGGGCAGATCGTCTGCATGACGTATCCGCTCATCGGTAACTACGGCGTGACGAGTCTGGACGCGGAATCCTCGCGCCCGTGGGTTGAAGGCTTCGTCGTGAGGGAAGCGAGTCGTGTGGCATCAAACTGGCGCGCGGAAGAGACGTTGGATGCTTACCTGAAGCGTTGGAAAATCGTCGCCATCGAAGGCTTGGACACGCGCGCCCTGGTTCGCCACATCCGCGACAAGGGAGCGATGCGGGCGTGCCTTTCAACCGTTGAGCTTGATGAAGCGATGCTGGTTGAAAAAGCGCGACAGTCGCCAATGATGGAGAACAGGGAACTGGCAAGCTGTGTCACCTGTGAGCAGCCTTATGAAATTTCAGCCGAAGGTGAAGAGCGTTTTCACGTCGTCTGCTACGATTTCGGCGTGAAGCGAAACAGCCTTCGTGAGTTGGCGAAGATGGGTTGCCGCGTGACGGTTGTTCCCACCAACACTCCCGCTGTAGAAGTCCTGGCCTTGAAGCCCGATGGGATTTATCTTTCAAACGGGCCGGGCGACCCGGCTTCGATGACGAAGGTGATAGAGGAAGTGCGCCGCGTCGCCGATTCCGGCCTGCCTGTGTTCGGCATCTGCTTCGGCCATCAACTTCTGGGGCGCGCGTTTGGCGGGACGACCTACAAGCTACAGTTTGGTCATCGCGGCGGCAACCAGCCCGTGAAAGATCAACTGACAGGGAAAATCGAAATCACCTCGCACAATCACGGCTTCGCCGTACAGGCCGACAGCCTACCCGCAGAGATCGAAGTCACACATATCAATCTCAACGACAACTGCGTAGAGGGTATGCGCCATCGCACACTTCCCATCTTCTCCGTCCAGTACCACCCGGAGGCCGCGCCCGGCCCACACGATGCAGAGCACCACTTCAAGCGATTCATCGCACTGATGGAAAAGCCGTGACAAGTGACAGGTGACAAGTAAGAATAAGATTTCTCTTATCACCTGTCACCTATCACGGCCTTTCAATCCATCTTAGGCATTTTTAGCTCGCCTGTGGTGAGGTCTGGGCGGACGCGCGCCATTTGCTCAGGAGTTGTGTCGGGAGTTGGATGTGACGCTCTGTCGGGTTTCGATTCCGGGAGAGCAACGGGCGGTTCGTAGTTAGCTTCCGCAGGCGCGGCAATAGTCTCTTCGACAGGCTGCAAAATCTCCGCCACCAATCCTTCGCTGCCTCTATGCTCAAGCCAGTGGCGATAGCTGACGGTGGCGATGGCGATGACGGGAATTGACAGGAAAATTCCGGCCACGCCCGCCAACTCGTGACCCGTCAGGATTGCCAGAATCACCGCCAGCGGGTGCAGGTGAACGCCCTGCCCGACCAGTCGCGGGTAGATGACATAGTCGTGAACGATGCGTAAGACGCCCAGGAACAGGAGCACCCAGATAGCGGAATAGGAAGAGGTGTCAGGACTAAAACTCGTGACCAGCATCGCGATGCCCGCCACCACCACCGGCCCGACCAGCGGAATGAATTCCAGCATCCCTGCGATCACGCCCAGCACGAGCGGGAACGGAACGCCCAGCGCAATGAAGCCGAGCGTGCAAATCGTCCCGATGAGCAAGCAGGCGGTCAATTGCGCGCGAATGTAAGCGGCCAGCGCGCTGTTGACGTCCTGGAAGAATTCGTCGCCGCGCCAGCGCCAGCGCCCGCTTGGGAGCATCTGGAGCGCGGAGCGGCGAAAACTGTCCGCATCCTTCAAGAGGAAGAACGAAAGAATTGGAATCAGAATCAGCCACGGGACGTAGCTCAGTATCACAACCACCAGATTAGGCAGGTCTGTGGCGATGGATTTTTTGAGCGCCGCGATTCCGCCCGTCGCGGCGTTGTTGAGGGCGTCGCAGACGTTTTCCGAAATCTCGTTCCGGCGGCAGAAATCGTTCAGGAGTTTGACGCGGCCTTCGGCATTGGTCTGAAACTGTGTGCTCGCGTCCGAAAAAGCTTTGATCTGTTTGCTGAGGCGCGGCAGCAGTACCCAAAGCGCGAGAATCAACGAGCTGAAGATGACGACGTAAACAATCGCGAGCGCGGCGACGCGCGGCATGATGGTCTCTCGTCCCCGCACGTGGAACGGACGGCGCACGAACTCGACGAGCGGCGCGATCAGGTAGGCGAAGAAAATTGAGAGAACGATGAGCAGGATCACGCCTTCGATCCTGTACAGCACCCACATCATTGCCGCGACGAGAATAACGATGACGATGACGCGCAGGATGGCGCGCGTCTGCGGCCTGGAGACTTCTGCCGCCGCGACCGCCGCCGTCTCAGCGAGCTGTTGAGTCTCCTCTTTTTTCTCTTGCTGCTCTGTGTTGTCTCTTCTGAATTTCAAGGGTCTCCCGGTTCACTGGTGCAGGCGTTGAAGTAAATCGTTGACCTCCTGCTGCTCTCGCGGCGACAGGTCGCGGAATTCCACGCCGAAGCTATCGGATGTGCCATGATGGACTACTTCAGCGCGCAAAGACAATGCCTGCTCTTCATCAATCAGCAGGAGTCCGAGTCGGTCTCCGGCGCGCACTACCGTATTTTTTGGCAGATACCGTACACGCAGCCCGCCGAGGCTGATGTCAGTCGCCTCACCGATACCGATGGTCTCACCGACACTCTCATCTTCGACGGCCAGATTCATCCGCTCCGTCACAGGGTAACGCGGAAACTTACGCCGCTCATTCGACGAGCCAGCAGGTTGGAATTGTGAGTCAAACATAGAGAACTCCTTTCAAGAATACGGAAGACAGAAGTCAGGAGACAGAATATAAGGCGGAGAACCGCTTTAACTGATTTCTTTTCTCCTGTCTCCTGTCTCCTGTCTCCTGTTCTTAGTGTGCTAGTTCCTCGTCATCCGCCTCTTCTTCGTCTTCGTCCTCATCCCGTTCGGGCTGAATGAGGCGCGGGGCGGCGGGCTCCCAGATCAGGCCACGCCATTCTTCCGTCGCGTCCAGCAATTGGAGCGCGGCGAGCGGGTGCGCGGCGTTGCGCTCAAGGCGCAAGACCTCTGTGACGACTTGCAGCTTTTGCCCCTCTTCGTTCAAGACCATTAACTGCACCCGGCTGCCGACATCCGGCAACTCTCGTTGCAGATGCACCAGCGCCCCTTCGGGGCCGACATTTTCAGTCGTCCCTTCGGCGGTGATGTGCTTGCCTTCTTCCGTATCCCACTCGGCGCGCACCAAGAGTGTTGCGAGGTAGCGCGTCCCCGTGCGTTGCTCCGGGCTGATGTGTCGGGCCATCTTTACTCCTTCAAAAGCAGTGATGAGTGATGAGTAATGAGTGATGAGTAAAAGAAAGAGTTTTTAACTCATCACTCATTACTCATCACTCATCACTTTCGTTATTCTTCTTCCGCACGCAGTTTCTCCAGTACCGAAAAATCTTCGAGCGTGGTCACGTCGCCTGCGACTGTGCCGCTGGTGGCGAGTTCGCGTAAGAGGCGGCGCATGATCTTGCCTGATCTGGTCTTCGGAAGCTGATCCGAAAAGCGTATCTCGTCGGGACGCGCGAGCGCGCCGATCTCTTTGGTGACGTGGCGGCGCAACTCTTCCTTGAGCGCGTCCGTCGCATGGTGTGTGCCTTCGAGCGTGACGAAGGCGACGATGCCGGAACCTTTAATCTCATCTGGACGCGCCACGACAGCCGCCTCCGCGACCGCTTCGTGCGAAACAAGCGCGCTCTCGACTTCGGCTGTGCCCAAACGGTGTCCGCTCACGTTAATCACATCATCAACGCGCCCCATAATCCAGTAATAGCCGTCCTTATCTCGCCGCGCGCCGTCGCCGGCGAAATAGACGCCTTCGATCTCCGACCAGTATTGTTTGCGGTAACGCTCGTCGTCTCCCCAGATTGTCCGCAGCATAGAAGGCCAGGGACGTTTTATTACCAGATAGCCGCCTTCCGCTTCGCCCACTGATTTGCCGTCGCGCGTCATCACGTCCATCTCTATGCCGGGCAGAGGTCTTGTCGCCGAGCCGGGCTTTGCAGGCGTCGCACCCGGCAGCGGCGCAATCATGATCGCGCCTGTTTCCGTTTGCCACCATGTATCAACAACGGGGCAACGCTCCTTGCCGATAATTCTGTAGTACCACATCCACGCTTCAGGGTTGATCGGCTCGCCGACAGTTCCGAGCAAACGCAGGGAAGACAGATCGTGCTTGAGCGGCCATTGCTCGCCCCACTTGATGAAGGCGCGGATGGCGGTCGGGGCTGTGTAGAAGATGTTGACGCGGTGGCGTTCGATGATGCACCAGAAGCGATCCGGCTCAGGATGATTCGGCGCGCCCTCATACATCAGAACCGTCGCACCGTTCGAGAGCGGCCCGTAGACAACGTAAGAGTGTCCCGTTACCCAGCCAATGTCCGCCGTGCACCAGTAAACATCTTCATCTTTGAGATCGAAGACCCATTTGCATGTCAGATGACACTGCAAGAGATAACCGGCGGTCGTGTGCAGGATGCCTTTCGGTTTTCCGGTCGTGCCCGAAGTGTAAAGGATATAAAGCGGGTGTTCGCTGTCGAGTTCTTCCGCCGGGCAAGTTGCGTCAACCGTCTCCATCAACTCGTGCCACCAGTGATCGCGCCCCGACTGCATCGTGATAGGCGTTCCTGTTCGACGGACGACGATGCAGCCCTCGACGCTCGGCGTCTCTTTCAAGGCTTCGTCAACCGCCGGTTTCAATTTCACTTCCGCGCCGCGCCGCCAGCCGCCGTCAGCCGTCACGACCAACTTGCAGCCCGCGTCGTTGATGCGATCTACCAGCGCCGTGCTTGAGAAGCCACCGAAGATGATCGAATGCGTCGCGCCGAGGCGCGCGCACGCGAGCATGGCAATGGCCAGCTCAGGAATCAGTGGCAGGTAGAGCGCCACCCGGTCGCCCGTCTCAATCCCTGCGCGTTTGAGCACATTGGCGAAGCGGCAGACTTCCGTGTGCAATTGTTGATAGGTGAGCGTCCGCTGGTCGCCCGGCTCGCCTTCCCAGATGATGGCGGCCTTGTTGCGCCGCCAGGTCGAGAGGTGACGGTCGAGACAGTTATAGGAAACGTTCGTCTTGCCTCCGACGAACCATTTGGCATGCGGTAAGTTCCACTCTAAAACTGTCTCCCACTTTTTGAACCAGTGAAGCTCTTCGGCCATCCGCCCCCAGAAATCTTCGGGCGCGTCATGAGCTTCGGCACAAAGCCGCTCATATTCCTCTGCCGATTTAATGTGCGCGTTGCGGCTGAAATCTTCTGGCGGCGGAAAGACGCGCTCTTCATGCAGCACCGATTCAATGTTCGACGTGACGGAAGACATAACCTTTTGCTCTAACTCCTCTGGATAATTGCTGACACGCTGGCCTGCACCGCGCATCCGGTAGTTAAGTAGAACCATTATCAAATTGACGTTCTGTGTACCACAGAATGAAGCATCGCGACAATGACTTGTTGGCATTATGAAATCGGGGCAGGATTGGAGGAGTCAACAAGCATTCTCCAGGGTTAAGACCGAAGCGCTCAGGTGAAGCTCACGTTGATTAGTCTTCACCTGAACGCTTCGGTGTTAGTTCCTGGACAAAGCGCGCTTAATATTTGACTGCGCCATGCAGTTCGAGGAATTCAGCTATTTCGGCGTGTTCGTACTCTTCGGCGTAATTCAGGGCTGTTCTGCCCTCTTTGTCTCTTTTGTTCAAGTCCGCGCCAGCCGTCAACAGCATCTTCACGCTGTTGCTCCTTCCCTGGCTGACCGCCATCATCAATGCCGTCTGGCCTTCATTGTTTCTGGTATTGATTTTTGCGCCCGCGTCAAGCAATGCTTGCACAACATCGCCGTTATCCAGCGCTGCCGCCACCATCAACGCAGAGTTTCCCATCTCGTCTTTAAGATTTACTTTCGCATCGGCGGCAACCAAATCCCAGACGATCTGGGCTGAAGTATGGTCGCTCAAATTCATGAGCGCCGTCTGCCCGATCCTGTTTCTCGCGTTGGCCTCAGCGCCAACCCATAGTAAAGCTTGCACTATCTCCCTGTTGCCGTTTGAGACCGCCTCGGCGAGAGCGGTCATGTCGGTCTCTTTATCCAAGACGTTGACATCCGCGCCGGTGGCCAGTAGTTGCCTGACCGCTACCAGATCATTTTTAGCCGCCGCCACGACCAGAGGCTCGGTTGGTTCTGGAGAGAACGCAACTATGCCCATTGTCGTTACCGTGTCCGCAGCTTCGAGCGTCATATCAACGCGCTCCTCTACGCTTGCCTGCACGGTAAGGTTTTTTCTTTCGCCGGTACTGAAACCCATAGCGTCAACCTTAACCGTGTACGTCCCTGCTTCCGAGACCTGAAAACCGTATTCACCATTATCATTGGAGACGGCTGTCTTCTCTATCTGGGTCTTTTCATTGATGAGGGTCACGGCGGCTGACGGAATAACTGCTCCTTGAGAATCAAGGATAGTGCCGACAATTTGGGCGGATAGCGGACTGGAGCTTTCCTGTTGTGCGCCATCATTTTGAGTCCGCAGTTCAACGACACCCGGCAGTGATTGACTCATTGGCGATTGCGCGTGGGCGACCATCCCGGCGCTCAGGCTCAGGGCTGCGGAGAAAGCGCCGGTCGCGACTCTCGATGCGCGGCGTTTGATCCTGTGTAACGTTTCAGGCAGCGGCGCGGTTTGAATCGCTCCGTCCGGGCGGCGATTGAATCTGGCGCACAGGCGACCTTTTGAATCGAGGACGAGCTTCATGGCTTCCGCTCTCGTCATCTCTGAGAGATTGTGAACGCTCAGATTACAATGACTGCAAAAGCGCACCTGGTCGTTGCCGATCATTGAATCCCAATCGGCGGAACAGGGAGAAGAGATGTTAAGGCGATCAAGAGATTTGGTAGGCATAGGCGTTCTCCTTCAACTGGCTTGATGTGTGGAGAGCCTGGGGAGAAGCCCTTGATGTGCTGCTTAAAGCTCAAAGCAAATCGCGAGCCTGAATTGTCATCGCTCCGATTTCGCAATCAGATGCGCGTCGGTCTCTCTCCCGTTGTTGAGCAAAATAGATTTATTTCCGAAAATTCGGATGCTCAGCTAGAATGCGCGCTTTAATTATGCGAATCTGGCTTTCTAAAAACAGCGAAGTTCCGGTGCGCGAGCAACTGGCGACGCAGGTCGTGCTCGGCATCGTCAGTTGGGATTTGAAGCCGGGGCAGAAATTGCCGAGCACGCGCGAGCTTGCCCGTCGTTTCAAGATTCATCCAAACACCGTTAGCGCAGCCTACCGCGATCTGGTCGAGCGTGGCTGGGTCGAATTGCGCAGGGGCAGCGGCATCTATGTGCGCGAGCATCAGGGCGATGCTGGACAGAGCGCGGGGCTGGAGCTAGACCAACTGATTTCCCGGTTTCTTCAGGCAGCGCGAGAGCACGGCTATTCGCTCGGCGAAATTCAGACGCGCATCAAGCGCTTGCTTGAATTACAGCCGCCCGATCACTTTCTCGTCATCGAGTCGGACACAGAGTTGCGCGAAATTCTCGTTGCAGAGATTAAAGAGACGACGGGTTTCGCTGTTTCAGGCGCAGGTCTGGAAGCTTGCGCCGATGCAGCAATGCTCGCGGGCGCTCAAGCCGTCGCGCTCTACGGGCAGGAGGGCGAGCGCGTCCGGGCTGCGCTTGCGCCGGGCACGAATTGTCTGCTGCTTCATTCGCGTTCCGTTCCCGCCTCGATGCAGGGCAGAGAGCCTCCGCCGCCGGATGCGCTCGTGGCTGTGGTCTCCCGCTGGCCAGAGTTTTTGCGCTGGGCACGCACGATGCTGGTCGCCGCCGGAATTGATCCGACCGCTTTGAGCTTCCGCGACGCGCGCACGCGGGGCTGGCAGCGAGGCTTGCGCTCAAGCGCCTTCATCATCACGGACACGCTCACGGCCACGCAGCTTCCCCAGGGGAGCGACGTGCGCGTCTTTCGTCTCATTGCCGATTCGTCGCTGGCAGAATTACGCAGCTTAGTTGAACTATAAAGGAGAGAGCTATCATGAAAGTTCGCATCAAGAGATTAGACCACGTCCAGATTTGCATCCCCGTCGGTGAGGAAGAGAAGGCAAGGGAATTTTACACGCAGGTACTCGGCCTTGAAGAGATCGAAAAGCCGGATGCCTTGAAGCCGAACGGCGGTCTCTGGTTCAAGATTGCAGACATCCAACTGCACATCGGCGCGGAAGACGTGCAGGGCAAATCGAAACGTCATCCGGCTTTCGAGGTCGAGGGTTTGGAGCAGATCAGGGAATATCTCCGAGAGAATCGCGTGCAGATTAAAGAAGAAACCCCTGTCCCCGGACTTAATAGAATGTCATTCTTCGACCCGTTCGGCAACAGGATTGAGTTTATGGAAAAAGTTTAAAGCACAAAGGTGTTCTCGCAAAGACTTAATACATGCACGCGGCGTTAGCTGTCTGCCTGCGCGTCAGAGTTTTTGACGGCGTTCTCTTTGCGAAGCTTAAATTGTGTCCCGCCACCCTCGCGTCTTCTCCAATTAACCTCGGCTTCAATCAGGCTCGCCCGCGCCCTGATGTTAGCCAGCCCGCGCCCCTGCTTGATTTTCCTGTCCTGCGGATCAAAGTCGCGCCCGTCGTCTTCGAGCGTCAGTAAAAACGCGCCATCGGATGTGGTTGCCACAACGAGCCGTGCGCGTGTCGCTGCGGCGTGGCGCGAGATGTTGCTGATGGCTTCCTGCACGATGCGATAGATTTGCATCTGGGTGGCGCGAGAGAAATTGATTCGCTCATCCAATCCCTCGTCTGCGGCAAACTCATATTCAAACCTTTGCTCAGGCGGCGAGTGGGTGACGGCGTTCGAGAGCGCCCATTCGAGCGCGGCGCTGAAGCCGACGTTTTCCAGCACGGACGGACTCAAATCTTCGCAGATGCGCCGGATTTCATTTGAAATGGATTCAATCTCGGAGCGGAAGACTGTGGGCGTCGCCGGTATCTTTTGCCCCGCGTCTTTCCCATCTGCGGGCAGTTGATCCGTCAGCATCAGGAGGTGGCGAAGGTCTGCGAGCGTTTGATCGTGAAGGTCGCGCGCGATGCGGCGGCGCTCGGCTTCGGTTTCGTTGGCGAGCTGCATGCGCGCGTCTGCAAGCTGGCGATTGGTGTCGGCCAACGCCATGCCCGTGCGCGCCAGCCTGCGGTTCTGGTGATAGCCCCACCACAAGGCCAGGAGCGCCAGCGCCAGCAGAATTGACAGCGCGGTCGTCGTCCAGGGAAAAGGCGCGCCCGCGACCTTGAACTCGAAAGCCAGGGGGTCGGACGCGATCAAATCTTTCGAGAAGGCGCGCACAGACACCCTGTAAAGGCCTGGCTTCAAACTCTCCATCGTAAACTGCGCGTCGTGAGAGAATTTCTGCTTGATAACACGCCCCGCCGCATCGTAGAGCAGAAAAGCATACTGGAATTGTTCAGGGTAGGTGCGGCTGCTCGTGGCAGCAACGTCGAGCAGGAGACTGTTCTGCGGATAGTCCAGGTGAAGCCCGGTACGAAGCTCCGTCAGTTGATGGATGCGCTGGCCGATGATGCGCACCGGGCTAAGCACAGGCAGCGCGCTCCCAGGACTGTAGCGTGCGACGCCGCGATTGGTCCCGATCAGCAGAGTCTCATCGTTTTTGTCTGCGCGTATGGGCAAGATGGCGAAGGCGCTCTGCGACGGCAAACCCTGTTCGGCGTCGAGGCGCGAGACAATAGCGCCGAGCTGGTCGTTCATCAAGACGCGGAGCAATCCGCCCCCGGCGGTCGCGCACCAGACACTCGCGGCGGACGTTGCGTCAGTGGTGGCAAAGACGCTGCGCGCGTCTAACCCCGCGACGATCTCTTTTAACTCTCCCGCATGGTAGAGGTAGAGGCCGCGAGCGGAGGCGAACCAGAGATTGTCGTTGCCTCCATCATCAATCGACCAGACGGCGCTGCCTTTCAGTTTTTCAAGCGCGGGCAGCGCTTTGACCTCGCGGCCATCGAAGACGAAAGCTCCGGCCAGCGCCGTCCCAATCCAGAGCTTTCCATTTTTGTCTGCGCGCAGGCTGACCACCTCGCGCTCCTGAGCGCTCGCTTGATTACCAGGCCAGATAAGCGTTCGCGTCTCACCGTTGAACCGCTCGACGCCGCGCCCGAATGTGCCAACGTAAAGTTCTCCCTGAAACTCTGCGAGCGCGCGCACGCCGCCCGCTTCCGTGTTTGGTGAGCCAAGCGCTCCAATGCGCGTCAAACTGAGATTAGTTGTGCTCTCACCCGTAGGCTTCTCGCTTCTGTACAAACCCGTGCCCGCGCCGACAATGACGCGCCCCTTTTTGTCTTCAGTAATCGCAAAGACGGGACTTTGCGACAAATCCGCGACGGGCGACCACTGCGACGCCGCGCGGTCGTAGATGAACAGCCCGCGATTCGTGCCCGCGAGCAGCCGTCCGTCCCTGGTTTGAAAAAGCGTGCGGACGAAATTGCTTTCGGCTACACCGGAGACGTTTTCGACGCGCGGCGCGTGCGGGTCGTAGCGGCAGACGCCCCTGTCCGTACCGAACCAGACGACCTCCTCGCGGTCAACGAAGATCGCATAAACGTGGTCTGAACGAAGCCCGCCCGCCGTTCCTTCAAACGTGAAGCGCTCGATGAGACGAGAGGAATTGTCGTAGTGAGACACGCCGCGCCCATCCGTTCCGACCCACATGTCATCGTCCACGCCCGCGCGCAAGGCCATTACCATTCCCAGCGCCGTTCCGATTCTCACGGGACGCAAAATGTCCTGAGCTTTATAGAGCCCGCTCTCTTCCTTCTTGGCCTTCGCGCCATACCAGAGATGACCCTGCGAATCCATCTCAATCGTCTCGACGAAGAACGGGCGCGGGTTGCTGAATATTTCTCTGACGGCATCGTTCTCAATCGCGATTACTCCGCGACTGCGCGTGCCGGTGTAGAGAACATTGTCTTTCATCGCCAGGCTCGTCAGGTTGAGGTCGCCGGGGCGATCAAAGTCCGCGCTCGTCAGAGGCTTTTCGGGAATGGTTTTTACGTAAAAGGAATTATCCGCACCTGTGCGGCAATCGAAGATGACGCCCTGCTCGCTCGCCAGGATTGCGCGCCCGCGCTCCGGCGTGATGATGGCTGTAATGACTTTGCCTGCCGTCTCGTTGATGGCGCGAAACTCACCATTGACGAGTAAGCCTGCGCCCGATTCAGTTCCGACCCAGAGCACGCCTTGCTGGTCAAATTTGAGGGCGAGCACGCGCTTTGACATCAAGCCTTCGAGGGTGATGGTCTCCGTGCGTCGCCCATCATATTTCGCCAGCCCGCCATCAGTCCCGAACCACATCGCGCCGTCCGCATCCTGCGCTATTGCATGCACGCGATCAGAAGGCAGGCCGTGAAAGAGTGTGACCGCGCCCCATTGATGCAATGTTGACGGTGGCGTCGGCGTCGGCGTCGGAGTTGGTGTGGGTGTGGGCATCGGTGAAGACGTGGGCGATGCTTGCGCTGTCGGAGTTGGTGACGGCGCAGACTGGTTGGCGTTTTGTGCAGACGGAGCGGAGGGCAAAAAGCAGAAAGCGAAAAGCAGCAGGCAGCAAACGGTCAACGCAAAGCTCTCAGTCAAACGTTTTCTTTGCGCGCTGGCGTCTGTGTGTGAGAACTGTCGTGACATTATTCAGGCGACAAAGCGAGTGCAACTACTGCTTCTTACCTTCCGCCTTCTGTTCTTCAACGTAACGCTTGCGGTCGCGCTCGATCCACGTTTCGAGATCGTGCGAAGCGCCTTCCAATTCATCAGAATTGAGCAAGCCCCGGCGCAGAGCTTCAAAGAAGGCGCGCGTTCGCACGTTGTAAGCGAGCTTGTCGTAGGCTTCGTTGGGCGTGCCTTCGGGCATCGAGACGAAGAGTTTTTCGTAGAGCGTCGCCAGGCGGCTCTCCACTCCGCGCAGACTCAGGCTGCACTTTCGCGCAATCGCCCAGTTAGACAATCCGAGCGCGAGGTAGTAGAGAGCTTCAGCTTCAAACTCAGTCAGGAGCGGGCGCTTGAAAGAATCTTTGAACGCCGGGTCAATCATGTCCGCGCCGTCTTCCAGAACGGCTGCGACAAAGCGCAGGAAGCGAGATTCGGGATTGTTCTTGTGAATAAAACCGTAGGCGGGCGGAGGCGAGACCGACTTGATAATCTTGCGAATCTCGTTGATATAGATTTCATGCGGAAACTGCGTCCAGAAAATTATTCGCGCCGCCGGAAAATCTTTCCAGATGGCGCGTGCCGCCTTCACGCCCGACAGCTTCGGCATCTGAATGTCGAGGACACACAGCCCCGGTCTGTGCTTCAAGGCCAGAGCAATCGTCTCTTCGCCGTCCGCAGCCTCAATCACGGGCGCGTGCGCGGCAAACTCGCGCTCCAGGATTTCTCGCAGGTAACGACGCTGGGCTATGTTGTCTTCGGCAATCAGGATGGACATACTCATATTGTAGAACTACGGCGTACTAAATGTCAGTGTAAATCTAGTCTTTGTTGCCCTCCCGGTAAATGTGGACAGCCACAGTTGACAGGCGTGCTGCTGTCGTGGCTATTTCGTCAACATGCCTTCGGCTTTCACTCATGCGTTTGCCGCGCTCGCGTTGGGCAAAGTGTCCACGGGCGAGAAGCGCCCCATCCGCTTCTGGGTGCTCTCTGCGCTTTGCGCCGTCCTGCCGGATGTGGATGTCATCATCGGTTTCGCTTTCGGCCTGCGCGGGTCAATGTTCGACCATAGAGGGATTACTCACTCGCTGCTGTTCGCGCTCTTGCTTGTCCTGCTGGTCGTTCGGCTGGCTTTCAAAGAGACGCCCGCTTTCTCGAAAAAATGGTGGCGGCTGTTCGTCTATTTCTTCATCATCACCGCTTCGCACGGTTTGCTGGACGCGCTGACGGATGGCGGGTCGGGCGTGGCCTTCTTCGCTCCGTTTGATGGAACGCGCTACTTCTTCCCCTGGCGACCCATCGAAGTCTCGCCCATCGGCTTAAGGTTTTTCAGCAATCGCGGGCTCGTCGTGCTTGCGAGTGAGTTGGTCTGGGTCTGGATTCCGGCCATTCTGCTCGTCGCAGTGGCCTGGCTTTATCGCAGGTTGCGAGCATCTATGAAGTAAGCTAGAGTTTGCTCGCTCGCAAATTCCCCGCGAACAAACCTTCAGAAGAAGGACGGCTCATGAAATGAACAACCGCAAACACTCTTCCTCGACTGCGCTCAGCTTGCTCTTTCTGCTGCTTGTCGCAAACGTGCCTCCGCAAAGCGCGCAGACAATCTCTGGACTCCCCAAACAGACGAGCGCGCCGACAATAGCTGGGCTGCGCGACGAGCGTTTGTGGCGCGAGGCGCTCAAGATTCATCGCAAAGCTATCGTCGTTGACACGCACAACGACATCACGACGATGATGATTGACGATGGCTACGATCTCGGCACATCTTCAATCGGCAAGTACCACACAGACCTGCCCCGGATGAAAGAGGGTGGGCTCACCGCAGAGTTCTTCTCCGTCTATGTGGACAAAAAGTTCGCGAAGGAGGGCGGTTCAGCCAGGCGCGCTCTGGATCAGATTGATCTGGTCTATCGCGCGGCGGAGCGTTACCCGGACAAGATTATGATGGCGACAACCGTTGCGGACATCCGCCGAGCGAAGAAGGAGGGCAAGATCGCCGCCTTGATGGGTATCGAAGGCGGGCACGCGATTGAGAATTCTTTGATGGCCTTGCGCGACTTTTATCGCCTGGGCGTGCGTTACATGACGCTGACGCACAACAACACGAACGACTGGGCAGATTCATCGCGCGATGAAGCGAAGCACAACGGCCTGACGGATTTTGGTAAAGAGGTTGTGCGCGAGATGAATCGGATGGGGATGCTGGTTGATGTTTCGCACGTCTCGGACAAGACGATGAGTGATGTGCTGGATATTTCGACCGCTCCGATCATCGCTTCCCACTCTTCCGCGCGAGCCCTATCGAATCACCCGCGCAACATTCCTGATGATCTCTTGCGCCGGATTGCGAAGAATGGCGGCGTCGTGATGGTCAACTTCTATCCGGCCTTCATAGACCAGAAACATCTGGATGCGGATCGTGCGCGCGATGAGCGTTTGAAGCCCCAGTTGGATGCGCTCGGCGAACGTTTCAAAGATGACCCGAAGCGCCTTGCCGAAGAGCGGCAGAAGCTTTTTGACGCTAACCCTTTGCCCGCAACACCGCTGTCCGTGCTGATAGACCACATAGATCATATCGCAAAAGTCGCGGGCGTTGACCATGTTGGAATCGGATCGGACTTCGACGGAGTGCCGAGCCTGCCGGAAGGAATGAAAGACATTTCGCAGTTGCCCAATATTACTTACGAGCTACTGCGGAGAGGTTACAATGAAAAAGACATTCGCAAAATCCTGGGTGAAAATCTCCTGCGAGTTTTTGGCGAAGCCGAGAGAGTGGCGCGCGCGGCGAGCCGCAATCTCAGTGGCGAGGGCAGCCAGCTTCGTTTGAGTCCGACGCCGAAATAGGTGCGAAGCAAAATTGAAAAGCGCGCGGTGGCGAATCAGTTCGTCCTCGCGCGCTTTGTTTGTTAGAAAATAAAATTTAGTTGGGGTTAGCTGTGAGCGCTATTTTCCGCCGCCGGAACTGCTGCCGCCACCGCCACCGGACGAACCACCTGAGCCTGATCCGCCGCCGCTGCCAGAGCCGCCGCCGGAAGACCCGGAACCTCCGCCGGAACCACCACTACCACCCGAACCGGAGCCTCCGCCCGATCCTCCACTGGAACCGCCTGAACCGGAGCCACCGCCGGAGCCACTTCCGCCGCCAGAGCCGCTGCCACCACCGGCACCGCCTCCGCCGCCGCTGCTTCCGCCGGATGAGCCGCCTGACCCAGAGCCTCCACCTGAACCCGAGCCGCCGCCCGAACCGCCAGCACCACCACCGGAGCTGCTACCTCCACCGCCACCACCGGACGAACCGCCAGAGCCAGAGCCACCGCCAGAGCCGCTGCCGCCACCGGCACCGCCTCCGCCGCCAGCGCCGCCGCCGCTGCTACCAGCGCCACCGCTGGAGCCGCCTGCGCCACCGCCAGAGCCACCAGAACCGCTACCACCGCCGCCTGTTCCTTCGTCGTCTCTATCTTCTTTCATTACGAAATTCCTCCCTAGTTGGTTGGTGCTTGCGTTGAAATTGATTTAATGAACACACGGACAAAAAATTATTCGAGGCAAACCAAGTCCGAGTTCATCCGAATTTACCTTTCTCACTATCAAGCAGTATGCCGCGACGCTGTTCGAAAAGTTTGCCGGAATTGTTGGGAAAGTTAGGCGCGCCAACAAATTTGCCATGTGTTGCCCAAATAAAATCATACACAGCGAAAAATCTGCGTCACAATCCCATTCACAAAAGTTTGTACGCTGACGCACCGAAAGCTTCATGCGCAAACCTTCATGCTATAATCAAACATACAAGTGATGCAGCCAGCCGGAATCTACATTCACATCCCTTTCTGTCGTGCGCGCTGCTCCTATTGCGACTTTGCCACCGGGGCATACGAGAGCGCGCTGGCCGAGCGCTACGTCCGCGCAACGGCAGACGAAATCAGAGCCTTTCATTTGAGCGAAGATGCGCCCCGTGTGGACACAATCTATTTTGGAGGCGGCACGCCAAGCCTGCTCACACACGAGCAGGTCACGCACATTCTCGAAGCGGTGCGGGAGCGTTTCGGCGTCGAAGCGGATGCGGAAGTGACGATGGAGATGAATCCGGGCACAGTCGCGCTCGACACATTGCGCGAGTTTCGCGCAACAGGAGTCAACCGCGCGAGCTTCGGCGCACAGACCTTTGATGATCTTGAACTCAAACGCCTGGGACGCACGCACACCGCCGCAGATGTCAGGCATACGTTCTCTCTTTTGCGCGAAGCCGGATTCACAAACATCAGCTTCGATCTGATAGCGGGGCTTCCCCGCCAGACGCTTCTCAATTGGTCGCGCAATCTGGATGAAGCGCTGAAGCTTCGGCCAGAGCATCTCTCGTTCTACATTCTGGAAGTTCACGAAGGGACGCCGCTCGCCGATCAGATCAGGCGCGGCGCTGAGCCCGTGCCGGACGATGACCTCGCAGCCGAGATGTACCGGATGATGCTTGAGCGCTCTCTCGTGGAGGGCTACGACCATTACGAGATTTCCAACCTCTGCTTGCCAGGTTACGAATCGCGCCACAACACGAAATACTGGACGGGCGGCGCGGTTTACGGCTTCGGTTGCTCCGCACACTCTTACGACGGGCGGCGCACGCGCTGGTCTAACGAACGCGATGCGGCTCGCTACACTAAACTGGTCGAAGCGGGGCGGACACCCATTGTCGAAACCACAGAGTTGGACGAGCGCGCGGTGCGTGCCGAGTCAATCTTTCTCGGTCTGCGCTTGATGCGGGGCATCAATCTGGAAGAATATCGAACGCGCTTCGGCGCAGATCTGCGTGCCGAATACGCCGGTGATCTAACGCGACTGAGCGAGGCGGGGCTGATCGAGCTAGACCACGACCTGCTGAAGTTGACAACCACCGGCGCGCTCCTTTCCAATGAAGTCTTTGCAACATTTGTCTGAGAAAGGAAGAATACAGAAGACAGGAGACAGAAGTCAGAATGAAGAGGCGCAGAGCCGCTTCGATTGATTTTCTTTTCTCCTGTCTCCTGACTTCTGTCTTCTGACTCCTGCTTTTATGCTCGATCTACGCAGCGATACGGTAACGAAACCGACGCCCGCCATGCGGCGCGCGATGATGGATGCGGAAGTGGGCGATGACGTGTATGGCGAAGACCCGACCGTCAATCGCTTGCAGGAACGCGCGGCGGAGATTTTTGAAAAGGAAGCTGCAATCTTCGTCCCGACCGGCTCGATGGGCAACCAGATTGCCGTCAAGCTGCATACGCGTCCCGGCGCTGAAGTCGTGATAGAAGAGCGCGGGCACATCTACAATTATGAGATGGCGGCGATGTCTGCCGTTTCGGGCACGCTGGCGCGTCCTGTTCAAAGCCGTGACGGCACCGGCATTCTCGATTGGGACGCGATTGAAGCTGCCATTCATGTCAACGGCGCTTACTATGTCGCGCCGACCCGCTTAGTCGCGCTCGAAAACTCTCACAATCTGGCAGGCGGAACGGTTTACACTCGTGAGCGGACAAAAGAGATTTGCGAGCGCGCGCATGCGCTCAATCTTCCGGTTCACCTGGACGGCGCGCGCATCTTCAATGCCGCCGTAGCGCTCAATGAATCGGTCGCTGACCTGGCACGCAACGCCGATTCGGTCATGTTCTGTTTGTCGAAAGGATTGGGTGCGCCGGTAGGCTCAATGCTGTTGGGAACGCGCTCCTTTATAGATGAAGCTCGCGTCTGGCGAAAAATTCTCGGCGGAGGGATGCGTCAGGCGGGCGTGCTTGCTGCCGCCGGGCTGGTGGCGCTCGAAGAGTCGCCAAAGCTGTTGCCTCAGGATCACGCCAATGCGCGACGGCTCGCTGAAGGTCTTGCGGAAATAAACGGCATCAGGATTGACCCCGAAACGGTTGTGACGAACATTGTCCTCTTCGACGTTTCAGAAACGGGAATCACGGCGGACGAAATTTGCGCGCGCCTCAAAGAGCATAATGTCCTGGCCTCCGGCTTCGGCTCGTCAATTCGCATGGTCACGCACTACGATGTTTCCAGCGCAGACATTGAAACTGCGCTAAGGGAAATGGGGAAAGCACTCAGTTTTTAGTTTTCAGTTTTCAGTTTTAAGCACAGACCACTTGCTTTTTCTGAAAACTGAAAACTGAAAACTGAAAACTGATTATGATAATCGCCATTGACGGCCCGTCGGGTGCGGGCAAATCCACACTGGGGCGCTTGCTCGCGCGCAAGTTGAATCTGCTTTACATCGACACAGGCGCGATGTACCGCGCTGCCGCTCTCGCCGTCATCGAATCAGGTGTGAGCACGACCGACAGCGAGGCTGTGACGAAAGTTGTGACGCAGGCCGACATCAATCTCGAAGGTGATCCAGACTCTTTGCAGGTGATGCTTGATGGCCGCGACGTTTCTCAAAGAATCCGCACCGAAGAAGTGAGCCATTCGGCCTCCGTGATTTCGACGATGCCGGAAGTGCGGCGCTCGCTTGTCAATCGCCAGCGCGAGCTGGGCAAGCGCGCTGGCGGCGTTGTGCTGGACGGGCGCGACATCGGCACGATTGTTTTCCCCCAGGCCGACATCAAATTCTTCCTGACCGCTGCGCCCGAACAACGCGCGCACCGTCGGTACGAAGAAGATCGTCTGAAGGAGCGCGACGCGACCTTTGAAGAAACCCTCGCCGAGATCAACACGCGCGATCACAGAGACTCCACGCGCGACGATTCACCGCTCGCCATCGCCGACGATGCCATCGTGATAGACTCGACGGAATGTTCAATTGACGAAGTTTTTGAGCAGATGATGAAAGCAGTGAGGGAGAGAGATTTTTGATTCGCGATTTTTGATTGGGTCAGGATGAAATCTGCGATTTCAAATTTCAGATTATAGAATTAAAGTTCTTCACCCTCTTCCAATCAAAAATCGCAAATCAAAAATCAAAAATTCGCAAATCATGTTTACCGGCATTATCGAAGAACTCGGTCGGGTGCGAAGCGTGGAAAAGCGCGGCGAGGGCGCGCGCCTCTGTGTCGAAGCGCGTCACGTGATGGAAGGAACGCAGGAAGGGGATTCCATCGCCGTCAACGGCGTCTGCTTGACGGCGGTTGACGTGCGCGCCGATTCGTTTGCGGCTGACGGCTCATCTGAGACTTTGCAGCGTTCCACGCTGGGGGCTTTGCGCGCCGGATCATTCGTCAATCTCGAACGCGCCGTCACGCCTGCGACACGTCTCGGCGGGCACATCGTTCAAGGGCACGTTGATGCACGCGGGCAGTACCTTGGCGCGAGCGCGCACAGCGGCTCATGGACGGTTCGCATCGCGTACCCTGCGGCGCTCGCGCGCTATCTGGTCTTCAAAGGCTCTGTCGCCGTCGAAGGCATCAGTTTGACTGTGGCTTCTCTCGCGGACGAGTATTTCGAGATCGCGGTGATTCCGAAGACGTGGGAACGGACGAACCTCTCGCATCTCAAGCCCCACGATGAAGTCAACCTCGAAGCCGACATCATTGCCAAATACGTCGAGCGCATTTTGAAAGCCGGCACGAGCGCGAAAGATGAAGAGCGTTCACAACTAACAATCGAAAAGCTGGCAGAGTCAGGCTACGTTTGAGGCCGCGCCTTCCTGAGCTGAGGGCGGCGACCAAACGCGCCCTCCGAAGTTGCCTCATAAGCTCAGCGCAGTGGCCGGATTCCCCTTGTCATAGATTCCAGCCCGGCAGGGTTAAATCCAAAAATTTGAATTAACTCTTCTATTTCCTGAAAAAGCGACTCGCTCTTGCCGCAACGTTCGAACCCGGTCATTGAGTTTACGCAGGTAAACTTGAGGATTTGAGAAGTGCGGATGTTGGAACATAAATTGCTTCGCAAGAAAGTCGTATTCAGCTTTTTGCAGCAAGTGGTCTGTATTCCGAATGGGAAATGCAGCCGATCTCCTTTGCGGTATCCAGTAAAAAAGTCTTCCAGAGGCTTCAAAATAGCCTAATCCCTGATGCGAATCTTGAATGGCAACCCCGCTTTTCAAGTCGCGTCAACCCTTGACTACTGAATCACGGAGGCCAAGATGACAGGACACAGATTTCCCAGAAGCTCCGGCATGCTGATGCTTTGCGGGCTTCTTTTTTTATTATTCGCGTATGGTTCTGCTTTCGCCCAAACTGGTAGCTCCTCAGTGCGGGGCACAGTGGTTGACCAGCAAGGCAATGCGGTCGCGGGCGCTACCGTGACACTGACGAGTCCCGAAAAGAATTTCACCCGCACACAAACTACGTCCGAGAGTGGGGGCTATGTTTTTAACACGGTTCCGCCGGGCGCGTATCGCCTTGAGACCGAAGGAGCGGGATTCAAGAAGGCAGTGGTAGACAATATCAGCGCACTTGTTGATACACCGCGCGAAGTAAATGTGCAGTTGGAAGCTGGTAACATCAGCGAGTCTGTCACCATTAGCGCTGGAGATACGACACCGTTAAATACTACGGATGCGACTATCGGTAATACCTTTGAGAGCCGACGCATTCAGGAATTGCCGCTCAACGCGCGCAACGTGGTCGGCCTGCTTTCACTTCAGCCGGGTGTGACGCGCGGCGGTTATGTCAATGGTGGGAGAGCAGACCAGGCCAATATCACACTCGACGGCGTGGATGTGAACGAGCAGCAGAGAGGGCTTGATGTCGTCACAGGTGAAGCCTTCGCCAGCGTCCTGCGTATCACGCCGGACTCCGTGCAGGAGTTCCGCGTCATCACGACGAATGCCAACGCCGAACAGGGACGCTCTTCCGGCGCGCAGGTCTCGCTCGTCACCAAATCCGGGACGAACGATTTTCATGGCCTCCTCTACGAGTATCATCGCAACACCGTGACCACAGCCAACGATTTTTTTAATAACAAAGCCGGTGTTCCGCGCCCGCAGCTTCTGCGTAATATCTTTGGCGGCACAATCGAAGGCCCAATCAAGAAGGATAAAATCTTCTTCTTCGGCACCTATGAAGGCTTTCGTGAAGCTACCGCCACCAGCGTTGTGAGGACAGTGCCGCTGCCCGAAACGCTCGGTCAGGGTCTGGTTCGGTATGTGACCAGCAGTACAACGGCAGGAGTTCCGTGCCCAATCGCATCACAAACGACCAGGCGTTGTGTTTCGCTGACGCCCGCACAGATTAATGCTGCTTATATTACGGCCAATGGCATCAGCCCCGGTGTCAACCCGGTAGCCCTCGCGGCTTTGGCCGACGCTGCCAAGAAGTATCCGGTTAATGACCGGAGTATTGGTGATGGCATCAACACCGGCGGTTTCCGCTTCAACGCCACAACCCCGTCAACCTTTGACACCTACATCGCCAAGTTTGACTTTAACCTGACAAACCGCCAGACACTTTTCGTGCGAGGCAATTATCAGGAGGACGTGATCGGTCAAGCGCCGCTGTTCCCTGATCTGCCTGCGCCTAATATCTGGAATCATCCGAAAGGTCTGGCTCTGGGGCATACGTGGACGGCCTCGAACACTTTCGTCAACCGTTTCACCTATGGCTTAACGCGCCTGTCCTTCACACAGTTGGGCGACTCTGCTGCTAATCAGGTCAATTTCCGCTTTATTCTAGATTCAGCGCCCACGCGCACTCTGACCCGCATCACTCCGGTGCATAACTTCGTGGACGACATCTCCTGGATCAAAGGAAATCACAACTTTCAGTTTGGAGTTAACCTCCGCCTGATTAAGAACAGTCGCAACACGTTTGCAAATTCCTACGACTTTTTGTCAACCAACCCGTCGGGCTACCAGGCTTCCTCCGCAGTTCTGACATCTGCGGGGGCGGACGCCTCCGGCCCGGCGATCTTCTCCAGCGTGGCCGGGACTTCTTTGGGTCCTTTACGCAACGCGCTCTCCGCCGTCATCGGACGCTTTTCGCAGTACAGCGCGAACTTCCTGTACGATGCGAGCGGCAAGATTTTACCTGTCGGCTCGTCCGCCGAACGCGCCTTCGCCACTCAAGAGTATGATGGCTATTTTCAGGATAGCTGGCGGATGAGCCAGAATTTCACCCTGACCTATGGTTTGAGGTATTCAACGGCGACACCCGTCTATGAAGTGAACGGATTTGAGATAGTGCCGACCGTCTCACTGGGCGATTACTTTGACAAGCGCGTGGAGAGTGCCGATCAAGGTGTCCCGTTCAACGACCCGATCACCCTGGATCGTGGCGGTAAGTTCTATAACAAGCCTGGGTTTTACGAACAGGACTGGAACAATTTTGCTCCATCCCTGGCCTTCGCGTGGTCGCCTAATTTCGGTGACAACTTCTTTGGGAAACTCCTCGGGCGCGAAGGCAAGAGCGTCTTTCGCGGCGGCTTCCGCATGACTTATGATCGGATCGGCAGCCAGTTGGCCGTCAACTTTGATTTGAACAATCAGCTTGGCTTCGCCTCCGCCCTGAGTCTTCCCGTCAACACGTACAATGTGAGCACGAATCTCGCGCCGCTTTATACGGGCGGCATCCCGGACGTTCGCACGCTTCAGGGCATCGTCGGGAATTTTGGGACGCGGTTGACGTTCCCGCTGACGCAACCATCCGACCAGGCGCAACGCGTCGAGACCTCTCTGGATAGTTCGTTGACGACACCCTATAACTACAACGTCAATTTCTCGTACGGGCGCGAACTCGGAAGGGGACTGTCGTTCGAGGTGAGCTACGTCGGGCGTTTCGCTCGCAACCTGCTCGCCCAGCGCGACATCATGCACTTCAACAACATTCGTGATCCGAAGTCGGGGCAAACCTGGTACGAGGCGGTCAACAAGCTCATTGACCTGCGGTACGCAGGTGCATCAATCACCGGAGTCGCGCCAATCCCGTGGTTCGAGAACATGCTGCCCGGCCTCGGCGGGGCGACATTTGTTGTTCTCGGAGTACCTTCCGTACTCACCGCCACGCAGAGAGCGTATCGCAGTATCGCGCTTCCGTCCGTCGGAGGCTTGAATGTCACCGACTATACCTTCAGGCAATCGCAGTGGGATGATAAGCCAACCGCAGCTTTGAATAACCTCTTCATCCACCCGCAGTACGCCGCCTTGAATACCTGGGCGACCATCGCCAAGTCGAACTACAACTCGTTCCAGATATCCATCAGGCAGCGGTTCAAGAAAGACATTGCTTTCGACCTGAACTACACGCTGGGTCATTCGCTCGACAATGCGTCGGGGCTTCAGGCCGCCGGTAACTTCTCGACCACGGCGCTGATCTTCAACCCGCTCGATCTGGACAGCAACTACGCGAACTCTGACTTCGACGTGCGGCATATCGTCAACGCTAATTGGGTTGTTGGTCTGCCGGTCGGTCGGGGCAAGGCTTTCTTGAATGGAGCGAACAAAGTTGTCAATGGTATCTTGGGCGGCTGGCAATTGACGGGCATCTTCCGTTGGAATTCCGGCTTCCCGACGGGCGCAACCCGCCCCTTCGGTTTCCAACGCTGGCCGACAAACTGGCAAATCTCGTCAGGGTTTGTTCGGACTCGCCCGCTTGAGACTTCGCCCGACAGTAATGTCTTTGGTGAGCCGAATATATTCAGTATAGACCCGACGCAGGCTTACCTGAGCTTCCGCGACGCGCGTCCCGGAGAAGGCGGTGATCGTAATGTTTTCCGCCTGCCGGGTTACGTTGCGCTCGACGCTGGCCTTTACAAGACTTTCAACTTGCCGTGGGAAGGTCATTCCGTCACTTTCCGCTGGGAAGTCTATAATGTGACTAACACACAGCGCTTCACCGCTCCGGCGGGGTTTGCTGTCTCATCAGTTGATCCTTTCCTTGCAGGCCAGTTTGGACTTCCGGCTGTCACGCAAGCGCCTGCTGATTTCGGCAGGTTTACGGCCACACAAACGCCGCTGAACGAGAACAAGGCAGGACGTGTGATGCAGTTCGCACTGCGCTACAGGTTCTAATGCCAGCTCATCTCTCGCCGGAAAGCGGGTTGAAGCATTCAGGCTTCAACCCGCTTTTCTTATTTAATACCGAATGGCAGTCAAAAGTGAGAGCGAAACGAACCATGAATTCACACGAAGAGACACGAAATAGTTGAAGTGATCGTGCTCTTTCGTGTCTCTTCGTGTGAGGCGCGTGGTTCGCTCATCCAGTCGCCCAAATTGAAAGTCGCAAAAAAAGAGGCTTTCGGGTAACATAGTCGCTGTCTGTTCTCCCTAAATCTACAGGTCGAGTAAGTCTTGATGCCTTTTGCTTCGATTGAAGACGCCGCCGCCGATATTCGCGACGGGCGCATGATTATTATCGTTGACGACGAAGACCGCGAAAACGAGGGCGACCTCGTCTGCGCGGCTGAAAAAGTCACGCCCGAAATCATCAACTTCATGGCCACGCACGCGCGCGGCCTCGTCTGCATGCCGCTGACCGAGGAACGCTGCGACGAGCTTCACCTGACGATGCAGGTCGCGGACAACACCTCGTATCTCGGCACTGCGTTTACCGTTTCAATCGAAGCCCGCAAAGGTGTGACGACCGGCATCTCGGCGGCAGACCGCGCGACGACGATACTCACAGCAGTTGATCCGAAGACTCGCCCGCAAGACCTTGCGCGACCGGGGCACGTCTTTCCGCTTCGCGCACGAACGGGTGGCGTCCTGATGCGCCCCGGACAAACCGAAGCGAGCGTGGACATGGCGCGCATCGCAGGGCTCTACCCGGCAGGCGTCATCTGCGAGATTATGAACCCGGACGGCACGATGGCGCGGATGCCCGAGCTGGAAGAGTTTGCGCGCGTGCATGACTTGAAAATCATTTCGGTCGCAGACCTCGTGCGCTATCGCATCCGCAAAGAAACGCTCGTGCGCCGCGCGGTCGAAACCGAGATGCAGACCGTTTACGGACGCTTCCGCGCCATCGCTTTCGAGAATGTCATCAACGGCGAAGTTCATCTCGCGATGGTCATGGGCGACGTGACTGGTCTAGAGCCTGTGCTGGTGCGCGTCCACACGGAAAACGTTACGTTCGCCATGTTCGGCGCGCTCATCGGCGACACGGGCTTTCAACTACAAACAGCATTGGAGAAGATCGCCGCCGCAGGACGAGGCGTCGTCCTGTATTTGCGGCAGCGCGAGCACAATCTAGACCTCGTTCACCAGTTGAAAACGTATGCCTTGATGCAGGAGAAGGGGCTCAGCTTGCAGGAAGCGAGTATTGAGAGCGGCTACGGCGCGAACCGCGACTACGGCGTCGGCGCGCAAATCCTGCACGAGCTGGGGCTGCGCCGGATACAGCTTCTGACCAATCATCCTCCGAGGGTCGCGGCGCTCGAAGGTTTCGATCTCGAAGTCGTCGGCAACGTGCCGCTGGGCTCTCCGGCAAAAACAGTTTTCAGTTTTTAGTTTTCAGTTTTCAGTTGAGACGAGCGTTGAGCGACGCACTGGCTGAAAACTTCAAAACTAGAACTGAGAGCTGAAAACTGAAAACTAAGAACTGAAAACTGCTTTATGCCTGTTGATGATCGCGACGAAAAACCATCTCCCTCGCCGCCGCCGGAAAAAGAGAGAGAAGTAAAGGCTGCGCTCCAGTCAGAAGGGGACGCTCCGCTACCGCCTGCTGCCGAAGTGGCCGCCGAGCGTGATGCGGATCGCCCGGAACCAAAGACGCCGCAAGGGCGTCGGCGTCGTTTTCTCACGCGCCGCAATGCGCTCATCGCAACGCTGGCCGTAGCTGTCGCCCTTGTCGTCCTGGTTCTCGCCGTCATCGTCGCCTACCGTCTCGGCTACATTGATCGCTACATCGCCAATCAGTTCAAAACGACGCTCGCTCAATATGGCATTCGCGCCGAGATTAAGAGCTTCGAGACTCGTTTTGGCCCGCGCACCGTCGAGATGCGCGAGATAGAGCTTTACGATCAGGTGACCAATGAAAAAATCGGCAAGATTGATCGCATCCTCGCCACCGTCCGTATTGACGACCTGTACTCAATCAGCTTGAGCCGCGACGTGAAGTTGCAGGACTTGAAGGTTGATGGCCTCGAACTCTGGGTCAAATTCGATGAAGCGGGCAACTCGAATTTCCGCAACCTGCACTTGCCGCCGCCCGACCCGAACGCACGCATTCTCTTCTCGTATTCGACTGCGCGCATCAGCCTCAACAACGCCGTCATCCATTACGGCGACGAGCGGCACGACATCTCAGGCGAAGCGCGCAACATCGTCGCCACCATCGAGCCTGACGACCCGAACGCACCCGAAGCGAGTCGCATGAACCGTGTCGTGTTCTCGTCAACCGACTCGACTTTTGTTTATAACGGACGCCCCGTCAATCCTGTGGACATCACGGCTCGCGGGCGCGTCAACCAGACGCGCGCCGAGATTGATGAACTGACCTTGCGCTCGCCCGTCGCGGAAGCTCACTTGAGCGGTGTGATGGACGACTGGCGCAACTTGCATTACAAGATGGATGTCAATTCAACGGTTGACCTGACGCAAGCCTCGGATGTCTTGCAAACCGGCGCGACCTTGCGCGGCGCAGGCCAAATCGTCGGCACAGTGTCGGGCGAGGGCTCACGCTACCAGGTTGACGGCAGCATCAAGGCTGACGCGCTCGCGGCAGACGGCGTGCGTTTGCAGGCTTTGACGTTGAGCGGGCGGGGCAGTGGCGAAGGCAAAAGCTACGAGATCAACGGTCGCGCGGTCGCAGAGCTTTTGACGGCGGGCGATTTCCAGCTCAACGCTGTGCAGTTGACGGGCAACGTGATGGGCACAGGCACGGATTTCCGCTGGGTGGGTGAGTTGCGCGCGGCAGCAGCGCGCTACCCGACGGGGACGATTGCCGGGTTGATTTTAACGGATGCGATGGCCGAGTCGCGCGATAAAGTGTTGACCTATTCTGCCGCCAGCATACAAGTCGCCCGCTTCGCCGCGCAGGATGCTAACTTCAGCAACGTTCAAGCCACAGGCTTGCGTGGGCGAACCGAGAATGGCGTGACGACCGCTTCGGTCGCGAGCGTCCGCACGGGCGCAATCACTGCTTCGGACACACGCGTTGACGGGCTTTCGGCAAACAACCTGAGCATTGTCTCACGCGACAATGTAACGAATGTCGAAACAGACAATTTGCATGTCGGTGGCGTCGTGGCTTCGGGGGCGAAGGTCGGAAGCCTGAATATAGCGGGCGTGCGACTCGCCATTTATGAAAGCGGTCGGTATGAAGCCACGAGCGGCGACATCAACGCCGGGACAGTGACGCTACCGGCCAGCAAGGATTTCGCGGGCGGGCGCGTTGACGACATGCGTCTCAATCGTCCCGTCTTCGTGGTCGAGCCGAGCGGGCGTTACCGCCTGAGCGGAGACTTGAGCCTCGGCGGTGGCGTGCTCGGCCAGATTAATCTGGGCTCGGCGCGTGCGGCTCTCGTTGCGACCAATAGCGAAGTCCAGCTTAACAACTTCGACGCGAACCTCCTCGGTGGGCGAGCCGCCGGTAACGCTACGGTCAGCACGGCTCGGCGCGGCTCGTCGCGCGTCAACGCAGAGTTCAGCAACCTGGACATCGGCAGCCTGATCGCAACTCTGACGGCGCGTCCCATCCTGATTACGGGCAAGGCGACGGGCACAGCCAATCTCTCGTTTCCGGGAACGAACGTGGGCGCGGCCACCGGCACGGCACGTCTTGAGTTAAACGCCGAAACGGGAGACGACGCAAGCGGCAGAACGCCCATCAATGGCGAAGTCGCGTTGCGCGCCGAGCAGGGCGTCTTCAATATTGAGCGCGCCAACCTTCGCACGCCTTCTTCAGAGTTGAGCGCCACCGGGCAATTCTCCATCTCGACGGACGAATCGAATCTGCAACTCAATCTCGCCTCAAACGACGCGACTGAACTACAGCGCGTGCTGTTCAGCACCGGCCTCTTCGACGAACTCGAAACCCAGCTTGAAAGAGCCAGGATCGAATTGGCCGGAAAGATTGCGTTCAACGGTACTGTGCGCGGGCGACTGAAAGAACCGAGCATCGAGGGGCATGCCTCGCTTGATTCATTGTTGATGAACGGGCGCAATCTTGGCTCGCTCGCCGCGCAAATCAGCACGACACCCGATCAGGTCAGTGTCACCGACGGGCGACTCGTCGAGGGCGACGGCGGAGGCGTTCAGTTCGCTCTCAACCTTCCGCTCAAGGAGGGATTGAGCAACGCTTCCGTTGATGCGACGCTGGACAGAGTCAACGCGGGCAACTTGTCTGCGGCATTGTCCGTCCTCAGTCCGCAATTCTCACAATTCGGCAACATCGAATCGGAGCTTTCGGGACGCGTCAATATTCGCGGGATTCCCGATGCGATGAGCGGCAACGCAGAGTTGCGCTTCGCGCGCGGGCGCATCGGCGGTGAGCCTTTCGAGAGCATCAGCGCGCAGGCCACCTTCAACGGCTCCCTCGTCAATCTCGATCAGGTCGTCGCGCAGTTGGACGCGGGGCGCGTCACAGCCACCGGCACTTTCAACACGAAGAATCGAGCGCTCGATATTCAAGCGCAGGCTGTCGGCATCCAGCTTGAGCGTCTCGCCTCCTTCGCTCCCAATGCGGGCGCGTTGCCAAACGTCACGGGCACGGCCAATTTAAACGCGAGCGTCAAGGGTGTTTTGACGGAAGACGATTTTTCCAACTTCGACGTGAACTTTGACGGCGAAGGCCGCGACGTGAAGATCAACGGTCGCCCGGCGGGGGCACTAACGCTGGTTGGCCGAACACAGAACAAGCAACTCGACATCACTTTCACGACCGGACTGCTCGGCGCACAGCAACAAACAATAGCCGCTAACGTTGACCTCAGCACGAAGAATCTGAAGACCACAGTCATGACGACGCTCACGGGCGCTGATCTGACGAATCTTTTTGCGACTATCCTGCCCGAAACCAACGTGCGCGTGACAGGGCGCGCCACCGGCACGCTGCGCGCCGAAGGCGACCTCATCACCGAGAATGCTCAGGGTGAAACCGTCTATGGCCTGGCGGGATTGAAGGGAACGGCCAACTTCACAGACCTGACAGTCCTGATTGAAGACGTGCAGTTGATCGCGGTCTCACCGCTCGTCGTACAGTTTTCAAGAGATGAAGTCTATTTCGAGAAGACGCAGTTCACGGGGTCGAACACAAACGTTACTTTTGGAGGCCGTCTGGCTCTGGGGCCTGGCGGAACGCAGAGCTTCACGGCGGATGGCCAGATCAATCTGCGCGTCCTGAACGGTCTGTCGCCAGACCTGTTCCTGACCGGCTCGGCTGATGTCCAGTTGCGCGTCGCAGGCTCTTATGAGTTGCCGCGCATCAACGGCACAGCGTATCTCGCGAACGCTTCCATCGCCACGCTCATCGCCGACGAGCGTCTGACCATCTCGAACGTCAAAGGCGGAGTTCGCTTTAACAGCAACCAGGCGCAGATAGATTCTTTGACGGGCGTGCTTGGCGGTGGGCGCGTGTCTGTGACGGGCGGCGCGCTGCTTTCTGGGTTGACGCCCAGAAGCTTTCAGTTCAACGTGCGCGGCGAGGACGTGACTGTTCCTTACCCGGAAAATTTCCGTTCAACCGCCGATGTGGATTTGGACTTCAGGGGGTCTCAAGGGTTCAGAGGCCAGCAGATCAGTACGATTATCTCCGGCAAGATCAACCTGCGCCGCGCCGAATATACTGAGGACATTGATCTGGAGACTTTAATCAACAGTCGCCGCGAAGCGTTAATCGAGCAGGGCGGAGAATTCGCGCTGGCCGCGACAGCACAATTCCAGAACTTGCAGATCGAAGGCCGCGACGCGCTCATCGTCAGAAACAATCTGGCCGAAACGGTCGGGTCAGTCTCGCTGCGTATTAATGGCCCTGTGAAAGAGCCAATCGTCGCGGGGCGCATCACGGCGACCACAGGGACGATCAATTTCCGCAACAAGCGTTACGAAATTCAGCGGGCGACGATTGATCTGCCCGGAAGCCTCGACGCCGATCCTCTGCTGAACATTCAAGCCGAGGCCGAGATCGCGGGCTACGACGTGATTACCAGCATCACAGGGCCGCTCACACAGCCCTCTGTCAACGTGCGCTCTGACCCTGCGCTGCCGCAGGCGGATGTCGTCTCTCTGATTTTAACGGGTGAATTGGCGACCGGCGAGACAGGAGCATCCGCTCTCGCGCAATCGGGGTTGGGAACGGCGGCGAGCCTTCTGACGGAAAGCTTGATTAGCGCACCGGCCAGGCGCGCGACAGATAAGCTCTTCGGCCTCAATCGCTTTGAAATTGATCCGTTGATTGCGGGGCGTGGTGGTCAAAGCCCGACAGCACGCTTGACCGTCGGACGACAGATTAACAAGAATCTCTCGATCACTTATTCGACCAACGTGACCGGGAATCAGAATCAGGTGCTGGCCGTCGAATACCGCGTCTCGAACCGCATTTCGTTCGTCGCGCAGTATGAGCAGGGCAGCACGACGGGTTTCGGCTCGCGCAACGATAATTTCAGCTTCGAGATTCGGTTGAAGAAACGATTTTGAAAAGAAGAAATAGACAGGATTAACAAGATGGACAGGATGACAGAAATAATATCAAGCTCTTCTGTCCTACCTCTTCTTCTTAATCTTGATAATCCTGTTAATCCTGTCTCTCTTTATCGGTTTTATTAGTGCCTCTACACCTTTAATTTGAAACCTGAGATCAGAGGGTTGAAACTGCGCCGCTTATTTTTTATCACGCTGCTGCTCGCTGCCTTCCTAGCAGCGCAAAGCATCAATGCCTCCACACCTTTCGTCACGCCCGATACGGGCGATTACGAAGGACGCATCATCACTTTCGTCGAAGTAGTTATCGAAGGCAGCCCCGCGGATGAGGCAGCGCAAGCCGAGTTTCTCTCGCTCCTGAATGTCGCGCCGGGAGCGGAATACAGGGCGGTGCTGGTGCGTGAATCCTTGCAATCGCTCTTTGATTCCGGCCTTATCTCGAACGCCCGCGTCGAGGTGAGCGAGACGTGCCGACGCGCTACGGACGCAAACCGCCCGCTCTGCGTGCGCTTCATCGTGCAGCGGCAGGTCAAAGTCGGCGAAGTCAAAATCAGTCTTCATGCCGGAATAGATTCGCCCATCTCGGAAGATGAGATGCGCTCTCGACTGAACATGCTTGAGCCTGGCTCGCGCCTCTCCGAGCAAATTCTTAGAAGCAACGCCGATCTGATTCAGGTTTACCTGCGCGACAAAGGATTCTATCGCGCGGAAGTTACTTTCACGCAGGTACGCGACCCCAAAGACCCGACGGGGACGCGCCAGACGGTCGTCTTCAATATCGAACCGGGTGAGCAGGCGCGCGTCACGACCTTCGATATTGACATCAACGGTTTTGATGCCAACACCGTGCGCCCCAAGTTGAAACTTCAGCCCGGCACACCCTTCACGCGCTCCGCGCTCGGCGAAGACATCACTCTCATTCGCCAGGCCATCATCGCCAAAGGCTTCCTTGCGCCGCAATTAGAAGACGAACATTTCGTTCTCGATCCCGCGACCAATCAGGTGACGATCAGCCTCAAGGGCGGCGTCGGCCCCGTCGTTGACGTTGCGGTCAAGAATTATGACCTCAAGGAGAAGACGCTGCGCAGCCTGTTGCCGATCAAGCGCGAGGGCAACATAGACATCTCGGCCATCGTCGAAGGCGAGCGCCGCTTGCGCAACAAGATTCAGGAGAGCGGCTACTTCTTCGCCGAAGTTACCGAAATCTGCACCGTCACGCCGCCCGTCACGGATAGCGCTGCGCTCAACGGCACGCGTGAGATGTGCGAAAACCTGAACCCTGAGCAATTGACCGGACGCACCATCAACATCACCTACGAAGTCGAGCCCGGACGCCGCTTCAAGCTGACGGACATCCGCATCGAAGGCACAAAGGAACTGAACATCGAAGATGTCGAACCAGAGCTGCGCACGCAAAGAGCAAACGTGCTCGGCTTTATTCCTTTGCTCGGTTACGGGCGCGGCTACACGAGTCGTGAGCTGCTCGAACAGGATCGGCGCACGATTGATGCGCGGATGCGCGACTTAGGCTACAGGAATGTGCATACCACGGTGCGCCAGGGCGTCTCGCTCGAAGGTGAAAACCTGATTATCACGTTCGTCGTCGAAGAAGGCGCGCGGACACGCATTGCTGATGTCACGTTTCGCGGCAACAAACTTTACACGGATGCACGTTTGAAAGGTGAGGTTGAAGAAGCGGGGCGCACTCGCTGCGCTGCGCGTTTCGACGCCAATGATTTCACGCCCTGCTTCCGCACAAGCCCTGGCCAACCCTTCTCGCGCTCGCAGGCACGCGCCGACGGCGATGCGGTTTTAAATCTCTACGCGCGCAACGGCTACGTCGGCGCGCTGCTCGAATTCTCCATCATCGAATTGCCGACTGTCACCTTGCCTGACGGGAAGCGTGAAGAGCAGGTGCGCGTCGTTTACACCATCCGTAGCGAAGGCGAGAAAGTCATCATCAATCGCATTTTCGTCAACGGCAACATCCGCACGAAAAAAGCTGCCATCCTCGTGTCCATTCCGCTCAAAGAAGGCGAGGTGCTCAGAGCCGACCAGCTTTCTGATAGCGAGCGTGCGCTGTACGCGACAGATGTTTTTCGCCAGGTCATCATCCGCACAGAGCCTGCGGGCGAAACCGCTTCCGGCTTTAAGAAGCGCGACATCATTATTGATGTTGAGGAATTGAAGCCGCGTGAAATGCGCTACGGCGGCGGCTTCTCGACGGATAACGGCCCGCTCGGCTTCTTCGACATTCGCAATCTCAACATGTTCGGCACGCTCAAGCAGGGAGCTTTCCGTATCCGGGCTAGTAAGCGCCAGCAGTTAGTCCGTCTTGAATACACAGACCCGCGTTTTCGTCGCTACGGCGAAAATCAATTCGCGCCGCTGGCGCTCTCCGCTCAATACCAGCGCGACACGACCGTAACGCGCTTCTTCCGCTCGACAATTGATCGCGGCAGCTTCGGCATCGTGCAGCGTCTGGACGAGAACGGAAACCCGATTGATGAGCTTGGCAGGGAAACGGGCGAACCGACGATCAATCGCTTCACCATCAACGCCGAGACGCAGCGCCTCATTGACCGCAAGACGCGCAGCATTCTTTTCCTGCGCTATTCTTACGAAGACGTGCGGCTCTATAACATCAACAGCCTGCTGATCGCTTCGATCTTGAGACCCGACCGCGCCATTCGCCTCTCGCGTCTCGCTGCAACGTTTGTCCGCGACACGCGCGATAGCCAGTTCGATACGCAGCGCGGCGATTTCCTGACACTGGATTATTCACTGGCGCTGCGGCAGCTCGGCGGCAATCTCTCGTTCAATAAGTTTCTGGCCAACTATCGCCGCTACTACAAGCTCAAACAGGTGCGCGGAACGGTGCTTGCGGGCAATGTGACCCTGGGGCTGGCCAATCTTTTCAACCCGCGCGACCGCAACGACAACGGCGTGATAGACGACATTGACCGGACGCTGCCCATCAGCGAGCGTTTCTTCGCCGGAGGCTCGACCACTTTGCGCGGCTTTGGCTTTGAAGAGGCCGGGCCACGCGCTGTCGTCCCGGAATGTTTCTTCCAGACTCCTCTTCCGGGGGGCTGTGGCGTCTTTCGCAATAACAAGGGCGAGCTTGTTCAGCTCTTCCCGTTCACCGTTCCGCTGGGCGGCAACGCTCTAGCAGTGGTGAACGTGGAGGCGCGCACTCCGCTCTCAAAAGTTTTTCAGATCGTCCCGTTCTACGACGGCGGTAATGTCTTTCGCCGCGTCGGCGACATCTTCGGTCGCAACGATAGCCCGGAAGAGGACGACCCGAATTTGACGCGCAATGAGCGCATCAACGCGCACAACCTGCGCGCCCGCTGGACACACACCGTGGGTTTAGGGTTTGGTATCAAGACGCCGCTCGGCGGCACGCTTTCCGTAGATTACGGGTGGCTGGTCAATCCGCCGGAATTCCTGATTCCGCAATCGGACGGCGGCACGGCCATCTTTCGTCCCAAGCGCGGGCAGCTTCATTTCCGCTTCACCAGAGCGTTCTGAAGAAGGCAAAAGGAAAAAGGTAAAAGGTAAAAGTATGAGAAGAGAAACAAAAACAGTTAGGATGGTGCGATGGCGGTTGCTTCCGGTCGTTTTCTCCTTTTGCCTTTTTACTTTTGCCTTTTTACTTCTTGCGCCGCAGGCGCAAGGGCAGGAGGTCGTTGACAAGATGGTGGCGACGGTCAATAGCGGTGTGAGTCCCTCTTTGATTACATATTCTGACCTGCTCTGGCAGCTTGCGCTTCAGCCTGATGCGCCGCTTGAGAATCCAAGCTCTGAGAATTTGAACCGCGTGCTCAATCTCATCATCAGCCAGCGCCTGATCTTGCAGGAGGCCGAGAGACTCCCGGCGATTGAGCCCACCAGGGAAGAGATTGACGGCAAGCTCAACGAGTTGGTCAAGCTGTTTCCATCACAGGCAGAGTTTCAGCAGCGCGTGGCTCGTGTGGGTTTAAGCGCGGAGCAGTTGAGAGAAATCGTGCGCCAGCGCCTGACGATAGAAAAGTTTCTGGATTTTCGTTTCCGCTCCTTTACGATTGTGACGCAAAAGGAGGTCGAAGATTATTACCGCGACGTGTACGTCCCGCGCCTGCGCCGCCAGCAACCCGGACGCCTCGTGCCGGAACTCAAAGATGTTATCAAAGAGATCGAAACGGAGTTGACCGAAAGCAAGATCGAATCCGAAACGGACGAATTTCTCGACAGCATCCGCGAGCGCGCAGAGATCATCACCCTCAACCCGGTCTGATTGCCTTTAGAGCAAGCGGGCGCTCTCGCCCCGCATCGTTGCCAAAGGTGCGCGGCGAGAGCTAAGCTTGAACTGCTGAGGGAAGTCTCCCGGCAATTCGGAGGTCACACCTTTTATGAAAAACGCAAAACTCATCCTGCTCGCCCTCGCCATCCTCGTCGCGGCAATCGTCGTCTGGATGGTCGTCGGCGTCGTCATCACAATCGTCAAGTTTCTCTTCGTGCTGGCCGTGATCGTCTTCGGCATCTCGATCTTCCGCAAGCTCGCGGGTAAATCCACACCTGAGCAGCTTGAAGAGCGAGACGGGGACAGGGAACTGAACGAATCATTGCGCCAGTTGGAAGAGATCAAGCGCAGGCAACTCATCAAGTAAGCAGTCGTGTAATCCACTTGATGCTTGAACGAAATTCAGATTAGCTTCATAATTTCTATTATGAGTAAAGATGTCACGCAAAACATGCCGGACGGTCGTTCCTTTGAGGAACGCGTCTTCGCGCGCTTTGACGCCATTGATGCGCGATTGCAGACATTAGAAGACCAGGCGGAACGGCGTGCGCTCGAAACGAAGCCAATCTGGGAACGGGCGCTGGCTAAGATAATAGAGATAAAAGAGCGTCTTAACTCGCTAGAGCAGCTTTCAACTCAAACACTGCGTAAGATTGATGTTCTCAGTAAAGACATGCTCACTCTGCGCGCCGATCAAGCAGGCATAGAAGACCGCCTTGATAAACTTGAGTCTAAGCCCGTGCAGTAGATTTTTGCTTACCGTAGTTGATTAGCCTCAACTGACATCCCACCTGCGACCGGAAGACATCTAAGCTTCAGCTTATGTCTAAAGATGACGCCAATCTGAATCAAAGACCGCGCGTTGGCCTTGCTCTGTCGGGCGGTGTGGCGCGCGGCAACGCGCACATCGGCGTGCTGCGCGTCCTCGAAGAAAATCACATTCCCATAGATTACATCGCGGGCACATCAGCCGGAGCGCTTGTCGCCGCAGCATACGCCGCCGGGATGACGATTGATGAAATTGCAGAGACAGGCCGCGCTCTGCGCTGGCGCGACGTAGGCCGTGTCACGCTTTCCCGGCTCGGCATTCAATCGAACGCGCGGATGGAGGAGTTCGCGCGCGCGCGCCTGCCCATCAATCGTTTTGAAGAGTTGCGGATCCCGCTCGCGGTGGTCGCGACCGATCTCAAGTCAGGCTCGGCTGTGATTCTGACCGAAGGCGACGTGGCTTTTGCCATCCGTGCCAGTTGCGCTCTGCCCGGCTGGTACGTGCCTGTGACAGACGAACACGGTCGGCAGTTGGTTGACGGCGGCCTCGTCGCCAACATTCCGACGGCGGCAGCGCGCATCCTCGGCGCAGACATCGTGATTGCAGTTGATGTCAACAGTGAGGGAGCGAAATTTATCGGCCCGCCGCATTCCATCATCGGCGTCCTGCTCCAATCCATCATGGTCGTGCAGAGGACGGCCTCGATTCATCAACTGCATGATGCCGATGTCGTCATCAGTCCAAAGACCGGCCACATTCGCTGGGATGAGATGGGACGTGTTGACGACCTGATCGCGCTCGGCGAACAGGCCGCGCGCCCGACCATCGCGCGCATCAAACACCTGATTGAACCCTCCATTGAGCCGCCTGCGAAATGGTATCAACGTCGCCGCCGCCAGCAGCCACCGCAGGAAGACAAACGCCGCGTCTCGCCCCTGCGATAAGTAGAAACAGGCCGAGAATGCCTGTCCTACTTTTTGTCACTCATCGCGCTTTGACTCAGAAGAGAGTAAGCTGTCGCCAGGTTTAGTTTGACGGGAGTGATGCGATGGATAAGAAAACGTCTATGTGGACTCGCAGGGCTATGCTGATTAACTTTGCGGTAGGTGTTTTATGGATTGGGATTGGATTACGCGACCTGTTCGCACCCGGTCTTTTCAGCTTCAGCCCGAACGTCGCCAGTCACAGTACAATCGTTCTTGATTTTGCTGCCGGAGCAGCATTTCTTTTCTGCGCTTTCTGTTTCAATCAAGCCAAGCCTGCCGCCCGATAGCGCATGCTTTGGGCTTCACTCAATGTCAAAGTCCAACTCGACGTGAAGCTCCTACCTGCTCTGAATAATCAGAATTTGTGCCCGCACAGAGTTTATGCAATTCAACCCTGAGAACTGTGGGAAAGTGGAAAAGAGGTGAGTGGGCACTGAATGCAGGCGCATTTTCAACACCCAGACTTCTCACCCCTTTACTCATCATTTGCCTTCATGGAGACTGCTAAGATTGCTGAGCCATCAAGGCCCGAATCTCTGCCGATACTCGGGCGACTCTATAAAACCACGAACGATAAAGTTCTCCGTCAAATCTGGAGTGATAAGAGCCTCCAACTGCTTGTAACGGTTGTTGTGGAAAATATAGCCACATTGATTGGAGTCTGACCCGCCCCAATTCTGCGAATCGTGACAGTCTTCCGGCTCACGACGCAAGAACCCGAAATATTCCATCGTCATAAAGGCTTGCTTGTTTAACTTAGCCTTGACCTCTGGACTCTCAGCGACTGCACGCAACACTTGTGCGCGTGTCTGAGTCGAGGTGTTGAGGTTGGCAATCAGTGTGCTCTCATTTGCTAAAGTCACACCAGCCGTGCTCTCCAGTTTCTTCACGAACTGCTCATTGGTCAAACCGCCGAAGATGGTTTGAATCTCAGGCCGTTGCAGCCACGCGATAGTCAAAGCATCCTTCCTGGCTGAGACTATCGCTTTATCATCATTCGGGTCGGAGATGGCTTGCAGATCCGCCATGAACTCCGTGTAGTGTGGCCGATCATTCTTGGTCGAATCGCCAAGTCCCGCCGCTGTGGCAGGTCTTTGTCCCAGAGTAATCATGTAGAGGTACATGACAAATGAGCCTTTTTGCATGAACTCCGGTGAGCGGAAGAAATTGGCCGAGATAGCACCGCGCGTGTACTTGATGCACTCGGTGTCTGTGCTTTGACATCCGCTGAGGATGTTCAGGTAAAACTGCATGCCTGCCGGTTCTGGCTCACGTACCAGGAGATCATGATACTGCTGGCAGACGAAGACCGCAGGGTCGTCAATGGCATTCGTTGCTGGCTCTGTCGCGTCATCCGTAATCTGGATGGTGGCGGTGCTCGGCGTCCCTAAACTGCCGCCCGTCGGGTTGCTCAGGCTGACAGTGAACGTCTCGTTGCCTTCAACGAGAGAGTCTTCGCTGATGAGCAGGATGATGGTCTTGGAGGTCTCTGAGGGTGCGAAGGTCAAGTGTCCGAGAGCGATTGTGTAATCAGATTTTTGCTTCGCCGTGCCGTCAACTGTGGCGTAGTCCACGACGGTTGTGCCGGTCGTCGGGCCAGATCGTGTAATGGTCAACGGGATGCTGGTGCAATCTTCCTGGACGTTGGTGGTGGTCGAGGAATTGAACTGTACGGTCGTCGGCGTTGGCGTGTCGGTAATCTTCGTCACGAAGGCGTCGTCGCCCCCGCCGTTCGCGGCCTGTGCCGGGTTGAGCGTCGGGAAGTTGGTCGAGCGGGTAAGCCCCGCGACGTAAATGTTGGCAGCCGAGTCCAATGCGATGGCGTTCCCCCTGTCAAAATCGGTGCCGCCGAGGTAGGTGGAGAAGAGGAGCGCCGTGGCCGCCGGGTTGAGCCTCATCACGAAGGCGTCACCCGCGCCGCCGCCGAAAGTGCCCTGTGTGGGATTGAGCGTCGGAAGGTCGGTTGAGCCCGTGCCCCCGGCAATGTATGTGTTGCCCGAGGAGTCCAACGCGATGTCGTTGCCCGCGTCGTCGCCCGACCCGCCGAGGTAGGTGGAGTAGGCGAAGGCCGAGCCTGCCGCGTTGAGCTTCGTCACGAAGGCGTCCCCGGTTCCGCTGAGCGTGGCCTTGAGGGCGTTGCCCGTGGGGAAGTTCGTCGAACGAGTCTGCCCCGTGACGTGGGCGTTGCCGGAGGAATCCACAGCGATGTCCGCCCCGATGTCGCTATCGCTGCCGCCGAGGTAAGTGGAGTAGACGAGGGCGTTGCCCGCGGCGTTAATCTTTGTGACGAAGGCGTCGCCATCGAGGCCGCCGCCGAAAGTGCTTTGGATGGCGTTGGCCGTGGGGTAGTTCATCGAGATGGTCTGCCCGGTGATGTAAACGTTGTTGGATGGGTCTAACGCGATACTGAAGGCGGCGTCGAAACCATTATTGCCGGTGCCGCCGCCGCCGCCGAGGTAAGTCGAGTAGATGATGGCTGAGCCCGCCGCGTTGAGCTTCATGACGAATACGTCGCTCCCGCCTCCCGCGAACGTGGCTTGAATGGGGTTGACCGTGGCGAAGTTCGAGGAGGTGGTGCGCCCCGCGACGTAAGCGTTGCCGGAGGAGTCCAACGCGACGTCGCGGGCCTCGTCGAAGGTGTCGCCGCCGATGTAGGTCGAGTAGACGAGGGCGTTGCCCGCCGCGTTGAGCTTCGTCAGGAAGCCTTCCGACAGGCCGCCGCCGTACGTACTCTGCAAGGCGTTGGCCGTGGGGAAGTTTGTCGAACGAGTCTGCCCGGTGACGTAGGCGTTACCGCCAGAGTCCACCGCGAGCTTGTAGCACAGGTCGTCGCCGGGCAAGTTTATGCTGTTGCCGGTTCCGCCGAGGTAGGTGGAGTAGACGAGCGCCGTGCCCGCCGCGTTGAGCTTGGTGACGAAGGCGTCGCGGTCTGACGCGATGTTGCCGGTATTAAAAGTGGCGTCGAATGCGTTGGCCGTGGGGAAGTTAGTCGAGTTGGTGTGGCCGCACATGTAGGCGTTGCCGGAGGAGTCCACCGTGATGTCGCGGGCCTGCTCGTCGCCGCTGCCGCCGAGGTAGGTAGAGTAGACCAACACCGGATCAATGACGAGCGGCATTCGCGGGTCATAATCGCCGAGAGCGAAGCGGACGCGCCCGCCTTCGTCGAGTACGTAGCCGCCCTCGACCTCGCGCCTCGCGCCCGCCACTTCCTGATACACTGTGGGCTTCGGCTGTCTGATCGTGGCCTCTCGCACCGTCAGCAGCAGATCGCCCGTCGCTGCTTCTACTTCCACCTTCTCTGCGCCCGCAAACTCAAGCGCAATCTCGCGCGCGTCCCTTCCGGGCGAGACCACGAAGTCGTACTCCAACTGCTTCTGGTTGCCGTAATACACCAAGTCTATGCCCGGATAGACTTCCGTGTAGCGCACGCGAGCAAAGGTCGAAATGTTCGTGCGCCACTGCGATCTATCGTTGCCGATCAGATAGTTGACCTTGCCTTCTAATTCGTTCAAGCCTTCGCTGCCTGCGCCCCGGTTGGCTCCGACGAGATTCATTCGCAGCACGGTCGGCGGCTCCGAGCCGAGAGCGTCGGAAGTACCGGCATCGCGCCTCGCACGTATCGCCGCCTCGCTATTATCACTGTGGCTCAATGATGGCTCGCCGCTTTGCGACCTTTCATCAGACCGGCGAGTCAGGGCAAAGGCGGCTTCCGTCGGAGAGAGCGCGAGTGTGTAGCCCGCGCCGCGAGCCAGAAAGTTGACCGACTTATTCGCCTGGCCGTGATTAGCCTCAAAACTTAGCGGGAGCTGTCCATAAGCCGCGCGCGTCTGTGTGGCCGCGGGCGGCTCGCTTTGCGACGACCCTGCTACGATGGGCGATGGCGCGTGAGGCGCGCTGCGGCTAATGAAGAGACAAAAGAAAACGAAGACACCCAGAGTAATTGCGCCGAGCCAAAGTTGGCTCGCGGCTCGCGGCCTGGTCTGATGCTTACGGACGGCGTTGATTGCGTTCGTGCTGCGAGGGCGGCTCATATCAATTCTCCTCTTCGTCTGGGCGGGCTTTCGAGTTTTTTTGGTATCCACCTACAGTACGCGAGACCTGAAGGCGAAACCTGACACAATGGCGCGAAAAGGGACTTCTTGTGCAAAGCCCGTAGCCTTTCAAAACACATATCAGACCGTCAAACCTCGAAAGTCCGTACCGAATGCGGGCACTTACGGGATTGCCTCCATCTGCGGCTCGCTCGCCCTGAGCTTGCTCGGATAGCTTAAATCGCTGGCAATTCGCGTGATTTGCCTCTCTTGCGCCTCTCCTTTCTCCCTCATTCCACACTGGCATAAACATTGCTCAAACAATTGCCAACAAGAGCGATTTCGGGGGAGGGGAAAGATGAAAGAGTTAGCAAACAGCCTCGCGCAGTTGGCCGCCATCATCATGATTTTGATTACGCTCGCACTCTCAACCGCAGCCGTCTCGCAATGGGCGAGCGCGGAAACGAACGGGGCAGGCAACGCGGGTGCTCAACCGCAAACGCTCATCGCCACAGATGCCAGGTAACGGACGCGCAAGAATTCTGTCGCGATTGGGCGTTTATAGAGAAGACATCAGCGGAATCGTTTTGACGCGCGGGCGGCAGTCGCAACTTCAAGAGAAGTGAGGGCGGCCCATCCGCCGAAAGCAGGCATGGCTATCGAAGTAACATCCGTCGAAGAGAAACGCCGCCCGCGCGTCAAACGCATCCGGGTGGTGAGGTACAAGGTCAATCGCCTTGAAACCTCACACAAGCGCCGCATCATCATTCGCTCCGTCCTTGCCTCCATCCTTCTGCTCGTCATCATCGGCGTCTCTCTCTTTATCCGTTCTTACAATTATTACGCTGGCATAGTTGATGCTCGTTTGCAGAGCGGTTACCTGACGAGCCGCGCGGGGATTTACGCTGCGCCGCGAACTCTGCGCGCCGGACAGACGGTTTCACGCAACAGCCTCGTAGAATTGCTGCGCCGCGCCGGTTATATCGAAACGGGCGCGAGCGATGTGTGGAGCGGAAGTTTTACGACTGAAGGCAACGCGATTGAGATTCGCCCGCGACACGCGAGTACCGCGACGCCGGAGGTTGTGCGCGTCGAGTTTGATAAAAAGGATCGTATCTCGGATTTGTCCGGCGACATGGGCGTGACGCTGGAGTCTTACACGCTTGAGCCGGAAATCCTGACGACGGATGCCGCGATGAAGACCGGCAAGCATCCGCAGCTTGCCTTTCGCGACATTCCACCCGTGCTGGTGCACGCCATTCTCTCGATTGAAGATCGTCGCTTCTTCGAGCATAGCGGCGTGGACATCTGGGGCGTGGGGCGCGCGCTCCTCAGAAATGCGGCGGACGATGAAACGTCGCAGGGCGGCTCGACCATCACGCAGCAGCTTGTCAAGAATACTTTCCTGACGCCGGAGCGCACCCTGCGTCGCAAGTACGCCGAAGCGATGACAGCGTTCGCGCTCGAACGCCGTCTCTCGAAAGAAGACATCTTCGCGCTCTACTGCAACGAGATTTACCTGGGTCAGCGCGGCAGCATCAGCGTGCGCGGTGTCGAGCAGGCGGCGCGCATCTTTTTCGGCAAAGAGCTGAAAGACCTCTCGCTCAGTGAGAGCGCGACGATTGCGGGGATGATTCAAAGCCCCAACCGCTACGCTCCTGATCGTCACCCTGAAGCATCCGCCACCCGCCGCAACACTGTGCTCGGCGCGATGGCGCGCGACCGTTTCATCACGCTTGACGAAGCTCGTGCGGCGGCTCAGGAACAAATCGCGGTCGCTCCTGTGAACCGCGACCAGTCAACCGCACCGTACTTTATTGATTACGTCAACCGCACCGTGGAATCCCGCCTCGGCGAAGAAGAGAAAGGCGACGAGCGAGGTCTTCGCATCTACACGACGATTGATCTGGATTTGCAGCAACTCGCCGAGACAGCCGTCAGGCGACAACTCGAACGTCTCGACAAAGTTTATAAGAAGCGCGATGTGAAACCGCAGGCTGCGCTCGTCGCCATTGATCCGAAGACCGGAGAGGTGCTGGCGATGGTCGGTGGGCGCAACTACGCCGAGTCACAGCTAAACCGCGTGACGGACGCGCGCCGCCAGCCGGGCTCTACTTTCAAGCCCATCGTCTATTCGGCAGCGTTGGAGAGCGGGCTCTCGCCGATGACGATGTACGCGGACGCACCGCAGGAGTTCATCTACGCCGGAAACGCAAAATATCGCCCGGTGAATTACGGCGGCGGCTTTTCGATGCGCGACGTGACGATGCGCTCCGCGCTGGTGCGCTCGCTCAACGTCGTGACGGTTGACGTGGCGATGCGCACCGGGCTCAAGCGCGTCGAGCGCACAGCCGAAAATTTTGGTCTGCCGAAAGCAGAGGCTTATCCGGCGATTGCCCTGGGCACAACCGAAGCGACGCCGCTGGCGCTGGCCGCCGCGTACACCGTCTTCGCCAATAACGGCGTGCGGGTAGAGCCGAATGTCCTGGCGCGCGTCACGGATTCATCAGGCACGGACATCATCAACGAGACTCCGCACACGCGACAGGTCATCAGGCCGACGAACGCATATATGATTACGGATATGCTCTCCGATGTGATAGACCACGGCACGGCTCGCGCGGCGCGCGGCGCGGTCAAAAGAACTGCGATAGCGGGCAAGACGGGCACGTCACACGATGGGTGGTTCGTCGGCTACACGCCGAATCTGGTCGTCGCGGTCTGGATTGGGTTTGATGATAACAAGCAACTCGGACTGACCGGCGCGGAAGCAGCGTTGCCCGCCTGGACTGAATTCGTCCGCAACGCAGTCGAGCTAAGACCTGATCTGGGGGGCGAAGCGTTTGCGCGCCCTGCCGGGATCACCTTTGTCGAGATAGACCCGGAGACGGGTTTGCTCGCCACCGCTTCATGCCCGCAGCACGAGCGCGTTGCGCTCACACTCTCGCTTGCGCCGAATCTGGAATGCACCGCGCATAGTGAAACGTTCGAGATGACGGCTTCGTCCGACGAGGGTTATGATTACGAACCGGCGACGAACATGGAATCCGACCGCTTGTCTGGAATAACCAGAACCTCTTCGACGGGCAGGCATCTGCAACCTTTGCCGCGCCCCATCGCTTCTGCCGAGCGATTGGAAGCTCCAGCGTCTTGGCGGACAACACGAGTCGAGCGAGATACGCGCGGCGAGCAACGGCTCGTCAACGAGATGCGGGTCTCGACTTCAAGAAGCAGACCATAACAGCGTAGCCTTAAAATCAAAGAGCGAAGCGATCCACGAAGCCACACGAAACCGCACGAAGAAGTCAGAATATTTCGTGCGGTTTCGTGTGGCTTCGTGGATCGCTTCGTCCGTCCCTCTTTCTTTTACAGCTTCTTTTCAAATTCACGCGGCGCGCGAAGCTTGCAAGAGCATACGTGTTTGCGTAATGTAAAAAGGGCGAACGATTCATCTCTCAATCGTTCGCCCTCTTGCTTGCAATGATAATCAGCCTATCTTTCGAGGATGACCTGCGCGATGGCGTGCTCGGTCGTGTGTGAGATGGAGAGATGCGCGGCGCGCGCGCCGGACTCTTCGTAGAGTTCGCGCACGCGACCATGAAAAATCAGGATGGGCGCGCCGGAATCGCGCGAAGCGACTTCAATGTCCTGCCAGGCAATGCCGCCTGTCCAGCCTGTTTGCAGGGCTTTGAGCGCGGCTTCTTTGGCCGCAAAGCGCGCGGCGTAATGCTGCGCGGCGACCGCTCCGCGACTGTCGCAGTAAGCGCGCTCGTTCAAAGTATAAACGCGCTCGACGAAGCGCGGCGTGCGCAACATCACTTCGCGCACGCGATGAACTTCAATGAAGTCTATGCCGATGGAAATAATCACTGACGAAGCAGAAATTACACGCGCCGGATTTTACTGGCGCTCTCAAGATAACACGCTGGCGCTCTCTTGCGCGCCGCTCGAACACTCAGGGTTCACTAACGCTTTTTCGACCCGGCTGGGCGGCGTCAGTCCCATGCCACAGGACGCTTTGAACCTCGCGGGCTTTGACGACGACACGTCTGAGAACATTTACGAGAATCGCCGCCGCTTCCTCAACCTCTTCGATGGTGAATGGACGCTCGCCTCCTGCTGGCAAAAGCATAGCGCGGATGTGCGCGTTGTTAATCAGATAGAAGATACACGCCAGCCCGAAAAGGCGCTCGGCGAAACCGTCTATTGCGATGCGCTCACGACCCGGACGCCGCGCATCCTGCTGGGCGTCAAGACCGCCGACTGTGTGCCGTTGCTGCTGGCAGATGCGAGCACGGGCGCATGCGCCGCCGTTCATGCCGGATGGCGCGGCACGCTCGCCTCCATTGTCGCCCGCACGCTTGAGCGGATGGCTGCGGAGTACGGAACGCAGGCCGGGGACGTTTCAGCGGCCATCGGCCCTGCGGCAAACGCCTGCTGCTATGAAGTCGGCACGGATGTCATTGAAGCTTTCCGCGAGAAGTTTTCCGATGCAGACAATCTCTTCACACGGACGCGCGACGGGCACGCGCTCGTTGATCTTCAAAGAGCGAACCGCGAACAACTCATCGCAGCGGGCGTTCACCTTGAGCAAATCTACACCGCACCGCTTTGCACCATGTGCTGCACAGACCTTTTCTTTTCCTACCGCCGCGAAAAACGCACGCATGGCCGCGTGGGTCGCCTGATGTCGGTGATCGGAAAGAATTAGTGGGCAGTTGGCAGTAAGAACAAGCGGCGAATAGTATTGAGCATTTGTCTTTAACTGCCAACTGCCCACTGCCTACTGCCAACTGCTTTCACCCTCTTCGTCCCCCGCCGAAAATTCTTCCGTTGATTCTTTTAACTGATTCGCTCGCATCAACCACAGCAATCGGTAATTTGATCTCGCGCGAGGCCGGCGGAAAGCAGACTTCATTGTTACAGCTTTGAAATTTCAGGCGCGCGCGCAATTCGGTCACACCCGGAGAGAAGTTTGCCGGAATGGTGACGTTAAAGCGCAACACGGCGCGGCCTTCGTAAACCGACAACTGGTCGGGAGAGAAGCTGAAGGTGCGATTCACTGCGCGCGGGTAGCTGACGGGGCTAATCTTGATTCCGCCGGGGGCTTCGATCTTGAGCGATGTCGGGATCAGGAACTTGGCGAGCGGGCGATTGCTGTTGATGTGCAAGCCCGAAGGAATTTCGATGACGACAGCCGCCTGAATGGTGCGCCCGCGTGGGGCCTTGTCCGCCGAGAAAAAGCCGTTGACGTTGATATTGCTCGATTGGGCGGCGGGCGTTAGTGTCCCAGCGCGGAAGTTGACTGGAAGAGCGAGCAGGAGACTGGCGAGAAGCAGCAGCGTCGCGCCTCCACTATATTTTCTGTTTTTCATCTTGAGCTGAATTTTCCCTGAATCGTAATTTAATTATCATCAAGCCAATTGATGAAGCTTCGTCTGAATGGGGTTGGCTGCGCCGCGCGCCGCCAGTTGACCGCAGGCGGCGTAAATGTCGCGCCCGCGCGGACGCCGCACAAAGGCGTGAACGCCTTTCGATTCCAGAAGAGCTTTGAAGCTCTCCACACGTTCCGGCGGGGATGGGCGATAGGGCAGCGGGTCAGCCGGGTTGTGCGGAATCAAATTAACTTTGGCGCGCAGCTCGTGACGATTGAGCAGATTCGCCAATTGCCGTGCGTGCTCGTCCGTGTCGTTCACGCCGTCGAGCAGCACGTACTCGAAAGTGAAACGCTCCCCCGGCTTCAGAGAGCGCTCAAACTCTTTACAGGCCAAGAGCAATTCATTGAGCGGCCATTTCTTGTTGATCGGCATCAGCACGTCGCGGAGTTCGTCGGTCGGCGCGGCCAGAGAGATCGCGAGGTGCGGGCGGTCAGGCGTGATGGCAAGCTCGCGGATGCGCGGAACAATCCCTGCGGTCGAAACCGTCACGCGATTCGGCACGATGTGCAACCCTCGCGGGTCGGACATTATCCTGAGAGCTTTCATCAACGGCTCGAAGGCCAGAAACGGCTCGCCCGCTCCCATCGCCACCAGATTCGTCCCGCGCGGAGGTCGCTGGCCGACGCCGTAAGCGTCGTTGAGCGCGATGATAATCTGCTCGACAATCTCGCCCGCCGTCAGAGTTCTGAGGAGTCCGAGCTTCGCCGTCAAACAAAAACTGCACTGAAGCGGGCAGCCGGATTGCGACGAGAAGCAAATCGTGTCGCGCCGCTCTTCTGGGATGAAGACGGTCTCGACCGGAAGATTGTCGTGGGTCTTCATCAGGTAGCGGCGCGTGCCATCTTCCGAGAGATAACGTGATTCTACTTTCAACGTCGAAGCTACCGCGCTCTCATTCAGTTTGCCGCGAAAATCTTTCGGCAAATCCGTCATTTCATCAAAGGAGCGCAGCCGCCGGTGATGAAGTGAGGCGAAAATTTGCCGCCCGCGATAGGCTGGCTCGTCCATCTCTTCCACCAGGGCAGTCAACTCCGCCTGAGTTAATCCGGTCAGATGTATTGCTTGATTCATTGCCGGAGTATTTTAACACTGCCGCGCGCTCATCTCACAGTTACGGGCTCCAGGTTTAAGGGGAACTTGTGCTGCGCGGGTGCGGTATAATTGCCGCGACTAGCAACGTTAGGCAGCTTTATCCGCTGCAATATCAATTATGCGGTTTCCTCTGGGGTAGAATTCAACATATTATTCTCACATGAAGGTTAAGGAGGTAATTAAATTGCTCGAAGAGGATGGCTGGTATTTGGCACGGACGAAGGGAAGCTATCGTCAGATGAAGCATCCTACGAAGCCGGGAACAGTTACAGTTTCAGGCAAACCGAGCATTGATGTGCCTCCGGGAACACTCAACAGCATCTTGAAGCAAGCAAGCTTAAAATAAGCGCGAGGTATAAAGAACATGCGTTACGCCGTGATTATCGAAGAAGGTGAGAATAGTTTTGGAGCATATGTGCCGGATCTGCCGGGCTGTGTTGCCGTGGGTGAAACCAGAGAGGAAGTATTGAAGCTTATCGAAGAGGCGATTGAATTCCACATCGAAGGTTTGCAGGAAGATGGCCAGCCCATTCCCGAGCCTTCTTCGAGCATTGAGTATGTGGAAGTACGCGCCGCATAACGATTCATTCAACCCGACCGCTCAATAGCTTCTCTTTTATCAATGAACGATGAGCTTCGCCCGGAATATGATTTGCGAAATCTGCGCGTGAGGAAGCTAGGCCAGGGACGGAAAAGTTTCGGCAGAGTGATTCGCTTAGAGCCAGATGTAGCGGAAGTATTTCCAGATGCAGAGGCGGTAAATGAGGCGCTACGTTTTCTGATAAGGATTACCAAAGAAAATCAATCTATCTCTAATTCCAAAGGCGATGCCTAAAAACTCATCCAACCCGACGCCTCAATAGCATCTCTTTCATCATTATCCTGTTCCATCACGTTGAATGCTTGAGGCTCGCATCGGTGAACTTACCATCATTCATCATCGTAAGACGTTCAAGGAGGTAACAGCGGATGTATTGTTCATCTTGTGGTGGTGTAATAGCGCGGGGACTGAGCTACTGTAATCACTGCGGGGCAAGGTTGGGTGGGGCAAAAGACGATGTCGCCAGCAAAGCGGCAGAGTTGTTTCCTGAGTCTCTGGTGTGGGCGATAGTCTCGGTCTTCGTCGTCGGCCTCGGAACGACCATCGGTCTGATGGCGGTGATGAAAGATTTGCTCGACTTCAGCAAGAGCCTGATTGTCGCTTTCTCGCTCGTTTGCTTCCTGCTGATGTTCGCCATCGAAGGCGTGCTCATCTGGCTGTTATTGAGTCGTCGCCGGAGCAGTGAGAAAAAGGCAAAAGACAGTGGGCAACTGAAGGGGCAAACGACGAAAGAGCTTGACGCGGCACAGGCGCGTGCGCTTCCAGAACCCGTGCCGAGCATTACAGAGCATACCACTCGCGCATTCGAGCCGATCTACCGCGAGCGAAAATCCGAATGAAGAATTGCTCCTTTGAAGACCACGCCGCGCCTTGCAGCTCATCAGAGCTGAGCAAGGGAGTCCATCGCCTGAGAATAAAAACAGCCCCCGCTATTCCAGAATAGCAGGGGCTGTACTTACAGCGGACGTTTGGTGGAAGAACTGCGAGAGTTAGGCCGATAAGCCCGCCCCAAACGTGTATCCTCCCCGCCCGCACGCGAACCGTTATTTACCTGGTGACGGCCTTGAGCGCGTCAACTATACCTTTCCCGTAGAAGTTGTTGTAACCGGCGTCACCCTGACACCTCTGGGTGGGCACCGCGTAAGTGTCCGGGCACGGTTGGTTATTAGCCGTCTGTTGCAGATAGGCTTCCACCCGTTGCGGAGACATGTGCGCCTTGCGTCCGTTGCCGTTTGTCGTGAAGTCGCCATACTGCGAGATGATTAATGCGCAGACGCCCGCAGCGTTAGGACAGGCCATCGAGGTGCCGGCGGCTAGGACGTAATTTGCCGGCAACACGATACTATCATTAGCCCATGCGCCGATTATGAGGCCGAAATGAGGCGGTGGGCCGTTGAGGTCGCCGCCAGGCGCGCTGATGTCGGTTTTGCCCACGCCGTAGTTGCTGTAACCGGCCTTTTGATTCGCGTAGTCAGTCGCCGAGACACCGATCACGCCATCTATTTCGGCGGGTACTACAATGACGTCACGGAAGACATTGCCATCGCTGATATTGAGACCCTCATTGCTCAGCGCGGCCACAGGCGTGACTCCATTTTCGCGTGCGTAGTTGACCGCTCGCTGAACGAACTTGATGAGGATGTGCGAGTTTTGATTGGAGCGCTGCAAGTAGCCGCCGAGACTCATCGAGGCAACGTCAAACTTATTGTTGCCTGCGTAGATCAAAGCTTGCGCAAGCGCGACGAAGCTGCCACTGCCATTATCGCCCAACACCTTCAAGGCCACCAGCCTCACTCTGGGCGCGACGCCGACCATGCCGATGCCGTTGATTGGCGCGCCAACATTGCTCATGCAGTGCGAGCCGTGCCCGTTCCTGTCGTCCCACGCCGCAGGATTAGGGTCGCCGTTGGGGTTTGCCGTCACGGGGATAAACGAGCGACTGCGCGCTGTATCCAGATTCGCCTGGAGGTCAGGATGCGGGTTGGGGAGAATCTGCGCGCCGGTATCAAGGACAGCAACGACTACTTCCGGGCGACCCTGCTGCACCGCGTATGATCCCTGGTTGGATGCTCTTATGCGTTTCTTATCCCATTGGTAAGGGTTGTAAAAAGGATCGGGACCCGTCTGAGCATCACCACCCGGAGGTTCTACGGCGCTTTCGTTCGCGACTTGAGCGCGCATTTGATCCGGGCTGGGGATCATCTGCACTTCGATATCTTCGGCCACGTCGGAAACGCTGCTATCTTCAGCCATATCCGACGCGAAGTTGGGATTGCTGGAGGTCGCTGCCACCGCACCCACTTCGGGCAACTCCGCCGTTAGTGTGCCACCGGCATTGGCGACGCGCGCTGCGACATTGGAAGGTAGAGAACTTTGCGTGTGGAATAGCACTACCCAGCGTTTCGTCTCACCTGATTGAGCCGAGACATGAGTACCTTTGAAATTAATTGTGGCGAAGGCGATAGCTAAGCCTATCAGCAGAAAAGAGAGGTAGGTTCTTTTCATCGGTCAATGCTCCTTTGGTCTGCAAGAAAGACACTGCGGGTTATACACAGTGCATTTGATTGATGGTAAAACTGGTCAGGGACGAGGTCGGAACACACGGGCAGGCTCGTCGAGGCCAGTCTGTTAGATTACTGGAGTTGCAGGAAAATATACCAAATACGGAGGCATGTCAAACAAATTGCAAGGGCATGAGAAAAGCCTTATCTCTCCGGCTGACTTTCGCCGCTTGTGCTTACTAACTGCCCGGATTATTCATTGTGTTCACCACAGCCTTCTGTCATAAAAGAATTTGACTATCTGATTACGAGGGACGGCAGATTAATGATGATTCATCGCAGAACTCCACTGAAGATTCTAAAGACAGGTCTCTTCCTGACGTTGCTCCTCTGGCCACTCGGTTTCATGGCGCAGACCGTTGGTGAGGAACAGATGGAAGGCTTCTGGTCAGGAGCCTTTGTCAGAGACGGCGCGGTGCAGATTGTGAATGCCGAGATAAGGCGCGAGGGCGATAAGCTCAGAATCGAGATGGAAGTGCCGGATCGCCCCACAGCCCCGCCGACCGTGAGCACCATTGAGCGGGATGCGAACGGGCGTCTGAAGTTTGACACCATCTACGGCGCGGCAACTGTTGCGCTCGACCCTGTTTTTCTTGAAATGACGGGAGAGGTCGCTGGAAACACGCCGCGGCTCGGCCTGCACCTGAAGCGTAGTTTGCGCCCGCCGATGCCACGAATCACTACGGAGGAAGTCACGTTTCGCAGCGGCGATGTGGTTCTTTCCGGTACGCTCGTGTTGCCTGAAGGCGCTGGGCCGCACCCTGTGGCCTTGCAGGTTCATGGCCGGGGTTGCCAGGGGAGATATTTGAGGAGAGCTATTGTGCTGGCGCGATACGGTGTGGCGGGTCTGGCGTTCGATAAGCGCGGCGTGGGCGCATCGAAGGGGAATTGCGAGAGCGCGACCATTGAAGATGAGACAAGAGATGTCCTGGCGGCCATAGATTTTCTGAGCAAGAGACCGGAGATTGACCGCACACAGATCGGGGCGATTAGTAACAGTGCGGGTGGCTGGATTGTGCCGCGCGTCGCCGCGCGCTCGAAAGTGCCGCTGGCGTTTATCGTGACGACGGTCGGCCCCGCCACCAGCGTGCGCGAGCAGCAACTTGATAATGCGCGTTACATCAGTCGAGAGTTGAAACTGAGCGCCGAAGACCAGAAGCCATTGATGCGCTATATCGAGTTGATGTTTGCCGAGGGCGACCCGGCAGCCCAATTTGCAGAGATGCGTCAACTGATCGCCCAGGGAGAGAAGACCGGATGGGCGCAGGAGTTTCTGGACACGACGGACGTTGCCCCTTCGCCCGCAGAGATTAAGAATCTCTGGGTGCGTCGTTTCAATTATGACCCGCGCGCAGACCTCAAGCGCATCCGTGTGCCGTTTCTGGCCTTTTATGGCGGGAGCGACCGCGTCGTGCCGCCCGCAGAGAACGTGCCGGAGTTGCGGCGGTTATTGACTGAAGCGAGCAACCGCAATTTCCGCATCGTCGTCATCCCGGAAGGCGGGCACGGGCTGGATCAGGGACAGCGTCTGCAAAGACTGGCCGGTGGCAAAGGCAACTTGGAGATTTACTACTGGAAGTTCGGGCGCATCGCCCCCAACTACCTTCAGGAGCTGGTTGATTTCCTTCAAGCCAATCTGAGAATCAACAAAAGAACGGTCGCCCCGGCGCAAAAGTAGCAGACGACCGGGAGAAAAGTGTTGACAACCGAAAGGCGCTCGCGCGAATCTTAGTGCCTTGCCGATGGTGGCAAGCTGACCCCAGGAGACCCTAGAGTTATGAATAAACGCGCGAAGTTTTCCCTCGTCCTGCTTGCCGTGGGCCTTGTCTTCGAGTTTTCGCCCGCGCGGTCGCAATCCAACGAGTCCACACAAGGCGCGACACGTCCGCGAACTGTGACAACACGTCCCGCTCAGCCTGTCGCGACACCCACGCCAAACCCGGGCGTCGTGTCATGGCCTGCTCAGGCCACTTCGCAGGTGACAGCTTCGCAAGTGTCAGCCGCTGCGGGCGCGACCCAATCACCGCACCCGCTCTCGATGAACAAAATCCGAGCGCGCACGGAGGAAGCAACGCGCCTGCTCAAGTCGCGCCCACAACTGACCGCGATGACCAGCCCTTCGCTCTACACGGTGACGCTCGCGGCGCTCGATGATAAGAGCAACCAGATTCACCTGTTGACCATCCCGAAGGAAACTTTTTTGAAAAAAGGCTCGGAGCTATCGCTCACAACTTCGCTCGGCGCGAACGTGCAGGTGCGCATTGTGCGGGCGAACGGAGTTAACACAGCCGTCACTGTCTTTGACGGCGCGGGACGCTCGTTTGTGCCGCTCATCGTTGAGTATCCGATTGAGCGCGGCGGCAGTCTGCTGGAGGTTGCTTATTACGTGTCGGCGCACCCGGCGCTCCTGTCGCCGGAGGTCGTCAAGACAGGGCAAAATTATATCCACACGATGATTGACCTGGCGGCAAAGCGTTTGAAAGATAAAGGCGTCCTCGTTCCGCCGCATCTGATAGACATTGCCGAGCGCCTGTGTACCGTCGAGCACGCAGATCACACGCGCTTTCGCAATGAAAATCGGCAGGCGCTCTTTGAAGAGATTTTCGCGCTCTATGCCTTGAATGAACTGAACACGTATCGCCATTCGGTGAGCGTTGCCGGAGCGGGCGGCATGGTGCAGATGATTCCTTCGACCTACCAGATGATCCGGCGCATGCATCCGGGCATCGGTCTCAACCCTGATTTTGTTTACGGAATGCGTAATCACGGCAACGCCCTGGAGGCCATGCTGCTGTACGTGCTCGACACCTGGAAACTGCTCGCCGCCAGTTCGGATGTCTCCGACGCGGTGCGAACGGGAATCGCCACGTGGCCGGAGTTAATGGCCGCCGGATACAATTCCAACCCGGCGAAGCTGTCGCTCTATATTCGTCGCGGCGGCGCAGGCTGGCGTACACTGATTCCGCGCGAGACACAGATGTACCTGCAAATCTATCATTCGCTTGACACGCTGATTCCGATGAAGGCTCGGTCTTAAAGGAGCGGCGGCTTGGACTTCATTATCGTGCCGCGTAGCGGCAAAGTGAGTTTAGCCCGGCCTTTCAAGGCCGGGAACACAGCCGGCGATTTATGATGTGCGTCGCGTCAGCGACGATTGAATCTATGGGAGAGGTTGAT
>JAVHVE010000059.1:0-17693 GCA_032160705.1 Acidobacteriota bacterium | reverse complement strand
CTTTCTCAAGAGGCGCAGCGCCGGTCGTTGGATTTCGATGACGCGCGCTTCCTCATCCGGCGGGACGGTGATGGTGGCATTGCGCGGCTGCCCGGCGAGCACCGAACGCTCGCCAAAGGTCATCCCCGGTTGCAACTCCGCAACTTTCTTGATCGTCCCGTGATCGTCCGTGACCAGCACGTCGAGGCTGCCATCAACCAGCGTGTAGAGCGTGTTGCCTCCCCAGTCGCCCTGACGAACCACATCCTCGCCGGTTTCATAGATGAGCAGCCGCGCGTATGGGCCGACCTTCTTGCCCGTGTAGTTGCGCCCGTAGACGATCACTTCCAGATCAAGCTCATACTTGAAATGGCCGTTTTCTCTCTCGACCAGTTCAGAAATGCTGTCTACGCTACGGATGGCTTCGAGAATCTGCCCGTGATGTGTAATCTCTCGCGGCATAAAAAGTTTTCGGATGTTTTCAGGGAGATCGCCGAGACCATCTCGCACGAAGCGATGTCGGCGCTTCAATTGTGCAGCTACGCTTTTGCTTTGCGCTCGTCCTCACTTTACCACTGATAATGAAAAATATAAACGGAAGGAAAATGTCATCAACTATAGTTTGATATGGCCATTATCACGGTGAATCGCAATTTGACCTCTCACGGTTAATAGTGAGACGATTGCTTTGAACAAGCGAGCAATCATCAATTGACCGGGAGGTTTGAGCCAAGTGGAAATTGACAAGGATAAAATCGTCACGCAGGACGAGGTGGATGAACCAGCGCCGATGGATCTGGTCGAAGAGCGGGTCGAAGCCGAAATGAAGCAGATCGAAGGGAAAGCCAAGGAGCGCGTCGCTCAGGGTCTGCAAGATAAGGAACTCGAAAAAGAGGCACGCGCTCTAAAAGACGAAGGCCAGCGCGAGATGGACGAAGCGAGAGAAAAGTAAAAAGGTAAAAGGTAAAAGGTAAAAGGTAAAAGTGTAGGCGGAAGCCACATTAATTAAAAGTGGTTTTCCGCCTTCCTTTTTACTTTTACCTTTTTCCTTTTGCCTTCTTTATTGTATCGCTTTCTCAATGGCCGCCCGCAGTTTCTCCGGCGTTCTGACAGGATGAAAGCCGATGAAGTGCTCAAGGATTTTACCGTCGCGCCCGATGACGATGCTCTGTGGGATGTTGTTGCCGCGCATGATAGACCTCGCCAGTTCACTGTTAGCGAAAGCGAGCTTGTAGTTGACCTTGAACTCGTTGGCGAAGGCTTTGACATCCTCCGGCGAATCGCTGTCAGGATCAATATCCAGTCCGATGACCTCAAGGCCGCGCTCCCCGAACTCTTTTTGGAGATTGACGAGTTCCGGGGTTGACGAGCGACACGGCCCGCACCAAGTAGCCCACAAATCTATCACCAGCACTTTGCCGTTCAGGTCTGAGAGCTTGAACGCCTTGCCGTCAATAGTTTTCAGCTCCGTCTCAAGCGCACTCGCGGGCAGCGTCACCGGCATCGGAGGTGGATTATTGCTCTTCGACGCATCGGTACGCGGGCCTGCATTTGGGCCGCTGACGGTAACAGTGGCTTTCGGCGTGCCGTTCGTGTTCCCAGGCTGGCTATTGCAACCTGAGACGCCGAAGGTAGCCAGCAGAGCAAGCGACGCGAGCGTGAGCGCGGCGCGCAGCGGCGTCCAGAAATTGCCCGTGCGCGCGTCGTGCTGTGTAGAGAATTTCATAAAATTATTATTCCTTCGTTTGTTATCTTACGGCATTCGACGCCGCAGCGACGCGAAAGGTTGCGATCTGCTTGAGGTCTGTGCCGATGATGGCGTATTCGCCGAGCATCAGCGGCTCGCGCGTGCGAATTTCCATGAAGAGCATTCCGTTTTCGTGTCCCAGCACTCTGTAATGTGGCTTGACGATTTCTTCCGAGTCAATGGCAAAGCCTTTGTAACCCTTTTGAGCCATCGCGCTGACGCGACGCGCGCCACGTTTTTCCGTCAGGCGCACAATAAACGGCGGCTTGGCGTGCCCATCATCGGCCAGGAAAACGTAGAAGCGCGGCTCAATGTTCGTGATGACGGTCGCGCCTCTCTCGCCTTTCAACTCAACATAGCTTCGCTTGTCGCCTTTCGCCACCGCATCAATCGTCAAGGGCGTTGTGCCCGTCTCAAAGATAAGCGGCACAAGCGCTCCCGCTTCACCTGCGAAGTAGATGAGCGTGCGGTCGGCAGGGGGCGCGGGGAAAGATTCCTGCGCCGGTGGCAGATGAAAGATGTCTGCCTGCGTCACCCTGCCACCGATGATTCCTGCGGCAAGGATAGAAAATGAAACAAGCACACCTCGCAGCCAGAGTTTCCGACAATTCTTCAAAGCAGCTTCTCCCAAAAAACAGAGCGCCTGATGACGCTCCGATGCTTGAAATATTCTTTCTAAGTTAATAGCGTGACCTGCGCCCAATGGTCAAGCAGCCATTCCTGCGAGGGCAGCGCCTCACTAGGGCTTCGTAACGGACTTTTTCGCACCCTCAGAGGTTTGATTCAATGGAATCCTATTCTCAATGCCAGCAGCCCTTGACTGAGACCCCTGCTTGCTGGTCGGACTCGGCATTACGGTCTGGTTTTGAGCCGGATCATTCTGATGATCGACTTTCAAGTTCGGGACGGTTTTCTGGCTCGAAGCTTTCACGGGCGGAACTGTTTTCCGGCTGGCGACCTTCGCGCCCTGTGCAGGCGTTCCCTTCTCTTCAATCAGTCCGGCTGCCGACGCCAACTCGTCTCCGGTGGCTTCGAGCGCAGTCGGGATTGCGTTTTCCGGCAGCGCTCGCTCGTCGCCGTTGATGAGGAAAATGCTTGCCGTCTGTTTTCCATCACTGGTCGTCACGACGACTTTCGAGATGCGTGCGTGACTCTTGAAAGTGCGCGTTTCCGTTTTCACGCCGCTGGCATTGAGCGTCGTCACGATCTCGGAATTATCTGGCGCGGCTATCATTTGTTCCGAGATGGGGATGGTCGGCGCGGCGGTTGAACCGGCATCTTTCGTCGCGGTTTGAGCAGACTTATCCGCACCCACAGCTTTATCCGAACTAAAATTTGAGACCAGCCCGAATGTGACGGCGACAAGGAGCAGGGCAGCAACGCCAGCGATAGCCCACGGCAGGCGGCGCACTCTTTTTTCCGCATCAGCCGGGAGCGCCGCATCTTCAACCGGGGCAGTCTCCAATTTAGAAGCGGGCTCTTGGGTCGCAAGCGAGAGAGTTGTCGGTGCAGCAGCAGTTTCGACTGCTGCCGGAATCCCTTCGGTCGGCGCAGCTTCGATGACGGTGGAGGGCAGGATGGTATTCGCCTCACTACGGTCAACCTTCTGCGCTTCATTAACGCCTGCCTGTGCCGCGCCCACGCTTATTGAGTTGAGAGCGGGACTTGCTGCGCGCAGCAGAGCGCGCATCTCGGCTGCGCTCGCGGGGCGATGGTCGCGGTTGTGCGCCATCGTCTTCATCAGGACTTCGGCGACCTCGCGCGGAATCTGCGAATTCACTTCATGTGCAGGCCGGAGCGGGTCTGGCTGTCCGTTCGCCACTTCCGTAATCCGCGTCAAGGCGTCGGGCGGAATCGTTTCCGTCATCAGGTAATAGATGGTTGCGGCGAGTGAATAGAGATCGCTGCGCGGGCCTGTGCCTGTGCCCTGAATTTGTTCGAGCGGAGCGAAGTTGGGCGTAAAGCCGAAGACACTGCGGCTCGTCATCACGCTTGAGGTCTGCCCGGCAGTTCCCTTCGCCAGACCGAAGTCCAAAAGGATGATTTCACCCTGCGGCGTTAATTTCAGATTCGCGGGCTTGATGTCGCGGTGCAGGATCGGCGGGTCTTGACTGTGCAGGTAGGCGAGAGCTTTCAAGAGTTCGTCAGCCCACGCGAGGACTTGCTCTACGGGAAACGGCTCGCCCCGTTGCGCCAGGAGCATTTCGAGGTCTTCGCCGGAAATGAATTCCATGACGATGAACTGCCCGCCGTCTTCGTCAAAGTGATCCGTGACTTTCGGCAGCGCCGGATGTCGAAGGTGCGCCAGAAGTCTGGCTTCGCGCTCGAAAGCTTTGCGCATTCTCTCTTCGGTGAAGAAAGTTTCTTTCAAGGCGACGGTGTGGGCGAGCCGCTGGTCACGCGCCAGATAGACTGCTCCCATGCCGCCATGACCGATGGGGCGGACAATCAAGTAGCGATTTTGTAAGAGCGTATTGGGCGCGAGCATGATTACCTCCTAAGGCAAAAGGAAAAAGGTAAAAGGCAAAAGGTCAGACAAAGCCTCACGGCTTTGAATATTCAATTTTTGAATCACGCTGAAAGCGTGTCCAAACTTTTTACTTTTACCTTTTTCCTTTTGCCTTTCTTTCATCCGATGTCCTGCGAACGCAACGCGATTAAAGTTGCGCCCAAGAGGCCGAAGAACATAACCATCAGAATGAGCGCGTTGGTCAGCCTGCCGCCCCAGGGATGCAGGAAGTCCACGTAGCTGCTCAAGTCTTCGGGCTGTTTGACGGCATCTTTCGGCTGCGGCGCGTCTTTGAGCTTGGGCGGTTCGGGCTTATCAGGTTTCTCGCCCTGCCCCCGCATCGCCGCCTCCACATCTTCCTGATAACTGTCCATGTCCTTGCGGAACTGCTCGGAGTTATCCTCGGCCTCCTGCTTGTAGTTTGTGATGTCGGTTTTGGCCTGCGCGATGTTTTTGTCGTTGACGGACTCGATATATTTTTTGAGTCCCATGCCCTGATTCGGCCCTTCAGGGTCTGAGCCTTCCTCGCTGATGGTGTCGAGTTTCGACAAACGCTTAATCTCGTCGAAAGCCCACGTTGCGGGCATGCCAACGCCGATAACACGGGCGACGCCTGTGGGCACGCCTACCAATCCCGAAAAGAGAATCTGCGGAATCAGGATGAGCGGCACAAGACTCGTCGCCATCTCGGAGGTTTTAACCACAGATGAGATGAAGAGTCCGAGCGCGATGCCGACCATCCCCGTCAGAATCATAACGAGAAGCTGCGCCACCGTGTCGGATGGACTGTCGGGCGGCAGCTTCATCATCCCCGCATAGTGAAAGATTTTGAGCGTCCCGAAAAGCAACGCGCACTGGAGGCCGACGATGACGGAAAGCACCAGGAGTTTTGAGCCGACGTAAGGCAGCAAGCCCAGATTGACCATGCGCTCGCGATTGTAGACGGCGCGCTCGCGGATGATCTCGCGAGCCGAAATGCTTGTGCCGAACCAGATGGCGACGAGCGCGAGCATGAAGTAGGGAAAGTCGCGCGGCTGATTTTCACCGACCACCAGATAGGTCAGGAAGGCGATGATTGGAGCTTGCGCGAACAAGATCAGCATATTGAACTTGTCGCGCCCCAGCACCTCCATGTAGCGGCGCGCGAGTGTGGCCCACTGGCGTAAACTGTCTGTCACGGTCGGGCGGCGCGCGGTCATCGGAGCCGCCTGCCCCTGCCCTTTGAGCCCGGTCAGAGGCTCGACGATGTGGCGCTGATATTGCGGCGTCTTCTGAAAACGCACTTTCCATTCATCGGCGACATCTTCGGCGATTTTCTCTTTATGAAGCTTGAAAGCCAGCTTCTGCTCTTTGGTTGCATCCGGGGGGAGCGGCTGGAGCTTTCTGGTTCGCTCGTCAATCGGAGCTTCGAGCTTGTCGTAAAGGTCTTTGAAGCTATCGGCCTTGACGTGCTCAAGCGCTTCTTTCGGAGCGCCGTACCAGACGAGTTTCCCACGCATCATCACCACAATCTTGTCGAAGAGGCGCACGTTCTCCATCGCGTGCGTCGTCAGAACCACGGTGCGGCCAGATTCTGCAATCTGCCGGAAGAGCTTCATGATCTTCTCTTCGGTGGCGGGGTCAAGCCCGGAGGTCGGCTCGTCCAGAAAGATGACGGAAGGTTTCGTAATCAACTCGACGGCGATGGAGACGCGCTTGCGCTGCCCGCCGGAAAGCTGCGAGACAGGTACGTCGCGCCGCTCGGCCAGACCCGTCACGTCCATCACTTCATTGATGATCTGGTCAATCTCCTGCGTGGACACGTCGCGGGAAAGCCGCAGGCGCGCCACATAGTAGAGCGTGCGGTAGACGGTCAGCTCACGGTGGATGATGTCGTCCTGCGGCACGTAGCCGATGGATTGCTTGATGGAGTCGAGATGCTGGTAGAGGTCTAAGTTATTAATCAGCACGCGACCGCTCGACGCCGGGCGCATTCCGTTCATGGAATCCATCAGCGTTGACTTGCCTGCGCCTGACGGCCCTAAGAGTCCGACGAACTCGTTAGGCTGAATCGTCAGATCAACGTCGTCGAGCAATTTAATCATCCCGCCGCCGGAACGATTCGCGACGACCTTCGTGATGTCAATGACGTCAATGCGCGTCTTCGAGCGTGTGTCGAAGACGGCGACGCCGCGCTGCGCGTCTGCTTGCAGGACAAAGGGCCCGACCTGCACGATGTCGCGCGGGGCAAGCGGGCGGCGACCCGTGATGCGTGCTCCGTTGACGTAGACGCCGTTGGTCGAGCCGACATCTTCGACCGTGACCGTCCCGCCCGCATTGACGAGGCGCGCGTGATGGTTGGAGATTTGCAGCCCGTCAAGTGTGATGTCGTTATCCGGCGCACGACCAACGGAAAGCTGCGGCTTGCCGTTGAAGGCCACCTGCATCAGAAGCTGCGGTTGCGCCCCGCCTGCGGCTGAGGGGGCTGGCTGATTGAGCGAGCCTGAGCCGGGTTTGACGACCATCGTCTGCGCGCTGGCGGGCATGGCGAGCGGCCCTGAAGATGGCGGCACGGGAACCGGAATCGGAGCTTGCGGAGACGCGCCCGCAGAGATGGCGACTGAGCGTTGCCCTGTGTTCTGCGCTCCCGAAGGCGCGGGATGCGCCGGATCAACGAAGCGCAGGATGGGGCCGCCCAGACCGAGTTGGACACGGTCTCCATCATAGAGCGGCGTTGGGCTGGTGATGCGTTGATCGTTAAGCAGAGTGCCGTTGAAGCTGCCCAGATCAACGAGCATGTACTGGCCGTCCTGGCGTTGAATTTCCGCGTGCCGACGCGAGACGACGGCTGCCGCAGCATCAAGCGCCACTTCCATGTCGGGCTCGCGCCCCAGCCGCGTCACATCCTTTGTCAACCGAATGCGTTCGAGTTTGCCGGTCGCAGCGCGAACAAGCTCGACGGTCGCGGGCTCAGTGCTGGCCGGGGTCGGAGTTTTAGCAGTCGGCTGAACAGGAGCGGGCGGCTGCGGTGCGTGTATCGGCTGTTGTGGTATGGCAACCGGGCGCAGTGGCTGTTGCTGCGGATAATGCGGCTGCTGATAGGGCGGCTGCACAGGCGGTTGCCCGTAAGGTTGTGGTGGCGCGTATGGCTGATGCTGTGGCGGAGGCGGCGCGACTGGTCTTTGCGGCGGCTGCATCTGCGGCGGCGGCGGTTGCGGTGATTGTGGTTGCCCGGCAGGCGGTCTTTGCGCCGCTTCGCGCGGCTGGGTTATTTCATCGGGCGGCGGCGGGAGGTCGCGGCGCGTTTCCATTTCGGCGAGATTGGGCGCAGCCGCTTGCGGTGCGGCCTGCTCGATGCGCGCGACGACCATGACAGGCCCACCCGCGCCGAATTGAACGCGCGCACCCGCGCCCACTTCCACAGGCTCCATGATGCGCCGCCCATTCAGGAACGTGCCGAAGCTCGAATTGGTGTCAACGAGCAGGCAGCGCCCATTCTTGAAGCGAAACTCGGCGTGCTTGCGCGAGACCATTGGCCATTCCGCCTGGTTGAAAACAATGTGACACTCCGCCGGATCGCGTCCGATCTTGACAGCGGGGTGCTCATAAGTGCGCTCGGGCAGTAGGGGCTGCCCGTTGCGCTCTTCTATCAGAACGATTTTCATGATGAGTACCTAAGAATAATTTTGGAATCGAGACTGCAAACTTCTTTACTTGCTTCCCATCCTGAACGAATTAAGAATAACGGGAAGCTCGCCTTTAACGCCGACATCGTCTGCGCTGGCGAGTTCAGGCGCAAGCGAGGTCGTCAGCATGAGAAGCTGGATACCGTTCTTTTTGCCTTCGACGCCGGGCGGAAGGAAAATCACGCGCCCCCAGAGGGTAATGTCGCCTTTCTCCGTTCCTCTTGAGACGCTCTCGAAGCGAAACTCATAACCTTTTAGTCCGTTGACCGTCGTTTCTCCTTCCGACAGCACCTTAAATTCCGGGTAGGCTTTGGCGAATCTGGATTTCGAGGATTCGACGAGTTTCGAGAAAACATCCGCACTGTCCGCCTCGAAACTTCCACGACTTTCATACCAACTGACGGTGAAATTTTCCTGCGTGAAATCAGGGGGCAGGCGGCGCTCAACCCTGATGAAGTTGCTGGCTCCGGCGACTCCTGTCTTCTCATCTTTCACCCAACCGTTCGGGTAGTAGAACGAGAAGTCGGAATAATACTCGGCGAGCTTGCCGTCAAGGTTCGCGCGCTCGTTGACGAACGCCGTAGCGTTCGGCGGCGGCGGCTGTGGCGTTGGCGTCGGAAGAGTGCTCACATCCGCGTTCGCACTCGTGTTCGAGTTGTCGTTGGCGTTAGCAGACACATTAGCGTTGGCGCTCGCATTGGCGACGTTCGCGTTACCGCTGACTTCCGACTTACCTTTTTTGTAAACCAGGAAATACCACGCGGCTGCGCCGCCAAGCAGCACGAGTACGACCAGACCAATGATTAAAGGCATCCGGCCAGACTTCTTATGCTGAGCGGTCGCTGGCTGTTGATACTGCGCGGGCGCGTAGTGCTGCGGCTGCGCCGTCGGCGACGGAACATGCGCTGGAGGAGAAGGAGGCGGTTGATAATACTGCTGCTGTAGTGGTGGCGATGTGGGCGGAGGCTGGTTGAAGGCCACAGTTGGCTGGCTCTCGCGCGCTGGCTGCTGCGTCGGCGGTTCAGGTTGATAGGGAGTCGCCGGGGGCGGCGGCGGGGCTGGACATGTTCCTCTGGGACGAATCTCCGATGTCGGCGCAGATATGACCGTTTTATTCAGATCAGGCGTCCGCATCACGGTCGCCTCCGGGTCGAACCCCTCGGTGTGAACGGTCTGGTTCAGATCGTAAGCCGTCGGCTCTTGACTATTCGCCAATTGATCGTCCAGCGCGAGCCGCCCGCCGTCATGGGTGCAAAACTTCTGCGTATCGTTTTCGTAAGTGCGACCACATTTTGGGCAACGTAACATAGCAAGAGGGAAGGATGAGGGATGAGGGATGAGGGATGAAAAAGATACTACTCAACTTGAGCAGTTCTTCCGTTCATCCCTCATCCCTCATCCCTCATCCCTCCGTTCCCTCCTTCTTATCATGGCCTCGCCTTCGCCTGGAGGCCGGAGTTAGTGGGATCGAGTTGCAGAGCGCGTTGATAGGCGCGCAGCGCGTCCGCTTTACGACTTGTTTTCATGTAGCCATCGCCGACGCCTTCAAAACCGTATGCACCCGCCAGTTGTTTGCGCTCGCCTGCGCTGGCAATATCCACCGCGCGATTGTACAGCTTCTCCGCATCTTCGTAGCGCGCCATGCCCAGATAAGCAGAGCCGAGAATGGAATAAGGAGCGAACGAGCGTGGGCTGATTTCAATAGCCCGCTTCAACGGCTGCTCGGCTTCGGTGTAATTCTTCCTGACAACCAGGGAACGACCCAAGAGGTAAAGCGCGCTCGGGCTGTTCGCATCAATCTCAAGTGCACGGCGCAGCACAGGCTCGGAATCCATCCAACGCTGCTCGGACTGTAATGCGTTGGCAATCAGAACGAGCGTCGGAGCGTCTTTTGCGAGTTCGCCTGCTCGTGCGTAGTAGGGCTGTGCCTCGCTTTTGCGCCCCGTCTTACTCAGCAAGCCCGCGAGGTGAACGTAGGCCACCGCAAACTGCGAATCAAGCTCGATAGCACGGCGATACGCCTGCTCGATGTCCGCATTCGATAACCCGCGTTCTTCGAGCGCCACACCGAGACGATCATAAGCGACGGCATTGGTTGCTTGAATCTGAATGGCGCGGCGCGCGGCGACTTCCGCTTCGAGCAGGCGTCGGGCGTTAGCGCCGCCCGTGCGCGGCTGCACCAAGACATAACTGAGCGCGACGAACACGTCCGCGATCTGCTGAGCGTAATTGGAGGCCTGCTTGTAGGCTTTTTCGGCTTCGTCCCAACGCTGCTGATCCGTATAGATGTTGCCGAGACCGTACCAGCCGCGCCAATCTTTCGGCTTTAATTGTCCGGCGCTGCGATAGGAGGTTTCGGCCTCCGCATATTTTCGCGCATCGCGCGCCGTGTTGCCCGCTTCAAGCGCGTCTTCAAAACGCTCTTCGATCACTTCGGGCGGAAGCGCAACGGGGTTTCCCGTCCCGCCACGTCCTCCGGGCGGGCGTGCCGCCGGGGTGCGATTTGTCGGTGGCTTGATGCCGGGCGTGCGCCGACGGTTCGTCTCAGGATTCTTCGGCCTGAAGATGCCCGCTCCGCCTCCCAGATCGCCGCCCGCTTCCTGCGCGCGCACCGGAGTGCCAGCCAAGAAAAGTGCCGCGCACATGACGAGCGCTGACAACTTGAAGATTGAACGCAAAGTTACGTAGCGTTTCATCTCTTTTCCTTTCATCAAAACTATCATCTGTTAGGATAAGCAGGAATACCTGTCCTCCAACAGATTTCAATAATTCTCATTCAAGAGGCGGTTCACTGCCGGTAAAGGCGAGGCCGCGCTGCTTGATGCTGTGACACGGACGAGGCGAAAACCGATCACAACTTCTTTGCGCGAGGAGTCAAACCAGTCGCGGTACGTGGTCGGCGATTTCTGCCTGTAGTCCGTCACGTATGCTCCGCCGCGAACGACCAACCAGTTTTTGTGTGCGGGGTCAATCTGTGCCTCGTTTCCCGGATATAAAGAAGCCTTCGAGGAAGTCCACTCGTAGACATTGCCTGCCATGTCGAACACGCCCCAGCGCGTTTTATCCTGCGGGTAAGAGCCGACGGGCTTCGGCCCCGTCGCGCCCGAATCTTTCGTCCCGGCGTAGCCCTGCACCCAAGTGTTGCCCCAGGGATAGACGTTATCCTGATCGCCGCCGCGCGCCGCATATTCCCATTCCTCTTCGGTTGGCAAACGATATCTGACGCCGTCGCGCTTCGAGCGCCATTCGGCAAACTTGACCGCATCCTGATAAGAGACGTTGACGACAGGCAGCATCTCTTCGCCCGGATCATGCTTCCCGTATGACCACTGGGGCGGCGGCTGAGAGCCGGTTTCGCGGACGAAATCCGCATACTCGGCGTTGGTCACTTCAGTCTTATCCATGGAAAAGCTGCCGACGCTCACATTGGGTCTGACAGGCCCTTCCTGCGGAGCGCCATCGCCTCGCCCCATCTGGAATCGGCCACCGGGAATATCTATCAACTCGGGTTTGAAAGTTGGCGGGACGGTTTGTCCGGGCGAAGTCGTCGCGCTCGCTGTTGCGGTCGCTGTCGGCGCTGGCGTAGGCGATTTCTCTCCATTTGTCACTGTGCTCGACCCGGTCATGTACCAGACGCCGAGGCCGCCACCGATCAGCAGCACTCCGGCAATTGCCGCGATCAGCATGGTCGAGACGCCGGACTTTTTCTGCCCCGGCGCTGCTCCAGGCATTGAGCTACTGAAAGGCGTTTGCCCGAAAGCAGCTCGGTTTTGCGGTGAATCCTGAGTGCCCTGCCAGGAGGAGGCGACGGTCGGCTGCTCAGTTCCCGGCAGGCTGTCCATGCCCAGGTTTTGTGTGATGATGCCCTGACGCTGTCCCTGTGTCGTGTCAAGCTCAGCCGGGGGCAACTGCTCTGGCTTAATCGTCGCCGCAATGCGCGCAGCCTGTTCTTCACGTTCCTTCTGTTGCCGTGCTTCGCGCTCTGTAGCCTCCACGCGCGCACGCTCTCTGCGTTCTGCTTCAGCCTGACGCGCTTCCTCTTCAGCCCGCTGTCTGGCTTCTTCCTTAGCGAGCAGGCGTGCGGCTGCCACTTCTTCTTCCGCCTTTAGACGAGCTGCCTCTCTGCGTTCTTCTTCCTCTCTGGCACGCAGTCGCTCTTCTTCTTCGGCACGCAGGCGTGCGGCCTTCTCTTCGGCTTTGCGCTTGGCTTCGGCTTCGGCAGCCAGTCGCGCCTCTTCTTCTGCTTTGAGTCGCGCCTGCTCTTCCTCAACTCGTTGCCGCTCTTCTTCAGCGGCGCGTAATCTGGCGGCCTCTTCCTCTGCTTCTCTTCTGGCGGCTTCTTCCTGTGCCTTGAGTTGTGCGGCCTCTTCCGCCTGGCGGCGCTCTTCTGCGGCGGCGCGTGCCCGCTCCTCTTCTATCGCTCGCTGGCGCGCGGTCTCTTCCTCTGCCTTCCGGTGTTCTTCCGCCTCGCGACCCTGCCGGTCGCGCTCTTCTTCCTGTTCGCGCCGCAGAGCTTCTTCTTCCTGACGCGCCTGCTCATCGAGCGCCTCCGCCTGCTGCCGCAAACGCTGCGCTTCCATCGCCGCCTGACTCTGGTGCGGCACGCCCGCGAGCGAGCCTGAGCTAATCGTGCCAGCGTAAGGATCGCCCAGACTCTGTTGCCCGGAAACAGAGGCCGGAGGAATGCTGGTCTCGGCCAGATTCTGCAACTTCGCTTCCACTTCGCACACGCCGCCGCTGCACTCTATCTGCCGCTCCCACTCGGCATAGCCATCGTGCAGGATATGTATGCGATGCCTGCCGCGCAGCATATCCGGGACAACCAGCAAGCCTGCTTCATCACTGAGTCCTACCGAGACGTTGTTGATATAAACACGCGAGTTTGACGGGTTGGTGCGAATCCGCAGCGTTGTGGCATTGGGCGGAATCGAAGTCATCCCCTGCGGGGTACTGATGGTTGGCGACTGCAAGCTGATCGTGCCGAGCGTGGTGCGACTTAAAGAAGCTGAGAGAGAGTCAACGGCGGCGCGCAGTTCGTTGATGAAATCTTCGACCGAGGCAGGGCGATTCTCAGCTTCCTTTTCCAGCGCATGACGCACGACCGCTTCAATCTGCGGCGGAATTTGCACGCCGAGCGAGGCGAAGGTCGGAGGCGCAGCCGTCAAATGCTTCTTCATAATCGAGGGGATGCTGGTGCCTTTGAAGGGCACGTCGCCGCCGAGCATTTGAAAAAGAATGACCCCAAGAGAGTAGATGTCTGCGCGCGCATCCGGCTCTTCGTCGCTCCACTGTTCGGGAGCCATGTAGAAGGGCGAGCCCATCAACCCGCTCGTCTTCGCCTGGACGAACGATCCCAACAATTCGCCCGATTTAATTTTCGCCAGACCGAAGTCGAGCACCTTGACGGCTTCCGACGGTGGCAGCCCTTCCTGAAACATGATGTTCAACGGTTTCAAATCGCGGTGAACGATTCCCTGCCGGTGCGCTGCCGCCACACCCGCGCCCACGGCAGAGATAATCTCAAGCGCGCGAGCCGGAGACAGCGAGCCTTCTTCGGCAAGCAGGTCGTGCAGAGATTGACCGCTGACAAACTCCATCACCAGGAAAGGCATCGTGCCGCGCACGACGCCGAAGTCCGTCACGGCGATGATGTTTTGATGGCGGATGGCGGCTGCGGCGAGAGCTTCCTGGCGAAAGCGCGTGACGAGCATCGGGTCGTTGCCGACAAGGTCAGGCAGGATAATTTTGATGGCGTGCGCGGTCTTGAGAAAGATGTGACGAGCCTGAAAGACGACGCCCATGCCGCCGTGTCCGAGCCGTCTCTCCAGTTGGTAGCGACCATCGAGAATCGGCTCACCCATGATGGATTGCGTCGTGGCGTCACCGTCGTCCGGGCAGTGGTTGACGTGATCGGGAAAGCAGCGACGGCAAACTGGGCATTCTTTCATCTATCGGCTCAAGTCCTGTGGCAGCCCTTTATCTCTCAGGTGCGCGCCAGAAGAATGGACGCTCGCATCCGAAGATTCGGCCTCTTTATCTTTTACGTCGGCAAGAGAGTCGTTACCGTTAGTCGGGGAGACTCGTCCGGCGCGGTCGCGTTCCAAGAGGCAGCATTGAAGTTTGATTGGCTGCCGGGCAACAAGTTGAGAAGTTGACATTAACCGCGCGTAACGGATTTTAACGACTACCTGTCCTTCAAGCAAGTAAGATTGAATTATTTACGCGACCCACTTGCCATCTGCCTCCCAAGAATCAGCCGGATAGCTTCACGCCCTGATTAACATTAACAGCCGTTGGACGACCCGGTCAGCCTCGCTTTGCCACCGAATGCTTCAAATGCCGCTCTTGAACGCCCGGAACTGAACAGGCTTGCGAAGATGCGGTCAACCATCGAGTAGCTGCTTTGAAAGATAAGCCAACATCAAAGAGAGAATAACAAGGCGTTGATTAGCAGAAATGCGGAGATAGCTCCGCCAGGAGCGCGCTGCTCCGGCAGATGCTTTCCGCTCCGAACGAAGCTTTAATACTCTTCTTACCCTGATGTCGTTTCGCCGCGTGAGAGTGATCTTCGCGTCGGCGGTTTGTACTCGGACTTGCGCTTGAGGCCGAGGGCCTCGACTTCGCCTGAGTCTTTGCCAAACTGCGCGATCACCTGTTCTTTAACGCCCAGCATCAGGTTGTGAAACTCCCACTCTTTGGCGACAGCGCCGTCGCGCGCCGCCGTCATCGCCGCCTGTGCCTGCGCTTCCGCGCGCCGCAAATTTTCCAATTCGAGATACGCATTTGCGACAGCGTCGAGCGAATAAGCGGGATTGATCGGAGTGTAGCTGGTGATTGCTTGCAGCGCAGCAAAACCGCTCTCGTCGGCTTCGATTTTACCGGGAGGCAGACGCTTGCTCTGGTTTCTGGCCATCTGAGAAATCTCCATGTGAGTGAAAGAGACGGGTGGTGAGGCGCATTTTAGGTGAGGATGCCGAGAGCGCGCAAGCACAATCTTTCGATTGCGGAAAAGAATTATCCACTAATCACACGAAGAGGCACGAAATAGTAGCGACAATTATTTCGTGCCTCTTCGTGTGATTAGTGGACCGTGTTCATCTTCAATCCGCAATCCTACTGCGTCGGGCAGTTTTTAGCCGCTCTGTATCCGGCTGCTTCAGCTTCCGCGACACTCTTGAATCTAACCTGGTTTTTTTCCGATACGTTGTTGTAGCCCGGGCAATCGGAGCGATGGTAAATCTTGCTGTTCTTATTGCCGATAATTTCACCCGTTGTCGCTGCTGTTGCTGCCGATGATGCTGCGGTCGCTGCCTGCGCGCTCGTTGATGAGGCAACCGGCGTGGCCTTCGCCGGTGGCGTTTGAGCAGGCACGGTGCTGGCCGCCGGTGTCGAGGCTGCGCTCGTAGCGGAATCGTCTGCCTTGCAATTGCCCGCTATCTTGTAACCGGCGGCTTCCGCCTCTTCCACATTCTTGAATCTGACTTGATTCTTCTCTGACACGCTGTTGTAACCGGGGCATCCGGGCTTGTGATACTTCTTGCTGTTCTTGTTGCCGATGATCTCCCCTGTCGCAGCAACAGCCCTCGCGGCTGTTGCCGGGACACTGGCAGGAGCGGCGACGGTCACGGCTGTCGGCGCTTGAGAAGAAGTCCGGGTCGCACCTGGCGTTGACGCAGTGCTCGGAGTCGCAATCTCTGCCGGACAGTTTCCGGCACGCTTGTATCCGGCGGCCTCCGCCTCTTCCACGCTCTTGAAGAAGACGCGGTTTTTCTCAGCCATGTCGCGGTAGCCCGGACAATCCGGCCTGTGATACTTCTTGCTGCTCTTGTTGCCGATGATCGTGCCTTCGGGCGGCGCAGGTCCCCAGCGCGCCACTTTGACTTCTACCCTGTAATCCCCCGGAGGAGTTGGATTCGGGTCTTGCCACAGTCCCAATTTTCCGGCGCGCGCTTCCTCTTCCGCTTTTGAATAGGTGACGCGATCTTTAGGGTCTTGTTCATCCGCGTATTTCTTGAAGTGCCAGGCCAGCCCCGCCTTGACCTGCTCGATATTGATGTCACGGCCATCGAGCATAATGGTGCCGACGGTTCGCCGGTACTTATCAACTTTATTCCAGACGATAGTGACCTGTTTGCCCAAGACCATCCGGGACAAATTCTCCTGCGAAGGTGCGCCGTAGGCTTGCTTCAATTCGGGCGCGTCAATACCTTGCAAGCGGATGTGAAATTTCTTGTTGTCCTTATCCAGCACCGTGACGGTGTCGCCATCGTGAACATTGATGACCTTGCCCTCTATGACAAGCTGGACGTTATTAGACTGCGCTTGCTGCGCCACAGCGCCCGTCCAGACGCACGCCAACATCAGAACGAAAAACAGAGCCGCCTTAATTCTTGGTCTCACGGTCTTTCTCCTCCCCTCACGAATCATCTCTGCCGAAACTGGGCTTTCACCCTATGAATCACGTTGAAGACTAAGGGAATCTCCGAATCTTCTATTGGGGGCTTATGGGCTTCCTCTGGAAACATGGTTGTTTCTTTAGGAAGAACGGTTGCTTTGTAAGGAAGAACATTATCTTCCAAAGGGAGCAGGGATGTTATCTTTAGAAGCAGAGGTGTATCAAAGAAAAGAGCTTATGGCAAGAGTAGAAGACCGTGGGTTTCCAAATAATGCTCCGTAGAATCCTTTTGAAGAGGGTATCGCAATATGCCAGGATAAGGGCAGGAGTTAGGAATTAGAAAAGATTATTGCAGAGATGGGAGTGAAAGCGTGGTTATACGGAATGTCGCCGCATAATCACGCTTATTCTATGATTATGTGAACCTGGTTAAGATAACACGCGGATTTGACGTATTATATTAACCAGGTTCACTTAATTAGCAGTTAGGCCGCCATCGTTAGATTTAGGTACTAACCTCGTAAACAGGAGCATAATGCAGGAAACTAATCTCTATAAATATTTTGAATTTGGCTACAATTACTATTGGCTGCGTCGAAGAACGGAGGGGCATCCAGTTCGGGGCACCGCAGATTCTCTGTTGTATATAATTGATAAATTTTTTGCCACATTGAAAGAACTCAATCTCCAAGTAACTGAGACTGCCGCAGTAAGTCTCAAGAAGATTCGTAAAGAAGCTTTGAGCATCTCTGAAGATGCGAAAGTAGAGGTAGAACTTGCAAAAAAAGTTTTAGAGGCTTGTAATCAATTAGATGCTACTTTAGACGCTGAGTTACATCTAAGGGGGGCATTTTTAGTTACTCCAAAGAGATTTCAGCTTGATTACCTGCTCAAATCACCAAGCAGTTTATTCGCATCTGAAGTTTTCATTAATCTACCAAGAATATGCCAATTCGATTTTACAGAAGCTTGCCGCTGTATTGCTTTTGGAATACCCACAGCCGCTGCCTTTCACTTGATGCGAGGAGTGGAAGGAGTGCTACGAGACTATTATTGTCGCATTGTGAAACGAAACCGTGTTAAGAGAATGTTGTGGTACGATATAGTTAATCATCTTCGACAGCGGCGTGACGCTCCACCAAAAGCATTGTTAGATAACTTGGACAATATACGTGTGAATTTCCGAAATCCTACACAACATCCAGACGCAAGATATGATATGGATGAAGCACAAGACCTTTTATCTGTATGCACTGATGCTGTAAATCGTATAAGTAACCCAAGTTGCGGGTTATAGAATGAACGCCTTATCAACTTGATAGGCGAATAAAAACAGACTGATTTTCAAGATAAAGCCTGAGAGCGTGGTTGCATGTATCTTCTTCGGGAACAACTTCG
>JAVHVE010000058.1:0-55363 GCA_032160705.1 Acidobacteriota bacterium | reverse complement strand
TGCGATGGTACGGTCGTACATCGAAGTCCTCTCTTTAAGTCTTTTGTGTCGCAACAAAATCTTAAGAGAGGACTTTCTGTTGTTCAAAGAGCTAGCAAGCTATAACTAGCAACTTGGGTTATTTATTATCGTCGTTCCAGGGGTAGCGCGCTATCGCGCTTACCCCTGGCTATTTTATATGACCCTTTCAGGGTCATCACTTGCTCATTAACGCAAGCGAAATCCCCACGTCTGGTTTATAATAACTGAAAGCTAATCGCTGACCGCTTATGAAATCAACCACCGACATTCAACCCATTCTCGACCGCGCTCTTTCCGGCGAGCGCCTGACCGTTGATGACTGCACGATGCTTCTGGAGTCGGACGATTTCGTCCGCATCGGGCTTGCGGCAGACGAGATTCGCAGACGCTTTCACCCCACAGGCATCGTCACCTACATCATTGACCGCAACATCAATTACACGAACGTCTGCAACGTCGTCTGCACCTTCTGCGCTTTCTATCGTCGCCCCGGACACCCTGAGACTTACGTTCGCACGCTTGACGAAATCCGCCAGAAGATAGATGAAACCATTGCTCTGGGCGGGACGGGTGTTTTGATGCAGGGTGGCCTTCATCCAGATTTCGGAATCGAGTGGTACGAAGACTTGCTGCGCACTCTTCATGCCGAGTATCCGAACTTTCAGCTTCATTGTTTTTCGCCGCCGGAGATTCATAACATCCATCTGATCTCCGGGCTTGATTACGAAACGATCATGGCGCGGTTGAAAGAGGCTGGGCTGAACAGCCTGCCCGGCGGCGGCGGCGAGATTCTTGACGACGAAGTGCGCAACCGCGTCTCCACGAAATGCACGACCGATGAATGGCTCGACGTGATGCGCGCAACTCATCATGTTGGCTTGCGCTCGACCGCGACGATGATGTTCGGCATCGGCGACGGGGTTGTTCATCGCGTGCGCCACCTGGAGCGCATACGCAATCTGCAAGATGAGACCGGAGGATTCACAGCCTTCATCCCGTGGACGTTCCAGCGCGAAAATACCGCCTTGGGTCGCCGCATCAAGGAAGAGCCGACGGGCATTGATTATCTCAAGATGCTTGCGGTCTCGCGCCTGTTCCTCGACAACATTGCACACTTTCAATCGTCCTGGCTGACACAGGGGCTGAAACTGGGACAGGTTGCCTTGCGTTTTGGGGCGGACGACATGGGTTCGATTATGATTGAAGAGAACGTCGTCTCGGCGGCGGGCGCGCATAATTTCGCCGATGAAAAAATGCTGCGATACCTGATCCGCGAAGCGGGCTTCCAGCCACAGCAGCGCGACATCCTCTACCGCCCCGTCAATCGTGAGCAGTCAATGGATATTGATGCGAAGGAATCTGCGCCGCTACGCGAGTTGACCGTGCTGATGGCGGACTGAAAAGCAGGATTCAGAATACAGAATACAGGAGACAGGAGTCAGAATAATAAGGCGGAGAACCGCTGTTACTGATTTTCTTTATTCTGAATTCTGAATTCTGGATTCTGAATCCTGCGTATTAAGGCTTGGGGCTGGCGGCATAGTCTTCAAGAAGCTTTTGCGCTCTTTCGCCCGGGCTAATCAGCGCAAGCTTTTTCGACCAGTCATAGCCGCTGAACACGCCGACAAGCTCGGCTCTATCGTTGTAGACCGGGCTGCCCGAATAACCATCGCGCACGTCAATGTTCGCCGACCAGTATTGGAGACCGCGAAACATATACGGGCCATTAAAGCTTCCACGCCGCACCCTCTTATCGCCACGCGGCTGAGCAATGAGAACCAGCATCTCATCTTTACTGAGGCTCATTTGAAAAGCCGGAGCTTTAGCTTGCTTTTGTGATCCGCAGACGCGTAGCAGCGCCAGATCGGCGTCCGGGTCTGTCTTGATAACTGAAGCCTGACAGCCGTTCACGTTAATCTTGACATTAAGTTGATCTTTGGACGTGAATCCGAGTTGCGCTTTCTTGGAAACGCTCAGGTCGCCGGAAACAACATGATAGGCCGTCATGACTAATCCATCTCCCACCATAAATCCGGTCGCGTATCCGTTGGGGCCGTAGTCAAGAACTGAAAGGGCGTGCTCCAGTGAACTCTGCTTCTTCTTGCTAAACTTCAATTCCAGAGACACCGTGTGGCCTTCCTGCTTGGTCATGATAGCCGCCGCGTCATCTGCCGCGCTTTTTGGCGAAAGCAGAGAGACTAATAAGAGAGCAATAACAAAGCTACAAAGTTTACTCTTCATCTTCGGGTCTCCTTTGGACAAGTAACAACAGGTTACGGTTGCAGGTGCGCGAGGATCAGGGTTCTTAACTAAACAGCAATTTGAGGCCGGGACTCCAGACACCGGCAGGAAGCATTCAAGCGAATCTGAGAAACTGGTAATGAGAGAATTGCAATCCGACAATCTGCTCGAAGAGCCGCGCGCGAGGCTCGAAAGCCTCACTGCGGAATCAAACAAAGACTGTCAAATCCGCTTCGCCTTCATCCAAGGCTGCTCACCCCGTGTGGTCTCATCGGCGCTAGTTGACGAAACGGCGCAGTTGGACGCTGATGGCAAAGCCGATGGCGATGAAGGTGGCGAGGATAGATGAAAGTCCGGCACTCATCAAAGGGAGCGGCACACCGACGACGGGCAACATGCCGAGTGCCATCCCGACGTTGACGAAGAGTTGGAATGCCAGGCCGCCCGTAATCGCCATGATGACGAGCATACCTGTGCGGTCGGGCGCGCGCCGCGCTCCAGTTATCAGGCGAGAGAGCAGAAACGCGTAGGCCAGCAGGAGCAGGATGCAACCAAAGAAGCCGGTCGTCTCCGCCGTCACGGCGAAGATAAAGTCTGTATGAGGCTCAGGCAGGAATTTCAAACTGCTTTGCGAGTATTCAGTAGAACCACCCGTCCCTGTCAGTCCACCTTTGCCAACCGTCACGATAGATTGCCATGTGTGATAGCCGAAACCGCGCTTGTCAGCGTGTTCAGGATCGAGAATGACGTTGATGCGTTCGAGTTTGTAGCCGCTGAGCGCGCCTGTTTTGACTCCGACAAAATAAGCTGCGGGCGCAACGACCATCATCAAGACGATAGCCGTAATCACAATCCACATCCGTATGGAAGAGAGAAAGAGGATGACCGCCAGCAGCGGCACATATGTCAAAGCCTGTCCCGTATCCGGCTCAAGCAGGATCAACCCGACGGGCAACGCCAGGATCAGCACGCCGATGATTGTCTCTTTCAGCGTCAATGCCGAGTGGCGCGGCTTGCCAAAGTAGTACGCCAGCATCATCACGGTCGGAATCTTGACGAACTCCGACGGCTGAAATTGTCCGAACACAGGCAGCTTGATCCAGCACTGCTGGCCGTGAATCCTCATGCCGATGCCGGGAATCAGGACGATGCCGAGCAAGACAAGGCCGAAGAGATAGAAGGCAGGTGCGATGTGTACCAGCTTACGATAGTCCGTGAAGGAGACGGCGATCATCGCGACAATCGCGACTCCAAGCCCGAGAAGTTGCTTCTGCCAGTAGCTTTCGGTCGGCTGCGCGTTATGAATCTGCCACGTCCCGAAGACGACAATCATCAACGCCAGCAGAGCCAGCGGCCAATCAAAATCTCGTAAGCTAAGCTTTCCTAAAATCGCGGCCATTGTTTAGAAGTCAGAAGACAGGAGTCAGAAGAAAGACAGCGACACCTTCTTGATCCTTGCCTCTGATTTATCTGTGTGCCGTCAGCGCGGCAGTGCTTGCGGGCGGCGTTGCGCCTGTTTGCCGCTGTTGCTTTTGAGCCATTTGTGAGCCGGGCGGTTCTACGTGGCGCGTCTTGCGATAGTAGGCTTCGTAGATAGCGCGCACCGCCGGGGCAGCGTGTGTGCCGCCGAAGCCGACGTTTTCAATCAACGCGATGACGGCGATTTCGGGCTGGTAAGCGGGCGCGAAAGAAACGAACCATGCGTGGTCTTTGTTATTGCCAGTGTCTTTGCCGAGGCTGACGACCTGCGCCGTGCCTGTCTTGCCCGCAATATCAAATCCAACCATCTGGATTTTCCCGGATGACTTGATTGCGTGCGCCGTGCCGCCGTTGTTGACCACGCCCCACATCCCTTCCACGACGATGTGATGCTGGTCTTCGGGAATGTCAATAATCTTCGGGTCGGGGCGATCAAAGGTACGCGCCGGGCGATAATCAGGAGTGTCGGGCGCTCCGATGGCTCGCGCTTCTTTGAAAAAGTGTGGCACGTACATGCGCCCACCGACGGCGATGGCCGACACCGCGCGCAACGAAGCGAGCGGCGTCACGACCACCGTGTCCTGACCGACTGAGGCGTAAACGGTGCGAATGTCTTTCCATTCTTCATGCCGCTTTTCGAGTTCGGGCTTCCAGTAGGCCGGCGTCCAACTCACCAACTCGTGCGGTAGGTCAACGCCTGTCCGACGGTTGAGATCAAATTCGTCCACCATCTTGATGATGCCGTCCACGCCCATCTTCAAGCCGAGCCGGTAAAAATAACCGTCGCAGGATTTCGTGATCGCGTAGCGCAGCTCCGGCACGCCGTGATTGCCCATACAGCGCGTGAACTTGTTGCCGACGGTGATGCCGCCGCCGCAGACGAGATTCGAGTGGTCAACCGAGATTGCGCCCTGCTGGAGTCCGGCCACGGACATGGGAATCTTCCAGGTTGAGCCGGGCGGGTAGCGTCCCTGAATCGCGCGATTAATCAACGGCGTCTTCGGGTCGGCTGTCAGGGCAGCGTATTCTGCGCGGCCTTCTTTGCTGGCGATGCGCTGCGAAAAGAGATTCGGGTCATAAGTCGGGTAGGAAGCAAGCGCCAGTATCTCGCCGTTATTCGGGTCCATGGCGACGATCACGCCGCGCTTCGTGACGGAGTTGCGGAGCTGCTCTTCGGCTGCATTCTGCAAGTCCGAGTCAATCGTGGTCACTAAATCCTGTCCCGGCTGCGGCTCGACGCGCTCGACCTCATCTTGAATATGACCGCGACTATCAACGATCACTTTGCGATAGCCGTCGCGCCCGCGCAGGTAGTCGTCGTAGACTTTCTCCAGACCCTCTTTGCCGATGATGTCGCCCGGCTTGTACCCCTTCTCTTTGTACTGCGGCAAATCCAGTTGCTCCTGGCTAATCTCTCCAACGTAGCCGAGCACGTGAGCAAGCTTGCCGTCTTCAGGATAACGGCGCTGCGGCTGCAACTCGACGCGCAATTCTGGAAACTCAAGGCTGTGCGCATCCACCCAGGCGATGTCCGCCGGAGTCACGTTCTCCTTAACCATGAAGGACTCGAAGGCTGGCTGCGATTTGAGTTGCAGGAAGCGTGCGTTCAGTTCCTCGGCGTCAACATTGAGACCTTTGGCGTAAGGCTTGACGAGGTTGGTGAAATCTTTGCCGTTGATGTCCTCGCGCGAGAGGATGACATTGTAGATGGGGCGCGAATCAACCAGCAGCTTATTGTTGCGGTCAAGGATAACGCCGCGCGGCGCAGGAATCGGCAGCAGGCGGATGCGTTGGTTCTCGGCTCGTTCGGCGTAGTATGCGCCTCTGATAATCTGTAAATAATACAGCCGGACGCCCAGCGCCGTAATCATCAAGATGGCGAGAATCTGGATGACGCGCAGCCGCGCACGCAAGTTCTGTGAATCGTCCTCGAATTTCATCTCTCAGTTTTCAGTTTTCAGTTTTCAGAAGCCAGCCAAATGCTGAAAACTGAAAACTCAAAACTGTCCTACCTTCTTCTTCCCAGTTTCACAATGCCGCGTCGCGCGACGCGGCGGCGAAAGGCGAGTTGGCGACGCTGGCGTGCCCGCTCGCTGAAGATCAGGTCAAGCAGATAAAGAAGGATCGTGCCCGCCACGGTCGTTCCGATGATCTTGAAAGAAGCCTGCTCGACAAATTTGACGTTTGATGGCTGCCCGAGCATCCGGTGAAGGAGAACATAGACCGCGTCATCCGCCAGGGAAGCGCCTGCCACGACGGGGATTCGTGCCAGCGGGTTGTCCAGATTGACGCGCGTCGCCAGGCTGACAACCAGAAACGCCACCAGGGTTTTGGAAAAGCCGCCTGCGCCCAGGAGCCCCGCGCTCAGAGCATCCGTCGCCAGCCCGGCCACCGCGCCGACAAACAACGCCCGCATGGCGTCGCGTTGCAGCGCTACATAGACTACCACAATCAGCGGCAGGTCAGCGTAAACAAATAGAGGCCAGACGGCGCGCAGTGACGTTTGCAGGATGACTGCCACCGCCAGCACCAGAGCGATTTTCAGATGACGCATTTCAAGCAGTTGGCAGTTGGCAGTTGGCAGTTGGCAGTAAGAACAAGCGAAGAACAGCGTTGAGCTTTTGCTTTTAACTGCCAACTGCCAACTGTCTACTGCCTACTTTTCTTTCTTCTCCACATTCGGCAGCACATCCAGGGGCGCGTTCGTTTGCGGCGGGTGATAGAGCAGCACGGCCACTTCTTCCAGCGCGTTCAGTCGCGCGCCGGGCTTGATGTGGATGACGTGTGCCACGGTCGCCGAGCCTTTCCTGACTTCTACCACCTGGCCAACGTTTAAGCCCGGTGGGTAAATACCGTCCTGCCCTGTGGTGACCACGTAATCGCCTGGGTTGACTTCCTCAAGGCCTGGGACGTGATGCATCTCCAGCAGATCGCTTTCACCAAGTCCTTTGACGGAGCCGAGCGCGTTGGATTGCCCAAGCTGGCCGACGACTGCGCCCGCCGCTGACCGCTCCTCCGTTATCAGCATGATCTGTGCAGACCAAGGGCCGACCCCGATAATCCGCCCGACGATCCCGCCCGGCGTCACAACCGGCATGTTCAGCTCGATGCCGCTGGAACTGCCGCGATTGATTATCACCGTATCGAACCAGAGTGAAGGGTCGCGCGCAATCACGCGGGCTGTCACCGTCTGGTACTGGCTCTTCTCTTTGAAATCGAGAAGGGAGCGCAGGCGCTCGTTCTCGCTATGCTCGGCGCGCAATTGAAGAAGCTCCGTCTCCATCTGCTCGATGTGCTGCTTGAGTTCGGTGTTCTCTGCCGCAGCATTGCGGAGGCTACCGATATAGTGGAAAAAGCCTGAGCCTGCGCCGCCGACGCCCGATGCCGCGCTCTGAAACGGCGAGACCAGAGATTGCGCCCAGACGCGAAGCACGCGCTGCTTCGTCACACTATCGCGCGCGTCATACGCCATCAACGCGAGATTAAAGACGAGCAAACCCACCAGCCACCAGGGGGCGCGCTGCCTGACCTCTCTCTGTGTGCGTGCGACTGCCATAACTCTCAAGTGACAAGTGACAGGTGACAGGTGACAGGAGAAATGCTTTTACTTGTCACCTGTCACCTGTCACCCGTTACGGCTTTTTACGTTCCGCTCGTCAGCGTGTTGTCCCACTTGACGCGCTTGAGGAGGTTGAAGTCGGAGAGCATCTTGCCTGTGCCGAGCACGACCGACGAGAGCGGGTCTTCGGCCACAGAAACCGGCAGGCCTGTCTCAATCGAGAGCCGCTTATCAAGATTTTTCAGCAGCGCGCCGCCACCCGTCATCACGATGCCGCGCTCGACGATGTCAGCCGATAGCTCAGGCGGCGTGCGCTCCAGGGCGACGCGCACCGCGTTGACGATTGTCGAGATCGAATCGGCAAGAGCTTCGCGCACCTCCTCATCAGTGATCGTGATGGTCTTCGGAATGCCTTCGATCAGGTTGCGCCCGCGCACCTCCATCGAGAGCGGCTCATCAAGCACGAAAGCAGAGCCGAGTTCTATCTTAACCAGTTCGGCGGTGCGCTCGCCGATTAAGAGTTTGTATTTGCTTTTGATGTACTGAGTAATCGCATCATCCATCTCGTTGCCCGCCACACGCACGGCGCGCGAATAGACGATGCCGGAAAGCGAGATGACGGCGATGTCGGTCGTCCCGCCGCCGATGTCCACGACCATGTTGCCGTGCGGCTCTGTGATGGGAAGCCCCGCGCCGATGGCCGCCGCCATCGCTTCTTCGACCAGATAGACCTCAGAGGCTTTGGCGCGGTAGGCGGAATCTTCGACCGCGCGGCGCTCGACCTGCGTAATCTCCGAGGGGATGCCGATGACGACTCGCGGGGAGACCCAGGTCTTTCCGTTATGAGCCTTGCGGATGAAGTGTTGGAGCATCTTCTCGGTCACTTCAAAGTTGGCGATCACGCCGTCCTTCATCGGGCGGATGGCGACGATGTTGCCGGGCGTCCGGCCAAGCATTTCTTTGGCGTCTCGGCCTACGGCTTCGACGGCATTGGTAATCTTGTTGATGGCAACGATAGAGGGCTCGCTGACGACGATACCGCGCCCCTTGGCGAAAACGAGCGTGTTAGCCGTGCCCAGATCAATTGCCAGATCGCTGGAGAAAAGACTGAAGATAGATTTAAAAGCCATTCGATTTTTGCGTCCGTACCTGTCAGGTAAAATTGCGTTATGGAAATTGAAAAAGCTGTCTGCCCGCGCGCCAGTGAGCTTTGAAGACACCCTGCCCCAGGGGCTATCAGAAGAGCGCTGCGAACCGAACCTCTAAAGATACATCAAGCGGCGCATTCTGACTAACCGAGAAACTTCGAGACGAACAAGAGCCTTCCATGTTTTTTGCTGGAAACCAAAGCGGGGGCGGGTCGAAACTGCTCCTGGACTACTCTAGTTAATGCTTTACAGCAACTGGCGGAAAATGTCTATAGCTTTTTTAAAAAAAGAGGCAAAAGATGTTCGTCCGAGCGGCTTTGAGATTGAGTGAAGTCGGTCAGCCGCCGGATGCAAGAAGATTGTGCGGCGCATAGTAGAAGCCAGCTTCACGCTTGGATTGCCCTTTATCGTACTCCAAGCATGCGCGCGAACAGGCTCTTTTTGGTGAGAGTATAAATTCTATCCCGCCGCCTCTTCAGCCAGATGATGAGGCCGAAGCACCAGGGTATTGTGAGCATGAACAAGCTGATCTGGATAATTTTGGCCGTGGTTATCTCCACAGCCACACTTTCCCCATTGACATCTGTTTCCACTTTTTTGCCGCTCATGAGCATCATGGCCAGGGCGAAGGGGCCGAAGGCGAGAACGCCCCAGAGCAGAAAGCTCCCGTACACGCGCAGGACGGCGTTCAGCTCCAATCCCTTGTCTTCAAGTAGCTCGAAGTTGAATCTTTCGCCGGTGGTGAACGTTGAGAGTTCACGATTGAGCGGGCGGATAACCCAGGTAGAGATAGGAATCAAAGGTATATAAAGAAGGGTGAAGAAGCGGGACACTTGATATGTATCAGCCGAAAGCTGCCTGTAGCCCCGCAGGTCAACGCCTATGCCGTTAAAGGTTTCCGGTTTGAGCAGGATGCGACTGTAATCCACGCTGCCTTTGGGCGCGCTCGCCTGACTACCGGGGGGGCGCTGATTCAACACTTGGCGTCGCGCTCTGCTCGAAGAGTGGTGTCTCACATCGCTTACAGGTCTGTGCCGATGCGAAGTTGACCAGGCCACAGGCTTCGCATTTCAGGTTTGGCATACTTTTGTGCCTCCACTTGGGTAAAAGGTTGTGAGGTGTGTCGAGGTTAGATGGACTGCGGTTGGGCAGCGAAGCGGACGCAGTTTTTGCCTGCGGCTTTAGCTTCGTACATCGCGGCGTCAGCCGAGGCGACCAGTTGCTGCGGCGACTGCGCGTGTGCTGGAAAAGTTGCGACGCCGAAGCTGGCCGTCAGTTTAAGACGTAAGCTCCTGCCACCTGTGAAAGCGTTGCGCTCAATCTTGTGGCGCACACGTTCAGCGACAAATGCCGCCGACTCGACACTGCTTTCGGGCAGGATGACGACAAACTCGTCGCCGCCGTAGCGCGCCACCACATCCGTGTCGCGCACGCTCGAGAGAATAATGGTCGCCATCTCCATCAGGACATGCGAGCCGACCAGATGGCCGTGAGCGTCGTTGACGAGCTTGAAATCGTCCAGATCGAAAAAGAGCGCGGCGACACTTGAATTGTAGCGCCGGGCGCGCCGGACTTCGCCCAGGAGAAACTGGCGCAGGTAGCGCGCGTTGTGCAGCTTCGTCAAATCGTCCGTTTGCGAGAGGCGTTCGGCTTCGGCGATCCGCAGGGAGTTTGAGAGCGCGGCAGCGATAGGCAGCGCGAGCGAGTCAAGCAGAGACACCTGCGCCCGTGTGAAGGAGCGACTGCCTGCGCTGCCATCGCGCACGCCTTCGAACACGCCCATCGCTCTGTCACCACCCATTAACGGGACAGCGACGACGCGCCGCCCACGTTCAGTTTTTCTGACGGTCTCCATCTTCGAGACGGCAGCGCGCGCAGCTTTCGATTCCGAGCCTGAGAGCGCCAGGGCGTTGCCCAGCAAAGCTCTCTGCCAGCCGCCGTCGGTAATCGCTCGATCATCAGGAGTCAGTCCGCGCACGGCCAGCGGCTCAAGGCTCGCCGCCTGGTTTCCGCTCTGTTCCGAAGTCAGGTAGATCGTCCAGCGGTCGGCCTCGATGAGCGCAGCCAGCCCGGCCAACGCAGTGTTAGCTGCGCTCACCTGATCGTTTGTGAAGTGAAGCGACGCGACCAGCTCGAAAGCTGCTCGCAGGTGGCGTGTTGAAATTTTTTCCGGGAGCAGCAGCGCGTTCGGCAGCCAAACGCTTTCGACATCGTCCGGGGGGCGAAGCTCGCCCGTGATTCCTCTGTCTTCCAGCTCGCGCAACAGGGCAGGGAGCTGTGCCGGTTCATCTGCGATGGCGCGGAAGCCCAGACGTTTGAGCGTCGCGGCATCAGGTGTGCGAAAAGTTGAAGCGCCGTTACCGTCGTGCGGACGACGGCAGGCGACGAGCGGAGCAGTCGGCCAGACGGCGACCGCGTGCTCAATGACCGAGTAAAGCTCGCGCATGTCCGCTCCGGGAATGACTTCGTAGAGGACTGCGAGCGGCGGCACGACATCTTCGCTCTCTTTTTCAGCACCCTCTTTGACAGCGGCGGGCATCGCCGTCAGTTGCTCCTCGTCGCGGATGCCTTCGATTAAGGCAGCCACGCCTGAGCCGTGCAGAACATCGGCCAGCGCCGTTGCCGGAGCTTCATGAGCGTTCGTTAATAAAACTACGTGCTTCATCGTCAAATCCGCGCTCGTCATTTCCTTTGCCTTGCCGCGCCAGCCGCGAGTTGGGCCCTGTGCTGGCTACGGTTTCCCTGCTGATCCTGCGCTTCGATGATGACTTCGCGTGCGCCTTCGGGAGCGGTGATTTGCAGACGGAAAAAGCCGCCGCTGTCGGAAAGAATTTCGCGCCCCAGTGAGCTGACTGTTGTGCCCGGCTGCGTGCGCCCGCGAATCACGTAGATTTGGCCGCCGACATACTCGGCCTCGACATCCGTGAAGGAAAGTCTATCGCCTGTCCCCTGCGAGATGACGGTGAACTTCTGCGGCTCGCTCCAATCGCTGGCCTGTCCAGAACGGGCGGTGGCGCGCACACGCCAGAAGTAGTCGCCTGGGCGAAGGTCTGAGGCATTGAATTCGGAGGATGCGAGCTGGTCGCGCTCGATGACCTTGCCTGCGGGAACGAAGAAGGGCGAGGAGGCGACTTCGACACGGTAGTGCGCAGCCGTGCCGGACTGCGGACGCTGCCAGCGCAGCGTGACGCTGGCTGCGCCGCTCGTTCCGGTAGAAACTTTTTCGAGATTGCGCGGGCCTGACGGCGTCGGAACATCCAGCAGCCGCTCGCGCTGTCCAATCGTGCCCGCCGGGTTGACCGAGACGTATTCGTTGCCGCGAATGATGGTCTTCTCGCCGCTGTTGGTGGTCGTCTCGATTTGTCCGCTCTGCACGCGAATCTCGGCGGTCTTGTCCGGGTTCACGTTAAAGGTTGAAGCCGTCTCTGACGCCAGCCGACTCTGTGTCTGGCTCGTCTCGACGACGTTATTCGTGCCTTCGGGCTGCTGCTCCGTGCGAACATTGATCTGTCCGGTATCAACCTTGACGCGAACATTCTTCTGCCCGCCCTCAGAGCTGGTGTTGTCGCGGATGGTGACGGTGCTGTTCGGGCGGATGACCAGGGTCGAGCCGTCGGCGAGCGTGATGCGAGCGCGCCCGTCCGATTGCGTCTGCACGGTGTCGCCGGGATAAAGCTGTGTCTTGAGACCGGCGGGAAGAGTCTCGCGCGTTGAGGCGCGAATGACGCGGACTTCACCTTCAAACGAGGCAAAGCGCGCTCCTTCGGGCGCGTCGGCGGTCGTCTTCGGACTACCGAACGGGTTGCCGTACTTCGTTACATACAGCCACGCGCCCCCCACCAGGACGATGAAGATGAGCGCGCCGACGATGATGTAAACGAGCCGCTTCTGAACGATCCACCAGTCCATGTCGAAGCGACCGTGCTTGGTAGCCATAAGTAGGGAAGTAAACCGGAACTTCTACGGGGCTGAAGTGCCTTGCGAGTGGCGCGCGCGCGGGCTAAAGGACTATCCTTGCCCTGCGCTCTGGAAATGAGGTGAAACCAGACGGTCGAGGACGAGCCTTCCACGACCAAAATAGAAGTTAGCACAGGTGGGATATTCAAAGCAAAAGGAAAATTTCAAAGCATTAGACAGGATGGACAGGATTAACATGATAGGAAGAAGACGAGTAACGATATTCCCTATTTTCCATCCTGTCCATCCTGTAAATCCTGTCTAAATTCGCTCCTGACGTTGCTCGCAATGCCTTTAGTTTTACCGACGCTCGACGGTTTCCGAGACAGCCGCCGGGGGCTCGTCCTCGACATTCTCGAAAGGCTGGCCGAAGCCTTGTGGAAGGTCAACGTCAATGTCTCTTTCGGCACGCTTAGGCCAGATCAGCGAAGCCAGCACAGAGCCCGTGAGCACCGCCGCCACAAAGCCCAGCGCGATCCCAATCGGAATGTGATTGCCGTGACTCGCATATTCGGCAAGCGTGTGTGCTCCCAGATAATCGAGCGCGTAGGCCAGCCCTTTGGAGAGGAGCGGCAGCAGCATCTTGACGCCGATAAAGGTCAGGACGATGGCCAGGCCGAGCTTGAGATAGTGGAATTTCTCGACCACCCCGGCCAGCAGGAAATAGAGCGAACGCAGCCCCATAATGGCAAAGACGTTCGAGGTGTAGATGATAAAAGTGTCAGTCGTGATGCCGAAAATCGCCGGAATTGAATCAACGGCGAAAACCAGATCGGTGACTTCGACAATCACCAGGACGAGCAGCAGGAGCGTGCCCGTGCGCCGCCCGTTCTCAATGGTAAAGAAATTATCCTCCTCGTAGTGGCGCGTGATGGGAACGAACCGCGTCACTATCTTGATCACCGGATTGTCTTCGGGCTGAATCTCGGTCTCTTCCTGGCTGAACATCTTGACGCCGGTAAAGACCAGAAACGCGCCGAAGATGTAGATGATCCAGTTAAACTGGCGAATCAGCGCCGTGCCGAGCAGGATCATCAGGACGCGCATGACGAGCGCGCCCAGCACGCCCCAGAAGAGCACGCGATGCTGGTATTTCGACGGAACTTTGAAATAAGAGAAGACGAGCAGAAAGACAAAGAGATTATCAACCGACAGCGATAGCTCGATGAGATAGCCCGTGAGAAACTCGACGCCCTTTTGCTTGCCGAGATGCCAGAAGACGACTCCGGCAAAAATCATCGCCAATGAAACCCAGACGGAACTCCAGATGAGCGATTCTTTGTAGGTGACCGTGTGCGATTTGCGATTGAACAGCCCCAGGTCAAGGCTCAGCATGGTCAGAATCAGCGCGCCAAAACCCACCCAGAGCCAGATCGAATGTACCGCCATGTCCATAATGTATGGATAAACATAACACCCGCGCAAGCGCGCAATCAACCGACCTTCTCCGACACGGCTCGGCGGGTGCTCTGTGGCCACCGTCAAAGAAGACCGAAAGCCAGGTAAGTCTTCACGCGTAGTTGCGAGGCTGCCTGTCTCTCCGTTACAATCCGCCGTTTCAGTTAGTAGTCAGCCAGCCGGTAATCAGCTTCGACCGACCGCTGACCACCGACCACTCGTTCGGAAGGTAATAAATAATGCTCAAATATTTAAGCAAGATGGAGCGCACGCGAAGTTTGATTATCGTCGGGTTCGCGATCCTGATGGCGGTCAGTCTGGTTGTCTTTTACGCGCCCGGTCGTAACAGCGCCGCGCCTTCGGCCACCAATACGGAAGTCGTCGCGAGCGTGGACGGCGACGACATCACAGTCGGCGATTTGATCGGCAACATCACGGCGCAGGGCGGCGACGCTTCGATGCTGAGTCCGCAGATTGCCGAAATGCTCCTCAATCAGATGGTTCGCCAGCGCGTCATCGTTCAGGAAGCCGAGCGGTTGGGGCTGACGGCTTCGGACGAGGAAGTCGCCGCAAGAGTCCGTGAGCTAAACAAGGACTCTTCGGGCAAGGTTGATGTGAATAAATACATGACCAACGTCGGCGACGTGGCGCGCTACGAAAAACAGATTCGTGATTCAATCGCCGTCGAAAAACTGCGCGCTTTTGTCACCGCCGGGATCAACGTCTCGGACGAAGAAGTCCAGAGCGATTACGTGCGACGCTCCACGACCTTCGACCTCGTTTACGTGCCCGTGATGGCCGACAAGCTGGCGGCCAAGATCAACCCGACCGACCAGGAGTTGCGCGCCTATTATGAACAACACAAGACGGATTACCGCATTCTCTCGCCTCAGAAAAAGATTCGCTACCTCTTCATAGATCAAACCAAAGTGGGCGAGAAGATTCAGATACCGGATGCAGATGTGCGCGCCGAGTATGACAAGCTCACGCCGGAACAAAAGCAGGGCGGGCATCGCGTGCAGCAGATCATCTTAAAAGTCGCCGACCCGAAACTGGACGAAACCGTCAAAGCCAAAGCCGAAGACCTGGCGAAAAAGGCACGCGGCACGACCGGCACAGCGACCGAAGCAGAATTTGCCGAGTTGGTCAAAGGGCATTCCGAAGACCCCTTGACGGCTAAAGCTGGAGGCTGGCTCGCAGGGGTTGTGAAAAAGAATCCGAACAAGCCTGACGACCCGCTCCAGCGAACGTTTGAGACGGAAGTGGGCGGCATCTCAGGCCCGATTAAGTATGGCAACGCCTATTACATTCTCCGTCGCGGAGAGTCTGTGAACAAGACCTTCGAGGAAGCCAAGCAGGAGCTTGTCGTCTCGTTGCGCAATCGCAAGGCTTACGCAATCGCCGCAGAGCTTGCTCAGCGCGCCGCCGCTCGTCTCAAGGAAACGAAAGACTTTCAGAAAGTGGCGCAGGAGTTAGCCACGGAAGCCAACATGACTCCGGCTGAGATGGTTAAAGAAACGCCTTTCGTCGTGCCCGGCGATGATGTGCCGAACATCGGAAGCTCTCAGCAGTTCGAGCAGGGCATCGAGCCACTGCAAAACCCACAGGACGTAGGCGAGCGCACCCCCATCAAGAACGGCTTTGCCATCCCGATGCTGGTCGAGAAAAAAGAGCCGAACCGCATCCCCGATTTCGAGGAGATTAAAGAGAAGGTCGCGGGAGCTTTTCGCCGTGAACGCGCGCAATCTCAGTTGGAAGAGACGGCGCGCAACCTGGCAAACAGCGTGAATGGCGCGGGCGATCTCAAAGCCGCCGCCGAGAAATTGGGTCTCGAAGCAAAAACCCAAAGCGGCTTTGGCCTGAGCCTGCCGCTCGGAGAACTGGATACGACCGCGGCAGCCCAGGAAGCAATCTACGCTTTGAAAGAAGGCGAAGTGACGAAGACGCCCATCAAGATGGGTGACGATTGGTTCATTATCGGCGCAACCAAACGAAAAGAAGCAGACCTGAGCGAGTTTGCCCAGCAGCGCGATAATTTGATTCAAAGCGCGCTCGCAGAACGTCGCAGTCAGGTCTTTGAAGACTACATCCTCGCCGCCCAGACGCGCATGGAAACGGAAGGCCGCATCAAGATTTACGACGACGTGATTGCCAAGCTCGGCGGAGGCGAGCCGACCATCGCCACTCCCCAGCTACCGCAACGCCCGACCAGGAGCGTGCCGATTCAGATACCGGCGAAATAAGTAAAAAGGTAAAAGGTAAAAGTAAAAAGTGAGGCGGAGACCACTCTTAAATTAAAATGTGGTTTTCCGCCTTCCTTTTGCCTTTTACCTTTTTACTTTTACCTTCCTTACCACCATCCGAGAATCTTCCACCACGCGAAACCAACCACCGTCCAGATTAGAATGTTGGGCACGGAGACGATCAGGCCGAGCCACCACCAAGTACGCTGCTTGACGTAGCCTGCGCCAAACCAGATGGGCGCAGGCGTTGTGCCGTAGTTGGTGAGCGAGGCATTGAGGTTTGAGAAATAGGCGAGTGCCAACACGGCGAGCACCGAAGGCGCGCCCGCAGCAATGATGACGGCAAGAAATGGGAGATACATCGCCGAGACATGCGCCGTGATGCTGGCGAAGCCGTAGTGCGCGTAGAAGTAGATCAGCAGCAGCGCGCCGAGCGCCGTCCACCACATCCATCCGGTCGTGAAACTCGCCGCCGCATCCGCGAACCTTCTGGTGATTCCAGTCTCTCCCAACGCTTCAGCCATTCGCACCAGCCCGCCGTACCAGATAAAAACGTCCCACGCGCCGCGTTCCGCCAGCAAGTCTTCCCATTCGAGAACATTGGTCAGCAGGAGCGCGCAGATGCCGACGAGCGCCACCACCGCGTAATGAATCGCGGGCACTTGACCATTGGTCATGAGGGGAAGTTTGTCGCCCACTATCCACAAGGTAGCCACCAGCCCGAAGACCGCCAGCATCACCTTCTCAGCCCAGGTCATCGGCCCGATGCGCTTGAGTTCTGCCGAAGCAAATTCAGCCGCCTCCGGCGTGTGCTTGATCTCAGGGGGGAAGAGGCGATAGAGCAGGAGCGGCACGACCGCCAGAGAAATCAATCCCGGCACAATCGCTCCCACCAGCCAGCGCGTGTAACTCAGGTTGACACCTGTTTCCTGCAAGGCAAACTTTGCGATGATGACGTTGGACGCCTGCCCCGTCAGGAACATCGCGCAGACGATCACGTCGCACTGGTAGAGCAGCACACAAAGAAAAGCTCCAAGACGACGCGCGGTCGGCCCCGGCCTCGACTCATAGGCTTCCGAGAGGCTCTTGGCGATGGGGAAGATGATTCCACCGGAGCGCGCGCCGTTTGAAGGAACGACGGACGCCAGCAGCATGTCCGTAGAGACAAGCGCGTATCCAAGTCCGAGCGAGCGCTTGCCCATTGTCCTGATGAAGAGCAGAGCGATGCGCCGCCCAAGCCCCGTCTTAATCATCCCGCGAGAGATGAAGAAGGCCGCCAGCACGAGCCAGACAATTGGATCGGCGTAGCCTTTGAGAGCTTGATCCACGGGCAGCGCACCCATCAGCGCCACCGCCGTGACACCAAGTAAGACCATCGCGCCACTCGGCACGGGGCGCAAGATAGAGCCAATGATCGTGGCGACGAAAATCGCGAGCAACCGCCACGCTTGAGCCGTGATTCCGCTCGGAACGGGCGCGAGCGAGATGGCGACAGCGGCGGCCAGAATTACGCCCCATTTAATGAACTTGATTCGAGTCGCATTGCGGCGCGGTGCACCGTCTTCAACGGGCTGTGTGTTCGAGGCAGAATCAGAACCGGCATCCATCGTTTTGCCTTCTGAATTTGCTGAGAGTTCGAGAACGGGCGGGAATACTACAGGGATTTTCGTTTTAATGCGAACGGAAATCAAAGAGCGTCCAGCATCCCCGAAGGGGATGAACCATAATAGCCGGGGGTAAGCGCGTCAGCGCGCCACCCCGGAACGATGAAGAAAAGAATCCGACCCTGAAAGGGTCGCACCTCAACGTTGGATGTGCGACCCTTTCAGGGTCGGATTCTTTTTACGTATCTCTCACCGGGGGCGACGCGCTCGCGCGCTTGCCCCCGGCTATTGTCTGTGACCCTTTCAGGGTCAAAACTCGCAGCCGCGATTATCAAAAGGTACGCATGAAGGGCGCGATGCTTCCTTGCGGAATGCTCAGATTGATCTGAATCTCATTGCCCTGAATCGTGATGCTCAAGCTCTTGATGATGTCAGCCAGCGAGTCGGCTTTTGATGAATCGCCACCGCTTGATCTGGAGAAGCCAAAGGCGGAAAGCGACTTGATTGTGTTGAGCGCCTGGCCGATGTCGTTGGCCTGCTCCGCCGTTTCCGTGCGGAGTGTCAGAGACGTTTCCGCCTCCGTCCCGTTAGCACTAAACGCCCCGTAGAACTGGCGAATAGAGGCAAAGTATTTCTCGATGGTGCTGTTGGGAGAAGCTTTGTCCGTAAAGCTCTGTGGAACTTTTCCGCTGAATCCAACAACCGCATTCGGCGTCTGCGTTGCTAGCTTGACCAATTCATCATCAACACGATTGCGTCCCAGGCCAGCATCAACGGCAGCGCTCACGCTTTCGAGTTCGCCGACGGCGAGCGTGTTGTTGTCGAGCACGGCGATAGCCATTTTGTCTCTTCTCGAAGCTGCGCCGGGCGTTGCCGCAGTAGAGTCTTTACTCATCTCGTCTTCAGTCTTCAAACTTCTCGTCGAGCTGATGAGAATGATTCTCTTGCCTTCGTATCGCTGCTCCTCTTTCTCGATCTTTTCACCCTTGGCTTTGGCCGCCGCGAATGCCGCGTCCACCATCTCGTCGGCATTGAAGTTGCCGCGAGCGATGACGACCATGCGCGGGTCATGACGCCTGGCGGCGGTGAAGCGACCACCGATGGCGATGCTCTCGAACGAGCGAGGGTTGATGCCGGTCTTCCTTTGAAACTCTTCGAGCCTGGCGTTCAGCTTCGCAAGCTGTGCCGGGTTATTAACGAGGAAGCTGGGCAGGGTTTCGTTGAGGGCACGCTGCGCGTCAATGCCGATGACGAAGTCTGACGCCGGGAGCGCAGCCAGAGCCGCGTTGGTCGAAGCGGCTCTCGTTCCCGTGTTATGGCCGACGACGAACGCCACAGTTGCAAGGAGCGTCAACGCAAACGCGAGAAGCGAAACGTAGAATTTTCTGTTCATGACTGAAGCCTTTCTGAAATGCAGAAGACAGAAGACAGGAGTCAGGAGACAGAAGGGATCAGGCGGAGACCGCTTTTGTTTTTATTCTGTCTCCTGACTCCTGTCTTCTGACTCCTGCTGTTCATCCTTTCGGTTTGAGTACACGTATCAAGGTCGTGATGTCCGACTGTTGAAGTTCGAGCCTGATTGAAGTCTCATTGCCCGTCGCGCCGATTCTCAGGCTATCGAGCGCACTCTGTGCCAGCTTGCTTGTCTCGGCGGGAAGTTGCCCGACGAGCACGCCGCCGAACTGCTTCAATGACGTGAGCGTATCGCTCAAGGATCGAGCTTGCCCCGCATTTTCGGTGCGCGCGATGGCCAGCATGTCAAATCCGTTGGTGGTCGTGCCAATTGCGCCGTAGGCTTGACGGATCGAGCCGATAAGCTTGCTCATCTCGTCGTTGCCGATGCTCACACCCTGACTCACCGCTGGCGGGACGTTGGCGCTAAACCCCATCAGCGCGTTCGGCGTGCGAGTCGCCAGGCTAATCAGATTGGCGTTGACGCCCCTGCGTGTCCGGCTGGCATCGAGGGTGGCACGAACAGCCGCCAGCTCGCCGATGGCCAGCGTATTTGCGTCAAGCGTCGCCACCGCCAGTTCTTTCACCCTCATGCTCATCAGACCGGGAACGCTCACCTGATCGTTGACGCTGAAAATGTAGATGGTCGCGTTGTTGTATTTTTGCTCTTGATATTTGCCTTTGGCGACAAGACGACCGGCGGCGAGCATCGCGTCCGCGTTGAAAGTTCCGTTCGCAATGACCACCGTGTCGGCGGTCGTGATGCCGGGCGCAGGATGCTGATACCGCAGCCCGACAGCGATTGTCGAAAACGAGCGCGCGTCGAGACCCGTCCGCATTTTGAGTTTATCTATCTCGGCGTTGAACTCGGCGAGCTTGGCCGGATTATCTGCGAAGACTTTGGGCGCGGCTTCGTTAATCAGGCGCTTGACGTTGACGAACGCCACCAGGTCGGACGGCGGAAGCATGTTCAAAGGAGCGATGGCAGATGCCTGAGCGAGCGCCTTTGCCATCGCAGGCCGGGTCTGAGCGCCGCCTGTGAGGGCAAAGGACATGAGCGCAAGACTAAGCGCGAGAACTAATGCGAAGGATTTTTTATTCACGTTTTTTGAAATTCACCTTTCAAACTTTGATTATCAACCAGCGAAGTTTCGATAGCTTACTTAGGCTCGCCGGGCGCATGCGCCACGTTCGGATGCTTCCCGCTCCGCGCATGGTTGGCCTTCAGTCCTGACCTTTGCCGGAGGAATCCGCCCGGTTAACCTGCGTGAAAAGTTCTCCAGGCGTCACTTTCCTGTAATCCGGCGGCAGCTCGAACAATCCGGCATCAACCGTCTCTTTGATGTCGCGCAACTCCATCGTGATCCGTGCGCCGGAAGCCGCCCCGCCCGTCGAAGTGGTCTCCGATTTGATGGGCATCCCCAAACTCTCGTCAACCCAGACGAGGCTTTCGGTCATGACCTCGCGGCTTGCGCCCGTCTGGCCACGCATCGTCACGCGATACTTCACGGTCGCGCGCCCGTTAATGGTTTCTGCGCCGATTCTTTCATAAACAGATTCCGGGCGCGCCTCGTTGAGCAGCTTGTCCGGCGAAAAATCCGGCGGAACGTTTTCCGCACGTCCGTTTGTTGCCGCCGCCTCGCCCTCCGGCTTCAACTCGGCGTACAGCTTCCTGGCGGGCAGCAGCACGTAGACGCTGCCTGGCAGTTGCAGGTAAGAAATCTTCTCGCCCGCAGCGGCTTCATAATCCTCTCGCCGCCGGTCGCCGTCGCGCGCGATGAACGTCTGGCTGCTCGAAGCAGCGGCGGTCGTTGCCTCAACGCCCCCGCTCGTCGTGATAACCCGCACGGCCTGATACCTCTCCGGCTCTTTCGTCGCGAAAGGAGGCGTCGAAGATGTGCCGCCGGTTGCGCTCGCAACGTTGCCGCCCGACGCATTTTGATTGCTCGCAACATCCGACCTCTTACAAGACGCCGTTGCGAGGAGAAGCGTTAACAGGAATAACTGAGCGAGCGTTTTCATCATGGCTTACACGCGCTCGACCAGCAGTGCCAGCCCCATGCCGCCACTGACGCACAGGGTGGCGAGACCGCGCTGCGCCTTGCGCTTCTTCATCTCGTGGAGCAGCGTCGTCGTAATCCGCACGCCCGTGCAGCCAATCGGATGGCCGAGAGCGATTGCGCCGCCGTTGACATTCAGGCGCTTTGCATCGAGCCCAAGCTCGCGGTCGCAGGCGATCACCTGCGCAGCAAACGCTTCGTTCAGCTCTATCAAATCTATCTCGTCGAGCGAGAGCCGCTGCCTGTCGAGCAGGGCGCGCACCGCCGGAACTGGGCCGATACCCATAATCTCAGGCGCGACGCCCGTGATTTCATAATCAACGATGCGCGCTTCCGCTTCTGCTCCCGACTCTTTCAATGCCTCTTCGCTCATGACGACGACAGCCGCCGCGCCGTCCGTGATGCCCGAAGAATTTCCGGCGGTCACAGTGCCTTCCTTGCTGAAAACGGGCGGCAATTTCTTGAGAGATTCAATCGTCGTTCCCGCTCTGTAATGCTCATCGCGCGCGAAACGGGTCGTCTCACCTTTGCGCCCTTTGATCTCAAGAGAGAAGACCTCATCATCGAGGCGACCGGAACTGATAGCAATTTCCGCGCGCTGCTGCGAGCGTAGAGCGTAAACGTCTTGCTCGTCGCGCGAGATTTCGTATTGTCGCGCGAGATTCTCCGCGGTCTCGCCCATCACCAGACCGGACAGTGGGTCGTTGAAGCCGTCGCGGTACATTCCATCAACGAGTTCCGTGTTGCCCATCCGCATGCCCCAGCGCGCTCCTTCCGCATAGTAGGGAACGCGCGACATGCTTTCAGTTCCACCCGCCAGAATCATTCGTGCGCGCCCCAGCATGATTTCCTGCGCGCCGAGAATGATGGCTTTCAATCCAGACCCGCACGCCTGGTTGACCGTATAGGCCGGAACGGTTTCCGGCACGCCTGCGCGATACGTGATTTGTCGCGCGACATTCGGCCCGCCTCCCGCCTGACGTGCCGAGCCCCAGATTGATTCCTGAATTTGAGCCGCGCTCACACGGGCGCGTTTGAGACTTTCAACGGCTACGGCCACACCCATATCAGCCGCGCTCCACGCGGCGAGCATTCCGCCGAAACGCCCGATAGGCGTGCGCGCAGAACCAACCAGATAAACGTTCTTCATTGCTTCCGTGTCCTTGAATTGTTCACCATTTGTGTTGACATGAAATGTTAGCACACGGTATAGAGCCGTTTCTAATGCGGATTTCGGATTGCGGAATGCGGATTGAAAGACAGAAGGTTTTGCTTCTTAAATCCGTAATCCTAAAATTCGCTGCTCCACAATCGAATGCTCGAACGCCTCACAGACACGGATTCAATTAAGAACGCTGAGCGGCGCATCAGGGAATTGATTGACGCGCATGGCGAATGGCTCTACGCGCATGATTTGCAGCGCAGCGTATTGCTGCGCAAGAGCGAGTGCGATTTTCGCGTCTCGCAGGGACGTTTGATTTTCTCATGCTGGAGCGAGCAGGGCACTGTTACGTGGCGCTTAGTCAGTTGGGAATGGACGGGCGAAAAACTCCTGCTCGAAGCGTCGCGGCGGATGGGCGTGGAGCGCGCGCGGCTTGAGCTTATCCCGCGCGCCTCCGTCGAAGCCGCCACCGCAGCTATCGGCGACACGCGCCGCGAGCGCTGCTCTCATCTTGCGCGTCTCGCCTGCGCCGCATTGCGCGGGGCGAAAGTTGAGCGGGCGAGTTTGAGCGCTGGCGTACGACGTGGGCAGCCGGGCAGAACGGCGCGCATCCTGCTCCGGCATCTCAACCGCGAACGAATCGCCGTCGCGGGCGACGTTGCCGAATCAGACCGGCAGGACGTTGCTGCGTTTCTCTCTTCCGCGCTCATCTGGTTCACGCGCGCGTGCGAAAGGACGGCTCGTCCGCCTTACATTCAAAAGCTCTGGCTCATTGTCGAGAAAGATTGCGCCGCGCCTCTGGGTAAACTTCTTGCGCTGCTCCGTGAGGATTTGAGACGTGTCATCACGCTCTTTCAAAGAGACGACGAATGGCGGGAACTGACACCCGTCGGCGCGCCTGCGCTCGCTGATCTCTGGAAGGAAGCACTAGCGCCTTTCCGTCGTCCACCGCGAGATTCAATGAGCGAGAGCGCCGCGCAAATCGTAGCTTGGGCGCCCGAAGCGATTGATGTCGTGCGCTCAAGGCATGGTGAAACGTTACGCTATCACGGTCTGCCGTTTGCCCGTGTGCGCCGCGTGTTGGAAAGGGAGAGCATCTGGTTCGGCATCGAAGGCTCGCGCCGTCGCCTGCTTGATGAAACGACGCAAGCGGCGTGGTCAAAGCTCCTGCGAGATTTACAGGCGCATCGCCGCGCCGATGGCAGCGATCCGCATCATGCGCTTTACAGAGCATCGCCTGAAGCGTGGCTCGAATCCGAATTAAGGCGCGACATCACACGGCTCGACCCGGGCTTGCGTCTTGCGCCGCTCTACGCGCAGTTTCGACCAGCGCACGTCAGGGGCTCGCGCCCGATTGATCTGCTGGCGCTCAGGCGCGACGGGCGACTCGTCGTCATCGAGCTGAAAGTGGCGGAAGACCGCGAGCACGTTCTACAGGGCGCAGACTACTGGCGGCGAACTGAAGCCTATCGCCGCCATGGGCACATCACGCGCGCGCGCCTGTTTGGTGATGCAGTCATCACAGATGAACCGCCGCTCGTCTATCTCGTTGCCCCAATGCTCCGCTTTCATCGTTCCTTCAATCTCCTGGCGCGAGCCATCACGCCTGAGATCGAAAGCTATCGCTTTGACATCAACGAAGACTGGCGGGCTGGTGTGCGCGTGATGCGCCGTCTGCGCGTGAGCTAAAGTGTTCATTGAGTGACTTGGGGGGGCGTCGGAAAAATTTACTGACTCAATTGATTCAGACTCAAGTAAAATCTCCCGGTTAGAGAATCGCTCAAGCGGGTCTTCATAGTGAGACAAAAGAATGGATCGGGAACGCTGGCAACAAATCAAAGACTTGTTTGCCGCCGCGTCGGAACTCTCCTCGAAGGAACTAGGGACGTTTTTGGAGAACGCCTGCGGTGCTGATGCAGAACTGCGTGGTGAGGTCGAAAAGTTACTCGCATCATTCGCGCGGGCGGAAAGTTTTATGGAGCGTCCCGCCGTGGGGGAGGTGGCGAGCCTGATCGTCGCGCCGGACGATAAACTCCGCGACGGCCAGCGCGTCGCGCGTTACGAAATCATCCGCCTACTCGGCGCGGGCGGGATGGGCGAAGTTTATCTGGCGCGCGACACGCGGCTGAACCGTCAGGTTGCGCTCAAAGTTTTGCCTGCGCATCTGACCACCGACGAGTTGCGTCTGAGCCGCTTCAAGCAGGAGGCGCGCGCTGCCTCGGCGCTGAATCATCCGAACATCATTACCATTCACGAGATCGGTGAGGAGGGCGGCACACATTTCATCGCAACCGAATTCGTCGAGGGCGAAACTTTACGGCAGAAGATTTCGCACGGGAGGCTCGAAATTTCGGAGGCCGTAGAGATAGCGGCGCAGGTCGCCTCCGCGCTCTCGGTCGCACACGCGGCGGGTGTGGTGCACCGCGACATCAAATCGGAAAACGTCATGCTCCGGCCTGACGGAATCGTGAAATTGCTTGATTTCGGTCTGGCGAAATTGAACGAACAAACAGGGAAAGAGATTTCAGAGGCGACGACGAAGAGGCTGACCAACCCCGGAATGATTCTGGGAACAGTCAACTACATGTCACCTGAGCAGGCGCAAGGCGCAAAGATTGATTACCGGACAGACCTTTGGAGTCTCGGCGTCGTGCTTTACGAAATGGTAGCCGGACAATTGCCATTCGCGGGCAAAACCTCTAACCATACGCTCGTCGCTATTATGGAGCAAAAACCGCCGCCGCTCTCTAAACGAAATAGCCAGACACCTGCCGAACTTGAACGCACCGTCACAAAACTGTTGGCGAAAGAGCAAGGCGCGCGTTATCAAACAGCAGATGATTTATTGACTGCTTTGCGCGGATTGCAAAAGCAATTGGGAAGCATTGAATCCGGCAGCTCCATTCCTTTATCTTCACCTTCAGGCCAACAGCCGAACTCTCTCTCGTCCATTGCTATTCTGCCGTTCTCTGCCATAGGTTTGAGAGAAGATGAAGAATATCTCGGTCTCGGTTTAGCCGACGCGCTGATTACGCAATTGAGCCGAGCAAGACAACTAGCCGTGCGCCCGACCAGCGCCGTGCGGAATTATACAAATCCTCAGCAAAATACTATTAAAATTGGACACGAATTAAATGTCGGCGCGATTTTAGAAGGTACTTTGCAGCGCGCGGGCGAACGTCTGCGCGTCACCGTCCAACTCGTCAGCGTCGAAACGGAAAATTCTCTCTGGGCGGATAAGTTTATTTTCAGCTTCACGGATATTTTTGACGTGCAGGATGAGATTGCCACGCAGGTCGCCGGAGCATTGCTGCTGACGATAAGCAGCGGCGAGCATCAGAAATTGACCGCTCGCGGAACGGATAACATTGAAGCGTACCAACTTTATCTGAAAGGGCGTTTCTATTTGAACAAAAGCACGCCCGATGGTTTCCACAAAGCGGTCTCGTATTTTGAGGAGGCTCTCGCGCTCGATTCCGATTATGAGCTGGCCTACGCCGGACTGGCCGAAGCTTTTGTTCTCGGTTCTTACATCTGTTTTCCACCGCAGGAAGCTCTGCCGAAAGCCCGCCAAGCCGCAACCGAAGCCATCACACTTAATCCGAACCTGGCTGAAGCCCATGTCGCTTTGGGTGTAGTCAAACAGTTATACGATTGGGATTGGCCAGGCGCAGAAAACGAGTTCAAGCGCGCTCTCCATCTGAATCCGAATTACGTGATGACGTATCGGCATTACGGCACGCACTTGCTCCTGCTGCGTCGTTTTGACGAAGCCCTGAGAGTTTTCAAACAAGGCTTGCAGCTCGATCCGCTTTCGCCCCTGTTGAAGGCATATTTGGCGCTGAATTATCTCAGCGATGGTCAGTTCGACTTAGCCATCGAACAATGCCTCAGCGTGCTGGAGATCGAACCGGACTTTCCTCCCGCGCTCGGTTTTATGGGAATATCTTATTTACAAAAGGGCGATGCCGCCAATGCTGTGGCGACGTTTGAAAAACAATGTTCGACGGGGCGCACCGCGCTTGCCCTGGCTAATCTCGCTCACGCCTACGGCGTCGTCGGAAAAAGAACGGAAGCGCAAAAGATTCTCTCCGAGCTTGAGGAGCAGGCGAAACGGCAATATGTTTTACCTTTATATTTCGCCTTGATTTACTCAGGACTGGGCGAGCGAGAGAGGGCTTTGAGTTTTCTGGAAAAGGCGTTTGATGAACGCAACTCGCTGCTTCCGACCTGGCTCAATGTGGATTTGAGATTTCAAGCCTTGCGAGACGAGCCGCGCTTTCAGGATTTGCTGCGCTGCTTGAACCTCCGGTCAAGCGAGAGTTCTGTCTGACATCAAGAGTGAGGCATCTCACGTATTGCTGATACGTGAGATGCCTCACTCTCGGCTTCATCCCTCATCGCTGCCGCCCTCACGCTCTCTCTCTGCTCGCCTCTTGATGATCGGCTCTTCCTTATTGCACTGCCCTGTTCGGGCCTCATGCGGTTTAGAAGTCGAGACTTTAACGGTGATGGTTTACGAGAATGCCGCTGCCAAAACTTAGTGCAGGACTATGCCGATACCGACGGTGAAGTTGTGCGCCGTTCGGCCCTGAGCCGTGACCGGGGTTTGCGGGAACGGGCCGCCGGTGAGCTGGCGCTCGCCACCGAAAACGGGGTTGTAGTTGATTTCGACGAGCCGCAGATCAACGCGCCGACCCAGTTGCACATCAAGGCCGCCTCCGAGTTTCATGGCGAAATTCATCCGGCTGTCGCTCACTATGAAATCATTGAAGGGCGGCGGCGCAAACTGATTCGTTTGCCTCGTGTTAAAGCTCACGCGCGCGCCGCCGAGGAGGGCGTGGGCAAACGGTCTGAGCGCGCGCCCCTCTTTTCGATTGTCTTTAATCTGCACACCGGCCAGAAAGTTATAAACGCGCGTCCTCGTCTCCACGTTCGTCGCCCCATCAACGAATGTTTCCGAGTTGAAATGCCCGGAGACGTTACCCTTGAGGCCGACGTACCGGCTGAAGTTGTAGACTGCGGAAGCGTCGAACCCATTGAATCCACGGCGAGCACAAAAGAATCTCTGGAAATTCGTGCCGAAAAACTGGCCGCCCTGAGTCGTGCAAGGATCGATGGTGGACGAACCACCCGGCGTTTGGAGCACTTCCGCCCCGACAGTTGATTCGCCTCTCATGTGCGAATAGCCGACGGCGACTTCCACTCGGTTGTAATCGCCGGAGCCTTGCGCGAAAGCTACGGGCGCACAGACGATCAGCAAGGCTGAGATCGCTAAAAGAAACCTGCGAACGGAAAGGATTTTGTAGGTTTGGTTGAACATTTTACTTCTCCTGTTGCTAACATTGATCGGCAACTGAAAACTGCCTTCATCTATTAACGAAACAAAGCAGGAGAAAAAGGCTCACAGAAAATTGGGATGTGGAGAAAAAAGTTTGAGAGGACTAAACTAAGCGGAGAGCGTATGAAGCAGCCGGACGAGAAATCACAGGAAATCACGCGGATGTTGCAGGCTTGGAGTGGCGGCGACCGCGAAGCGTTGGACGATTTAATGCCGCTGGTTTATGACGAGCTTCACCGCCAGGCCTCACGTTATCTGCGCCGTGAACGACAAAACCACACTATTCAAACCACCGCGCTGATTCACGAAGCCTATCTACAACTGATTGACCAACGCGAAGTGAACTGGCAGAACCGCGCACACTTTTTCGCCATCGCCGCACAAGCCATGCGCCGGATTCTGGTCAACTACGCGAAGGCTCGTCACCGCGAGAAACGCGGCGGCGTGAATGAAAATCTGCCGCTCGAAGAGGCCGCGTTCGTCGCCTCGGAAGGGAGCGGCGTTGATTTGGTAGCGCTGGACGAGGCATTGACGCGTCTGGCCGAGTTCGACGAGCAGCAAGCGCGCATCGTCGAACTGCGTTATTTCAGCGGCTTGAGCATTGAAGAGACCGCCGAAGTCTTGGGGGTTTCCACGGCCACGGTCAAGCGCGACTGGAACATGGCGAAGGCTTGGTTACTACAGGAGTTGACAGACTGAGTTCACTCGAAAGCAGAGCGAGAAGCTCTCATGGCCGGAGATGAATTATGTTCACGTCGTGCGATTCAACGCGAATTAGTTGCGGAACACGCAAGCGCTTCGCGTTAGTTACGACTGGTTCAAACTCCACTCGTCAAAGAGGCTGCGGAGCAGATCAACTTCCGGCAGGTCTTTTCCCGCTTGAGGTTCAAGTTTGGCCTCTTGACATCAGACCATTCGACAAATACATTCATCCGGCATACGATCTAGAGTATCGTCCGTTAAAGACTTTTCTCATCATGAAAGGGTGCGTCCATGCTTCGTAAGCCGCAAGATTTCATCTTACCCCTGCTCCTTCTTTTCATGGCATCGCCGCTGTCGGCACAGCAACGCTGCTTCACGTCGGACGCGCGGGCGCTCGCCGAACGGACAGCTAAAGTCTGGCAGGAACCTGATCCTGACTACGACCCGGCTCTCGGCTTCAACCCTCAGCAGGGCCCCCGCCTCGGCGCTCCTGAAGTAGATTCTGACGGACTCGCCAAAGCGATTACCTGCGTCGCGAACAAAGACCCGAGCCCGGGCGCTGGCACGACGCCGAAGTTTCACTGCTCTGTCGCGGGCGTCGTTGATGAGGATGGCCAACCGATTCGGCTAAAAGTGAAACCCCACTTCAAGGGGCAGTCGAGGGAAAAGAGGAACGGCGAGATTTACGGAGAGTTTCTCTCGTCGCGCTTCTCGAAGGCGCTGGGCTTCTTCGCCGACGACGAATGGGTCGCCGACGTCACTTGCCCGGACTGCGAGAAGAGTCTGACCAGCAGCTTTCAGGGCGCGCGCTTCACGCCCTTTCAACCCGCCGCAGGAATCGAACTCCCCTTAGGCCGGGGGATTGACGTGAACTGCGATGGCAAGGACTCTGGAGGGATCGCCGAATCACTCCGAAAGCTGCTTCAGGGCGGTGCTCCCCGCGCTGAGATAGACGCGTTCAAGTTGTGGCTTGCCTTCATAGATCATGGCGATACCAAGACCGACAACCAGAAGTTCGCCTGCCTCGATTCAAAGAAGAATGACGATGGCACCCGGACGTGCAAGCCGGGTCAGGCAGTGTATTACGTTAGCGACATGGGCTCGACCTTTGGTTTCTCCGGCTCCAGCGAGAGTAAAGCCAAGCTCGACAAGTGGAGGGGCAAAGACCCGATCAAGGTGAGCAATGGTCGCTGCACCACGACCGCCAAGAGCGTTGGCGACGCCAGCATCAGCGAAGCTGGGCGTCAACTCCTGGCCAATGGCCTTCAGCGGCTCCTCGATGCCGAGAAAAGCAATGGAACGATCACCAAAGTGTTCCGCGCCTCGCGCAACCAGGAGCGCGACCAATCGCCGGAAGCCTGGACTGCGGAATTCGTGCGCAAGGCCAGAACGATCATTGACGCGCACTGCTCGAACTAAAGAACGGAGAGACTCGATAAGAAATAGACAGGATTAACAGGATTATCAAGATTAAAAAGAGAAGGCAATTCAAAGAAGCATGATGCCTTTTCTCTTATCCTGCTAATCCTGTTAATCCTGTCTATTTTCTTTCCGTCCCTATCTTACTTGGCTTGCGATTCAGCGTTTTGTCTCGGAGGACGAGAGCGGCTGTTGCTGGAGTCCAAACGCCTGCGGGTTTTCGCCGATGATGGCGGCGGCAAAGAAATTTGGCACGTAATGGACGTTCTCATTTTGAAACGTCTGGTCAAGCCTGGGGCTTGCGGCGACGAGCGCGCAGATGCTGCACCCTTTGTTCTGATCGTCAATGACAAGTTGCAGTGCGCTCGCCGTCTTCTGCTCGCCGCGATTGTACGCCAGCACAGCGAGAGCCTCCTTCATCGGATCATCTTTGAACTGCTTGAGGTTGTTCGCGATGTAGCGTGCGGCAGCGTCTGCCGATTTCTCCACGTCTAACAACTCCTGTTCGTTGAGGCCGTAGCGCTCTCCCGTCTTCGGCAGAAACTGAAACATACCGATTGCGCCCACAGAATTTGGCGCTTGCAGGTTGACGTATTCGGATTCGATCAACGGAATGTAAAGACCGATGAGCGGAGAGACGCCATGCGCCTTGAATGCGCTAATCAAGATCGGTGCTTGAGCCTGCCCACGCTCGAAGACGAAACGCATCTCGCCTTTCCATAAACGATCACCTGCATTGTTGCCGATACGCCGCGCGTATTTATCAACAAACCTTTGGATGTCTGCTTCAAACGCCTGAGTGAATGTATACTCTGTGCCCGACATCCGGCGCGCGACGCGGCGCGCCTGTTCCGCGACAAAAACCCTCCGCTCGTCCGGCGACATCTGTTGATAGAGCTTACCGTCTCGCATCTCCTGCGCGTGGACGGCGCGCGCAATCGTCGTCAAAGAAATGATGGCGGCGAGCGTGATTAAAAGTATCCTCTGGAATTTCATCGTTGATTCCTCGCATGGATTATTTGAAATTGCGAGAGCTTTTCGGAGACAGCCCTCAATTTAATAAGCGAGAACAGGCGGCAAAAGTGTTCACCCGTGCGAAAGAAATTTTTCCAGAAGGCGGATTGCTCCTGAGCCCTGGGAAAGATGGTAGAATCTGCGCCGACCTGAAGCTTTTTGCGTCGCCAGAGGAATCGGAAAGGGATGACAACGCTTTCACAGCCGAGCGTGACGGAACTGCTGCTCGAATGGCAGCAGGGAGACAGAGACGCGCTCGACCGGCTGACGCCTCTGGTCTATGACGAATTGCGTCGCATGGCTCACCGTTACGTCCAACGGGAGCGCGACGGCCACACGCTGGAAACCACCGCGCTCGTCAACGAGGCTTACCTGCGTCTCGTCAACCAGCAAAAAATGGACTGGCAGAATCGCGCGCACTTTTTCGCCGTCACAGCGCGGGTTATGCGCCACGTCCTGATTGACCACGCGCGCAGGCGGCATTACCTCAAATATGGAGGCGATGCGCAACAAGTCTCGCTTGAAGAAGCCAACGCGATGGCGGAAGTGCGTGCCGCAGAACTCGTCGCGCTCGACGAAGCTTTGGAAGAACTCATGAAACTCGACCCGCGCAAAAGCCGCGTCGTCGAATTACGCTACTTCGGCGGCCTCAGCCTCGAAGAGACGGCAGACGTTTTGGAAATCTCAGTTATGACCGTTCGCCGCGACTGGCGCACGGCGAAAGCCTGGCTGTATAGAGCCATGACAAGTAAAAGCCGTAAATCGTGACACGTGACAGGTGACAAGAGAAAGGCTGTTCTTACTTGTCACCTGTCACCTGTCACCTGTCACCAATTATTATGTCTCCTGAACGATGGCAACAGGTGGAAGAGGTCTTGCATGGGGCGCTTGAGCGCGCGCCGCAGGAGCGCGCTGCGTACCTGGAGGAAGTGTGCGCGGGTGACATGGAGTTAAAGGATGAGGCGGCACAGCTTCTCACGGCGCATGATGAAGCGGGCGATTTTCTGGAGCAGCCAGCTATCGCGACAGATGCGCGTGTGCTCATTAGTGATGAGATGAATGCCAACATCGGGCGCGTTGTCGGTCCGTACAGAATTGTCAGGGAGTTGGGTGTGGGCGGGATGGGCGAGGTTTATCTGGCGCAGGACGCGCGCCTCGGTCGCCTCGTCGCGTTGAAGATTCTGCGCTCTTTTTTCGCTGCGGACGATACGCGCCTGCGCCGCTTTCAGCGTGAAGCGCGCGCCGCTTCGGCTCTGAATCATCCCAACATCCTGACCATCTACGAGGTTGGAGAAGCCGACAACGTTCACTTCATCAGTACGGAGTTTATTGACGGGCAAACTTTGCGCGAGTTGATTCCGCAGGCGAGCCTGTCGCTTGCAGAGATTCTGGACATCATTGTGCAGGTCGCTTCAGCTCTGGAGGCGGCGCACGCGGCGGGCATCATCCACCGCGACATCAAACCGGAAAACATTATGCGGCGCGCAGACAGGGTCGTGAAGATTCTGGACTTCGGCATCGCCAAGTTGACCGAAAGTTCCACTTCCGAGTTTTCGAGCGAAGCGCCGACCATGATAAAAACGCAGACCGAAACGGGCATCGTGATGGGAACTCCTCGCTACATGTCGCCGGAGCAGGCGCGCGGGCTTCTCGTTGACGAGCGCACGGACATCTGGAGTCTGGGTTGTGTCTTATACGAAATGCTCAGTGGAAGCGCGCCGTTCGCAGGCGCAACCAGAGTTGATACGCTGGTCGCTCTGCTTGAACGAGAGCCTCAGCCGTTGTTTGAATCCGCGAAGGATGCGCCCGCCGAGTTGCAACAACTACAGCGCATCGTTAGTAAAGCTTTGCGTAAGGAGAGAGACGAGCGATACCGGACGGTAACGGAGATGCTTGCGGATTTGAAAAGCGTCAACCGGGAAATCGCTTTGATGCCTGCCGCGCCCGTTGCCAACCATCCTGCCGCGTCACCAATCTCATCTCTCGCACAACAGGAGACGCGACAGGCCAAGCGTCATATCCTGCAAGCTCTGCTCATCATTGTGTTGTTGATAGCCGTAGTCTTCTTTTATAGCCGCTCGGCTGCGCGCCGCGAAGCAAATCTGGCAAACGCGACCGTCGCCACGAAACTCTACACACGGATGAGTGAAGCGGAGCAACTCGCTTTCATCCACGAGCAGGAACAAAAAATCTCAGCACAAATGGGCGAGCGTCCCGCCCGGCTCAATGAAGACGCGCTCAGTGCCATCAAGAAAAACGTGGACGCTTACGTCGCGCGTCTGGGTAGTATCTCAACTGAGCCTGGAAGGGAAGACCTGCGGGCCGTTTACGCGCGGGCTGCGCCTTACCTGCCGCTCATCGCGCGCTCCTTTGCCGCACGCAAAGTTCCCGTTATGGTCGGTATCTACCTGCCCATGATCGAATCGGAATACAAACCCTGCTTCGAGAACCAATTCGGTGCGAAGGGGCTGTTTCAATTCTTGCCGCAGACCGCGAAGCAATACGGCGTGCCTCAAGACGAGATGTGTGATGTAGAGAAGATGACGCCCGCCGCCGCGCACTACATTGCGGATCGCATGGCCGAACTCGGCGACGACGCGGAAAGCATGACGCTCGTCCTCTTGAGCTACAATCGCGGGCCGGAATGGGTGCGGAACACTTTGCGTCAGTTAAGAGATAGCGATGCGGGCAACTACGAAAGAAATTTCTGGACGCTCTTCATCAACCGGGACAAGCTCGACGACCATTTCCGCACTGAGAATGCAGACTACGTGCCGCGCTTCTTCGCTGCCGCGATTATCGGCGAAAACCCGCAGACTTTTGGGCTACAGACGCCACCTCTCAAAGCCCTGGCCGAAGCAAGCGTGGCAAACAAGCCTTAGAGCGGTTTGCAAATGAATCTCTGGCATGTGAGGGAAATTGTAGGGGCCGGGACAAGTCCGCTGCCCGTGTATCGCCAAACATAAGCGAGCAGGGACAAGCCCTGCCCCTACCTGAAAGAGGAGACTTGTGCCCGCAAAGACTTTTATGGTATTAGCCCCCACGATAAGTTTTGCTCAAAACAACATCAATTCGTTTGGCATCTTCCTTCGGACGATTGAAAGGATAAGTAAATGACAAGATCGAAGAACCCCCACGGCAGCGTGAGCTGCGCTTTGAGAGGGACATCCCTGATAGCCATCAGTGTGCTCATCTGCGCCGCGCTGTTTCTGGTTGGTTGCAAGAAAAGCGACAACACGGGGAACAGAGGCGACATGACGGGCATGAATGCGGACAACACCGTTCCGGCCAATGTAGATACCAGCAGCGCCGAAGTCATCAAGGGCATGGCTAACGAACAGGGAAAGGCTACGCAGCCGGACAGAGGTAATTTCAGCGTTGAATACTCAGCCGTGCAAAATCCCGAATACGCTCAGATCAATGAAAAGTTTCGGCAGCAGCGGATGCTCGAATCAATCGCCGACGATCTGAATGCCTCGATAGCCATTCCCGAAAACGTGGTCATTACGTTTAAGGAGTGCGGTCAGCCCAATGCTTTCTGGAATCCGCGGGACAAGCAGATAGTGATGTGCTACGAGTTGATGGCTCAGATGACCCAGGATTTCAGAGAAGTTGCGAAAACTCAGGAGCAACTGGGCGAGATGGTCGGAGGCGCGCTGACCTTCGCCTTCATCCACGAACTGGGACACTGCTTGATTGACGTGCTGAAACTGCCATCAACCGGCAGAGAAGAAGATGCGGTTGACCAACTTTCCACGTTTGTCCTCGTCAGTCTCAAGGGTGAAGAGGGCGAGAAGATGGCGATCAGCGGCGCTCTCTCGTGGGGCATCCAGTATGAGCGGCTGGCGAAATCCGGCAAGACCGCCGCCGAACTGGATATGCTCTGGGCCGATGAGCATTCGATGGACGGGCAAAGATTTTACAACATCCTGTGCTGGGTCTTTGGCCACAATCCGAATAAATATATGGCGATGGTTAACAACCCGTTGCCGGAAGCAAGAGCCGTCCGTTGCCCGGCAGAGTATTCCCGTCTCGCCAACGCCTGGCTGAGTCTGCTGAAACCTTACCTGAAAGATGGAGGCGCAAAGGCTTCCGCACATACCGAGCCGATGAACATGCCCGGCTCTCAGGGAGCGCCGCCATCGCAGCCTTCATCCACACCCGGAGAACACAGCGGACACTAAAATCAGAATCCAGAATCCAGAATTCAGAATTCAGAAGAAAAGAAAATCAGAAGAAGGGCTTCAGCCTCTTATTCTGGCTTCTGGATTCTAACTCCTGAATTCTGTTTTAAGCTTTGGGTTCGTTTGCGCCGGGGGTGTTGACGACGCTGACGATGCGTTCCATCTCTTCTTTGGCGCGCTCGGTGCTGGATTGAATGCCGGAGGCGCGCATCAAAAATTCGTCGGCGTTGCTGGCGTTGCGAAGCGCCTCTTCGAGCGCAATCAGTCCCGATTGATAGAGGTGAAAGAGCGATTGATCGAAAGTCTGCATGCCGTACTGCGAAGTTCCGGCGGCGATGGCTTCACGAATCATGTTGGTCTTTTCTTCGTTGATGATGTAATCGCGGATCAAGCCGGTCGTAACCATCACCTCGACCGCAGGCACGCGGCCTCTTCCTTTGGCCGCTCGCACCAGTCGCATCGAGATGACAGCCTTGAGTATCCCTGCGAGTTGCAGGCGCACGCTCTTTTGCTGGTGTGCCGGAAATGAAGAAACGACGCGCGTAATCGTCTCGGTCGCGTCCAATGTGTGCAGGGTCGAGAGCACGAGGTGGCCTGTCTCGGCTGCCGTCAGCGCCGTCTCAATCGTTTCCAGATCGCGCATCTCGCCGACGAGGATCACGTCCGGGTCTTGTCTCAAAGCTCCTCGCAATGCCTCCGCAAAAGAGCGCGTGTCAACATCAACCTCGCGCTGCGTCACAAAGGAACGCTTGTCGCGGTGAAGGAATTCAATCGGGTCTTCGATGGTCACGATGTGGCCGCTGCGCAGAGCGTTGATGCGATCAATCATCGCGGCCAGTGTCGTTGATTTGCCGGAGCCGGTTGCGCCCGTTACCAGAATCAGCCCGCGCTGCTCGTCAGCAATCTTGTCAACGACAGGCGGCAGTCCCAGGCTGCTCGTCGAGCGCGTCGAGTCAGGGATGACTCGCAGGACGATGCCGACCGTGCCGCGCTGCTGAAAGATATTGGCGCGAAAGCGCCCTACGCCCGACACGCCATAGCCGATGTCAACTTCCGATACTTCCTTAAAGCGTTGCTTCTGGCGATTCGACATCATGGAGAAGGCCATGTCGAGCGTGTCTTCCTGTGTTAAGGGCTGCGAGTCAACCACCGGGCGCAGTTCGCCGCCAACACGCATGTAGGGGAAAGAGCCCGCCTTGAGGTGCAGGTCGGAAGCATGATGGCTGGTCGCGAATCGCAGCAGATCGTCTATCTTGACTGACATAAATTTTGAAAAACAGGAAACCTTTCCGAAGCATTATCAGGAGAAAACTGGAGCGGGGCGCGTGCGCGTTTGGGATTGTTCTTTACGCTTATAGTTCGAGGCAGCGAAGGGAGCCGAACACTCGCGGGCTTTGCAGGGTCGCGCCACCGGAAAATTAAAGCCCGGAGACGCTCCTTTTGATGATAGCTCTTAGAGTTGAGGCGCGTCAACGCTTTAATTTTTGCTGAAAAGGCAGCCACTTTCCTCAATCTTCCTGAAAGGTCTGGAAAAACAGCGCGTGGCCTTGAGGTGGCGATTTTTACGCGCTGCCGCGTTTCTTCATCCCGTGCGCCAAAGCAGGCAGCTTTCAGGAAAGATTCCTCTTGACGGTTGAGTTAAAATTGAGGTATTGATTCGCCAGTTAACCTTGTTTTGAGATAAGACGTAGCCTTCACCAAGGCCACAACGCTACGCCTGACGTTACCTGGCTCTCTCTCTCTGAAGATCATCTTTCGCAGGTTAACCGGAGCTTCTCACTATGTCTCGCCATAATTACTTTCAAGACTCCAGAAATTAATCGGGTCTGAAACGCATAAATCAATAAACGCTATATCCGAGGGCTGTTCATGACAGTCCCCTTTGCACCGTTGACAGCCAGATGCGCAAGCGAGAACCAGTCAAGGCGGCGTGGGCCGCCAGGAGGTTCGGAGGCAGCACCATGAATGAACACACGACGCCCAAGCGAGCCCTATTTATAGTAGGCAAAAAATCACTGACCAACCCCGATCAGAAGATTAAAGACCGCCTGGAGAGCTTGGGGTATGAGGTAGAGGTAGATGAGAGCCCGAAAGCAGATGCGTCAGAGATCATCACACAAGACCTCGCCGTGATAATAATTTCCGAATCCGTAAACGATTCGGCGGTGAACAACGAATTTCGTGATGTGCTTGTGCCGGTTGTGGTGCTGAAATCATCGCTCTTTAAGGAACTGTGCCTGACAGGCCGGAGCGATGTTAACCAGTATGGCCATGAACCCGATCAGAGCGATGTGTTTATTACCAACCCCAAGCACCCGATGGCCGCAGAGTTAGGGGGCATCGTCAAACTCGGCGACGAACCCGTTACCGTTGCCTGGGGCGAGCCCGCTAAAGGGGCTGCAAAAATTGCGAGTCTGACGAGAGAAGTGAATAAAGTGGTGCTGTTCGGCTACGACGAAGGCCAGGGCATGGTTGGATTGAACGCCCCGGCGCGGCGGGTCGGGCTCTTCTTCGATAGGAAATTAACGAATCAGATGGAGACTGATTACTGGCGGCTGTTTGACGCTGCCGTCGAGTGGGCTGCGGGCGACCGTCCACGAACGTTCGCGGACGTTTACAGAGGCGAATGGGCGGAAATCCAAACACGGCGGCAAGCCTGCTCTCCGACGAAGTTGCCGGACAGCAGCGCACCGTTGACGCACCCGCCTGGGAATTTAGTCGGCCTGGCTTTATCGGGCGGCGGCATCCGCGCAGCGACTTTCAGCCTGGGATTGTTGCAGGGGATGCGCGAACTGGGATTGTTACGCATTTTCGATTACCTCTCCACGGTGTCGGGCGGAGGCTATCTGGGCGGGTGGTGGAGCGCGTGGTTGCAGCGCAAGCCCGATGAAGGGAACGAGGGGCACGGCGGCTTCCCGCCGCATGAGAGAATCGAGCCGGATATTTACCAGCACCGGGGGAAAAACGCGGAAAGCCAGAACGGGACGGGAGAGTCTGTCGCCACCGAAGAGGCGAAAAAAACTGCGGCCACCGAAGAGGCGAAAAAGACTGTCGTCAACGAAGAGTTGATGGAGAATGTTTTGTCTGCGGGAACTGACCCAATTCACCACCTGCGGCTCTTCGCTAACTACCTCACGCCGCGCAAAGGTGCGCTCAGTTCCGATACGTGGCGGGTCGTCACCGTGGTCACGCGCAACCTGATATTGACGTGGGCGATCTTGCTGCCGCTGCTGGTCGTTGCCATCTTGCTCGGCAAGCTCTACTTCGCCCTGCAACCTTATGCCTATGATCCCAGTTCGGCAAACGCCTTCCTCGTCAACGACCCTTCGGCAGATGTTCTGGGCGCGCGGTTTATGCTGGCCGCGTGGCCGCTGATTGGGCTTGCCGCAGGGATTGTGGTCTTGACCTGTGTCTGGACGCTCTTTAACAGGGATGGCGGCGAAACACGGCGCGACGGATATGCGGGGATCATCGGCACGGTGGTTGTCATTATTCTGACAGCGCTGGTCGGGCTAATTATTTATGATAATTATAGACACTATCTGGAGCGGACAGGCAAAGAGCTAATCTTCTACTGGCGATGGATTCTGTTATGGTTGGTCGGCCTGATTCTGCTGCTCGTTTACACCATCCTTCCGGTTGCCAAAGATTATATCCGCGACCGGAGCAGGTCGGCGACTCAGTGGCAAAGAGAGGTGCTGCGAACCCGCATTGTTCGCAGCCATTCGTTCCTGCTGGTGACGCTTGTGGTGGTGGCCTTCGTGCTGTTGCTCGCCGGGTTCGGGCATGAACTGGTCAACTATCTATTCAGACCGTCGGGCGACTTCAGGAATGCGTTTCTGGCTTTTGTCGCAAAAAGCGGCGGCTGGATTGTGCTGGTCGCAACAATCGCGGGTGCAATCTTCACGGCCTTCAAGACTTCACCTGCCGGCGGCAGCGACCCGCGCGAAATCAAAGCGCCGTCTCTCTTCAGCCGCGCCGTCTTCAAACTCACGCCGCCGCTCGTCGTCTTAATGCTGGCCATCACTGCTTCCTGGGTGGTGAATTGGTTGCTCATCTATTTAAACAGCCACTACGCGCACAGCCTGTCCGAAGGTGTCTCAGCGTTAATGTCCGACAGCTCGGCAAGTCATAACATCCAAATCTTAACGATGGCCATGTATCTCGGCATCGTGTTCTCTTTTTTCCTGATACTGGTTGAACTCAAGTTGAAAAGGGGCTGGCCTTATTCGCTGCTCTCGACCGTCTGGGTGGTTTTGGCTTTAATGGCCGTCTTCGCTCTGATCTCCGTCGGAGTCATCACCCTGATGCGCGCGCCGTTTGATGAGAACGCGGCTTCGGTTCTGTCTTTTACGGATTGGAACTGGTATTTCGGCTGGCTGCCTGCCTGGCTGCTGTTGCTCATCCCCGGCCTGGGTGGTGCGCTGCTCTGCTTTAGATTGGCCGGCAATGAGAAACGGGAGTTACGCTCCGTTTTATGGCCTATTATTTTCGCGCTCGTGTGGGCGGTGCTGATTGTGGCCACAGCCCTGGAATTGAGAAGCCTGTACAATCCCCTGAACATTGATCCCACTCTGTCAATGCCTCAATGGATGATGATATTTATCTTCAGCGGGCTCACCTTTTGCTTAGTCCTCACGATTTTTGAATTATTCATGGGAAGGAGCGCCAATAAACGTCCCCTGTGGCTCTTAGGCTCAATTTGCCTGACACTCACCGCGCTCTTCTTCCTTGAGCTGTTGGTGAGCTACACCCTTCAACTAACAAGCCCTGAGTCTAATCCTTATCTGGGAATCCCCGTCGTCAATGCGTTTCTGAAACGTCCTCTGGCAGACACATACTTAAGAGTTCTCTTCGCGGAAGCGATTTTCATGCTCATCAGCGCCTCCTTAGCCTGGGTCGTGGCGATGGGTTGGATGGCCGACCCGAATGCGCTCTCGATGCACGCGTTCTACAAAGCGCGCCTCGTGCGCGCCTATCTCGGCGCGTCCAACAAATATCGCAGCGAGCAACGCAAGGGAATCACCGAAGCAGTTGAGGGTGACGACGTGTTGCTTCAAGACCTGCAAAACTGCAAACGGGGCGCGCCCTATCATCTGATTAACACCACGCTCAATCTGGTGGGCGGGCGAGACCTCACGACGGCGCAACGCCTGGCGGCTTCGTTTGTTCTCTCCAAGCGCTACTGCGGGTCGTCGCGGACAGGCTACCGCGACACGCGCGAATACATGGGCGGACAATTTTCGCTGGGAACAGCGGTGGCCATTTCTGGAGCAGCCGCCAGTCCAAACATGGGGGCTAAGACGCTGACCGCTTCCCTGACAATGTTGATGACCTTTTTGAACGTGCGTCTGGGTTACTGGGCACCGACGCCCAACAAACAAGACTGGCGCTCGCCGAAGGCGCGGCTCTGGCCTTTCTACATGATGCGCGAGTTCCTGTCGCAGACCCACGACCTCTCGACTTACTGCTACCTGACTGACGGCGGGCACTTCGATAACACCGGACTGTATTCGTTGGTCGAGCGCGGCTGTCGCTTTATAGTCGCCGCAGATTGTGGAGCCGACCCGCGACCCTGTTTCCAGGATGTCGGCGATGCGATTCGCCGCTGTCGGATAGATTTCGGCGCGGAGTTTGATCTGGATATTACGCCCCTGATGAAGGATGAAAAGGAAGACTCTGTCAAGCAGCATTTCGCTGTCGGGACGATCCTTTATTCCAGGATGCACGCCAGGGCGCTGAAATGGGATTTGATTCCGGCGCATGAGCTTAAGTCAGAGGAAAAGGCCAAACAGGACATCGCCTCGCGCACCGCCGTGATTATTTTATTTAAGCCCGCGCTCACTAATAAAGATGAGTCAGCGGATGTTCGGCAGTACCGCCTGGAGAACTTGAACTTCCCACAGCAAAAGACGCTGGATCAGTGGTATGACGAGGCGCAGTTTGAAAGCTATCGGCAACTCGGCAAGCTGTGCGCTGAACTGGCCTTTGATGAGCTTCCCACCGTCAAGAAATTCAAGGCGATGAGCAATGGCGGCACGTTCACGTGGAGCAATGTGGGAGAGATATTTCAAGAGGCGCGCCTTAAATTCGACCCGAAAGCCAGGCATCCATCGGAGCAAATAAATGGTGACCGAATGTTGGTTTCCAGGGGCGGGTGGTGGGACATGCGATTCGTTCCGGGCAAGACCAGTTAATTATCCATGTCTCAGCCTTCCTGTCTCGCTTCAATGATTGCGCGTCGTTGCGTCAAGCCGCTCAAGCTGTTGGCGCGTGATGACGGCTTGCGGATTCTGTTCGCCGTGGGTGCGCGCGAAAAACGCATACCTTTTCAGCAGCAACGGTCTGGCTTCAGCCTCACGTTTCAACGCGATGAGAGCTTCGCCTAACAGCCCGTCGTCCTGGTATCTATCTGCGTCGGGGAGGCTATTGAACATCGTGAGCGCTTCTCCCAGAAAGGCGGAGGCTGAGGCGCGACGATTTGTTTTGGCATGGGTCAAGCTCAACAGGCTCAGTCCTCTTAATTGGTGATGGGAATTGCGTGACTCGTTTCGACGCAGCAAATCAAGCGCCGACGTAGCCTCTTTTTCGGTGTCCGCGTATGCGCCTTGATGGTAATGAATCTCCGCGAGCATGAGCAGGAGATTGATATGTTGCGGGTTAGTTTCATTTAGAGTCTGGTGCGAGATGTCGAACGCTTCGCGGTATTGCGCCTCGGCCTGCTTAAGCTCACCTTTAAACATGGAAAGGCGTCCAAGATTTTCCAGCCACCCGGATGATAGTAGTCTGCCATTCGGCATTCCATTATAGGCGGCGAGCACGGTCTGATAGGAAGTTTCGGCCTGCCGGAGATCGCCCCGCGCTTCATAAATCGAGCCGAGCATGCCGAGCAACGAGAGGGTCAGCACATGCTCGTCGCCGTATCTTTGCCGCGCTATCTCCAGACCTTCTCGCACAGCTTGTTCGGCGGCCACCGTCTCGCCCGTACCATTCAGAAGAGAGGCAAAGTCTGCCAGGAGGTAAGGGACGTTGGCGTTATTCGGATCAACTGCGCGGAACATTTCGAGCGATTGACGAAAAAGCGCGAGCGCGCCAGCGTAATCGCCGCGACCATACATTGACGCGGCCAGGTAATACAGAGCTTCCGCGACTTCCGTGTGTCGCTCGCCGTAGAGTCCGCGATAAGCATCCAGCGCCGCACGAAAGTGCGTGTGGGCTTGTTCAAACTGGCCAAGCGATTGGAAAGTTGTGCCGATGGTGTGATGCAGCTCGGCGCGAATCTCCGGCTCGTCTTTCAACTCCGAGTCAATGCGTCGTCCCGCCTGCTCAAGCACGTCAACGACTTTGACCTCGCCGCGCTGCCCGTGTCCCGTCGAATACCAACTCGGATCGGCAGAGGCGAAGATGGATTGCAAAAATGCGTTGATGCGCTCGGCCTTAGCGGCTTCGACGCGCGCCCGGTCGCGCTCATGCGCGGCAACACTCGCCTCACGGGTCGCGCGCCTTGCCTGCCAGACGGTGGCGATGATGCCGCCCACAAGCGACAACAGAATGATTACAGTTGCCGCGACGCCAACCTTATTTCGCCTGACAAACTTTCCCGCGCGATAGGTGAAAGAGTCTTTCTGAGCGTGGACGGGCTGCCCGTCCAGATACCTCTGCACGTCTTCGGCCAATTGTGCAGCAGAAGCGTAGCGGCGCGCAGGGTCTTCGCGCCGCGCCATCGTGATGATATTTCCCAACTCGGCGCTGGCGTATTTTCGCAGATTGATCTTAGCCCTTTTATCATCATCCTTCTGCTTGGTCGGCAGGTTCGTCGCGATTGTTTTCTGAGCGGGTGTCTCTGACCGCCAGCCGCCGGGAGCCTTTCGCGCGTCCGGCGAGGGGCGCGCCGCGTGCAAGAGGTCGCGGAGCAGGACGCCCAGGCTGTACACGTCCGAGGCCGTCGTAACTGGCGCGCCGCTAACCTGTTCCGGCGAAGCGTAGTCGGGCGTGAAGGCGCGCATCTCGGTTTGCGTGTGCTCGCCCGATTGCTCCGGGTCGAGTAGTTTGGCAATGCCAAAGTCCAGAAGTTTGGGCGTAGGCTTACCCTGTTCGTCTTCAACGACAAGGATGTTCGAGGGCTTAATGTCGCGATGCACGACGAGGTGCTGGTGAGCATAGGAGACGCCGCGGCAGACTTTGAGGAACAGTCGCAGCCTCTCGCTGGTGGAGAGGTCGCGCCCGTCGCAGTAGTCGTCAATCCTCACCCCCTTAACATACTCCATCACCAGGAACGGCTCGTCGGAGTCTGACACGCCGCCGTCCAGGAGGCGTGCGATGTTCGGATGGTCGAGCGAGGCGAGTATCTGGCGTTCGCGACGGAAGCGCCGCGTGAGGTCGGCATCGGCGAAACTGCGCCGCACGATTTTGAGTGCGACCTGCTGCTCGAACTCGCCATCGGCGCGTTCGACCAGAAAGACTGTGCCCATCCCGCCGCGCCCGATCTCGCGGATGATTCGGTAGTGTCCGATTTCTTGCCCGACGCGAGCATCAGGCGCGTCATTGTCATCAAAAAAGTCGGCGGAAAATGCGAGAGCTGGCGTGACGAGAAAACCATCTATCTGTGCCTCGCAGGCGAGCAGTGATTCAACTGCGCGCCGCAACTCCGGCGCGCCCCCGCTTGCTTCGTCAAGAAACTTTCGACGCTCGGCGGGCGCAAGCTCCAACGCTGCGTCGAGTAGCTCTTCGATCTTTTGCCATTCTTCGGCTCTCATTGCCATAAGCAAACGCGAGTTTTTAGACAGGGAACTGACAAACGATTTTTCAGGACTGATTTTGCGATAGCTCACGGTAGAGCAAGAGGCGCGCCTTCTTCCAGTCGCGCAAGACGGTGCGGGTCGTCACGCCCAGGACTTTGGCGATTTCCTCGTCTTTCAGCCCGGCGAAGAAACGCATCTCGACGACCTTGCACTTACGTTCATCGAACTCCGCCAATTTCTTCAACGCTTCGTCCAGTGCGACGAGACTTGCCGCGCGTTGCTCGATGGGGACTTGCACGTCGTCAATCGAAAGGTGGATGGACGCGCCGCCGCGCTTTTCGGTCATATGGGCGCGGGCGTGGTCAATCAACACGCGCCGCATCATGCTCGCCGCGATGCCGTAGAAGTGTGCGCGGTTCTGCCAGTTGACTCTCGTCTGGTCAATGAGCCTGAGGTACGCCTCGTGGACGAGGGCTGTTGGCTGCAAGGTGTGTGCGCCGCGCTCTTGCCTGAGGAAAAGGCGCGCCTGCCGCCGCAATTCTTCATATACGAGCGGCATCAAGCGGGCGGCGGCTTCCGGGTCGCCGTTGCTCCACTCCTGCAAAATCAGCGTTACGTCGTGTTGAGGCTCACTGTTCATCTGCTCCGGTTTCTCCATGGCAGACGTGGAGTTTAGCGTGAAAGACTTTCCCTTTACAAAAGTTTTTGCCCGCCGTGTCACTTTCCGCCGCCCCTTCTCGCGTATCTCGGCGAAGGCAAATTTGAAAGTTGAAGGAGACTCTACGATGCGCAACTTGATGATGACAGTTTTGCTCGTCTTTTCCTGCACTTCATTGGCTCTGGCGCAGGATGATTACCACAAAGTAGAGGTTTTCGGCCCTTAATGGCATCAGCATTCAAGGTCGCACGCAGCATAACTTCCGCGTCGGCTTCGGCATTGTCTTCCACTAAATTTTCGCGGTCAGCCGCAACCAAAGTGGCTTAGAGTTTATTCTGCGTTTCTTTCAAAGCAGTCTCGGCGTAAAATTCGAGACTGCTTTTCGTTGTTAATAAATTTTGTAGAAAGGCAATTCCGAAGGCAAATGGTTAAAGCTTGATAGCTCGCGTGGCGATGTAAGTCGGCGTGTATTTCGCAATGGGCAGGGTGCGGTGGTGGTCTTCGTAAAAAGCTGTGATGGCAAAGCCCGCGTCCGTTTGCCCGCCGATTTGATCTGCGAGAGTATGGCCGAACTCAAGCGGCTCGACCCGTTCGATTAGCTGGCGACATTCCTCTTTTGGTAGGTTACCTAGATCGGAATACGGCAGCGCGTATCTGACCTGAAGCGCGCGGTGCTCGTCCAAACGGTGGTCGAAAAGATAGATCACGGGATTGACGAAGCCCGCCAGCAGGACGCCTCCGTGCCGCAGCACCCGAAACGCTTCCTGCCACACGGGTCGCACGTCCGCGATGAACAAATTGGAGCACGGATGGAAGATGAGATCAAAGCTCTCGTCAGTAAACATGGAAAGGTCTGCCATGTCGCCTTCGACTGTGACGAGACCAAGACCTTCGCGCTCCGAGACCTGGCGATCCTGCTCTAACTGCTTCGGCGAATTGTCGAACACGGTCACGCGCGCTCCCGCCGCCGCTAAGACAGGAGCCTGTTGGCCTCCGCCCGAAGCCAGACAGAGAACATCAAGGCCATTGAGATCGGGAAACCACTCGCGCGGCGCGGGCTTCGTCTCCGTCAGGAGCACTGCCCATTGCCCCTGCCTTGCGGCGGCAATCACTTCCGGGCTGACCGCCTGAGTCCATTCGTTCCCACGCGCGACTTCATTGTCCCACGCGGTGCGGTTGTATTCTCGAACGTCCATCACTGTAAAGCATTCCTCACGCACAGCTCCAAGCAAGAAGCGCATCGTAATCGCTCACGATGCGCTGCTCGGTTAATAAATCTCTTGTCTATCCGATGTTCCGGTTATTCCGTCATCACCGTTTGATAATCGGAAACCGATTCGGAGCGGCCTGACGAAGCCCCGGAGGCTTTAACCTGCGCCGCATTGTAGCCGTTGTTGTTGCCGACGGGTTCGGTTGCCTTGCGCTCGTTGACATAGGTCAGCCACGGCCCCGGAGCTTCGCGCTCGCCCGAAGTGATGGCAAAGAAGACTTCCTGGATGCGGCGTGTGATTTCACCGCGCCGACCCGTGCCGACCGTGATTTTATCAACTGAACGAATCGGCGTCACTTCGGCGGCTGTGCCGGAGAAGAAGAGTTCGTCGGCGATGTAGAGCGCGGCGCGCTGGATGTTGCTTTCCTGAATCGGAATTTCCAGCCCACGGCAAATCTGAATCACCGTGTCGCGCGTGATGCCCGGCAAGATTGAGCTTGAAAGCTGCGGCGTGACCACGCGCCCGTCCTGCACCAGAAAGATGTTCTCGCCAGAGCCTTCCGAGACCAACCCGCGATCATCGAGCGCGATGCCTTCGGCATAACCGTTGAGCAGCGCTTCCATCTTGATTAATTGCGAGTTCATGTAGTTCGCGCCGGACTTGGCCATCGCGGGCATGGAGTTCGGCGTCAGCCGATTCCACGTCGAGACGCAAACATCTACGCCCTGTTCGAGAGCTTCCTCGCCGAGATACTTGCCCCAGTCCCACGCGCCGATGTAGCAGACCAACGGGTTCGGAAAAGGATTGACGCCGAAGGCAGGATGCGCCTCGTCCAGACTGCGGAAGATGATCGGGCGGATGTAGCACTGTTCGAGTCCGCCGCGCGCCGCCAGTTCAACCGCTGCATCGCACAATTCGTCGCGTGTCCACTCGTGCTCCATCCTGTAAATCTTGGCCGAGTTGAGGAGACGCTGCATATGTTCCGTCAGACGAAAGATGGCCGGGCCGCGCTTGGTCTTGTAACAGCGGATGCCCTCAAAGACGCTGGAGCCGTAATGCAGGACGTGCGACATGACATGCACGCGCGCATCATCCCACTTGATCCACTCGCCGTTGTGCCAGATGTCCTGCACGATGCGCGGCGTCCTCACGTCTTTCGCCTTACCGTCTTTCGAGAACATGTTGTTATGCTCCTTCGGGAATAAATTTGAGAGGCATTACTTGAGTGGCCGCATGTTTCCTAACACGAAATCACACGGAAATGACATATGAAGACGGCAGCCTCCGTACCTGCTTAGGTAGAGCCCTGTTAAGATAGGGCACAATAACGTAAATGCGCGCTCCTTTGCAAGGCACGCTTGCTTCTTCCGTGAAAGGCGACGTAACATCGAACTGTTCTTGGACACCGCGAAAAATTTGCTGCAATTCTACTTACAGCTACGGGATGACGCATCGCGCACAAAAGACAAAATTCATCTTGCTTCTTTTCGTCGCGCTTCTTTTCTCTTTTATCTTCAATAACTGTCGTATGTCTGAACAAAACCAAAACACATCGTCCACAATTGCGCCCACCGTCAACACCTCCGGCAACACCAACGACCCGCTCAGTATTCACCGTCGCGCCATCGCTGTAGACATGCACGCGGACACGACGCAGCGCCTCGTTGATGAGCATCTGGACATCAGCCAAAGACTCGCCGACGGGCAGTTCGACACGGTGCGGATGCGAGAAGGCGGCCTTGACGCGCAATTCTTTTCCATCTGGGTCGAGCCGCAGCTTTACAGCGGCGGCGGAGAGAAAGCAATCAAGCGCGCGGACGATCAGATCAATGCGGTTCGTTCACTTACCGAGCAGCATCCCGAAACATGGGAGTTGGCAGTGAGTGCCGAGGACGTTCGCCGCATTGTCGGCGAGGGAAAGCTCGCCGCGTTGATGGGACTCGAAGGTGGCTACGCGATTGACGAGCGCCTGGAAATGGTCGAGCGTTATTACCGGATGGGCGTGCGCTACATGTCGCCCGCGTGGAGCGTCTCGACGAGTTGGGCTGGTTCCTCCGGTGACGAAGCGGGGCGCACGCGCGGCCTCAACGATTTCGGCAAAGATGTTGTCCGCGAGATGAATCGCCTGGGTATGATGGTTGACGTGTCGCACGTTTCTGATCCGACGTTCTGGGACATCATCAACACTTCGACGAAACCCGTCATCGCCACACACTCAGGCTGTCGTGCGATTGCGAACGTGGCGCGCAACCTAACGGATGAGATGATTCGCGCTCTGGCCAAAACGGGCGGCGTCTGCTCGGTGCTCTTCTACCCGGAATTTCTCGAACCTGGCTGGAGCGAGAAGAAGAAACAGGTGGACGCGCAGATTGCGCCCCTTGTGCAGAAGGCTTCGGACGAAGAACCGGGCGGAATCGCGCAGAAGAAGATGGCGCGTGACCGCGTGCGTCTCAGGGAATACGCGCGGCGCTTGCCGCCCGTGTCTGTCTCGCGTCTGGTTGACCACATAGATCACATCGTCAAGCTCGTCGGCATAGATCATGTCGGCATCGGCTCAGATTTCGACGGCATTCAAGCCACTCCCACCGACCTGGCGACGGTCGCAGACTTGCCGAACCTGACAATGGAGCTTGTGCGGCGCGGTTATTCTGAACAGGACATCAGCAAGATTCTCGGCGGCAACATGCTGCGCGTGATGGAAGAAGTAGAAAAGAAGTGATGAGTGATGAGTAATGAGTGATGAGTAAATAAGGAGAAAAGTGGAATGCCAAAGTTCAAGAAAATCATCTTCGCCGTACTGCTCGGACTATTGAGCAGCGTGTACTCTCCCCTGATGGTATCTGCTCAGGATGTTCACGGAATCGTAGACGTGAATGAGAATTGTTTGATGGGCGGCATCAGTGCGGGCAAGTGGCTCGAAGCCGACGCCCTCGCGCCCTTGCTCAAAGGCGGCGAGCGGTATCGTCTTTACACTTTAACAAAGGCTCTGGGCGAAACCACAGGAGCAAACCCTAACTCAGCCGGAGAGCCTTGCAATGAGACAAAGGAGGTCGCTTTCTCCCCAAAGGTTGAAGACGGAATCGCCGTCGGCGGCCAGTGGAATGCTCTGCCCAGAGTGCCGAGGGCTTTGAGCACAAAAGACCCTGCCTATCGTCAGGTGGTTGCAAACATCCTGCGTCGCCACGGCTTCGTGCGTCCGAAGATAAATATCACACAAATCCTGCGCATTGATCTCGATGGCGACGGGATTGAAGAAGTCCTCGTCAGCGCGACCCATCTGGCCGGGGGGTTGAGCGTGAATGGCGGCCCGATGGCTGTTCAAGCGAAGCCTGGAGACTACACGCTCGTCTTCCTGCGAAAGCTCGTCAAAGGCAAGGCGCAAGACATCATCCTCGTCGAAGCCTATTATCCGCGAGCGACCGAAGAGCCGTGGTCGCCCCCAGAGCAGAATAGTGTGGCCGCAGTGCTTGACCTGAACGGGGACGGGAAGATGGAGATTATCGTCCACGGCATGTATTACGAGGGATCGTCGAGCAGTGTCTTTCGTCTCGACGGAAACAAGGTTGAGAATGTGTTCGGCTGCGGCTGCGGCGCATAAGGACACTCCGGCAGAAGGACGCTTCAGCAGAAATTTTCAGCCCCGTCAGGGGCGGATGAAAATAGCCCAGCACTTCAGTGCTGGGAATAAAACCGGGAAATAAAATCTTGAGTCCCGTAGGGACGACTGAATTGAAGTGAATCTCTCTTCAGTCGTCCCTACGGGACTTAATCATTTTTACCAATCTTTTCCCCAGCACTGAAGTGCTGGGCTATTATCAAATGTCCCTTCGGGACGGCACAAATTACCCCACCGACTTTTCGTTAGACAATCACGCCCCGCCTGCGCTAACATCACGAAACCTTTTTGAGACCGAGAGCGTTAAGGTTACCGCATGAGACGTTTTCACAAATCTACCAAGCTCCTTCTTACGGCGCCGCTTGCAGCGCCCCGCGCACGTTAATGCGCGCGACGGCCTGAAGCGGCGACCCCTTCACCAGCAACAAGATTCCTAAAACTGAGACCGTGAACGCGCTCAAAAGCTTCTAGCGGCTTTGTGCGTCCGGCCAGTTCGTGATTAAGTGTAAGAACGAGCGAGAGAGGCTTGAAAACAATGGACGAAAAATATTTTCCCGAAAAAATCGAAGTGAAGTGGCAGAAGCACTGGAACGAGACGAATGCTTTCGGTGTTGAGCGCGACGACCGGCGGCCTCCGTTTTATTGCCTGGAGATGCTGCCCTACCCGTCCGGCTTCCTGCACATGGGGCACGTGCGTAACTACTCAATCGGGGACGCGCTCTCCTGGTTCAAGCGGCTGCAAGGCTTCAACGTGCTGCACCCGATTGGCTGGGACAGCTTCGGGCAGCCAGCCGAACAGGCCGCCATCAAACGCGGCATCCACCCGCGCGACTGGACTGAGGAAAACATCGCGCACATGCGCGGGCAACTGAAGCGCATCGGCATCAGCTACGACTGGCGGCGCGAGATTGCGGCGCACACGCCCGAATATTACAAGTGGGATCAATGGTTCTTTCTGAAGATGTACGAGCGGGGCTTGGCCTATCGTCGAGAGTCGCAGGTCAACTGGTGTCCGAAGGAAGAGACCGTGTTGTCGAACGAGCAATCGTCGGGCGGCGTCTGCTGGCGTTGCGGCGCAATCGTCGAAAAGAAAAATATCGAGCAATGGTTCTTACGCATCACGAACTACGCGGAGCAACTCTTGGAAGAGATGAAAGAGATAGAGGGCGGCTGGCCTGAGCGTGTGCTGACGATGCAGCGCAACTGGATTGGCAGGAGCAAGGGTGCGTATGTGGACTTCGCCATCAAGGACGCAGAGACGAAGGTGCGAGTTTTCACCACGCGCATTGACACCATCTACGGAGCGACGGCCATCGTTGTCGCCGCCGAACATCCTTTGGTGGCGTCATTGTCGGAAGAGTCGCAGTTAAAAACGGACGTGATGCAGTTTGTCGAGCGTGTCAAAGCTTCCGCCCAGAAACGCACCAATGCCGGTGACGAAGAGATCGAGAAAGAGGGCATCAACACAGGATTGATTGCCGTGAATCCTTTCAGCGGTGAAGCAATGCCTGTGTGGGTGGCGAACTACGTCTTGATGGAATACGGCACGGGCGCGGTGATGAGTGTTCCGGCGCACGACGAGCGTGATTTCGAGTTCGCGCAGAAATACAGCTTACCCATCCGGCGCGTCATCGAACGCATCTCGCACGAGCAGGAGGTCATCGAGCACGACCCCTCGCGCGAGGATCAGTCTATGGCGATGCCGCACGCCTTCACGGACTACGGCATCCTGGTCAATTCCGGCGACTGGAGCGGACGGCTGTCGGAAGACGCTATCGAAGAGATGGCGCTCTTTGCGAAGGCGCGAGGTTTTGGCGAAGAGGCCGTAACGTACCGCCTGCGCGATTGGGGCATCTCGCGCCAGCGTTTCTGGGGAGCGCCCGTTCCCATCATCTACTGTGACAGGTGCGGTGTCGTGCCCGTGCCGGAGGAAGACTTGCCCGTCACCTTGCCGGATCATGCGGAGTTTACCGGCGCGGGGCAGTCTCCGCTGGCGGGCGTGGCGGAGTTTGTCAACACGACTTGCCCGAAGTGCAAAGGTGCGGCGCGGCGCGAGACAGACACGATGGACACGTTCATTGATTCGTCGTGGTATTTTTTCCGCTATTGCGATCCGCGTAACGAACGTGCACCGTTTGACAAAGAAAAGATCGCTTACTGGACGCCCGTTTCGCAATACATCGGCGGGATTGACCATGCGGTCATGCATCTTTTGTACACGCGCTTCTGGACAAAGTTCATGCGCGACATCGGGCTGGTTTCTTTCAACGAGCCTGTGAAAAGATTGATGACGCAGGGTATGGTGACGAATCTGGTTGAAGGCACAGGTGAGTGGAAGAGAATGTCCAAGTCCTTAGGCAACGGCGTAGACCCGGACGACATGATCGCGGCTTACGGCGCTGACGCCGTTCGCCTGTTCGTGCTCTTCGCCGCGCCGCCCGAAAACGAGCTGCGCTGGCAGGAGACAGGAATCGAAGGCGCTGTGCGTTTCCTGCGGCGTGTCTATGGAATGATCTGGCGCTGGCACGAGCGCCTGTCGGATGCGCTGCAAAGGCGGAGTGATCCGGGCGCGGAAGAGTTTTCGGTAGAAGCTCGCAGTTTGCGCCGCAAGACTCACCAGACGATTGCGCGCATCACGGCAGACTTTGAAGAGTTGCATTTCAACACGAGCGTGGCCGCGTTGATGGAACTCTCGAACGCGCTGGGTGACTTTCAGGCAGAGCCGCACATGGCTTCCGTAGGGGATTTGTACGCAGTGCGCGAAGCTCTGGAATCGCTCGTCCTGATGCTGACGCCGTTTACGCCGCACGCGGCGGAAGAGATGTGGGAATCGCTTGGGCACACTGGCGGAATCCTGAGCGGCGAGACGCGCTGGCCGCAAACGGACGAGGAACTGGCGCGCAAGGAAGAGCTGGAAATCCCCGTGCAGGTCAATGGCAAGCTGCGCTCGCGCATTCGTGCGACGCCCGACACGCCGGAAGACGAACTGCGCGAGGCGGCGCTCGGTGACGACAAGATCAGAAGCTTTACAAACGGGCGCGAAGTCGTCAAAGTGATCGTCGTCCCGCAACGCCTCGTAAACATCGTCGTGCGATAACCTGAGCGCACAAGTTTTATCCCCGAAGGGGATGAACATAAGAGCCGGGGGCAAGTGCGAAGCACGCCGCCCCCGAAATAGTTTGCAGAAACAGTTCCGACCCTGAAGGGGTCGCACCTCTTCGTTGAATGTGCGACCCCTTCAGGGTCGGAAATCTTTCCTGTCCGTGATTCCGGGGGCGCTGCCCCCGGCTATTTCATGTGACCCTTTCAGGGTCAAAAGCAGTTTGATTGCCGTCTCGTAACTGACAAAGATCATCAGCACACCGATGGGCGGAACGCATGCCCTCTCATATACTGCGCTAACAAAATCTATGAGAAACTATTACACAGAATACCAACGCCGCAGCCTCGCTATCGTTCTTCTCATCACAGCGCTCGTTCTTAACCTCACGCTGTCGGTTGGCATCGGGGCGCGGCCAGGGATAGCGCCTGCGCTGCCACAGACCAGGCGCGTCGTCATCATCTCTCTGGATGGTCTGGATGTGCGTTACCTGCAAAAGCGCGACGAGTACGGCTTGAAGATTCCGACGCTCAGGCGCTTGATGCAGGACGGCGCGATGGGCAGGGTCGTCGGCGTCTATCCTTCCGTGACGTACCCATCACACACTTCAATTGTCACAGGAGCGACGCCTGAGCGTCACGGCATCTACGGCAACGATGTCTTCGAGACGCCGGACAAGACGCAGACGGGAAACTGGTACTGGTATGCGCGTGACATACGAGCCGATACGCTGTGGGAGACGGCAGCGCGAGGGGGCTTGAAGACCGCGCTGATTTCGTGGCCTGTGAGCGCGGGCGCGGGCGATTACAACTTCCCGGAAATCTGGAAGCCGAGCGGCACACAAGAAGAGACAGGCCAGGTGATTAAGGCGACGGCGCGCCCCTCCGGTTTTGTTGAAGAGTTGGAACGGCGCGACCCGCAGCTTTATCGCAATCTCAACAAGGACGAAGGTGACGACATGCGGACGCGCTTCGCCGAGTACATCATCACGGACAAGAAGCCGGATGTCGTGCTCGTCCACCTCCTCGATCTCGATCACTTTGAGCATGAATATGGCCCTTTCACGCCGGAAGCCTTTGCGATACTGGAAAAGGTTGACGCTTACGTCGCGCGCATCATTGCGGCAACTGAGCGCGCAGGCACTTTTGAAGAGACGGCCATCTTCATCGTCAGCGATCATGGTTTTCTGCCAGTCTCAAAACGAATCCATCCGGGCGTGATTCTGGCGCGCAAGGAACTTCTTACAGTGCGCGAAGAAAAAAACGCGCAGGGACGCAGTCGCACCATCGTCACTGACTGGCGAGCCGCTCCTTACATCTCCGGCGGCTCGTGCGCCATAATCCTGCGCGATCCGAAAGACCTTGATGCGTACAACAAAGCGCTGGCCGCTTTCAAAGATTTTACAAACGGCGAAGGGCGCGGAACTCTGCGCATCATCGAAAGGGGAGAAGCGCGCCAACTCAAAACAAACCCGAACGCGGCGCTCATCCTCGAAGCCTCGGACGGCTACTACTTCAACGCCAGCTTTGTCGGCGATGCGATCACACCCGCCAGGCTGCGCGGCCAGCACGGTTTTCTCCCGTCGCGCTACTACACCTCCTTCATTGCTTCCGGCGCAGGCATCGGCAAACGCGGTGATCTAGGAACAATCCGCCTAATTGATGAAGGGCCAACCATTGCGCGCCTCCTCGGCCTCAAGCTACGTCAGGCCGAAGGCCGCGCGCTATCACTCAAGTAACAGTGGGCAGTAGGCAGTGGGCAGTTGGCAGACAAGACAAAAGGCAGTAGAGACGAGTGAGTCTTTACTGCCTTTCTTGCCTTTACTGCTAACTGCCCACTGCCTACTGCCCACTTTTTTTCTGGATTACCGACCAGAAGCGCGCGGCGAGGCGTTCGCGCTCCGCTTCATTGCGGGGTGGACGGAAACTGCGGCGCACCTTGATCTCCAATCCGGTAGCAATCTCAATCCATTCGGCAGATGCGCGTTCGCTGCGCTTCGCTGAGTCCATGGCGAGTGAAGCCAGGGGCGGAGCAGTTGCCAGAGACATTGACGGCGCGGGCGTGGATTCCTGTACTGAGTTCTTCAGGAGCGGTTGCGTGACGCGGAAACCTTGCGCGTTATCAACATCCCTGTCCGCTTTCTTCCGCGCCGCCTGGGTGTACTCGGAAGATGAAGTGAGCGCGCCTCTGACCAGTTGTTCGAGAGCCGTGATGTCCAGCGCCGCCATGAATTCTCTGATCTTGACCACAGACCAATGGTCTGCGAGAAGCTTTTTGACGGCCAGCAGGCGCAGCAGGTTTCCGTAATTGAAAAGTATGGCAGAGCCTGCGTGCCCGGTGGGTGTGCCGAGCAAAGCTTCGCTCAGATAATGGCGCACGATGCGCGGCGTGATGCCGAGACGAACATTGCCGCGCGCCGGTTCCTTGCTGTAATGCTCGATGAGCGAGCCAGCCGCCGCCGCCAGTTCCTCAACGCCACGAAACTCCTGCCCTCTGAGCTGCTCCAGCTCTCTCATGGCCGCAATATAGGCTTTACAATACCTGTTGTCAAAAGGGTGGTCGGGCGAATTGTTAGACGTAGCACTAAAAGAGAAGCTATCGAGGTATCAGGTTGACTGAGTTGTTATGCTGCGACGCTTAGGCGTGAGATGCCGCTAACAATACTTTTTCAACTGTGGCTGGCAGATTCACCGGGTGAAAACGATTCGCATCGAAAGCATAATCTTCTCCGCTCTCGTCCACTACGCGAATCAAGCCCTCCGCTTCCGCCTCCTTATCAGGAATGAAGCGGTACAATTTCCCAACCTCAAGCGAGGCTTGATAACCTTCATTATTGAGGCAGACGACAAAATGTGCCGACTGTTTTTCTGCTCTTTTCATCACTAATCTAAAAGTTGTTAGGCCGCTCGGTGTGATAAATCTCTACTTAACCCAAGTTGCTAGTTATAGCTTGCTAGCTCTTTGAACAACAGAAAGTCCTCTCTTAAGATTTTGTTGCGACACAAAAGACTTAAAGAGAGGACTTCGATGTACGACCGTACCATCGCAATATA
>JAVHVE010000057.1:0-244595 GCA_032160705.1 Acidobacteriota bacterium | reverse complement strand
GAAGCATGGCGAGCAGCCGGTTTTCCACCGGCTCAAGCGATGTTTGGGACATGAATGTGAAAAACCTCCTTTTCACTGTTCGCTTCCACGGATTATACACACTATATGTGTGCTAGAGCACAGACGGATCAGGATGTGCTTTGACGGCTGCGGTTTGTTTGAATTCCTAGCAATTCTTACCACGTCCTTATTAAGCTGGGGGTGTGAAGCGGACTCGAAAACCGGAGTGGGGGAAACTCCACCGTGGGTTCAAATCCCACCCTCTCCGCCATACCTTTTTCAAGCTCAACTAGTTAAAAGCTGACGCTGAATTACTGCTCCTCATGCGCCGGGCCAAGTGGCGCGAATTGGCGCGCCCTCCAGAACGGCTACCGTCCCTTTCCTCAGACTGTTCACCGCATCTCGAAGTCTCTGCGGAACGCCGTTGAGCCTAACCTTGTGTGACCTTGGTATTGTGCGTCGCCCCCGCGAGCGCGCCCTCAAGCAGTTTGCCTTGCGGTCGCGGGCTTTCCATTTCCGAAAATCTTAGCCACACCTCAGGCACCTGAGCCAATCATCTGGTTGAGTTTCACTTTTGGGACTGCGCAATCCCAGAAATGAACAAGGGCGTACCGTAGGGCTAGCCGAACCCACATAAAGATTCGATAAACCAACGGAGGAAGGGGAGCATGGTCTCTGGCACAAAGTTCGCAGTGCGGCAAGTCTTTGAGAGGTTCCGAAGCGACACATGGTAGATATTGCTCGGCCAAAGGCAGGACGCAAGCGCAACATTCGTCGGGCGACGTATGTCATTACCGCCGTCAGTGTCGTCGCGCTCGTCACGTTCGGCGTGACGCGGCTCAAGCCCGCTGCGCCCGGCGTCGAACGCTCGACGCTCCACACCGGCGTGGTCAAACGCGGACAGATGCTGCGTCAAGTGCGCGGCCTGGGCACGCTCGTTCCACAGGAAGTGCGCGTCGTCGCCGCGCCCGTTCAAGGCAGAGTCGAGCGCGTCAACGTGCAGCCGGGCGAGCAGGTCACGGCGGGCACGGTGCTCGTCGAACTCAGCAATCCCGAACTCGAACAGGCCGCCGTTGACGCCGCCTACCAGGTCAAAGCCGCCGAGGCGGAATTCAAAAACCTGCAAGTTCGCTTAGACTCCGACCGCATGACCCTCCAGGCGGCGACCGCCAGCGTGCAGTCGGAATACGCTCAGGCACGCCTGCAACTTGATACCGACGAGAAGCTCGCCAAAGACGGACTCATCCCCTCGCTGCAACTGAAACTTGCCCGCGTGCGCGTCGAAGAACTCTCGAACCGTTTGAAGATCGAGCAGCAGCGGCTCGCCAACAGCGCGCAGGGCAAGCAGGCGCAACTTGCGGCGCAGCAGGCGAGGGTCGAACAACTCCGCGCGCTCGCGCGCCTCAATCAAAGTCAGGTCTTATCCTTGCGCGTGCTCGCAGGCAGCTTCGGTGTGGTGCAGCAGGTCACAGTCGAGGTCGGTCAGCAACTTGCGCCGGGCGCGAACCTCGCGCGCGTTGCCGACCCAACCTCGCTCAAGGCCGCGCTGCAAATCCCCGAAACGCAGGCCAAAGACATTCAAATCGGACAGCCCGCCGCCATTGATACGCGCAACGGCATCGCGCAGGGGCGCGTGCTGCGCATAGACCCGGCGGTGCAGCAGGGCACGGTGACGGTTGATGTCGAACTCATGGGCGACTTGCCGCAGGGTGTGCGCCCAGACTTGAGCGTTGACGGCACGATTGAATTAGAGCGGCTCGACAACATTCTCTACGTCGGGCGTCCGGCGTTCGGCGGCAGCTCCTCGACCGTCGGCATGTTCAAACTGGAAGACGGCGGGCGGATGGCGGTGCGTGTCCCCGTCACGCTAGGGAGAGCGTCCGTTAACACCATCGAAGTCATAGACGGCCTGCGCGAGGGCGATGAGGTCATCCTCTCCGACACTTCGCAGTGGGACAACTTCAATCGTCTGGAGATGAAATGAAAGGATAGGGATGAAGAGCAGAATACAGAAGACAGAAGACAGGAGACAGAAGGGATAAGGCAGAGAACCGCGTTCACAGATTTTCTTTTCTTCTGTCTCCTGTGTTCTGTCTTCTGACTCCTGCTTTTCATCACCCAAAAAAGATGAACGAAACCACATACGACTCTAAGACTACGCCCAAGGGCGAATCACTGCTGCGCCTCGAAGACATCCGCAAGGTCTTCTACACCGACGAAGTCGAGACCCACGCCCTCTCCGGCATCCACATGGACATCAAGCGCGGCGAGTACGTCTCCATCGCCGGGCCTTCGGGGTGCGGCAAGTCCACCTTGCTATCAATCATCGGTCTGCTGGATTCGCCCTCAGACGGTGAATACATCCTGAACAACAAGCCGGTCGCCAAGCTCTCCCTATCCGACCGCGCCCGCATCCGCAATCAGGAAATCGGCTTCATCTTTCAGGCCTTCAACCTGATCGGAGACCTCTCCGTCTACGAGAACGTCGAGCTGCCCCTGACTTACCGCGACATGTCTTCGGCGGAACGCAAGCAGCGGGTCGAGGAAGCGCTTTTGAGAGTCGGGATGGCGCATCGCATGAAGCACTACCCGTCGCAACTCTCCGGCGGCCAGCAGCAACGCGTGGCGGTCGCCCGCGCGGTCGGTGGTAAGCCTTCGGTGCTCCTCGCTGATGAGCCGACGGGCAACCTTGATTCGACAAACGGCGAGGCGGTGATGAATCTGCTCCGCGAACTCCATCAAGGGGGCGCGACCATCTGCATGGTGACGCACGACCCGCGCTATGCGGCCTACGCCGACCGTACCTTCCATCTCTTTGACGGCCAGGTCGTCGAAGAAGACCGCAGCCCCAGAGCCGAGCACGAACTCGAACAAAGCGGCTTCCATGTCTGACCGTGTGATGTGCGAGAGAACAAGGAGGGTAGCGGCGATGAAAACTTTCTGGCAGGACATTAAGTGCGGCACGAGGATGCTATGGAAAGAAAAGCGGCTCGCTTGAGGTGAATCAATGAAGACAGTGTGGCAAGACATACGCTACGGCGTGCGGATGCTGTTAAAGAATCCTGCATTCACATTCATTGCAGTGCTGGCTCTGGCATTGGGCATCGGCGCGAACACGGCGATCTTTTCAGTCGTCAACGCCGTGCTCCTTAAGCCTCTGCCGTATAAAAATCCTGAGCGGCTCGTGATGCTTTGGGAGCAGCATTCGCAGGGCGGGCGGATGAGTGTGGCCGGATTGAATTTCCTCGAATGGCGGAAAGAGAGCCGCTTGTTGGAAGACATCACGGTTTTCTCGAACATTAGTTTTGACCTGACGGGGCCAGACGGCGCAGAACGAATCGAAGGCACGCGCGCCTCGGCGAGCTACTTCGACGTGCTCGGAGGCCAGGCGATGCTCGGTCGCACCTTTCAGGCGGGCGACGACGCTGCGAGCGCCCAGCGCGTCGTCGTCGTCAACTACGGCTTCTGGCAAAGTCGGTTGGGCGGCGACCCCGCTGTGATAGGCCGTGAGATCAGGCTGAACGACGAGCCACGCACCATCATCGGTGTGATGCCGTCAGATTTCGGCGACCGGATTGAGACATGGGTTTGGACGCCGATGGTCGTTGATCCCGAACAGATGAGTGTGGGCGGGCGGTCGCTGTCCGCGATAGCACGCCTGAAGCCGGGCGTGACGCTCGGGCAAGCCCAGAGCGAGATGAGCGGGATCGCGGCGCGGCTCAGTGAAGCGCGCCCACAGTTCAACCGTGGGTGGGGGGTCAGTCTCGTCCCGCTCCACGAACAGGTGACAGGCAATATTCGTTTGATCTTACTGGTACTGTCGGGCGCGGTCGGTTTGGTGCTGCTCATCGCCTGTGCGAATGTGGCGAACCTTTTGCTCGCCAGCGCGGCGCGGCGCGAACACGAGATGGCGATTCGGACAGCGCTTGGCGCGTCGCGCGCGCGGCTCTCAAGACAGTTGTTGACAGAGAGCGTATTGCTCGCGCTTGTGGGCGGCGCGCTCGGATTATTGCTGGCCTTGTGGGGGATTGATCTACTGCTCGGTCTCGCGCCCGGCGGCGGCATCCCGCGCGCGCGCGAAATCGGTATCAACTCGCAGGTGCTCGCCTTCACACTGCTCGTTTCGCTTCTGACCGGCGTCGTGTTCGGACTCGCCCCGGCGTGGCAGAGCCTGCGAGGCGACTTGAGCGCTGCGCTCAAGGGCGCGGGGAAAAGCTCGTCGGTGAGTTTCGGGCGCAGCCGTCTGCGCGGCGCGCTCGTCGTCGTCGAGGTCGCGCTCGCCGTGGTGCTGCTCGTCGGCGCAGGACTGTTGATGCGTAGCTTCGTGCGGCTGACGGAAGTCGATCCCGGCTTCAGCGCGGGCAACGTGCTTCTTCTCGAAGTTCCCCTCAGTGCGACCAGATACAACGAAGACCATCAGGTCTTGCGGTTCTACGACGAGATGTTTCGTCGCGTGCGCTCGCTCCCCGGCGTCGAAGCCGCGGGCACGACGCATAGCCTCCCGCTCGGCGGTTCGGATTCGACCCGACCGTTCATCATTGCCGACACCCCGCCGCCAGACCCCGGCACAGAGCCGGGCGCAGACTACAGCGTCATCAGTCCCGACTATTTCCGCGCGCTGGGTATCCCGGTCGTGCGCGGAAGGGAATTTAATGAAACGGACAACGCGGGCGCGCCCGGCGTCGTGCTGATTAATCAGTCGCTGGCGCGGCGCTACTGGAAAAACGAAGACCCGGTGGGCAAGCGGCTCAGGCAAGGCGCGGTCAGCGGCGAAAGTCCCTGGCTCACCATCATTGGAATCGTCGGCGACGTGCGGCACGGCGGTTTAGACCGCGAGCCAAAGCCGGAAATGTATTTTTCATACGCGCAGGCCGCGATGCAAGGGAGTAGTTCCATCGTCGGCAACCGCCGCCGCATCACGCTCGCCGTCCGCGTGGACGGAAACCCGGCGGGCTACGCGGATGCGGTGCGGCGCGAAATTTCCGGGATTGACAAAAATCAACCCGTTACGGGCGTCCGCACGCTCACTGATACGGTGGCGCGTTCCGTGATGCCGCAACGCTTCAACGCGCTGCTGCTCGGCATTTTCGCTGTCCTGGCCGTGCTGCTGGCGATGATCGGCGTTTACGGCGTGATGAGTTTCGCAGTCACGGGGCGCACGCGCGAGATCGGGATTCGCATGGCGCTCGGCGCGCGCGGCGCGGACGTAGTGCGGATGATCGTCGGGCAGGGAATGTTGCTGGTCGTCATCGGCGTCGTGATCGGGTTGGCGTCGTCGTTTGTGCTGTCGCGGCTGATCGCAACTCTACTGTACGACACGAGCGCGACCGACCCGGTCGTGTTTGCAATCATCCCGACGCTGTTGGGCGTGGTCGCGCTCGTCGCCTGCTACATCCCGGCCAGGCGCGCGACGAAGATAGACCCGATGATCGCGCTCCGGTACGAGTGACCAGCAAAGGCGATAAGAATAAATCCAAACAAGAATCCGAGAGGTTTGAAAAAATGAAAGCAATCCTTAAGGTCACGGTGGTTTTAATGGTTTTCGCGGTGGGCGGGATTTTATCTCCCGCCGTCGCGCAGAGGAACAACGCCGCGACACCTGTCGCAACGGCTGCGCCCGCCACCACCACCACTGATATTGATGCCGCCCTTCGCCAACTGATTGAGCGCCTGCGTTCGCCAAAGCCCGCCGAACGCGCTGATGCTGCCTTGGCGCTGGGACGCATGGAAGCAAAGGCCGCCGCCGCGATTCCAGCTCTCGTCGAACTATTGGGCGACGGCGCGCCGGTCGCGCGGCTCGAAATTACATCACCGCCGTTTGAAGACGAAGAATGGCAACCCGATTATGAGGGAGTGAAAGAGACGACCGTCGGTGAGGCGGCGACGCACGCGCTGATGGCAATCGGCGACGAAGCAACAGGTGCGCTCACCAGTGTGCTGGCGACAGACCAAAGGTGGCGCGCGCGAAAAAATGCGGCGTGGGCGCTCGCGCACCGTGGCGACCGCCGGGCGATGAATCAAATGATCGTCGCGCTCGGCGACGAAGCATGGCAGGTGCGGGCGCAGGCTGCATACGCTTTGTTCCAGAGGGGCGGCGCTCGTGCGGAAGTGGTCAACGCTCTCATCATTGCGTCGCGGGATGAAGCATGGCAAGTGCGCGAGCAGGCCGTGTTCGCGCTCGGCCACAAAGGCAGTAGCACAGTTGACGTGGTCGCGCCTCTGCTGGGCGTTTTGCGGCTCGACAGGGATGCGCGCGTGCGCCGGATGGCGGCGGGTGCGTTATGGCACACGGCGAACCGAAGCGCCTTCCCCCTATTGCTTGAGGCGCTGAAAGACGACAGCGAGCCGGTACGCAAGGCAGCCGCCGACACTCTTGGAAACCGCGTGGATAACGAGGCGGTCGAATTATTGATCGCAGCTTTGAAAGACCCGGACGCGAGAGTTCGCGTCGGGGCGAAACGCGCTCTCTTAATCGTCAAGCAGCGCTCGCAGGGCACGCAGACAAATCTCCGACCGCTCCCGGACGGCGTTCCCGAATAGGGCACAGGCGGTGATCTTTAGTGAAGTAGATGTGAAGGGGTAGCAATGAATACTTTATGGCATGACATCAGGTTCGCGGTGCGGATGCTCTTGAAGAACTGGAGCGTGACGGCGATCATCATCGTCGTCCTGGGCCTCGGTATTGGCGTCAACAGCGCGATCTTCAGCGTCGTCAACGCGGCGCTCCTGCGCCCGCTGCCTTACGACGACCCGGAAAGACTGGCGTGGCTTTCGGAAGACAGCCCGCAAGTGCCGCAGTTGTCCATCTCGTACCCGAACTTCCTCGACTGGCGCGAGCAGAACACAGTGTTTTCGGGAATTGCAGCGACGCAGTTCCGCAGCCTTAATCTGACAGGCACGGGCGAGCCGGAGCGCCTGTCGGGAAGAGCCGTGTCGGCAAACTTCTTCGACCTGCTCGGCATCAAGCCCGCTCTCGGTCGCAGCTTCATCGCCGACGAAGACCGCCCCGGCGCAAACCGCGTGTGCCTCATCAGCAACGGCTTGTGGCAGCGCCGCTTCGGCTCGGACATTGGGATTGTCGGTAAGCAACTGACGCTCAGCGGCGAGAGCCACACGGTCGTCGGGGTGCTGCCCGAAAGTTATCGCTTCGGGACGCCGACCGATGTGTTCGTGCCCATCGGCCTGCGCGCCGACGAGATGACGGAGCGCGGGAGCCATCCCGGCATCTACGCGATTGCGCGCCTGAAGCCGGGCGTGACAATCGAAGCGGCGCGCGCCGAAATCATCCGCATTGCGGAGCGCATCTCGGCGCAGTACGGGATGCAGGGCAACAGCGCGGCGCTCACGCCGCTGCACGAGTATCTGGTGAGCGACGTGCGAACCTCGCTGCTCGTGCTCTTAGTAGCGGTCGGCTTCGTACTCGCCATTGCCTGCGCCAACGTCGCGAACCTCCTGCTCGCGCGCGCCGCGTCGCGCCAGAAGGAGGTGGCGATTCGCACCGCGCTCGGCGCGGGTCGCTGGCGCATCATCCGCCAACTGCTGACGGAGAGTGTATTGCTCTCCCTTGTCGGCGGTACCGTCGGCTTACTTCTGGCAGTGTGGGGCATTGACATGCTGCGCGCCGCGAGCGCAGACATTCTGCCGACGACGGCGTTGGTCAATTTGGATTCCAAAGTGCTCTTGTTCACTCTCTTTATCTCAATCTTCACCGGCATCATTTTCGGGCTCGCCCCGGCGCTCGGCGCGTCGAAGGCGGACATGAACGAGACGCTCAAGGAGGGCGGGCGGGGCGCGACCGCTGGACGGCGTGGGGGAATGGTGCGAAGCCTGCTCGTCGTCTCGGAAGTCGCGCTGTCGCTCGTTCTCCTGATCGGCGCTGGCCTGCTCATCAAGAGTTTCCTGAACATCCTCAACACCGATCCCGGCTTCAACGCGCAGAATTTGCTCACGATGCAACTCTCGCTCAAGGTGGAACAGGGCGAGGGTCGCAAGGTGCTCAACTTCTTCGCGGAAGCGCACGACCGGATCGCGGCGCTGCCCGGCGTCGAGGCCGCCGCGTACTCGAACGGGCTGCCGCTCAGCGTTGCGAGCGACATTGCGTTTGCCATTGAGGGGCGACCAAAGCCCGAACCCAGCCAGGGGCCGCAAGCGATGCTCTATGTGACGAGTCCGAATTATTTGAAGGCGATGGGACTGCATCTCATCAAGGGCAGGTTCTTCACGACGCAAGACACGCAGAGCAGCCCCCGTGTCGCCGTGATTGACGAAGCCTTCGCGCGCCAGCAATTCCCCGACCAGGACCCGGTCGGGCAGCGTCTCGCGGGCAACGAAGAAAATCCGAGCACGGAGATTGTCGGGGTCGTCGCGCACGTCAAGCACTTCGGCATAGACTCTGAAGAGGGCATCAAGCCGCAACTCTACCTGCCATTCAACCAGGCACCTGACGAAATGTTGCCGAGGCTCGGCACGCGCATGAACTTGATGCTTCGCACGAGCGCCGACCCGCTCGCCCTGACTGCCGCCGTGCGCCGCGAAGTGCAGGCGCTCGACCCGAACCAACCCGTCTACAACATCACCACGATGGAGCAGACGCTTGACCAGTCGCTCGCCACGCAGCGACTCTCGACCATGCTCTTGCTGATGTTCGCGTGCGTCGCGCTCGTGCTTGCCGCCGTCGGCATTTACGGCGTGATGAGTTACGTCGTCACGCAGCGACGCCACGAGATCGGCATTCGCATGGCTTTGGGCGCGCAGCGCGCGGACGTGCTGCGGCTGATCCTCAGGCAGGGCCTGTGGTTGACGGCCTGCGGCGTCGCCCTCGGACTCACAGCCTCCTTCGCCCTCTCGCGGCTGATGGCAAGTCTGCTATTCGGCGTCAGCCCGACCGACCCGCTGACGTTCGTGCTGGTAGCGCTCGCGCTGGCCGTCGTGACGCTCGCTGCGTGCCTCGTCCCGGCGCGGCGCGCGCTCAAGGTTGATCCGATGATCGCACTCAGGTACGAGTGACTTCGATTCAGGCGGAAGTTCTAGGAGGTGTCAGCATGAGAACATTATGGCAAGACCTGCGCTACGGAGCGAGAATGCTCTGGAAGAATCCGGGGACGACTTTCGTCATCGTCGTTGCGCTCGCTTTGGGCGTCGGCGCGAACACCGCTATTTTCAGCGTCGTCAACGCGGTGCTGCTGCGCCCCCTGCCTTTTGAAAACCCCGATCAGTTAATGGTGATTTGGGAAACCTACCCGGCGCGCGGGCTGCAAGGAGGCACGCCGTCGCCGCCTGACTTTCACGAGTGGCGTAATCGAACTCAAGCCTTCGAGCAGATGTCGGCCTTTTATCAGGAAGACTACAACCTCTCCGGCACGGGCGAGCCGGAGCGGCTGACGGGCGCGGTGGTCTCCGCCAATTTCTTCTCGACGCTCAAGATTAATCCGGCTGTTGGCCGTACTTTCCTCCCCGACGAGGAACAGTTCGGCGCGCACCATGTCACGGTCTTGAGCCACGGACTATGGCAACGCCGCTTCGGCGCTAACCCGCAACTCGTCGGGCAGACAATCAATCTCAACAACCAGCCACACACCGTGATCGGGATTGCGCCACCTGACTTTCAGTTAGCAGGTGTGCGCGCAGAGCTATGGACGCCGATGGCCTTTGCGCCCGGCGACAGGTTCAACACACGCGGCAACCATTTTCTTAACGTCATCGCGCGCCTGAAGCCGGGCGTGACTATCACACAGGCTCAAGCCGATATGGATGTCATTACCGGCCAGCTTGCGCAGGAGCATGAGATGAATGCCGGGCTGGGGGCGAAGGTCGTTCCGATGCACGAGGATGCCGTCGGCAGTTACCGGCCTGCGCTCCTTGTGTTATTAGGCGCGGTCGGCTTCGTGCTCCTGATCGCTTGCGCCAACGTCGCCAACCTCCTGCTGGCGCGTGCCGCCGTCCGGCAAAAGGAATTTGCCTTACGCGCAACGCTCGGTGCCAGCCGCCTGCGGACGGTTCGGCAACTGCTCACCGAGAGCCTGCTGTTAAGTGTGCTGGGCGGAGGCTTAGGGTTGCTGTTAGCGATGTGGGGAGTTGACTTGCTCGTGGCGCTCAGCCCTGCCGAACTTCCCCGCATCGCGGAGATTGGTGTTGACGGGCGCGTGCTCGCCTTTACGCTCTCGCTCACGGTGTTGACCGGAATCGTCTTCGGCTTAGCCCCGGCGCTCCAGGCCAGCCATCTCGACCTCAACGAGGCGCTTAAAGAAGGTGGCCGGTCGGTGACGGGCGGCAAGCGCACCCGTCGCCTGCGCGGCGCGCTGGTGGTCACTGAAATCGCCCTGTCGCTCGTGCTGCTTGTCGGCGCGGGGTTGTTAATCAATAGCTTCTGGCACTTAATGCAAGTCAGTCCGGGCTTCAAGCCTGACAACTTGTTGACGATGCAGATCGCGCTGCCCGAATCGAAGTACCCGCTGACGGAGCCTCACCGGGCGCAAGCCTTCTACCAGCAACTCCTCGAACGGGTGGCGACATTGCCGGGAGTGAAATCGGTGGGCGCGACCAGTAATTTGCCGTTCGCCGCAGGCGGGTGGGGCAAGATGCTGAGCATCGAGGGTCGCCCCGCGCCGACCTCAATGGAGACAGTACCGCTCGTGCAGTACCGCCAGGTGAGCGCAAACTACTTCGGAACTTTAGGCGTCTCGCCCGTGAGAGGTCGTCTCTTCACCGAACAGGACGACCGCAACAGTCCCCCTGTGGCACTAATCAACGAAGAGATGGCGCGGCGCTTCTTTCCCGGTGAAGACCCGATTGGCAAACGCATCTGGATGGGGCCGCCGGAGAGCCTGTTGCCCGGCGGCGCATCACCCGAAGGGGATAGCTTTCCTCGGCTGACGATTGCCGGTGTAGTGAATGACGTGAAGCATCAAGGTTTGAACCAACAGGCCGGGCCTGAAGTTTACATCCCGTACTCGCAGGGCGCGGGAGAGACACAACGGAGCATGTTCCTGGCTGTGCGTACCACGGTTGAACCGCTCGGTCTCGCGGCGGCGGTGCGAAGTCAGGTCACGGCCATAGACAAGGATCAGCCCGTGGCCGACATCCAGACGATGGAGCAGCGCCTGGCCGCTTCGCTGGCGCAGCCGCGCTTCAACATGCTGTTGCTCGGCATCTTCGCGGCTGTCGCGCTGGCGCTGGCGGCGGTCGGACTGTACGGCGTGATGGCTTACGGTGTCACACAGCGCACACACGAGATCGGGATTCGCATGGCTTTGGGAGCGCAGTGAAGCAACGTACTCAAGTTAGTAGTCAGGCAGGGCATGGCGATGGCCTTGATCGGAGTCGTGCTCGGCCTGGCGGCGTCATTTGCTTTGACGCGTGTGATGGCGAGCTTGCTGTTCGGGGTCAGCGCCACAGACCCGCTCGTTTTTACAGCCATTGCGCTGCTCCTCGCCGCCGTAGCGTTCATCGCTTGCTACATTCCGGCGCGGCGCGCGCTCAAGGTTGATCCGATGATCGCGCTCAGGTACGAGTAGCACACGAAGCCTGGGTTGGTCTCAGTCCGCGAGGGCGTCGCCCCCGTCGGCGAGCACACCTGTTTTATTTGAGACAAGCCCCTGTTGCTGTCACAAACCGGCGCGAGGCGTCCGCAACTTGCGGTCGTTGCGATAGTGGGACTGCGCAATCCCACAAACGGACATGCGAGCCGTCTGCCTTCCTCTAAACCCGCTTAAAATTCCTTTAATTAACCGATTGCTGGTGTCCAGCGGCGGGTGGCACGCCGCTTCCATAAGACCTGAACGGATGAAAACTCTCAGGCGCATATTTCGTAGATATTATATCCCGCTCGACCGCCGGTTCCGAAAGGTAGCGGCGGGGCTACAGCCCGCGCGCGCGTTACTGATCGCCGAAGCCGCCGCAGTGTGCGCCACGCTCGCGGTCGCGCTGACGGGAAGCCGCGCCGCGAGCCTCGACCGCTTCGGTAGACGCGCTGACATCTTAGCCATGCTCGCGGCTTTGGCGCTCCTGGCCTTGCTCCACTTCTACGTTAACCGCGCGGTGCTGGCGAGATTCAGCCGCCGCCCCTCACTACGGCCTTACGACGAGCGGCGCATCCTCTTCGACCTCGGACGGGCGGCGCGCGGCGTGACGAACACGGGACAGATTTATGAACTCGTCGTCAGAGAAATTGCCGACGCGCTCCACTCGACCAACGTCTCGATTTTCGTGCGCGACGATATTGCGGGCGACTACGTGTGCCGCGTCTCGTCGAAAGAGTTGCAGCGCGAACCCGGCGCGGCGAACGACGCGCCCAAAGGCCATGCGCTCCCGGCGCACGCGCTGATCGTGAAACGACTGAGGGGGCTGACCGCGCCGCTCGGATTGACGCCCTCTGACCTCGATACGTGGAGGCGTGCGGCTGCCACTTCGCCCGACGCACTTCGCCGTGCGGAACGCGAACACGAATGCGCAACGCTCGACGCGGTTGACGCGCGTCTCATCCTCGGCATCACTATCCGCGAACGGCTCGTCGGTATCCTCTCGCTCGGCCTGCGGAAGGGCGAGAGGAATTATTCCGCAGAAGACAAGCGGATGCTGATGTCTGTAGCGAGTCAGCTAGCGTTCATCATCGAGAACGCGAAACTCACCGAGCGGATGGTAGCGGAGGAAGGGTTGCGGCGAGAACTCGCCCTCGCCCGCGAAGTGCAGCAGCGTCTGCTCCCCGAATGCGCGCCACGGTCGGAGTCGTTTGAGCTGGCGGCCTTTTGCGAGCCAGCGCGCGCAGTCGGCGGCGACTATTACGATTTCCTCACACCCGCTGATAGCCAGATTGGCATCGCTGTGGCGGACGTGGCTGGCAAAGGCATCTCGGCGGCGCTCCTGATGTCTAACGTGCAGGCAAGCCTACGCAGCCAGACAATGAACTACCGCACGAGCGACGACAATCGTTCGTTGGCAGAGTTAGTCAGCACGATGAATCGTCTCGTTCACCGCTCGACCGGCACGGCGAGCTACGTGACGTTCTTCTACGCGCAGTTCGACGAACGGGCGCGCACGCTCACCTACGTCAACGCCGGACACAACCCGCCGCTCTTGGTCAGGGCTAAGCATTGTTGCGGGAGCCTCGCAGACAGCCCGTCGCAAACCGGCCACGACCGCGGCTCATATCGGAAACCTGAGCCGGGTGGATTGATTGCCAAGCGAGCATCCGGGAGTTGTGCGAGCGTGGCCGTGCTGGAAGCAGAGACGGCAGAGATGAATTTCGCAGAGGATTTTAATTCTCGTGTGAATTCATTTGAGATACGAGAACTCACGGCAGGCGGGCCCGTGCTCGGCGTCTTCGACGATTGTTATTACCAGCAGGAGACCGTGCGGATGGAGGCGGGCGATTTGCTCGTCGCTTTCACTGACGGCCTGACGGAATCGCTCGACTGCGAAGGCCGTGAGTTCGGTGAGGACAGGCTGCGCGAGGCGCTCATTTCCTGCACGCACATGTCTGCGGATGAGGTGCGGGACGAGGTCGTGAGTCTGGTGCGTGAGTGGTCGGCGCGCACGACGCAGCACGACGACCTGACGTTCGTCGTCATGAGGGTGAAGTGAGCGCGAGGGCGAGGGGCAATCTCGATGAGAAACCTCTGGTAAGACATTCGTTTCGTTTCGCCGCGCGGATGTTAGCGAAGAGCCGCGCGTTCACGCTCGTCGCGGTCGTGTCGCTCGCCGTCGGCATCGGCGTCAACACCGCGATTTTTAGTTTGGGGAACGCGCTGCTGCTGGCTTTCGTCGCAACGACGGCGAGTTACATTCCGGCGCGCCGCGCGCCGAAGGTTGACCGATGGTGGCGCTCAGGTACGAGTAAACAGCGCCGCAGAAATGAACGGACGATGAATACAAGCAAGAAAAAGTTATTCGCTATGCTGACGCTGATGCTGGCGACTTACGGAGTCGCCCCTTCGATGACTATGGCGCAGACACCGCCCCGTGCCGAGCCGCGTCAAGATGCGACGCGCCCGCCTTCAACCGGCGCGCCCGTGCCAGCCCCTGCGACCACCCGCCCCGGCGCGCCCGCACAAAACCCGCCGACGACGCCGCCCGGCACACAGCGCCCCGCGCCGCAGACGCCGCGAGTCGCGCCCCCGCAGGAGACTCCCGCCCCTTCACGCGACGAGCCGCCGCAGAGCACGTCAACGCCCCCCGCGCCGGGGCAGACGGGCGGCGCGGATGAGTCTTTGCCTTTAACCTCTCTACTCAAGTCGCGCTCCGTGCCTCCGCTGCCTAGTCTCGCGCGGCTCGGCATTTCGGACGACCGAACGGTGACGCTGACGCTCAACGAAGCCGTGCGGCGTGCGTTGGAGAATAACAACGACATCGAGATCGCGCGCGGCGACGTGCGCCGCACCGAGAGCGCGCTCGTTTCTTTCGAGGCCCTCTACGACCCTGTCTTCAGCTTCGTCCCGCAGCTCAACAACCGCGTCACGCCCATTGCGAGCGCGCTCGGCGGCTCTGACCGCTCAGGCAAAGTGACGACGACTGATTTGAACTTCGACGCCTCGGTCGTCAAACCTTTTCGCACGGGCGGCGGGCAGTACCAATTCTTCTTCAACAACACGCGCGAGACGACCAGCTCGACCTTCTCGCAGCTCAATCCTTTCTACTCGTCAAACTTTGGCGTGACATTCACGCAGCCGCTCCTGCGCAACCGCGCGATTGACCTTAACCGCCACTCGATCCGGGTGCAGCGCAAGCGCCTGCAACAGTCGGACGCCGACTTTCGCCGGATGACGACGAGCGTCATCGCCGACGTGCAGCGCGCCTACTGGGAGTTGGTCTTTGCGCTCCGCGACCAACAGAACCGCACCAGTAATCTGCAACTGGCGCGGACACTCTTTCTGCAAACCGAACAGCGCATCGCAGCCGGAAGCTCCGCGCCGTTCGAGCGCGCCGAGATCGAGACCGAACTCGCGACGCGCGAATCGGATTTGCTCGCCTCGTCGCAGCGCCTCGCCGCCGCCGAAATCGCTCTGAAGCTACTCATCCTGCGCGACCCGCTCGCGCCGGAATGGTCTGCCGCGCTGATTCCGGTTGACACGCCAACGTTTGACGCCGCGCCGGTCAATCTTGACGATGCGCTCAGGGAGGCACGCGCCAATCGCCCCGAACTCTCGCGTCTCAAGACGCAGCGGGAGATCAGCGATCTGGATTTACAATACTTCAAGAATCAGGCACGCCCGCGCATGGACATCGAAGCCACGGTTTCGACGACGGGACTCGCGGGCAGCCCCGTGGTCCCGACCGGGAGCGTCAACGCCGAGACGGGTGTCCTGCCCGAAACCCTAGTTGGCGGCTACGGGCGCACGCTGCGCAACCTTGTCGGCTTAGGCACGCGCAACGTCGTCGTCGGCGTGCGGATCGAAATCCCATTCCGCAATCGCCGGGCGCGTGCCGATCTGGCGACGGCGCGGATCGAGCGCGAGCAACTCGTGGCCACAGAGGCCAAGCAGGAGCAAATCGTCGAGGCCGAAGTGCGCCTCGCCGCGCAGGGCGTGGAGACATCACGCCGGTTAGTGCTCGCCGCGCGCGAGGCGCGGCGCAGCGCCGAACTCCAACTCGACGGCGAACGGAGTCTCTACGCAGTCGGGCGCTCGACGACGTTTCTACTCTTCCAGCGCGAGAACGCTCTGACAAACGCACGCAATCTGGAACTGCGCGCTCAAACCGATTACAACAAATCGCTCGCAAGCCTCCAGCAGGCGACAGCGACCATGCTCACGACTTACAATGTTGTCTTCGACCTGACGACGGACAGATGATTTATGCCGCGTATACTTATCGCCGACGACGACCGTGACGTGCTCGAAGCCTTACGCCTCATGCTGAAAGGCGAGGGTTACGAAACAGAGACCGTGATGCAACCGGCGGACGTGCTCAAAGCCGTCGCGAAGCGTGAGTACGGCGTCGTGTTGATTGACCTCAACTACGCGCGCGACACCACATCGGGCCGCGAGGGGTTGGACTTACTCGCGAGCATTCAGGCGCTCGACGCGACGCTGCCCGTCGTCGTGATGACTGCGTGGGGCACGGTCGAGCTTGCGGTCGAGGCGCTTCGCCGGGGCGCGAAAGATTTCATCCAGAAGCCCTGGGACAACCAGCGCTTGCTCACGATCCTCGGCACGCAACTGGAACTCTCGCGGGCGCTGCGAAAGGGCGCGCGGCTCGAAGCCGAGAACCGGCAGCTTCGCGATGACACGCAAGGCAAGTTGCCGCTGCTCATCGCCGAGTCTCCGGCGATGCAGCCCGTTCTCGAACTCCTCAGCCGCATCGGGCCTTCGGACGCCAACGTCCTCATTACCGGCGAGAACGGCACGGGCAAAGAAGTCGTCGCGCGCACGCTCCACGCGCTTTCGGATCGCGCCGCGCGTTCCCTCGTCACGGTCAACGCGGGCGCGCTCAGTGAGGGCACGTTCGAGAGCGAATTATTCGGCCACGTCAAAGGCGCTTTCACCGACGCGCGCTCCGACCGCGTCGGGCGATTCGAGCTGGCCGACGGCGGCACGCTCTTCCTCGACGAAATCGCGAACGTGCCCATCAACCTCCAGCCGAAACTACTGCGGGTGATCGAGACGGGTGAGTTCGAGCCGGTCGGCTCGTCGCAAACCCGCCGCGTCAACGTGCGCGTGCTTTCGGCGACGAATGCCGAGGTGAATGAGGAAGTGAAGCAAGGGCGCTTCCGGCAGGACTTGCTGTTTCGCCTCAATACCGTCGAGATACGTCTCCCACCGCTTGGCGAGCGTCCCGAAGACGTGGAACCGCTCGCCGAACATTTCCTGCGAACGTATGCGGCGCGTTACCGTAAAGACATCACCGGCTTCGACTCGGCAGCCATCCACGCGCTCCGCGCGCACCCGTTTCCGGGCAACGTCCGTGAATTGGATCATGTCGTCGAGCGGGCGGTTTTGATGGCGCGCGGCAGTGTGATACAAGTGGCTGACCTGTGCCTGCCCGTCCCGCGCGGTGCGGGCGGAGGCACGCGCATCGAAGAAATGAGTTTGGAAGAGGTCGAGCGGCTGTTGATCCAAAAGGCGCTCGCGCGCTCCGGGGGCAACGTCAACCTCGCGGCGGAGGCTTTGGGCTTGAGCCGGAGCGCGCTCTACCGCCGCATAGCCAAGTATGAAGCCTGAAGAAGGGATGAGGGATGAGGGATGAGGGATGAAAGGAAAGTCGAGCGGCATCGCCTCATCCCTCATCCCTCATCCCTCCGCCCTGCGTTGAGCCACGAGCGGCGCGTCCTCTTGATGGCGCTCGCTGCCGGACTGCCCGCGCTTGCGCTGGCGCTCGCGCTTCTGTGGGTGGGCGACTACTCTGCCAAAGTCTTTTGGACGCTGGCCGTGTTCGTCATCGGGTGCTGGCTCGGCTTCTCGTTGGCGTTGCAGGCGCGGGTCATCCGCCCGCTACAAACGCTCTCCAATCTGCTCGCCGCGTTGCGCGAGGGCGACTACTCGATCCGGGCGCGCGGGCACGGGAGTCGTGACGCGCTTGGCGAGGTGATGAGCGAGATCAACGCTCTCGGCGAGACGATGCGCGAGCAGCGCGTCGGCACGATGGAGGCGACGGCGCTCCTGCGCACCGTGATGGCGGAGATTGAGGTCGCGGTCTTCGCCTTCGACGACGAGGACAGGCTCCGACTCGTCAACCGCGCTGGCGAGCGCCTGCTCGCGCAACCCGCCGAGCGGCTCATCGGGCGCACCGCCGCTGAATTGGAGTTGGCCGAATCACTGCGCTTCAGCGCCGAGCACGCGACCGGCACGAATGGCGAAGCGACACATACCTTCGAGCAAGTTTTTCCCGGCAACGCCAACACTCGCTGGGGAGTGCGTCGCAGCAGTTTTCGCCAGCACGGTCGCCCGCACACGCTGCTCGTCTTCGCAGACCTGAATCGCCCGCTGCGCGAAGAGGAGGCGAAGGCGTGGCAGCGCCTCGTGCGCGTGCTCGGCCACGAGTTGAACAACTCGCTCGCCCCGATCAAGTCCATCGCCGGGAGTTTGACTTCGCTCGTCGTGCGCCACCCGCGCCCAGCCGACTGGCAGGAAGACGTGGAGCGGGGCTTAAAGATAGTCGCCGCGCGCGCCGAATCCTTGAGCCGCTTCATGTCTTCTTACGCCAGGCTCGCGCGCCTTCCCGCCCCGCAGATCAAGCCCGTGGATGTTGGCTCGATTGTCCGGCGCGTCGCAGAATTAGAAACGCACGCGCCCGTAGAACTCGTGCCAGGCGCGCCCGTGACAGTCCGCGCCGACGCAGACCAACTTGAACAACTGCTCATCAACATCCTGCGCAACGCCGTTGACGCTGCGTCGGCGACTGGCGGCGGCGTGCGCTTCGGCTGGAACACGAACGGCGCGAGCGTTCTGGTGTGGATCGAAGACGAAGGTCTGGGGATAGCTAATCCGACCAATCTCTTCGTCCCGTTCTTCACGACCAAGCCGGAAGGCTCAGGCATCGGACTCGTGCTCTCACGCCAGATTGCCGAGGCGCATGGCGGCACTCTCACCCTGGAAAACCGCGCCGACGAAAGTAGTGGCTGCATCGCGCGCCTGCGTCTGCCGATATGAAGAATAGTGGAAATCCGCGCAGCTCCTCAGCCGCGTAGCGGCGTCATGACTTTAGCCGTGCTGTTCACACGTCGCTGACGCGACGTAATGTGTGTGGCTCTTCTCCCGGCGTTGAAACGCCGGGCTAAAGTCATGACGCCGCTACGCGGCAGACCGGGACGAACCGTTACGAATCCGCAAGGGTGTCCGCCGCCCGCCGCCTCTTTCCCAAATTCGGGATTACGTCGTCCCGAAACTGAAATCTTAAATCGCGCCCGCCCCTAATTTCCCCTGATATTCCCTGCGTTTTAATGGAACTATGATTTTTCGGAAGTGGCACGGGGCTTCCTATGTAAAGGGGCGAGACTGCGATTCACTCGTCCGCTTGCAGCAGGCGACTCCAACATGGATGACTCAATCAACAGTCTTATAACGGGTAACAAATGAGAGCGGCCTGTTTAGAGTTCACACTTTAGCGTGTCTGTGAAGACAGCCTAAAGGCTGGACTCTAAACACTATCAAAGAGGATTTTTCATGATTAAGCTACGCAACGTGGAGAAGGTTTACGACGCGGGCGGCAGTAAGACATACGTGCTGCGCCGCATTGATATGGATGTGCGGGAAGGCGAGTTCGTCTCGATCATGGGGCCTTCCGGGTCGGGCAAGTCTACACTTCTCTCCATCCTCGGAATGCTCGACAGCGCGTGGGCGGGCGAGTATTACTTTGAGGACACGGCGGTGCACAAAGCCAACCAGAAACAGCGCGCCGCGCTCCACAAAGAGCACATCGGCTTCGTCTTCCAGAGCTACCACCTGCTCGACGGCCTCACTGTCTACGAGAATCTAGACATCCCTCTCTCCTACCGCGACATCAAGCCGAAGGAGCGTGCTGCAATCGTCGCCGACACGCTCGACCGCTTCGCAATCGTCGGCAAGAAAGACCTCTACCCGTCGCAGTTGTCGGGGGGGCAGCAGCAACTCGTCGCTGTCGCGCGCGCCTGCATCGCCAGTCCGAAGTTGATCCTCGCCGACGAGCCCACCGGCAACCTGCATTCGATTCAGGGCAAGCAGATCATGGAATTGTTCGGGCGCCTCAACGCGGAAGGGACAACGATTGTGCAGGTCACACACTCCGAGCAGAATGCTGCCCACGGCAACCGCATCGTGAACCTGGCGGACGGGTGGATAGTGAACGAATGATCTCTTTCGCTTCTCTTCACGCTCCGCGAGCCACTTGGCGCGAAGTTGGCGCGCGCTCCAGAATGGCGAGCTTCCCCCCTTCGAAGCTGTTGATTGCGTCGCTGAGTCTCTTCGGGACGCCGTGCGCGTAGCCGCGCGTGACCTTCATGTTGAGCGTCTCGCCCGGCGTAGTCGAATTGCCTAGGAGATCAACGGTGATAGCAATCAAGCTACAGCAACTGAACAAAATACTTCAAAATGCATGACTGAATCCTTTCTCTTTGACCGATCCACCACCTCTCGGCTTAACCCTAAACTCTGCTAACTTATAAAACCCTAAGATATTTACGTATTCTAAGAATACCTGCGGGTGGCATCTCAGTTGCCCTCACTGATAAACGGGGAATGCCCCTTCTTTGAGTAAACGCCCCAGGAGTTATCCTCAAGCGATTTCACGAGCATATAAGGGCAGCAAAATGGACAAGTACCGTTTCCACCAAAAGTTTATGCAGTCGGTCGTCGCCCTGGGCTCGGCGGCGGTTCTCTTTGCGCTCTACCAGTGGCAGTTGTCGCAACCCGTGACGCCCGTCTTAGTCCTGGCCCTGACAGCTATGATGGTGTGTTCGCTCTATTCGTTTCCGATCCCGGGCGGCCTCGGGCGGATTTCTCTGCTCGATAGTTTCGTGCTGCTTGCGCTCCTGCTTTTCGGAGGCGAAGCCGCTATCCTGTTCGGGGCGCTCACCTCCCTGAGCCTCTCGCTAAAGAGTGGCAGAGACACGCTTCGCATTATTTTCGATGGCTCCGTCACGGCCCTGTCCGCCTTTCTGGTCGTTTGGACGCTGCGCCTCACCCTGGGCGCAGTTGTCGAGCCAGGAGCAAGCGTCTACTCTTTGAACTTCGTCGAGGCACTTTTATTTGCAGTCGTTATCCAGGCAATCGTCAGCGCGACGATTACTGCAATCGGAGAAGCATACAAGATTCAGCAATCGGTCTGGCTCAAGCGGGGAACTCTCCTTCTCTGGACGTCTCTTGCTTATCTGGGGGGCGCAATCGGAGCCTGCCTTGGCGCGTGGCTTGTTTTCAGCATGGGCTTTAATGCCTTCGTTGCCACGGTCGCAGCCGCCTCAATCATCCTTTTCGCTTTCCAAAGGAATCAGAGGAACGCCAAGGCTGACGCCACGCCTTCCAGCAATAACAGCGGGAGCTTTAAGGAAAGCCCTGAGCGTTTTCGCAGCGCCTTTGATCATGCGGCTATCGGCATGGCGCTCGTCTCACCTGAAGGACGCTGGCTGCAAGTTAACCGTTCCCTCTGCGCATTACTCGGTTATTCAGAGAGAGAGTTGATGGCCACCGATTACTTGAAGGTCATCCACCCGAGCGATCACAGCGCGGTCATGGCTAACATCAAGGATTTGATGAGAGGGAAAATTCCTTCGTGCCAGACTGAGACGCGCTACATCCACAAGCAAGGGCATGAGGTCTGGGCGCTCTGGAGCGCCTCGCTGGCACGCGACGGCTTCTCCAAGTCGCCTCACCTGATCTTCCAGATTCAAAATATAACTGACCGTAAGCAGGCAGAAGAGAGGCTTCTCCACGACGCTTTCCACGACGCGCTGACGAGTTTGCCTAATCGCGCGCTCTTGATTGACCACCTCAAGCTCGCGCTCGCCCGCTCCGAGCGGAACGAGAAGACCATGTTTGCCGTCATCTACCTTGACCTCGACCGTTTCAAGGTAATCAACGACAGCCTCGGGCACATGATCGGCGATCAACTGCTCGTCGGAATCGCGCGCCGCTTAGAGAACATCCTCCGTCCAGGGGATACGATTGCGCGCCTCGGCGGTGATGAATTCACCATCCTTCTTGAAGATATTCAGGATCGCAATTATGTCCTCCAGATTGCCGAGCGCATCCAGAATGAAATCTCAGCTCCATTCTCATTGAGCGGGCGCGAAGTGTTTACCACGGTGAGCATCGGCATCGCCATCAGCTCTAAAGAATATAAGCAAACGGAAGACGTTCTGCGCGACGCCGACACAGCAATGTATCGCGCCAAGGCACTGGGTAAAGCGCGTTATGAAGTCTTCGATCAGGGGATGCACGACCAGGCTACCAAACTCTTGCAGGTGGAGACGGATTTGCGCCGTGCCCTCGAACGCGAAGAGTTTTTTGTCTTTTACCAACCGATTATGTCGCTGGAGACCGGCGAACTGCGTGGCTTCGAGGCGCTGGTGAGATGGCGTCACCCGCAGCGGGGCTTTATCTCTCCGGTGGAATTTATCCCGGTCGCGGAGGAGACGGGGATGATTATCCAGCTCGGAGAATATGTATTAAGAGAATCGTGCCGACAGATGCAGAAGTGGCAAGTGATCCTGCCTTCCGACCCGCCGCTCTTTATCAGCGTCAACCTCTCGGTCAAACAATTCTCACAGCCTGATCTGGTGGAGAAGGTCGCGGCCATTCTGACCGAGACCAGGCTTGATGCGAAGCATTTGAAACTGGAGATCACGGAGAGCGCCGTCATGGAGAACGTCGAAGATGCGACCGAACTTCTCACCCGTCTGCGGGCGCTTGGCCTGCGAATCTCGATGGACGACTTCGGCACAGGCTATTCGTCGCTCTCACACCTGCGCCGTTTCCCCATCGACACGCTCAAAATCGACCGCTCATTCGTTACACAGATGGCGGAAGACGACGAGAACGCCGAGATCGTCCGCACGATTATCGGCCTGGCACAGAATCTTGGAATGGACGTGGTGGCCGAAGGCGTCGAGACGCCTGAGCAGATTGAAACTCTGAAAGCTCTCGGCTGCGAGTACGGTCAGGGATATTTCTTCTCCAAGCCTCTGGACTTCCAACGCGCCGAGCAATACATCTGCGAAACCTATTCGCCTCTGGCGACCATTTTGGATGAGCTTGAGATGAGCTACAAAGCATAGTCATCATTCTGATGTGATAGGCAGTACCGCTTAACCGATCAGTTGATTTCTGCCATAATACAAACTAACCCGGCGTTCTTTACAATCTCAACGACATTGCACAAATATTCAAAATGGAATGAATAAGTGCGCGTGAATTATGAAACCTCCGAATAAATGTGCAAAGCCACGACACAGAACTTTTGTGCTTAGATTTTTTCTCAGCTATTGTTAGAGCCGACGGGCGCGCATCAAACATGTAATATATTTTAAGAAGGTTGATAAGGAAAAGTTTCTTAGAGGAGAGAAAGAATTGAGAACCAGATTCATTAGATTATTCTTAAATATCTCACTGAGCGTTCTCTTTGTCTTAATGGTCTGTTGCCTTGGGCAGGCGCAGTCAGGTCGCCGGACACCAAAACCGCTGAGTCCTCCAACCATTACACCGCCGTCAAAGGAATCAGAGCAACCTCCTTCCCCAAAGCCCACGCCAAAACAACGGACTTTGATCGCCGGAATGGAAACGTCCATGGATTTCCCGCTCTATATGTCAGACGCAGTCTGGAACGGTTTTATCGAACGATTCAATAAGGTCTCTGCGGTCGTCATCTCCGGGGACAAGAACATGAATTACAAGGAGGCAAGGGATCGGGCAAAGAAGGCAACGGAGAGTCCCGTCGTTCTACTAAGCCTAAGTGTGCAGGGAGTTGGTGGAAGTACGGGCCAAGTAGATTTTCATGATCTGGTTGTTAACTTCACTATCTTCTCACCGGGGACGGGAAAGGTTAGTGAGCAGGGGCGGGTACACGTCCGGCCTAACCAGAGCATTCTAGGCCAACGACTCCCGACAGGAAGGAATGGAGAATCGCAGATGAAGGAAGCCGGGCGCGAGACGGCAGACCGTGTGCTGTTACTGCTGCATACAGGCGACGACAATAATTAACACTCAATCGGGAGGTATCAGAAATTTATCGAAGAGGCCAGGCAGGAAAGAACTCCGGGAATGGAAGAGAGGCAGTTAACAAATGGGTGAGAATACAACGACTGATACTAAACACAAGTTAGTGGCGAAGGCCGCAAGTCGAATACTTGATGCTTACGGGCACATTGAAACCTCCGACTCTTCCCGTGTGGTTTATACCGATGGCGATCTGAATATAGCGCGTGAAGCAGACATTTTAGAGATTATTTACAGAGGCACATTGGTATTCCGCCATGGGTCTGATTGCTCAGCAGGTGACTGTGTATTTGAGGAGCATGGTGATTGGGTAAGGTTGATTGAACGATTAGAGAAATCCGGGCCCGATTCCCCTGATGAAGTTCCATGACACCCTGTAGGATTCAACGTAAATTCTTCCAGCCATAAACTAGCTCATCGTATACGACACCTTCGATCTCTATTTGATTTCTTCCAATAACCTGCCCGCCCATTTTCTCATAGAATGATTTATATGGGCTGATCTCCAAAGTGAGAAGATACATTGAACTCTTATTGCTCCTGATAAGGAATTCAACGCCTTGGTGAAAGAGCCTTTCGCCGAGCCCCTTCCTTTGAAACTCCGGGAGAAGATAGATTGCATAAAGCTCGGCTTCATAGGTCGCAATTATTTCTCTCGGCGCACCAAAATCTGCGAATCCGACAAGACCTTGCTCGGACACCTCCGCCACATACATTTTGTAAGAACCATCAGAGAAACGGCTTTCAAAAGCCTGAGCCCGCTGCTCAACTGACATTTTATCCAGGAAGGGTTGAGGCACGATTCCGGCAAAGGATTCCTTCCAGGACTGCACGTGGACTTTAGCTACTGCTGGACAATCTGCAAGAGTAGCCTCTCGGACGATAGTGGTTGAATCTTGTACGTTGCTCATTCCCGTTGCATAAACAAAAAGGTCTAACATCCGAATTAACCCGCGAGCAGCCAACCTCGAATTCAAGAGCCGCGCTCTTTGCGGTTGGGTGCATGCTGTTGTGAGATGCGGGGTTGCCTATTGCTCAAGAGCCCTCATGAGGGCTGCTCTCGCGAGCAAGCGCGTCGAATCTAAGGTGGGTAGAGGAGTGTCGTCCGGCCTCACGATGAGAGGTAGCTCAGTGCAGCCGAGGACGACCGCGTCACATCCACGCGCCTTAAATTTTCCCGCAACTTCATTTAAGTATAACCGGGAGGTTTCCGGGAAGATGCCATTAACTAACTCCTTGAAGATAATCTCATTTATCTTTTCTCTATCCGCCTCATCAGGTATTTCGCTCTCGATCCTGAATTCCTCTAATGCCGCGAGGTAGACACTTCCTTCCATCAGATACTTCGTCCCTAAAAGGCCAAGCCGCACGTAGCCCAAACGGTAGGCTTCTTCAGCGACTGCTCCGGCGATATGTAGCCACGGGATGGGGGACTGCGGGACTAAGTACTCGAATGCCTGGTGGTAGGTGTTATCAGGGCAGATGGCGAAGTCAGCCCCAACCTGCGCGACCTTACGCGCAGAAGCTAATAAAACTTCGGCTACTGCCTCCCAGTTGTTCGCACGAATGTGGCGCATGTGTTCTGCCATTGGCACCGAGTTCATGGTTATCTCAGGGTGGTTATGCTCACCCATAGCGGCCAGCGCCTCCAAACAAATCGTGCGGTAACAGAGGGCAGCGCCCTCGGCGCTACCAGCTACGATACCAATGTGTTGAGTCATCTTCGCCTCCGTTTCTCCAAAGACCTTCGGACCTGCCAAAGAAGCATTTAACGCCCGGGTGGTTTAGAAAGTTATAACTCAGGCATTCCAAGCAAAGAATGGACTAGGGCCTCAACTCTTCTAACCTGGCCAGCGCATTTTTTTTCAAACTATTCCTCTCCTCTTCCCTCAGATTTGGATCGGTTGGGAGTAAGTCCAAAACTCTTTCGTAAGCGCTGATTGCCTGAGCTTTATTACCACTCAACCAGTAGGCTTCGGCCAGGCTGTCGTATGCGTTCGCTGATCTTGGATGCTTTTTAACATTCAACTCAAACGCCTCGATAGCCTGTTCGCTTCGCTGCAACTCAAGAAGACGATACCCCAAGTTGTTGAGCAGAGATTCATCATCAAGCTCGCCGAACCGTTGAGCCGTTTTCTGAAATCCGTACCTCAAGACCGCCGAGACGAAGTAATCAACGGTCAAAGCGGGTCTCGTCGCACGATGAAATTCATACCTAACTATTTCTGGATTAATGGTGTTGGCCTCAGGCCTGCTTTGCATGAAGCTCAATGCGCGCATGTCTCCTTTAAGATAACCATCAAGAAAATTTAAGACGTAGCGACAGACCAACTGGTAATCGCGACTGGCCGACTCGGCAGTCCTCCCCTGTATATCAGTTGGGAAATGGAGCGCTATCATAGGAAAGCTGGTAAAGTCTGCATGAGTGATGCCTGGGAATTCAAGGAAAAATCTATCGGCGTACTTGAAAGCCTCTACACCTCCCATGTCTCTTTCATCATTCGGCCTGCGCAAATCCAGCAGCGGCGCACTCATTCTTTCCGGGTTATAATAAACGGACTGGGTCAGTGTAGAGGCGAGCGACCTTGTGCCGTATGAGGCATCCAGGCCGATCACTGCGCCAACGTCCGTGTTGCGCATCTGCAAGACGAGCGCGGCCACGCCGCCCATGCTGTGCCCCATGGCGGCCAGCCTGTTTACATCTACATTCGAGAAATCATGAAGCGCACCAATAGCGAACTCCAGGTCGCGCACCTGTGTCTCCAAAGCCGCAGGGTTGATTCCCAGATTGAGCTTTAGTGAGTTCTGTCCGAGTTGAGGGACGGTTATTACAACGTAACCGTGACTCGCCAGATACTCGCACAAAACAAAGTTCGCGTGCTGCCAGCTTTCGTTAAGGCCGGAGGAGTATGCGACGAGCGGGAAGGAGCCACGACGCGGCAAGGCGTCCAGGTCAGCGCCCACGCGAGTCGCCAGAAGTTGATTGAACGCCGCTTCACCTCTGATGACACGCCGAAGGAGATTGACCTCGCGCCTTTCGAGCAGTTCGTTCAGTTCTGCGAAACTCGCGTTCTGAGTCCTCAGGTGAACGTAGTCTCTAAAAATCATGCTGGTCGCGCCCATCCTCTTGATTGCCGGATACCAGACGCTAATTCTGATAGGGCGCGCCCTCGTGCCAATGTCCAGTTGACCGTCAAAATCGTACCTGGCTTTCCACGTTCTTGAAAAATCGTGACGGTAGATGACTTTGAACCCGACTGCGTAGGGACCGGGTTCAAGGTCGTTCCACAGAAGCGGCTTCTGTGCGCGCAGGTTGACCTGAAAAATTATGGTGATGATGAGAACACCGATAGCTCGCACTATTATCGCAAAAAATTTGTTCATCGTCAGCGCATACTCCTTTTGATGAAGGATCGCTCAAGCTCTAGACCACAGTGCTGAAATATTTTGGCTCGGAAGCAGTGCTCAAAGCTGAAAAGGGGAGAACTGCGAGTGAAGTTGTAACCGCTTAACTTTTATGAGGTCTTGGAAAAAAGGAGCCGCTTTGCATCGGCTTTGCTTTCTCCGAAAGTTAAGCGATATTCGGCGGGCGTCATCTTCATATATTTTTTGAAGGTGTTGGCGAAGTGGCTCTGGTCGAAAAAACCTGAGGCCAGCGCTATCTCCGAGAGGGAAGCGTTAGAGCGCGCAAGTTCCGAAGCAGCGTAATCCATACGCAGGCGTCTGACGTAAGCTCCAACTGTGCATTTGAAATGCCTGCGAAACATTTTTGCTAAATGAGCCGGATGCACCTCAACAGAAGCCGCCAGGTCGGTGAGGCTGAGTCTTTCGCTGAAATGTTCGTGCATGATTTCTCTGGCTTTTTGCAACCATTGAGGCGGCCAGGTCGCAACAGCTTTTAGGTTACGGCGCTCTGCGTGCCCTAGCATCTCAAGCACCAATCCTTCAATTATCAGAGGCGAAGTAACGTCCATACACAGAAACTCTTTATAGATTTGCCAGGCAAGAGCGGACAGCACCCCGCCACTGAAGTGCGAGACATCATCGAAGAGTTTTGAAAACCTGTTAATTCTCTCTAAACGTTGCGGCTTGATTTCGATGATTAAGCATCGCGCCCCGGCTTCGCCATATTTATCTGAGTGCGCGGCCCCGGCAGGCTTTACCAGCAAGCTATGAGGCTGGCAATCCTGCGGACGCTTGCCTGTGGTCTCGCGGAGAGAGCCTTGAAGGACGAAATTGATATTCGCGCTCTCATGGTCATGGCGCGGCAGAATCATGTTTGACAGGTGCAGAGTCTCAGTCAAAGTAAAATCTCCGACCTCGGCGCTCATCAGTTTTTCTCCGAATGTGATTCGATGCAAGGCCTGCCTCATAATTCGCCCTCATTCTTGACCCGACAACATTGTACATGAGCATGGCACGGGATGAAGAGCCAGGTTATATCTTGAGATAAAGGCAAAACCGTCAGAGAACCCTCTTTCAAGTAGTATCTGCCAACAACTTTCACCTTATACAAATCCATGAAGGAAAGTGATAGACCGCCCGTAATGGGAAACCCCGACCGGAATCGAAAAATACCTCCACTGCCAGCCTAACGCTCTGAATTAACCCGCCAGCAATCAATGTGAGAAACCTTCAAGCCTGAAGATGACATGTAAGCTGATTCAACTCCGGTTGAATGAATTATTAGGGCGCGGCTGAAGAGAGATGTGACACTATAAAACGCAACGCTGCTAAATCATTTTCTCTTAATTTAAACCCTATCTCTCCCAGTTGCACCGTAACTTCTCCTGCCTTTGCGATGCGCGCCAATGCTGTGAGCGGCACTTTCAACCTGATCTCTAAATCTGGGTCATTATGAGCGGTGACGATAGTTGGGTGTATTTTAATCGCCCGCCCTAAACCCAGACTTTCGCCCCCATCAAGCAGCGCCTTCACCTCATACGTCTCCTTGCCATCAGAGAAAACATCTCTTGAGAAAAACGATAAAATAAAATTGTCGCGACTTAATGATCTGGCCTGCCAGTTAAACTTCAAATCACCCGCACGCATCATAGAGGTATACACGCCTGTCTCACGTCCCCGATTATCATATACGGCATAGACTGCTACGGATTCTCTTTGAGTAAATTCTAAGAGGCGGACGGAAATCTGGGGATTCCTCTCAAATTTCTGATAGCGCAACAAAATCTCGCTTCTAAGTTTCTCAACTGTTTGACCTGCGGCTTCCACCTCATCAATAAAAGGAAGGTTTATCATCCCGCGCCAATCAATAGTTGCCTCGGATGATAATTCTGGATGCCCGAAAACACGCACCCGTAGCACATCCCCGGAGATGAGTTGAGAGTGCTTACCTGGTGGCGGGGCAGTGAAAAGCAGAATCGTACGATTAGAGAGGGAAATTTGGGTGCTGCTTTGCTGTTGTGCTCCTGCGACACTAAACAGTGCTGCCAACATAAAAGTTGAAAATAGGGAATACAGAAATGCATTTAATCTTTTCACCATAACCTCCGACAGTTGAACCCAAGAGCTATCATACCATCTGTCAAAATGAAGATGAGTAGTAGCGCCCTCACGCCCGACTTAGAAAGGGCGCGGCGAAGAGCGTCCAGGTTTGGAGAATAGAACAATGATGAAAGCGATTCACTTCCGCGCTCTGGTCGAATAAGTTGTTAAGTGCAGCGGCGGCGTGGGCTCAACCACTGTTCTTCAACTCGTTAAGGCTTCGCCTCGAAGATAAGATTGAAGGGCGTTTCGGTGGCGCGCCGAAAGTGTGTGAATCCTCCGGCTGTAACGACTTCGCGCATTCTGGCTTCACCCGCTTGCGCTCCGAGTGCAAGCCCTACTTCCTGTGATAGAGAAGCCGGGGTGCAGAGCAACGTCGAAGCGGAATAATAGATGCGTCCGACTGGATTCAGATTATCTTCCACTCGATCCCCGGCAAACGGCTCGACGATCATCCATGTGCCGTCAGGAGCAAGCGAGTTTTTGACATGAGCGGCTGCGCCGACAGGGTCTCCCATGTCGTGCAAACAATCGAAGAACGTGACGAAGTCGTAGTTATCTCCCGGATAATCTTTAGCTTTAGCAACCGCGAACTCTACTCGATCAGCTACCCTCGCCTCAACCGCTTTTTGCCGCGCCATGTCGATGGACTTATCATGATAATCGAAACCAACGAAAGTGGAATCGGGGAAAGCTTGCGCCATCAGAATTGTCGAAGCACCAAGCCCGCACCCAACGTCTGCTACTTTCGCCCCAGACTTGAGCTTAGCCTCGACTCCGTCAAAAGCAGGTATCCATGAGTTGACCAGATTGGCGGCATAACCGGGGCGGAAAAACAGTTCAGTCCCACGAAACAATCCGTGATCGTGTTGATGCCAACCGAAACCCTCTCCTGTGCGAAATGCTTCAGTAATCTTCGGTACGGCTCTCAACGCAGAGACAGCCAGCAAAAAAGCCCCCGGTAAATATGCCGGGCTCTGTTCATCAGCCAGAGCGAAGGCTTGCTCTTCGTTGAGAAAGTAACGCTGCGTCTGTGCATCATATTCAACATAACCTCCCGCCGCCTGTGAGCAGAGCCACTCGCGCACGTACCGTTCAGTCGTGCCGGTTCGCTCGGCTAATTCGGCGGAAGTAAGAGGTTGCTCTGCCTGAGCCAGCGCCTTGTAAAGACCGAGGCTTTCGCCGATCACCACCAGACCGGCGTGGAATGCTGCCCCGAAGTCGGCCACGAACTTTCCTAACAATTGATTCAACTTCTCTTCATTGATAGACATTCAACTCTCTCCTTTGGCCAGCAAGTAATCAGGCGGGATGCTTTTATACCAAAGTGGCTCAAGCGTCAACGTATTTCTCCCTTCCAATATTGTTAAATACTATCTGGACAGACTATCATCGCGGCGGGTTAATTCAAGCGTCAGATGGTTCGTCCCCAAGCCATCATTTGTTAAAAAGATCAAGGGATTTAGTTTGATGAGATTTCCGGCTTCGCGTAAAAAGTTCGACGGAATAGCTTCTCAGCGGCGGGAGTTTCCCGACTTTTCCTTGGCAGAGTTAATTTATCCTTCCAACCTGGAGGTTTTAGCTCACGCGCATGACCAGGCGAATTTTTGTATAGCTATTGAAGGTGGATGCACCGAGATTTATGGGAGGAAGATACGGGAATATAGACCTTTCACGTTAAACTTTCTTCCACCCCATCAGACACACTCACTTAAGTCTTTAAGTGTGGGGATGCGCGCCTTTAGTATTGAGATTGCGCCGCAATGGTTGGAGCGGATGCGTGAGTATTCATTAAACGTAGAAAACTCCGTGCATTGTTCGGGCGGCATTTTAATACAGCTTTTGATGAGACTTTATCACGAGTTCAAAAATTTAGATGAAGCGTCGCCCTTAGCCGTCGAGGGACTGACACTGGAAATGCTGGCAGAAGTTTCACGGCTTCAAATAATCAATAAAGAGAGTTCACCCCCGTACTGGCTCAAGCAGGCTAGAGACATCATTCATGAGCAGTTTTCTATACATTTATCTCTTGACCCAATAGCGCGAGAGGTCGGAGTTCACCCGGTTCACTTAGCGCGTATGTTTCGCAAACATTACCGCTGCACAGTTGGGGAATATGTACGCAGGATGAGGGTGGAAAATGCGTGCCGGAAAATGGTCACCACCCAAACTCCGCTCATCGAAATTGCTTTGGCGAGCGGATTCTCCGACCAAAGTCACTTCACCAGAATCTTCAAACGTCTCAAAGGTCTGACGCCTGCCGAGTATCGTGCCGAGTTCAATGCACGCTAATCACATTCCAGATTTGTTTTAATCGTCCAATACAACTTTGCCCACCTCTGATAATGTTACCCCGAACCGTCAACTGGAGCGTTCGATGAATCCTTTTCTTGAGATTGCGCGAAGTTCTGTCATTAAACCAACGAAAGCGCTCTTTGGCAGGAGGTAAGGATAATGGAGACTCAAAACTCGCAACTACAATCTTTGGAGAAACGCACCCGCAAGCTGGAGCGATGGTTACGCTTGTCCGTCTGTGGTTGGCTGCTCACCTTCGGCTTGATGGCATTGTCTTCATGGATATGGAAGTCACAAGCGCAAAAAGCATCCGTGCCATCATCGCTTCGCGTTTCTGAACTCGTCGTTGTAGATCCCAAAGGAGTGGAGCGCGTCCGCCTCGGCGGGGACCTCCCCGACGCCATCATTGGCGGCAAACGTGTGCCGCGCGGCGAAAAGGCGGCAGGCGTGCTCTTGTATGACGGGGGCGGGCAGGAACGTAGCGGGTATGTCACTTTCGAGCCGTCGGGGAATGTGGGTCTCACTCTCGACACGCGGCGGGGGCAGGTCGCGCTTTTCGTTGCAGGACCCGACACAGGGTCGGCCCTACAGCTTTGGCATGGGAGGGACTTAATCGAGCTTCGTTCCGACGATAACGGCTCCCGCTTGACGGCGGTTAAGGCTGGGGAAGTTGTGTCGCAAGAACCGCCAGTTAGCAAAATTTCCGCAGATACATGCGAGGCATATCGGAGCGCGCGGGCGCGTGTTTCAGCAGAGCAGGTCATGCGTGATTGTCGGCGGCGCTTCAATGATACCGCATGTCGAGCTTGCCTCGGCGAGCCATGATAGTAAGTAAGACATAGAGGTAAACATGCTAAAAGCGATTCTGCTTACCGTTCTAATGGCTGCTGCTCTACCCATTCCAGCGGGGTATAGTCAACAAGTAACTCCAACGCCCGATTTACGCAGTGCGATTGAGCAGATTGATGCTTTGGCTGGGGGCGAGATAGCAAAAGACCACATCGGCAGTATCACGATTGGTATTGTCTCCGGCGGAAAATTGGTATGGACTAAAAGTTACGGGTATGCCGATACGGAGAAAAAGCTGGACAAGAGAAGTTCCTGGGTCTTCGTGCGCTTGAAATACTTGCTAACGCTAATCTAACGTCGGCCAAGTGATAAGAAAAATCAATCTCAATTCACGACGGGCTTCCTTGATAGACATCGATTTGAAGGCCGAAGGTTACTCTTCAATCTCCCCTGAGACTGCCATCCGTCTCAAAAACCATAACGTTGATCGAGATTATATCCGCCGCGTCAAAGCCAAAGGCTTTGCGAGCCTGAGCCTGGAGCAACTTATCAAGCTTCGCGATCAAGACATCGTCAAATAATCAACGAGCTTGGACAGTGCCGGGGCGCGGGCGAGCTTGAGCCCCGGCTGAACAAATTAAACTTAGAGAAATAAATGTCATAAAACTCCCCTGAGCGGTGTTATAGATTTGAGATTATTTCCCCGTCTCAAACGTTAATTCTGTCGGCAACGAATTTCAGCCTAAAGCGACTGCACCGGGGTCGAAGAATACCCGTGCGCCTATTTTATGAAAATCATAACCACTCTCGGCTTCATTCTTTTGTGCCTGGTAAATGCTTTCGCCCAGGGGACTGTGGGAGAAACTCCCGTTGCTACGCCCTCGCCCGTCGCAAGTCCTGCGGCTACCAAGTCGGCGACTACGCCTTCGCCTTCGCCGTCACCGGCCAACGAGTCGCCGGGAGCGGTTGAGACAACGGCTACCGAAAATCTTTCGTTGCGCTACGCGAAAAAAGATTCGCCCGTGCGGATTCCACGCTTTGAAACCGCTCCGGTGATTGACGGGCAATTGAACGATGCCGTTTGGCGCAAGGCCACCGTCTTTGGGGATTTTCTGCAAACGCAGCCGGGCGATAACGTGAAGCCTACGCATCCGACCGAAGTGTTGGTGGGGTATGATTCAAAGAATCTTTACATCGCCTTCAATGCCAAACAGCCCAGAAACACAATTCGCGCAACGGTCGCGCGTCGCGATGCAATCTTCAACGACGATTATGTCCTGGTTCATCTGGATACCTTTAACGATCAACGCCAGGCCTATCTACTGTTTTTCAGTCCGCTGGGAATTCAGGCCGACGGCACTTTCTCGGAAGAGCGCGGAGAGGATTACAGTCTCGACATCGTGATGGAATCGAAAGGCGTCTTGACCGAAGACGGCTTTACAATCGAAGTCGCAATTCCATTCAAATCGCTGCGCTATGAGGCTGGCAAAGACAAACAGTGGGGCTTTCACATCAACCGGCGCGTCAAATACAACAACAACGAATATAACTCCTGGATGCCGACCAACCGCAGCCTCTCCGGTTGGCTCACTCAAGCCGGTCACATCACAGGTCTCGAAGGAATTGAAACGACGCGCCAGCTTGAAATCAACCCGAGTGTCACATTAAGCGAATCAGGCAGGCGCACGCGCTTTACTTTTGATAATGACCCGGCGGGACGCTACGTTAACGACCATCTCAGAGGCGAGTTCGGAGTGACGGCCAAGTTTAGTCTGACTCCGACAGTGACCCTCGACTTTGCCTACAATCCCGATTTCGCGCAAGTGGAAGCAGACGCGCCCGTGACGACCGCTAACCAGCGTTTCCCGATTTTCTTTGCTGAAAAGCGTCCGTTCTTTCTGGAACGAATTGACATCTTCCAGAGCGGACTGAACATCGTCAACACGCGGGCAATTGTTGACCCGGATGTGGCGGTAAAATTAACGGGCAGGCGCGGGCGCAACACTTTCGGCCTACTGTATGCTTCTGACAATGCGCCCGGAAATTACTCGAAGGACGAGCGGCAAAGTTTATTTAATTGCCAGCAAAGACGAATCACAGATCCGAGCCTTGTTTGCGGCATTGAGCGCTTTGTCGACAAGAACGCAGACATCGGTGTTCTACGGCTCAAGCGTGATGTCGGCAGAGAGCACAATCTGGGGTTTTTCGCCACGACCTACAACTTTATCGAACGTCATAATCACACCGCCGGTTTTGACGGGCGCTTTCGCCTGGATCCAAAAACCGTGACCGAGTTTCAAGTCGTCGGCACAAACTCGCGCCGCTTCTTTTACGACTCCGATTTAGACCGGAGCCTGTATCGAACGGGCAATGGTTTCGGTTACAGAGCTTATCTGGAACGCGCTGACAGAAATTTGTATATGAATTTTCTGGCCATCGGCAGAACAAGCGATTATCGCGCCGACGTAGGCTTCACACAGCGCTTTGATACGAACTACCTCGGCTCGTACATCAGATATGAAACCGACCGCGACCAGAAAAAGTTGATCGTCTATAAGCGCGTTCAGAACGCGACCAACATCAGCTATGATTGGCGCGGGCGCTCGCAATACGAGATTACAGACACATCGGGAATGCTGGCTTTGCAGCGTCAGACATTTGTCTACCTGGGCTTTCAGTTAGGTTACGAGCGCGTTTTTGAGCACGAGTTTGGCGCGAACCGGACGGCCACACGTCCGGGCGCGTTTTTCGGAGCCGACCCGGAGCGCTCATCTCCTTTCAAGGCCATTCAAACTTTCATCGAAACCACGCCGAACAAGCAGCTCTATGCTTTCTTCTTTGTGGATCACACGTGGGGGTTAATGGAGTATGATTTTGGAAACGGGCCGGATTTCCCGCGTGTCAGCCGGGCTGCGCTGCTGAATCCAAAAGGCGGTTTTGATCCGGGACCGGGCAATCAATTATTCATTGATTCGAGTTTCCGATACCAGCCCACGGCTGCCTTCCAGACGCAGTTGAACTACAACAAAAGACGGCTCTATCGTCATGACACGGGGCTCGTCGCCTATGACGACAACATCTTCAGCTCTCGTTCGACCTATCAGTTCTCGCGCAATACTTTCGCCCGCCTGCGGCTCGATTATTCGACTTTGAATAAGCACCTTCGACCGCAGTTAGTCGTGGGCTGGACGCCGAATCCGGGAACGGCGCTCTATGTCGGTTACAACGACGATGTCAGCTACAACGGTTATAACCAATTTACAGGACAACTTGAGCCGGGGTTCCGGGGAAATGGGCGATCATTTTTTATCAAGGCTTCTTATCTTTTCCGAAAAAGTTTCTAGCGGTGGATTTATCGAAGCCGGATGACTGCTGATCTATCAAATCTTGGTTGGAATGAATCTTTCGAGACCCATTTTCAACCTTACCGCGCTGATGGCTTCGAAGCCGCCCGCGTCGCGCTCGAATACAATCATCTCTATCGTGTGCTCAGCCCGCAGGGGGAGCTGCTCGCCGACGTGGCGGGGAGGCTTCGGCACGAGGCCTCGAATCGCGCAGACCTGCCCGCGGTGGGCGACTGGGTCGTGATAGAGCCACGCCACGAGGAAGCCAGGGCGACGATTCACGCCGTCCTGCCGCGCAAAAGTACATTCGTGCGTAAGGCGGCTGGCACACGCACCGAAGGGCAGATTGTCGGGGCCAACATAGACACAGTCTTTTTGGTCACCTCGCTTAATCAAGACTTCAACCTGCGTCGGATTGAGCGCTATCTGATTATCGCCTGGGAAAGCGGGGCCAGCCCGGTCATCGTCCTTAGTAAAGCCGATCTGTGCGAAGAGGTCGAAGAGAGGCTCACGGAGATTCAAACCGTGGCTGCGGATGTACCCGTTCATGCCATCAGCGTCGTCCGCCGGGATGGGCTGGACGAGTTGGCTTCATATTTCCGGCACGGGCAGACTGTAGCGCTCCTGGGCTCGTCCGGGGTCGGGAAATCAACGCTGATAAATCACCTATTCGGTCATGAGGTTCAAAAGGTGCGGGAAATCCGCGAGCACGATGGGCGCGGTCGGCACACGACGACGTACCGCGAGTTGATTCTCTTGCCGCAGGGCGGACTCATGCTCGACACGCCGGGGATGCGTGAACTGCATCTCTGGGACGGCAATGAGAGTCTTCAACATGCCTTCGATGACATCGAAGCGTTAGTCCGCAGTTGCCGCTTCAGCAATTGCAAGCACCGAGATGAGCCTGGGTGCGCGATTCAAGATGCCCTGTCAGGAGGAACGATTGAGGCCGAGAGGTATCAGAGCTACGAGAAGCTACAGAAGGAATTGCAGCATGTGGCTCGCAAGCAGGACATCAACGCCCAGCTTACGGAAAAGAAGCGTTGGAAGAAGCTGTCGCGTCTGGCCAGCCAGAGAGGGCAGGCTAAGCGGAGGTAGGGATGCTCTCAGCACCGTTGCGAAAACTCGTTCGAGACAAACGCTCACAATTGCGATTCAACCCAACTATTAATTTATTAGTTGACAGGCAAGCGAAACTTCGCTACTCTCCCCCAACTATTAAGGATTTAATAGTTGGTTCGGAGGGATTGATTCTTGGTGAGAAAGAGATCGACTACATTGACGGAAGCCGAGCTGCGGTTGATGGACGTGCTATGGGAGAAGGGGACGGCTACTGTCGGCGACGTGGTTGAGGCGTTGCCCAAAGCATCGGCTCTGGCTTATAGCACGGTCTTAACTACTTTGAGAATTCTGGAGCAGAAAGGTTATGTCCGGCACAGTAAAGAAGGACGCGCCTTCGTCTATCACCCGTTGATAGATCGTGGTGAAGCGCGGCGCAACATTGTGCAATACGTACTCAACCGATTCTTCGATAATTCGCCGGAGCTGCTCGTGCTCAATGTGCTTCAGGAAGAGAAGATAGATGCGGTCGAGTTAAAACGGCTAAAGAAAATGATTGAAGAAAGCGAGTAGTAGAACGCCGTGAACATTTTGTTTGGGCTGCCCGATTCAGTATCCCGCATCGCGGCGGCGGCGCTCCTTAATAGCATCTGGCAAAGCGCCGTGCTTGCCTTTCTCGTCTGTTTGCTGCTGCGACTGTTCAGGCGGGCTAACGCGACAATGAAATATGCCATCTGGTTAGCCACCTTGCTCGCCGTCGTCTGTTTGCCGTTTCTCAATGCGCTCACTTCATTAAGCGCGACTGCGACGAAAGACGTAGCCTTACACGATAATCGCCCTCTGGAAATTTCTACGTTATCAACAGTTGATCCCCAAACTTCTCTCCGGTCCACGGTCGTAGTTCCCGCCGACGCGAAGAATCCCGCAAGCACATTTGAGGGCGGCAACACAGTGGCGGCTTCGGTTCAGGTGGAAGGGATAAACAGTGACAGCGTCTCCGAAATGCTGCCCGAATCTCGACCACAGCAGGAGAGTTTCAGCATTCGATTGAGGGGCGAGGGATGGCCGCAGGTCTTTTTAGTTCTCTGGATGCTTGGAGCATCGGTAATGATGGTCAGGCTGGTTCACAGCTACGTATCATTGCGGCGACTCAAAGGAGCGTCTCAGCCGTTGGCCAATCATTATCAACAACGGCTGAGCCACTGGTCGAAGACCTGTGGAATTAGACGCGCAGTACGCTTGCGCGGTTCAAAGCAAACAACTGTCCCGTTGATGCTCGGCCTGAGCGAGACGACCATTCTATTTCCTGAGAGACTGGCCGACAGTTTAGCCGAGGATGAGTTCGATCAAGTTTTACTACATGAGTTGGCGCACGTGCGGCGGCGCGATGATTGGGGTAATCTCGCGCAAAAGTTGGTTGAGGCCATTTTCTTTTTTCATCCGGTAGTTTGGTGGGTGGGTCGGCAACTCAGCGCAGAGCGAGAGTGTGCCTGCGATCAATGGGTTGTCTCCGTGACGCGCGCTCACCGTTCCTATGCTTCATGCTTAACCAAACTATTTGAGCTGACGAAGACGTCCAAATCAGCCTTGCTTGCTCCCGGAGCTATGGCTGTCAAAAGCCATCTTTCCCGAAGAATTGAAACGATTCTTAAAAGTAAACAACACGTCCCTGCGCGCCTTTCCGCCGTCGGCTTCCTTCTCCCACTCTGCTTACTGCTTGTGATGATGATTCATTTAGGACGACTCACTCCTCTCATCGCTGTCAGCGCCAGCAGAAATGCAGCGGTTGAACCGGCACAGCATAATGAATTGGCAGGCACGACCCATCAGGAACAATCACAACCCGGGAATGCCGGAATAAATAGCTGGCTCGGAGACTCGTCGGGCGAGATGGGTGTCAGAGGTGGTGTCCCTTTACTTAACAATAGCGAGGCCATGATGCAGGTGTCACGGGAAAGCTCTACGGTGGGTGGCACTATCAGGTTATCAGCACCTCAAGGCAAGGTGTCGCAGCCGCACCCCTGGCTTGAGATGGCGGAAGCGACTGGAAATATATCGCCAGATACGGCGCAGCCCATTGCCTTTACGTTGCCGACCGGCAACCAGCGACCCGAAACATCAGGCGGCCTGGTACAGTCTTCGAGTAACAGCTCATCTGTGATTCAAGAGCCTTCAGCTTCGTCGGCTACGCTTTCATCTGATGAAAGCCGTCTGCCTTCCGACTTCTTCAAAGTGGTCGCAGCATTAGGCAATGCGGCGTCGCAGAGAGAAATACTATCGGCGCTTCTCAAGCGGCGTGGGTTGACTAAAGAAAATCTGATCCAGTCTCTCGTGGTCGCAAGGAATATTGATTCGGATGGCGAGAAAGCAGAATTTCTGGTGGGCGCAGCCGGAGTCTGCACAGGCGACACAGAGGTTCTCAACGCTTTCTTTAACGCCGTCTCCACCATTGACTCGGTGGGCGAGCGGCGGCGCGTCCTCTCGGGACTCTTGACGTTGAAGGGGCGCGACAGGGGAGTCCTGTTCCGAACCTTGAAAGCTGCTGCGGCCATCAATTCTGACGGCGAAAAGGCTGAGCTACTCGTTAAGGCGACGAGTCTCTACGCAATTGATAACGCGACGCTCTCTCCCTTCCTCGATGCGGTCTCTTCCATCAACTCACCGGCAGAGCAGCGACGAGCGTTGACAGCCCTGTTACGTCAAAGCAATCTGAGCAACGAAGGCATCATTCAAACCGTGAGGTTCGCGCGCCGCATCTCCTCCGATGGTGAGAAAGCGGAGTTTCTGACGAGGGTCGCAGAGGTCTGTCCGATTAGCGATGGGGTGCTTTCCGCCTATCTCGCGACAGCATCCTCCATCCATTCTTCCGCGGAGCAAACACGCGTGCTCTCTGCAATAGCAAAGAGAAAAGAGATCAGCCAGGGAACTGCGACACAAACAATGTCGCTCGCCAGAAACAACGGCGACAGAGATTAACCGAGACAAAACGGGACGAGTAAATGAAGCCACGCACGTTGTGGCTCAGGTGTAGTGTGCCTTCAAGAGACCGCGCGCGACGACGGAAGGCGGATGACAAAACCATTGCAGAATTTTAGGAGGACTCATCAGATGTCAAGTTTCAAGGTCAACAAACTCACGTTAGGCCGCTTCGCGGTTATGCTGGGAATCGTATTCATCCTGTCAGCTTTCATAGTTGTGCGTCACGCACAGATGAATCCCACATTACCTGACAAGAGCCGTCAATTGAAATTCGCGGCGCAAAAGGAGAGGCACACGAGCATCACCCAGATCAATGAGACCGGGGCAGATCGCTCCGACATTAGAGTCAGGTACAACGACGGCGATCATAGTTTAGAGATCAGAGCAAAGGGCGGGCTGGAATTTACGGATAACGACTCGGACGTGAAGAGCATCGCGCGTGATGGCTATCTGATGATCGAAGAACAACGCGGCTCAATGTCGCGGCGACTGGAAGTTGTGCCGGGCGCGGACGCTCAACCGCAGCGCTCTTTTTTTGTCAGAGGCCAGGCTCATGCGTTCGACCAGGAGGGACGCGCGTGGTTAGCCGAAGTCTTGCCGGACGTCATACGCAACACCGCCATCGGCGCGCGCGCCAGGGTTCGGCGCATCTTCAGACAGCACGGAGCAGGCGGCGTCCTTGATGAAATCTCGCTGATTAAAAGCGATGGAGCCAAGCGCATCTACTTTCACGAATTGCTGGGAATCGGCAATCTAGACACCGCAATTCTCCGCAGGGCGGCGCGGCAGGTGGAGCGCGAAATCTCTTCTGACGGCGAGAAGGCAGTCCTGCTCATCGAGACCGCCGACCTGTATCTTGGCAATAGAGCGGTCGCGCCGGATTTCTTTGAAGCCGTCGGCAGCATCAGTTCGGACGGCGAACACCGGCGCGTCCTGTCGGCGCTTCTGGCGAAGAGTCTCGGCACAGACGACATTCTTCGCGCGCTCAAGTCGGCGCGTGCCATCTCTTCCGATGGCGAGAAGGCGAACCTGCTCATCCAGCACTCGGCAGTATTTCTTAGCCATCCTGCTTCTCTCCCATCCCTCTTCGACGTTATCAACTCCATCAGCTCAGACGGAGAACATGCGCGGGTTTTATCTTCGCTGATGAAGCGCAACACGCTCGGCAAAGAGAATCTGATGCGCGTTCTTCGATCTGCCGAACGAATCTCTTCGGACGGCGAGAAGGCTAACGTGTTGCTCGTCGCCGTCAGAATTTATGCGGACGATGCGTCCGTCTTGTCGGCAATCGCCGATGTGACGAAAACAATCAGCTCTGATGGTGAAAGGCAGCGCGTCCTGTCGGCCATCGCACGGCAAGGTCAGCGCCCGTAAAGCCAAGGTTCGATAATAGAGCGGCTCTCCGGGGAAGTGAGACTGAAGCAGAGAGCGTATTTTGCGCGCCGCATCTCCAACCTTGTCGCGCTCACTTCTCCTTTAACTTTGTCGCCCGATAATCCATTCCGTTATATCGCCAGATCAGGTGAGACATTTCTCCTTTGTCGTCTTTGACAAAGAGGATCGTTTCCCAGAACACCCTGTCGAAGAATGTCATGTCCGATTGCGGGAGGAGCACCACGTTTGCTCCCGTACTCAATTTCATGATGAGTTGATCGTTTCTCTTTTCAATGGTGGCGATTGCGCCGGGAACGAAATAGTCCGTGCCGAATTGATACCGCCCCGGAAAAGCCTCCGACATTTTCTCATCCAGTTTGAGAGGCTTAACTATTTTGGGAATTTCATAGTGTTCGCCAAACACAATCGCGGCCAGATCATTGGAGATGACGCTTGCGGTCGGGGCGTAATTATTGCCAAGCACGATAATGCAGACATTATCATCCACGTATCTTTGTATCTCGGAAGTGAATCCGGGACTCCTTCCTCCCATATTGATGAGTCTCCGGTTGAGGCGCTTCCCTAAAAACCAGCCATACCCGACAGAATTATCAGCATGCACGGTAAAGATTTTGTCCAGGCTGCTCTTCTTTAAAATCTTTTCGGTGTAGAGCGCCCTGTCCCACTTGTACATATCTTCAACCGTTGTGTAGAGCGAGCCGTTCCCGGTCTTGATCGTCCAATCAAGGTAAGGCACGTTCTCAAGGTCGCTGAGGCCGACGGGCACATATCCAGCCGCTCGGTTTTCAAGCAATGCTTCAGCGCGCCCGTCATGCCCGGAATCTCTCATCTCAAGCGGGTCGAAAATATTCTCCTTGAGGAATTCTCCGTAACCTTTGCCTGAAACTTTCTCGATGATGAAGGCGAGCAGATTGTAGTTCGAGTTGCTGTAGCTGTACCGCTCTCCGGGATTGAAATTCAAAGGCTTATGTTTGAACATCTCGATCACTTCTTCGATGCTCTGGTGGAATCTGGATTGTCTCTCATACTCCGGGAAGTTGTTGACGTTCGGGATGCCTGACGTGTGCGCTAGCAGGTGATGAATGGTAATTTTCTCGCCGTTCGGATAATCGGGAATATATTTGATTAGTGTATCGCTGAGGTTCAAGCGTCCACGCTCCTGCAAGATCATGATCGCGGCGGCTGTGAATGTCTTTGAGACGGAGGCGATGTGAAACCTGGTGCGCGGCGTGTTGGCGACACCGAGTTCATAATTAGCCATGCCGTATCCTTTGCTGAACAAGACTTTTCCTCCTCTGGCAATCAGGATAGACCCGCTAAAGCCTTTGACATCCAAATAGGGTTTCACATACGCATCAACTTGAGCCTCAAGCGCTCGGTCATTCGGTGTGCGGCTTTTTTGAAGATTGGTCTGCCCGGCGACTGGAAGGGTCAGAATCAGGAAAGAGAAGCCCAGCGCATAGATTAGTTTATTCAACTTTTAGCTTACCTCTCTAGCGGCGATAATAATCCGGGCGTTATCTTACCCACCTGTCAGCAGAGGTGTCTTGTCTGAAATAAACTTCCGGGTATGAGCTTAACCGCGACGAATGATTTTGCGGAATTCTGTCGGCGTCATCCCGGTCACGCGCTTGAAGGAGCGGGAAAAGTGTGTGTGGTCGGCGAAGCCGGATGAGAGGGCGATCTCAACTAACGGAATATTCGTCACGAGCATTTGCTGGCGCGCGTGCTCAACGCGAAGTCTGCGGACGTATTCGCCAATCGTGCAATGTTGGAATTTACGGAAGACGCGCGCCAGGTGAACGGGGTGGACGCCGACTGTTTTTGCCAGTTCCTGAAGAGAAGGCGGGTCGGCAAAACAGGTTTCCAAAATCTGCCTGGCCTGATCGAGCCATTTCGGTGAGGTGCGCTCCGGTGAGCCATCACCGTGACGCAGGGCCTCGACGACAAGTTCCAGTGCCATGCCTTCGAGCGCCAACATCGAAAGCTCATCCATGTCACGGAATTCTCTGTAAATCTTCGCCGCCAGCCAACCGGGCGATGCTAATTGGAGAGGGGCATCTCTGAATGCGCCGTAATTCAAGATGCTGCGGGCGCGCCAGGGCTCAAGCTCGATGAGCAAATGGCGGCCTTTGTTATGATGCCCTTCGGCGTGGACTGTATCAGGCGGGTAGAAGATCAGCGTCGCAGGCGTTCGCTCCTCAATCTTCCTGCAAATGGTTTCCGTATAGTTTCCCTCCAGAACGAAACAAAAATGGGCGAGTTCGTGGGAATGACTCGGAAGGGCGATTCGCGTTTCGTATGATTTCTCAGTAAAGCGAAAGCCGGAAATGTTTATTGTCTTTGCAGTCACGCCGTAGAAGGAGCCTGCCCGCAGCTTGAATACCATCCTGCAATCCCTTCATCATCAAGTAAACTTGTTTGAATTGCTCTTTTCGTCTTTTGAGCTTATTCACTATTGCCCGCTCAAGTTTTACAGCATTTTGATGATTGTATTCAAGACAGGGATGGCAGCACGCGCGGATTGAGCTGGCGGGAAAAATTTATTAGAAGTCATCTCATAAATAGCATTCAAGCGTTCAGAGTTCACGCTTCAGCGTGCGTTTTATTGAAAAACATCAAACTGAAGTTTGAACTCTGAACATTGATGAGACCATTTCTAGGTATTTGAACCCGCTTGCTTTTTGTCCGAGAGGTGTTTGGCTTATTTAATAGCTTGGCGGATGTTCGATGCTGCATGAATCAGCTCGTCCGTATCGAGGTGGTAGCGTTTAATCTTGGCGTTCAGAGTGGCCACTTTCATATTCAAGAGACGCGCCGCACGTCGCTGGCGACCACCTGTCCTGATTAGCGCACAACGGATGAGGTCAGCCTCATAGCGATGAACCTCGTCGCTTAAATTAACTTCCGTCCCGCCGTCGAGAGTTGGAGCGTCGTTCAAGGTCTCAATCTCATTTAAGAGCGCTTGCATTAAAGTCTTTAGAGCTTCAATCTTATTGTTGCGCGCTGCTTTGCTGGATGAGGGGACAACTATTGTTTCCCTTTTTAATAATCGTAGCTTCTCGAATTCAAGAGCGACCCTATCTTGCATGAGACATCTCCAATCATTACAGGTGCAAGCTAACGAAACTACGCGTGCGCGTTTAGTAACAGCAAAGCGAGATGCAAAAGAATAAAGGTGAAACGCCCTCGGGCAGTCTCACCTTTGTTGTCTTGACTGCCGCTCGTCTTCAATCAGGCATGATGATGAGCGGCATCCGCAACTTCTATCGGCTCATAGCATCCGACGATAATAGCTATGTTGATGCCGTAATGTTTAATCTTGGAATTAAGCGTCGTCACTTTCATGCGGAGCAGATGGGCGGCGCGCGCCTGATTGCCACCTGTAAACCAGAGCGCCCGCTGGATCAGATCCACCTCAAAACGCTTCACCTCTTCATAGAAGTCTATGCCTGTTTGCACGTCGAGCGTTATTACTTCAGTTAGTGATTGAGTTTCCAGCAAAAGTTTCAATGCGAGCTTCTTCAAAATTTTGGTTTTGCTGCGAGCGACGTCTGCTTTCGCTTGATCGCCGTTTTTTGCGTCCGCCTGAGCGACCAGATGTATCTCCGAGTTTTCTCGTACTGCCAGCCCGTTCATCTCGTAACCTCCCCTGAAAGCTTCGCGTCTACCGCTCGAACTTTAAGTCGCGAACAGTCGCGCAGGATAAATATAGTCGGAGGAGTCGCGCCAGGTCTTTTTTTTGTGACAAAAGGGACAGAGATGGTGACCAGTCGGCCCATCGGAGGGATGAGGAACATTGTGGGCGCGCGTGAGTCCGGCTCAAAGAACCTTGCCGAGAGCTTCCTGCAAGTTCTCGCGATAGTTACGCGAGAGCATGAGTTGCGCTCCGCTATGCAGGACGATGCGATACTCTCCGTGAAACCACGGCTGCAATTCTTTGATCTTATCTATCTGAACGATAGAAGAACGGTGGATGCGCCGGAATTTTTTAGGGTCGAGTTGCGCTTCGAGATTGCTGATAGTTTCGCGCAACAGGTGCGACTTCTTTCCGCTATGCACCGAGACATAATTGCCTTCGGCTTCAATCCAATCTATCTCACCTGCTTCGAGGAAAAAAACGCGCCCGCCTGCTTTGATAACTAGGCGCTCCAAATATTTGGATTCGGCCTTGAGTTCTTCGAGCAGCGTCAGGATGCGCTCGTCAAGACGGCCACTTTTCTCTTTCAGGATTTGCTCTTTGGCGCGTTGCCAGGAGGCTTCAAAGCGCTCGCGGTCGAAAGGTTTCAAGAGATAATCGAGGGCATGCACTTCGAAGGCGCGCACGGCGTATTGATCGTAAGCCGTAACAAAAATGACGTGAGGCATGTGGCCGTTCTTCAACGTCTCCAGGACTTTGAAGCCGCTCGCTTCAGGCATCTGCACGTCCAGAAAAAGCAGATCAGGGACATGCTCTTCGATAGCCGCAACGGCCTCGTCGCCGTTGATGCACTCGCCGATGATCTCTGCGTCGCGGTCGCTCTCCAACATCTCGCGAATCATCTCGCGCGCCAGCGACTCGTCGTCTACCAGCAGCACACGAATTTTCGTATTCGTAGCGGGAATCATCACGACTTCGTCCTTTGTCGCCAGGCAAAATCCTTTTGGCAGGCGAGTCTGTACCACAAGATAGAATTATCCCTAATAGAAGAACACCACGAGCGCTTCCGCTGTGGCAAAAAATTCTTCGCTTTGCTGTTTTAGTTCAGGCCGGTCGCTGTCCGTTGTGGTGAACCCAGCCGTTTTCTCTCATGGAAGGTATTTCCAGAGTCACGGCCAAGCCGCCATCAGGGTCGTTGGCTATCTCGAAACGATGCTCAGCGCCATACATGTGGTCCAAGCGCGCTTGCGTGTTGACCAAACCCAGACCCTTCTTGAACAAGCTATCGACGCTCCGATTCATGGGGAGACCCGGTCCGTCGTCTCTTATTCTGATACGAAGGAATCCGTCTTCTTGTTGCGCAAGAATTTCGATCTCGCCGGGAGTGGAGCGCGGGGCGATTGCATACCTGATGGCATTTTCGACGATAGGTTGAAGGATCAGATTGGGAACGAGCGTATCGAGAGCATTAGGATCAACGAAAAGGCGCGTGGTGAGACGATCCTGAAAACGGATGCGCTCGATTTCCAGATAGCAGCGCAGGAATTCCATCTCCTGTTTGAGCGTGACTTCCTGTGTGCCGGAGTTTTCCAGCGTGAGACGCAGGAAATCTCCGAGGCGCGTAATCATTTTGCGTGCGGCCTCGGTGTCCTTATAGAGCAGGGCAGAAATTGAGTGGAGTGTGTTGAAGAGAAAGTGTGGGTGTAGCTGCATTTTGAGAGCTTGCAATTGTGCTTGCGAGAGTTGCGCTTCCAATTGCGAGGCGCGAAGCATGCCCTGGCGATACCTCTGATAATAACCGTAAGCCGAGAAGAGAAACGCAATCAAAAGGTAAATGCCGATACCCTCTGTGTAGTTTCCAATGGCGTGGCGCAGAGAATTCTGAAACAAGTAGGGGCGGCCAGCCGGGCGACCGTAAACAAAATAGAGGAAAGTGTGGCCGGTGATGCCGACGATGAATGTGAGTAAGGTGCTCGTCAGAAGATGCGTCGGCACGTTGCGCCGCCAATTCTGTTTGTCTACAGGAAAGCGGTGGATGAGCCAGAGCACCAGAGGGGTGGCGAGCGCCCAGAGATAGCCCCAGCTCATCTGCACATAAAGCGCACGCGACCAGGGGACTGGCTGGTCTGAGCGGAACGCAGCGAAATACCACTGCGCGCTGAAAACCAGACCGATGACCGTCCAGACGCCAAAGATGAGAACAGCGCGCACCCAGCGCCTTTGCCACCACGCGCTATCTTCTGCAAATTGATTCATCACGTTTTAAATCATGTCAGATGCCGAGAGTGAAGACAAACCAAGTGCGTGCGCTTGTCGCATTTTCAGGAAAGCCTAAATAAGAAAAGCGAGTTAAAGAGACCGCTAAAATTATCCGCTTCGGGTGACAAAGCTAACCTGTGATTAGGCAACTTCTACATAGATCAAACCATATTTATGTGACGAAAGGGACGCCTGCCGGGACAAGACGGCCTGGGCTTGTGATGAGTCGTCCATGAACCCTGAGCGTTTAATTGTGGAGGAGTGTTGAGAGCCTTCAGCCAACGAACTACCTTAGAGCATGTCTAAAAAGTATCTTCCGCCACATCGCGTCAGCGATGCGCTGACTTTAGCCCGCTGATTTATCGGCGGGGAACGTCCAAGTCTCCCTCTGGCCGTCGCGTCAGCGACGACTGAATACCGGCTCATCCGTCGCTGACGCGACGACCCAGCCTATGATCGCTTATTTCCGTGCGTTGAAACGCACGGCTAAACTCACGATGTCGCTAACGCGACCTTTTTAGACACGCTGTTAGTGATGCTTATCTTTTTTCTCCCGCAATTGCCTGATTAATTTTTTAATCGCTTCGGCATCACGACTGTCGGGCTGCGCTTTAAGGAAAAGCTCTAACTCATCGGCTGCCTCAAGCTTACGTTTTTGGTGATTGTAGAGGAGCGCCAACTCCCAGTGTATTTGCGGGATTGGTTTGAGCGCGAGGTGCTTGGCGAGCTTCAGTTGTTTTTCTGCTTCACCCAGCTTACCGCTCCGGCGTAAAGCCATCCCCATCCAAAGGGTGGAATTGATGGAAGACGGGTTCTGTAAAAGAGCTTGATGGAATGACTCGATGGCTTCAGGTAGCTGCTTGAGACCAACCTGCGCGATCCCGAGCCAGTAAAAGCCTTCATAGCCTTTGGGGTTCACCTTCACCGCCCTGGTCAGAATGGAACGTGCCTCTTCAAACTGTGCGAGATTGACCTGTTCTTCGCCAAGTCTGATTAACGCCAGGTAGTAATCAGGAAATATCTGGAGAGCCGCCTGCAAGCCTTCCACCCCTTCCTTAGATTTATTCTTCTCGAAATCATCAACGGCTTTCGAGTATCTCTTTTTTGCGGCTTCAGGGACATTCTGTGAAAAGACGACTGCGGCTCCGGTTGGCGGCTTCCCGGCGTTTTTTGGGCGCAGGTAAAAATCCACCTGTCGAATATCGCGGCTCAACCCGGCATCGCCGCGATTTAAACTGATTAGCTCTACACGTTGAACCTCTTCCGCATACTCGCCTGACTCGACAATTACTCTGATATTGAAGACGCCGGGGGAGAGACCCCTGAATGCAAATTGACCTGTCCCGGTAGTCCGAAACGTTTTCAAGACTGAATAGACATCATCCATCAACTCAACTCGCACTTTTTCAAGCGGCTTACCCGTAGGATCGAAAACAATTCCCGTGATGGAGCTTTTGCCCTGAGGCAGTAAGCTTGCCGCCGGGCGATTGGCAAAGACCATGAAATTCGGGAGCACCAAATGACCAATTACTGCCAGGCCGATAATTGTCATGTGCGAGATGCGAATGAATCTATTCATAACATATTCGGCGAATCGGAGTGGGGCGCGCCAAGGTGAGAGTCGTTCGAGAAAATTGAAAGCAATTCAACCATCAAGCCCATCCAGAAAGGGATGGGCTTGATGGTTGAAGGTGAAGGTTTGGCTCAGAAAACAAATTTGAAGCCAAAGCGTATCTGCCGCGGAGTCTGGAAAGTCCTCGGCAGGCCATACCGAACATCGCGAGCGATGCGCCCAGGATCACCCGCCGGGCGGTTAAAGCCCGCGATGATCTGGTTGGTTAGTCCCCCGGCGAAAATCGCACGAATAGTATCGGTCTCTGCGGTCGCAGCATTTGTGAAACCGAATGTAGTTCCGGTTAAGGAATCAGGCGAGATGAGCTGGAAGACACTCGTCACGTTGTTCTCATTGAACACGTTGAGTGCATTGACCTCGAACTTCAACGCCATCCTTCCGTCATCACCGAACTTGTAGGTATGCGTCAGCGCCATGTCCGTCTGCGTGAACATTGGGCTGCGTCCCAAATCTCCACGACCGAACAGGAAAACATTCGCGCCGTAGATACCAATCTGGGTCGAAGTCGGCGTCCCGCTCAGCCCGATAAACGAGGCGGAAAGCTCTGTGCTGTTGCTCCCGCTGCTATCGAGTGAGTATCCGAAGAGGTTCTTCCAGTCAAAGTTGTAAGCCGCAAAGATTTTGACGGCATGCGGGCGATCCGTTGCCAGGCGTCCGTTGTCCGGCTCACCGTTGGGCGTGAACCCGATGTGCGGCAGGTCGAAGAACCTGTTGACGTTCGGGCTGGAACGACCGACACCGAGCGCATCGGGCTCGTCGGAGCTAGCCAAACCAGAGTAGTTGCCGACGAGGCGACTATAGGTGTAGCTGGCATTGATGTAATAGTTGCGCGAGAATCGCTTGTCAACGCGCAGTTCCAGCGCATCATATTTGCGCTCAGCCTTCGGCGATGCCGGAATGCCGGGAGCAAAGGGCTGCGACACAGCGCCCATGCCTGGATTGGCGATGAAGAACAACTCGTTTTGAGCAGCATCAAAAAATCCAACGTCTTCAATGGTGCGGTCGAGCTGTTTGTGCGTGTAACGCGCCGCCAGCACAATGTCGTTTGTTAGACCATACTCTGTTCCGACCGTGTACTCGGTCTGGCGTCCGGCCTTCAAATCCGGGTCAACGCGATTGTTGTTCGGATCATTGGACGGGACACGAAAATCAATTGGGCCGACGAGAGTATGTGCCAGAGCATACGCCCTCGTGTATGTGGTGTAGTTCGCATCGGGCAGCGCGAAGAAGTAGCGCAGAAGCCTATCGCCGCCGAACGAACCACGAGGCAACTGATATTTGAAGCGATCATAGAAGCGGCCAAAGCTGGCAAAGACCTTCATCTTGCCGTTGCCCATCACGTCATAGGCAAATCCCAGACGCGGAGCAATCTTGTCGCCCCAGCCGAATTTAATGGGCAGACTACCGGCAGCGAATGTCGGCACATCTTCTTTCTCTATCCGCAAGCCCAGATTGAGCGTCAGGCGAGCGGTTGGCTGCCAGCTATCCTGTGCATAGAGAGCCGAGTTCGTGCTGCCTGCCTTGCCTACTGTGCCGAAGTCCTGTAGGTAGCCATAACCGAATGACGTGCACGCGCCTGCCGGACAAACGCCAGGGCCAATACCACGATCAGACTGAGCCCAGAAGAGTCTGACCTCACCAATCCCGAAATAACCCTGATCTACGTCATTGAAAAGTTTGTTCCACTGGTAACCAACCTTGAAGCTATGACGGCCAGCCAGATTGCTGACCAAATAGTTCATGTCTGCGTCAACCGTTTTGCGGATCGAAATGTCCTTCACGGTCTTCGTAATGTCAGAAACGCTATTGAAACCGGCGGCACACGGGTTTGCTGCCGCGACACCTGCGGGGCTGCCTCCGCCGATGCAGCGAATACGTGTCTCAGAGGGCACACCGTAGGCGCTATCTTTCTCATTGAGATAGTTGCGTCCGTAGCGTGCGCTAAAGACCATCTTCTCAGTGGGTGTCCAGACACCGCTGGCAGTCACGTTATTGGCTGCGACACGGCCACCCAGTTGAGAAAAGTCGGTCGCCGCCGGTGCTGTCGCTGTATATGAAGGTATCTGTCCATGTTCACGCTGCGGGCTGTAGGTGAACGTACCCGAAAGGCGCAGGTTATTTGTGACCTGCCCGTCAAGGCGCGCGAACGAATAATCATTGCGCAGGCTTCTATCGTAGTGGCGGAATTGACCATTCCGAAAATTGAAATCGCGCTGGGTACGGTAGAACTGCGGTGCGCTGCTGACCAGGAACCAGAGCCTGTTCTTGACCACCGGGCCGCTCAACGTGGCGCTCGGGAAAAAGTGCAGGAAAGTATCTCCCGGCGGGTTGATGTAGAGCAGAGTTGTTGAAGAGTTATCCAGAATGACCGGACTCGCCTGAAACTGAGGGTCACTGTTGTTGACTTTTCCGGTGAGATTCTGGCGAGCCGAGAGATTACTGGTCTCAAACTGCAATCCGAACTCCCCATGAAATTCGTTGCTGCCGCTCTTGGTCACGACGTTGATGACGCCGCCCGTCGCGCCGCCGAACTCGGCGTCAAAGCCTGAAGACTTGACTTGTACTTCCTGCACAAACTGGAAGGGAATGTTGTTGTTGTCGCGCAACTGGCCGGTGCGAAAGTTGGTCACTTCAGAGCCGTCAATGATAAACGTATTCTCTGCGCCTGACGCACCATCAATCTGAAATCCGCGACTGAGCGGCTCGGCGCGCGTGGCGGGGGAGACCTGGAGCACACTATCGAATCGCGTGCCCTTAGGGATCATCGCGATTTGTTCAGCCGTGATGTTGGTTTGAATTCTGCTCCCCGTAGGGTCAATCGCCGCCACGTCGCTCGATGAGACGACCACGTCGGCCTGGACTCCACCAGCTTGCAACGTGATGTCTGCGACAGTGGCTTTGCCGAGAGTAACTTGAACGTCATCTCTTTTATCTGAGCTGAAGTTGGTGGCGCTCGTCGATACTGTGTATCTCCCCGGCGGCACTTGCACCACGCGATAGTTTCCATTTTCATCGGTTGTCACGGTACGAGTAATAGCAGGACCTTCAACCAGTACGGTCGCTCCGGCTATCCTCCCGCCCTGAGCGTCTGCCACGGTGCCTTCGATGCTGCCTGTGGTCTCCTGACCAAAGGCAACCGCACCGAGAGCCAGGCACAGAGCAAACAAGATTGTAAAGATTCGCATTTTCATGCTGATATTCCTTTCTGCTGACTAATGACTGTCCTTCGAGAAGAGGTGCGAATTAATTGCACCATTTTCGGAACACTTGGATTGCTCCAGGCTTTGTTCCTCTTATGAATTGGGCAAGGACTATGCCAGCAGAATGACTATCGAAGTTTCCGGCTTTTGGTTGAGGTAGGAAAATTGGTCACGGACGTTAACTTGCTGGATTTGGATTTTCAATGAGATTGCCTTTGTCAGATTTGAATAACCTGGCGTGGAAGGGTCATCAGAGTAGTTGTAAAGTGTTCCACTTCTTGTACACCTCATGCCGAGAAGACTGCGCGACAATGTCTCTTCAGTTTCTGAAATCTTTTTTAGATATGAGTTCACCGTCAATAGTGTAAGTGCGGCGTCAAAGGTGACCGTGTCGTCGACCGCCTCGCCCTTCTCATCACTCGTTTAATCCGGCTCAGCACATTCTTTCGCCACTCCGTCACATAACTCCGCTTTCCATCAACGCCTGTGCGTAATGCCTGCTGCAATCAGATACCCGTCGCAGGGTACGACCAGGCATCAGTTTTCAGCGCCAGGACAAAAGACAATCTCCGCGAATTGTGGCGCTCCTGTCCAGACAGTTGGAGGTGGGATAATGAGCACCGGCAGATTTCTACAAGCTTTCGCCATCGCATTGGCCTTCACCTTTTTAACTTCCGCCGCTACTTCTGGCGAGACGGTGAGCTTGAGCCGCCGGGCAGACGCTCATCACTACCTGGAAAATACTAAAGAGTTAAGCAAGACGCCGGGCAATCCCGACAGGTTAGAGAAGTTTATTTTGAAGCCCGCTGAGACTACAGCGCCCTCTGATATAGATACTGTGGATGCAAAAGCAGGGGAGACGCCGGAGGCCACACGGCCAGGTGATAATTCTTCGATGTCCGGGACAGTTAATCTAAGTATTCCGGCGCAGCCCTTGTTCAGCAATTCCTCGCGGCGGCTCACGCTCATTGATAAAACTTACCTGGATGCTTACGCCATTCTGCAAAAGAATAATTCTTGCAGTTATTTTTTTGGAGGGCCGCGTATTGCCACAGGTGTGCTGAACTCGCTACATCCAAGATTGAAGGCAATATCCCTGAGAGAGAATCAGATTGGCATCACAATGTTCGGGCCAACGACATTAGTCACGAACTTCCAGACGGGTGCCAGCTACAGGCTCTTTAAGGAAGCGGTGGTGAATCTGACAGGCCCATTTTACCGGGTCGTGGATTACCATTCTCAAGGTCTCTTTCGTAAGAGCGGCCACTATTCAGCGAATACGAGAGAGGCTCGCGTCTTGATGCTGCTACATGAACTCGGACATCTGCTATCTGGTCCCAACGGACGCTGGCTCCTGCCTGACGATGGGAACAGTCGTTCACAGGCAGACGCCAATACGACCACGATAATGGATAAGTGCAGCGAGCAGATTAACTCCTTGAGCCTCCAGCGCGCCGACACGCCGAGCCTCAAAGCCTCCGCTAATTCTTAATTGACCGGTGGGTGTTCTATCCGAATCTTGCGGCTAAACTACTGCTTCCCCACGCAATATAGTTTGACAGCAAGATTCGGATAGATGAAGCCCACGCGCGCAGGTAGAATACGGGCAATGGAGGTGAGCACGATGGGACAGGATCAGGCACTGCTCGACGAGCTGCGGACGATAGACGATGAGACGCGCTGGCTTGCGGTCGCGGCGCGGGACGCGAGCCTCGACGGAATGATCTTCTACGGCGTGCGCTCGACCGGCATCTATTGCAAGCCGTCGTGCCCTTCGAGGCGACCGCGCCGCGAGCAAGCCGTCTTCTTCGACTCTCAAGGCGATGCCGAGTTAGCGGGGTTTCGTCCCTGCCGCCGCTGTCGCCCACGTGTGGCAGCCGAGCGCGACACGCACCTTGATATGGTCGAGCAGGCTTGCCGTCTAATCGAGGCATCAGAGACAGGCTCGCCCTCGCTCGCGGAACTCGGCGCGGAGTTGGGCGTGAGTCAGTATCACCTTCAGCGCACGTTCAAGAAGATCGTCGGGCTGACGCCGCGCCAGTACGCGCTGGCTCACAGGGTCAACCAGTTCAAGGCACGAATCAAGGATGGAGGGACAGTGACGGGTGCAATGTACGACGCTGGCTACGGTTCGAGCAGCCGACTTTATGAGAAGGCAGACGCAGAACTTGGCATGACACCGGCATCTTATGCGCGCGGCGGGGACGGGGCGCGAATCACCTACACAATTACAGAATGTGAGTTGGGACGCATACTCGTGGCAGCAACCGAGCGAGGCTTATGCGCCGTGCGTTTGGGCGACTCGGAGGAAGAACTCGAAGGCATGCTCCGTGAAGAATTCCCCAAAGCAGAGATCGGCAAAGACCCGGAGGCGCTAGGCCAATACGTCGAAGTCATACTCCGGCATCTCGCGGGACAGCAAACCAGATTGGAACTGCCTTTGGACGTGCGGGCGACTGCTTTCCAGCGACGCGTCTGGAGCTATCTGCAAGCAATCCCTTACGGCGAGGTTCAGTCGTATGGCGAGGTGGCCGCCCGGATAGGTCAACCCGGCGCAGTCAGAGCGGTGGCGCGGGCGTGCGCCAGCAACACGGTTGCCGTCGTCATCCCCTGCCATCGCGTAATTCGTGGAAACGGTGAGTTAGGTGGATACAGATGGGGGCTCAAGAGGAAGCACGCCCTGATTAATCGTGAGCGAATCTCCAAACATTCCTAGAGGTATAATCCTTAACTACAGAATTAATTTTCCAATTCAACCAGTTATTTTTTGCAACTTAACCTTCAGTCGCGGGTGAGTAAGCGTCTGCCGAAATCTTTGTTTTCGCCGACGAGTCGCCGCTGCTGCGAAAATACTGGAGCAGCTTCCATCCCAGGATGCCCGCCGCGATGACGCCGACTATGACCCATGTCAGGTTGCCTAACAGGTCGGCCAATGCGCCGACGCGGTCGCTGAAGATGTTGCCCAGGCCCACGTAGATCACGACCCACAGCACTTCGCCCGTCACATCCCAGAAAAGAAAACGAGGCCACGGGTATCCGGTGATGCCGCTCGTCAGGTTGAGCCAGGGCCCAAGCGGCGTCACCAGCCACCGGCTCAGGAAAATCGCCAACCCGCCCCGTCGTTTGGTAAACGCTTCGGCGCGCTTGACCATGTCCGCGCCGCCAAACCGTTTCGTGACGCGGTGAACGAGTTTACGACCGCCCCAGCGACCCAACCCGTAGCCGATCTGATCGCCGGTGATCGCGCCCGCGCTGCACACAATGAGCACTGGCCATAACCCCATCTCGCCCTGCGCGACTAAAGAGCCGGTGGCGATCAGCATCAGCGTGATAGGGAATGGCACGCCCGCAGATGAGATGGCCAAAATGACGAAGAGCACGGGCAGGCCATAGGTCGAGAGCAATGCAAAAAGTTGATCGGTCACGGCGCGCCTCCATTATCTGGTGGCGGGGGCGGTGGCGGCGGATACGGTGGCCGAGCGTGAACAATCGCGTCTTGCAGAACGGCGCTCACTTCTTCCATCGAACGGTTCTGCGCTTTGGCTATCTCGCTCAAGGGGCGCTTGTCCGGCGGCTTGTGTGGCAGACCAAGCGCCAGATAAAGGACATGAGGCGGCACACGATAAGAGTGGGCGACGTAGCCGACAGGCATCCACCCTTGAATCTGCTCATCCTGGTGGTATTGCCAGTAAATGGCGTCGCGCACGAAGAGAAAAGCGTGATGCCCCGTAAATCCTATGAAGAAGAGGAAGGCACAGAGCACCAGCCACTGTCGCCAACTGAATCCTTTCAAGGTTTGAATTATTTTTCTGATCCTCATCTGCGTTCCCCTTACGGACTGTCAGATAATTCCATGTCGCCCTGGCTCAAGTGATCTGGTGCTCTTCCATTTTGGAGTATAGCAAACGGCGATTAATTCCGAGCAAACGCGCCGCCTCCGCGCGATTACCATTGGCAGTACGGAGCGCGCGCCGGATCAACTCGCGTTCGAGCGCGGCGACCGCCCTGTGAAATGGAAGCTCAAACAATTTTGTATCGGCGTTTTGAGACGAAGCGGCATCGGTCGCGCGGTCGCCGCCGAACAGATGTTCCGGCAGGATGACTTCACCGTTGGAAGTGACGGCGGCACGCTCGATCATGTTTTCGAGTTCGCGCACGTTGCCGGGAAAATCGTAAGCGAGCAGTTCGCGCAGCGCCGTGGGCGACAAAGTTTTAGTCTTGAGCGCGTGGCGCACGACAGCGCGTTCAAGAAATGATTCGGCCAGTTGCGGTACGTCGGCGAGCCTTTCTCTGAGCGGCGGCAGTCTGACTTCGATCACGTTCAGGCGATAGAATAAGTCTTCACGGAATCTCTTTTCTTCCACCTCTTCTTTGAGGTCACGATTGGTTGCACAGACGACGCGCACGTCCACGCTGACAGATTCAGTCCCGCCGACGCGCTCAAAACGGCGCGTCTCGACGGCGCGCAGCAGTTTCACCTGCGCCGCCAGGCTCAGTTCTCCGACCTCGTCAAGAAAGAGCGTGCCCGTGTGGGCTAGCTCAAAGCGCCCTTTCTTCTGACGTTCTGCGCCCGTGAACGCGCCGCGCTCATGGCCGAAGAGTTCCGCTTCGATTAAATTTTCAGGCAGCGCGCCACAGTTGACGGCGACGAACGGGCGGCGAGAGCGCGCTGAATGTTGATGGACGGCGCGCGCGACCAGCTCTTTGCCTGTCCCCGATTCACCTGTAATGAGAAGTGTTGCGTCCGTCGCTGCGATGCGTCCGATCTGTTTGAAAATGTCGCGCATCGCGCGGCTCACTCCGAGCATCTCGAATTTTTGGTCAGGCGACGCTGCCTCTTTCGTGCTCTCGCTTGTCGAACCTTGCTGGCGCATCGCTTCCGCTTCGCGGTTGAGCCGTCGCTGCTCTGCGGCACGATGCAGGATAATGAGCGTTTCATCCAGATCGAGAGGCTTGGTGATGTAGTCATAAGCGCCGAGCCTCATCGCCTCGATCACCTTTGAGCTATCGCCGAAAGCGCTGATGACGACCACGGGCGCGTCCGTCAACTTCTCTTCCTGAATCAAGCGCAGCACGCTGAGTCCGTCCAGCTTCGGCATTCGCATATCGAGGAACACGACATCCGGTCTCATTGCGCCTGTACGCAACACACGGACGGCCTCCTCGCCATTGGCCACTTGTGACGAGCGGAAGCCCTCGCTCTCAACCAGCTCGGCGAGACTCTCTCGCAGATTTGTCTCGTCATCAACGATGAGAACTTGTGTCGCGTCTTCTTTCATGCTGCTAATGTGCGAACGAGAAATAGACCGCTCCGACGATCAGCGCGTAGGAGACAAAGTTATTCCACTTGAGCGTCTGACCGAAGAGAAAATACGCGATTATGGTAAAGACCGCCAGGGTGATGCACTCCTGCATGATCTTCAACTGCGTGATGCTGAATGTCTGAGAGCCGATGCGATTCGCCGGAACCTGAAAGATGTATTCAAAGAGCGCCATTGACCAGCTCGCCAGGATCATCCAGATAACAGGCTTGTCTTTGTGCTTGAGATGACCGTACCACGCGATGGTCATAAAAATATTCGAGATGATTAGGAGGATGACTGTCTTCATGCCGCATCCCCTGATTCAGCCCCTGATCGTTGACTGAATTGTTTATTGCTCTCAGCCTGCATCCGTTGTGGCAACTCGATCAGAAAGAACGCGCCGGGCGCTTCGCGGCTGACAAAGTTGATGCGCCCGCCGTGCGCCTCTACTATCTCGCGTGCGATTGCCAGACCTAATCCTGTGCCCGTCTCGCGCCCCGTAAAGAAAGGCTCAAAGATGCGCTCCTGATTTTCCGGGGAGATGCCGCGCCCTGTGTCCTCCACCGTGAGACGCGCCACCGCGAGGCCATCTTCGGTAGTCACGGCCTCGCAACTGAGCTTGAGCCGTCCGCCACCTGGCATCGCAGAGAGCGCATTCTGGATCAGGTTATCAAGCACCTGCGCCAGACGCTGATCGTCGCCTTCAACTATCACAGTATCCGTCGGCACGCGCGTTTCAATCTTCACGCCCGCGCGCTCGGCCACGTCGTTGAAGAACGCGGCGCGGCGCTGGACAAGTTCGCCGAGATCAAGTTGGGTTTGTTCGACTGGCTGAATGCGCCCGAATTCCAGGAGGCGGCGAACGAGCGCATCCAGCCGGTCTATCTCTTCGGTGATAACGCGGAAAGTATCGTCTAACCTTTCGGGCGCATTCCTGGCGCGCCGCGCCATCTGGACTTTGAGCTTGATGGCCGCTAAGGGATTGCGTACCTCGTGCGCGACCCCTGCCGTGAGACGCCCCAGAGCAGAGAGTCGTTCGTTTCGTAGCAGGTCATGTTCCAGTTCGGACTGGCGCGCGAGGTTGACGCGCAAAGTCTCGGCCAGTTGATTAATCGCACCCGTGATACGCGCGAGTTCCGGCGTGCGAGGCGGCGTGATTTGTTGACTGAGATCATCGGTGAGACCCGTCAGCCCTCGCTCAATACCCGACACACCGGAGCGCAAATCTTTGACAGTCACGAGGGCCAGCCCGCCGACCGCGATGATGCTCAAGATGAGCAACGCGAGCGCGGCCAGATTAGCTTTGTCGGAGACGCCCGTGAGATTCGAGAGCCGCTGCATAGCCCACGCCGCCGCGATTGTGTTTGATGAGCCTCCATCTGCCGTAGATGAAGCATCATCAACGTCTAAGCTATCTGCTTGCGCAGGGTAGGCGATGATGATGATGCGGTCGCTTCCTGTTTGAATCGTGCGGGAGGCTGGCGCTCCTGTTTCGTTTGCCTGCTGTGCCAGCGTGCGGATCACATCAGCTACGTCCGACGGGAATACCATGTCGCTGCCCGTTCCGGCATTTGCCGGGAAAGCCTGACCGACGAGTGCGCCGTCGGTAGCCCGGTAGAAGCCCCCATTCGTCTCAGGGAAACGATGGAGCGTAATGGCCGTGAGACGCGAGAGCGGGTCTGCATACGCGGCAAAGAGGGTTTTCACATGTGGCGGCAATGGGCGCATCCGTGGGCCTTTATCACGAGGCGCTGACGGGCGGTCAGGCGGAGCAGTCGCGGCCTCTTCAATGGTTTGATAACCTGACGGATGAGCACGAACGGCGCGCGCCAGATCGCGCGCCGCTGCGTGCAGTGAAGAATCAGCCTGGCGGAGAGCGAAGTTTTCAGTCGCGCGAGCCAAACGCCAGGCGACAAAGAGGGCGACGAGGAGCGCGAGGAGCGCGAACGCAGCCAGCACTGCTAGCCGCGTTCGCAAACTCATCTTTCTGATTGCACCAAGCATCGTCATCTTCTGTTCCGGTTTGATGGTATGCTCGTGCCGCATAATCCATCCTGTCAATGCTAAATCAAGTGCGGCCTTCGATTCTAAGGCAGCGGTGCGCAATCCACCTTGGCCGTTCGGTCGTGGTCATCGCCCCAGTGCGATGGTCTGGTTGCCGACCGTAATTAGCGTCGGGCGGATGACCGTGCCGCGTTCATTGCTCACGGCTGTCCCTTCGACGCTCACCGGAGTGTCTGCCCCCTGCTCGGCGGCGATGACAAGCTTGCCAACCTTTGGCGAAAATCGCACCTGCTCGCCACTCGATAAGATCAGGCCATCCACATCGCCGTGACCGTTGACGAGATGGGCTTTGACCGTGCCTGTGGCTTTGAATATCTCCGGCGGCGCGGGCTGCGCATTCCCGGTTTGAAGAGCATCTCCGGCGTCGCTGCCCGGTGCAACATTCGATTCCGTCTTTGCTTCCGCTGGCGCGGACGCATCAGGTGGAGCGGGGCGTTCGTCATGACCTTTAGGCCCACGCTTGTCACGCGGCTCATGCGGATGCTTTGGCCCTGACTCGGCTTCGATGATGGTGCGCCCGTTCGCAGAAATCTGTTCGACACGAACTTCGCGCCCATAATTTGATTTTGATCCGGCGTGCCCCGTCGCAGTTACTTCGTCGCCGACCTTTATTTGAGCCGCGACCGCTTCACCTGTTTGCGGGCTGAAATGCAACTGGTCGCCGCTCGTGAGCAGCAGCCCGTTGACCGCGCCCCTCTCATCAAGCAGATATGCAGCGACCTGACTCTTAGTGGTAGTGTTCGGCTTGAGAAATTTCGGCATTCCCCAGATGGCTGCAAAAGCTCCGATACCGAGGATAAAGGTCAGAACGCCCACTAGGAGATTACGTTTACTTAATAGAGACATGATTCTCTCTCCCTTCCAAAAGTGCGGAGCACAAAACGGTGCGTCCGGCAGGCCACGCTCACGGCTTTCACCGATGAATGTCTGCGATTGGCTACATGGCAATGGATGTGCCGAAGCCGAAGCATCTTAATGTGCCAACAAAAGCGGCACATCTATCTGAGGTGAGTAGTAATGTGGATTGAATGTGTGAGGAGAGAGCACAGTTGCGTCGTGCTTTTTGCTCACACATCAACAATGAAAGTAAGAAAATCAAATCCTGAATATTAGAAGCATTATTGTCAACCCTCATGGCATGAACTATTATCTGCACAAAACTGGATGAGCTTGCCCTTTAAAAAATTTGTGAAGGTGGCTTGAGCAATGAACACGAGAGTACGGGCTTTGGGTATTTTTTCGGCTGTCACGATTTTCCTTGGTGCTCTTGTGATGCTCCTGTTTTTTCTCGTCACACTTATCTTCGTTTCGGACTGGTATAAGAGGTTGATTCTGGTAATCCTGGTTCATCTTCTTGTCTTATACGGTCTGGTAGTTTCAAACGCCATCCAAAAGAAAAAGCAAAATCTCACACTCGTCCTTTCCATTGTCTGGATAATAATACTTGCCTCTGCATTCGTCTTATATCTCGTGATTAATTCATAGTGAAGAACAAGAGAGCCATTCGCACTGTGCTCGCCGCTGAAGTTAATGTGACAAAAATGGAAGCTATCGAGGGGTCTGGTTGTTCGGGTTGTTAGATTGCTCTGGCCGCACAAAGGGCATCGTCTTTGAGCACATCGGCCTGTAAGTTAGAATCAATCCTACTATGAATATCATCGCTCCCAGCATTGCCGGAGCCAGATGGCTGAAGTCGTTATACCCGACCACCGGGTGAATGCCGATGGCGGCAAAGAAGCCAATCACTCCCGCCAGACAAAGTACCTGCCATAAACTTCTCGATGGCATCCCGCACCAAACACAAAACAGCACTGTGACCCCGCATAAACATATCCCACCACCGAAGCCCGCCCGGTCGTGAGCTATCAAAGGTATCAAACGCGGGTTGATGGCATTGATGTCGGCAGCCGTGATTCCCATGAACGTCAAATCCTGCGGAACGAAAACTCTTGTCATCCCGACAATCATAATCGTGAGCCCGCCGAGAATCATCCCGACAGCAGTGCCGAGCAGGCAGAGTCGCCCAAGCCCAAATGGCGAACGCCAGGGAACGCTGACCGATGATTTTAAGAGAGAGCCGAGAGGTACTGGTTTAGGTAAAAATTTGTAGGAGCGAACCAGCCCCATGATAAAACAGGGAAGCAGAAAGAGTGTGGCCAGGCCATGCCACGTATCCAGATAGCCATAACCAAGGTAAGCCAGGAAGCTGCCAAAGCCGATTGTCCCGCTGACCAGGAAAAGCCACCACGACCAGGCTTCGCCACGACGCAGCGGAAATCCGGCCATCCACATGTAGAGCGCGCCGACGGCAACAAGCGTGCCTCCAAACGAGACCCGGTCATGAAACATAAAATGAACAATCCGGCAGCCTTGAATGGCGCAAAGCTGTTCGGCGCTCATGCCGAGAAATTGCACGTCGTGTGGTAAGAACTGGCCGGTGGCCGAAAGGAAGAGAGCAAATGCGCCTGAAAGCACGAGGCAAAGCCCGGTGAAGATTAATAAAGGCCGACCGTCTCCGAGTAGAGCCTGGAAAATTCCCCTCTCATCTCTGGCTATTTCATTCATGCTCAAAGTTTCAAAACCAGATTTTAATCGGCTTGACACCGGCTTCCTCAAAGAATGAATCCAGTCTTTTAGCTAACTGAGGCCAATTCTGATGTGGAACACCGGGATAGAGATGATGCTCAAGATGATATAAATGCTCAAGAGCGATGATGGATGCAACGCGGCCTCGAAACAAGCGTGTTTGCGACAGCTCATCCTGACCATCAGGAGCGTGAGGGATATACGAAGTGATTAAAGGGATGATCCAGCTTCCCATAATCATCAGGATGACATAAACCAGAAATATCGGTGTCACTGAAGACAGAAAGACCGCCAGGGTAATCAGAAGCACACAACTGATTCCTTCAATTATTATCCAAGCCTTCTGCTGGCTGGTTTGTCTGACCGCCCACAGCCAGATTTTAAACTGGAAGATTACGCCTTCTAAGAGCGTTCGCAGCAAACTCATTCTTGCGGCTGCGCCCTCGATGTCATCGCGCTCAGGATAACGTGCGTGGTGATGAAGGTGAGCCAGGCGATAGGCGTGCCCGCTACGCAAAGCAAGCAACTCGATAACGAATAGAAGCAGATCGTTCGTCGTCTTTCGCAACCCTAGATTCCGATGAACTAAATCGTGAGACGTTGAGCCGTAAGTGACAAAGCTCAAACATACCGTTGCGAGGACGGCCAACGGCCACCACCTGAGAGTTGCGAAACAGAAGTAGAGAACGACATACAGGAAAGGGAGGGTGAGCGATAAAGTTCGCCGGAATTTTGAGATGCGTGCTAGCTCGGGCGCAATCTCCCTGAGCGCCGGAATATCTTTCTGGTTTGCCAGAGTGTGTTGATTCTCCATGATGCTTTACCTGTTCGAAAATGCAAATAGCAAGTTGGCTCCTTGCTATACCATTATAATTATATTCTCCACCAAGAGAGCTGAGTTTAAAAAATAGTCGCTTGCGCTTATCTTTTTCTCCGAATCAGCTTCACCACCCCCGACACCGCCAAAGCAGGGATCACCGCCATCAGTAAGATTACTAGGATGCCCAGCAATATTTCCCCCAAACCATATCGCGCCCGCATGGAATGACTCATAGCAACGGCGAAAATAATCATCACCGTTAACGCCATTATCAAGTTCGATACCAGACTCAAACTCGTGACCCTGTTTTGAGCCATTAAACTGACAATCAACGGAGACAGAAAAGAGAAAGCGATAAATACCAGGAAGGCGGCAAACGCCGCAGCAATAGTTAAAGCTCCCGAAATGATACCGAGTGCTATAGCCACCACCAAAGCATTGCGGTCTCTTGTATGCATAGACCTCACCTCTCCTGGTCGAATGGGCTTATCAGGCTCGGCTGACTAAAAAATTCTTACCTAAAACTCCATCGCCTTAACGAGCGATCCCGACGGCAGACTGCTAATGGCCGTGCGCGAGCACTTTCAATCTCGATCACTTCATGGGTTTGACTGTTGACCCGAACCCGCAGGCACGCGCATCCGTAACCGTAGTTGACGTTCGTTCGCACCCATTGACCGGGTTTGAAGTCCGGCCAGTCGCCTTCAGCTTGATGCCCGCCCTGCACCCCGATGATCCATTCCTCGTCACGGTCGTGCAACGAAGCGTTGGCGGGCGTCGGATTGCTGAACCACCCGCAGCGCGTCTCAAACTGTTCGGCCATTGGTGCGTGAGGTGTTCCAGGCCGCCCGCTCACGAAGGCTACGATGGCTAAGAGCAGGCAACCAACGATCACCAATCGAGGTTTGACAAGTTTCTTGTTCATAAATTTCTCCACTTTAAGTAATCGCCTTAATCAAAGCCGGTCAGAATGGTGATGCCAAAATGGGTCGGCCTCGTTGATTCATCATGCCGTATCGGGTTGATCAAAGACGGATTGCTCTAAATGCATCGCGCGAAATAATCGGAAAATGTATCTCATTCTCTCGTTAATGTTTGTCCAGTCACGTGCCGGGCCACTCGCAAAACCGCTGCGCCATTCGTTTTCGCCGTTGAGAAAATCGGAAAGCTCTTGATTGGATAAATGATGCAAAGTTTCAGGGAACGGCACTCCGTCTAATGCGGGAACTTCCGCGCTGACTTTCAGGCAGACCGTCCCGACATCAAACTGCATCAATCGCTTGGTCGCACACTTGCGGATGATAAAAGGCATAGACTTTTTAATATACGGCTCAAGCCGGATATGTTCATGATACACGGCCAGACAATTAGCGAAGTAAGCCGCTTCATGTTTTTGCTTCAGGTCTTTGGCGTAGCGGGCAATGTAATATTGAGTGAAAGCCTGGCGAAGCAAATCCTGTCCGCCGGAAGCGGTTTCGCCCCCACGCAACTCGGCCAGAAACGCTTTGAGTGAATCAGCGTCTTCCTCCTCTTTATCGTGAAACAATTCAACAAAACGCGCCGTTTGTTTGCCAATGTCTGCCAGCACAATGCGATTGCCCGTCAAGATAAGACGCGCTGCTTCCCGCCGACTATAAATTGCAATCTGCCGTCCAACCGCGCTTCCGCAGAACATCCCGAACAAGGCCGAAAGCAAAATGATGCTCCAATGTAAATTGGTAAGCCATAACCCTTTCGAAATCCAGGATGCAGCCAATCCAACGAGAAATCCGACAATGCCTGAGACCACCGTTGCATTGTGAATCGCTTCGCCTAAATCTTCCTGACGAATCGTCACGCCCGCTTTTCGCGAACCCCACACAGCCCAGGTATGAAAATTTGCTCCGGCCTCAGTTCCGATGACGGCTTGTAAAACTTGTGAAAGCCGGTAATGAACCAGTGTGATCTTCCGGTTTGAAAGCGCAGGGTCGAGGGTTTCGACAGCATCCGTGATTTCCCGCTCCCAGAATGCTGCGTCAAAGTATTCGGAGGGGATTAACATAAAGATGAAATGCTTGAGCGGCGGAAGCGTGATTGTTCGACACGCATCCTCGTGCGCGCTGGAGATAAAGAGCAGCGGTTTTCAAATCGCCGGGGCGCTTCGGAAATCAGTCTTCCCTGACAACGAGCAGTGCGGCATGCGCTCCTTTTTCAGCAGTAATTCGTTCCCTTAACCACCGGCTCGACCATCGGATAAGCAGTGAACCGGCCTGACAAGTCGCAGGCGAAAGTGATGCGATCCGTTCCTTCGTCTTTATTTTCGTCAATGAGACGTACTTCCAGGGTGTGCTCACCTTTTGCCAGCGTATCGCCGGGGATGAGGAAACTCCATGTCATCTCATCGGTCTGGCGCATCTCACTCCAGTCTCCTTCGTTGATGCGCGCCTGCGCTGAGGTAATAGGCGAGGCTGACCATCCTCGCGCCTGGCATTCTGTGGGGCCGGTAACGATGTGCTCAGGTTTGGTTGCCAGGATGACCCGGCGCGGATGCGTAATCAGTGCGATTGGGCCTCGGTCATCTCGGCTGCGATGGGTGACTGCCAAATCCTCACCATCAAGATGCACGATGGCGTACCCTGCGGGCCCGCCTTCGGGATCGCCTATCGAGCGCGTCACGACATAAACATTGCGGCCATCGTTTGCCATCTGTGAATAATGGGTGTGCCCGGAAAAATGCGCAGTGATGGGCCGGGTCTGCATCACCTCGCGCCACTGTTCGATGCCCGGCCCGGCGAAATATTCCCAAACTTTAAAAGGATAATGATGCTGGAAAACAATGACGCGCTCCTCGCGCGCCAGCGCCGCGTCCACCTCATAGCGAAACCAGATCACCTGTTCGTCGCTCAAGCCCAGCGGGTGATATTCCATCGTATTCAAACAGATGAAACGATAACTACCGACCGTGAACGCGTTGTAGGTTGCGCCCAGTCGCGCTTGAAACGAGTGACAGCCGGGATCATGGTGCGCATCGTGATCGCCGACCAGCGCGTGGAATGGCATCTTCAATTTGCTCGTCACGTTATTGAACAATTCCCATTCGTTTTCGCGGGCATGCTGCACGTTGTCGCCGGGGAACTGAATGAAGTCCGGCTTGATTAGTTCATTGACTTCATCCGCCATCCACAGAGCGGTCTGGTAATTCGGGCGGTCGGCTGCTTCGAGATGGAGATCGCCGGACCAAACGAAGACGACTGGTTTTGTGCTCATGATTATCTGGTTTCCTCTCTACGTGGCCTCGGCACTCCGCGCGAGTTCGGCGAAGACGCCATTCTTTGCGACCAGGTCGTCGTAGGCCCCTTGTTCGACAATGCGGCCTTGATCGAAGACGAAGATGCAATCCGTTTCATTAAGGGTCGTCAGGCGATGGGCGACCATGATGACGGTGTGCGTTTGACGCGCATGCTCAATGGCGGCGCGCACCTGACGCTCGCTGATATTATCGAGCGCGGAAGTTCCTTCATCGAGGATGAGAATGGGCGGGTTTTTCAGAAACATCCTTGCAAGAGCGATGCGCTGACGCTGGCCGCCGGAAAGATTGCCGCCGCGTTCGGTGAGTGGGCTGTCATAGCCCTCAGGCATTTGCAGAATTTCTTCGTGGATGTGCGCCTGGCGGGCGGCATCCTGGATTTTATCCAGAGTCGTCGCGCCGCAGCCGTAGGCGATGTTTTCCGAGACCGTTCCCGAAAAAACAAAAGGCACCTGGCTGACGTAGCCGATTGATTTGCCGATGTCTTCGCGCGAGAGCACGCCAATCGGCACGCCGCCAACCAGAACTTCGCCGGACGTGGGATGAATCAATCGCAGCATGCAGCGCAGCCAGGTTGATTTCCCAGAGCCGGAGCGACCGGCGATGCCAATGGTTTGGCCCTGGCGAATTTCCAGCGTCAATCCGTTGAGGATGCGCCGCGCTGCGCCATCGGGCGTAGTGTAATCAACGATCAGGTCTCGACATTCCAGCAACGGAATGCTGCCGTCGAGCCGAGGCGCACGCATCGTCACGACCCCGTACGATTTATCCACCGGCTGGTTGAGCATATGAAGGAGCACACTCACCTGGATGCTGCTGTCGTAGGTTTCATCGAGGATGCGATGCACTTCCTTGAGCGGACCCATGACCTTTGCAAAAAGGATGGAAAAGGCCACGACCTTCCCGAAGGTAATCTCGCCATAGGCCGCCAGCACAACGCCGAAACCGATAACGATGACGTGGAACAGTCCCTCGTTGATCGCCTTCATCCAATCGAACCGGGCCATCGCGAAACTGTGTTTGAACTCGCGAGCACTGCGAGATTCCGCCGCGCTTTCGACACGTGCCACTTCCGACGGATAGGTGTTAGCGGCGCGGATATACTCCAGACCGCCAAGTTGTTCGACGACTGTGCCGTCGAGTCCCTCTTTGGCATGAAGGAGCGCCGCGCGAATTCCTTTTTGCGACGACACCTGCCAAACCGTGAGCAAGATCGACACGGGAACGACGCAGAGCATGACAAGGCCGAGACGCCATTCCTGCTGGATGCCGGCGGTCAGCGCGAATCCCGCCAACAACACTGCGGGCACGAAATCGCTGAAGCTGACCTTGAGAAATTTGACGAAGCCTTCCACGCTTCGGGAAATGCGGCCATGCAATGACCCGACGCGTTCGCGGGCAAGCGCGCCGAGATCAACCTTCAAGAGATGTCCGACGAGGCGCACCGTCATGTTGCGCTCGATCCGAGCCGTGGTGCGGGTGACAATTCGACGGCGCAGCAACTGTAGGGTTTCCCTCAGAATGTAAGCGCCAGCGAGGGCCACCAGCGCATAGATGACGAAATTCTTCCATTCCGAAGACGGCCTGCCGGTGAATCCTGCGACGCGATCAAAAAAATAACCAATCAGCAACGCGATTCCGGTGTCGACCGCAGCGACCAGCGCACTGATCATGACCCCGGCACCAAACCCGAGTTTGTCCACGCGAGAAACGAGCTGCCAAATCTGTTTCCGTCGCGTCCAGACAGTGCCGACATCGCCGAAAAAAGATCGCTCTTCTTTAGCCATGATTCACCAGCTCAGCGAAAGAATGTGAAATAGAGACTGTAAAAAATGAGCATGAAGAGCGAGAACGGCAGACCAAAAGCAAGATAACGGCGGAAAGTGATGGCGTGTGCGGGATCGTTAAAGCGCTGACTTTCCTCCGCCAGAATAATCCCGGCGGACGCTGCCGTGACCAGCGAACTGCTGCCGGCGCAAATTCCGCCGCCGAGCGCCCAGGCTGCGGCATGCGATTGGTCGAGTTGGAAAATAGAACCGGAAACAGCCGTCGCCCATGAGGCGGCTTCGGTAAAGGTCGTGCCGAAATAGCCGGTCACAGCGATGACCCAGGGCGCGGCGTGTGCGTTGATAAGTTGCTGATAAAGCGTATTGCCGATCCATGAATGCGAGACGCAGCCGGCGAGAACGAAAATAGCGGCGAAGGCGAGATAGACATCGAAGCCGAGCGACGTCAATGTGTGGTAGCGCTCTTTTTTCCGCTCAAGTAAAACTGCGGCGACGATTGTGACCGCGCCAATGGTGATGTCGAGTTTCGGGAAGATCAACTGCAACACGATAAAAAAGATGAGCGACCCGATGCCAATCGAGAGCAAGCGGCGGTCAATGGCAAGGTCAGCTTTCGCTTTTTTCCAATCCGCGGCGGTCTGCGCCACCTGCAAGGTGTAGAACGGCACCTGGGTCACGCCTGCCTGTCGGCTCCGACGGCTTATTGCGCGTTGGGTGAGGAAAGTGGCGATGAAGATCAGCGCCGCCAGCACGAGCAAGTTCGCGGGTAGTACCTCGCGCATGAAGTCGCTGGCATTCAAGCCCCACGTCCCGGACTCAATGATGTTGGGCGTATCGCCCCAGCGTGTGGAAAATCCACCGAGATTGCTGGCGATGAGTGCCGCGCTCAGAATCCAGCGCGACGGCACCTGATACGATGCGCACAGCCGAATGATGACTGGCGTCATGATGAGAATCGAGGTGACGTTGTGCATCAATCCCGCTGTGACATAAGTGACTAGGAGCAAGATGGCGACCAGCATCGGCGTCGTGAGGCGCGGATGGCGCAACCTGGTCTTGCCCAGCTTATGGCCCAGCCACGCGGCGACCCATTTGAATCCCTGCGAGCGCTCAATCATGTGCGCCGGAATGGCGACGGCAGTAAATAACACCGTGATAATCGCGTAATGCGAGAAACCCACGCGGAGTATCCCGGGTGCGCTTTCCCATTGAATGACGAGAAACGCCAGACTGACAAGGGTCATTGCGAGGGGGAGCGGCACCTCGTACTTGGTCATGGCGAAGAACGCGCCGAACAGCAGCACGAGCATGAGCACACCGGCCTGCCAGGTCATTTGCCAGGAATTGGAGAGCGAGGCGGTGCCAACCTCCGGCGCAACCTGGGCAGCCCAGGCGGGCGCACACAAAGCAAAGAGGATGGCCATCGCGGCAAACAGAAGGCAGAAGCGCAACCGCAATTTCATATGAATGAGACCTCAGACGCGGGATGAATCTGAACGTCACCGGGATTTCGATGTGGCCGCAGGTTGGCAATCAGGCGGATGCCGACGGGAAGCATCTTTGGCTCAAGCACGTCAGCCACTGCTACCTCTGCGAACAAATTGCCGCCCTCGCGAAACACTTCGAAGACGAGCGCCTGCATCTCCTGCGCTTTTGCCCGGCACGCGCGCCCGCCCTTAACCGCCTGATCCGTAAACTCGCTCAGCGAGCCGAGGACTGAGTTTTCACCTGGTTCAAGAAATGTCACTTCCGCTACGGGAAGAAATAAATTCGGCACATGTGGCGGGAGTGGAAGAATGAGTCCTACTTTTTGACCGCGACAGCTCGCGAGCAATTCGCTGTTCTGTTTATAGGCGAGGAGACGCAAATGCACGCTGATGGAATCGAACGCCAGATCGAGAGGAATGTTTTCCGCTTCGAGAACGCGCAGTCGTTCTTCAGCTTCGGGAGCACCGTACTGAGTAGCGTACTTGAGCAGGTCGGACGTGGTGGTTGCTTTTTCTGTCTCGATTAAAAGGCGCAGAACTTCGAGCAAACCGGTTTCGTCTTTGGCCGATGCTTTCCTGCCCGTGGGAGTAGTGGATGGGTCAGCCATATGGACCTCTACGCACAGGGTTGCAATAACGTGGTCTGCATTATTCGCATTACCACGTGGTTCGTCAAGATAAAGATTGGCTTGCTATTGCTTCCCTGTGGGCGCGCGATCCTCAAGAGTAATCCCGAGGTCGCCGGGATTGAGACCATCAATGCGAATGCGTCGGCCTTCACGCAAGACTTCTATCCAGCCTCCGGGGAAGCTTCCTGCAAATACCCACGCGTAGGCGCTCGTCACGGGTTTGCCGTTGCCGGAGACAAGATAGTCGCCCGCTTGAAACTCCGCTGCTTTCGGCTGACTCGCAGGCACCACGACCTCGGTGATGATGACGCGCACAGAATCGAGCACTGTTCCGTCGCCGCGCGTGTGGGTGACGCTCTCAAACTTTCCGCCGGAAAACTTTGCTTCCCGTGTGCTAAAACCCACCAGCTTCTCGTCGAATCCGGTTTCATAGATGCGCTCCTGCTGCCCGGTTGTGTTGTACTCCTCTTCATAATGCGCGGCCTTTCCGGTGGAAATGAAAGGCAACGGCTGGCGATTCGCGTCGCAGACCTGTTTCACCCAGCGCTTCATTTTGCCGTTTGCGTGCCATTCCGTATCAATGCGCAAGACCGGGCCGCCAAAAGCCTTCACGTCTGCGCCAGTTTTCCACTCGGTCGTTGGGCGACCGTTCTCATCGTAAAAATCTTCGGCCCCGGTATAGATAATACCGGCATTGGTGGCAAGTTGCCCCTGGGCGTCCTCGAAGCGAGTAGTCATGCGACGCATGCGCCCCAGGGCATCATATTCCGGCTCGCTGACGACCCGGTAATATTTGTATTGCGCCGGATCGTGCTCGTCCAATGTCTGCTTGCGCAGGTTTCCATTAACGTCGAGTTCATCAATCACGCGATGATACCCGGCCTTGCTGTAAGTTTTTTCCCCGGCTGGATTGAAAAATGTTTGCTCGACTCGCAAGCCCTGCGCCCAGGGCGTATAGCTGATGCGTTTGATCGCAAAACCTTTGTCGCCCACGAACGGTACGCCTTTGTCATCGAGAAGTTTTTCCTCGACGACATTACCGTTGGCTTCGTGGCGCAAGGCGCTGTGCCATGTTTTCTCGCCGACGAATTCAACATCCGCCGGATGACCGAAATCGTCGTAACTGATGTTGACCTGGCTGATTTGTTTGAGTGCGCCGTTCGCGTCGGCCTTGAAATAAGTGCGTTGCGTTAGCTCGCCATGCTCGTTGCGCTTCATTTCCCGCACCGACCATTCAATCTCTGCGGCGCGCACGGGCTTTCCCTCCGTGTCGAGATTTGTGACGCGCACGGAATTGCCCGCGCTGTCGTATTCCCTAACGACCGCAGCGATGCCATTCCACACGGAGGGTTGTCCCTTCGCATCGCGCACTTCTAAGCGATCTTCCTTTCCCCAATTCATGCTATAAGCGATGAGACCCACGCGATTCGCCGCAGGCTGGCCATCTGGTCCCAGATTTACCAACTGAGTGATGCGGCCCGCGTCGTCGTGTTCCAGCTTGTAACCGTAAACGCCTTCCCCGTTCGCGGCGGGCTTGCCTTCGATGTTGAAGAAGATGATCTTCGTGTCGCGGCCTTTGGCGTCGCGTTCGAACTCCATGTGCGCCGCGCCCTCGCGGCTGGCAGCGTCAAAGCCGCGCAGGTTGACGAAGCGTGCCCGCGTGATATAACCCGAAGAAGCCCGCCCGATATAATCCGAAGAACCAGAGGTATCCCGACGATCATAGATAATCCGCCAGTTCACCTGACCGTTCCGGTCGCGGCCAGTGGCTTCCAGCGCATTATTGTCATCGTCGTACATGAATTCGACGGTCGTACTTTCCGGTCGTGACTCCGCGTAAAGTTGCGCACCGACCAAGCCTTCGGTATAGATCGGAATCATCTCATCGAGCGAGATTCGACGCAGTACGGCGGGGTTACCGCGCGCATTCAGAACTTCTGCCTTAATGATGGGTCCGAGCCGTCCACGCCGCGTCAAACGCAAGTAAGTTGCGCGTTTTGAAGCGTTCTCCTCGTTGATCTTCTCGACCGGCTCCAGGCCCCCGTTCACCCAATCCACACGCGACGCGTATTCCAGACGCGGACGCTGGTAAAGCTCCCATTGCACGAGACGCGTCAAACCACCGACGAATAAAAGCAGCGCGGTCGCAGCCGCGACAAATTTCCAGGGATTTCGCCGCACCCATTTGATGCTCTTGGAAACGGTGTTCGGGGGCTTGGCGAGAATTGATTCATCATCGAGGTAACGCCGCAGGTCTTCGGCCAGCGCCGCGGCACTCGCATAACGATTGCGCGGTTCTTTCTCGAGACACTTCATGCAGATGGTTTCGAGATCGCGCGGAATCCCGGGTCGATGCCATGCAGGCGAGACCGGGTCTTCGGTCAGGACACGCACTGTGATCGCTGTCTCGCTGTCTTCCGGCAGGAAAGGCGGACGCCCTGCGAGCATTTCGTAGAGGATTGCGCCTAAGGAATAAACGTCTGCCGCTGGCCCGACGCTACGGCTGTCCCCTCGCGCCTGCTCCGGTGCCATGTAGGTCGGCGTCCCGATGACAGCGCCGGTCCGGGTCAGTTTGGTGTCTTCTTTGAGACGTTTCGCAATTCCGAAGTCGGTAATCTTTGGTGTGCCGTCAGGGTCGAGTAAGATGTTGGCGGGCTTCATGTCGCGATGCACGACGTGGTTTTGATGGGCGACGTGCAATGCGCGTGCAACGTTAATCAGCAACTGCGCGGCGTCGCGTGGCGCGGGCAGTTCTTTGCGCAAAGCCTCCGCAAGCGAACCGGCCTCGACATATTCCATCGAGAAGTACGGCGCGCCCTCGTGCTCTCCCACTTCGTAAACGTGAGCGATGTTGGTGTGGTTGAGCCCGGCTGCCGTCTCCGCTTCCTCCAGAAACCGCTGCAATTCATCCGGTCCGTAATGGCCGGTTAACATCTTGAGCGCAACGAGACGGTTCAACTCGGTCTGGCGTGCCAGATAAACCACGCCCATTCCACCGCGCCCGAGTTCTCCTTCAATCTCGTAACCGCCGAATGCTTTTAAGGGCGGCTTTGGCGGGATAGGCGGCGGCGGAGGTGGATTCGCACTGTGGTCAGGCATGGGCGGATTATCACATAAATTCACCAGGCATGTAATCCTATTGTAATTGGCGCATAGTTGGCGTGACGACGTGACAAGAATTGCCGGGATATACTATGCTCTGCGATTGTCGGTTGTTTGAAATCCCAGCAATACATCAAGGTAAAAGTAAAAAGGTAAAAGGTAAAAGTGAGGCTGAAACCACTTTTAAATAAGAGAGCGGTTCTTTGGACTTCCTTTTGCCTTTTACCTTTTTACTTTTACCTTCTTCAGGAGAGGTGCAGGAGTGGCTGAACTGGCAGCACTGGAAATGCTGTGTACGGGGAACCGTACCGTGGGTTCGAATCCCACCCTCTCCGCCATCATCTTTATATTGCCGGAATGCTCAGGTGATTCACGGTGATAATCGAAAAACGAAATAAGAGGCGATCAACAATGAAGCTGAAACTTCCGCGTCGCGTATTCGCGCTCTCGATACTCGTCGCTGTTTTGTGTTCGTCGGTTCACTTCGGCAAGGTGCAGGCACAACGCCGCCGTCAACCGCAGCAGCGCTCCGTCATCTGCGGCAACCCGAACGTGCGATGCAGTGGGGTCGAAAATTTCAGACCATTTGATCTGCCGTTTCGTTTGCCGGAGCGCGCCGTGATCTACGAGACTCAGCCATTCTACGCAGTAATCTTGCAAAGCGTGCGGATGCGCGACTATGACGATTGCAACAGCTTTGTGCCCGAAGAGGAGCGCTTGAAAGCGCAGGCGCTGTTCCCAAATAATAAGGTCTTTACTTCGAGGTGCGGCGAGCCCGGCGACGTTTATTACACGAACACCAGCGACAAGACGCAATTCATGGCCGTTTACGCGGGGGCGACGATATCGGAAGCCAGACGTGTGCTGGAGATGGTCAGAGCCACGAACCAGTATCAGGGCGCGAACATCAGGCGTATGCAAGTGGGCTACATGGGCACATAGTGCGCCGTGCGCGACCATGTCTTGACGCGACCAGCGAGGGCTGATCCGGCCTGTTCAGACCGCTCGTTGCGAAGATTGCATGAAAGGGGTAGAGTAAGAGTTCTTAAACGTAGACTGTTACTTGAAGGAGCGCGAGGGCGCTGGGGTCTTGGCAGGAATGGAAGACAACAAGCTGGCCGCTGATGAAACGCGCCGCGCCGTGCAGCACGAATCGGTTAAAGCGGAAATCGAATCGGACGTTAATGCGGAGATTGCCGCGCACGCTCAAGGCGCAACGGCGACGGAAGCGCAGCGTGAAGCGCAAATCGCCGGTGAGTTTCGCTCTAAGGCAGTCAGCGAAGTAGTCGAGACAGAGCGCGAAGTCGAACGCTCGCGCGGACTCGCACGCGTTTCTCAGGTCATTGATTTCATCTTTTATGTGATTTACGCGCTGCTCGGGCTGCGACTTTTGCTGGAACTCCTGGCGGCGAACAGGCATGCAGGGTTCTTTCAATTCATCGCGAGCGTGACCCATCCTTTTTACGCGCCGTTTCGCGGAATCGTCCCGAGTCCGACAGCCGAGGGCGGCTACAGGCTGACGGTGCCGATTATCATCGCGATTATCGTTTACCTGCTGCTTCATCTGGGAATCAAAGCGCTGCTCAGAATGATCGCGCACCGGCGAACGGAAATTTGAGCTTTTGACAATTTATCAGACTTCGGGCTCCGCACAACGCTTGCCTTGTGAACCCCGCCAGGCCGGGAACGGAGCAACGGTAGCAACGGCGGCGTGTGCTGCGGGTCAGTCCGAAGTCTGGCCACTTCTAAAACCGTGACAGGTGACAGGTGACAGGTGACAAGAGAAGAACTTTCTTCCTGTCACCTGTCACCTGTCACCTGTCACTTTTTTTATATGTCCTATCAAGTCATCGCGCGCAAGTGGCGTCCGCAAACGTTTGAGGAAGTGACGGGGCAGGAGCCCATCACGCGCACGCTCCGCAACGCCATCGAGCATGAGCGTCTGCATCACGCCTATCTCTTCAGTGGCGCTCGCGGCGTCGGCAAGACGACGACCGCGCGCCTGCTCGCCAAAGCCCTCAATTGTCACAAAGCGAAAAGCCCGACGCCCACTCCATGCGCGATTGAAGACCCGACGGCCTGCGCTTCGTGCCTGGAGATTGCGGAAGGGCGCTCGATTGACGTGCTGGAAATTGACGCCGCGTCGAACACCGGCGTTGAGAACGTGCGCGATGCGATTATCGGCAACGTCGCCATCTCACCGGCGCGCGACCGCTACAAAGTCTTCATCATAGACGAAGTTCACATGCTCTCGGCCTCAGCCTTCAATGCGCTTCTCAAGACGCTTGAAGAGCCGCCGCCGCGCGTTATCTTCATCATGGCGACGACCGAGCGGCATAAGCTCCCCGATACGATTCTTTCGCGCTGCCAGCAGTTTGAGTTTCGCACCATCTCGACCGACCGGATAGCGGAGCGCCTGCGACTGATTGCCAAAGCAGAGAAAGTCAAAATCTCGGAAGATGCTTTGCGCGAGATTGCGCGTGCGGGCGAAGGCTCGATGCGCGACGCGCAATCTGCTTTCGATCAAGTCATCAGTTTCACGGGCTCGGAAATTAAGGCCGAAGATGTCGAGACGGCGCTCGGTCTGGCGAGCACGGAGATGCTCACGCGTGTGACCGGCGCGATTGCCGACGAGAAACCTGCGGAGGTGCTCGCCGTCGTTGACGATCTGGTGATGCGCGGCCACGACCTGCGTAATTTCTGCCGCGACCTGCTGGCGCACCTGCGCGATTTGCTGGTCGCCAAAATCTCCGGCGAAACCGCGCTTCTCGCTGCCTCTGCGTCCGACCGAAGCGCGCTTGTGCGGCAAGCCGGTAATTTCTCCGAGTCTGACCTGATACGCTTTTTCCACTCTCTGACGGAGACCGAGAATAATCTTCGCGCGGCAGCGCACCCGCGCTATCAACTCGAAGTCGGCCTCGTGAAATTGATAGAGATGCGGCGCATTGTTCCCGTCGGCAATCTCATCGAACGCCTCATTGCTCTGGAAGAGTCTTTACGGACAGGCGCTGCGCCCATCGCGAGCAAAACGCCGCCAGCGGCTGCGAGCGGGGGCGCGCCAAGCGGCGGCAGCACCCGGTCGAATACTACTCCCGCCGCCTCAACGCCGCGCGCTAGTACCACGATGAAAAGCGAGGGGACTGACGTTGCCGCAGATATGCAGGCAGGGACGAACGAGCCGCCCTTTGGCGGAGTCGGCAGCACGGTTCAGACACCGCCGCCACCACCTTCGCCCGTGCTGACATTAGTGCCTCCGCCAGGCCCACAGGCTGCGCCACAGGGTGCAGCTACTGCGGCGCAGCCAGCTTTGAAAAGCACGCCGGGGCAATCCGACCGCGCAGGCCAGGGCGTGCCAGTCACTAATGCTGCTCAAGATTCCACTATCGAAGGCATCAAGGCCGCGCTCGAAAAGCGCAGCCGCATGTTTCTTGTCATCGCGCTCGAAGGCGCGCGCCGGGCGATTATTGAAGGCGATGAGTTATGCGTCGAGTTCGCGCCCGAAGCGAAGCACCTGCGCGACAATTTGGCGAAGCCGGAGAGCGTCAAATTGTTGCGCGAAGCAGCCCGCGAGGTGACGGGGCGCGACATCCGCGTGCGAATCAGCACTAAAGAGAAAAGTGAAAGCGGCAGCCTTGAGCCGCTCTCGAAACAGGAAGCAGAGCGCAGCGAGAAACAGCGTCTCCGAGAGATCGCCGAACAAGACCCCCTCGTCCAGCAAGCCCTTCGCACCTTTCGCGGCGAAATCATTGACGTGAGAAGGATAGAAGAGTAGGAGACAGGAGACAGGAGTCAGAAGAAAAGAAAATCAATAACAGCGGTTCTCCGCCTTATCCATTCTGACTCCTGACTCCTGACTTCTGAATTCTACTTTTCGTGAACCTTCACGTCCGTACTGTCGTATAGTCGCTGACGGAGGTAAGTGTAAAGATGCGTGATCCCTTTTTGGCAGGACTTCTCAGCTTTCTGGTTCCGGGCGTTGGGCAGCTTTATAACGGCAGGATTCTGGCCGGGATTCTCTGGCTCATCATCACACCCGGTTTCTGGATCGGGACAGGCGGCACGCTCGGCTGGGTGTGCCACCTCATCGCGGCCTACACGGCCTATTCCTACGCCAAAGAGCATCGCGTGCGCGTTTAGCGGTTGAGCTGCTTTTCCAGCCACGCTATATCTGCTTGATCTTTATCTCGACTTGTAGTTAGCTTGTTCTTTAACAAATCCGCTTTTGATAGGGTATATATCTTCAGGTCATCAATGTTAATGCTGACCTTGTTCTCCCAAGCCTCATCAAATTCAATCCCATCTATGCCTGTCAACAGATCAATCCTGGAAGGTTCAACGCCTATCTGAACCACCATGTCTGGAGAAATAAAATCCTTTTCCGAGAGGCTGGAAGTGGGAGCACCGAATTTCGCTAACGCGCGAATTGTCTTCTGCGCATTAGCGGAGCTATTTCTGACCCAGATGTCTATATCGCCCGTGGCGCGAGGGAGGCCGTGCGCGGCAAGGGCGTAAGCTCCCACAATGATAAATTCAACCTCTTCGTCTCTTAAGCACGACAACATGTCTCTGAAGTCTGGGTTCAGCATTGAGATTTTCCTTAAACGACCAAGCGTTGAGAGCCAGTTGCCACATCATGCCGAGCAACTCTTGAGGAGATTTATCTTTCAGATCACTATCGCCACCCGAATCATGTAGGGAAGTCTTTCTGACCAGAACGTTTCTCATATCGCCTTCGACCTCCAGCTATGCGTTCTATATAACAGCCTGACTTCTGATTATACGCCCATACTCCACATCATCACACTTTCGCCACTCTAAGAACCGCTTGCCCGCCTCGCGACTTTTCCCACGCATCGGTTATAATCTTCTTTTCCGAAATCAAGTCCAATTATTCGCACTGAATTTTAGAGGAGCAACGGATGACTGCCGAGAAGATTACGAAACGCCCCGACCGCCTCAGGTTTGACGGGCGTGTCCTTTTCCTGACCGAAGACACAAGCCTTATTCGCCGCCAGTTGGAAAATGGCGAGGATTTACCTTACGACGCCGAACAACCTTTGATGAACAACATCTCGACCGACGAGATTACGCCCGGCTGGGTCTGCTTCTATTACGACGAGACACTCGGCCAGTACGTTTACGTCGGGATGCGCGAGCAGGCGGTGCAGAAAGACGAAGTCAAGCAGGGAGGCTTTGCGGTCGTGGTCTCCGGTCTCTCGAAAGGCTGCGGCTCGTCGCGCGAGACCGCGCCGTATGCGGAGAAGGCCGCAGGGCTACAGCTTGTCATCGCCAAAACCATCGAGAAGATTTACGGGCAGAACGCGCAAAACATAGGTCTGCTAACCTCCACTGATTTCGGCCTTATAGAACGCATCCGCAATGGAGAAGAGATTCCCCTCGAAGAGTTCACGCGCGGGCTTGATCCTATTTCAAAAGCGATTGTCGAATACGGCGGGTTGTTCAACTACAACAAGGCGCGGCTGGCAGGCGAGACACACCCTCCACGGCTTGAGACAAGAAAGCGCCCGATGAACATCGTGGAAAAAATTATTGCGCGCCATGCTTTCGTTCGTGCAGGCGAAATCGGAGTGGAAGCCGTTAAGCCGGGAGACGCCTTGTTTGCCGTCGCCGATGTGCGCTTCTCGCACGAGTACGTCACACCGATGGCCGAATCATTATTCAAACAGGCGTTGGGACGCGAGGCGCGCGTGACTGAAGCTGAATCGGTCTATGCTTTCCGCGACCACCTGACATTTCTGGGGCGCGTGATGTCGGATGAAAAGCGCAAGATGGGACTATTAGAGCGCGCAGATGGATTGGCCGTCACGCAGGCGAGTTTTACGAATGAGCAGGGAATCCGCCTCTACGGTGAAAGCGCGGAAGGTGGATCAGAAGCCATCTGCCATAACGCTGTGGTCGAAGACATCGCGTTGCCCGGCCAACTCGTCATCGGCACAGACTCGCATACGTGCATGGCGGGCGTGCTCGGCTGCTTTGCTTTCGGCGTCGGCTCAACCGACATGGCGAACGCCTGGTACACCAAAGACATTCGCGTCCGCGTTCCCGAAACTGTCCGCTTCGTGCTCAGCGGACAGAAGCGCGCGGACGTGACTGCGAAAGATGTGATGCTCTACATTCTGGCGACCGATTACATGAAGCAGGGCAAAGGCATCGGGCAGGTGCTTGAGTTCGCAGGGAGCGGGCTGAAAGATATGCCGATGGACGAGCGCGCGACCCTAACCAACATGGCGGTCGAAGCCGGAGGCACGACCGGCATCATCGAGCCGGACGAAGTCACACTTCGTTACCTTGTGAGCACGCGCGGCCTCAATGCAGAAGACGTTCAGAAAGGCTTTCTCAGCAGCGACGCGGACGCTGAATACGCCGCCGTGTTCGAGATTGACTTGTCGGAGATTCGCCCGATGGTCGCCACGCCGGGCGATCCGCGCAACGGCATCAACATCTCTGACCTGGAGGAAGAAATTAAAATCGATGCGGCTTACGGTGGCTCGTGCACGGGCGGCAAGATGGCCGACATGGATATGTACGCCGCCGTCCTCAAGCAAGCGGTCGAGCGAGGCAGGCGAGTCGCGCCCGGCGTGCATCTCTACCTGCAATTCGGCTCGCAAAAGATCAAGCAGTACGCGCGCAGAATGGGCTACATCGAAATCTTCGAGCGTGCGGGCGCGGAGTTGATTGATCCGAGCTGCGGAGCGTGCATCAATGCCGGTCCCGGGGCATCAAAGACTTCCGAGACTGTGACCGTCAGCGCGCAGAACCGCAATTTTCCGGGGCGCAGCGGCCCAGGCCGACTCTATCTCGCCTCGCCTTATGTCGTCGCGGCTTCGGCCATCGCCGGGCACATCGTCGAGCCGGAGCAGTTTTTGAAAGAGCCGGAAACCGAGACTGTCGCTGCTTAGAGCCACCAACAAAACCGAGAAGGAAAGAGACAGGATTAACAGGATTAGCAAGATTAAGCAGACAAGGCAACTCAAGTAAGCTTGATGCTGTTTCTTTCATCCTGTCCATCTTGTTAATCCTGTCTATTTCTTAATGGCAATATTCTCCAGGTAAGGTAAATGGGCGAAGCGATTCCGACCGCTGAAAATACTGTTCTTGTCGAGAGCAAATATGCGCGCATCGAACGAGAGCGCAGGTTTCTCTTGCGCGAGATGCCGGAGCCTTTGACGCGCGCCAGCCAGCACGTGCAAATCTGGGACAACTACCTCACGGGCACGCGCCTGCGTCTGAGAAAAATTCGCACGCCGCAGACAAAGAAGTGGACGATGAAGCTGACGCAGAAGTTTGCGCCAGAGCCGCCGGATTTCTCGCGCACCGTCATCACCAATACCTATCTCTCGGCAATCGAATATGAAGTCCTCTCCGTCTTTGAAGGCAACGAGATTCGCAAGAATCGTTATCCTTTCGAGTACGAAGGGCGCAAGTATGCGATTGACGTTTTTCTTGGCGCACTCTGGGGATTGACTCTCGCCGAGACGGACTTTGAGACGGATGAGGAGATGCGCGCCTTTACGCCCCCGCCTTTCGTTGCGATGGAGGTCACTGGCAACGAAACCTTCACCGGCGGCAAGCTGGTTGATTTAACGATTGACGAGTTGCGCGCGGAGTTAGGCCGCCTCTTAGAGAAAACCTGAGATGCTCGACACAGCCCCGACCATCTACACCATCGGTCACGGAAGACACCCATTTGAATACTTCCTTGAGCTTCTCAATCAGCAAGAGATTCAGCTAGTCTGCGATGTCAGAAGCATTGCGCGCTCGCGCTGGCCGCAGTACAACGGGCGCGTGCTGGAAGAATTGTTGCGCGAGCAGGGAATCGGCTACGAACATCTGCCGGAGTGCGGCGGCAAAGTGGTCGTGCCGCCGGAAGATTTGGCGCGCGGAATGGAACGCATCATGGAACTGGCGGCGGAGATGCGCGTCGCTATTATGTGCTCGGAATCGCAGCCGCTCACCAATCATGTAAGCCCGCGCGCCAACTGCCACCGCGTCGGTCTACTCAGCCCACCACTTCGTGCGCGCGGCGCGCAACTGAAACACATTCTGCCGAACGGTGAAGTGGTTCAGTTTGACGAATCAGCTCTGCCTTCCATCTGGTAAGAAATAAGACTTGACGCGCGTCGCACGTATTGTGTATGAATCTCGCGCAGTTCCCCTTAAGTCCCCGCCGGTAAAACTGATGCTCTTATTCGTTTCCCCATCGAAGGGTTGAAGAGAGATGCGCTCAGTCCGCTTCTGTAGCCTGTTGTTCCTTCTCGCCCTCACGTCTTGCACGCGCTCTCCCGCAGACCAACTTAAAGCTGAACTACAAACCGTTACCTCCTGGACGGCGACGGCGCGCATGGCCGGTGAAGCGTGGCTGAAAGGAACTGTGCCTCACGCCTATGCCGCGCGCACTCTGCGAACGGCTGAAGAGACTCTTGAGGACGAAGCCCGGACAATTCAGGAAGATAAATCACAGGACGCCGCAGAGCTGCGTGCGTCGCTCGCCGGTCATGTGCGCGGGGTCAGTCAGGTAGTTGGACAAATGCGCGCGGCAATCGAGAGTAGAGACGCGCCAACGCTCGATGGGCTGCTCAAGCAACTGGAGGCGGGAGAACAAAAGATTAAAGCCCTGGCTGGAAGCGGAGGTGCGCAGCCTTGAGGAACAAAATGCTGGAGATTACGCTCGGCATTGTCACCAGCATTGGCGGCTTTCTGGATGTCGGAGCTATCGCGACGGCTGTGCAGGCCGGAGCTGCTTTCAAGTTTCAACTGATCTGGGTCGTCGCGCTCGGCACTATCTGCGTCATCTTTCTGGTCGAGATGTCAGGGCGTCTGGCCGCTGTCAGCAAGCACACGCTGGTTGACGCCTTACGCGAGCGTTTCGGCGTCAACTTTTATCTCGTCCCGTTTGTCGCGGAAATAATAGTTGATTTCCTGGTGCTGGCGGCAGAAATCGGGGGCGTCTGTCTCGCGCTGCAACTCGTCACGGGGATCAGCTTTCGCTGGTGGGCGCTGCCCGTCGCCTTTGTGCTCTGGCTGCTGCTCTGGCGGGGCACGTTCAGCATCATCGAGAAAGGCACTTCCCTTTTCGGCCTCATCACGCTCTGCTTCGTCGTCGCCGTTTTTGTGCTTCATCCGCCGTGGCGAGAAGTCGCCACAGGGTTCATGCCAAGCCTGCCCGCACACGACCATGCCAATTACTGGTTTATCGCAGTCGCCATCCTCGGCGCGCTGATTAGCCCATACCTTTTTTACTTCTACTCGTCGGGCACTATCGAAGACAAATGGGATAAGAGTTATCTGGGCGTCAATCGCGCCGTGTCGGCGCTCGGCATGAGCTTCGGCAGTTTCGTTTCGCTCGGCGTGCTGATTGTCGCGGCGCTCGTGCTCTCGCCTCGCGGCATCATGGTGGACAACTACGAGCAGGCGGCGATGATTTTGACGGAGCCCTTCGGCTACTGGGGATTCATTCTCTTCGCGGCCTCGCTCGGCATCGCTTGCTTTGGCGCGGCGCTGGAGGTCGGCCTCGACCAGGCGTATGTGGTGGCGCAGGCTCTCGGCTGGAACTGGGGAGAGAACCAGCACCCGAAAGAGGACGCGCGCTTCAGCATGACTTACACGATTTTTATCTTTGCCTCGTCGTTGTTGATGGTCGCAGGGATTGACCCTTTGACGCTGACCATCTTTTCGATGGCGCTGACGGCGGTTGTGCTGCCGCTCGTCATCCTGCCGTTCCTCATCTTGATGAACGATGAGCATTACATGGGCGAGCATCGCAACGGCATCATCAGCAACAGCGTGGTGATCCTGATTATTGTGCTGACGTTTGTGCTGGCGGTCGTCGCCATTCCGCTCGAAATCTTCGGAGGTTGACTTTGAAGAAGATACACTTAATCTGCGACGTGCTTGACGATCAGCTCGTTGATCGCAAGAAGCGTCCGATGGGAAAAGTTGACGGGATAGTCATCATCTTACGCAAGGACAAGCCGCCGCGCCTGGCTTATCTGGAAACAGGTCTCAACACAGTGGCGCACCGTTTCTCCACACGATTAGGAAAACTCGCCGAAAGGATAGGGCGCAAGTGGGGCGTGCGACATGGCAAACCCTTTCGCATTCCCTGGGACAAGGTGCGTGATTACGGAATAGATGTTGAGGTGGATATAGACGTGGATGAGACGCCTGTGATGGATTGGGAGAAATGGCTGAATAAGAAAATCATCGGGCGCATACCGGGGTCTGGATAATGGCAAATCGTGAGGTTCACATCGAAAGACTGCTCGGCCACAAAGTGTTCGACGCGAAAGGCAAGCGGGTCGGACGCCTGGAAGAGGTCATCGCCGTTCGGCAAGACAATGAGTGGGTCGTGCAGGAATACTGGATCGGCGGTGGCGCGCTGCTCCACCGTCTCTCAGTTAGAGGCGTGGCTCGCGCCCTGCTCGGTTTCTTCGGCGCAAAGGAAAATGCGGGCTTCAAGGTCTCCTGGGACAAACTTGATCTGTCACATCCCAAACGCCTGCGCCTTAATTGTGCCCATCACGAGTTAGAGAAGTTGACCGAAAAAGATAAGACCACGCGTCGGCGGAAGCATCAGGGGAGAAGTAAATAACGTCAGTTTGATATGCCGCCCCTGCCGGGGCTCACCCTTCAATCGGCTCCGAGATGGGACTGCTGATTTCGTAGGCGGTTGCATAGGCGCGTGTAAAGTAAATAGCGAGCAGGAAGGCTGCGAACATGATGGCGGCGGCAGTCCAGAACGTGACTCGCAGGCTATGATCGCTCATCCCGTGCAGCTTCTGATCGTAGCCGATGGTCGGCGCGCTCGCGATTAAACCGGCGGCAATGAGCGGGCCGATGGTGCGCGACAAACTCGCCACCGATTGCGTCACACCGAGCACTCCGCCCTGTTCGCCTCGCCCGACACTCTTGGAGGCCAGACCTGTCAGAGCCGGAGTCGAAAGCGAATTGCCGACCGCGAAAGTTCCGCCGACTGCGAGCAGCGTCAAAAGACCTGTGCGCGGCCCTGTAAACGGAATGGCAAAAAGGGAAGCAGCGAAGAGGAGCGCACCCACCACCACCAGCGGCAATTCGCCGAAACGCTTCACAAGGCGCCCGATTAACCCGCCCTGAATAATCGCCCCGATGACGCCGACGAAGACGAAGAGCCAGCCCGTGTCGTGCGCGTCATAACCGAAGCGGTACATCGTGAACAGCCCGAACGTGGTCGTCATGATCGAGAAGGCGACGACGAACAGAAAATAGATGAGCAGGATGAACGCGAGCCTCGATTGCTTGAGCGCTCGTGCCAGTTGCGACCATCGCCCCGTCGCGGCGGAAGCGCGCGCAGGATGATCGGGCGTCACGGTTTCGGGCAAAACAAAGTAGAGCAGCAGGGCGTTAGCGAAAGCGAGTCCGGCGGCAAAGAGGAAAGGAACGTTGATTCCCCAGCGGCTCAGGACTCCGCCGATGGCCGGGCCGAAAACAAATCCGAGGCCAAACGCCGCGCCAATCAAACCCATCCCCTTCGCGCGATTTTCGGGTGTGGTGATGTCGGCGATGTAAGCCTGCGCCGTCGAGATGTTGCCGCCTGAAATGCCATCAATAATTCGGCCTGCAAAGAGCATCCACAGGGTCGTGGCAAAACCGAGAATGAGAAACCCCACACCTGTCCCGATGAGACTCACGAGCAGGATAGGCCGTCTGCCATACCTGTCCGAGAGCCTCCCCAGAATCGGCGTGAAGATGAGCTGCATGATCGAGTAGGAAGCGAAGAGCAACCCGACCGTGCTCGGGCTGGCATTGAACTTTGTTCCCTCGACATAGAACGGCAGCACCGGAATGACGATGCCAAAGCCGATGAGGTCAATGAAGACCGTGATGAAGATGACGAAGAGCGGAGAGCGTTTCATAAGAACAGGGATGAGGGATGAGGGATGAGGGATGAAAAGCAGGAGTCAGAATACAGAAGACAGAAGTCAGAATAAAAACAAAAGCAGGTTGCCGCCTTATTATTCTGGATTCTGAATTCTGTCTTCTGTATTCTGACTTTCTTCATCCCTCATCCCTCATCCTTTTTTTTACCTCCAGCGGCGCGACCTTGCGATGGATTCGTCTACGGAGGCGCGTCCGCCGCCTGCGATTAAGAGTGCGATGGCCGCGCCTAGCATGGCGAGCGGGTAGCCGATTCGCGGGAGCGGAATCGTCCCTTCCGCACCGGCTATTCCGCCGTAGATGGCGACGAGCATAATAGGGATGACAAGCAGAGCGCCGAGTCGCGTCAGGAATCCGGTCAGAATCAGGATACCGCCAATCAACTCAAAGAATGCTGCCGCGCCGAGCCAGAGCCACGCAGGGCGCAGTCCCGAAGCCGCCGCTTCCGTCGCCATCCAGATGGATAGCCCCGGGCCTCCGCGTATGCCAAACACTTTCTCCGCGCCGTGTACCGTAAACAGCAAGCCCGCGCTCAGGCGCAGCGGCAAAGTAATCCACGTTGGCGTAGTGGTAACCAGTTTTCTAAACATGCCCGACCTCTTTCTACTCTCTACTGAGCTTTGAGGAATAATGTCATATTAAGAGTCGCTGACAAAACCGAGGAAGACAAGAATAGACAGGATTAACAAGATAGACAGGATAAAGAGAAGAACACTCAAGTTGCACTGACTTATCCGATTGCCTTAATCTTGATAATCCTGTTAATCCTGTCCACTTCTTACTTGAGCTTGGCAGCGATGGCTGCTTTGGGCTGAGCGCCGACGATGCGATCAACGAGCGTGCCGTCTTTGAAGATGAGCATGGTCGGGATGCTGCGGACGTTGAAGCGTGCCGCCGTGCGCGGGTTTTCGTCAACGTTGAGCTTGGTTATCAGGTAGCGACCGCGCGCTTCTGCTGCCAACTCGTCCAGCACAGGCGCAATCATCCGGCACGGCCCACACCACTCAGCCCAGCAATCGAGCAGGACAGGAACGCCGCGCGTCTGTAACACTTCCTGCTCAAACGTTGCGTCCGTCACCGTGCGCGGTTTGCCCGCAGCCTCGGCGCTGGCCGTGACATCAAGCGCCGCCCCGCATCTTCCGCACACGGGCTGGCGATGCGCCACCGCTCCTTCGTCAACACGATTCTTCGTCCCACAACTCAAACAGGTAACTACAGCCATCGCCCCTCCGAAAAGCAGGAGACAGAATCCAGGAGACAGGAGACAGGAAATCTGTAACAGCGGTTCTCCGCAGATTTATTCTGACTTCTGACTGCTGTCTTCTGTATTCTGCTTTTACTGACTCCTGAATTCTGCTTTTCCCTGACTTCTAGTAAGATTAGACTCCCCCTAAATCGAATATTAAGGATACTGCAAATACTATGCGTCGGCTATGCTATCGCGCTGTTGGATTGGCTCTTCTCGCTTTTCTTCTCGCTGCCCCTGCTATCGCGCAGGACAGCCGCGCGGGCGCGCCGCCTGAAATCAATTTCACTGTCTCGATGTCGAAGCCGCACACGCACCTGCTGGAGGTGGAGATACATCTCAGGGCAGCGCGACTCCCGGCGCAGCTCAACCTGGTGATGCCCGTCTGGTCGCCCGGTTCTTATCTCATCCGCGAGTTTGAGCGCCACGTGCAGGATTTCGCCGCAAGTGACGCGCAAGGGGGCGCGCTTCGCTGGCAGAAAACGAATAAGAACACCTGGCGTGTCGAGACCGGCGGCGCGAAGGAGTTGCGCGTCACCTATCAAGTCTATGCCAATGAGCTGTCGGTGCGAACCAACGATTTGAACGACCGTCACGCCTATTGGAACAACGTCGCGGTGCTGATGTACCCGGAAGGGAGATTGAGCGCCCCTGCAACTCTCCGCGTCGTCCCCTTCGGCGATTGGAAAGTGGCGACGGGGCTACCCGCCGTGCCCGGACAATTGAACACTTTCCGCGCGGAAAATTTCGATGAGCTTTATGATTCACCTGTCGAGGTCGGACTGTTCAAGACCGTCTCGTTTGAGGTGCAAGGTGTGCCGCATCGCATCGTCATTGACGGCGAAGGCAATTATGATACGGAGCGCATGCGCCGCGATGTGCAAAAACTCGTCGAGACGCAAGTTCAGATGATGGGCGACATTCCCTATCGCGATTACACCTTTATCCTGCACGCGTACACGAGGCCGGATGGCGGTCTTGAGCATCGCAATTCCGTCTCGATGATTGTCGAGCGTCATAGTTTTCGCCCGGATTCTACGCAGGGCGGTTTCCTCTCGCTCGTCAGCCACGAGTTTTTTCACCTCTGGAACGTCAAGCGAATTCGCCCGGACGCGCTCGGCCCATTCGACTATACAAAGGAGAACTACACCAAGCTGCTGTGGGTGGCCGAAGGCATCACGGACTATTACGGTCTGCTGATGCTCCGGCGCGCCGGTTTTATCAAGGAAGATGAATACCTCGGCAGGCTCTCCGGCAGTATTGAGTCCGTGCAGAGCAGGCCGGGACGCTTTGAGATGAGTGTGGAGGAAGCGAGCTTTGACGCCTGGATCAAGTATTACCGGCAGGATGAAAATTCCATCAACTCGCAAATCTCTTATTATGACAAAGGGCATTTGCTCGGCCTGCTGCTCGATCTGGAAATACGACGATTGTCGAACGGCGCAAAATCTCTGGACGACGTGATGCGGTATCTCTACGCGGAGTTTTACAAGAAGAATCGCAACTACACGCCCGAAGATTTCCAGCGCGCCGCAGAGCGGATGGCAGGAGCGAGCCTGGAAAACTTTTTCTCGCGCTACGTGCGCGGGCGCGAGGAGCTTGATTACAACGCGAGCCTCGGCGCGGTCGGCCTCCAGCTCGGCGCTGCCGATGCGGGAAAGCCGCCAGCCGAAAGACCAGAGTTCGGAGCAGACGTTGCTCAGGAAGGCGACCGCTTGATGGTCAGGCGGGTGTTCAGCGGCTCGGCTGCCTACGATCAGGGCTTGAACGCAGGCGATCAGATCGTGGCGCTGGATGGCATGCGCGTCAATCAACAATTGTTTCTGGCACGACTGGCGGATAAACGTCCCGGCGACACCATCAACCTGACTCTCTTCCGCGACGACGACTTACGCGTCTTCGCCATCAAACTAGGTAGCCGTGTCGCCACAGATTATCGCATCCTACCCGTCAAACAGCCGACGCCTGAGCAGACACGGCTGTATAAAGCATGGATAGGAGCAGGAAAGCCGTAAACCGTGACAAGTGACAGGTGACAAGATTAAAGCCTTGTTCTTTCCTGTCACTTGTCACCTGTCACCTGTCACGGTTTTTATGGATAAATACCAAAATATCAAATTCGTCATTGAAGAGCGCGTCGGGCGAGTTACGTTCGCGCGTCCGCCGCTCAACATTTTCAATATCGCGATGATGCGCGAGATAGGTGCGGCCATCAACGAGTGCGCAACGGAGCGCGAGATGGTGGCCATCGTGTTCGAGGCCGGGGCTGACGCACGCGCTTTCAGTGCGGGCGTTGCGGTCGAAGAGCACGCCGCAGAGACCATCTACCAGATGCTGGATTCGTTTCATGGAATCTTTCGCGCGCTCGAACAGGTGGGCAAACCCGTTATTGCCATCGTTGATGGCGCGGCGCTCGGTGGCGGGTGCGAACTTGTCGCGGGCTGCGACATCGTGATTGCATCGGAGAGGTCGCGCTTCGGGCAGCCGGAAATCAAGCTCGGAGTTTTTCCGCCGGTTGCCGCAGTGCTCTTGCCGCGCATCATCGGCGACAAGCGAGCGCGCGAGTTGATGCTGACGGGCGAATTGATTGACGCAACGGAAGCCTTGCGGCTCGGTCTGGTCAATGCGGTCGTACCCCACGCAGAGCTAGGGCAAAAGACGCAGGAACTGCTCGTCAAATTGCGTGAACTTTCCGCCACTGCGCTGGAAGCGACCAAGCGTGCGATTGATCTGGCGCGCGGCGCTTCTTTTGAAGAGGCTTTGCGGCGCGTCGAAGATTTATACTTGAACGAATTGATGAAGACCGAAGACGCGCACGAGGGCATCAACGCCTTCATGCAAAAACGCAAACCAACCTGGAAAAATAGATGACGAAGCAGGAGACAGAAGAAGAAGACAGAAGTCAGAAGTCAGGAGACAAGAGAAAAGAAAATCTGTAACAGCGGCTCTCCGCCTTATCCCTTCTGTATTCTGACTTCTGTCTCCTGTCTCCTTCGTTTATACTTCTCTCGTGATGAAGTCTCGGTACGTTAATCTCCGGCGGTGGTTCAGGAGCGCGGCGCTCGTCATAGTGGCTGCGCTGCTCTTTGCCAATGCAACGGCAAATTCTTCGGTCGCGTTCGCGCAGGACGAAAGTCCCTGGAAGGGTGGCAGCCCGCCGCCCAGCCAGCCGCGCGAAGTTACGCCGGATGGGGAGACAGACATCGTTGAGCGGGCGATGAGCGCAGTCTGCCAGGAACGCGCGAGCGATCCGCTGGGGAGCGTGCCCATTGACGTGATGCAGACGCGACCTTCGCTCCCCCTTGCTCATCCAGATGCCGTCGCCGGTCTCAGGCGTGCCGAGCGTCTGCTGTCGCAGGCGCGTGATTTGGTCGTCGCATCGCTCCGCGATCTTTCCAGCGAATACAACATCGAAGAAGCGAGAATCCGCGCCGCCACCCAGCGCGTTCTGGCCGTCAACAAAATCGAGCCCGATGTCGAGCTGCGCGACAATGCCTCGGTCATGCTCAGCAGTCCGCGCTCGATCTTCTTCGGCACGATTTTTCTCGCGGGTTTGCAATCAGACGAAGGCATGGTTAGCGTGCTCGCCCACGAGTTGACACACATCGCTGATGGTCGTGAGGATTCTCTTCATCCTCTGTTCCGCCTCGTCGGGCGGCGCGCGGCGAACCTGACAGGCATGCGGATTACGGGTCGTCGTCCTGAAGAGTTGACCTGTGATTTGGTGGGCGCGATGGTCGCGCGCGCCTACATCGCACGCACGCCGGGCAGGGAGACATTGGCGCGCAGGCTGGCGCGCGCCATCGAGCACAACTGCGTTGAGGAAGATGGAACCGACGACGCGCATCTTAGCCCGCGCAGCACCATGCGCGCTCTGCTCGTGCTCGACCCGACGCTCGGAAACGACATCATGGGCGACATTCCCGGCACTTTCAAGCTCGCCGAACCGCCAAGCCTCCCACGCAAGACAAGGCCGCGAGTGCAGGCCGTCACACCGAACAGCCACCGCGTGCACCCCCGGTACGCAGACGGCAATCCAGTCCCTCGATTGTAACCTGCGTGCACCCCACTACCGCTTCAATCCCCGCCTCGTTGACAATCGCGCGCACGCCTTCCTATCATCAGCCCTTCAAATGAGCCGTCAGTCAAAAAAACAGTTGGCAGTAGGCAGTGGGCAGCGGGCAGTTAAAAGCAAAAGCACGAACGCTGCATCTCGTGCCTGCTCTGTACTGCCAACTGCCCACTGCCTACTGCCAACTACTTTCTGCCTACTGCTCTTGCTTCTCGTCGCAACCGCGTGCCGTCAAAGCGGGGAGAAGGGAAGTGCGCGCCCGAATACCCTGCGTGATGTCGGGGCGGCGCGCCTGGCTTACAGCTTCGCGCCGGACACGGCTGCGCCACCCGGCGCGAGCATCGAGGAAGGAACGAAACTCAAACCCATTGAAGACGACTTTGATCTGCGGCGTAAGGACGACCGTCTCTTACGCACGGTGGTCTCGCCGGATGGCATGCGCGCTCTGGCGCTCTATGACACGGGCGAGACGCAGGAGGGCGAGTTTCGGATTGATATGTATTCGGCTGAAGGAAAATTCCTGCGCAACCTGACGCCGACCGAACTGTCGGGTGCGTTTGCCCCGATGGTTGCCTGGTCGCCTGACGGCAATTATATCGCTTTCATCGGGCGCAAGAGCCAGACGCCGCAGACGCCGCCCGAAATGATCCCGGAAACAAGTCCCGACATACCGCAGCCTGCTCCGTCCGTTGCTCCTCAGTTTGGGCCTGTCGCCGTCTTCGACACGGAACAAATCTATATCTGTAACCGAGACGGCTTCGAGATGAGGCCGCTGACGACGCGCAACGGCCTGATCTATTTTTATCTCGCCTGGTCGCCGGACAATCACGCGCTCGTTGCGCTGGCGTGCCGTGAAGACGAGTGGGAAGTGCGAGAGAGGGAGAGCAAGCTGCCCGCCGGGCGTCCACGTCTCGTTGAAACAGATGGGCGCGAGCGTCTGCTCGATGACGGATTGACTGAAGCCGGGCCTGTCTGGTCGCCCGATTCCTCGAAAGTCGCTGCGGGCTTTGAGACTGAAGTGAAAATCTATGACGCCGTCGGCAATGAGCCGACACAGGCCAGCATCCCTCTGCGCGATCCCCTGCTCAAGGCTTCGGCTGATTACGACGAAAAGAATCTGGAGTCGAAGAATAAGACGAGTGAGAAAACGGCTGGCAAATCGGGCGAGGCCGCATCAGCCGCAGCGCCGCAGACGAGCGGCGCACCCGTTTCATTCAATCCGATTGTGCGCCTCATCTGGCCGGAGGATAAAACTCTTTTCATCCAGACGGCCTACATCCGTATTTATTCAACCGAGCCGGTGGTTACTTTTCAAAGATGGCACAGATTAAGCTTGAGCATCCAGGCGACGCGTTGAAAAATTCTTGATAAGAGGAGTGAAATCACCGATGACCTACACGAGCGTCGCCCAGATTATTGAAGAGATAGACAAGACGCGCGAGCGACTCTACAGCCGTGTCGAAGGCTTAACGGAGGAACAGGCGAACGCTCGACCTGACCCGAATGCCTGGACGGCCACGGAAATTGTCGAGCATCTGGCTCTGATAGAAGACAGGCTGCTGCGGATGATGGCCGTGATGCTGACGAAAGCCGAAAGTGCGGGCGCGCGTGTCACGGATGCGCCTGCCGAGATTAAACCTTTATCACTCGACGAGTTTATCGAGAGCGCGCGCGGTGAAAAGTACATCGCGCCGGAAGCTGTGCGTCCGAGCGGCAACGCTTCGCTCGCCAGTTCGCTCGCCAAGATGCGGCGCTCGCGTGAGGAATTGCGCGCCCTTCGCCCGCGCATCGAAGCGACAGACCTGTCAACCGTCACTTACCCGCATCCGGCCTTCGGCCCGCTCAACTTTTATCAATGGCTGGCCTTCATCGGGATTCATGAAGCGAGGCATTTGCGTCAAGCCGAATCCGTGCTGTCATCATGAAGAGAAATTTGAGAGTGCTGGCCGTCACGCAGGCAGGCGCAGGGATGCGTCTTCAGTCAGAGAGCTTTGCAATTGTACGACCAATCTGACACGGTCAAAGGCACGCCCGAAGTGAACACATTGATTGAGGAAGGCCAGCAGCTTGAGCAATCAGGCAACGAGACGCTCTCTGCGGCGAAAAGCAGTCGCCTCTGGGCGATGATCTCCAGCATCGGCGGCATCGCATTGATCCTCGCCTCAATTGCGATGGTGATGACGCTTCTTAAAAAGAAGGAAGCAGATTCATCACCTTGAGTCGTCTCATCGTTTCAACTTTCCATCATCCAACAGCGCCCGCTTGCGACCACACGCGCCGACCCATATAATCCCTCTCGTCGCACTTAATTCGTATGCCCTCGTAGCTCAATGGTTAGAGCAGCGGACTCAATCTTTGAAAACTCTAAGTGGAAAAATCAGGATTATGAATTTCCGCGTGACAGTTTAGGCAGAGAAGTTGGCACTTCCGGGCTTCTTTGAGAAGTGTTTCCCAAGATGTATTGGAGCAACTTCTAAGGTCAAGCGGAAAGTACTTGATTGACGCGTCAAGATGGTGAAAGGCCAGCGCAGCTTGATTTTTGATATATCCGCAGCGCTCGCAGCGGCTTCCTTTTTCTTGTATTAGAAGCTGCCTTCTTCGCCGTCCACGCTGTTGCTGAGAGATCTAATTCTGATGCTTGTTGTTAGTCCAAGCGTTCTTGCAGCCCAGCGAGCAAAACTTTGCTTGTCGGCCCGTAAGACTTGCTTGGCAAACGATGCAGGCTCTTTCCATATGATTTTCCGAAGTGGGTTGCAAGTGTATCACATAACAAAGCTCGGTTTTGTTTTCAGGTATGCTTGTAGAACCTGTCAAATTCGGGGAAGCCTAAAGGGTGAAAACCACAAGGTAATCCCGAGCCAAGTCTCGCGTTAGGCGAGAAAGGTGTAGAGACTTAACGGCAGGCGCGTAAAGCGAAGAGAAAGTCCAGACCACAAACTTTGAGTTATTACACCATCAAAGGCGGCGAAAGGCGTAGCTGGTAGGCATAATCCGTTGGTTCCCTGTTCAAGTCAGGGCGAGGGCATCATTGAATGAAAGGGCGATCCGTTGATCGCCCTTTCGATTGTTCTGTGCTGTTGGAAAGAGAGGCATCAATTGACCCAAAAAGATTTCATTGGCATCGGCATCATCGGTTCAGGTTTTGCCCGCACGACGCAGATACCTGGCTTTCGTGCTTGTGAAGGAGCGCGCGTCGTGGCGATTGCGAGCGGGCATCGGGAGAACGCCGAGCGTGTGGCGCGTGAGTTCGACATTGAGCATGTGGCGGATGATTGGCGTGAGGTCATCGCGCGCGACGACGTGGATTTAGTCAGCATCGTGACGCCGCCGGTGACGCACATGGAGATGGCGCTGGCCGCGCTCGATGCGGGTAAAGCCGTGCTGTGCGAAAAGCCGATGGCGATGAATGCGGAGGAAGCAGATGCGATGCGCCGTCGCGCAGATGAAAAGGGAGTGCTCGCGTTGATAGACCACGAGCTGCGTTTTCTTCCCGGAAGATTGAAGGCACGCGCACTGCTGCGTGATCGTGAGATCGGCAACATTCATCACGCCAGGTTAATTTTCCGTGCCGATTCGAGAGTCTCGCCGGAGCGCAAGTGGGACTGGTGGTCAGACGAGAGCAGTGGCGGCGGCGCGCTCGGCGCTATCGGCTCGCACGCCGTTGACGGTTTTCGCTGGCTGCTCGGCACGGAAATCTCGCAGGTCTTCTGTAGGCTTGCCACGCACATCGCGGAGCGCGCAGACGAGCGCACAGGTGAAATGCGCCGCGTGACGACGGATGATGAAGCGAATCTCATCCTGCGTTTCGCAGATAGTGATTTGACGAGAGGCGCAACCGCAACGGCCTCGCTCTCGGTCGTTGAGCAGGGACGCCCCGAACATCGTCTGGAAATCTTCGGCTCGAAGGGTGCGCTGAGGATCGAAGAGAGCGGGGAACTCTGGCGCGCTGAGACAGGCGCAGGCGACTGGACGCGCGTTGAGACTGAACGCGGCATACTTGCGACGGGCATGCGCGAGGGTGGATGGTCGCGCGGCTTTACGCTTTTCGCGCGCGCCATCGTCGCCGCTCTCTCTGAGGGGCGCAACACAATCGAAGGCGCTGCCGATTTCGAGGATGGATACCGCACGCAGCTTGTGCTGGACGCCGCTCGCCACTCACACCGAAGCGGCAGGATGGAGAGCAGTAGGCAGTAGGCAGTGGGCAGTTGGCAGTTAAAACAAAAGGCAGTAGAGACGCGCCATGTCTTTACTGCCTTCTTTCTTTTTCTGCCCACTGCCTACTGCCTACTGCTAAAAAGGTGCGAAAAGCGTTTGAGTGTCATATTATCCGGCAATCTCAAGATGAAGCGAATGGGAAAAAGAGTGGGGCGCGTGCGGGTCGGCGTGGACACCGGGGGCACGTTCACGGATTTCGTCTTTCAGACGGAAGATGGTTCGCGCGTCTTCAAGATTGCTTCGACGCCAGCCGATCCGTCTGAGGCGATCATAGATGGCCTGCGCCGCATCTGCGATTTAACGGGCGCTGCCTTCAGCGACATAGAGATTATTCATGGCACGACCGTCGGGACAAACGCGCTCCTTGAAAGACGCGGCGCAAAGACGGCGCTCGTCACAACCGCAGGATTTGAAGACGTGCTCGCCATCGGGAGACAGGCGCGACCCGGCCTCTACGACCTGAACGCCGTGCGGCCTCTGCCCCTTGTGCCCGACAATTTGCGCTTTGGGGTGCGCGAGCGCGTCGCGGCTAACGGCGAAGTGCTTGAAGAATTGAATGAGCGCTCTCTTCAATCGCTCGTCAGAAAATTGAAAAGGGCGCGAGTCGAGTCAATCGCCGTCTGCTTGCTTTTCTCCTTTGTCCGGCCTGAGCACGAGCGGCGCATCATTAGGGCGCTTGCTGCGCTCAACGTTCCGCTCTCCGTTTCGCACAAGATTCTCCCAGAGTATCGTGAATACGAGCGCACTTCGACCGTCACGATTAACGCTTACCTGCAACCTTTGATGGGCGCGTATCTCAATCGCCTTAAAGCCTACGCGCGCCGTTTGCGTGTAATGCAGTCTTCCGGCGGCAGTATCTCTGCCAGTGTGGCCGCCAGAGAGCCCGTGCGGACGATTCTGTCAGGCCCGGCGGGTGGTGTGGTCGGCGCGCTGGGTGTTGCGCGCTCGTGCGGAGTTCAAAACATTATCACGTTCGACATGGGCGGCACGTCTACCGACGTTGCGCTCTGCGACTCTCAGGGGATGCGGATGACGAACGAAGCGCACGTGGCCGGGCTGCCCGTGGCGGTGAACATGATGGACATTCACACGGTCGGGGCTGGCGGCGGCTCAATCGCGCGCGTGGATGAAGGAGGTAGCTTGCGGGTCGGGCCGGAATCGGCGGGCGCTCGTCCTGGGCCAGCAGCTTACGGGCAAGGGACACAGCCGACGGTCACAGACGCCAACCTCGTGCTTGGACGCTTCGGCGGAGCGGGGCTGCTCGGCGGAGAGTTCAAGCTGGACGAGCGGAGAGCCAGCGATGCTCTGAGTAAGCTGGCGCATGAGATGAGCGTGGCGGCGGGGCGGCGCGTGAGTGTCAGGGAAAGTGCGCTCGGCGTCATTCGCGTAGTCAACACGAATATGGAACGCGCGTTGCGCGTTATCTCCGTCGAGCGTGGCTACGACCCGCGCGAGTTTGCGCTTCTTTCGTTCGGCGGTGCGGGCGGGTTGCATGCCGTCGAACTGGCACGCGCTCTTTCCATCCCGCGCGTCATCGCGCCTGCATCTCCCGGCGCGCTCTCGGCTCTGGGCTCTCTCGCTTCGGACGTGGTGAAAGATTGGAGCCGGACGCTGATGCTGGAGGCGTCGAAAGAAACTGACGCGAAAATCGAAAGGGCGTTTCGTGAGATGGAACGAGAAGCGCGCGCAGCGCTTCTTCGTGAAGGGTTCAAGCAGTCCGAGCAGCGTCATGAAAGATTGCTCGCCGTGCGTTATCAGGGACAGTCGTTTGAGCTGGAAATCAAATGGAGCCGGAGCGACATTGCGGAGGCTTTTCATCGCGCTCACCTGGCGCGTTATGGCTACGCGCAAGGCAAGAACAAGGTCGAGATCGTCAGCGCGCGGCTGCGCTCCACCGGCATCGTGAAAAAATTAAAAGCGGAACACGCCCGCCGCGCGCCTCGCAGGAAGATCACTGCCGAGCCTCGCGAATACAAGATGGTTCATTTCGCAGAAGGGCTTGTGCGCGCCGGAATTTATGTCCGCGATCATCTCAATCCGGGCGCGCGGCTACGCTCTCCCTGCATCGTGACGGAATATTCCGCGACGACGCTTGTCCCGTTAGGCGCGCGCGCCATTGTGGATGAAGACGGCAATCTAATGATTGAGCCATGAGCGGGAAGCGATTAAAGTAACCACGAAGACACACGAAATGACGCGAAGAAAGAATAAGTTTTAGTGTCGCTTCGTGTGTCTTCGTGGTTGAAAATTAAAGTTGCAATTATGAAAAACGTCAGAGATAGATTCGACCCGACGACGCTGGAAATCTACCGCGCTCTCTATACCTCTGTCGCCGAAGAGATGGGAATTGCGCTCCGGCGCACAGCCTTCTCGCCCAACATCAAGGAGCGGCGCGATTATTCCTGCGCCGTCTTTGACTCAAGCGGGCGCGTCATCGCGCAGGGCGATCACATGCCTGTTCATCTCGGCTCAATGCCGATGGCCGTCGCCGCCGCGCTTCATGAAATAAAACTCGCGCCCGGCGACGTGGTGGCCCTCAACGATCCCTTCGCCGGAGGAACGCACCTGCCGGACGTGACGCTGGTAACGGCAGTTGGCAGTTGGCAGTTGGCAGTTGGCAGGGGGAAACAGTTGGCAGTTGGCAGTAGGCAGTGGGCAGTTAAAAGCAAAAGCACGAACGCTGCTCGTCGCTCCCCATCTTTACTGCCAACTGCCAACTGCCAACTGCCTACTCTCTTCTACGTTGCCAACCGGGCGCATCACGCGGACATAGGCGGAGCCAGCCCCGGTTCGATGGGGCTGGCGACGGATGTCTACGGTGAAGGTTTGCGGATTCCGCCCGTGCGGATTGTGCGAGCGGGCGTGATTGATGAAGAGATGATGCGTCTCCTGCTGGCTAATGTGCGCGGGGCGATTGAGCGACGCGCGGATTTCGAGGCGCAGATTGGGTCTTTGCGGACGGGCGCGAATCGCCTGCTTGAGATTGTCGAGCGACGCGGCGCGCGTGAAGCCAGAGAGTATGCGGCGCATTTGATTGCTTACTCGGCGCGTCTGATGCGGCGCGCTATTCGTTCTATCCCGGACGGCGAATACACGGCTGAAGATGCGCTCGACGATGACGGCATCACCTCTGATGAAGTACGGATTCGCGTGCGTGTCCGCATCAAAGGTGAGCGCGCCCAGGTCGGTTTCACCGGCAGCGCGCCGCAGGTCGCCGGAGCGATCAATGCTGTCGAGGCGATCACATCTTCAGCCGTCTCCTATGTCTTTCGTTGTCTGGTCTCTGCGGACGTTCCGGCGAGCGCAGGCTTGATGGAGCCGATTGAAGTCGTCGCGCCGCCGGGCACGATTGTCAACGCAACGCATCCTGCATCGGTCGCAGGCGGAAACGTCGAAACGTCGCAGCGTATCGTTGACGTTCTGCTCAAGGCGCTACATCAGGCATTGCCGCAAAAGATTCCGGCGGCGAGCCAGGGGACGATGAATAATCTCACCATCGGCGGAATTGATTCGCGAACGGGCGCGGAGTTCGCTTACTACGAAACAATCGCGGGCGGCATGGGCGCGCGACCTCGCTTTGATGGAATGAGCGCCGTCCACACGCACATGACCAATAGTCTGAACACGCCCGCCGAAGCTCTCGAATACGCTTACCCCTTGCGCGTGCGTGCCTACCGGATTCGCAAGGATTCGGGCGGGAAGGGGAGACACAAAGGAGGCGACGGTGTCATGCGCGAGATTGAAACGCTTGTGCCTGCGCGGATGTCGCTGCTTTCGGACAGACGCCGCCTCGCGCCCTACGGACTCGATGGCGGAGAGGATGGACAGAAGGGACGCGATGCGATCATTCATCATGGCCGCGCGCGAGCAATCGCGTCAAAGGGAAGCTGGAATCTGGAAGCAAACGATTGCGTGCGAATTGAAACGCCGGGCGGTGGAGGGTACGGGAAAGCAAGACGGAAAGATGAAAGATGAAGGGGATTGCGAAGGCGCGGCCATTACGGTCAATCGCTTTTCGTGGCCGCGCCCTTGAGCCGCATGTTCTACCAACCCTTCTTTGCTCCTTGCTTTTCCCGGCTTTCAATTTAGAATGTCCGCGCTGTCGAAGCGACCTAGAGAGAACCGTTCGCGCAGGCAATGCGTAAAGTAATGTGAAGATGGAAGCAGGAACGCGGATCGGGCGTTACGAAATTCAATCGCTGCTCGGAACGGGCGGGATGGGCGAAGTCTATCGCGCGCTCGACACGGAACTGCATAGGCCGGTCGCCCTCAAGTTCCTCCGCACGGAGGTCGCTGCGGACGAGAAGCGCATGCAGCGTTTCATACAGGAAGCACGCGCCGCATCAGCCCTTAATCACCCGAACATTCTTACTGTTTACGAGATCGGGCAGGCGGACGGCGCGCGCTTTTTCAGTACGGAGCTGGTTGACGGCGTGACACTCCGCACCGCGCTCGCGAGCCGCAAGCTGAAACTCGTCGAAGTGCTCGACGTGGCGATTCAGGTTGCCTCGGCGCTCGCCGCCGCACATGCGGCTGGCATTGTTCACAGGGACATCAAGCCTGAGAACATCATGGTCAGGCCGGATGGCTACGTCAAAGTTCTGGACTTCGGACTCGCCAAGCTCACTGACCGCGCGCCTTCTTCCGTTGACACGGAGGCGGCCACGCGCGCTCTCGTCAACACAGACCCGGGCGCGGTGATGGGGACGGCCAATTACATGTCGCCGGAGCAGGCGAGCGCGAAAGAGGTTGACGCCCGCACAGACCTCTGGAGTCTGGGCTGCGTGCTCTACGAGATAGTGACCGGGCACGCGCCGTTTGAAGGTGCGACCACGAGCCACATCATCGTCGCGATTCTGGAAAAAGAGCCGCTGCCGATGTCCTCGTATGTCGAGGGCGTGCCCGAAGCCCTCGAATGGGTCGTGACGGAAGCATTGACGAAAGACCGCGAAGAACGCACGCAGACTGCCCGCGAACTGCTCAAGAAACTGCAACGCCTCAAACAGCGCGTTGATGCGGAAGCAGAGCTTGAACGCTCCGTCGCGCCCGAACTGTTACGCAACACCGGCAGCGCATCATCAAGCCGCATCAGTCAGGATGCGCCGTCAACAGTCACAGGTGCGGAGCGCCAGACGGCACACTCCGGCGAAGTCAGCACGAAAGCAACGAACGTCTCAAGCGCAGAGTATGTCGTCAATCAGGTCAAAAGCCACAAGCAGGGCATCGTGCTCATCCTCGCGGTCTTGATCCTTGCGGGTCTGGGCTACGGGATATACAGGTTCGCCAGCCGTGAAAGGACAGTTGCGAATGCCAGGCAGATGAAGATTTCGCGGCTCGTCACCGGGATGGGCGATGTCGCTAATGCTTCCATTTCACCCGACGGCAAATACGTCGCCTATGGCTTATATAAAGAAGGTAAGGTGAGTCTGCATGTCAGGCAGGTCTCGACGGGCAGCGACCGAGAGATCGTTCCGCCCGTCGCAGATGCTTCGTTTGGTGGAACGGTCTTCTCCCCCGACGGCGAGCTTGTCTATTACAATTTCTTTGAGAGGCAAAAGAGCACTTTGGGCACGCTCTACCAGGTGCCTGTGATCGGCGGGCGCGAGCCGAAGAAAATTCTTGAGCACCTCAGCTACATCATCACTTTCTCGCCCGACGGAAAGCAGTTCGCCTTCTTCCGTGATTATCAAAAAACCGGCGACTCCGCTTTGATGGTCGCAAATGTGGACGGAAGCCTTGAGCCGCGCACGCTGGCCAAGCGCGGCGGCAACGATTGGTTCAACGGCGCACCAGCCTGGTCGCCCGACGGGAGGGTGATAGCCTGCGTTGCCGCAACCGACACCGGCGGCACGAACTTTACAGTTGTTGAAGTGCCCGCAGAAGGTGGAGCGGAAAGACCGATTAGTTCTTACCAATGGCACGGGTCAATCTATCGCCTCTTCTGGCTCAAGGACGGCAGCGGGCTGATCCTGAACGCGCAGGAGCAACTGGCAAGCCCTATGCAGATATGGAAGCTCTCATACGGTGACGGCGCGGTCAGCAGAATCACCAACGACTTGACCCAGTATGGCTCTTCAAGCTTTGGCCTGACGGCGGACTCCAATACCATTGTCACGATAGTTGAAGAGTATTCCGCGAAGGTGTGGCTTGCTTCAATGAACGAAGACGAGGGGCGCGCCAAAAAATTGACCACTGGTAAAAACGACGGGCGGGATGGCCTCTCCTGGACATCCGACGGGCGCGTGGTTTACGTCACCAAGGCGGGCGACGATTCAGACATCTGGATAATGAATGCGGACGGAACGGGTCAAAAGCAACTCACGTCAGACGCCGCCTTTGAAAACAGCCTCACAGTCTCACCTGACGGTCGTTACATCTTTTTCAGTTCTGACCGCGCGGGTGGTGTTCCACACATCTGGCGAATGGATATAGACGGCGGCAATCCGAAACAACTCACACAAGGTCAGGCTACTGATTACAGCCCGACCTGTTCGCCCGACGGGCAGTGGGTGGTTTTCGTCTCCTGGAGGACGGGCAATGGGAGGCCGTGGAAAGTGCCGATAGACGGCGGCGAGCCTGTGCAGGTCAGCGAACAGCCTTTGACTACGTGGGCCTTTTCGCCGGACGGAAAATTGATTTTAAGTAACTACTATGATGAACAGGTGAGCCCTGCGAGATGGCGTCCAGCGCTTGTCTCTTTTGAGACCGGGCAAGTCGTCAAAGTGCTCGATCTCTCTCCGAAGGCGGACAGACCCCGGTGGACGCCTGACGGTCGCTCGCTCGTCTACTCTGAGGAGCGCGACGGCGTCGCCAACCTCTGGACTCAGCCCATTGAAGGGGGCGCTCCCAAACAACTGACCAAATTCACGACAGAACGGATTTATAATTTCGCCACGTCGCGCGACGGTAAGCAGTTCGCCATTTCTCGCGGCACGAGTTCCGCTGACATCATTCTGATCAAGGATTTCAGGTGAATAATGATTTATTGATTCATTGTCTCATCTGTTCATTGATTCATTGATTCATTGATTCAATGATAAAATCGCAATCATGCGCGTCACCATCGGACAGATCAACACGACCAACGGCGATTATGCGGGCAACACGGCGAGCATCCTGCGCGCCATTGAGCGGGCGAAGCAGGACGCTTCCGATATAGTTGTGCTGCCCGAAACATGTGTGCAGGGATACATGTCGTTCGACTGGTTTCTTGACCGCGACGTGGCGCGCTCGTCCCTCGCACCGCTTGAAAAAATTATCCAGGCGACGGAAGGTCTGACCGCGATTGTCGGGACGGTGCGCCCGACCGAACAGGGAGCGGGACGCCGTCTCTATAACTCTGCGGCAATCATTCGCAATCAAAAGCTCGTCGGCTTTGCCGACAAAACGCTGCTGCCCGAATACGATGTCTTCGACGACCCGCGATACTTTGAGCCGTCGCGCGTGCGCCACCTGTTCCCGATGGGGAACGCGCAGTTGGGCGTCGCCATCTGCGAGGACTTCTGGAACGACAAGACGTTCTGGAAAGAGCGACTGTACGCGCACGACCCGGCGGACGAATTGATCGAGATGGGCGCAAGCGTGCTGGTTTCAATCAACGCTTCACCTTTTAATAAAGGAAAGATGGGGCAGCGTTGCTCAATGGTTTCACATAGGGCGAAAGCCGCCGGACTGCCCATTGTCTTCGTCAATCTCGTCGGCGGCAACGACGGCATCATCTTCGATGGCGCAAGCATCGTGGCCGATTGCAAGGGCGAGATTATCCTGCAAGCGCCGCCGTTTGAAGAGTTCTTCGGCACGGTTGATCTCGATTGCGGTGTGGCGCATGATTATTGTCTTCCCGGCGACGACATCGAAACTATTCACCGGGCGCTCGTGCTTGGCATCCACGACTATGCGCGCAAGAACCGTTTCACGACTGCCGTGCTGGGGCTGTCAGGTGGAATTGATTCGGCAGTGGTGGCCGCGCTCGCCTGCGAAGCTCTGGGCTCGCAGAACGTGCTGGCGGTGATGATGCCTTCGCCGTTTTCGTCGCGTGGCAGCATCGAAGATTCGATTGAGCTGGGGCGACGCCTCGGCATGAAAACAATCGAGCATCCGATCAATTCAGCTTTCGCGGCGCTCTCCAAAGAGCTGAATCTTTTGCAGCCCACGCGTGGCGGCGAAGAACTCGCGGCAGAGAATCTACAGTCGCGCCTGCGCGGCAATATCCTGATGACCATCTCGAACAAGGAAGGCCGCCTCCTGCTTTCGACCGGCAACAAGTCGGAGCTGGCGCTCGGCTACTGCACACTCTACGGCGACACCAACGGCGGCCTGGCTGTGCTCGGCGATTTGCTGAAAACGGAGGTTTACGCGCTGGCGCGTCACTACAACCGCGAGAGCGAGATCATCCCGCGAGAGATTATTGACAAGCGTCCCTCGGCGGAACTTGCGCCCGGCCAGTTTGACGATCAATCCTTGCCGCCCTACGACAAGATTGATCCCATCCTGCAACTCTACTTTGAGCAGAAGGCGATGCCCGAAGAGATTATCGCGGCGGGACATGACAGCGAGATGGTCTATGATCTTTTGAATCGTGTGGAATCCCCCGCCAACGAATTTAAGCGTCGCCAACTACCGCCGACCTTGATTATTTCAAAGAACGCTATCGGCATCGGTCGCCGCCGCCCCGTCACGCACCGCTTCCGCCGTCGTCCTCCCACACCTGAAGAGCGCGCCAACACAACTCAGGGCTAATTCGTAAGAATGCAACTTGCGGCACATGCCTCTCCAGCCATTCCGCTCGCAGGACGGCGTAGAGATACTCGTCGCCCCAGCGTCCCTTAAACCAGATGTTCTGGGTGAAGTGTCCTTCTCTTCGCATGCCTAATCTATCGAGCAGGGCAATAGACCTCTCATTCTCACAATCCACAATCGCCGTGACTCGGTGAAGCTGCAACTCCGTGAAGGCGTAATTGAGCACAGAGGTGACCGCCTCGAACGCTAGACCTTTGCCGTGAAAGGCGCTTGCCATGGTGAATCCAATCTCCGCCTGCCGATCTTCCTGCATCTTCAAGGCGACATGGCCGGTGAGTGCTCCGGTCTCTTTCAACTCAAGGGCGAAGGTGAACCACTGCCCAGGCATTCCGGGCAGAAGAGTCTTTTGCTGTTCGATGACATCTCGCGCCTGTTCCTCTGTATAAGACTCCCACGATTGGAAACGGGCGACGTGTGGATCATTCAGGTAGGCTAAAAACGACTCAAGGTCAGCGTCCTTGAAACGCCTCAAGATTAATCTTTGAGACTCGATATTAGTAAAAGCTGTCTCATCCATCGGCATAATTATCTGCGAGCAAGTAGGACAGGGGGAGGTTGTCGCTGTTTCTCTGATACTGAATAGCCGTCAACAGTGAGAACGAACCAAACCACGAAAGGACACGAATAAACACGAAACGGCTGGAGTGTTCGTGCTAGTTCGTGTCATTTCGTGGTTCGTTCATTCCCTTCTTTTCATCTGTAATCTGCTTTCATCCCGTTCATCTTGTTAATCCTGTTGAGAGCATATCAAACTTCAAACGTGATATGCTTGGGCTACCGAGCGCAGACGAGAAAAAACAGGAGGATTTTCAGTGATGGCTGAAGCTGACATCGGCATGGCGGGTCTGGGTGTGATGGGGCTGAACCTGGCTCTCAACATGGAACGCAACGGCTACACGGTGGCAATCTGGAATCGTGAAGCTTCGTCCGTTGATGAGTTCATGGCGGGCGCGGGCGCGGGCAAGCGTTTCACTCCGACGAAGTCGCCGGAAGAGTTCGTTAAATCCTTAAAGCGTCCGCGCCGGATTATGATGATGATTAAAGCTGGCGCGCCGGTTGACTGGACGATAGATCAGTTCAAGCCATTTCTAGAGCCCGGCGACATTCTGATTGATGGCGGCAACTCATGGTTTGAAGACACGCAACGACGCGAGGCCGCGCTTCGTGCTGAGAATCTGCGCTTCATCGGCTCCGGCGTCTCCGGCGGCGAAGAGGGAGCACTGTGGGGCCCAAGCCTGATGCCGGGCGGTGCGCCGGAAGCCTACGAAGAGATCAAGCCCATCTGGGAAGCCATCTCCGCCAAGACCGAGGACGGCGCGTGTACGACCTACGTTGGGCCGGACGGCGCAGGCCATTTCGTCAAGATGGTGCATAACGGCATCGAGTACGGTGACATGCAATTGATCGCCGAGAGTTACGACATCCTGCGCCGCGTGCTCGGCATGGAAGCAGCGGAACTCGCAGACACCTTTGCCGAATGGAACAAAGGCATCCTTGATTCCTATCTCATCCAGATTACGTCTGAAGTATTTCGCGTCCATGATGCGGAGACGGGACGACCGCTCGTTGATCTGATTCTGGACAAGGCCGGGCAGAAAGGAACAGGGAAATGGACGGCACAGGTCGCGCTTGATTTAAGCGTGATGATTCCCACCATTAACGCTGCCATCGAAGCGCGTTTCATCTCCGCTATGAAAGAGGAGCGCGTGGCGGCGAGCAAGGTGATTGCAGGGCCACAAGCTCCGGCCTGGACGGGCGAGCGGCAACAATTGATTGATGCCGTGCGCGATGCTCTCTATGCCTCGAAGATTTGCTCTTACGCGCAGGGTTTCAATCTGATTCGCGCAGGCTCTCAAGAGTGGAAGTGGAACATCAATCTGAGCGAAATGGCGCGCATCTGGAAAGGCGGGTGCATCATCCGCGCACGTTTCCTCGATTCGATTAAGACCGCTTACACGCGCGACCCCGCGCTTAAAAATTTGCTGTTGGACGAAGACTTCCTGGCATGGATGCAGGGAGCGCAAAGCGCCTGGCGCACAGGCATCAGCATCGCGCAGCAACACGGCGTTCCGTGTTTGGCGATGGCGGCGAGCCTCGCCTATTTCGATTCTTACCGCACAATGAGCCTGCCGCAGAATCTCACGCAGGCACAGCGCGATTACTTCGGCGCGCACACCTACGAGCGCGTTGACAAGCCGGAGCTGGGAGCGATTCACACGGATTGGGAGAGCGCAGGGCAGGGGTAAACGAAAGCAGGAGACAGAAGACAGAAGACAGGAGTCAGAAGAAGAGAAAATCAGTAACAGTGGTTCTCCGCCTTATCTTCTGACTTCTGACTCCTGACTTCTGACTCCTGACTTCTGCTTTTCTTCTTGTGTAATAAAACTCCTGGTCGCGTGTTTTTACAGAGGCGGCAAATTTAACCGGCTACTCATTTATCGCTCTAGTTTCCGGCGTGGAATCTTAGATAGCTACGAAATCACTATAATAACGGAGGTTTTCTCATGAAAAGGCACTGGCGTCTGGCGGCAGGCGTAATTTTTCTACTCATCTTTGCGGCGCAAGCATTTGCGGAATTACCCGCTTTAATCCCGCGCGACATTCTTTTTGGCAATCCTGAAAAGGCAGCTCCGCAGCTTTCCCCTGACGGAAAGATGATCGCTTATCTGGCTCCAGACAACGGCGTGCTCAACGTCTGGGTGCGCACCATCGGGAAAACGGATGACCGCGTCATCACCTCTGACAAGAAGCGCGGCGTGCGCAGTTATTTCTGGCAACAGGACAGCCAGCACATTCTCTTTTTACAGGATGAGGGCGGCAACGAAAACTGGCACATTTATCAAACCGACCTGACGAGCAAGGAAACGCGCGACCTGACTCCTTTCGAGAAAGTGCAGGCTCGCGTCGTCGCCGTTGATCCGAAATTCCCCGATGTGATTTTGGTGGCCGTCAACAACCGCGACCCGAAACTCCATGATGTCCTTCGCGTTGATCTCAAGACCGGCAAGTCCGAGATGATCGTGGAGAACAAGGACAACATCGCCAGCTTCGCTGTGGACAATAACCTGCAAGTGCGCGCCGCGCAGAAGGTCTTGCCCGACGGCAGCACAGAGATTTTCGTTCGCGATGATGACAAATCGCCCTGGCGCAGCTTTATGAAATGGGGCGCTGACGAAGTCAACGGAGGCGTGGCGGGCTTCTCGCCCGACAACAAGAAACTCTGGCTCATCTCCAGTGTGGACGCCAATGCAGGACGACTCGTCGAAGTGGACATCGCCACGGGCAAACAAACGGTGGTAGCTGAAGACAAGCAATATGACGTTGCGGGCGCAATGGCGCATCCTACGAAGCGTCATTTAGAAGCCGTCCGCTTCATTCGCGCACGCAGCGAATGGGTCATCCTTGACAAGTCAATCAAGGCTGATTTCGATGCGCTGCGCAAAGTGCGCGACGGTGATTTCAACGTCACGAGCCGCGACTACGCGGACAAGACATGGCTGGTCTCTTACGTGATGGATAACGGCCCGGTCTATTACTACGCCTATAGCCGCGCAAGCAAAAAAGCCACGCTGCTCTTTAGCAACCGTCCGGCGCTTGAGAAATACACGCTCGCGCGGATGCAGCCCATTTCTTTTCAGGCGCGTGACGGCATGACCATTTACGGCTACCTGACGCTGCCCGTCGGCATTCCGCAGAAAAATCTGCCGATGGTCTTGAATGTTCATGGAGGCCCTTGGGGGCGTGATACCTGGGGCTTGAACAGCGAGGCGCAATGGCTGGCCAATCGCGGCTACGCGGTCTTGCAGGTCAACTTCCGCGCCTCTGCCGGGTACGGCAAGGCTTATCTCAACGCGGGCGACCGCGAATGGGGAGCAAAGATGCACGACGACCTGCTTGACGCCAAGAGCTGGGCTATCAAGCAAGGTTACGCCGATCCCAAAAAGGTAGCGATTTACGGCGGCTCTTATGGCGGCTATGCCACGCTCGCAGGTTTGGCCTTCACGCCCGAAGAGTTCGCCGCAGGTGTAGACATCGTAGGCCCGAGCAATCTTAATACGCTGCTCAAATCCATTCCGCCTTACTGGGGGCCGATCAAGGCTACGTTCACGAAGCGCATGGGCGACAATGAGGAATTCCTCAATTCACGCTCGCCTCTCTTCAAGGCCAACCAGATTACCAAGCCGCTCTTGATCGCGCAGGGGGCAAACGATCCGCGCGTCAACATCAAGGAGAGCGACCAGATTGTGGACGCGATGCGCAAAGCCAATAAGCCCGTCGAGTACATCGTCTTCACGGACGAAGGACACGGGTTCGCGCGCCCCGCCAACCGTCTCTTCTTCTATGCGAAAGCGGAAGAGTTTCTGGCCAAGTATCTCGGCGGGCGCTTTGAGCCTGCGGGCGAGGTCAAGGGACATTCAGGAGTAATCAAATAGAGAGTTCCTGAAATCGGAGGATAGACTGTCAGGCGCAGAGCGAGAGACGATTCGCTGGAGGAATCGCACCTCGCTCTGCGCCTGAATGCTTTTGCTTATCGCTGGAGGGTAGGCGCACGCCGTGCATTTGACATTCTTCGCTGCCTGTTCGTATATTCTTCGCCCTGAAGCTGAACCTTTACGCCCAGGCCGCGCCATTCTCAGCTTCGCGCACGTCCGAGGTGAGACAAAGCAGTTCACTCCCCTAGAGTTAAAAGCCTTCTACCTCTCAACCCCGATTTTTGGAGATCTATTTTATGAAGCGCCGCGCATTTTTCCTCCCGGCAATCGTTTTCATTTTGCTCGTCGGAGCAGTCGCTCCCGTCTTGGCCAAAGATAGTTGGACGAGCGTCCGGTCTAAGAATTTCTTCCTCATCGGCAATGCGAGCGAGAAGGAGATTCGGCAGGTGGCGACGCGGCTCGAACAGTTCCGCGACGTTTTCTCGCGGTTGTTCAGTAAAGCTAAGCTCGACTCGCCAGTTCCGACCACTGTCGTCGTTTTCAAGAGCGATAGTTCCTACAGACCTTTCAAGATAGGTTATGCCATCGGCTATTTTCAGTCTGGCGCAGACATCAATTACATCACACTAACTATTGAGCAACACGGCGACCAAAGTCCTTACAACGTCATCTTCCACGAATACGTTCACTTGCTCCTCAACAACACCCTGGGCAATGTCCCCCTCTGGTTCAACGAGGGGCTGGCCGAGTATTACAGCACGTTTGATATGGATGAGGAGAGGAAGGCGTTTCTCGGCAAGATCATTCCCAATCACGTGCTCTATCTGCGCGAGCAGAAGATGCTGCCGCTGCGCACACTCCTGAGCGTGGATCACAGTTCCGCGCATTACAACGAGAAAGATAAACGGGGAGTCTTTTACGCGCAGTCTTGGGCGCTGGTGCATTATCTGATTCAGGGAAACGAGGGAAAGCGGCAACCGCAGATGGGTGCGTTTCTCAATCTGCTCACGTCCGGCGCGCCTCTTGACGACGCTTTCAAAACAGCTTTTCAAACAGACTTTGCCGTCCTCGAAAAAGAGCTGAAAGAATATGTGCAGGGCAGTAATTACAGAATGACCAGGGCGACGTTCGACAAAAAACTGGAATTCGACACGGAGATGCAGTCTGCTCCCGTTACAGAAGCAGAGGCGCAGGCGTATCTAGGTGATTTATTGCTGCATCTGGGGGATCACAAAGGCGCGGAAACGCGCCTTCAGCAGGCGCTCCAGCTTGAGCCCAATCTGGCGCTCGCCAACTCTTCGCTGGGGATGCTGCGTGTCCGACAGGGCAAATTCTCGGAAGCCAGGTCGCTTTTGCAAAAAGCAGTCGCCGCCAATTCGCAGAATTATCTGGTGCATTACAACTATGCCAATGCGCTCAGTCTGGAAAGTATGGACGCGGGTAATCGTGTTTCCGGCTACACGACGGAAGCGGCTCAGGAGATGCGCGCCGAACTCAAAAAGGCTATCGAATTATCGCCGACCTTTCCTGAATCCTACCGCCTGCTTGCTTTCGTCAACCTCGTGAGAGGCGAAGAGATTGACGAATCCATCTCGCTGCTCAAACGTGGGCTGGCGCTTTCGCCCGGCAGCGGGCAAATCGGCTTTTTACTCGCACAGCTTTACATGCGTAAAGAAGATTTCAAAAGCGCGCGCCGGATTCTGGAGCCAATGGTGCGCGCAGGCAGCGCCGATCAGCAACTCAGCGCCAACGCTCAATCCATGCTCGATTTCATCACCCGCACCGAAGAGCAGATGGCTCGTTACAAAGAGCGGCGAAGCGAGATGGGTGTTGATAGCAACAGCGGCGTTGTCGGCACTAACGGACAACCGCCGCGCCTCAAGCGCAGGGGAGACGCGACAGACCGAAGCTCGCAGACGGGAGAGACGCCGGAAGAATCATTGGCGGAGACCGCCCCCATCTTCCCGCTCAGGAAACCTGAAACGGGCGAAGAGCAGGTCTTGGGCTTACTGGTGCGCGTTGAATGCGATGCGAAGGGCGTGACCTTCATCGTTAAGGTTAACGAGCGCCTGCTCAAACTGCGAACGGCTGACCTCAACGACATACAATTCACCACCTTCACCCCGGACGTTTCCGGCGAGATGACCTGCGGCGCGCGCAATCCCGCCAACCCGGTCGTCGTCACCTTCCGCCCATCGAAAGCAGCCAACGCCAAATTCGACGGCGAACCCATTGCAATAGAATTTGTCCCGAAAGATTTTAAGATAAAGCAGAAGGAAGAATAAAAACAGAAGACAGAAGTCAGGAGACAGAAGTCAGAAGGGATAGGGCGGAGAACCGCTGTTACTGATTTTCTTTTCTTCTGTCTCCTGCTCTTAGGGTGTCCTCTGCTTGTTCGGCGGGACGGCGCGTGGGATGTCGCCGTCGTCGAGAACTATTGGAGTCTGTTGCGCGTTCGGCTTGAGCTTCGGGGCGGAACGCAGGGCTGGTGGAAGTCGCGGGCGTGGAATACTGACGGTGGCCACGTCGCCCGTGCGACGCAGGATTGCGCCGCCGCGACCCGCGACCCAGGCGTCAACCCCGCCGCGATAGGCCACGGCAAAGAGTGCCGCACTCGTAATAGTTGGTTGCAACTCCCATGTCACGCCGCCATCCTTCGTGTGCAGAACGCGCCCCTGATCTCCTGCGACCAGAACGTCATCACGCGCGGCGACCGCAACGGCGAAGAGATTGCCGCCCACGCCGCTCTCCTGATCTTTCCACGTCGCGCCGCCGTCGTCGGTTCTGAGAATCAGGCCGTCACCGCCGACGATATAGCCGCGTTGCGCGTCTGCGAACGCGACATCGTAGAGCCACTCTTTCGCGTTCAGATTGACCAGAGACCAGGTCTCGCCGCCGTCATCAGTTCTGAGTATTGTGCCCTGCGAGCCAACCGCCAGCCCGTGCTTCAGGTCTGTGAAGCTCACGTCTTCGAGCCATGCGTATGTATTAGTCGGACGATAGTGCCATGTTTCGCCGCTGTCCTCTGTGTAGACGACAGTGCCGCGCGAACCGACAGCCCAGCCGCGCTCCGGCGTGACGAAGCACACACCAAAGAGGTCTTCCTTGATGTTCGTCTGGATCGTCTCCCAAATGACGCCGCCGCTCGTGGAACGCAAGATAGTTCCTTTTTCTCCAACCGCCCACCCACGGGCTTCGTTGAGGAAGAAGACTGCGTTGAGGCGCGAGTTCGTGCCCGAATATTGCGGCATCCAATCCTTACCGCCCGAACCCGTGTAGAGAATCTTCCCGCGCGAGCCGACCGCCCAGCCCTTTGAGCCGTTCAGGAAGAAGATGTCTGCCAGGTCGTCGCGCCCGCCTTCCGTCAAACGCCGCCAGCTCAAGCCACCGTCATCCGTCCTCAGCACCAGACCTTCACTTCCCGCAGCCCACCCGGTTTCGATGTCCGCGAAATAGATTGTCACGAGCTTGGGACTGGTTCTGACGTTGACCGGAAACCACGTCGTGCCGCCATCGCCCGTCGTCAGGACCACACCTTTGTCTCCGGCAGCCCAGCCGCGCCGCTCGTCCGCAAAGTGAACCGACAAAAGATCGGTGCTCGCCAGCGTTTCCGCCTGTGACCATGATGCACCGCCGTCTTCGGTTCTGAGGATTAAGCCTCCGTAACCGACGGCAAAGGCGCGCTTCTGATTAAGAAAGGTAACGCTCGTCAAAGGCTGCTCGCCGGGGGCTGACTGCGACTGCTTCCAGGTTGCGCCGCCATCGTTTGTGACCAATAACGTGCCGCGCTCGCCGACCGCCGCGCCCGTTTTCGCATCAGCGAAAGCGACCGAGTAGAGGTGTGTGCGCGTGGGCGTCTGCTGCGCGCGCCAGGTCATGCCGCCATCCGTGGTTGAGACGATGCTGCCGTAAGTTCCGACAGCCCATCCGCGCGAAGGGTCGCTGGGCGCGAACGTCACGCTGTAGAGATGATCCTTCACGCCCGAAGATTTGAGTTTCCACTTACTGCCGCCGCTCGTCGTGATGAGGATGACGCCGCGCGCGCCGACCGCCACTGCGCGCTCCTTATCTTTGACATACAAACCGTAGAGCGTAGTCTGTGCTGGCGATTTCTGCATCTGCCATTCAAAACCGCCATCGTCGGTGCTGAGGATTGCGCCGTCAGCCCCAACCGCCCACCCGTGCATTTTGTCTTTGGCAAAGCGAATCGCGTGAATGGCATTGCCCTGCGGCAGAGGGTTCTGCCACAGCCAGCCGCGCGATTGGGCTTGGATGGAAGAACAGGTGAACACGCCGCAGGCCAGCAGCCAGACGCCACACGAAAAAGTGAAACGCCTGCGCCACAGAGGATGCGAGCTTAGTTTTGAGGAAGACACAAACACTTGGATTCACGACTTTCGACGGCTTGAAAATGCGGTCTTATGGCAAAGCCTCATTTGATCGGGAAAAATGATTATAAAGGCGAGACGATGCGAAAGCGAATCTTGGGGAGAAGCGTTAAAAATTTTCAGCTATTCCAAATTCAATTGGTTGCCTCTGCGGCAGGGAACACAGGATCGTCTTTGACTCGCCGCGCCTGCCAGAGATGTCTCCGCTCATGTGTGGTAATCAACCCGAACACCTGCCCCAGACTAAGTTTCATCAGCCTGGTCACGGGCGAAGCGACTTTGGCGCGCGCCAGATTAACCCCGTTCGCCTCCGCGATCAAATGCAGCACTTCATCTTGCGCCGCGAAGAAATCGCGCGCAGTCGCTTCAAGAGATTGATCGGGGCGTGGCTTAAAGATTTTCGGCGCTTTGAATTTCATCTTGACCGGAGGCTCCATTGAGCGCACGAACATATTGCCGATCCAGCCGTGACGAAAAGGGCCGCGACTCGTCAAGCCTTTTGAGCGAGCATCGTTGATCGTCTTTTTGATGCCCTCAATCAGTTCGCGGTTCGTGACGGTGAGATGATCCAGACATTCCGCGATTGACCAGTGGCCGGGAGTAGGACGCCAGTTGAACTGAGCCTCATTCAATCCCGCAAGCAAATCTCGCGCGTCCAAATTCACGGCTTCAATCTGCCTTCGATAATCCTGTAGGTCAGAGATCAATGGCTCGTCAACACGAACAGCGTTCTCGGGAGTTACATTCTCTTGCATGGCGGGTTTGCTCTCCTGAATTCATTCTGTTGGCTCAATGACGCCGATGCGATCAATCGCGTCTCTGAGGAGACGCTCGTCAACGCGCCCGGCGGCAGCGATGCCACGCGCGGCACGGTCTGCGGCTTCCTGAATGACATGGCCTGCGTGACCTTTCGCCCATTCCCAGTTGATGCTGTGCCGTTCGGCGGCCTTGTCCAGCCGCGCCCACCAGTCCGCATTCGTCTTGCGACGAAAACGTCCTGACATCGTTTCGACGACATAACGCGAATCCGTGACAACCCGCACGCGACAAGGCTCGCGCAGAGCTTCCAGCCCCAGCGCGGCGGCGACAATCTCCGCCTGCTGATTGGTCGCCTGTCCCAAATATTCGCCGAAGCCGCGCCAGATGCCGCGATAGCCGAGCAGGGCGACAGCCGCTGCGCGCGTCTCCGCCTGCCCGTTGCCGAGGCTCGACCCGTCGCAGAAAATCGTGACGGATTTTCGGGAGGGATGAGGGCGGAGGGATGAGGGATGAAGTGAAGAACTCTCGCTCATTTCAGTTGCTCATTTCCATTGTTTCATCCCTCATCCCTCCGCCCTCATCCTTTCTCTTGACGTGGATGATGTGATCGACGTTCTCCTCAAACGTGTCGTCGTGCGAGATGATAAAGAGTTGATCGAAGTGCTGCACCTGTCCGATTTGCTGGGCGAGACGCTCGCGCCGCTCGGCATCCATGTTGGTCGTCGGCTCGTCGAAAAAGGCGAGCCGGATGTCGGAAAGCTGCGTCAGGAGCGCGAGGCGAATTGAGAGCGCGGCAGCCATCTGCTCGCCGCCCGAAAGGTTCGGGAATGAGCGTTCGTGTCCTTCCTCTTCCAGCATGATTTCGTAATCGCGCGACCAACGCAGCGCCCGCCCCGCTTCGCCCGTAATCTCGCGGAAGAGCTGGTTGGCTTCCAGAGAGATGTTGTACAGGTAGCTTTCGGTGACGAGCGGCCCGGCAGCTTTGAGCGTGTCGCGGATAAACTCGGTCGTTTCGTCCAGCTCCTCAAGCCGCTCCCTTTCGCGAAACTGCTCACGCATCGCCGCGCGCACTTCCTGTAGACGCGCAATCTCCGCCGACAGGCTCGCTTCGCCTTTACGTGTTTCTTCCAGCATGGCACGCGTGGCTGCTTCGAGCTTACTTGCTTCAACGAGCGCGGCACGCTCAACGTCGTGTTGCTCGCGGCTGTAAGCGCGCGAAGCCTTATCGTAGCCCTCACGCGCGGCTGCGACTTCACGCGCCGCTCGCGCAATCGCGTCTTCAGCTTTCTCCAATTCAGCCTGGCGCAACGGCAAACTGGCGGCGAGAGCGTGACTTTCAAGATACTCGCGGTGCGCGCTCACAGTGCGGTCGCGTTCACGCCGCGCCTCTTCCCACTGGCTGTCCAGTGAGCTGTATTGTGCGAGCTTTCCAATGATCTCCTGCGCCTGATTTTCAAGAGCGCGCTGCGAAGCAATCGCTCCCGCCAACTCTCCTTTGCGCTGCTCTTCGCTTGCGGCTTCCTGACGAAGCGCATGAGCGCGCCCGCGCGGATCACCCAGTGCCGTCAGCCGTTGTTCGACCTCTTGCATATCTTTCTCAAGTTCGGGAAGCGCGTCTGCTACGGCAGCGACGCTTGCACGCTCGTCGCGCTTGCGCTTGCCTTCCTGCTCTATCTCAGAGAGACGCTGTTCGAGCGGCTTGAGTTCCGCATAGCGCAAAGAGGCTTCGCGCTCCGTAATCAGAGAGCCGTCAATGCCTGAGAGCGTGGCTTTCAATTCGTTCAAGCGCTCGCGGCTCGCATGGGTCAGCCCGGCAATCTCGCGGTCGAGGTTGGCAAGTGCGGCCTCGCGCTCTGTCAGCAACTGGCGCTCCGCTGCCAGTTGCCTGCGTGCGCTTTCTAATCTCCCCAGATGCTTTTCGGCATCGCGTGCTTCGCGTACCGCCACATTCAGCCCGGCACGCTCCTTCTCCATCGTGGTCAGTTGCGCGCTGTTCGTCGCCAGTTGATCGGTGAAATAGTCTTCCAGCGTCTGATTCTCGCCGATGTTCAGGCAGCGTTCGGAGAGAATCGGGCAGAGGCCGTTTTTGACTTCACGATGGAATTTCGCGTCGTGCTCAATCTGGGCGCGCAGGCGGGCGAGCTGCTCTGTTAACTCACTTTCGCGTGCTGTGAGGCTCACGGCTTCCGCTGCTTTGACGGAAAACTTCTCAAGCGCGCCTGCCTCTTTTTCGTGGACAACAATTTCACGCCGCAGACGTTCGACCTCGCGCGTCGCCTCCTTGCGCTGATTGGAGAGATGTTTGTAACTCGTCGCGGCTTTCTCGACCTTGCTCAAAGTGGTCTCGACCTCAAGCCGCTCGCTTTCAAGGCGCGCTGCTCTATCCTGCGCCCCTTCTCCCTTTTCAGCTTCTCGCAGCCGCTCTTTCGTCTGGGTGTGCAGCTTGCGCAAGCCGTCCAATTCCGCATCCAATCGGGCGAGACGTGAGCGCTCGCTTTGAGCTTGAGCGCGCAACTCGCGCAATCGTTCACGCTCGCGCTCCAATTCGGCTTGCGTGCCGATGTCAGCCTCAAGCGCCGCCAGAGATGCGCGAGCAGCGACGGCGCGCTCGACCGCTTCGGCAAGGCGTTGCGCGTCGTTGCGCGCAGATGCGAGCAGGCTTTCGATGCCCGACGCTTCGGCGCGCAAACGGTCGCGAGCAGCGCGCTCCGTGTCCAGCTTGCGTAAAAGATTATCCGCGGCAAGGTGCGCGTTGTAATCGGCTTCGGTCGCGAGCTTACGCTCCATGGCAGCTTGCGCAGCGTCGCGCTCCGACCGCAAAGCAGGCAGACGATTTGCAGCCGCTTCGTGTTCGACCTCGCGGCGATCTCTGAGCGAGCGCGCTTCATCCATCAGGCGCAGAGCATCGTCCATCGCCCGGACGTTCTTCTCGCGAAGCTGAATCTCCTGCTGCAAACTGCCAAGCGCAGTTGTCAACTCCGCTGCTCGCGCTGCGACAGCCCTGTGCTCCTCGACCAGCTCATCGTAACGCGCAAGCTGGCTTTCCGCCCCGGCGATGCGACCTTTGATCTCCGCCGTTCGTTCGTGAATCAGGTTAACCGTGTCGCGCAGGCGCTCCGCCCCGTCTCTGTACTCTTCGACTTTGAGCAGCCGGTCGAAAGCGGCTTTGCGCTGTGTCGCCGGGCGCAGGAAATCCGCCGTGAACGTCCCCTGCGGAACGCCGATGGCGGAGCGAAACAGGGCTTCCATGTCAGTGCCCGGCTCGGTGCCCAGCAGTTTGCGAAGCGTGGCTGAAACGTCTGTCTTCTTCTCGGCAAGACGAATGCCGAGACCTTCATCATAAACGTAATAGCCCTGGCCTGTGTCTCTGTAAACGGTGTAGCGTCTCTCGTCTATATCGCTTTCAAAGGTGACACGGACAGAGCCTTTTTTCGCGCCGCGCCGCAGGAAATCCTCTTTCTTGTAGTCGAGCATGTCGAAGAGCGACCACGCGATGGCTTCGAGAATCGTGGTTTTGCCAGCGCCGTTCTCACCCGTGATCGCCGTGATGCCGCGCTGGAAATTAAACTCCGCGCGCTCGTAAGATTTGATGTTGTCGAGTTCGACCCGTGTGACGTGCATCTCTTGATATTCCCGCCTGGTCTTATTCTGCCCGAAGTAAAGATTAAAGTCTTTCCCGAAGCTTGCGTATGAGCCCGCGCGGGGCGGTGATGGCTGCTGAATCCTGTCCGAGTTGAACCGTGATTTTTTCAGCGAGCACGGCGACTCCCAGCGGCTTGAAGACGAGCAGATGATCGCTCTGTTGAGATGGGCGGTAGCGCAAACTGGTGATTGCCGCGTTGACCCTATGGAGAAAAATGTTCCGGTCATACACTGGAACGGAAATCGTTTGCTTCATCCCTGTGAGAGCCAGCAGAGAACTCAACACCGTGATAAAACCGACCCACGCCCCAACAGCGGTTTTGACAGTGGAGGAGAATTCCTCAGAGGTGACGTCAGTCCGTAATTTACTGCCTGAGACGACCAGCCAATAGAAAACGAGAGCGCCGAGCGCCGAGAGCACAAGCGCAAAGATGAAAACTTTTAAGAATCTAGCCAGGAAGTTCATAAGATGGTGACAGACGGATGACTCATCTCGCCGAGCCCCGTCAGCAAAACGACCGGCTTCTCCTCGCGCGCGGAAGGATGCCCGTGCTGGGTGTTCAGGCCAGTCGCGAACATTAACAAGAAGGTAAGAATTAAACCTGAGCGTTTCATCCCAGGTTTCCTCCTATTTCATTCATTAACTTTCAAGACAACGAAGAATGCTTCTTGCGGAATCTCAATGCGGCTCGTGAAGCAAGTTTTACCCGCAACGAGACCGCAGAGGATTTCGATCTACGCACGCGGACAGGCTTCTCCCAAGCAGAATCGTCGTCAGCATGTGCGATGACAAGTTCGTCAACTTCATCTTCGGAGAGGGTTCTCATCTTCTTACTCATATATCCCATCCTGTAATAATGCGCACGACATTGTTTGGCTTGAGTTGAAAATGATTTCTTGATTTCTAAATCTATTCCAGTTAATTCAGAGCAGCTTTAGGAATTCATCAACAGTCAAACCGGCATTGCGTATCAGAGCGCGAAGTGTTCCAACCGATAACTCTTTATGTTGAGGAATAGAGAGGTTGACACGAACACCGGGTTTAACCATGACGAGGTGGCTTCCCACCTGACCTATCGGCTGCCATCCGGCCTTCTGAAACGCCTTGACTGCATCTTTGCCTGAAATATTGCCAAGCCTACCCATGTCATCAGTGTACTGCTATTACAGGTGAAATGGTGTGAACAACGTCGTGAACAACGTCGCGCCGGATCAAACAATCATATTGAGACAACGATTGGCTGCTTCCCGGACTGAGCCGGTAATTCTGAGATGGCCTTCTGGTCTTCAGCCCATAACCAGGCCGTTATCGCTTCTTTGATATTATCCAGAGCTTCCTTTTCATCTTTACCTTGAGAAATGCAACCCGGAAGCGCAGGGCATTCAGCAACAATCCAGCCGTCTTCAGCCTGTTCAAGAACTACGTGAAAAAGCATATCTTTCTCCTGTTCAGCAAGGCAGAACCATTGTAACTCTACGGTTATATTTTTCACTCATTGACCTTGAGCACGGCGAGGAAAGCCTCCTGCGGAATCTCGACGCGCCCGACCTTCTTCATGCGCTTCTTGCCCTCTTTCTGTTTTTCGAGGAGCTTACGTTTGCGCGAGATGTCGCCGCCGTAGCATTTGGCGATGACGTTTTTGCCCAGCGCTTTAACGGTTTCGCGCGCGACGACCTTGTTGCCGATGGCGGCCTGAATGGGAACTTCAAAAAGCTGGCGCGGGATGAGTTGCTTCATCTTCTCGGCGAGCGCGCGCCCCTTCGCTTGCGCCGTGTCGCGATGCAGGACGAGCGAGAGCGCATCGACGGGTTCGTTTGCCACGAGCACGTCCAACTTGACGAGGTCTGATTCCCAGTGACCGGCGAAATGATAGTCGAGCGAAGCGTAGCCGCGCGAGACGGATTTCAGGCGATCATAAAAATCGAGCACGATCTCGTTCAAAGGCAGCTCATAGGTAAGCATCACACGATTGGACGCGATGTACTCAAACTTTTTCTGGATGCCACGCTTTTCTTCCAGCAGGGGCAGGATGCCGCCGAGGTAATCGTCTGAAGTGAGAATGGTCGCCAAAATCACAGGCTCTTCGATCTTCACAATCCTGCCGGGATCGGGCATCTTCGCGGGCGAATCAATCTCGGTCGTGACGCCGTCGGTCGTCGTCACCCGATAGCGCACGCCGGGCGCGGTCGTAATCAAGTCCAGATTGAATTCGCGCTCCAGCCTCTCCTGCACGATCTCCATGTGCAGCAGGCCGAGAAAGCCGCAGCGAAAACCAAAACCCAGCGCGGTTGAGGATTCCGGCTCATAGAAAAACGACGCATCGTTCAATCGTAATTTATCGAGCGCGTCGCGCAGTTCTTCATATTGATTCGTGTCCACAGGATACAGCCCCGCGAAGACCATTGGCTTAATTTCTTGAAAGCCGGGAAATGGCTCAAGCGTTGGTCGCGCGCTTTCCGTGATCGTGTCGCCGATCTGCACGTCGGCGACTTCTTTAATTGAAGCTGTCAGAAACCCGACTTCACCAACGCTCAATCTATCAATTGGCGTCGGGCGCGGGCGATTGACGCCGATTGTTTCGACCTGGTAGTCGCGCCCCGTGTTGAAAAAGCGAATCTTCATGCCGGGCTTGATTGTGCCGTCAATCACGCGGAAGAGGACGATCACGCCCCTGTAAGAGTCGTACCAGGAATCGAAAATGAGCGCCATCAGCGGAGCCTCGGCGTCACCTTTTGGCGGCGGCACGTCACGCACGATGGCTTCGAGCACTTCGTCAACGCCCACACCCGTCTTGGCGGAGGTGAAGATGGCGTTGTGCGTCTCAAGGCCGATGACGTGTTCGATCTGCTCGATGGCCTTTTCTGGCTCTGCTCCCGGCAGGTCAATTTTATTGATGACAGGAATCAGTTCGAGATTGTTGTCTATCGCCAGATAGGTGTTGGCGAGCGTTTGCGCTTCCACGCCCTGCGAAGCGTCAACGACCAGGAGCGCACCCTCACAGGCCGAAAGCGAGCGCGAGACTTCGTAAGAGAAATCAACGTGCCCCGGGGTGTCTATCAAATTAAGCACATAAGACTGGCCATCCCGCGCCTTGTAATCGAGCCGGACAGCGTGCGACTTGATGGTGATGCCGCGCTCGCGCTCCAAATCCATGTTGTCCAGAACCTGAGCAGACATGTCGCGCCCGGTGACAGCGCCTGTCTTCTCAAGCAGCCGGTCGGCGAGCGTGGACTTGCCATGATCTATGTGCGCGATGATGGAGAAATTTCTGATGCGTTCTGGATTCATAAAAAAGGAGTCAGGAAACAGAAGTCAGGAGACAGAAGAAAAGCAGTTACAGCTTTTTATTCTGTCTCCTGACTTCTGACTTCTGTCTCCTGCTTGTTATAGCAAAACGGGCGCTGAATAGCACGCGCCCGTCTCTGAACTTAAACTTTTCCGTTGAGCTTTATCGCCGTGCCAGATTCCGGGGCGGCGGCGGAGCCATCAGCATGGCGATTTCGCGCAGGGATTCGAGGTGGTTGTTCGTCAATTCAAACTCGGCTGCGCCGAGCCGGGCACGTACCCGGTGTGCCTTGAGGAGACTGAGCAAGCTGGCGTAGGTCAAAGTTATCCTGGTCTTTTCCAGAATCAAGCCCTTCGGGCCGTCCTCCGTGTAGTATTGCGCCACGCCGGAAAAAGGCCAAAGGTGGCCGTCGGCTGTGATGTTCAGGTCGTGCGATTCCCTGTACAAAGGCTTTTTGGCGGCAGAGATGAAGAAAATATCTATAACGGGAAGGGAACGCAGGCGCGGGTCTTGATAATAGAAAGAGGCGTAGAGATGCAGGCCGTTGCCAAGCGCGTTCGGGTGCTCCAGCGTCGTCTTCATTCTGTGCGCCCGCTGGTCGTAGCTCGTCACAATCAAGGCGCTATGCTTGAAGGGCGAGGGGGGCGCAACGGTGCAGAATTTTTGAGCGAATCCGGTGATGGTGAAAGTTAGAAAAATAGCGAGCAGCAGGGGGATGCGTTTCAGGGGGATCATTTTTTAATTGCTCCGCAGGGGGATTTCCGGCAAACAAAGATGTCGAGGCAAAGTAACCGAAAAAGAGTTTTGAGTAAAGAGAAAAGTTGAAGACTTGTCAGGCGACCGTCCTCATCCAGTCAATACAGCGCCGCAGATGCGCCCGCATCCCGACAGGCGAGTCATGATGAATACGCCCGTGTCCGGGCAGCACCCACTCGAAGTCGTAATCCAGTAGCCGCTCCATCGAGCGCGTTTGTTCAGGCCAGGAATACCAGCAGGCGCTCCTGAATGCAGTCAGCGTCTCTCTCTTTGGCGACCATGCCAGATGATCGCCCGTGAAGAGATATTTGTTTCGATACAGCAAGACCATGTGGCCGCGCGTGTGTCCGGGCACGGGGATAGCGACCAGCTCATCGTCGAGCCGCACCTCCTTTTCACCTTCAATGATGCGCTCCATGCCATAGCGTGCCGCGCCGTCTGCGGCGTGCATGATGCGCGAAGCTTTGAACTCACCGTTGAAGGCCGCGTGGTCGGCGATGTCGTCGCGGTGCGTGAGAAACAGCAACCGCGCGCCGCCCAGCTCCTTAATCTTTTTCACCAGCGGGCGGCTGAAGCGCGGCGAATCCACCAGCACGTTGCCGCCTTCCGTGGGCGGGCGCACAACAAGATAGCTCCATGCTCCGAAACTGGATTCGGCAGTATAGCCGCAGAAATAGACGTTCTCGCTGAAAGGAGTCGGGAAAGCGTCAATGCCAATGCGCGCGTCGTGTTTGCGGGTTGTGCCGATTGAGCCAGTCGGGCAGGCCACGATTGACATCAACGCCAGCCGCGTCTCTTCTTCCGTTTCGGGCTGATGATAGACGCTCGACTGGTCGCCGTGATCGCGGAAGACTGTGGGCGCAATCTGGCGGCAGGCGTCGCAGTCAATGCACGTCGAGTCAACGTAAAAGTCGTCTCCGATATTCTCCGGCAGCCTGTGCGCGATGTTGGCCATAGAAGTACCGCTCCTCTTCCACTTCCATGATGACGCAAGGCTGTACGCGAGTTCAAGGCGGGAGCAGCCGCCTTAGGAAAATGAGTTTGCCGATTGCCTGCTTGCGCTTATAATCTGCCGGACTAAAGATTCCTTCCTCTGTGAAAAGGCCGCTGCCGGTAACGAACAGACAGGGAAAGAGCAAATGATCCGGGTTAAGGTTGGATTGGTAGAACACCCCGTTCTCTCTAACATCTCTCAGCTCGTCGCTCGCCGGTTTGACCATGCAAACACGGAGGCCGCAGCATGCCTCAAGTGAGACGCTCCCCCTTCATGCGCTACGCCTTCGCCATCTTGATGGTCGCTCTGGCGGCGACCCTCACCTGGGTTTTCCCATTGCTGGGTAATCGAATCCCGTTTGCCCTCTTCTATGCCGTAGTGATGCTGAGCACGTGGTACGGCGGCAGATGGCCGGGCCTTCTCGCCACCGCGCTCTCCGCAATCTTGAGTGGTCTCTTGTTTTTGTCTCCGATGTTTTCGGTCAGGATCGGATTTGAGGGCATTCTGCTCTTAGTCGTGTTCCTCTTCGTCTCGCTGGTCATTAACTATTTAACGGAGAAGGCACAGCGCGCCGAGATTAGTGAGCGAGCCAGTCGCGAGCAGTTGCTCACCACTTTGCGGAGCATCGGCGACGCGGTCATCGCCACAGACCCGTCGGGGCGCGTGACCTTTATGAACGAGGTCGCGCAGGAGTTGACCGGCTGGAAACTGAGCGAGACGGAAGGAAAAGAACTCCGAGAGGTCTTTAGAATCGTCAACGAAGAGACGCGCCGAGAGGTTGAAAGCCCCGTTGCGGAAGTTATCCGCAACGGCGTCATCGTCGGGCTGGCGAATCACACGGTGCTGATTGCAAAAGGCGGAAGCGAGATTCCCATTGACGATAGCGGCGCGCCGATCAGAGACGGGGAAGGGAACATCATCGGCGTGGTGCTGGTCTTCCGCAACATCACGGAGCGGCGGCAGGCTGAAGAAGCGCGTCATAAATTCACCTCCATTGTCGAGTCTTCCGAAGACGCAATCCTCAGTAAGACGCTTGACGGCATTATTACAAGCTGGAATGCGAGCGCAAAAAGACTCTACGGCTATTCCCCCGAAGAGGTGGTGGGTCGCCCGATTTCCATCCTTGTTCCGCCCGACCGCCCGGACGAGGTGCCGAGTTTTCTGAGCCGCCTGAAGCGGGGTGAGAGAATTGAGCAGTTTGAAACAAGGCGAGTCAGAAAAGATGGTGAGTTGATAGATGTCGCTTTAACCATCTCTCCAATCAAGAATAGCGCGGGCGCGGTCGTCGGAGCGTCAACGATTGCGCGCGATATTACGAACCGCAGGCAGACGGAAGATGCTCTGCGCGCGGGAGAGGAACGCTACCGCGCCTTCGTTCAAAACAGCTCCGAAGCAATCTGGCGTTTCGAGTTGGAAGAACCTGTCTCGATTGATTTAGCGGAAGACGAGCAGATTGATCTCTGTTACCGGCATGGCTATCTAGCAGAGTGTAACGATGCGATGGCCGCGATGTACGGCTTCAGTCATGCCGGAGAGATTGTCGGAGCAAGGCTCGGCGATTTTCTAGTGCGCGATGATGAGAGTAATGTCGAATACCTGCGCGCCTTCATCCGTTCCGGCTATCGTCTGGCGGAAGCGGAGTCGCATGAATTAGACAGGGACGGAAATCCCAAATATTTCCTGAACAATCTGGTCGGCATCATCGAAGGACGACAGTTGCTGCGCGCCTGGGGTACACAGCGCGACATCACGGAGCGCCAGTTGGGCGAAGACGCTTTGCGCGCGAGCGAGGCGCGCTTCCGCCGTGTGGTCGAATCCAACATTATCGGCGTCAGTTTCTCCACCCTCGACGGCCAGATTACGGATGCCAACGATGCGTATTTACAGATGCTCGGGCGCACGCGCGAAGAGTTGCGCGCCGGGCAGGTGCGTTGGGACGAAATGACTCCACCCGAATACAGGCATCTGGATGAACGAGCCATCGAAGAGATCAAGCGAAGCGGCGCATGCACTCCCTTCGAGAAAGAGCATTTGCGCCGTGACGGAACGCGCGTCCCCGTCCTGATCGGCTCTGCGCGATTGGATGAAACAAGCCAGGACTGCGTCTGCTTCATCGTTGACCTGACCGAACAGAAGCGCGCTGCCAATCGCACCGCCCGCCTGCAAGCTATCACGGCTGCGCTGTCTGAAGCTCTGACACCCGTCCAGGCCGCTTCAGCCGTGCTCGCTCATGGATTGACCGCCGTGGGCGCGCACGCCGGGTCAGTCGCAATCTTGACGGATCACGGTGGCGAGCTTGAGGTGCTGGATGCCGTCGGCTTCCCCCCGGAGATGGTCGAAAGGTGGCAACGCTTTCCTGTCAATAGTGAAGCACCGCTGGCCGAAGCCGTGCGCAGTGGAGAGATGGTGTTGATTGAGTCGCTGCAAGCGAGAGAGTCGCGCTACCCGCGCCTTGCCAGTCTACATGCCGTCAATGACAGCCAGGCTCTGGCCGCTGTTCCGTTGATCGTCGAAGGGCGCACCGTCGGAGCGATGGGGCTGACTTTCAGAGAAGCGCAGAGGTTTGAGGAAGACGACCGCGCTTTCATGTTATCAATCGCGCGCCAGTGCGCGCAGGCGATTGAACGAGCCCGTCTCTACCAGGCGGAACGCCGCATGCGCGCCGAAGCTGAAGAGGCCAACCGCACCAAGGATGAATTTCTCGCAACTCTCTCGCATGAGCTACGCACACCGCTCACAGCCATGCTCGGCTGGACGAGAATGCTCAGGATGAAAGAGTTGGACGAAGCAACTTCAGCGCACGCGCTTGAAACGGTCGAGCGCAACGCGAAGGCGCAGGCGCAATTGATCGAAGACCTGCTTGATGTCTCGCGCATCATCACGGGCAAGCTGCGCCTGGACGTGCGCCCGATGGAATTAATGCCTGTCATAGAAGCGGCGATAGATGCCGTGCGCCCGGCGGCTGCCGCCAAAAGCATAGAACTGCGAACAGAGCTTGACCCGCTGGCCGGGGCTGTCTCCGGCGACCCCTCGCGCTTGCAGCAGGTCGTCTGGAATCTGCTCGCCAATGCCGTCAAGTTCACGCACCGTGGCGGACAGGTGGAGATTCGCCTGGAGCGCGTCAACTCGCACGTCGAACTCAGCGTGAAAGATACCGGGCAGGGAATCAATGCTGATTTTCTGCCCTTTGTCTTCGACCGTTTCCGGCAGGCTGATGGCTCGACCACGCGACTGCACGGCGGGCTTGGGCTAGGGCTGGCAATCGTGCGTCACTTAGTTGAGCTACACGGCGGGACGGTGAGAGCGGATAGCGCCGGAGAGGGACAGGGCGCGACTTTCAACGTCCAACTCCCGGTCGCGGCATTGCGGAGTGCTGATTTCGGATTGCGAATTGGTGAAAAAGCGGATGAACAATCCGCAATCCAAAATCCCCAATCAACAATCCTTCAGGGGTTGCGCGTGCTGGTAGTGGATGACGAGCCGGATGCGCGTGTCTTGCTACAAACGGTGCTGGAAAAACAGGGAGCGGAGGTCGTCGCTGTGGGCAGCACGCGCGAGGCGCTCAATGAGCTTCAGCGCTGGCAGCCTGACGTGCTGGTCAGCGACATAGGGATGCCGGACGAAGATGGCTTTGCTCTAATCCGGCAGGTGCGTGCGCGCGGGATAGGAGAGGGAGGCAGGATTCCTGCGGCGGCAGTCTCGGCCTACGTCGGCGAGGACAACCGCCGCCGAGCCCTCGCGGCAGGCTTTCAGCTTCACGTCGCCAAGCCGGTTGACCCTGAAGAATTGATAGAGGTGGTGCGAAGCCTGGCCGGAGAAGGAAAGGTAAAAGGAAAAGGAAGTCGAAGAACCACATTTAAATAAAAAGTTGTTAGGGCTGAGAGCGTGTGGTTTGCCTGATGTGAGTCTCCCACTGTGAAAGGGAAAGAAAAGGCAAAAACCGCCCGAAGGACTGTGATGACTTCCGGGGTTCGGCACTTTTTAGATTATTCACTACTGACTCGCACGGAGAAACACATCCCACGCCCAACGCCCCACCTTTACATCATGCGCATCTCTGACTTTGGCTCGATACCTGAACCGATTGCCATACTGGTCAACTCTCTTCGACTCTTTATAATCAAGCTCTAGCCTGGCTATTCCTAGCTCTGGCAGCGTCTTCAATTCACCTGGCTCTGAGACGCCGTTATGATTCATGTCCTGCCACAGACGTAAAGCAGTGAAGATTGCATCACGGCTATCAATCACTCCATTCTCGCTGCCTGCTGTGTCGTACGCTCTCAAAGCCAGAAAGCCATTAGGGGTAGCTGACGGGGGCTGCGGCGTGAAGTTACCGAACAGTTCCATTCCATTATCAATCCGACCATTGCCATCGCGGTCTAGTGCTAACCAAGCGTCATCCGACCCCGGAGCTGTCCACGGCAACAGTTCCGCTGTGCCGTTACTGTCGAGGTCGAAGGTGACGCCAGTGGCAGTATTGGTTAGAGCGAAGCCATTGCCAGCCACGTCAATGAGGATGGGAGAAGAGGCTAGACAGCAACAGCCTCCGCCGCTGTAGGTGTAGGTGGGTTCTTCGCAGCCGTTCTCGTATTGGCAGAAATCCGCCGAGGTGCAGCCGGAGTTGAACTGGCCGCTGCAATTATCCAGGCAGGTGCCGCCACCAACCTCGCATCCAATGTGTATTCTACTGGGTCGGAGATAGCACGGGTCACCAAACCCCAATTGAAATCTACAGCGTAGAGAAACTTCAATCACCTGTGTATTAGGAATCTCTCCGGGAGCAGCAGCACGTATCCACGCCTCTCTATTATAGCAACGTGTCTCTTCAGGAAACTCTGTGGTGTTGCAACATCGCCTGCTGTAGAATCCGTCATATATTCCACATTGCCCCGGTTCTCCATGTGGGGATTCCGATTGAACCGTACAAGTTTCTTGCCAACTTCTGGTTAAAAAAAAGCTGGAAATTTTTCCAGTTTGTTCGCTCGGAAACTATGACCTAGAAATGAGAAAGGGCTTCTAGAGATACTGCTCAGTGGTGGTTGCTCTTGAATAGAACGTCTCGTCTTGTTTGCTTTATGGGGAAGCGAATTTCCTGCAACCCAGCTTGTGCCGTCGTCAAAGTAAACCTCTCCAAGATTGAACTTTATCGTCTTGATGCTGTAAATGTACTCAAGCTTTGTCAAATCGTTCTTGACCTCAAAGTAATCGGGATCAAACAATGTGATAGCGATTTTTTCGCCGGGTTTGAGTGCTAAAGGCTGGTTATTGATGACAGAGTCTTCAGGCACGTCCGGGTGCAATCCATAGCTCAGAGCTTTGTATAGAGGGGGGGCTTCCCCAGCATCTCCAACTTGCCTTGGAAACAGGAACCCAGCTCCGATATATGTGATTGTCTTTCCTGAAATGTTCTCCAAGACAACTGATAACCCTCGAAACCACTCATCATCATCAACAAACTTTTTCCCTAATATAATCTCACCCTTCTTCGTCTTTATGGTTCCTATTTTCAAAGGTGCTGACTTATGCCATAATTTTTCCACAGACCTCTCCTTTTCCTGAGATGAGGCAGTCCTAAGAAGCGGCGTGAGATTTAGCGATTGTCTGCTAAGTGTAGATGGGCATAACACCATGCTGGCTATGAGGATGGCTATAAATAATCTCTCGTACATGTGCGACCTCCTGTGAGTAGAGAGAAGAGACTAAACTTCCGTATCAGGAACGTAAGGCTAACAGGAGCGGGACTCGTTAAGGAGTGAGGCTCTTGCTAACGGAGAGTTGCGATGCAATGGGAGTCTAGTCTCATTATTCTTAAGTATCAAGGTATCTTGGCCAATTGAGGCAGGTGATAACAGAGCACGGGGTAAGGTCGTACCTGCCTTTTACTTTTCTCTTGCTCTACGGTTTTTTCCCCGGCTCTTTCTCATCTTCAAAATCTTCGATGTCTTCGATAATCTTCACCTCCGCGCCGTACTTCTGATAGTTGCGGAAGCGAATCTCGTTGCGCGTCTGCATTGATCTCTCGCCGAGGCCGGCGGTCAGCTTGATCTCGGCGTAGGAGGGAAGCAGGTATTGACGCTCGTTGATCGTGACCCAATCGTAATCTATCCGGCTGTTCGCGGCGGTGACGGGGAAGTCCGCAGGAATATCTGTCGAGATAACTTCGAGGCGCAGCACCCTGTAGCTTTCACGATCAACCCAGATTCTTCCGCGATAGCCCGTGACTATGGCGCGCTCATCTGCGCCCGCAGCCTTGATGCTCAGCTTGGAAAACTGCTGCTTGACCGCGAACTCGTAGACAATCGTCCGGTGCTCGCGCAAGGTGTCCGTGTCCACAGGCTTAAACTCGGCGCGCGTCGCTTCGTTAAAAAGCGCCGCCAGCATCGAGACATATTCGCCGGTCGAGCTTGTCCCGCCAATCTGCTCGTAGCTGCCACCCTCCTTCACTTCCGTTCCCGGCGGCAGCCCGTTAATGGCCAGCAGCTTGTACTCTTCTCCCGCGCTCGCCCTGTAGCTGACGGCGATGGTCAAACGATCAAGCGTCACCCAGTTGTTGGTATTGCGAAATGCACGCGAGCGCGTGATCTGCTGCCTGACAATGAAATCGGGCATGGCTTCCGCTGCGGCGAGCGTGGCGACTCGCGCCTTAGCGAGAAGGTCTTGCGCTTCCGCTTCCGAAGGGAGCGTCGCCGTTGTCGGGTTAAGCCTGCGCCTTTCGGCTTCTTCGAGGGTGCGACGCAGGAGAACATCGTTGCCGCTCTTGGTGGCGACGACAGAACGCAGCCCCGCCGTGAGCTGGAAATCAATGCCGCGCTTGCGAATCTCTTCAATGATTTCGTCTCTCTTCTCAGGATGCGCGGGCAACTGGTAGACGAGACGCACGAGTTCCTGGCTGGTCAACGGGCCGGACTGGGCATGAGCGGAAAGCGCCAGAGCAGAAAAAAGAAAAATCAAAAGAAGGATGCTTGCGGAGCGATGTTGTATCTTTCGAGATGTCATAAATACTTGGTGGCTATGCAAAAGTAGAATGAATGCGCATCGTTTCGATGTAAAGCCGGGGCAGGCGGTTTGCCTGAACAAAATCTTTCGCGCTGGAAGAAAACCCCGTCGTCAACATCAGAAGCACAAAGTTTACAGGCAGAAATGCTCGATGGCGACTGACAGCACCCTGACGCACTCGCGCAAATCTTCCACAGGCACAAACTCGTCCGTGCGATGCGCGACGCGTATATTGCCGGGACCGAAGACAACCGCTTCAGCTCCGAGTTCGGCCATCTGCGGCGCTTCCGTCCCGAAACTGATTGTTCCGGCCTCACGCTGGGTTGTTTCTTCGAGCAGGCGGACGAGCGCGGAATCAGCCGCCGTCTCCATCCCACTGTCGAGCCTGATGACCTCAAGCGAGCAAGCAAAATCCGCATCACGCGAACGTTCATCTTCAATCACAGCGTTGACCAAATCAACGAGGTGCGCTGCTCCCTGTCCCGGCAAAGGTCGCCATTCGAGTGTGAACCGGCATTCCCCGGCGATGATGTTTTTCGCCGTTCCGCCCCGGATGAGACCGACGTTCAAAGTGGTGTAAGGCGGCTCGAACGTCGCTACCTGCTCGGCTTTGAGTTCTTCGGCAATCTTTTCCAGACGATTGACGAGACGCGCCGCGCGAAAGATCGCCGAAGCTCCGAGCGCAGGATACGCGCTGTGCCCCTCTATCCCTTGCACAATAATCTCCGCCAGGCAATAACCTTTTCCGGCGCGCATCGGCTGCAAAGATGTTGGCTCGCCGACGATGCTGTAGCGCGCTCTCAAAACACGTGCATCCGCCAGGCGTTTTGCGCCGAGACAACCGACTTCTTCATCTGCCGTGAAGACGAGCGCGAGGGGGCGACGAAGCTTTCGCAAATCTATATTGGTGGTGGCCGCGAGCGCAGCCGCAATAAATCCTTTCGTGTCGCACGCGCCGCGCCCGTAGAGTTTGCCGTCGCGCTCGGTCAGTCGAAGAGCGTCCGTCCATGCAGTATCAAAAGGCACGGTATCGGTGTGCCCGACGAGCGCCAGTTCAACCTCTGCATCTTGTGAATCAGAGCCCGCCACCGCCACCATGTTCACTTTCTCGACGCCGCGCTCGTCCATGTAAGGAAAGAGTTGAACGCGCCAGCCGAGATTTTGCGCGCGGGCGGCGAGGAAATTGATTATTTCGGCGTTCGAGTTGTGGGAAACGGAGTTGATGCTGACTAACTCCGCGAGAGTTTCTTCAACGGTCATCTGATTTCTCTTAACTCCAAAGCTTGCGCTGAAGCTTCGTGAACTTCTCGATTGTTTCGTGCTGTGCTTCGTGCTGACTTTCGCTGACGATCTGTTTTCCGCCAACGAAGACCTCTCGGATGGCCGTGCGCGCCAGCCCGAAGATGATGCACGACAGCAGGTCGTCGGGCGTTGCCCCGGCGATTGAAGGATCGTTCAAATCAACTGTGAAAAAATCTGCCGCAAATCCCGCCTCAAGCCGCCCGCCCGGCGCATTGATGGAGCGTGCGCCGTTCACCGTCGCATAGTCGAAGAGTAGCCCTGCGAGCGCCGACGGGGAATCATCATTTGCGGGCGCGAGCACGGCGCGTTCTAATTTTTGTAAGCGCAAATGATACTCAAGCTCGCGCGCGTCTTCGAGCAAGTCAATCTGTGTGTGGCTGTCTGTGCCGAGTGCGACCGTCACACCTTCTTTGAAAAGCAGGTCGGCGGGGATGATGCCGTCGCCAAGATTCCGCTCGGTCGTCGGGCAGGCACAAACAATCGCCCGCGCCAGCGCCAGCGCTCGCGCTTCCTCCGGCGTGATGTGAATAGCGTGGACTCCCGTGAAGTTCTGCGTTAGAAGATTCTCGCTGTCGAGAAGCTCAATGGGTGTGCGTCCATGTTCTTCCAGGCAGGCGCTAATCTCCGCCGGTTGTTCGGCCACGTGCATGTGCAAAGGCGTCTTGGCTTCTCGCGCAGCGTAGCGGGCGACTTCTTGCAGGTAATGAAGCGGCACAGCGCGAACACTATGCGGCGCGAGGCCGACCCAGGCCATCGCAGGCTCTCTTTGAGCAAGCTCCGTTTTCAAAGACTCCACATTGCGAAGATAATCTTCCACGTCCGGTTCAAGGAAGCGAGCCTGTCGCTCGTTTGAAGGAACGCGATAACCTGAGCGAGCGTAGGCCACGCGCAGCAAAGCTATGCGAATGCCCACGTCGCGCGCAGCCTTAATGACGGCTTTTGCTATCAGGTTCGCATCGTCATAAGCCGCGCCTTCGGGGGCGCGATGAATGTAGTGAAACTCTCCGACTGATGTGATGCCGCCGAGCGCCATTTCGAGGAAGGCCATCCGCGAAGCGTCGTAGATTTCTTCCGCATCAAGGCGTGTCGCCGCGCTGTACATCATCTCGCGCCACGTCCAGAAAGAATCATGCTCGCTCGTCCGACGTTCCGTCCTCCCGCGAATGACGCGCTGGAAGGCATGCGAGTGTGCGTTGACGAGGCCGGGCAGCATGGCGCGATTCCTGAGCCGCACTATCCGGCCTGCGCCTTCCGTTTCGCGCGTGAGATTGGTGATGCGCCCGCTCTCATCGCAAACGAGCGCCACTCCGCTCTCGAAGCGCCCGCCCGTGTAAACAAAATCGGGCAGCAGCGCGAGCGTCTGTGTGCCATTAACAGAAGAATCCGGCATGCGCATGAATATAACATGCCGCTCGGAATGCGTCTTTTCCAGGACAATTTCCGGCGGGCAGCACGGGGCGGCAAAGCGGCATCTAACCGCCTGTCACTATGAATCCACAACAACTGAAAACTTACGCTCGCTTCGCGCGCCAGCACGCGCGCCGCTTTCTTTCTCAACGCTTTGCTGAAGCAGGCAAACCTATCCCGGCTGCCCCGCACCGCCCCGTGCCTGCAAATTGGGATGACGACTCGCTGACTGTCGCATGGCTCGGCCACGCCACCGTGTTGATTAATTTTTACGGCACGTGGCTTTTGACCGACCCGGCCTTGCGCTCGAACGTGGGCGTGAATGTTGCCGGACTGACCATCGGCCCGCGCCGTCTGGTCAAGCCTGCGCTTTCCATCTCGGAACTACCGCCCCTGGATGCCGTGCTCGTCTCGCACGCGCACATGGATCATTGCGATCTGGGCACGCTGCGCCGCCTGCCGCGCCGGAAAACGCAGGCCGTCGTCCAGCGTGGCAATCGCGATCTGGTGCGGCGTTTCCGGCAAGCGCATGAGCTGGGTTGGGGCGAGAGCGTGGAAATCAATGAGACGCGAATCGAGTCAATCCCGGTCAATCACTGGGGCGCGCGCAAATTGACGGACAAGCATCGCGGTTACGGCGGATTCTTAATCAGTAAGCGCGGGCGCGCTCTCGTTTTCGGCGGCGACACGGCATACACGAATGCCTTCGCCTCTTTGCGGCATCGCGCCGAAATTGATCTCGCAATTCTTCCCATCGGCGCTTATGACCCGTACATCCACGCGCACGCCAGTCCTGAGCAATCATGGGCGATGAGGAAAGAAATGAACGCGACCTACATCCTGCCGATGCACCATTCGACATTTCAGTTGAGCCGCGAGCCTCGGACAGAACCCATCACGCGCTTGCTCCGCGCAGCCGGAGACGAACGCTGGCGCATCGCGCTCACCGAACCCGGCGAGACGTGGCAGCTTCCCGAACAGCAAGAGCAGGAAAGAGTAGCTTGAGGAAAGTGAGAAGGATGAACGCCGCAACGATGAAGTAAAGACAGTTGCTTGTCAGGCAATCGTTCATCGTCCCCACTTCATACTTTCTTCGTGTCCTCTTCCATCTTCTTTCTCAAACTCAGCGGCCTCATGTCCGTCCAGACTTCTTTGATGTAGTCCAGACATTCCTGCTTGGTTCCGCTCTTACCGGCATCGTTCCAGCCGAGAGCATTCTCGCGGTCGGCTGGCCAGATCGAATACTGATCCTCGTGATTGACGACGACCTTGTAGATGGTGTTGTCTTCTCTGTCATCTCTGTCCATGTTGCCTCCTTGGGGTTTCAGTCCGGCGATTACGGGAGAGCCAATGTGCGGGCATTTTGGTTCTGTGAATCTCAGGCAAAAGCGATTATATTATATCGCCCGTCGCCATCAATCAGAATTTCAACTGTCCGAAGATAGTCTTCATCACGCGCAAGAGCAGGCGAACCCTGTGCCGGATTAACTTGAGGCTGCGGCCATGCTGGAGAGTTTGTTTCCTACTTCCAAACCAGTGATCGGCATGATTCATGTCGGCGCGCTGCCCGGCACGCCCGCGAGCAAGCTGAACGTCAATGATCTGACGGAGCTGGCTGTGCGCGACGCCAGGGTTTACCGCACGGGCGGCGTGGACGGCGTGATGATTGAAAATATGCACGACACGCCTTACCAGCGCGGCCAAGTCGGAGCTGAAATCGTGGCGGCGATGGCTGTCATCGGTCGGGCGGTGAAGACGGAAAGCGATCTGCCGACGGGAGCGCAGGTGCTGGCCGCCGCGAACAGGGAAGCGATGGCTGTGGCACACGCTGCCGAGTTGGATTTCATTCGCGCCGAAGGTTACGCCTTCGCGCATGTGGCCGACGAAGGATTAATTGAATCATCAGCCGCAGAGCTGCTACGCTATCGCAGGATGATCGGCGCTGAGCGTGTGCAAGTGTGGGCAGACATCAAAAAGAAACACGCTTCGCACGCGATTACTGCCGACATCAGCCTCGGAGAGATGGCTGCCGCAGTAGAGTTCATGCGGGGCGATGCCGTCATCATCACCGGCAGCGTGACGGGCGAAGCGCCGCGAGTTGAAGACGTGCGAGAGGCCAAAGCGTGCGCAGGGTTGCCGGTGCTGCTCGGCTCAGGCATCAGCGCGGATAATGTTGCCGACTATTACAGTATTGCCGATGGCTTCATCGTCGGCTCGTCTTTGAAGGCGGACGGGCACTGGGCAAACCCGGTTGAATTGGCACGCGTCGAACGCCTAATGTCGGAGATGCGAAAGGCAGGGAAGAAGGAGGAAGAGCAGAATACAGAATTCAGGAGTCAGGAGTCAGAATAAAACAACAGTGGTTCTCCGCATGTTTATTCTGACTTCTGTATTCTGTCTCCTGACTCCTGCTTTCATCCCCAGCGATGATAGGCCGGGTGTCCGGGCTTGACTGCGACGAATGTGCCGCGACAGGTCGCGCAGATTTTCCCACCGGCAATCAATTCCGCTTCGACGATGGCGCGGTCATCCTCTGATTCAACCACGCGCGCGACGAGCTTAACCGGCGCATCGGTCGGCGTCGGGCGCTTGAGCTTGATCGAATAATCAGCCGTCACCGTGCAGGGCGCTTGCTCCAGCCCGTTGCGCCGCATGAGATGCCAGGCGGCAGTCCAGTTTGAATGACAATCCATCAGCGTGCCGATGATTCCCCCATTGAGCATTCCGGGATATGCTTCGTGATAGCTTTCAGGCTGCCATTCGCAGACGACCTCATCATTCTCCTGCTCGAAACTGCGAATCCGCAAACCCTTCTCGTTCATTGGGCCGCACCCGAAGCATGAGCCTCGCGGCGAATATCGTTCCTGAAGACTTTGCTTATTCATCGGTGAAAAAGGAAATGGAGACAACCCGCGTCAGTTAAAAATTACTTCAATGGGCTGCGGCAGCCCTTCGATTGTGAGCACCAACCCGCGCGGGCTCTCGACCGCTTCCTTTTTAGGCGTCTGAAAGAAGAGTAGCCCGCGACGCTGCTTGCCCGCCTCGAGGGGCAATGCGAGATCGAAGCCGTGCTCGACAACTGCCTGTTCAAATTTCTTCCGCGAGTTCGGATTGTAGAGATAGATTTCGTTGGCGGTCAGAATGCGCGAGACGGCCTGTTTGGGTGAGCGCAGTTTCCAAACGCGTCCATCACCGTCGCGCAAATTAAAACGCACGCGCTTGAATGAAAGCATTGCTCCGCTCTCGTTGCTGATTTCCACGCGCACGGGCAGCAATCCGGCGAGCGGCAGATTCGCTTCAAACAACTCCTGGCTCTCTTCGTCCGCCATCAGCGGCACGGCGCGCACGCTGAAACCACCGGCGCTCGCGTCACGGCCACCCGCGACCGGCGCATCAATTTTCGGCTTGACCTTGTAGAGCGAGCCGCCGCAGCTCGCCATAAACAGACACAGGCCGAGCATCATCCAACGGGCGACGCTGCCCTTGTGTTTACCTTTCATCGCTTTGCCAATCACTTTAGCGCACTCTCTCATGCTCGCTTCGCGGGTGTCAACGGGGGTGGTGGGCGGCTTCCTGTTTGAAAGTCGAAACCAATCACTCCGCGTATTCGTCAGACCCCTGAACCCACATGAACGATTGGATGTCTATCATATCTTTTGGCCGCAGGTCGCGTTGGTCACGCCTGACGGTTGCGGCGAACTCAAGGAAATTCGCGTAAGTTTCCCAGGAGGGACGCGACTTGTACTGAAAGTCGAAGCCGTATTCGCGGGCGGCGATGCGTGAGACGTTCGGCTTGAGGAAGATGTGCGTTTCTGGCTGGGCGATGAATCCGAAGACCGTCACCAGCGGCCACGTCAGCACGCGCGTCTGCTTTCGTGGCAACGCCGCGACCACTTCGCACCAACGCTCGAACTTCACCTCGATGCTGCCCGCGCCATGAAGGAATTCGTACAACCCTTCAGCAAAGGAGCGCGCACCCGCTTTCTCTCTCACCGCATCGCGCAGCGCCATTTTCTCGAACGAGAAAATCATGCTGTAGCGGCTGCGTTGCTCAACGCGCATTGCGCGGGTGGCAATCTCTGTGAACTCGCCCGCGCGCAAGAGACGGCGAAACTCCGCCTGACCGAGAGCCTCCTCCCAGCGCTCATGCGTCTCCCACTTGTAGCCGCGCTCCCATTCGATGTAGGTCTCGTCCCGGAATCCGCCGGGGAAGAATCGAAGAAACTTGCGACGGCAGCGCACCGCCCCTTCCGATAGCTGACCGCGTCGAACGCTGCGCGACGGTTTACGCCCGGTGCTGAGTTCTTTTGTCCCCATTGCTCGATCCTCCTTGCTCGTCTATTTTTGTTGCTGAGACTTATAACTCATCTCGCCATTAAATAGTACTTCCTTGCCCCGCCTGCGCCGCTCATGTTACCGTTTCCGCTTTATTCATGGGCAGCAAAAAAGCAATGCTGTATGCGCTATGATTAGACCATTTCGCGGCACGCACCCGCAGATTCATCCGACAGCTTTCATTGAAGAGAGCGCACAGGTTATCGGTGATGTTCACATTGGCGAGCAATCGAGCGTCTGGTTCAACGCGGTCGTGCGCGGCGATGTCTTCTATATACGCATCGGCAATCGCACAAATATTCAGGATGGAACTGTCATCCACGTCTCGAACGGCACGCACGCGACCATCCTCGAAGATGAAGTGACCGTCGGGCACAACGTCACCCTGCACGGCTGCTACGTCGAGCGTGGAAGCCTCGTCGGCATCGGCGCGATTGTGATGGACGGCGTTCGCGTCGGCGCGCAATCGCTCGTCGCTGCCGGGTCGCTCATCTCGCCCGGCACGCAGATTCCGCCGCGCTCGCTCGTGATGGGAATCCCTGCGCGCGTCAAGCGCCCGCTGACGGATGAAGAGGTGGAGGGATTAAATGTCTTCTGGATGAACTACGTCGAGTACATACGGATGTACCGGGAATGAATCGCCGCCACAGCCATTTTTCAAATAACGATTGAAGGAGACTGAAAAGAGAATGCGTATTCCCCTGAAAATTGTCGTCGCCAGCTTGTTGATGATCGTGGCCTTCGCTGTTTCGCTTCACGCGCAAGGTGTCGCCGAGAGCCGCGCTGCTCTCAAGAGCGATAGGTCTGAGATAGTTTCCACGTCGAGCCAAAGCGCAGGTAATTCGTCATACATACTGAAGAAGGGCGACAACGAGTTCGGTTTCTGGGGCGGCGGTGCGTTTGCTGCGACGACCATTTTCGGCGGCCTGCATGAAGACGAAGCGCGGGATCGGCACTTTGTTATCGCGGCCTTTCGCTACGGGCGAACGCTCGCGGCAAACGGGAGCGTGGCTTTGCAATACACGCTCGACGTGATTCCGCTGGCAGTAGCGATAGGCAACATCGAGAGCAGCACGACTGTCGGCACTGTGACAACTTTCCGGCGCGGGTCGGCCTACGGCGCAGGCCTCACGCCGCTCGGTTTTCAACTGGATTTCGCGAACCGCTCGCGCGTCAAGCCGTTCGTTCATCTTAACGGCGGTCTGCTGTTCTTCAACAAGTCCGTTCCTTTACCTGACGCCGGAAAATTGGCTCTCATCGGTGAGGCTGGAGGGGGCGTGCGCGTTTTTACTTCCGCAAGACGCGCCTGGAGTTTCGGCGTGCGCTTTCACCACATCTCGAACGGCGACCGTGCCGGGGCGAATCGCGGGCTCAATCAATTTATCTTTTACGCGGGCTTTTCAGTTTTCAAGTAATGGCCACTGGCAAGACACAACCGGCGCGCGGGATGCGCGATTTTCTCCCCGCAGATGTCAGGCGGCGCGAGTACGTCATCGGCGTGATTCGTGAGGTATACGAGCGTTACGGATTCGAGCCGCTGGAGACTCCGGCGGTCGAGAACATCGAAACGCTGCTGGGAAAGTACGGCGAAGAGGGCAATCAACTCATCTTCAAGATTCTGAAACGTGGCGAGTACGAGAAGACAGGCGAGGCAGACCTCGCGTTGCGCTACGATCTGACAGTGCCGCTGGCGCGCGTCGTCGCGGAATACAAGGATAAGCTCCCGAAATTCTTCAAGCGTTACCAGATTCAACCGGTCTGGCGCGCGGATCGCCCGGCGCGCGGGCGCTTTCGTGAGTTTTACCAGTGCGACGTTGACGCGCTCGGCTCGCGCTCCATGATTGTCGAAGCGGAACTCTGCGCGGCTGCGAGCGAGGCGCTGACGAAATTAGGATTCGCCAATTTCACGATTCGTCTCAATCATCGCCAGGTGTTAGCGGGCGTGCTCGACGCGGCGGGCATCTCCGGGGACAGGCACGCAGATGCGCTCGTTGCGCTCGATAAGCTGGACAAGATCGGACGCGAAGGCGTGGCAAAAGAGTTCGCAGGGCGGAGCATCACGAAGGAGGCAGGAGATAAGCTGCTCGACTTCTTCGCAGGACTTGGCGAACTGGAACAGGCGGCGCAGCTTGCCGCAGACGAGCGAGTGGAAAGCGCAGCGGAGGCTTTGAACTCTGCGACGCTCGGACGCCTCGTCGAGTTTGTCGGCGATCACGAGATGGGCGCGCGGGGCATAGACGAGTTGCGTTCAATCATGGATTTCGCCGTTGCCAGCAATGCGGGCGCGCGCATCAAAATTGATCCGTCGCTGGCGCGCGGGCTTTCCTATTACACCGGCGCGATCATGGAAATCAACGTGCCCGATCTGGCGGGCAGTCTCGGCGGCGGCGGGCGTTACGATAATCTGGTCGGGATGTTTTCGGGACAGGACGTTCCGGCGTGCGGCTTCTCTCTCGGATTGGAGCGCATCATCGTCGTGATGACGGAGCGCGAGATGTTTCCATCCAGCTTAGGTATTGCTCCGGCTGATGTGATGGTGACAATCTGGAGCGATCAGAGCATCAATGATTCGCTCGCTCTGGCGTCGGAGCTTCGCGGCGCGGGGCTGCGCGTTGACCTGTACCCTGAAGCAGACAAGATCGGAAAGCAATTCAAGTATGCTTCGTCGCGCGGCATCCCGTTCGTTGCAGTTGTCGGCGAAGAGGAGCGGGCGCGTCGCTTAGTTGCGCTCAAAAATCTGAGCACAGGAGAGCAGCAAACGCTCTCCAGCGACCGCGTTGCCGCAACCATTCGAGAGACGCTAAAAATTGATGATGAATGATTCGCTTGCTAAACATTATTTGGAAGATGCTCTCTCGAATTTTCGGGATTACAAGAAGCTGGCTGAGAAAGCGTTTGAGCAGACGAGCGATGAAGAGTTCTTCCGGTCTCTTGACGCGGAGGCGAACAGCATTGCCGTCATCATCAAGCACATCGCGGGCAATATGGTCTCGCGCTGGAGGGATTTTCTGGCGACGGATGGCGAGAAGCCTGACAGAAATCGCGACATGGAATTTGTTACGACCCCTGAGACGAGCAGAGATGATTTGCTCAAGGACTGGGAGCGCGGCTGGGCTTGTCTGTTCGCGGCGCTTGAGCCTTTGACACCGGAGGATTTCTCGCGCAAGGTGCTCATACGCGGCGAAGAGCATTCGGTGATCGAGGCGATTAACCGCCAGTTGACACATTACAGCTATCATATCGGGCAGATAGTTTTTCTCAGCAAGCACTTTCGTTCTCAAGAGTGGAAGAGCTTGAGCATTCCGCGCAATCGTTCGATGGAGTTCAACGCGTATCTATCGAAGCAAGCAACTAAAGGTGAAGCGCGGCAGGGTCGCTTCGATGCGCCGCAAACATTTATCTCCGATACTGAAACGAAAGAGAAGGAATAGACAGGATTGACAGGATTATCAAGATTAAGAATATGAAATCAAAGAAACTCTTCTTCTCTTTATCCTGTCCATCTTGTTAATCCTGTCAAATTCTTATTCACGCGTGGGTTGAACTGCGATGTTTTACCGTCCGAAATTGCTGCCCTTTCTGTTCGTCTTGCTTTCGCTCCTGACGAGCATCAACGCGCAAGTTCTGGATTATCAAACTCGCTCCCAAATGGAACGAGAGATCACGCGCGTTCTTCTCGAAAAGGATGTCGGGGAGGTGGCGAATCAACTGGCGCGTGAACCTGCTGAGAGCCGCGTTGTGCCACAGCTTCGTCGCTTGGGCATCTTCGCTCGCGCCGGGCATCGCGCAAGGGTTTTGCAAACGCTCAACCAACTGGCGGAAGCTTCCGATCTGCCACCCGTCGCCGAGCGCTGGTCAGTGGCAGAAGCCGTCAAAGAGATCATCGGCCAGGATGATCTGGCGGCATTAAGGATGTACTACGAACGCATCATGCCGGTGGATGCTGCCGGTGCGGAGAACATCCTGCGCCTGTGGGAGAGAGAAGGCGATGCGAAAGAGTTGGACGCATGGCTGGCCGCGCGCGTCGCGCAGCATCCCGGATGGTTGCAATGGCGAATCTACTGGCGGGTGAAGCTCGGAACGGTTAATGAGCTGCTCAATGCGTTGGCTGCGGATGTCAAAGCTCACGCGGAAGACATGGAGCGCGTCTTTCGTTACCTGCAAGCCAACGCTTCAGCGGGACACCCGCAGAAGGTCGCATGGTTGGCCGGTATCTTCGAGACGTGGTTGACGAACACTTCCACGCCGCGCGTCGCCTTTGAGTTGTACGAGATGGGCACACGCCTGCAAACCGAACTGCCGGAGGTCGCGGCAAAGCTGTTTGAGCATTCGCTCCAGCTTTCCTTTACTGAAAGGGATATGCAGCTTATCCGGGAGCGGGTCATCATTCGTTTTCAAATTACTCCGCGCGTCAAGAACTGGGAGAAGCAGTTGCGTTTCTGGACGAAGCAGCAACTAGCGGAAACCTATCAGGCGATGAAGCAGCCGCAGGCGGCGCAACCCATCATCGAAGAACTCGTCCGCATGAAGGACGACGACGACATTATGGCCGTTGATGTGCATCAACTGGCGGGCGCGGTGCAGGCGCAAACGGGAATGCGCGTCGTCGAGGCGAAGATTTTGCGCGAGGAAGCGACCGAGAAGGAGTCGGCTGCCTACTGGCTGGAACGTGCCCGCTATTACAAGGGGCGCAAAGAGTATGACGCGGTGATGGATGCCTACCGCCAGGCGTTCGTCCACGTGCCCATCAGGATGCAGGACAAAAGGACTCCAAACTCGCGCCTTGCCTTGCTGATGGACTTTGCGCTTTTCGTTGCTTCCAGAGACATGGGCGATGACGAAAAACGAAAGGCGTGGCGCGGCGAGATCAAGGAAGCCTTGAGGCGAGAATTCACGGCCACGCCGCCGGAAACAGAGTACGCTTTCGGTGTGGCGCAAATCATCACTGACAATGAATTCGAGCTTGATGATTTGCGGGACTCGCTCTTTGCCGGGGAAAAAGATTTGCTGTCACGGATGCTGGCGGCGCGTCATGCGTGGGCGAACGAGGAAGGGTGGTTGATTGCTCAAGTTGTCTGCCGCGAAAGTGTGTCGCCGGAGCGGAAAGCAAGCCACTGGACGCAACTGGAAGAATTGACGAAAAGCGGCTCGCCGTCGCGCGCCTTTCGCCTGGCCGAAGTCATGTTGTCCTGCAATGAATCGCGCCGCGCCGTGCCGTTGCTAATCGGCTATCTCAGGCAGATCAAGGAGGGGCGTGATGAGGCGGCTGCGTTCTGGGAAGAACAGGCTGTCAGCAGTTTATTCTCTGCATACCTTGACGCGGGCGATTGGCAGGCTGCCGAAAAGTTGCTGTTCGACCGCACACCTTTGACGGGAAGACAATTGATTTATGATCTCCCCCGCGTTGCACAAGTTGCGGCGCGCGAGGGCGCGGTGGATGATGCGATGCGCTTGTGGCGGATGAAAGCGAATCTTGATCGCCGCCATCTGGACGGGCTCGTTCAGCTTTCCGCGACAAAGGCCAAAGAGCCTCTGCGCGAGATGTACGCGCAGATGAAGAAGAAAGACCCGCTCACGTTTGTGCCAGACCTGGCGCTTAGACTTTTACAATGATCTTTCATTCAACTCTCGAAACTTATACCGGGTTGCCGTTAAAAGAGAGGAAGGAGACGAACCACTAAATCACACGAAGAAACACGAAACAGAATTGAGCTAATCTTTGTGTTGTTTCGTGTGCGTTAGTGGTTCATCGCTGACCTTCTTTTATTCTGCATCTCGGTATTATATTGATGATTCAAACTCGGACTTATGCTGGATAATTTAGGAAACACAGAGCGGACGCATTCGTGCGGCCAGCTTCGCAATGAAGATGTCGGAAAGAGCGTGACCTTGATGGGTTGGGTGGCGAGGCGGCGCGACTTCGGGCCGTTGACGTTCGTTGACCTGCGCGACCGCGACGGAATCACGCAGGTCGTCTTTAACGAAGAGACCGCGCGTGAAGCGCACGCGAAGGCCAAAGAGGTGCGCGGCGAGTACGTCATCGCCGTCACGGGTGAAGTCGTGTTGCGTGCCGAAAATCAGCGCAACCCGAAAATTCCGACCGGCGACGTGGAAGCCAGCGCGCGTGAGATTCTCATTCTCAACGATGCGCGCACCACCCCGTTCCAGATTGAGCCGACCTCTTCGGATCAACTGGCGAGCGAAGACCTGCGCTTGAAGTATCGCTACCTTGATTTGCGTCGCCCGCAGCTTCAGGCGAACTTGCGTCTGCGCCACAAGGTGGTCGCGGAGATTCGCCGCTACATGGACGCGCAGGGCTTTACGGAAATCGAGACGCCGATCCTGATTAAATCCACGCCCGAAGGCGCGCGTGATTACGTCGTGCCCTCGCGCATCCAGCCGGGCAAGTTCTTCGCTCTGCCGCAATCGCCGCAACTCTTCAAGCAACTGTGCATGATCGCCGGGCTGGATAAGTATTACCAGATTGCGCGCTGCTTCCGCGACGAAGACTTGCGGGCAGACCGCCAGCCGGAGTTTACGCAACTGGACGTTGAGCTGAGCTTTGCCACGACCGAGCAGGTGTACCACCTCATCGAAGGATTATTCGTCCGCGTCTTTAAATTGACGGGCGTAGATTTGCCTGCGCCGTTTCCGCGACTGACCTACGCGGAAGCCATGCGTCGTTACGGCTCGGACAAACCAGACCTGCGTTTCGGGATGGAGTTGCGCGATCTATCGGGTGCATTGGAGGGAACAACGTTCGCCCCCTTCGCTTCGACTCTCGCGGGCGGCGGAGAAATCAAGGGGCTGGTCGTCACAGGCGGCGCATCTCTTTCACGAAAGGTTCTGGACGAGTTGCAGGAGTTCGTTAAGCGTTACAATGCTTCCGCGCTTGCCTGGATCAAACTTGGTGATGAAATCTCTTCATCGCTTTTGAAAGTGCTGGGGCGGGAAACGATAGAACGCTTGGCGACAATTGCTGAAGCGGGCGTTGGCGATGCCGTGCTCATCGTCGCGGGCAAGCCGAAAGTCGTAGCGGCGAGCCTCGGCGCTCTCAGAAACGAAGTCGCGCGCCGCGAAAAGTTGATCCCGGAAAATGTTTATGCGCCGCTGTGGGTGACGGAGTTTCCGATGTTCGAGTACAACGAGGAGGACGGACGTTACTACGCGATGCATCACCCGTTCACTTCGCCGCTCGATGAAGACTTGCCGCTCCTGCGCCGCGCGGTCGAAGAGGGCGAAACAGACTTGCTCGGACGCCTGCGCGCGAAGGCTTACGATACTGTCGTCAACGGCGTGGAGGCTGCGGGAGGCTCCATTCGTATTCACCAGAGCGACGTGCAGGCGCTCATCTTCAAAGTGCTGGGACTGACGCCGGAAAAAGCGCGCGAGCGTTTCGGCTTCTTCCTCGACGCGCTCGAATTCGGCACACCACCACACGGCGGCATCGCCTCCGGCATCGAACGCCTCCTGATGGCGCTGACCGGCATCGAGAACATCCGCGACCTGATGGCCTTCCCGAAGACCGCCTCGGCTGCCGACCTGATGATTGAAGCGCCGGGCGAAATTGATCTGGCGCAACTGGAAGAATTGAAACTCAAGATCGTGAAATAAAATTAAGGAATTGTTGAGGAGACTACCGTGGACGAATTGTTGACAAAAGAGAATCTTGAATATCGTGCGATGGCGCGCGAGATTGCGGATAAGTATGTGCGCCCAGTGGCGGCTGAGCTTGACCGGACGGCTGAGTATCCGTGGTCGGTCGTGCGCGCGTTGCAGGACGCTGGATTGATGGGCGTCTGGATTCCGAAAGAATACGGCGGGCGCGGCGGCGGGGTGACGAACCTGTGCATCGTCGTCGAAGAATTATCGAAGGCTTGCGGCGGAGTCGGCGTGACCTACGCGGTCAATGCGCTGGCGTCGTTTCCGATTATCGTCGGCGGGACGGAAGAGCAGAAACAAAAATACCTGCCGGATGTCGCGCAGGGCAAAACCTTGATGGCCTTCGGTCTGTCGGAGAAAGCTTCGGGGTCGGATGCCGGAAGCTTGAAAGCGCGTGCGGAAAAGCGCGACGACTTTTACGTCATGAACGGCGACAAGAAGTGGAACACGAACGGCAATGCGGCGCAGCTTTATACGATCTTCTGTTCCACAAACCCTGACAGGGGAGGACGTGGCGTCTCGGCAATACTGGTCGAGAAGGGAACTCCGGGTTTTGAGATTGGGAAGAAAGAGGATTTGATGGGCATCCGCTGCGTGCCCGTCCACGAGCTGCACTTCAAAGACTGTTATGTGCCGCAGGAGAATCTGCTGGGTGGGAAAGAAGGGCACGGCTTCAAGCACGCGATGATGACGCTTGATCTGGCGCGTCCGGGTGTGGCGGCGCAGGCTTTAGGGTTAGCTCAGGGCGCGCTCGATCTGGCGATTGAATATACGATGGAACGCCAGCAGTTCGGGCAATCGGTCGCGTCGTTTCAGGGTATTCAATGGATGCTCGCGGACATGGCGACGAAGATCGAAGCGGCGCGACAGTTGATTTATGCGTCGGCGCGGGCGATTGATGCGGGCGCGAAAAACGTCTCGAAGCTGGCGGCGATGGGGAAAGTCTTTGCGACGGACGTGGCCATGAGTGTGACGACCGACGCCGTGCAGCTTTTCGGCGGCTACGGCTACTGCAAGGATTATCCGATTGAGAAATACATGCGCGACGCCAAGATTACGCAGATTTACGAAGGCACAAACCAGATTCAGCGTCTCGTCATTGGCCGCAGCCTGATTAAAGAGGCCGCCGCCGCAAAGCCGAAAGAGCAGGGGATGGAGGCTGGGGGGTAGGGGATGGAAAATGGCAACTGATTTCTCCCCAACCCCCAATCCCCAACTCCCAACTCCCATCCTGCTCTTGCGCGAGCACCTGGATGAAATGCTCGCACATGCGCGCGAACAGAGTCCGGCTGAATGCTGCGGGCTTGTCGGCGGCAAAGATGAAAGGGTGCGGGCAATCTATCGTCTACGCAACGCCGCGCGTGACCCGCTCGTGGGTTACGAGGCCGCGCCGGAAGAATTGTTCGCCGCGCAACGACGCATGCGCGAGCGCGGCGAAGAGCTTCTTGGTATTTACCATTCCCACCCTCGCGCAAAAGAGCCTGTCCCTTCGGAAACGGATGTGCGCCTCGCCTATTATCCGTCCGCCATTTACTTTATCATCGGCCTGGGCGCGGGAGCTTCCAATCTGCGCGCGTTTCGTATTTCGGAGCGCGACGCTTCCTGGGAGCAGGTCGAATACGCGGTCGCGGATTCTCCAGAGAACGCCTGAACCGAACCTGCCCTGATTTCGTAAGTAGTTTCCGGCAATGAAAGAGAAGAAGACCAAGTACGACACGAATCCGCTCGACCCGGATTACGCCCGCGACGCTGATGATGCGTGGGGAGAAGCGCGTCCTGTCGAGCCTCTGCCGAAGAAAGCGGAAGAGCGTTGGGACGCTGAAGCGCCGACGAAGCGTTATGACTCTTCAATCCCCATGTCTTACCCGTCCATTAACGTTCCGCCAAGCTATCCCCCTCAGCCAATGGAGGCGACTTCAGTCAAGATGTCGCCTGCGGCAACTGTGCCGTCGGCAAAGCGCACCGTTCCGGGATTGGGTTTGCCGGAGAACATCACGCTGGCGCTGCCTTACGCTCCTTTTTTCATCGGCGCGGTGGCAGGAGTTCTGGAATTATTCCTCACGCCCAGAAGCGAACCGCGCGCCCGTTTTCATGCGGCTCAAGGTCTGGCCTTGCATCTGGCGGCGGTGGTCATCAAACTCGCCTTCAACCTTCTGGAGAGTATTACCGGGGCGACCATCGGCGGAAAAATCTTCTGGGCTGCCTCCACAGTGCTCTTCATCATCGCCATGATTCGTGTCTGGAAGGGCGAAGGCGTACACGTCGCGGCGGTTGACGATCTGACCGAGTTGCTCAACGAGCGAATTGATCCCCAGAAGCTGAAGGGAAAAGAAAAAAAATAAAAGCAGTGGTCAGTGGTCGGTGGTCAGTTAAAAGAAAGACAAAAGGCAGTAAAGACCAGACACGTCTCTACTGCCTTCTTGCTTTTATTCTTCTTGTCTTTAACTGACCACTGACCACTGACCACTTTTCTTCGTCTGTGCCTCTTCTGTGTTAAGCTCTCCCTTAGGCTATCTCCCCCTGCACAGTATTTCGGGTCTTCCGTCGCTGAAGAGAATTTCTGAGTAGATGAAAAGGAAACTTTCCGTCCTGCTGCTCATGCTCTCGGTTCTGGTGAGTATGCTGCTGCCTTCAATGGAGGTCGCTGCGCAGCGTCGTCGTCGTCCCGTGCCCCGCAACTTTCCGCCCGCCAGCTCAAGCTCTGCTTACGTGACCGCACGCTTTAACAAAATCGCGGACGACTATCTGAAGGGCTACTACAGTTTCAATCCGACGCGGGCGACTGCTGCGGGACTGCACGAGTACGATTCTCAACTTGAAACTCGCAGCCGCGAAGCGGTGGCGCGCGAAACGCGCCGCCTGCGCGAGACCATCAGCCTGCTCACACGCATCAACCCTTTAGTTCTCCCGGAGGAAGCGCGCTACGATTATCTGGTGCTCGCGTCGCACGCGCGCGGGCAGCTTCTCGAACTTCAGGACATACGCACATGGCAGCGCGACCCGAATCTTTATAACCGGCTGATTTCCGCGAGCGTTGACAACATCCTCAAGCGCAATTACGCGCCCATCGAGCAAAGACTCAATAGTGTGCTGGCGCGCGAGCGCGAGATTGCCAGGCTGTTAAATGAAGCGCGCGACAATCTGGATGCTCCGCCGCGCATCTACACCGAAACGGCCATTGCTCAGGTGCGTGGAAGCATTGACTATTTCTCGCGCGTTGTGCCGCAGATGATCGAGCGCGCGGGTGGCGGTCAAATGAGCGCCGCGCGGAAAACAGAGTTTGAGACGGCGAACGGCAATGTCATCAGCGCGCTCCGTGCATTCACCGAATGGCTTGAGCATGACCTCAGTCCACGCTCCACGGGAAACTTCGCCGTCGGCGCGGAAAACTATCGCCGCAAGCTGCTCTACGACGAGATGGTCGAGACGCCCATCCATCAACTGATCGCCGACGGTGAAAGAGAGTTGCGGCGCACGCAGGAGGAGATGCGCGCATTGGCTGAAGAGATTGCGCCAGGCCGAGGGATAGTTGCGGCTCTCAGAGCGCTGGGACGCGATCATCCATCGGCTGATGGTCTGGTCGGCGACACGCGCGCCGAGCTTGACCGCATCCGCGCTTTCGTTCGCACGGAAAATATTCTGACGCCGCCTGCGCGCGAAAATTTAACGGTTAATGAAACCCCGGAATATGCGCGTTCGACCAGCTTTGCTTCGATGGATTCGCCGGGCGCGTTCGAGCGCGTCGCGACGGAAGCCTACTATTACGTCACGCCGCCAGACGCCGAATGGGACGAGAGAAAAAAGGACGAGCACTTGAGTTTCTACAATCGTTATGCTCTGCCCATCATCTCTATCCACGAAGTCTATCCGGGTCACTACTACCAATATCTCGCCTTGAAGCGGTCATCCTCGCGCGTGCGCGCTGCGCTCTCGTCGGCGAGCTTCACGGAAGGCTGGGGGCACTACTGTGAGCAGATGCTGCTCGACGAAGGTTTCGGCGGCAATAATCCGAAGCTCCGCCTCGCGCAGTTGAACCTGGCGCTCCTGCGCCTGTGCCGCTATCTCGTTGGTCTGCGGTTGCACACGGCGGGGATGACCTACGAACAGGGCGTGGACTTCTTTATGCGCGAAGGCTATCAGGAACGCGTCAACGCCGAACGCGAGGCGCGGCGCGGAACTCTCGACCCGACTTATCTGGTTTACACGCTTGGTAAAATGCAAATCTTAAAACTGCGCGAGGACTATCATGCGCGCCTGGGTGATGCGTTCAGCCTGAATGTGTTTCATGATCGCCTGCTCAGTTACGGGATGCCGCCCGTGAAAATCATCAGGCTGGCGATGCTGGGCGAGGCGAGTGCTGACATTGATGCAAATTCAAATAACGCGGTTGAGCCACAGCGCGCAGTTGATTTCTCCGTGCTGGCCACAGGCTACAACAGCCGCTATGAAGGCGGGCGTTATCTTCAACTCATCACGAATCAGAATGATTGGTCGAGCGCGTGGGACATAATCGGCAGAGGCAGCACAGCTTCAATGCCGGAAGTGAATTTCAATACGCGCGCTGTCGTGATTGCCTATCAGGGACGCAAGAACACAGGAGGCTACGGTATTTCGGTTGCCGAAATCCGGCGCGAGGGCACAGCGCTCATCGTGCGCGTCAACGAACAGCGTCCGCAGCCCGGAGATATGGTAACTGAAGCCCTCACCTCGCCCTTCGTCGCCGTTTCGATTCCGCGCCCGCCCGAAGGCGTGAGTGTAAAGTTTGATGGTGAGGTAAACAAAATAGAACAAAATCGTAACGTAAAGGAGCGAAGCTCTCCCCCACAGCGACGTAGACGGCGTGGCCGCAGAGGTTAAACAAGGCCAACCCATCTATGCGCTGTTTCATCAAACTATACGCCACTGAAAATGCGCACACGGACGGATGCGAATTGATGAGTAGTGATAAAAATATCGGGGGAGAGACGGAAGTTTTAGAAGAGCGGCGCACCCTCGATTTATTTTGAGAGTGCGCCGCTCTTTTTTAACTTTTGCAAAGACAAAGGGACGCGATGCGCGAGCGAAGATTTGATCTTCTTTAAGCGCGCGCGGAGGAGGGAGACGAATGAAGATTAACAATTATCGCCGCATGCAGGGATTCATCATGTGGTTGATGGCTCTGGTGCTGTTTGCGACGCCGGTGTTCGCGCAGACTAGGATCAGTTATCACAGCAACAAGTACCAGGTCTCGGACGACGTTCAGGTCGGTCGGCAGGCGGCAGCCGAAGTCGAGCAGCAATTGCCTATCATGAACGACGAGGCCGTGCAGTATTACATCGAGCGCGTCGGCCAGCGCCTCGTCGCTGCTATTCCACAGGAGTTTCAGCATCCTGAATTTAGATATTTCTTCAAAGTGGTCAACGCGCGCGAGATTAATGCGTTCGCACTGCCGGGCGGGCCAATGTACGTCAATCGCGGGATGATCGAAGCCGCTCGCACAGAAGGCGAAATGGCGGGCGTGATGGCGCACGAGTTGAGCCACGTCGCGCTTCGTCACGGCACGGCGCAAGCGACCAAGGCTCAGAAGTATTCCATCCTGTCAGGCATCGGCGCGATTGCCGGTGCGGTGATCGGCGGAGCGCCCGGCGCAGTTATCGGGCAGGGCAGCCAGGTGGCGGTTGGCGCTTACTTCCTGAAATTCAGCCGCGAGTATGAGACGGAAGCAGACATCCTCGGCGCGCAGATTATGGCGCGAGCCGGATATGATCCGCGCGATCTGGCGAATATGTTCCGCACCATCCAGCAACAGGGCGGAAGCGGTGGGCCTGAATTCCTGAGCAGCCACCCGAATCCGGCCAATCGTTACGAGCGCATCAACCAGGAAGCTGCGATGCTGAGGGTTGAGAATCCGATTCGCAACTCAAACGAGTTCGCCAGCATTCAGCAACGCCTGCGCGGGCAGGGGCGCGCTCCATCAATGGAAGAGATCGCGCGCAGCGGGCAGCGTTACCCGACCAGCGGCGGCAACTACCCGTCGAACTATCCATCGGGCAACATCGGCGGGCGAGTCAGTTATCCTTCGTCCCGCTACCGGCAGTTCAACGGCGGCAACTATTTCAGCCTGAGCTACCCGGACAACTGGCGCGAGTTGAGCGAGAGCCAAAGCTCCGTGTGGTTTTCACCTGAAGGGGCGTTCGGACAGGCTCAGGGTCAGACCGTCTTCACGCACGGTGTCAACGTCGGCATCGCGCAGTCGAATGGCGGAAACCTCCGGCAAGCGACCGATGCCTTCATCAACTCTCTGGCGCAGGGCAATGGAAATTTGCGCCAGCAGAGTCAGTACCAGCGCGGCAATATCAGCGGGCGCAACGCGCTCGCCATCAATTTGTCAAACGTCAATGAAGCAACGGGACGCCCTGAAACTATCTCTGTTTATACGACCCTGTTGCGCAACGGGCAGTTGTTCTACATGATCGCCGTCGCGCCGCAGAATCAATACAGCAGTTTCCAGGGAGCATTTCGCACCGTGCTCAGTTCCATTCGGCTGAACGACTAAACGCCGGACACACAACCAGGCTGGCTCAGCTACCGAACAGAAGCGAAGGTCTCGCCAGAGCGCGAGGCTTTCGCTTCTTTCGCGTTTCGGGATAATCTAGTGCCCGTGATGAAAGACAAGGGACAGCGGCGTTTGCTGAAGTGGGCGTTTGCGTTCGGTTGCTGGACTGTCTTCGGACTGTTCTTCGCCAGCCAGGAAATTGTTCGCTACCGTTACGCCGGGCGAGTGGTCGAATGGAGACTCATGCTGACGGTCTGGCTGGCGAGCGCCTACATCTGGGCTGCGCTGACCCCGTTGATTCTTTATCTCGCCCGGCGCTTCCCCATAGAACGCAATCGGTGGCCTCGCAGCTTATTATTTCACCTCGCGGCCAGTGTGATTTTTTCCGGCCTTGAACTTCTCGTCTTTATGCTGATCGTTCCGCTGCTCGGTTTGCCACCGCGTCCAGGCAGCTTTTCCGAAAGACTGCTGACAATTTTCGTAGTTGATTTTCATTTCAACCTGCTGACTTACTGGGGCATCCTCGGCGTCAGCCTCGCGCTCGACTACTATCGCAAATATCAGGAGCGCGCGCTGCGCGCTTCGCAGCTCAAAAACCAACTGGCCGAAGCCCAACTCGACGCTCTGCGAATGCAGCTCCACCCGCACTTTCTCTTCAACACCTTGAACGCCATCGTCGTCCTCGTGCGCAAGAGCAGCAACGAAGAGGCCGTGCGGATGCTGACGGGCTTGAGCGAGCTTTTGCGACACGCCCTGGAGAACATCTCCGCGCAGGAAGTCTTATTGAAAGATGAAATAGAGTTTCTCGAACGCTACCTGGAAATCGAGCAGGTGCGCTACAACGACCGGCTCAAAGTCGAGATGAAGATTGACAAAGAGACTCTCGGTGCGCTCGTTCCCAATCTGATCCTGCAGCCGCTGGTCGAAAACGCCATTCGTCACGGTATCGGCAAGCGTTCGACCGCCGGACGCGTGGAGGTCAGCGCGCGGCGCGAAAACGGGAGGCTGCATCTACAGGTGCGCGATGATGGGCCGGGCTTACCCGCAGAGTGGTCGCAAGCAAACGGGAAAGGAATCGGGCTCAGGAACACGCGAGCACGCCTCGAACAGCTTTACGGCAAGGCGCAGGAATTCCAACTTTCTAATGCCGAAGGCGGCGGAACGATTGCGACCCTGCTGATTCCTTTTCAGTCCGAGCGAGACAAACCCGAGGTTGGACGCCAAGACAATGGAGAAGATTCGGACGCTGATAGTTGACGACGAGCCGCTGGCGCGCGAAGGCGTGCGGATGCTCGTCGAAGACGATTCGGAAATAGAGGTCGTCGGCGAATGCGCCAACGGCCATCAAGCCATTCAAGCCATCGAAGAAGAGAAGCCCGATCTCGTTTTCCTGGACGTGCAGATGCCTGAGATAAACGGCTTCGAGGTGCTTGAAGCCGTTAGTGATGAGCGCCTGCCAACCGTTATCTTCGTGACTGCTTACGACAAATATGCGTTGCGTGCGTTCGAGGTGCACGCGCTCGATTACCTGCTCAAGCCTTTCACCAGAGAACGTTTCACGCAAGCGCTTGAGCGTGCCAAAGCTCAAATCAGACGCCGGGGCGACGCCGAGCTTAACCAGGCGCTCATGTCTCTGCTCAAAGATTTGCGCCAGGAGAAGAACTATCTTGAGCGCATGGTGATAAAGACAGCCGGGCGCATCTTTTTTTTGAGCGTCGAGGAGATTGACTGGATTGAAGCCGCTGAAAACTACGTCCGCCTGCACGCGGGGCGCGAGTCGCATCTTGTTCACGGCACGATGAACAAACTGGCGTCGCGTCTCGACCCGGCACAATTCCTGCGCATCCACCGCTCGTCAATCGTCAACCTCAAAAAGATTAAAAACCTCCAGCCCTTGTTTCATGGCGAGTACGTTGTGACGCTGCACGACGGCACACAATTAAGCTCCGGGCGCAGCTACCGCCAGCAGTTGCAAAGCCTGCTGGACGATTCTTTCTAGGCGCTCAAGGGCAGTCCGTCCCGTCCTCCCTCCAATTCGCCACAGAAATCCTACAGTTCGTCAAAAGTCTCTTTCAATAACACAGCCTGGCGGCTAGGGTGGCGCAGACCTATTGCTTGCGGAAAGATGAGGAGAGCGTGATGAAAAGAGAATTGGCGAGAGTTATTGGTCTGTGCCTGACGCCGCTACTGCTGGCTGCCGTGACAACTGCGCAGCAAAGGAGCGTCACGGAAAAATCCTACATGCAGGCGCGAGAGGTTTTGGAAGCGGGAATCAAGGCAATCGGCGGGGCTGAAAACTTGCAGGCCATTGCGGACGTGACGCGCGAGTTGACGGGTGTGAGGACAGATCAAGCTCAGGGAATGCAACCTGTTCCTGCCTCTGAGACCGATCATCCTCCGGTGACGAACACCTACACGAAGGGCACGAGTGTGAGAGACCTGCGCGGAGGGAGGGCGATGGAATACCGCGAGACTGCGATCTTCGGTGGCCAACCTCTGATTTATCGAAGCGTCATCACAGGGAACGCGGCCTTCTTCGCCAACTATGTGACGAAAAACATTCGGACGACTCCGCCGACTGCGCTCGCGGGAGCAAAAGCCGGAACGTTTCGCCGCTATCCCGAAAGCTTGCTGCAAACCGCTTGGAGTCGCCCGGAAACCCTGCGCTCTTTAGGCGAAGCCGATTACGAGGGAAAGCCTCAGCGCGTCGTCTCGTTCGCAGACTCGGACGGCACGCAGGTGGCTCTTTATTTCGACGCGCGCACCAACCTTTTGACTAAAAGCGAAACTCTCGCGGACGACCCTGTGCTCGGCGACATCACGGTCGAGACAATCTACAGCGATTGGCGTGCGGTGGATAAGCTGAGGCTTCCTTTCAGGTACGTGGATAAAATCGGCGGCGTCATGCTCCAGGATGTCAAAATCTCTTCGACCGCCTTCAACACGAATCCGGCGGATAATCTCTTTGCCATGCCGGAGGGCTTTGCCAAGATCGAGCCGACGCCGCCACTCCCGACAGTCAAGAAAATCAGCGAAGACGTGTACGCGCTGCTAGGGCCGTATAACAGTATGTTCGTCGTCTTCAAAGACTACGTCCTGGTTGTCGAAGCGGGCTTGAACAATCGCTATTCACAGGCGGCCATCGCGGAGATAAAAAAAGTAGCGCCCGACAAGCCAATCCGCTATCTCGTCTCGACACACTTCCACTTCGATCACTTGAGCGGCGTCAGAAGCTACATCGCCGAAGGCACAAGCATCATTACCACGCCAACAGCGAAAGCAATCATCGAGCAGGCTGCTGGCCGGACACACTTGATGCGCCCGGACGCGCTCTCGCGCGCACCCAAAGCGCCCGTCATCGAAACGCTCTCCGACAAGCGCGTGTTTGAAGACGGCGCGCACCGCATTGAGCTGTACAAAATCAGCAGCCCGCATGTCAGCGAGATCATCATCGCGTACCTGCCGAAAGAGAAGCTGCTTTTTGAAGGCGACATGCTGGACATCTCTGAGGCGGGGCTCGTCCCCGTCGGGGATGACACCGTTGACCTGGCCGCTAAGATCAAGCAACTGGGTTTGCAGGTCGAGCAGATTATTCCGGTGCACGGGCGCATGGGAACGATAGACGATCTGCAACAGGCTGTGGCCAGGGCGACGGCCAGTAAGTAGTTGTGTTAAGGCTCAAACGCTCTACTGAATTTTCTATGAGGAAACAGACAATGAGAAGAGTGCTCATCGCCGCAACGATGATCCTGTTGATAGTGCCTAATCTCGCGCTTGGTCAAGATGGAGGAAACAAACCAGACCGCAAGAGCAAGGCCGAACGAGAGGTGTTAAAGCTCTTGGATAACTGGGTGGATGCCTTGAAGCGAAGCGATATGGCGGCGCTTAACCGGATCATGGCTGACGACTTCGTGCTGCTTGAATCCAGTGGCAAGCTGCTAAACCGTGAGCAGGATTTAGAGGCCATCAAATCCGGCGACCTGACGTTCCAGTCCCTCACGACCGACGACGTTAAGGTGTTCGTCTATGGTGACACGGCGGTTGTGACAGGTCACGGGGTCTATCAAATCACTTACAAGGGTAAGGTGAGCACCATCCGCGAGAGATTCTTCGATGTCTATCAAAAGCGAAAAGGGCAATGGCGGGTCATCGCTTCGCGTCCAATGCCCAGCCAGACTTGAGCACAAAGCGCGCTCTCTAGACGGGTCGCCTCTTTTGCTTTTTCGCCATTCGGGATAAGCTGGAACGTGATGAAAGATGGAAATCCTGAGCGGCGAGGGCTGTTAAAGTGGAGCTTGATTGCGGTGGCCTGGGCGCTCTTCGGGTTGTTCTTCGCCAGCGAGGTCATCATCATCCGCGCTTACGAAGGAAGACCGATGAGGTTGGGCGAGACTCTGGCCTCGTGGATGATTTGCGCCTGTGTCTGGCTCGGACTCACCCCCTTCATTTTATATTTCGCCCGCCGCTTCCCGCTTGAGCGCCGAAGGTGGCTCAAAAATACTCTGCTCCAGCTTGCCGCAAGCATTGCCTTCGCGCTGTTAGGACTAGCGACTTACGTCTTGCTGGCTTTACTGGTCGGCCTCTATTCCGGCCAACAACCATTCTTTGAATCATTCCGCAGCCAGTTCATCACGGGCTTTCACTTTGAGCTTCTGACCTGCTGGGCGGTCATTGGCCTCCATCATGCGCTTGATTACTATCGCAAGTATCGCGAGCGCGAGCTGCGGGCGGCGCAGCTTGAAACAAATCTTGCGCAGGCGCAGCTCGACGCTCTCAGGATGCAGCTTCACCCGCACTTTCTCTTTAACACACTGAACAGCATCTCCGTACTGATGGCCGAGGATGTCCGGCAGGCGCGGCGCATGCTCACGCGCCTGAGCGATTTGCTGCGCGCGAGCCTTGAGAATAAGGGAGCGCACGAAGTCAGCTTAAAAGAAGAGCTGGAATTTCTTGAAAGCTATCTTGAGATCGAGCAGACGCGCTTTCAGGATCGTCTGACGGTGCGAATGGAGATTGACCCTAAGGCGCTCGACGCGCGCGTTCCCAATTTGATTCTTCAACCGCTGGTCGAAAACGCGATCCGTCATGGCATCGCGCCGCGCGCCGCCGCCGGTCTCGTCGAGATTCGCGCCCGGCGAGAAAATGGGATGGTGCAACTCGAAGTGAGCGACAACGGCGCGGGCTTGAGCGCATCTTCGCAGGAGAGTTTGATGAAAGGCATCGGATTGTCGAACACGCGGGCGCGACTCGAACAACTCTACGGTGCAGCGCATCGCTTTGAGCTGCATAACGGTGAGGGTCGCGGCTTGACGGTCACGATTGCTATCCCTTTCCGCAGAGAGATTGATGAAAACGGCAGAAGCGCAAAGTAGGACGAAAAGCAGATGATTCGTACAGTCATCGTTGACGACGAGCCGCTGGCGCGGCGCGGGATTCGCGCCCACCTCACAGAGGAAAGGGATGTCGAAATCATCGCCGAATGCGGCAACGGGCGCGATGCCGTCCGTGTCATCAGTGAGCTTGCGCCCGACCTCGTCTTTCTGGATGTGCAGATGCCTGAACTCGACGGCTTTGGCGTGTTGGAAGCAATCAACCTTGAACATCTGCCCTCAGTCATCTTCGTCACGGCTTATGACAAATACGCGCTGCGCGCATTCGAGGTGCACGCGCTCGATTACCTGCTCAAGCCTTTTGACACTGAACGCTTCACCAGAGCTATGGAACGCGCCAGGACGCAGATCGAGCGCCGTAGCATTTCAGACCTCAGCCACCGCCTGCAAAGTTTGATAAATGATTTGCAGACGAATCAAAAGTACGCCGAGCGGCTGGTCATCAAATCAGCCGGACGCATTTTCTTCCTCGGCGTCGAAGAGATTGACTGGGTCGAGGCCGCAGATAATTACGTGCGCCTGCACTCAGGCAACAACACGCACCTGCTGCGCGAGACGATGAACAGTTTGGAAAAAAAGCTCGACCCGGCGCAGTTCCTGCGCATCCAACGCTCCACAATTATCAACGTCCGGCGCATCAAAGAACTGCACCCGCTGTTCAAGGGCGAATACGAAATTGTCCTCAAAGACGGCACGCGCCTGTCTTCCGGGCGCGGCTACCGCGCTCGCTTGCAGGAGCTTTTCGGAAATTCCGGCTGAGATTTTCGATTCATTCGCCCCGCCGCTAAACCACCTCGCCTGCCAAAGTACGCGCCTTGCCACAAACATCTATTCCGACGAAGAGAAACAAGCTTAGTATGCCCGCTCAATGTGTCCGTAGCCGCCCGGCTCAAAAAGATTACGTTGAGGGGAATTCCACCGAAGATGAGAAGACATTTAATCGTCACCATGCTTGCCTTGCTGGGTTGTTACTCTGTGGTTAGTAGCGTGCCGCATCAGCCCTGGAGCGCGCGGGTGCTGCGCGGAGATCATGAGAAGGATGTAGAGGGCGTGGCGTTCAGCCCCGACGGACGCATGCTTGCTTCGGCAGACAACGGCGGAAAGATCATCTTATGGAATCTTTCGCGGAGACGACCCGTTCGTGTCTTCACAGGTGAGAACTTTACAGAGGTTGCCTTTAGCCCGGATGGAAGCTTATTGGTGGGCGCAGGCTTTGATAAACGGGTGCGCGTGTGGAACGTCCGGTCGGGTCAGGAACTGCATGTGATGAAACACGAGGCGGAAGTCGAGGCGTTGGCTTACAGCCCCGATGGAAGACTCGTTGCTTCCGCTGGCGGTGATCGCGTCATCAGATTGTGGGAGACGAACAAATGGACTCAAGCGTTCGAGCTGGCTGGCCACACCGACAGCATCTATGGTCTTGCTTTCAGCCCCGAAGGGCGGCTGCTCGCTTCTTCAAGCAGAGATCGGACGATCCGCCTCTGGGATGTCGCAGCCCGTCGGCAACTTCGCGTTCTCCGCGGGCACACCGACAGCGTTTACAGTATTGCTTTCAGCGCGGATGGGCATCGTCTCGCTTCCGGTTGCCGGGACGGCACGGTGAAACTCTGGGATGCGCGCACAGGTGAAGAGAAACAGACGCTCACAGGTCATCAGGATTCCGTGCACGGTGTTGCTTTCAGTCCTGAAGGAAAGCTGCTGGCCTCTGCCAGTTTCGACTCGACCGTTAAAGTCTGGGAAGTCGCCTCCGGGCGCTTGGTGCGCACGCTCGACGGTCACAGCCGCGATGTCAATGCCGTTGCCTTCAATCCGAACGGCCTGTGGCTGGCTTCCGTCAGCGACGACAAAACCGTGCGCTTGTGGAAAGTGGGAAAGTAATCATTCATCAATTCAGAAGGATTCAATTGAAAGGATTCGATCATGCACAAAAAATTCGGCCTCGTGTTTGTCTTGTTTCTCCTGGCCTTTGTTTCCAAAACGCACGCTCAATCTCCGGCAGACTCGGCAGCCATCAAGCAGACGGCGCTTGATTACATCGAAGGCTGGTATGAAGGAAACGCTGAGCGAATGGAGAGGGCGCTTCATCCTGAACTGGCGAAAAGAATCGTTCGCACGAACAAAGAGGGCATGAGCCAGTTTAGCCAGATGAGCGCGATGTCGCTGGTGCAGGGAACGAGGCGAGGCGGCGGAAAGAATACGCCGAAAGAGCGACAGCTTAAGGACGTGACGATTCTTGATGTCTTCGAGAACGCGGCGAGCGTTAAGGTCGTGGCGTCTGACTGGGTAGACTATCTGCACATGGCGAAGTTCAACGGTCGCTGGGTGATTGTGAATGTGTTGTGGGAGCTGAAGCCGCAAAAGCAGTGACAACAAGTCTCTTCCCGGCTGGCATGTTTTTGAGTCTCGTAAGGGCAGGGGTCGAACAATCATCGCGCAGTGTGTTTTTTGAGAGAGATGGAAAAACACTATATGAAAAAGATAGTTTTTTTGCTGGCCTTAATTTTCAATCTTTTGGTAAGCGCACCAACCGGTTTCAGTCAGAGCCAATCGCTCACGGCGGAAACAAGGAAGCAAACCATTGATGATTTATCAGCCTTGCTGCCTGAACGTTACGCCTACAAAGAAATCGGGCAAAAGCTGCAACAACTGCTTCAGCAGAATCTGAAAGCGGGGAAGTATGATGCTTACCTTTCTCCCCTGGAATTTAGTATTGCCGTGACGAATGACTTGCGCTCGCTCAATTCCGACAGGCATCTGGCGTTGAATTTCAGCCCGCAAACCCAACCGACGGCGAATGCGAATACTCCGCCACAGCCTCCGACTCCTGAAGAACAGGCCAAGCAAGTCTCAGCTTTCAACCGCCAGATGAATTTCGGATTCAAAAACGTGCAATTCTTAAACGGCAACATCGGCTATTTGAAATTCGACTATTTCGATTCCTACCCCGAATATTCAAGTCCGGTCGTGGATGCTGCGATGACGTTTTTCAAAAACTCCGATGCCCTCATCATTGACCTGCGCGAGAACGGAGGCGGCTCCGGGCAAATGGTCAACTACATCGCAGGCTTCTTTTTCAAAACGCGTACGCTCACCGGCAATTCATATAACCGGTTGACCGACACAACAGCCGAGGAATTTATTACCCCGCAGCCCGATGAAAAACAACTCTCCAATATGGATGTGTATATCCTGACAAGTAGCTCAACGGTTTCTGCCGCCGAAGCGCTGGCCTACAACCTTAAATATCTGAAAAATGCAAAAGTAGTCGGCGAAACGTCAGCCGGTGCAGCCAATCCGGGCAGAGTCACGCGCCTCAACAATTTATTCACCGCTTTTATTCCGAACCGTCACGGAATGAACGTCGTCACCAAAACGAATTGGGAAGGGACAGGAGTGCCGGTCGATATTGCTTGCCCGGCTGAAGATGCACTGCGGATAGCGAGGCTGGAGGCGTTAAAAAAATTACGGCTCAGAGCGACTGATCCTCTGCAACAGAAAAAATTCGACAATTACATTACCTATCTCGAAAAAACAAAACCGGAGAAAGAATTACCTGAAAAGATTCTGCGGCAGTACGTCGGCGAATATCAGGGGGGCCGCACCATCACACTCAAAAACGGGAAATTATATTATGCCCGCGTATCGGACGCGGGCGGCGAGCTGCATTTTATTTCGACTGATGTCTTTATGCTCTCCGAAGGAGATGTCAAGATGACATTCAAACGCAACAAGCAAAATCGCGTTATTGAAATGGAGTCGCAATGGAGTTTGAGCAGCACGCCTGCCGTTGCTGTGAAAATTAAGTAGCTAAGTGATAGGGGATGCAAAGCAGAATACAGAAGACAGGAGTCAGGAGTCAGAAGGGAAAAGGCTGAGAACCGCTTTCACAGATTTTCTTTTATTCTGGATTCTGACTTCTGGATTCTGACTCCTGCTTTGCATCCCCTATCACCTGTCACTGCTTTTTGCTTCCTGCCAGAGTTCTTCCATCTCTTCGAGCGTGGCGGCATCCAGGTTACGCCCTCTCGTCTTCAATCCCTCTTCGATGTAGTGGAAACGGCGTCGGAATTTGCGGTTGGTTGATTTCAAGGCTGCTTCAGGCTCGACCTGCAAGTGGCGCGCGATGTTCGTGACGGCGAACAGCAGGTCGCCCAATTCTTCGCGCACGCGCCCCTTGTCGGCTTCCGTTTCAGATTCCTTATGGCTCTGGATGGCAGCGCGCAACTCCATTATCTCCTCGTGCAGCTTGTCAAAGATGTCTTCGATGCGCTGCCAGTCGAAGCCGACGCGCGCCGCCTTGGTCGAAAGCTGGTGCGCTTCCATCAGCGCGGGCGCTTTGCTTGAAACGCCGTCGAGCAGCGAGGAATCTTTTATTTGCTGGTCTTTGCCTGCGACACGTTTCTCTTCGGCTTTGATTGCCTCCCAGTTGCGCAGGACTTCCGCCGCATCCTCCGCCTCGGCGTCTCCGAAGACGTGCGGGTGGCGGCGCACCATCTTCGAGTGAATCGCCTCCGTCACATCCCCAATCGTAAACTCGCCGCGCTCTGCGGCGACCTGCGCGTAGAAGACGATTTGAAACAGCAGATCGCCGAGTTCATCACGCAACTCTGCGGGGCGACCTTCACGCGCCTCTTCCACCGCCTCGAAAGCTTCATAGGCTTCTTCAAGGAGCATCGGCGCGAGGCTGTCGTAAGTCTGCTCGCGATCCCAGGGACACCCCTCGGGCGAGCGCAGGCGAGCCATCAATGCGACCAGATTATCAAATGTAGCGGGCATCGGTTTAAGGTTCCAGGTTTCAGGTTTCAAGTTTCAAGTTCGGTGGTTAAAGTTTAAAGCCTCAAGCCGGATGTTCCAAATGTCCCTGGTGTGGTCAATTTCTTTGACCCTGAAAGGGTCACATGTAATAGCCGTGGGCAAGCAAATGAAATTTGCGCCGCCCCCGGAACGATGAAGAAAAGAATCCGACCCGGAAGGGGTCGCATCTCAATATTGAATACCCGACCCTTTCAGGGTCGGAATTATTTCTGTACGTTATTCTGGGGGCGGCGCGCTCACGCGCTTGCCCCCGGCTATTATGTTCATCCCCTCCGGGGATGCGAAGCAATTACCAATTGACCGTTTCTTGCGGGTGCGCGAATTCAGGTGCTACCATCCCATCTTAAATAAACAGTTCAGGGGACAACATGAGCGAAGAACAACCAGTTTTCAAAGTCACAGATCGTCGGCTGTTCAACCCGGACGGCACGCCTCGCGAGATCGAGCGCGCAGAAGAAACCAAACCGGAAACAGCCGCCGCCGAAACAAAACAGCCTGCTCCCGCCAGCGAGCCTCGTGCTGCTCCACCGGCAAGAGAAGCTACACAGGAGAGCGCCGAGCCCGCTCCCGCCGCCGGTTCACCTGCGCCGCCGACCCAGCGCGATACCGGCGTGGGCGATGCAACTGAAGCGACTGTCGAAAGCTCAGCGAACGCCGGAGCGGCTGAACAGTCTGCGGAAGATGATTACGCGGAGAGCGAAATTCCCGGCGCGGACGATCCGGCGAGCTTCATCAACTTTCTGATGTCAATCGCCTCAAATGCGGCGGCAGCACTCGGCATGATGGAGCACCCCGTGACGGGGGAACGCCGTGTTGACCCGGAGCTTGCTAAGCATTGGATTGACGTGCTCGGCATGTTGCAGCAGAAAACGCGCGGCAATCTCGCCCCGCAAGAGCAACAAATCTTCGAGGGCCTACTCGCAGACCTCCGCATGCAATACGTCTCGCTCTCAGGCGCGCGCCAGCCCAAAGCCCCGCGCGGCTTCACCGGCAGCGACATCACTGGGGGAAGATAACAGTTTTCGGTTTTCAGTTTTAAGCAAAGACGAGTTGCTTTTACTGGAAACTGAAAACTGAAAACTGAAAACTGATGAAACTAACTTTCCTCGGCACAGGAACATCAACGGGCGTGCCCTCTATCGGGTGTGAGTGTGAGACGTGCTCGTCCGTTGATCCGCGCGACAAGCGCCTGCGTGTTTCTGTGCTGATAGAGCATGGCGGGCAAACAGTCCTCGTTGATACTTCATCGGATTTCCGCCAGCAGGCGCTGCGTCAAAAAATCAACTGGCTCGACGCCATTCTCATCACACACTGCCACGCCGATCACATCTTCGGCCTTGACGACATTCGCCCGCTCAACTTTCGGCACGGCTCCATGGGCGTCTATGCCAACGAGCGCGCGTGGAAAGACATCCGGCGCATCTTCCAGTATGTCTTCGAGCCTTCATACTTCGGGGGCGGATTGCCGCAGGTCGTCGCGCATACGGTCGTGGCGGGTGCGCCCTTCTGCATTGGAAAGGATTTGCAGGTCACGCCGCTCGAAGTTATTCATGGGCGGCTGCCGGTTATCGCTTATCGCTTCAACGATTTTGCCTACGCCACGGATTTGAGCGAGATTCCGCCCGCCGCAATTGACGGACTGCGAGATTTGGATGTCTTCGTGCTCGATTGCCTGCGCTTCAAGCCGCATCCGACGCATCTCTGGCTGGAACGCGCACTGGAATATATTTCCGAACTCAAACCGCGCCGCGCATACCTGACGCACCTCGCGCACGACGTTCTTCACGCGCGCGATTCCGACAAGCTGCCAGACGGAGTTGAATTTGCTTACGACGGACTGGAGGTAAGGGATGAGGGATGAGGGATGAGGGATGAAATAAGAGCGATTAGCTTTTCTTCATCCCTCATCCCTCATCCCTCATCCCTCATTTCATGCGGCTTTTTCACGGAACTGATAATGCTGAGATCGCGCGCCCGACGGTGCTCACCCTGGGCGTGTTCGATGGTTTGCATCTCGGCCACCAGTTGATTATGCGGACTGTGGTCGAGCGGGCGCGTGCTCTTCAGGCTGTGCCGACCGTGATTACGTTCGACCCGCATCCGCGCGCCGTGCTGCACCCGGAATCCGCGCCGCCGCTGCTCCAAACTTTCGATCAGAAGATCGAAGCCTTTGGAGTGTTGGGTATTGAGCAGGCAATTGTCGTTCGCTTCACGCGCAGTTTCGCCGAAATCGAAGCGGAGGATTTTCTGCGCGATGTGGTGCGCGACCGCCTGCACGCGGCGGAGGTTTACCTGGGGCGCGGCTTCGCCTTCGGTCGCAACCGCGAGGGCAACATAGAACTGTTAAGACGGGTGAGCGAGCGGCTCGGCTTTCGCGCCGAAGAAGTGCCGGAGGTGCGCCTGCACGGGCAGCGCATCTCTTCAAGCAGGATTCGTGAATTGCTGGCTGAAGGTCGCGTCAATCTGGCGCGACGGATGCTAGGCCGTCCTTACGGGGTCGAGGGACGCGTCGTGCGCGGAATGGAGCGCGGGCGCACGCTCGGCTTTCCCACCGCCAATCTGCGCCCGCAAAATCGCGTCATTCCACGTGGCGGCGTTTACATCACGGCGACCCTGATCGAAGGCGCATGGCGGCGCAGCATTACCAACATCGGCACACGTCCCACCTTTGAAGGTGACGGGGCGCTGGAGCCTTCAGTCGAAACCTACGTGATGAACTGGACAGGCGACCTCTACGGAGATGTCGTGCGCGTGCGCTTCCTTGATCGCTTGCGCGACGAGCAAAAGTTTGCTTCCATTGATGAATTGAAAAAGCAGATTGCGCGCGACCGCGACCGCGCCTCTGTATATTTCGAGCGGAGCGGAGTGCGCCGCACATTATCAATCATCTGACGATCTTCTTTATGGCTACACAGGAGCAGGACAAGTTGGCTTTGCGCGTCGATGGTGAGAGCCGTGATGGCCGTTCTGCGTCAAATACCGGCAGCGGTTTGAAGCAGCCTGCTCTGCGGGCGCTGGAAATTGCGCGTGAGCGGGGCGCGGGGTTCAAGGAAGAAGAACCTTTAATCATCATTCCGGGGACGCACGCGCACATCCTTAAAGATAACGAAGCCATCAGTGCACATGGCTGGCGCGGCTGGCGGCGCGCTCTGCAAGTCGCGCGTGTGCTGGGTCTCCTTTCGCTTTATCTCTTCCTGGACTCTTACGACATCCGCGCCACCTTCAACGAACGATTCAGTCGGCGCAAGCGCGAGGAAGCGCGTGCGCGCGGGCGCATCGCGCAGTTTCAGGAATGGACGCGCAATGTTGACCGCCGCATCCTGGATCGTTTCATCCGCGTGCTGCGGTTCGCGATCTTTCGCGGCGCGCAAGGCTCCGAGAGAAAAGAAGCGCGGCTGGAAAAGCAGGCCGTGTGGCTGAAAGAAAAGCTGATCGACCTGGGGCCGACCTTCATCAAGATTGGGCAGGCGCTCGCCACACGCGGCGACCTGCTGCCGCTGTCTTACGTCAAAGAACTCGTCAAGCTGCAAGACCAGGTTCCGCCGTTCCCCGATGAGGAAGCTTTCGCACGCATCGAAAAAGATTTAGGACTCAAAGTGAGCGAGGCTTATGCGGAGATTGACCCGCAGCCAATTGCCGCCGCCTCGCTCGGTCAGGTTTACCGCGCGCGCCTGCACACGGGCGAAGAGGTCGCCGTCAAAGTTCAACGACCGGGGCTGGCAGAGATCATCGGATTTGACATCGCGGTCTTACGCCGCCTGACGGAGATTATGCGTCGCTTCCCGCAGATGAACGAGAACGCTGATTGGGAAGGGATGCTGCGCGAATTCTCCGAGACCATCACGGAAGAGATGAACTACGCGCAGGAGGGGCGCAACGCAGACCTCTTCCGCGAAAATTTCAAGAAGTGGAAGACCATCAACGTCCCGCGGATTTACTGGACGCACACCACCGCGCGTGTGCTGACGATGGACTTCATTCACGGCACGAAGGTGGTTGACATTGAAGCCTTGCGCGCAAGGCGCTTCTCGCCCGTCAAAGTCAATCGCCTCTTGGTTCGCACCTACCTCAAGCAGCTTCTCGAAGACGGCTTCTTTCACGCCGACCCGCATCCCGGCAATCTGTTGGTGATGGACAACGGGCATCTAGCCTTCTTCGACTTTGGGATGACAGGCAAGATTACACCGCGCCTACAGTCCTTGATGATTAACGCTTTCTTCCACGTCGTCAGCCGCGACGTACATGGGCTGGCGCAGGATTTAATCAACCTGGATTTCCTGAAGCCCGGCGTTGACCCTGAGCAGATCCGCCCCATCGTCGAAGGACTTTTCCAGCACTATTTGAATTTGAAGCTGGGCGAGGTCAACTTCAAAGAATTGACCTACGATCTGGCCGAAGTGATGTACGAATATCCTTTCCGCCTGCCCGCCAATTTTACTTACATCATCCGCGCGCTAATGACTCTGGAAGGCATCGGCATCGTCACAGACCCGGAGTTCAGCTTCTTCGACACGGCCAAGCCCTACGCCAAAGAATTCATGCTCAAGCGCGAGGGCAAGCTCTTTCGCCAACTGCTGGTTGATAAACTGCTGGGACGCGAGACCGATGGCCGTATCGAATGGGGCAAGATGTGGAAGCTGGCGAAGATGGCCGCGAAGATGTATCTCGAAAAATGAAGATACCTTTCCTCAGTTCGCCCCGACCGGGAGCTTGATATGCGACGGAAAGCGTGTCGAGCGGAAGACGCGCTGCGTCGCAGACTGGTAGTCCGAGTCTTTCGCCGTGAAGATGTTCGGGACGAACCTTTGCGGGTTGCGGTCGTAGAGCGGAAACCATGTGCTCTGAACTTGCACCATGATCTTGTGTCCCTTCAAAAAACGATGGTCGCTGGTGTGCAAATCAATGACGTACTCCGTGATCTGATTCGGCGCGACAGCCTCCGGCTTCTCGAAGCTCTTGCGAAATCTTCCGCGCAGGATTTCGTTGGCAACCATCAACTGATATCCGCCCATCTTCGGGTCTTTGGCGTACTCTTCCGGGTAAACATCAATCAATTTCACTATCCAGTCGCTGTCAGTGCCGGAGGTTGAAGCGAATAGATGAGCGACAATGTCACCGGAGATGACCACGTCTTCTTTTAACGTTTCAGTCTCCCAGGACAACACATCTGGACGCTGGTGAGCGAAGCGTTGATCTTCGAGCAACCACGTGTACCAGCGTGAGTTCCCCTTTGCCGACGGATTGTAAGTCGGCTCGATGGGGCGTGACCTGTAGGGGACGGGATGAGCAGGGTCGGAGACGTAAGCGTCAAATTCTCTCGGATTGTCTTGTCGGGGCGGATCAAAGGAGAGCCGCCCGTTACTGTGAAAATAAAGATTGCGCCCGGTGCTGCCGGAGCGCGGCGGCCAACTGTCATAAGACATCCACTTGTTTGCCCCGGTCTGAAACGTGATCGCCTCCGGCTGCTTCCACTCCCCTTTATCTTTCAAAAAGTGCGCGAAGAAGGGCGCTCGGATTTTCTCGCGGAAATACTTGCTCGTCGCGCTCTCGAAATTGAGGTTGCCCAGCTTATCGCCGTCGCGCCGCTCCCAGCCGCCATGATTCCATGGGCCGACGACCAGATAGTTCAGGTGATTCGCGTCCGTCTTTTCCAACACCTCGTAAGCCTTCACGGGGCCGTAGAAATCTTCCTGATCCCACCAGCCAGCGACGTGCATGATCGGAACATCAGGATGCTTTAACTGCTGTGCCAGCCCCAGACTTTTCCAGAACTCATCATAATTCGGATGCTGCACAAAGTTATTCCATGTGGGAAGAAGCCCGTGAAAATATTTCGCGTCGGCATTTGGGAGCGCCCCCATCTTGAGATACCACTCATAGGTGTCATAGCGGTCAAACTTAAAATTCGCATCCTCCTTTGAAGACTCCAGCTCAAAGGCATACTCAAAACCGTAGCTCAACCGAAAGGCTCCGTTGTGATGGAAATCATCGCCGAGAAACATGTCAGCCGGAGTGGCCTGCTCGCTGACAGCTTTCAAGGCCGGGTGCGGCTCAAGCGTCGCCATCACCGCCAGCCACGCATCGTAAGAACCTCCGGTCATCCCGACGCGCCCGTTGTTGTGCGGCACGTTCTTGACCATCCAATCAATCGCGTCGTAGGCGTCCGTGCCCTCGTCGATGGCCTTCGGGTCGGATGAACTGCGCGGCGGGCGCTCCATGACAAACTTGCCTTCAGACTTGTAGCGCCCGCGAATGTCCTGAAAGGCGAAGATGTAACCTTCATCCACCAACTCTTTTAGAAACCCGTTAATTGATCGCTCCGCCCAGCCAGTGACGCCGTAAGGCGTGCGTAAGAAAATTATCGGCAGAGCTTCGCGCGTTGTTTTGGGCACGAAGATTTCCGTATATAGCCGTGCCCCGTCGCGCATCACGATCATCTTCTCGGTTTTATCGAACGCCTCAACCGGTGCGGGCGTAGGTGCTGGTGTGGGCGCGGTTTGAGCGCAGAGCGGCCACGCGGAAAGGAGAAAGACAGCTCCGAAAAGCAGTCGCAGGGCAATAGATTTAAGCATTCTATTTTGCATGTGCGCTCCAGGCATCAGGGGATGAGTTAAAAAATTAGGCTGCTCCGTGAAAGAGCAGCCTAATAAATTTCCCGGAAGATTGCTACCTTTAGTTCGGAAGACATATCTCAAAAATATAAAATAGACTAAAATTAATTGGTAGTGACATTCCAGGGGATGAGGAAGAAATTGGCTGACGATCTATTCTTTGAAGTAATTACTCCTCTCGGTTTCAGCGTTCGTGTCACTCGCAACTACCGGGAGTTGATTGTTACAATCAAGCACCCTGTTATGCGCGGATGCGAGACTGATGTTCAAAACAGTTTGCGAGAGCCAGACGAAATTAGGCGAAGCCGCAATAACCCGACTGTACATCTCTTCTATCGGATAGAGCGTCCAAAGCGTTGGCTTTGTGCTGTTGTGAAGCGACTTAACGGAGATGGCTTTTTGATTACGACATTTCCGACTGATACGATTAAAGAAGGTGAACTAATATGGAGCAAGTAAAAGTTTTTTACGATCACACAGGCAATACTCTCACAGTATGGTTTGGTAATTCGCAGGATGAATACGTCTGCGAAGAGACTGGCGATGAGGTGATTTTAATGAAAGATCGGCAGGGGCAGGTGATTGGATTCGAGAAATTAAACTTCTCAGTATCTGCTCCAGAACAACTGCAAGTTGCGCTTGAAACGGTTTGATGTAGAGACTACGAGATAGATTGCCTTGAAGGTAGAATTCAAACGGCGGCTCAAAGTAGAGCCGCCGTTTGAATTGAGAAAACTCCCTGCTCTACTTCACAGGTGCTTTTGACCCGTTCTCTGCCGGAAGGTTCAGGCGGTCTTTGAAGAGGTTGAGCAGAAGCAATGTGCCAATGCCGCCCCCGCCGTCGCCTGAGCCGCCAGTAGCCATCACGTCGGGCGTGATGCGAACGTTTTTCTCGCCGATGACCTTGAGGGTTTCAACGAGCGCCACGCCCTGTGCGCCGAGCGCGCTGACCTGTTCCCTGTAAGCCACGCCCTGAGCTTCACCCATCAGGCGCACCTTTTCAGCTTCGGCACGGCCTGTCGCCAGGATGTAGTGCGCTTCGCCTTCGGCTTCAGCCTTGCGCTGCTCGGCGCGCTTGCCTGAAATTTCAACGCCGACGGTCGCCCCCATCAGGTCTTTCTGATTGTTGGCCTGCGCCGTGATCCTCTCCAGTTGAATGCGCTTCTCTTCGGCCTCGCGTTGCGCATCGAACATGCTCTGGCGCTGCTCTGCGAGAATCTTCTCGGTCTGCGTCTTCATCAATTCCGCCGGGAGATGTATGTGGCAGATCAAAACGTTGACTACATCCACGTGATACTTCAGGAGGTGCGCGCGCACCCGCGCCTCCGCGCGCTCCTGTTCTTCGTGGCGGTTCTGCAAGTAGGCCATCGCCGAAGACTCAGAAGCCTGATTGCGGAAAATGGAATCAATCAGCGGGTGCATCACGTTCTGAATCAGCTTCTCAATCGAACCGATCTTGGCGACCATAAAGGGCGCGTCTTCGGGTTTGACGCGGAAGACGACCCTCACTTCCAACTGCATCGTGAAGCCGTCTTTCGAAATGACCTCGAAGGGATTGAACGACTGGTTGACTTCGCCCGCCGTCCACTCGACCGTTTGGTTCGTCGTCGGAATGACGATAGGACTGATGGCCAACGTGTTGATGTAGTAGCGACCGGGGCCGACGACTGTTTCCTGAATCCCACGGTAACCTTCCGGCACAACGTAGGCTTCGTGCGCGCCCTCGTCCAAACGGCGTTCGGCTGGGTCGCCTGACATCAGGTCTTCCTCAATTTCCGTGACATTGCGCTGCTCATCCGAGAGTTTGTCCAGGCGCGCGGCAGCTTGCTCGACGTGCGCCTGTTCTTCACGCTCCATCCGTGCTCGCACTTTCGCGGCCATCTGCTTGCGAATCTCTTCGCCGGGGTCTTTGCCGATGTTGGAGACGATGACGGCGACTTCGCCCGGCTGTATCTCCTTCGCCGCTTCGAGAATTACTTTGAAGACGAGCGGGTTGATGTAGTAAGTGCCGGGCAGCAGGATGTCTTTCTGCGGCCCACGCTGTCCGCCGCTGCGGATAAACTCGTTGCAGTCCTGAAAATTATCGTGTCCCGCAATCGGCGTGGCCACGTAATCGCGCGGGTCAAGGGGCGCTCCGTCCAGCGCTTCGACCAGACCAATCTGGTTCTCCGAGATGATGGTCGCGTCGAAGAGGCGGACGGTGAAGAGACCCGGCTTCATGATGTTTGCATCGTCAATGTCAAGGGAGTTCGTCAGAATGCGGTAAGTTCCCGGCGTCAGAATCTCGACCTGCGGCCCTTTTTGACCGCCACTGCTCATAAATTGCTCGGCGTCCTGATAGTTTTTGTGGCTCTCGATGGCTTTACCGTGCAAGCGGCCAGCGTCGAGCGGCGCTCCGTCGGCTGCTGTCACGACGCCGACCTTGCCCGGAGGAACAATGGTGGTCTTCGCCACCGAGACGCGGAAAAGGTACGGGTGAATCGGCCACAGTCCCGGCGGCAGCGTGCGAAGCTGGATGCCTTTGACGCCGCCGCGCTTGATGAAAGCAATCGGGTCCTGAAAATTGTTATGCGCGTTCTGCGCGCGGTCGGGCGCAAAGATTCCACCCGGAAGCATCGGGTCGCCGTCAACCGCTTCGATAATACCAAGCTCATCCGAGCCGACCTCGATGAGCGGAACTTTCCGCACGACCTTCTCGAACGGCCATTTGATTAAATGCAGCCCAGGCTTTAAAACATCGGCCTGAATGCCGACTTCGCCTTCGGTCGCAACGACACGTCCCGGAGGCATCTTCGCGCCGAGATAGCGCCGCTCCTTGATCGCAATCTCTCTCGCACCGACGTTGACGAAGATGCGCCTCAAGATGAAGACGAGCAAAACGAAGAGCACGAAGCCGACGATAATATAGGGCAGGTAAGCCGCGAATTCAGAGTTGTTCATAGTGAACCTCAACTAAGGGATGAGGGATGAAGGATGAGGGATGAACTAAAGAAAAAGCGTTCTTCTTCCATCCCTTATCCCTCATCCCTTATCCCTTTCATTTGCCGCTGCGACGAGTTGGCGGCGAAGTTGCGCGAGCTTGCGTTTGAGCACAAAGCCCGCGCCGGAATTTCTCACAGCGGGAGCGAGTATCCAGAATTCGCTCTCGATGAGCTGGCGCAGCTCGTCGGCAGAGATTCCTGTTAATCTCTGATCGCGCCAGAATTGATAACTTGTTTCGATGGCTGTTTGGTAGATGTTCGCATCACCGCTGAGCGCCGCGACGTGCAGCATCCTGGCTGTCCCGTTACGGTCGGGCGCGCTCTTCCAGCTTTCAATAAATTTTTCAGCCAGACGGCGATTGACTCGCAAGGGCGCGTCGCTTCTCGTGATGTACGACGCAATCGCCAGCAAGCCTTTGTCAGACTCCGCGCTCTCGACCAATTTGTTCAGGACTTCATCATAGAGCGCGCCGTCCTGCATCGCGTGCGCTTCTGCAAGCGCCCCTTTGTCTCCTGCCGCTGCTCGCGCGAGCAACGCCTGACGCTGTTCTTCCGTAAAAACCTCTCCGCTTGAAAGCTCACGCGGCGGCGGTTCATTTAAGCCCTGATCGTCGAATAGTCCACGGGCGCGCGGCGGCGGAAAGCTCAACTGCGCTTCTTCGTGAGACGACGGGCGTTGCCAGAGATAAATAACGTAGGTGATTCCAGCCAGTAGTAGAAACGAGGTGATGAGAAGCGTGACCATTCGTGGCCTGACATTGGACGCCCTGCGCTACGGCTTTCCAACTACGTTTTGCGCTTCTGCCTTAGCGTCCTTATCCGCAGAAACATTATACGCTGATTACGACCGCAAGGTTTAATTTTTCGTGCGCCCTGCTTTTTCCGCCCCCTTACCGGATGGCGTGGAAAAAGAGCGGGGAGGTGGAGAGTGACTGAGCCCGGTACTGTGGGCGAAAGCCGAACAAAAAGATGCGGCCTTTGCCCAGTTCGACCTCGACCAGAGCGGCTTTGCCTTTGATTCTTTCTCCCCCTAAGAGCCAGCCCGAAAGCAGTGGGTCGGCATTCTGCGGGTAGCGTGCGAGGATGCGGACGCGAGCCTGTGCCGCCTTCTCGCCTTTGATTTCAAAGACGGGCGAATCCTCCACCCACGCGCTTAATTCCTTCGGCATCCCCTTGGCGATTGACTGCGATGTGTCAAGCTCAATGCGGAGGATCGAGCCGGGCACGTAGAACTCGGTTCGTTTAAGATTCGCCACGATGTTGCGCACGGGAAGATCGAGCTGTTCGATGGCGAAATCCGATGCGCGATTTAAGCAGACGAGCGTGCCGCCCTGCTCGACAAACTCGCGCAACGCCTTCACGCCTTCCGCGCCAAGACCTCCCGTGTATTCTTCCGGCATCGAGCCGGGCTTGTGGCCGTTCAGAATTGAGCGAGGCGACTGATCCGGGATGATGATCGTGTCATACTTCGCATGCAAATTCCCGGCGCGAGCTTCGTTGTCCAGCAGAGAGGGAACGCCTCTTGCAAACTCTTCTGACTTCTCAATCAACCAGCGAGTCCAGCCTTCGTCTATCGCGGGCACATGAGACTTGTAGAGGACGAAGCGCGGATCGGAGACTCCGTGACCGCCGCCCCATGCCTGGTCGGTCGTGATCTTCTGGTAATTGAACGGCGTAGTAACGGCCTTAACTTCGACGCCCATCAAGAGCGGCAGCGTGTGCGCCGTCACATCATAGGGCGGGATGGGAGCGCCCCCTGAATCTCTCAAATCAGGGTAATGCTGAACCTCCAGTAATGCTTTGGCGAAAGCTCCGTAAGGTTGAGCCATGCGAACGATGATCGTTTCGTCAGGATAGCGTCTGCCGTTAAGTGTAAACGGGCGGGCGCGATCCAATTCAACATCGCCCCAGGAGAGAATATTCAAAAATCTTCGATGCCTCTCTGATTCCGTGTATGAACGCGCCCGCTCACTGTCGAGCGGCGGGATGATGAAGGCAAAAAGCTCTCCTGCTTTGCGCTCCCGCACGGCTTCCTTGCCGATTTCATAAAATCTCGTCAGCCAGCGTTCACGATTCTGCGCGGCGTGTCTCAAAAGAGAGAAAGCGGCGGTCGTCATATAGCTGGTGATGTCGCGCAAACGCCACTCGCCGCCCTTCCAGACAGGGCCGAAGTTGGCAGACTCTTTCTGCGGGTCGTAGCCTTCGCGCGAGCGCAGTTCCGCGAATTTGACGTTGACAGGTGTGGCGAGGCGGGCTGAGGCTGTCTCGGAAAGGATTCGCACGCCGCCGTGATAGTGCGAATAGGCGCGCGCCGGAGTCCAGGCGTCATAGGTCGAGTCGGTCGTGATGCCTTTGAATGCGGCGGCGCGTAGCTCCGAAGCGATTGCATTTCCCAGTTCCGTGTAGCCTTCGACAATCTGCCGGGGCACATTTGGCTCGACGGGCTGCATGTAGGGCGGAAGGAACAGGCGCGAGCCGTAAGTGCCCTGCTGGTGAATGTCGTGGACAATCTGCGGATGCCAGACGTTGTGAATTTTATCAACGGTGATTTGCGTTTCGATTTGCGTGAAGGCGTACCAGTCGCGATTGTTATCATGCCCCGTGTACTTGTGATACAGCACGGGCGGGTCTGTTCCCTCGAAGGGTGTGCCGAGCGTGCGGTCATACCAGTTCTTGACGATGTCAACGCCATCAGGATTGAGCGACGGAACGATGAGCACGATGCAGTTTTTGAGGATGTCCTGAATCTCCGCGTCATCACTTGAGGCAAGACGATGCGCGATCAGCATGCTTGAGAGATAAGAGCCGACTTCCGTGGAATGTATGCCGCAGGTGATGAGCACGATTGTTTTGCCCCGCACGATGAGTTGCTGAGCTTGACGGTCGGCATCTCCTCCGAGGATGCGCGGGTCTGCAAGTTGTCTCTGAATGTCTTTGAACTCGTCCAGGCGAGCGAGGTTTTCCGGCGCGCTAATGGTCGCCATGACGAAGGGCGCGCCCATTGTGGATTTGCCCAGTTCTTCAAACTTCACACGGTCTGAAGCCGAGTCCAATCGCTTGAAGTATTCGATCACACTCGCCCAGGCCGCCAATTTGCGGTCATCGCCGGGACGAAAGCCCAGAACATCTTCAGGCGCGGGCACGCGAGCCGTCCCAATAGGCAACTCACGAAACGGTTTGTTGCTTTGTGCGCTGGCTTTCCCGCCCGGCCACGAAAGTAAGAGAATGAAAGTTGCGAGGAGTGAAAAGAGGAGCGGGCGTGTTCGCATCAAACGAAATCTCCAGAGCTGATTGAATGGTAGAACCTGAAAAGGGAAGACGCTGGCTGCGGGTGAGTGTAATGGAAAGCGGGCGCGAGAGAAAAGGCGGAAGACGCGGGAATCCCCTGGCGGCATCTGCAAAAGCAGCGAAACTGACCGGAAACTATTGAGATGGAGCTTGCTCTCCTGTTCAGAAGCGATGTAAAGTAGGCGCGACTAACCCCATTCGCTCCCCGTTTTAAGAATTTAAGTCGGAGGTCACTACTGATGGCGACTGAAAGCTTTGACCCTGTCAATCAGAATATCGCTGCCACCAACGAATATCCTGATATTGTCGGCGCTAAGCCGGATAATCCATATCTTGCCAGATTTACTCCGTACATTCCGGCTCGCACCGAGATGCGCGAACTGACAGCGCGCGCCCTGATTGTCGGCACACTTTTGGGGATGGTCTTCGGCGCTTCGTCGCTCTACCTGGTGTTGAAGGTCGGGTTGACCGTCAGCGCTTCGATTCCGGTGGCCGTCATCTCGATCACGCTCTTTCGCCTGCTCTCGAAGATGGGCGCGAAGAACGCGACTATCCTTGAGAACAACATCGTCCAGACGGCAGGCTCGGCGGGCGAATCAATCGCGTTTGGCGTCGGCGTGACGATGCCCGCGATTATGATTCTGGGCTTCGACCTGGAGATGACGCGCGTGCTGCTGGTCTCGGTGCTGGGCGGCCTGCTCGGTATCCTGATGATGATTCCGCTCAGACGTGCGCTCATCGTCCAGCAACACGGGCTGCTCAAATATCCTGAAGGCACGGCCTGCGCGGAAGTTCTCAAAGTCGGCGCGTCCGACGAATCGAAAGCTGCCGCTTCGGACGAAGCGAAGGCTGAGTTGGCAGCGGCTGGCGGGAGCACCATCGGGGCTAAAACAATCTTCGCGGGCTTTGGCATCGGCTTTCTTTATCAAGTCGTCAATAAGGCGCTCTACGGTTGGAAAGAGATTCCCGAAAAAGTGTTCGGGCCGCCATTCACGGCGGGTTCTGTCGGCGCTGAAGTCAACCCGGCGCTGTTGGGCGTCGGCTATATTATCGGCCCACGCATTGCTTCCATCATGGCTGCCGGTGGCGTCCTGGCTTACCTCGTCCTCATTCCCGCGATTAAATTCTTCGGCTCAGGGATGACGAGCGTGTTAGCGCCCGGCAACAAACTTATCAGCGAGATGGACCCAAGCGATATACGTGGTGCTTATGTTCTATATATCGGCGCGGGCGCGGTGGCGGCTGGCGGCATCATCAGCCTCTTCCGCTCGCTTCCGACAATCTGGCACGGGCTTAAAGGCGGCATTCGCGATTTGCGAGGCGGGCAGGCGGCGAGCAATGCCGCGCCGCGCACAGACCAAGACCTTTCGATGAAGTTTGTGCTGGGCGGCATCATCGTGATGATCGCGGCGATTATGCTCTTTAAGGACTTGGGCTTGTATCTGCTCACGAATCCGGTCGTCGCCATCCTCGGCGCGCTGATGATCGTCGCTTTCGGCTTCCTCTTTGTTACCGTGTCATCGCGCCTGACAGGCGAGATCGGCTCGTCGTCGAATCCTATTTCCGGGATGACGGTGGCTACTCTGCTTTTGACTTGCCTGATCTTCCTCGCGGTCAGTTGGACAGGCCCGGCATATTTCGTGACGGCGCTTTCCATCGGCGCTATCGTTTGCATCGCGGCCTCAAACGGCGGGACGACCTCGCAGGATTTGAAGACGGGATTTCTCGTCGGGGCTACTCCGAAGTATCAGCAAATTGCGATTCTCATCGGCGCTGGCGCATCGGCGCTAATTCTCGGGCCGATTCTCCTGAGTCTCAACAACGCCGCTACCGTCTACATACCTGCGAAAGACTTCCCGGCTGAATACCGCGTCGCCACTGACCAGTTAGGCCATACGGAAACATTGCAGGGGTCGCAGGCTGCTGCGGACAGTAATGCGTACCGGACATGGCATAACACAGACACGGCGGTCGGGCCTGCCGGTCGTTACCTTGTTGATGAGCAGGGCAAACCCGTCTGGCTGGTTGACCCCGGAATCAACGGCACACATAAGACCAGGCCGGACGGAACGGAGGTGACGAAGTTCGACGCGCCGAAAGCGACCTTGATGTCCTATATCATCAAGGGTGTGCTCGGCGGCACGCTGCCGTGGGGGTTGGTGCTCCTCGGCGTGATGATCGCCATCGTCCTTGAGATGTCCGGTATTCCTTCTCTGGCCTTCGCTGTCGGCGTCTACCTGCCGCTGTCTTCGTCCGCCCCGATTTTCGTCGGCGGAATGGTGCGCTTGCTGGTTGACCGCAGCATGCGCAAACGTCTCCATCACAAGAAACTCTCCGAGGAGCAGTTGGTCGCGGAAGGCGACAAGAGTCCCGGCGTGTTGATGGCTTCAGGCTACATTGCGGGCGGGGCGATTGCGGGAATCGTCATCGCGTTCATGGCCGGAGTGCTGGAGAATACAGACAGAAGCGTCAAGGCATGGTCAACGGCTAATAACCCGTTCTTTAACAGCGGCAACGCCGATCTGCTATCGCTGATCCCGTTCGCCTTGCTGACCTTCCTGCTCTACGCGGTTGGAAGGGAATGGGTGCTCAGGTCGAAACCGGACGTGGCAATCCCAGCACCTCCCAGATTCAGAGAGTGAGCGAAGGAGCGAAAAGAAGAATACAGAAGACAGAAGTCAGAAGTCAGAAGGGGTAAGGCGGAGAACCACTGCTACTGATTTTCTTTTCTCCTGTCTCCTGACTCCTGACTTCTGTCTCCTCATTTTCGCTGTCTCCTGCTTTTCGGCTGCAACGTTTTCGATCTTTAAGCCTCTATCAATGTGCGGCGCGGCTGTCCGATAAGAGAAGCGCGCCGCACATTCCTTGTGTTAAGAAGATAGGTTATGAAGCATTACACACCTGGCAATCAAAGGCGTCGTCTTTCAACCTTTATCGCTTTGCTGCTTTTGCTCGTCACTTCATTGGGAGCGTTGGCGCAAAACGCGCAGACGCTCACCCCGACCGAGACGGTGCGCGAGTTTTACAAACGCATGCGCGAGCGCAAGTTTAGCGAAGCCTTTGCGCTCACCATCTACAAGCCTGCGATTGAGGGCTTGAGCGCGGCTGAGCTTGAGGATTTGCGCCCCGATTTTGAGAGGATGGCGACTGCCGTCCCGGAGAAAATCGAGGTGAGCGGCGAGCAGATGAGTAATGATATTGCTACTGTCTTCGTCAAGATCGCCGACGCAGACAAATCAGTGCAGGCCGAACCCGTGACCTTGATACGCGAGGGCGGTCTCTGGATCGTCGGAGATCGTGAGAGCCAGGAGATCGTCAGAAAAGCAGGCAAGCGGTTCTTCTTTGAAGCGCGCATCGAGACGCACCACAACGAAGTACGGGCGATGTTGCAGCGCATCAGCCTGGCACAATTGGCCTACGCCGCACAGCACAACAATCTTTACGCAGACTTAGCGGCGCTCGTCGCCGCCGGACTCGTTCCCAAAGACATTGAATCGGCGGACATCATCGGCTATCGCTTTCACCTGACGCTCGCCAAAGATGCGAAAAGCTGGACTGCCGGAGCTGAACCCGTGCGCTACGGGCGTACCGGGCGTCTCTCTTTTCTTCTGGATCAGTCAGGAATCAGAAGCAGCGATGTCGCAGGCAAGCCTCTCAGCTTGCCTGCGGGAGAGAAGTAAAAGGAAAACGAAAGGCGGAGAACCCCTTCTCAATTAACGTGAGTCCGACCGCCCCCCGGCAACACAATCCACGGATTCACTGAAGCACTTCTACCAGCAGAGCCGCAAGACGCCAGCCTGCTTTGTGAATCTCGTCCTTCACAGTCGCACCCGCCCAGATCGCGTAAAACTTTCCACCGGATTTCTTTTTCTCCTCTGCACGTCCGCTGGTAATATCCTTAGCCCCGGTCGTTGACTTGATGTTTAAGAAAGTGAGCCGCGTATGCGCTTCGCGGGCGAGCGGCATGATTTCGTTTGCCAACTGCTCAGCCCAGGTCTCTACTCCACCTGTCAACTTCCAATTTGCGGGTTCTTTGTTTGCCAGCGGTTTGGCGACCGTCGAGTTCGGGGCGCTGCCAAAAGCGTTCTCCACTGTTTGGCTGTCCCAATAAGTATGAAACTTTCCAGCCGACTTCTCCTTGCCCTTGACGAGCGTGAACAGGGTGAGCTTGTTGCCTCCCTGGTCGGCAAACCCCTGGTTGGTTGTGGTGGGTTCAAATGGATTTCCGCTGGCGTCGAAGTATTCAGCGCCGACATGCAACGGCTGGTGGATGTCTCCGAAATAGTGGTCAAGGAGGATGACGGCAACGGCTTTGGTTATGGCGCGGTCGTTTGTCTCAGGCTCTTCGCCCTTCAAAACGCGAATGCAGAAGGGAATCATGTGGACTATATCAAAATCCGACCGTCCCACTTCCCCGCTAGCGTACTCTTCGTCGCCAAACACCGGAACATCCGTAAAGTGAAAGTCATGATGCGAGGGGTGGCTGCCGACGCGATTGGCTTTCACGAAGGCACGAAGCTGGGCCTCAATCTCTGGATGACCGGTGACGTGGAATCCTTGTGGCCTCGTATCCCAGGTCTTAATACTGTCGGGAAGCGTTGCGGCTTGTTCCAGAGTCAGGCCATCCAGAATTTGCTTAACTCTGGCTGCGACCGGCTTGTTCTTTGCCAGTCTCTTGTCTGCGATTGCTCCGACCAGCGAATGCCCATGTGCTCCATAGGAGTAAGCGTTTCCGGCGAAGAGACAAACTGTCAGTAGAACAACGATAAACTTTTTCATCTTGTTTTTTCTTGGGGGATGACAGTCGAGGGGGTGCTCCCTCCAAGAATCTCCTTTCTGAGGTGGGATTGAGGGTGGGGGGCGGCGAGTCGCCCCTGGAGTTCACGGCATACGTGGAGCCAGCATGATCGCTAACCCCAATGCCTTTGAAAGTGCGCCGTGAGTGTAATCCTTGGGGAGAAATCGAGTCAATGATGATTCTCCGCCTCACTTTTGCCTTTTACCTTTTGCCTTTTACCTTTAGAATGTATTTCTTGCCCAGATAGTTCACTTTGCGTTTCAGTAATGCTCGTGCCGGTTTGCGCTCTCCCGATTGGCCTTGGAAACTGCTTCGCGTGCTTGGGAAGCATCCGCGAGGTTTGAAGCCGAATGCCGGAGTTGATACGTTCCATCGCAGGCCGCTTGCGCGAACTGGTCGGCAACCGTCGCCGCGCCCCGCGCTACCTGACGCATCTCGAAGCGGGACTGGCGTTGAGTGTCTCGCTGCCCATTGCGAAGGCCGCAGCGAAAGGGGCAGGGCAACTGTTGAAATTGGCTGGCTACACGCGCGACGTGAGCGCCACCGGGCTGGCGCTGATCGTGCCCACCATCCGCATCGGCGGCCAGTACATCACCGGCGAAAACCGCCCGCTTGAAATCATGCTCAAACTTCCCACGGGGCAAATCCGGGTTAAGGCCACATCCGTGCGTTACGCTCCACTCGAAGAAGAGGGAACAGACACCGGCTACCTCATCGGCGTGGCCATCGTCTGGATGAGCGACGAAGACCGCACACACTTCAACGCCTATCTCAAAACGCTCACAAAAGGATAAAGCAGAAGACAGAAGTCAGAATCCAGGAGTCAGAAGTCAGAATGAAGAGGCGGAGAACCGCTTCAACAGATTTTCTCTTCTCCTGTCTCCTGACTTCTGACTTCTGTCTCCTGCTTTTGGAATCTTATCCATCCAAAGGCGGTGGGAACGTGAAAGCCGGGTTCTTCGGTGTGGGTTGGTCGCCAGGCGAGATAGCCGCGCGTTGGGCCTGCGCCGACGCAGCGGAAAAGATTAGCGCGCCATTGTTCATGAGCTTGCGGCGCGCGCCCCAATGCTTCCCACGGCACGCGCATCGCAAGCGTGACATTGTTCTCGGTGATGCGGGCTGCGACCGTCATGCCTGAATGAAAATCCCAGTTCGTCTCCCGCACATCCAGCCGGTGGTGAATCATCAGATCGAGCCATTCACCCGTCGGCGCAGCTTCAAACTCAAAATAACGCTCAGGCTGGCGCGCGTCCGGCGCGATGAAAAACTCGCACACGTCGCGCTCCCACAGGCCAATCGTCTTGCGCGCGGTCTGCGGATGACGGCTCACCACGAGCGGCTCGGTTTGACGGCAGACGAAGCGCACCATCAGCGCCCTGTCTGACCAGAGAAGACGCGCTTCCGCATGGCGACCGACTGGCGCATCCTCGCCTGACCAGTATTGCTTAATGGGCACAACGCGCGTTTCATTCCACGCTTCCGTATCCAGATCATTCACAGGAATGTCCGCATGCGTGAAATGCGCTTCAATCAAACCCTCCGGGTTCTGCTCTTCTTCCTGTTCGGAGTTCATCTTTTGCTTCTGATAAGAATTCCGCTTAGTACAGGCTTCTGACCCAGCCGCCATCCACCTGCAAGGTCACGCCCGTGATGTAAGACGCACGCTCAGACGCCAGAAAGGCGACAGCCGCCGCAATCTCTTCGGCTGATGCCGAGCGACGCATCGGAATTTCCGCCGCCCTTATCTCCATCAATTCTTCTTTCGTGCGCCCGGTAGAGCGCGCATTCGCTTCCATCACTTCATCCTGCCGCTCGGTCTGCGTGTAGCCGGGCGCAACATTGTTGACGGTGACATTGTCTGCGGCTATCTCTGCCGATAAAGTTTTTGCCCAGCCGGTCAGTCCGGCGCGCACAGTGTTGGAGAGGAGCAAGCCCATAATCGGCTGCTTGACGGAGATGGAAGTGATATTGACGATGCGTCCCCAGCGACGCTCACGCATTCCGGGGACGACGAGTTGCGCGAGCCGGATGGCCGAGAGCGCGTTTAGCTCGAACGCGCGACGATACATCTCAATACTAGCGTCGGCAAACGTGGCGGCAGGCGGCCCACCGGCGTTGGTCACAAGAATGTCAACTCTTCCCGCTGTTTCTTCAGCCAGACGAACAAAGCGCGCGGTGTCTTCATCATTCGTCACGTCAGCACGCGCGCCGACAACTTCCGCGCCCGTCTCAACGGCTATCTTTTCGGCGGCTCTACGCGCCCTTTCCTCGTCGCGCGAGCAGAGAAAGATGCGCGCACCTTCGCGCGCCAGTTCACGCGCGGCTGCAAAACCGATCCCACGACTCGCAGCGGCGACAATCGCCACGCGATCACGCAATCCAAAATCCATCTTCAATCTCTCCTTGTTTGTGCAAATGCTTCGAGACAGGCTGCGACGAGACGCGCCGGATCATCGCCGTGAAGAACACAGGCTTCCGACTGTTTCGGAAATGTTTGCAGCAACTCCTCGGCTTCGTCCGCCACGCCACCCGTCCCCGTCAAACAACCCATCACGCGCCCTTCGTCATACGCGATGGTGAATTCATTAAGTGAACCCATTGAGCCACCGATGAACAGCACCACGTCGCACGAACGAACCAGCACGACGTTCCTGCCTTTCAGCCCGAAGCCCGTGTAGATAATCGCATCGCAACTGTCGAGCGGCAGTTCGTATCTTTCAATGTGCTCGCGCTCATTGCTCGCGGGCGAGATGCCGATGTGAAACGCTCCCGCCGCGCGTGCGCTCTTGCCCACGATGTAGGTGAGCCCTGTCGTCGCGCCCGTCAAGAGCAAGAGGCCGCGCGCCGCAATCTCGCGCCCTAACGATTCGGCGCGCTCGCGCACCTCTGCGCCCACGCCTTCGGGGAGCGCGCCGGAAGCAGAACCCATGACACCGACTTTAATTTTCATTCCTGACCGACCACTTTGCTGCGGCGTTCAAGTAAAACCACATCGCGCCAGATTCCGTTGAGCTTCCCGATGCGCTCGCGTCTCCCGACTTCACGAAAGCCGCATCTTTGATGGAGCACCAGGCTCGAATGATTCTCCGGGAGAATCCCTGCCTGCAAAGTCCAGATTTCGTGCTGCTCCGAACAAACGATGAGCGCCTCAAGCAGATGCTGCCCCGTCCCCTGACCTCTGAAATTCGCGGCGACGTAAATGCTCGTCTCCGCCACGCCCGCGTAGGCGCGGCGCGTTGAAACCGGCTTGAGCGCTGCCCATCCCGCTACCGTGACGCCTGCTCTGGCGACGAGCCTGCACTGCTGCAGGTGGCTCTCATCCCAAAGCTTCCAATCAGGGGCTTGCGTCTCAAACGTAGCATTGCCGGTCGCGATGCCTTCCAGATAAATGGAGCGCACCCGATGCCAATCGGTCATCTCCATGACGTCAATAATAGATTCCATCTCACCTCATAGCTCCGACAGTCTCCTCAAATCGCTCGCTCTCCTCGATTGATTCTTCCACTTGTTCGCCTTGCCCATTATTCCACCAGCGCCGGGTCGCAAACCAGAGCAGCCCAGGGATGAAAAAGAAGATTCCGATGCCGATGGTGACCGTGCGCGGAGAGAAATGAAAGCGGTCAAGCAATTCCCCGGTCGCGTAATTCGATGCAGCCATCGTCAAGGTCAGCAGCGCCAGCTCTGCGGCGAAGACGCGACCGCGAAAGTTATCTTCGACCGCTCGCTGCAAGAGCACGGTCGAGTTGACCCAGAGAATACTACCGCCCATGTGCCCGAACATCAGCACAATAATCGCCACGACGAAACTGGTCGCGCTGCCGAAGGCGATGTAGCCGACGCCGCCGATGAGAAACGCAAAGCCGATCCATGTCTGCATACTCTCGCGCGTCGCGCCCGTGATGCGGCGCATGGCGATGGGGCCTATACCTGTGCCGATGCCGCGCGCCGCGTAGAGAATGCCGATGCCGATAGCGGCCTTACCTCCGACGGGAAAAATTCTCTCGCCGAAAACAGCCAGCAAGGTGAGGATGCCGCCGCCCACGCCCCAGGCCGGTTTGACCATCATCAACGCAAAAACGTGCGGGCGCTGCCAGACGTATCGCGCGCCTTCGAGCGTGTCCGTGATGCCGAGCGCTTTCGAGATTGTGAGCTTGCGCTTGACGCGCGCCGGGCGGCGCGGAAAACGCACGCCCGCAACGAGCAGCGCCGACGCCAGGTAAGTCAACGAATCTAGAAAGAAAGCAGCATCCGTGCCGAGCCATCCGGTTACGAGTCCCCCGAAGGCCGCGCCCAGCGTGAGCATCACAGACCATGTGACAGAAGAGATAGCGTTGGCGGCCAATAGCTCGCGCCCCGAAACGATTGATGGAATAACAGCCGTCTTGGCAGGCTCGAAGAAGGTGGAGAAGACGAGTTGCAGGATGGTCAGGGTGTAGACGAGCCAGACATGCTCAGGGCGTCTGACAAGGAGAAAGCCGAGCACGACGATTGCCCGCAGGATGTCGGAGACAATCATCACGTTGCGGCGGCTGAAGCGATCCGCCACCACGCCGGAGAGCGGCCCGACAATGAAGCTCGGAAGAAAACGGGCGACGAGCAGGAGGCCAATGGCGCGCGCCGAATCCTGCGTCAGGTTTTGCAGCAGGGCGTACAGCGCCATGGTGTTGAACCAGTCGCCGAGCTGGCTGACGACCTGTCCCAGCCAGAGCTGCCGGAAATTGCGGTTGCTCCGCAGCAGCTCAAGATAGCCTGAAGGTTTCTTCGCCCCTGCCCCTTTACTCAACATCTCGTCCAACACGCCTTGCTCGCCTCGCACTAAAAAGAAAGTTTCGGATGAAAAACAGAGGGTGCATCCACGCGACGAAAAAAGCAAGAGCAGTAGGCAGTAGGCAGTGGGCAGTTGGCAGATAAAGACAAAAGCTCTGGTGCTGCATCTCGCGCTTGTTCTTACTGCCCACTGCCCACTGCCAACTGCCCACTGTTTTTCTGACTGAATCATCACTTTGACCTGTCAGCCTGACCATTCAATTCCTGCGCCTGGTCCGGCTTGAAAGTTATTTCGTTCCTCTAAGTTCGCTGTTCACACAACTTCGCTTCCGAGCGCTGGAGAGGGAGAAGCGCGGCACACATCTTGTTAAGTAATGGGCGCGGCTCGAAGCGCTCCTTAAAAGGCGCTTCGCGAACCCACCGCACGGGGTTCGCTAGCAGCCGCACCAATTTGACATGGATTGAGCGCTTTCTCCTGAAACTCGAAGTGCGATGCAGGGAGAACACGCTCAATGAAACTCTCACCCCCAGTCAGGCGCGCAAGAGTGCCCCTCGAACGCGCCGCTTGCCCTGTCCTGCGCCGGAAACGAAGGCTGAATTTGCTCCTCAGCCTTCGCTTCCGGCAACGGACTTTACTGAAGGGAGAGTTCACGCTCTTTTTGAGCGCGAGCGATTATTGAACGGTAGACGCTGCAAGATTTCTCGAACAAAGATTTCTAATTTTACTGCGGTCACATGAGACTGGAGCGGGGCGAGTGAAAATTCTAGGGATGTCTGACTACAATCGTGCGGCCAGGATTTACTGGTCTGTGATGGTTGCCGCAGGCACGTTGACGGGTGCGTGGGCGCTTTCCCAGTGCCTCGCCTTCAACTCCGCGCAGTGGTCGCAATTTCTCGCCCTGCTCAGTCTGGTCATCGTCACGGGCTGGTATCCGATTCGCATTCCGGGAACGACCGCCTGCGTCACCGTCGGCGACACTTTCACTTTCCTGTCTGCCATCTTTCTCGGCGTTCCGGCGGCGATTATGCTCAGCGTCGTTGACGCTTTTCTCGGCTCGAAACGCACGACGAAGAAGATGGCAAGCTGGCTGGGCGCGCCCGCTATTATGGCCGTGACCACCTTCATCTCAAGCTCCGCGTTCTATTACACGCTCGCGGCCTACGCCGAGATTAAGAGTGTTCCACTGGGAATTGCGGATTTGCGTTCTGACCAACTGCTCTTGCCGCTCGCGGTCATGGCCATTTCGCATTACTTCCTGAACGGCCTTTCGCTCGCCACCATGTACGCCTTGAGAAAAAGCCGCTCCTTCTTCAGTTTCTGGCGCGACGGTTATCTCTGGACATTGATGACTTTCATCGCGGCAGCTTGCACCGCTGCGCTGATCTACGGCGCGATTACCGCGTTCGGCTTTCTCTACGTACTGTTGGGCGTGCCTGTCATCGCCGCAACTTACGCGACCTACAGAGTCTTCTTTGAGCGCGTCAACGAAAAGACACGCGAGGCAGATGACCTGAGCCGTCTTCATCTGGCGACGGTCGAGGCGTTGGCCACAGCGATTGACGCCAAAGACCAGACGACGCATTACCACGTCCGTCGCGTGCAGATTTACGCCGCTGGAATGGGCAAAGTCTTCAACCTCTCCACCAACGAGATTGAGGCGCTCAAAGCCGGTGCTCTTCTGCACGATGTCGGAAAGCTCGCCGTGCCAGATCACATCCTGAACAAACCCGGAAGGCTGACGACGGGTGAGTTCGAGCGCATGAAGGTGCATACGACCGTCGGCGCGCAGATTCTGGAGCGCGTCAATTTCCCCTACCCGGTCGTGCCCATCGTCCTTCATCATCATGAGCAATGGAATGGCCTTGGTTATCCAGATGGATTGAAAGGCGAAGAGATTCCGCTCACCGCACGCATCCTATCCGTAGTGGATTGCTTCGATTCGGTGCGCGAGGATCGCCCCTATCGTCGCGGGATGACACGCGAAGAAGCCAAAGCGCTGCTGCTGCGTGGAGCCGGAACACATTTCGACCCGAATGTCGTCAATCACTTTCTCAAGAATCTCCCGCGCTTTGAAGAAGAGATCAGCGCATCAGACCTGGATCATCTGGGCGCAACGAATGAAGACTGCGACTCGCGCACACTCATTGAAGCGGATATTCACCAGACTAAAGAGCGACCTTCCGTGCTGGCTTATGACCAGATCAAGAACGCGCACCGCGAGGTCTATGCACTCTACGAAATTGCGCGCACCTTCGGCTCTTCGCTCGACATCGAAGACACCGTCTCGATTCTGGTCAACAAGGTCGGCCACGTCGTGCCGTTCGATACCTGCGTGGTTTATCTGTACGACGAATTGAAAGCCTATGCGACAGCCTCGCACGTGGCGGGCAAGAACGCGGATGTCCTGCGCGACCGCTGCATCGCGCCCGGCGAAGGCGTGACCGGATTCGCGCTCGCGAATCGTCGCTCGATTAATCGCATTGACCCGTCTCTGGATTTTGAAGGCGTCCAGCTCGATGCGGAAAGCGAGTATCGCGCGATGGCTGCGCTGCCCCTGATGAGAGATGGACGCCTTCTCGGCGCTCTGTCGGTCTATTCGATGGAGCTGCACGAATACACGGACGATCACATGCGGCTGCTGGAAACCGTCACGCGCCTGGCATCGGATGCGCTTTTCAACGCGATGCACCACGCCGAAACGGAATCAAACGCGCTGACAGACCCCTTGACGGGATTGCCTAATGCGCGCTGCATGTATCTACGGTTCGAGCAGGAAGCTTCGCGCGCCCGTCGCACCAATCGCCCGTTCCAGGTCATCATGCTCGACCTCGACGAGTTCAAGCAGGTCAATGACACCTTCGGCCATCGCATCGGGGACAAGATGCTGCACGAGATCGCGCGCATCCTTCAGGGACAACTGCGCGAGTATGATTTCCTCGCGCGCTATGCGGGCGACGAGTTCGTCGGCATCGTGCAGGATTTGGTCGGCGGACAGGTCGAAGAATTGTGCGAGCGAATCGAAGCGGCAGTCTCGAAGTTTTCCCTGCACGTCCGCGCAGAGCATGCCGCGCGTGTCGGGATCAGCGTCGGTGCGGCGACTTACGGCATTGACGGCGAGACGCTGGATCAGCTTTTAATCGCCGCCGATCAAGCGATGTACTCCGCCAAGTCAAGCCATAAAGCAGACCGTCGCGCCCGACTGGAAGGCGGGGCGGAAGCGACTCTCGACCTCAATACCGGCAAACTCACTTCGACGGCAATCAACTAAATAAGGGGAGGTGGAGAAGGTAAAAGTAAAAAGGTAAAAGGCAAAAGGAAGGCGGACAACCGCTTCTAAATTTTATGTGGCTTCGCCTCACTTTTGCCTTTTTACTTTTACCTTTTTCCTTGATTCATGAGTTATCACATTCTTCACCAGTTCGATGAGCAATGGCTCGCCGAGTTGAAGCAGGACGCACCGGGCAACAAGCGGCAGGGCTTCCTGGATTCTTTCGACGATGCCCACAACCATGTGCGGCGCGCCAAACTCGCCGCGCACGAAAGCAAGCGATGGATGGTCGTCGCGGCGGCTCTCCTGCTGGCAACCTTCGCTCTTCTCTTCTCGCTCGACGCCAGCCGTCGAGCCGAGGCTTTACAGCAGCGCCTCGATGCGCTGGAAACGACCGTCAGGAAGTAAAAAGGAAAAAGGTAAAAGGCAAAAGTGAGGCTGAAAACCACTTCTTAATAAATGTGGTTCTCCGCTTTCCTTTTGCCTTTTACCTTTTTCCTTTTTACTTGTCTTGACAAACCTGCTGGCATCGCATTCAATTCTTGAGGGCGTCAATTGAAAGGCGCAAGGGGGAAGTCGCTGATGCCGCCCGCGCCCCTGACCTTTTACCTTTTTCCTTTCTTCCAATGTCAGCTTCTTCCATGACAACTGCCGCCAATGCCACTTTGCTCATCGTTGATGACGAAGCGAGCGTGCGCCGCCGCCTGCGCCAGATTTTCGAGGGCGCGGGTCATCGCGCGATTCTGGCGGCAGATGCGCCCAAGGCTCTCAGCCTGCTCCACCGTGAACATTGCGATCTGATTGTTCTGGATGTCGAGATGCCCGGCGTTGATGGTCTGGCCCTGTGCCGGCTGCTCCGCGCGCAGGCCGCGACCAAGCAACTGCCCATCGTCATCTTTTCCGCCCGCGATGACGAGAATCGCAAGGTCGAAGCCTTTGCCGCCGGGGCAGACGATTACATCGTCAAGCCTTCAACCCCGCGCGAGATTCTGACGCGCGTCAGCGCACACCTGGAAACAGCGCAACGCGAATGGGCGCTCGTCGGCAGCAATCTGGAGTTGAGATTTCTGGCTGACCTCGGGCGCGGACTCCTGCGTGCGCTTGAGCCCGAACAGGTCGTGCGTCACGTGGCAGGCGCGACCTACGAGGGGACGGGCGCGACTCTCTGCGCTGCCGCCGTCCTGAATGTTGACCAGGAGCGCCCCGTGACCTGCGCCTTTGACCGCGAGGGGAGCGCCGAAGACGATGCCTTGATTTACATGGATCGCCTCAAAGCGTGGCTCGCCTCGACGGCGTCTTCGACCTCAATCCTGCTGGATGATCCGGGTAATTTCTTTCTGCTTGATGACAGGCACAGGGTCGAATATGCCGCGCCGCTGCGCTTCGGGGGACGCACGAAAGGCGTCATCGTCGTTGGTTTCGATAGTCCGCAGGATTGCGGTGAGACGCAGGCGCGGCTGGTTGATGCGGCGGCGCAGCAAGCGGCTCTGGCCGCGCACGTCGCCACGCTCTACCAGGCGGCGCGTCAATCTTCCGTGACGCTCGCGAAAGAAGTTGAGCGGCGCACAGCCGAGGCGGAAGCGCAGCGTCGTTTCACGGAAGCGATTATTGACAGCCTGCCGCTTTCGCTCTACGCGGTTGACCGCGACTATCGCATCGTCGCCTGGAATCGCAATCGAGAATTGGGCGGGCAGGGCATCCCGCGCGGGCGCGCTCTGGGTCGAAACATCTTCGACGTGTTGACCAGGCAAAGACGCGACGTGCTTGAGCGTGAGTTTGCGCGAGCTTTCGAGACCGGCGAGATCGAGCGGATTGAACAGGAAACCACCGGCACTAACGGTGAAGCGCATCACTGGTTGGTCAGCAAGATTCCGATGAGCGCCAGTGAGAACGACGAAGTAAGTCACGTCATCACGGTCGGCGAAGACATCACGACGCGCGTCGAGGCCAATCGCGCCGTGGCGCGTGCTGAAAAGCTGGCCGCCGTGGGCCGTCTCGCGGCAGGCGTCGTCCACGAGATTAATAATCCTCTGGCGACCATCTCTGCCTGTGCCGAAGCTCTTGAATCGCGGCTCAACGAAGGCGCATTCAATTCTTCACCCGAAGTTGAAGATTTGCGCGACTATCTCTCGTTGATTCGCAGCGAGGCTTTCCGCTGCAAGTCAATCACGAACGGCCTGCTGGATTTTAGCCGGACGCGAGCGGGCGAATACCTGCCCGTCAACATTAACGAAGTAATCAGCTCCGCCGCCCGGCTGGTCACGCACCAGCGGCGCGGCGATGAGATAGAGATTCGCATCGAGGTGATGGAGCAACTCGCCCCCGTCTCAGGCGACGAAGGGCAGTTGCAGCAGGCCGTGATTGCGCTCGCTACCAACGCCATTGACGCGATGCCCGAAGGCGGACGCCTGACTTTGCGCGGGCGCAATGAGAACGACCACGTGCTGGTGGAAATCTGCGACACGGGCGTCGGGATTGCGCCGGAGAATCTGACCAAAATCTTCGATCCTTTCTTTACAACCAAGGAAATCGGGCGCGGCACGGGGTTAGGACTGGCAGTCTGTTATGGTATTGTTACGGAGCACGGCGGGCGGCTCGACGTGCAGTCGGCTATCGGCAGCGGAACAACCTTTACGATTTCGCTTCCCGCCGTCAATCCAGATGATGGAGATTGAAGAGCTTGAGCGAGACGAAGGGTGCGCGACTTCTCGTTGCCGAAGACGAAGCCAATCTGCGACTTGTCATTCAGAAGGAACTTCAGCGGCTGGGTTATCGAGTGGACGTGGCGGCTGATGGTGAAGCTGCGCTCAGAAGGCTCGAAGAAGGCAACGTTGACGTGCTGCTCTCCGACATCAACATGCCGCGCATGGATGGCATGGAACTCCTCAGGCGCGTGAGAGAGCGCGCCAACCCGCCGGAAGTCATCATGCTGACGGGACACGCCACGGTCGAGACGGCCATCGAGGCCATGAAGCTCGGCGCTTACGACTATCTCTCAAAACCCTATCGCATCACGGAACTCGACGCGCTCGTCAAGCAAGCTGCCGAAAAGCGACGCTTGCGCGTTGACAATCAACGCCTCAGGCAGCAACTCGCCCGGCAGTCGCAGATGCCAGAGATCGTCTCCGTCTCTGAAGAGATGCGCGAAGCCATCCGCCTGGTCGAACGTGTCGCGCCGTCCGACGCCTCCGTCCTGATTACGGGCGAGAGCGGGACGGGCAAGGAATTGATCGCGCACGCCATTCACCGTCTCTCGGAGAGAGCGGATGCCTCCTTTGTCGACCTCAACTGCGCGGCCTTTCAGGAATCACTGCTTGAGTCCGAACTCTTCGGCTACGAAGCGGGCGCATTCTCCGGCGCAAAAGGGCGCAAGCTCGGTTTGATTGAACTCGCAGACGGCGGCACGCTCTTTCTTGACGAAATAACGGAGCTGCCCACGCAGTTGCAATCGAAACTCTTAAGGGCGATTGAGACGCGCACCTTCTATCGCGTCGGCGGCGTGCGTAAAGTCGAAGTCAACGTGCGGATTGTCGCGGCGACGAATCGCAACGTGGACGCGCTCATCTCGGATGGCACTTTCCGCGCAGACCTGCTCTATCGCATCAACGGATTTCAGATTGCGCTCACACCTTTGCGCGAGCGCCCCGACGACATAGAGCCTCTGGCGCAGCACCTCTTGAAGCAGATTGGCGGCGCGCATCCTCCCGAACTGACGCCGGAAGCTCTGGCCGCTTTGCGTGCTTACAGTTGGCCGGGTAATGTTCGACAACTCAAAAACTGCCTTGAGCGCGCAGTGATTTTAGCCAACGATGGCCGCATCACCGTTAATGAGTTGCCGCCGGAAGTCTCGCGCCCCGCATTTGCCTCCATCCCTCTCACCTCCACCGGAGGAGGAGGGGAGTCGTCCATGCAGGAAGCTTATAGTGGGCCTGCGGCCTCATCCTCCACCTCTCTGCGCGAAGTCGAGCGCCAGCAAATCCTCGCCGCGCTCGAACAAACCAACTGGCATCGCGGCAAGGCCGCCGAAATCCTCGGCATCTCGCCCTCCACGCTCTATCGCCGCCTGCGCGATTACAATTTAGAGCGGCGCATCTGACTAATCCTCCAGCGAATGATTTCGCCCGCGCATCTCTATTTTCAGAGATGCTGCGGGTGAAATGGGTGTGCTTGACAACGACTGCGTGAGCATCGAAGATAACCTACTGTTGCCCGATAAGCCTCCGTCTCCCGTCGGTGCCGACCTCGGCAAAAATCGGCTTCCGGCGCGTTCAAATTCAACGCGTGAATTGCGAGTTCCACTTTAGAGAAACTATTTTACTATTGGAGACAAGATGAAAGTTCGCCGCATCCCTCGAACGCTGCGCTCGCTTAAAGTTATTTGCCTGCTCCTGTTCTGCGCTCTCGCGAGCATGACGTTCGTCTCGCGTTTCAAAGCCGATGCCGAAAGCACAACGCCCCTGACGAGTCTCGCGCCGGAGCTTGCTCCCGCTGCTGAAAATCATCCGCCTGAAATGGATGCCATCAGGTTCAAGCGCGTCGGTGTGGGGCAGCGCATCTTTTTCGGCATCTCGGTGATTGACGAAGAGACGGACGATATTCGCGTTGAGATGACGCAGAAGCCTGCCAGCGCCAAATACAACGAGAGGACGCTGACGGTTGACTGGACGCCGAAAAAGTCGGATGGCCGCGTTGGACAGTTCGCCGTTCGCATCACAGAATACCCGCGCGACGGCCACCAGCCGCGAACCATGATTAAGACTTTCAGTATTGAGATTGCGCCAAAGCCTGTGCCGCTCCCCGTTGTCCCGCCTGCGCCGTTGGCCGTCGAAACGCTCATCTCCATTACAGACCCGGAGCGTCTTGCCGCAGCGAACGCGCGCTGGCCGATCATAGCCATGTTCGACCGCATCGCGGCGATTGAAGCGAGCAAGCAGATCAAGCCCGACAACGGCATTCAGCCGACTACAGGAGCGGGACTCTTCCGCGACGCGCTCCGCAACCTGGCATTGCTGCATCGCAACGACGAGATTAACCCAGACAGCCCAAAGTTCAACCCGCAATTCAACGCGGAGAACTGGCGGCTCATCATGGTGCGCCCGCGCGTCAACAAGAGAATCTTTGAGCTGCGCCTCGTTTACAAAAACGTGGTCGCGGCTGAGCCCATCTTCCTGATGCCGCGCATGCGTATCACCCGGCTGAAAGACCCGGAGCTGGACAAAGACGATGCCGCGCGGCAGAAGAACAACAAGACATTTGCGACGATGTTTCATAGCGCCTTCTTTGACGGCGCTGACCTCAAGCCGTTTATCGCGCGCGACAAGAAAAGCTACGGCGAAGCGCTCGCTGATTTCATCTCCAGCGTAGTCAATTACAGTGACAAAGATGATCCGAACATGCAGGCGAACTTTGCTGCGCTGCCGCACAACGCGCGGCTTGGCGGCGACGATTCGCTAGATGAGAAGGGGCGTTACCTGCGCGGCGACGGTTGGGCACTGGGTGTGATGAAGGTCGTGCCTGTTGAAAGAAACGGCCAGAAAGTGCTCGCCTTCAGCAATCTGCCGATTGACGGTTTTGCGACGAGCATCAAGCCGCTGCCGGACAATTCTGCTTTCAGGCGTGTCCCTGCGCCTGCGTTCGACCCGAAGAGCGCGTCATTCATCACAGGGTTTGACAAGCTGGTGGATGTCGGAAATTTCTCCGCCATCCCTGACGACCATGATGTGACGATGCCGAAGCCCGCCATGATTGATTCGTCAATGTTCTCGCGCGACTTCAAGCAGAAGCAGATGGTCGCGGAGACCTCTTTGCGCGACCCGCGCCGCCGCCTCTTTGAAGAGCGCGGGATGACCTGCATCCAGTGTCACGTCCGCAACTTTGACGAAGGGGATTATCTTAATCCCGGCGTGAAGAATCCGAAGGAGGGTAGCCCCGGCACGGCGCGCGACATTCCGCGCCTCTTCTTCGTGATTACGCCCGACGAAGTGCGCAGCGAATTTTTCCGCCGCAACGAGGAAGAGCAGGTCGGGAATCTCAAAGGCGTCCTGCGCGATTACCTGGACATCAAGGTCAATCTCGAATCGCCCCTGGCCGCCGACTGGCCTTTCAAGACACGAGCCGGACGAAGCTAAGAAAAGTTTTCAGTTTTCGGTTTTCAGTTTTCAGTTAAACTGGCGGCTGAAAACTGAAAACTAAAAACTGAAAACTGAACCTATGGCCGTTGCCACACCGAGAAATTCTGCGACACCGACGAGGAGTTTGCCCGTTGTCGGGAAGCAGGCGCGTGAAGTGGACGCTGAATGGTGGGTTGAGCCTCTGAAGTGGGTCGCTCTCGCCGTTTTTGTCGCTATCCCCGTCTTCGCGCACATCCAGATGATGGAAACGCTGGCCGGGCGAATCGTCTGGACGGTGTTGGTGGCGGCTCTCCCTCTCTTCATCGTGCTCGTCGGCTACCATCGCTGGCGCAGACTCTGCCCGCTCGCCTTCTTCGCGCAAATTCCTGTGCGCCTCAAGCGACCCGGCATCAAGAAAGCTTCGCCCTGGCTTGAGGCCAATTATTACTACGTCTCGTTCGCCATCTTTTTCTTTTCGCTCTGGATGCGCTTGATCGCCACCAACGGCGACGGCCACGCCATCTCCGCCTTCTTCGTCATGATCTCGGTCGCCGCGCTCATCTTCGGCTCGTTCTACACGGGGAAAACCTGGTGCAACTATATTTGCCCACTCTCTTTCATCGAAAAGATTTACACAGAGCCGCACGGTTTGCGCGAGACCAAGAACTCGCAATGCACGAAATGCACGGCGTGTAAGAAATCCTGCCCGGACATCAACGAGGAGAACGGCTACTGGAAAGAGATTGACTCGCGCCCCAAGCGAGCTATTTACTTCGCATTTCCCGGTCTCGTCTTCGGCTTCTACTTTTATTATTACCTGCAAGCCGGAAACTGGGGATACTACTTTGATGGCCGTTGGACAAGGCAGGCGATGATCATGCACTGGGCTTTTCTACCGGGAAGAAATGCGGAAACCGCAGGGTTCTTCTTCTGGCAGAGCATGCCCCGCGCCGCTGCTTCGATTCTGACGCTGGCAGTTTGTGCGCTCCTGAGTTATTTGCTTTTCTCATCGCTCGAACGTCCCATCGGAAACTGGCTCAGGCAGCGCGACCCGGAGATTGAAGCGGGGCGCGTGCGCCATGTGATGTTTTCGATAGCGGCGGCGACAGCTTTCATCACCTTCTATACTTTCGCGGGCGCGCCGACCCTCTGGAAAGCTCCCTGGGCTGTGCCGCACCTTTTCCTGATCGTCGTGGTCTTGACAGCCACGCTCTACCTGGCGCGCCGCGTGCGCCGCAGGCAGGGGACGTTCGCCGAAGAGACCCTGGCGCGCAATGTCATCAAACGCTGGGAGTGGACTGATAAGCCGCCGCGCGATCTGCATGAAGCCTTCCTGCTCCACAATATTCGCACGCGCGAGAGCGCCAAGGGAGCGGCGCAGGTCCTGGAAGGTTACAAGGACGCAGTGCGTGAGGCGCTCGCCAACGGTTTCGTGACGCGCGAAGAAGTGCAGATGCTCGAATCATTGCGCAACCAGTTGCAAATCAAGAAGGCCGACCATGACAAGATCATGGCCGCGCTCGCAGAAGAAGAGCGTGCCATGTTCAGCGATCCGACCAAACAGATTTCCGCCGAGAAGCGCCTCCAACTCGAAACCTATCGTCACGCGCTGGAAAACTATCTAGACCATGTGCTCGCCGCCGAAGGCGCTTACGATGATAGTTTCATAGTGCAGTTGCGCTCCGAGTATCGCGTGACGAAAGAGGAGCACGAGGCCGTGTTGGATGACTTGCTGGGCGGCGAGCGTGGCCTGGCCGCGCGCCTTGCGGAACAGGCTGCCGTTATCGAGAGCGCCGCGCAGACGATTCAGGCGCTGGAGCTACAGCCGACTCCGACACACGATTTTCTCAGAGAACTGCTTAGCCGCAAACGCGCCCGCGCCATTGAGAGTCTGGTGCGAGGCTTGAGCTTCACGATAGAGGATGAGACGAGCCAGGCTGTCCGGCAGGGGCTTTCCAGTGGCGAGGAAAGCGAGCGCGAGTCTGTCATGGATAAATTGAGCGCGGTTGTCACACCCGCGATAGCCGAGCGCCTGGGCGCAGCTTTTCGAGAGACCGCGCTGGTCGAAGCCAGTTGGCCGACTCTGACAGACATGCTGCATGCGCGCCTCACCAACGTTGATCCTTACATTCGCGCTGTTGCGCTCTATGCTCTGGGCGAGCGCGGCGGGACGAGTGAAGAGCTTTTGCATCGAATGAGCGCAGACGAGCACGAGTTGGTGCGCGAGACCGCCCTGCACCTCAAAGAGCGCGGCGGGCATGACGCCGCCAGCGAGCACCGGCAACTCATCACCATCGAAAAGATGATCGCGCTGCGCTCTTGCCCAATCTTCTCACGGATTGCGCCCGAAGGGTTGGCGGAACTGGCGAACGCCAGCCTCGAAGATGAATACGCGCCGGGCGAGACTCTCTGCGTTGAAGGAGAACCGGGCAACGAGGTTTACATTCTGCTGGCGGGCGAAGTCAGGATTCTAAAAAAGGATGGCGCGGGCGAAAAATTCATCGGGATGGAAAAGGCCGGAGGCTTTATCGGCGAGATGGCCGTCCTCGATCCCGCCCCGCGCTCGGCCACGCTCGTCGCAGGCGAGACGGGCGCACGCGCCCTGCGCTTGAACGGCGATGCCTTCCGCGCCTCTCTCGAACGCGACTCGACCATCGCCTCCAGCGTCCTACGCACGCTCGCACAACGACTACGGAGACAGTAAAAGCAGGAGTCAGGAGACAGAAGACAGGAGAAAAGAAAATCAGTAACAGCGGTTCTCCGCCTGATCTTCTGACTCCTGACTCCTGACTCCTGTCTTCTGCTTTTCGCTGTCTTCCGCCTTTAATAAAAAATCGGCGCGGATGGGGAGCAAATTCCATCCGCGCCTTTTAGTTTGGCAGGAGAATCGAGAGAAATTTATGAGTCGCTCTGCTCCGTCTTCTGGCGACGGCGGCGGGCGTAGAGACCGGCCAGGCCAGTTCCGAGCAAGACCATCGTCGTCGGCTCAGGAATCGGAGCGTTGTTCGTATTGACGGTAAACTTGATGCCGTCGTTCCAGAAGTGGCAGTCCGGGTCGAGACCGAAAGCGAAGATGCCGTCGTTCATCAGGTAGCTGCTGAAGGTTTGCAACTGAGCAGCCGTGAAAGTGTAGGTGTAAGTCTGGGTCGCCGCGTCGTATGTCCAGCCTGCGGTGAGCGGATAAGCGCTGAAGTTAGGAGGTAATGAATCGTCGAACGACTGGTCGGTCAAATAGGTGTTGCTGTAATACGTGTTGGGATTGCTCCCGCTTTGAATCATCACGTTGTTCGAACCGAAGTAGTCGCTGATGCTGGTGACCGGAGACTGACTGGAACTAACGTCCTGAACGTACCTGATAGACCCGACGCCGGTATTGGCAACGACCGTCTGGGCTGAACCGGCAGTCGTGCTGGCGTTGTCGAGCAGGTGCAGGAAGAGGCGGTTGGTATGCTCGTCCCAATTACGCATACTCGTAAAAGAGATCGTCGCGCTGGTCAGGGTCTGTCCGTTGGTGATGCTCTGTCTTAAAGCCTGGGTCGAGGTAGCCCCGATCCGCCAGCTATAAGCGTTGTGGTGATCCAGGTCAACTTGTTTGGTGCCACTGCCCGGCCCCGTCGCTTCGCCCGATGAGTAGGGCGCTTGAAATGTGAATGCGTCGGCCAGAGCGACTGACGGCAGAGCGAAGACGAGTAGGGCTGCGAGAGACAAAAGTAGCTTTTTCACGGGCTGTTTCCTCCGGTCGGGTTTACACCTTTACAGTTACGTCATTAGAAAAGTCTTAGTCGAGGCATTATTCCAAAAACTGAGAGCCCAAAAACATCAAAAAAGGCAGATTATTCGGGGTCTTGGGCGAAAATTGCACGATAACGCTCCGGCACCGGAACAGCGCGTCGCGTCTCCAGATTCATCGAGACTTGAACGTTTGTGGAACGGGCGCACAAGACGGCGTCGCTCGCTCGCCTGATGTCGTACTTAAATGTCACGGAGCTACGCCCCACGCGCGAGACTGACACCTCAATTTCAGCTTCATCCCCGTACACGAGCGGCACGAAAAACTCAGCCTGAGCATTGACGGTCGGAAAGCCTATCCGCTCATCCATCATCAACTGATGATAAGAAATTTGGCAACGCTCTGCGAAAAACTCCTCCATCGCCACATGGCAATAATGGAAGATGACAGGATAGTAGACCAACCCCGCCGGGTCACAATCTCCGAAGCGAACCTTGATGCGTGTGGAAAAGGGCATAAGTAGTTGGCAGTAGGCAGTAGGCAGTTGGCAGTAAGAACAAGCGAGATGCAACGTTGAATCTTTGTCTTTAACTGCCAACTGCCCACTGCCTACTGCCTACTGTTTTAACTTCTTCCGATCAATCTTGCCGCGATCATTTTTCGGGATGGAAGAAACGAATTCGACCCAGCGCGGGTATTTGTAGAGCGCGAGGTGGGATTTAACGAACTCCTGGATGCTGTGCGCCAATTCCTGGCCGGGCACGTGGCTTTCGCGTAAGACGACGAAGGCTTTGGGTTTGACGAGGCCATCTCCCGCAGCGTGGCCGACAACAGCCGCTTCGAGCACGGCTTCGTGTTGCAGCAGGCAGTTTTCAATCTCGGCAGGCGCAACAAAAACGCCTGAGACCTTCAGCATGTCGTCAGTGCGCCCGTGATACCAGTAATAGCCTTCCGCGTCCACGTGAAATTGATCGCCCGTGGTGCACCAGTCGCCAGCGAAAGTCTCTTTCGATGTCTCGTGCGCATTCCAGTAGCACAGCGCCGCGGAGTCGCCCTTAACCTTAAGTGTCCCCATCTCGCCCGTCGGAACTTCACTGCCTTCGGCGTCAACAATCCGTGCCTCGTAGCCTTCGACGATGCAACCGAGACTTCCGAGTTTCACATCATTGGGACGATTCGTGATGTAGATATGAAACATTTCGGCAGAACCGATGCCGTCATAGATTTCAACTCCGACAGTCTCCATCCATCGGGTGTAAAGCTCGACGGGCAGAGCCTCTCCCGCCGAATAGCAGAAGCGTAAACTCGATAAATCCTTTTGCGCTCCGCCATCCATATTCAGCATCGCATTAATCATCGTCGGCACGGTGGTCAAAACAGTCGGGCGGAAGCGTTCGATGACTTCAAACAACTTTTCGGGCGTGGAGCGCTCCTCAAAGAGAGCGGTCGCGCCCCCGACTGCGAAGGGGAAGAGCAGGTTTGTCCCCGTCGCATACCCGAAGAATAATTTAGGCACAGAGACGGTCAAATCATCTTCACGGACGCCGATGGTACGTTTGGCAAATACTTCCGTGTTGAAAGGCAGGTCGTGATGCAGATGCACCGCTCCCTTAGGGCGTCCGGTCGAGCCGGAGGTGAACAGCCAGATGGCTATGTCGTCGCGGTGCGTGTCGGCGGGTGTCAACTCATCCTGTTGAGAGTTGATCGCTTGCTCAAACGAAACAAAATGCCCATGTTCAGGGCCTACGACCAGAACGTTGCGTAGATAGCGTGCATCCGCCGCAGCTTCCTCAAAATTCTTGAGCAGCGATTCGTGGATGACAGCGACACGGGCGCGCGTGTAATCGAGATAATATTTGTAATCGTCGGCTGGCAGGAGCGGGTTGACCATCGTCACAACCGCGCCAATGCGACTCGCGCCGAACCACGTCCAGACAAATTCAGGGCAATCGGGCAAGACAATCAACACGCGATCTTCCATCTCCAGCCCAAGCTCCCGCAGAGCGTTCCCCGCGCGATTCGCCATCCGCACCGTCTCGCCGTAGGTGTAGGTCTCGTCGCGGAAATAGAGACAGGTCTTGTTCTCGCGCCCTTCCTCTATGTTGCGATAGAGGAAGTAGTCAGCCATGTTGAAGCGTTCGGGGAATTCGATCTTCATCAGGAAATATATTTGCGAGAAGACGTGCTAATTTGTGCGACAGGTAATAGCAGTATCACACGGCTGGCACAGTGACGAGTTTGCGTTCACGGTCGGCGGCAAAAGCAATACATGCCTTCAGGTCTTCACGGGTAAGGTCGGGAAAATCCCCAAGAATTTCTTCTTCCGTCATATCAGAGGCCAGATATTCCAGCACCTCATAAACCGTGATTCGCAAGCCGCGCACACAAGGCTTCCCGCCACGTTTATCCGGGTCGATTGTAATGTAATCCTGGTAGTTCATATCTTGAGATTACGTCCACACTATTTATGAGGTCAAGAGTTACTTGGAGAAGGGACAGCCCGCCTTGCCATGTTTCGTATCAAGATAGGTGCGCGCTTCCCACAACTCAGGGAAGAATTTTTTATCGAGCGTGGTGCGCAGGTAGCCGATGCCTTCCGAGCCGCCCGTGCCGCGCTTTGCCCCGACCATGCGTTCGACCATCTTGACGTGATGGAAACGCCAGAGCGAGAAATACTCGTCGTGCTCGATGAGGCTCTCGATGAGTTGAAACTCCTCGAAGCGCGTCTCGAAGTGGGTGAGAATTTCGAGGATGGCGCGCGTGCGCTGGTCGTAGCGTTTGCGGTTCTCCTCCGCAGGCAGATTTTCATCATCGGCGGGCGCTTCGAATCCGCGACGCCTGAGCAGAGCATAGAGAGCGTCGGCCAGAGTCGGCGCAGCGTGGCGCGCAGTAAGCCGCGAGTTAGCGAATTCGTCAGCGCGGAAGCTATCCAGAATCGTCGCGTCTTTCAGCCCTGAAGAGAATTCGATTTCGCGAAACTGCATACTCTGAAAACCGCTCGCCGGGTTCAGCTCATCGCGGAAGGCCAGGAAGCTAATCGGCGTCATCGTCTCCAGAATGTGTATCTGCTGAACCAACACCTTCTCGATCTCGACGACGCGACGCAGGCCGAGCGTCGCCGCCGCCGCGCGATCTTCGTTCATCTGGCAAATGGCGGCGTCAATCTCATGAAGAATCTGCTTGAACCACAGCTCATACGTCTGGTGAATCGTAATGAACAGCAACTCGTCGTGATGCGCCGGATCAGACAGACACTCCTGCAAGCCGATTAAATCGGCGACCCGCAGGTACTTGTTATATGAAAGCGGAGCGTTGCTCCCGTATTCTTTAGTCATAACGTAAAGCAGAATTCAGGAGTCAGAATACAGAATGAAAAGGCTGAGAACCGCTTTTGTTTTTATTCTGACTTCTGACTTCTGACTCCTGTCTTCTGGATTCTGCTTTTAAAATGCTGCTCCAGCCGCTTCATGCTCACTGTAGGCGCGCGTGTCTCGAATGGTTTTCATCTCGCGGATGATGAGTTCGAGTTCTTCGTCTTTTGTGTAGAAATGCGGAGAAACTCGCACGCCCGCTCCCGGACGATAGTCAACTATAAATTCGCGGCGGATGAGTTCCTGGGTCATGGCGGCGGCGTGTTCGGCGGCGATGGTGATTGTTCCGCCGCGCCGGTTCGCGTCCTTTGGACTGGTCACGCGAAAGCCCGCTTCTTCGGCTAATTCGATGAGGCGCGTCGTCTGCCGCACACTCTTTTCGCGAATTGCAGGCACGCCGATTTCGTTGATGATCGCATAGCCGCTCTCAGCCGCGTAGAGCGCGGGGATGGCAGGCGAGCCGTGCAGAAAGCGCGTGATGCCGGGCGCGTAATGAATCGCGCCGCTCTCGAACGCGAAAGGCGACTCGTGCGCCATCCAGCCGGTCGTTTTCGGTTCAAGTTTGTCGTGCAGATCAGGGCGCACGTAGAGATAACCCGCGCCGGGGCCGCCGCAGAGCCACTTGACAGAGCCTCCGCAAGCGAAATCCACGTTCAATTCTTTGACGCTGAAAGGCACTGTGCCCGCCGATTGATACGCGTCGAGCACAACGAGAGCGCCCACTTCATGCGCGCGCTCGACGATGGCGCGTGCGTCCTGTAGGTATCCGCTCTTGAAAAGAACGTGCGAGATGGGAACGAGCAAAGTCTCTTCGTCTATGGCTTTGAGCATCCGCTCAAGCGGAACGCTGATGCCGTCGTCAGACTTGACTGTCTCGATTCGCAAGCGCCCCTGCCGCGCGTGCGCTTCGTAGACGTACATGACGGAAGGAAAGTTTAACTCCGAATAGACGATCTTGTTCCTCGGCGCTACAGGGTCAAAGCAGGAGAGGATGAGCGACTGGCAGATGGAGACATTCTGGTGCATGACGATTGTGCCGGGTTCAGCGCCGATGATGCGCGCCACTTCGTCGCCTAAGCGAACGGGCATCTCCCACCAGCCTTCCGCCCAGGCGCGCACCCCGCGCGTCGCCCAACTTTCAGCATAATCATGCAGACGCTCATACGTCCCGCGCGGCATCGCGCCGAGACTGTGCGAGATTAAATAGACAGACTTCTCAAGAATCGGAAATTCCGAGCGCCACTTTAAAAGCTCATCCGTCAAAAGTTGTGTTCCTCCAGAATGAAAACAATTTAACCGATAAAAGGGAGGAAGAAAAGCAGAATACAGAATTCAGGAGTCAGGAGTCAGAAGATAAGGCGGAGAACCACTGTTACTGATTTTCTTTTCTCCTGTCTCCTGTCTTCTGTCTTCTGACTCCTGAGTTTTATGCTTCGCAGGGTCTGCTTTCCGTCTCCTCGTACCAGCAGTTTGTGCACCACCTGTGCATCGCTTCACGCTCGCCGGGCGAGTAATCCACGGACTCAGGCATGCGCCGGGCAATGATCTGTTCCTCTGCGCTGAGTTCGTCCCAGCCGCGCAATTGACCCTCGCCGCAGCGTGGGCATCTCGTCTCGAATTGATCGTTTGTCATACAGCCCCTCGTAGAACAGGCATTCGCGGACGGTCCCACTTCGATTTGAGGATGAAAGCCAAAGCGCGGTAATATCGCGCTGGTCTTTAGCATACCATCCCTGATAGAAAGCTTAAGCCTGCATGATCTCAATCAGCCGCTCGCTGCTCCAAGCCCTGGCGCTCCTGTGCACGCTCTTCGTCTCATTCACTTACGCGCAACGCGACGATTCACGTTTTGATTTCTATGCGCGCGCTCCTTACCGCGAAGCTGTCCCGCGCCCGCAAAGCATCTTGCGCTACGACGTGGGCGAGTTTCACACGAACTACGCGATGATGGAGCGCGTGCTGGAAAAGATAGCACAGGGTGCGCCGGATCGCGTGCGCGTGATGGACATCGGAGAAACCAACGAGCATCGCATGATGCATCTGGTCGCCATCTCCGCGCCCGAAAACATCCAGCGGCTCGAAGAGATCAAAGCAAACATGGCGCGGCTCGCAGACCCACGCAAAGTTGCAGCGGAAGAAGCAGAGCGCATCATCTCTTCTCAGCCTCTCATTGTCTGGCTGGCCTACACGATTCACGGCAATGAGTCGGCCTCGTTTGAGGCGATGATGCAGGTCGTCTATCAACTGGCGGCGTCCAATGAACCCGCGACGCTCGACATCCTGAAAAATGCGGTCGTGCTCATCAACGTCTGCGAGAACCCGGACGGGCATGAACGCTTCGTCAGTTGGTACAACGCCAACGCCAAGGGCGACCCTGAACCGTTGGCTGCCGAGCATCGCGAACCCTGGTCTGTCTACGGTCGTTACAATCGCTATCGCTTCGATCTCAACCGTGACAACGTCGCTTCCACTCAGGTCGAGACGCGCAACATGCAGCGCGCCTACCTTGAATGGCATCCGCAGGTCGTGGTGGATCATCACGGACAGCCCGCGCAGTTTTTCTTTCCCCCGGCGGCACAGCCCGTTAATCCGAATCTGCCATCGGAGCAGACGGCGCGCTGGCTGACCACGTTTGGACGCGCCAACGCCGCAGCGTTTGACTCACGCAACTGGGATTTCTATGTGCGCGATGTGTTCGATCTCTTCTATCCGGGCTACTGGGATTCATGGCCTGCTTTGAACGGCGCAACCGGGATGACGTATGAAACTGATGGCGGCGGCTTCAAGGGACTAAGGTGGAAGCGCGACGACGACACCATCGTCACCCTGCGGTCGGGAATCGCCAAGCACTATGTGGCTTCGATGACGACGCTCGACACGGCAGCGCACAATCGAGAGGCACGGCTCAGGGATTATTACGACTTCAGGCGGAGCGGGATTGAAGAAGGGCGCACGCAGAAGATGAAGCGCATCGTGCTCCTGCCGGGACGTGACACGGGCAACGCAAACGCGCTCGTCCAGGTTCTCCTGCGCGCAGGCATTGAGGTCGCAGTGGCGCGTGAACAGTTCGGGTCTCAGAGCGCGCACAGCTATACGGGACGCGAAATGTCTGCTGCCCGCACTTTTCCGGCAGGCACATTTGTCGTTGACCTGGCGCAGCCGCAGAAGCGACTCGCCAAAGCGCTGCTTGAGCCGCAAACGGATCAGGACAGTGCGTTCATCCGGGAGCAACTGGCGCGGTTTGCGCGCAACGAGCGACGCGGGCGCAGCGCGTCGAAAGAAGATTACGCCTTCTACGACATCACGGCCTGGTCGCTGCCCTTAGCCTTCAACGTGGAGGCCTACTGGACTGAAGATGCTGGCGAAGTGCGGCGTGAAGCGGTCAGTTCAATTGACGCTTCATCCCCCGCTTCGGGCGGGGTGAACGGCGGGCGGGCGAGCATTGCCTACATCATTCCTTACGATAACAATGCCGCGCCAGCGCTCGCTTATCGTCTTCAGCGCGAGGGCTTCCGCATCGCGGTCGCTTCACGCGAGTTGAGCGCGGGAGGACGCACTTGGCCGCGCGGCACGATTGTGGTTCGCGTCTCGCGCAATCCAGAAACTCTGCATGATGCGATTGCGCGGCTCTCCACTGAGACGAATGCTCCCGTCTGGAGCGTCAACACGGGCTTTTACGAAACGGGCGAAACCGGCGTCGGCTCGGAAAACATCGTCACCTTAAAACCGCCGCGCATCATCATGGTCGCGGACGAAGGCGTGGATCAATCCAGCTACGGCGCGCTCTGGTGGCTGTTCGATCAAGCGGGCGTCGATTTCACTCCGATGACCATCGCTAACATTAAGCGCGCAGAGCTTGACCGTTACAACGTCATCATCATGCCGGACGGCTCGCCCGACCGTTATTTTTCATCCTTTGGTAAAGGCGGCATCGAAACCCTCAAGAGTTGGACGCAGCGGGGCGGAACTCTCATCTGCATTAAAGGCGCAGCCGTCTTCGCCGCGCTCAAGGATGTGAATCTCACTTCATCGCGGCTGGTCGGCTCGGATGAAGACGATCAGAAAGAGCCAGCGACAGGTGAAGAGAAAGCCGCGCCGACGCCTTCGCCGACTCCGCCAGCGGAAGGAAGCGCGAAGGAACAGCAGGCGGCGAATCGCAGGGGACAAAGAGGCACGGGGCAAACTGCGACCGAACAGCGACGTGAGGAAACGGATCAGACGGAAAAGTTAGAAGGAGCGCCGCCGGAGTTGCCGCCCATCGCTTCGCCTTCGGCGCGTCCGGGGGTTGTGCCAGAAGCTGTGCCCGGCGCGATCATGCACGCGACTCTTGATCGCACGACATATTTAACCTACGGCTACGAAGGCACGCAGCTTCCCGTGCTCGTCAATTCCGGCTACTTCTTCCGCCCGTCGAAAGAAGGCACGAACGCCGTCATCTTCTCGACAGAGACGAACGGGCAGCTTCGCCTCTCAGGCTTCATCTGGCCAAACAATACCGAGCGACTGCTGAAAGGTACGGCCTACGTCATTGACGAGCCGACAGGTCGCGGCCACGTCGTCCTCTTCGCCGAAGAACCCAACTTTCGCGGCATCTGGCGCAGCACCGTGCGCCTCTTCTTCAACTCGATTCTCTTTCCGTCTGCAATGTGAAAAGCAGGAGACAGAAAACAGGAGTCAGGAGTCAGAATATAAGGCAGAGAACCACTTTCGTTTTTATTCTGTCTCCTGACTTCTGTTTTCTGTATTCTGTCTTCGTGATGTTCCGTGTTAGGGCTGAGTTTCGTGATGAGTTGGAGATTGGGGCGGGGAGGGAGCGTGTGCGCGCTTTTTTAGGCGATCAGCAAACGTTCTCGCGCCTGATGCCGGGCATGGAAAGCATCAGTAAGGTGGATAGGAATGTCGTGTTCTGGATGGTGCGCGCCGATGTCCCGCTGATTGGCGCGATGCGCGGCCAGTTTGCGTTGACGCAGGTGGATGACACAGCTTCGCGCGTCGAGTGGGGGCCTGCTTCCGGTGAAGAGAAGAATCTGCTGCGCTACGCCATCAGCTTTGAAGAGCGTGGGCAAGGGCGCACCTTCGTGCGAATCGCGCTGCGTGTTGAGTTGAGAAGACAGCGCGCGACGGAGCTACACTTGATGGCGGGCTTAATTGGTGAGAGTCGCATCAGCGCCGGAATCAAGGAGCGCGTCGCGAAGATAATGAAGACCTATCTCAAACGCGCCCGCGCCGAATTAGAAGGCTGAACAACTAACCTTGTGCGGGCTAGATCGGATTGCAATCGAAAGAAAGCAGACGATCCACGAAGCTACACGAAACGACACGAAACAAGGCTGACCAAATTCGTGTCATTTCGTGTGACTTCGTGGATCGTCTACTGTGTTCTTTAATTTCTAATCCCATGTTACTTCGACGGCTTCCAGATAAAATTTCCGCTCTTGTCTATGTAGCCGTGCTTGCCTTTCAGGTAGACCTTCGCCACGCCTTCGGAAAAAGGCAGGGCGTTATCGAATTGAGGGGCGATGACGACGGCTCCCGTCCGGTCAATGTAGCCGTACCTGCGCTTGTCTGTAATCAAAGCCAGCGCTTCTGAAAACCCGCCTGTCCATTCAAACTGCGGCTGGATAATCGTCTTCCCGGATTTGTCTACAAAGCCATACTTGCCATCCACAATCACGGGAGCCAGACCTTCGGCGAAAGTTCCGGTGAAATCGAATTGCGGCTTGATGGCTAATTTTCCATTCTTGCCGATGTAGCCATACTTCTGACCGACCTTCACATTGGCCAGTCCTTCGGAAAAGTGATAGGCGTTCTGGTATTCAGCCGGGATGACCAACTTGCCCTTCTTGTCTATGAAGCCGTGCTTGTTGTTGACAATCACCAGCGCCAGCCCGTCATGGAAAGGATAGGCTTTATCGAACTGCGGCTTGATGACTATCTTTCCGGTCTTATCAACGAAGCCGTACTTGCGATCAATCATCACCACCGCCATTCCGTTTTCAAAGTTCTCGACGGCATCGAACTGCGGGGCGATGACTATCTTTCCCGCCTTATCAATAAATCCACGTCGCGGATTGAGCCCGCCGGTTTGGACGGGCGCGAGACCTTCGGAAAAGCGTCCGGCAAAATCAACCTGCTGCAAGTCAACGACCCATTTCCCCTCGTGGTCAATAATGCCGCGGCGGCTGCCAGCCTTGACGTAGGCTAATCCTTCGGAGAAGTCCCAGGCATCGTCGAATTGCGGTTTGATGACCACCTCACCTGCTTTGTTGATATAACCCCACTTGCCGTCCTGACGAACAGGGAAGAGACCATTCGCTTCCGTTTTCTGCGCCTGCGAAGAGATAGCCGCCAAAGTGATAACAAAGATGCAGAGACACAGAGAAAGTAAAAACGATGAACGCTGCGCGCGAAGGCAAAGATATTTGTCTTTCAATTCCTCGTTCATCGTTATCGGCTTCATCCTTTTCCTTTAGCGGCCATAGCTAATCATGTTGGCGAGGACGCGAAAGGCTCCGGGGATGCCCGCGCGTAGTTGCCTGTACCAGACCATGCTCGTGTAGATGTAGCGCCCGCGCCCGTAATCAGCCGCGAGCAGCCCGCCGCGCAAAGGCGGCTCTTTTTCGTCGTTCATCGCCAGCGGCGCGCTGTAATGAGAATCCCATTTTTCAGGGTAGTACAGCCCGCGCTCCTGAATCCATCCGGCGAAATCTTCTGGCGTAATCTTGTTCGGATAATTCAGCAGCGGATGCTGAGGTTCAGAGAACACGATTGGCGCATTCTCGTCCGTGACGCGGGAGTTACCGAGAATAATCGGGTAGGGCGCAAGCTGCGGGCGTGATGCGCGCGCATCGGGATTCCATTCGTTTGTTCTGTGATAGAAGACGATGAGAGTGCCGCCCGCCTGAACGTAATCCATGAGATGGGAATTTGCGCCGACGAGTTCGGGATGAGCCAGATAGCCGCGATTGTCTATGATGATCGCTTGATAGTTTTGCAGATCGCCCGCCCGCACATCATCAACGGTCAACTCTTTCGCTTGAACGCCGAGCGCGGCGAGAGCGCTGCGCAGTGTATCGTCAACGCTGCGGATGTAACCAACATGCAGGTTTGGAGCAACACGCGCATCGCTCCAAACGACCCGGACTCTTCGCTGCGAGACGATGCCTGAACTACCGTTGCCGACAACGTCGAACGTCAGGGTGTTGGGGAGAGGATGAACGTTGCCTCTAACGGAATCCATTACGGTGAGATTACCGTGACGCTGTATTTTTACCTCGCGCGCTTCATCGGCGGCGAGTGTGATAGCGGTTCTCTGTGCCGCAGTTTTAGGCGCTGTCCCTCCGATGATTATTTCGCCGCTAAATGGCTGATTCTGGTGATTGACTAAACGAAGAGTAAATTCCACGCTCGGTTCAGAGCCTGCGCTGAGGACAGCGGTGGTAGGGGAAGAGATGATTGGGGTCACTCGCGTCAGGACAAGAGGCGACGGCGTGATGCTCGCGATTTCGACAGCAGGCGCAACATCAACCCGCGTTGTCGCGCTGACGGGAAAAGCTGCGCCGTCAATCTCGACGTTGATGCTGGCGGCGAGTTCTTCGCCAAAAAGTTTGCCGTCGTAAAGATGCTCGGCGTGAGGGACGCTGATGCTGGCCGTGCGCGAAGTTGTGCTTTGCAGCTCGACGGTGACAGTCTCGCCGCGCGCGAGCATTAGAGGGAAATTCAACCTCTTCACTGATTTTAGGCCGCGCAGATTGATGCTCGCGATGCGCGCGTTGCTTTCACCGGCGTTGGATATTTTAAGAGAAAATTTCGTGATCGTGCCGGGAATGAGCGCGTCCGTGTGCGGAGTGAGCGTCGCGTTAATTCCACTCGCCGTAGCGAGCGCGTGATTCAGTCGTTCGGTCATCAATTGGAATCGCGGCTGATCGCTCGTTCTCAAACGGGCGGTGAACAGTCCGCCTTTGCGCGCGGCGACGAGCGCACTCAGAACGCTCTCGCGCTCATTGCTGGAATAGAGCGGCAGAAGCGCCCTGGCCGCCAGCGGCGTGAGCGTGTCCGCAAGACTTTGGGACAGGGAGATGCCGTCGAGAAACGTTTGGGCATTGGGGGGAAGTGGCGGAGCATTCTTCGCCGAGCGAGCCAGACGATAAAGAGTTGTTGACGCCCAGCTCGCGGGCAAGGTTTGCGGCCAGGGGCCTTGCGAAGCGTGTTGTTGCAGGGCGCGCAGTGCCTGCTCACTATACGTCACGCCGCGCAATTGGTCGCGCTCGTTGCGGTCTATGGAAACCAGAAGGCCTGAGCGTCTCGCTTCCGTTTCTTCGGCTGTATTTCCTGTGCCGCCGGGCGAGCCGACGCGGACGAAAAGCCTCTGCGTCTGCCAGACGCGCAAGCCTCCGCTGAGTTGTTCGGGAAAGCGGCGCGGGTCTGCCGCCGCGTCGAAGGCTTCGAGGGCGAGCCGACCTGTGGCCTGATGATGTCCGTGCCCGCTCGTAGTGTCGTGATTGGTGATGATGATGTCTGGGCGGAGCTGGCGGATTTTCAGCACCATGCGCCTGAGCGCTTCGTCGTGTCCCCAGATACGAAAAGCTTCTTCAGCGGACTTTGAGAAGCCGAAATCGCGCAAGCCCAGAAAGTAGGCTTCAGAACCTTGAATCTCTGCCGCCTGCATCGTCTCGCGCGCACGAATAGCGCCGAGTTCTTCGTAAAGTTCCGGCCCGGTGGCGTTCTGGCCGCCCTCGCCATAGGTGGAAAAGACCGTCACTGTATGCGCGCCGTACTTGCGCCTGAGCACCGTCAGGGTTGCCCCGTCTTCATCGTCCGGGTGCGCGGCGATGCACATCACCGTCCAGGGATTCTGTAGATCAAGCAACGATTGGTAAAGCTCAACAGCATTTCTTTCGCTATTCTTCGCCAGAGCTGTGCCGCTTCGCTGCCCACTAACAGGCGCAGCAATCAGTGACAGCACAAGGAGAACGAGCGCTAACCAAACTCGCCGTTCATAGAGCAGCACAGTCTTTGATTTATTCTGGCTTCTGGCTTCTGGCTTCTGGATTCTGCTTTTCATTCAAACTCCACGCATAGGTCGAACAATTTGCTCGGCAGCCGCACGTCCACGCGCTCGCTGGACACGTCCACGCTGACGACGCGGTTGCAGACGAGGACAAAGAGGCGTTTGCAGCCTTGCAGTTCCTCGCCGTCATTGAAAACAATCTGGAACGCCGAGGGGCGAATTATGTAACTGCCGCTCATGCGCTGAGGCACGCGCATGGCGAGTCCCTCACGTCCCAGCTCGAAAGTCGCACGCGCGCCTGCGGCCAAGCGAAATGTGCCGCCGCTCTCAGTCTTCGCCGTAAAATGAATGTCGCCGCGCTCGGCCACCTTTGCCATCTCCTCGACGCGCGCTTCGGGCGCAAAGAGGCGCGCGAAATCTACAACCGGAATCGAGAATTGCCCTTGAGCGTGCCCTTCCTGCATGCGTTTGATGAGCTTGAGCGTGACGGGACGCATCTCCGGCCACTTGAGACAACTGAAGAGAGACATAAAGTTTCTCGCAAACTTAACCTTCCGGCGAGTTGGAAGCGCGCCGCTAATATACAATCTCAAACGTAAATCGTGCTATATTCTCGCGCTTGAATTGCAATGGCAATTGTATATCGGAGAATCCGGTGAATCCCAAGAAGAAACCTCATGTGCTCCTCGCTCTCTTGATCTCGACCTGCTTGATGGTCTCTTGCGGCGAATTGAACAGGGCTAACAGGCTGATTGAAGATAGCAATAATGCCGTCAAAGAGAGCGAGAAATATGCTGTCGAGGCCGAAGCCAAACTCAAGCAACTGGACAGCAGCCAGGCTGATTTTCCCTCTAACCGTGAGCAACTGGAGGGAGTTTCTAAAGAAGCCATCGATCTTCTGGACAGGGCAGCGCGAAAGCTCCGCGAGGCCGCGGCGAATTACGAAGCGGCCAGCCAGGCGAAGATTGACGACCCTCTCAGAGAGTATCTCGCGCTCAAGTCGCAGGAATTCAATAAGCACGTCGAACACCTGGAGGCAGCGATGGATATTCCGAAAGCTGTCATGGACACTTCGATCAACGACATCTCCGCCCTCAAGACGAGACGCGCCGAGATTAATAATCGCATCGAGAAGTTAAAAAAAGAGTGGGAAGATTTGGCGGCGCGAGCTAAAAAGATTCAGGAAGAGAATAAAGATAAGTTTGAGCAGTAAGGTGGCGGTAAATCACTTGCGATTATATATTGCTTCCCGAACGCTTTTATGTATAGGGCTGTTGCTGCTGGGTATCAATATTGCGGGCACCTTCATACCTTTAAGAAACCCCGATCTTTATAAAGACGATCTCTCTTTGTTTAAGGATGACATCACCCTTACCGAAGATCAGTTGTGGTCATCCACTGTCAGACGGCTGGATGAATCTACTGAAGAGTACGTCATCAAATTGAATGAGGCCGTCAATAAGGGTACAGCCCACTATTGGGATGATCGAGGAATCTATAGATATAATTTGAGAATCTCAATCTACGAGAATTATCTACTCTTTTTCGCTAGCTATCTCTCTCCCTGTCTATGGTGAAGAGGGCAATCAAGTATTTAGTGGGGTGAGAGAATACCGGCCTCGGGGCTTTGCTCTTGAACGCTTGTCTTACATCTTGATTTGGATCATTCCCATCATAATGATAACCCCTTATTTCCTGACGCGAAGCAAGGTTGATCTTATTCGCAGACTCCGGCACGCCAGGGGGAATGCCGAACCAGAATGAAACATTATCCAGGTGCTTTTAGGTACTCTGATCTAAATGAGAAAATCAGTAATCATAACGGCGATAGGTTTTCATCTGATCGTCACGACAGCCATCTATCTCGTTGGCCGAACTGCCCTGTTCCCGCAGTTCATCAATATCCAGGGATTAATGATAGCTGACAGTCAGGCCTATCAGCCACAGGTAGCACTGGCCGCAACTGTCCTGAAAAGTTCTGGTGTCGCCGCCTGGTTTTTTGCTCTTCTACCGCTTCACGTTAAATTATATTCGCTCAGCTTTCTCTTGTTCGGGTGGTTGTTCGGACCCTCTATCCTCGCGATTGAACTATTAAATGCCACGCTTTTTCTAGCCGTTCTATACCTCGTCTTTAAGTTGAGTGAGGAAGTGTTTGAACGTGGAGCGGGTTTATGTGCCGCGGCAGTCGTCGGCTTATGGCCCTCTTTCCTGTTATACACGACCCAGCCGTTGCGAGACCCGCTCTTCATAGTAGCGACGCTGTTATTTCTCCTAATTAACATACGATGGTTGACTAAAACCTATTCCCTGCCAGGTGCTTTAGCCGCCGTGGCTGTGGGGGCAGTGATCGAATGCACGCTCTGGATTTCGAGAAGTGATATGTGGGAGTTAATGATAGGATTCGGCATCATTACCGTCGCTCTTTCAGCCGTTCGATTTTTAAGGGAAAGAAAATTTATCTGGGGGAATATTACAGGGGCATGCTTGATGCTCGCGCTCAGCTTGATTATTCCTCGCGTAGCTGTACAGTTTTACAGGCCTGCCTCCGCCTGGGCAAAATCTTATGACGTAGCATTTATTAATTACACTGACGCACAATTAGATGGTGGGCAATCGAATGCCACAACTCTTGGCAGCGGGCCTCAACAGGCAACATCCCTTCCGGCGCGAATCGCTGCTCTAAGAGAACGGTTCATCACGCAATACCCTGGAGCGGGCTCAAACATTGATACCGAGGTACGGTTCAGTGGCATGGCAGACATTATCAGCTACGTGCCGCGCGCGATGATGATCGGCCTTTTTGCTCCTTTCCCGCCAATGTGGTTTGCCAGGGGAGCGCAGACCGGATGGCCTGGGAGATTAATCGGGGGCTTGGAGACCTTCGCGCTGTACATAATTGAACTGATGGCACTGATCGGCATGTATCACAAGCGGCGTCAATTATCGGCGTGGATGCTCTTTGCGGTTTCAGTAACGGGAGTGACGGCACTTGGGCTGGTGGTCACAAATGTCGGCACTCTCTATCGTCTGCGATTCGTCTTCGTCATACTGCTGGTTATCCTTAGCAGTGAAGGCATCAGGCAGACACTCCGTTACGCGTCTTTAATGAAGAAGCGACAGTCTCAGTAGCTAATTTCGTTGCGTTCTTACAGGCACATGTGGCGGCTGTGGCTTCACCAAAGATTGATGAGCCGCCATCTATGCCGCTGTAAAATCGAGCAGTTGCCGGACTTCACGAGCATACCTTTGTTCATTGGTTCGATTCCGCTCGTCACCTCTAACGATGAACTGAAAAGCAGTTATTTTAACTTCCGCGTTCCGCGCGCCTCCCTCATCGTGAGGCTTTGTCTATCCCGCTGCCGCTTTCCTTCCACGCTCCAGCCGGGAGGCGACGAGCATGGCAAGAGTGACCATAACGATTAAGATTACGCCGTAGGCGGCGGCTGTGCCTAGATTGAAGTCGCGCATCTCCGCCGCGATTCTGATTGAGACGGGCTGGTTCGACGGCACGAAGACGAGCACGCTGGCGACGTATTCGCCAAGCGCGATGACGAAAGCCAGGAGCGTCCCGGCAACCGCGCCCGGCCAGACAAGCGGCAGCCGCACTCTCCAGAAACGCATCCACCCTCCTGCGCCCAGAGAGCCTGCTGCTTCCTCCAGACTCGCGTCCATCTGCTCGATGCTCGCTTGCACGGCGCGCACGACTATCGGCATGAAGCGCAGAAAGTAGATGACGGGCAGAATCCAGAACGTGCCGACGAGGATGAACGAGCCGGTCAAAGGGTTCTCGCGCCCGTAGGCTTCGGCGATTGAGATGGCCACGACCGTGCCCGGCAAGGCCCACGGAATGAGAATGAGCAAGCCTGTGAAACGCCGCCAGATGCCCCTCATCTTCGTCACTACAGCCGCCACACAGAAACTCCAAACAAGCGCAAACAGCGCCGCCAGTCCCGCCATCAACAGGCTGTTGATGAACACAGAGCTGGCATCAGCTTCGGTCAGGATGCGCGCGTAGTTATCGAAAGTGTAAGCAGGAGGCAAAGCCTGCGTCGTCCAGACGCCGCTGCGCGCGAAGCTCACCAGCACGAGCGTTGCTACGGGCAGCACGAGCAGGGTTGTGAAGATGATGCCGGAAAGTGTGGCGACGAGACGCGCCCTGCCGCTCTTAATTGGCGTGCGGCTTCTCGCAGTCCCTTTCATGGCGGCGGCAGCGAAACGACGCGTGCCCTCGTACCGCTGAAAAATAATCAGGGCGATGAGCGAGATGATGACGAGAATCACCGTTTCCGTCAGCGCCACGCCCACGTCGCCGCGCTGTCGTGCATTATAGATTTCGAGGGTGAGCACGCGCACATCGCCGCCAAAAAATAACGGCGCGCTGAAACTCGCCATCGAGGTCATAAAGGTCAACAGCGCGGCTGCAATCAGCGAGGGCGTCAACTGCGGCAGCACAACGCGAAAGAGAACCTGAAGCTGGCGCGCTCCCAGGCTGCGCGCTGCTTCCGCTAATCCGGCGTCAATGCGTCTGAGGCCAGCGCCCGTCAGGATGTAAAAGAACGGGTACATCGTGTAGGTATGAAAAAGAAGCAGCGCCGTCCAGCCGCGCAGAGACCAGGGCGCGAATTTCAAGCCGAATAGCCATTGAACGAGGCGCGCGAGAATGCCCGACTCACCGCACAGGAAAATAAAAGCAATCGTCCCGACCAGCGGCGGCAGGACGAGCGGCAAGGCTGCGAGCGCAGCGAAAAGCCTGCGCGCCGGAAACGTGTAACGCTCGAAGAGAAACGCCAGGCTGACGCCGACCAACGCGCATAGCAGGACCGTCACGAGCGACAGCCCAATGCTCGTGACAGCGGCTTCGAGCACCGCGCGCTGCAACAGCAGCTCACGGAAATTGGCGAACGACCACTCACCATTCACCTGAAGCGAAGCGGTCAGCACGCGCAGGTTCGGATAAATGACGCCGTAAAGCAGCACAACGAAGACGACGAGAGCAAGGATGAGAGCAGGGATGAGGGATGAAGGATGAGGGATGAAGAACAAGCGAGAGCGATTTTTCTTTACTTCATCCCTCATCCCTCATCCCTCATCCTTTCGTTATTCCTTCGTCCCTAAAATATGAATTCGGTCGGGAGGAAGCAGAACGGCGCAGGAGTCGCCCACATTGATACCATCCGGGCTAAGCTGTAGGGCTTCGAGCATCAGGCCGCCCGTGTCGAGGTGGACGCTGGTGGTCGCGCCCTCAAAGTTAATCTCGCGGATGATTGCGCTCAGCACATTCTCGGCGGCAGGCGATGCTTCTTTTGAGAGAACGAGGTGTTCGGGGCGGATACTGAGCGTGCAGTTTTTGTTGATCGGAGCTAACTGCTCGCGCTTTGTCGGAACACTGAGGGTATGCTCGCCGTCTATCGTCTTAAACCTGGCCGGGGATTCGTCGCTGGAAGTCAATCGCCGGGCAAGAATCAAATTGTTGCGCCCGAGAAAGCGCGCCACGGAGATGAGCTGTGGGCGCTCATACAACTCGCGCGGCGCTCCGGTTTGGAGGATGCGACCTGCGCTCATCACGCTGATGCGGTCGCAGAGCGCAAAGGCTTCTTCCTGATCGTGTGTGACGTAAACGGCGGTCAGCCCCAGTTTCGTGACAAGGTCGCGCAATTCTCCGCGCGTCTCCTCGCGCAACGCGACATCCAGGTTCGAGAGCGGTTCGTCGAACAGCAGCAGCGCGGGTTCGATACTGATGGCGCGCGCAATCGCCACGCGCTGCTGCTGCCCGCCGGAAAGCTCCGTCACGGGGCGATGCTCAAAACCGGGAAGCTGAACCAGCGCCAGCGCGTTTGAGACACGCTCCGCAATTTCAGCTTTGGGGCGTTTGCGCGCTCGCAAACCGAAAGCGACGTTCTCAAAGACGTTAAGGTGAGGGAAGAGCGCGTAGTTTTGAAAGACCATCCCGAAGCCGCGTCGTTCGGGCGAAAGAGCGGTGATGTCTCGCCCGTCGAATTCTATGCGCCCGGTGTCGGGCGTTTCCAATCCAGCGAGCAGCCGCAAGGTCGTGGTCTTCCCGCACCCGGAAGGGCCGAGCAATCCGAAGAATTCTTTTTGCTCGATGTCGAGAGAAAGATCGGCGACCGCCGTTGATTCGCCGTAACGCTTCGAGATGTTCTGCAATGAAAGAAAGGGCAAAGTCTTTGGACGACTCCTTGAGTTTCGGGATTGATTGAATCCGAAGTCCGCTATGTTACATCAATTAACCGCTCGTGAGGTTCTAAATCTTGACGCCGCAAGCAATGAAATGGTAAGCAAGGACTGCTCTTGAAACCAAATCGCATCGCCTGTAATCAATTCCCCGAAAGGAACTATCGAAAATGTCCCTGAGAAGATTCTTCGTCCTGATACTGACCGCAGTTTTAGTTCTTTGCATGAATGTCCTGGCCGCCGCTCCCATCTCAAGCGTTTACACTTCCCTCTCCGGGTGCAAGCTGGTGAAGACCGGGCACGACTGGTCTGTGCAAGCTTGTCGCGGCGTCGGAGGTTATAATATTCAGCTCGAATACGACGACGCGCGCGAGTCAATCACGATATATAGCCCGGACAGGCAGAAGCACCCGCTGGAACTCTGGCGCGTCGTCAGCAGTGGTTTCAGCAGCGTCGGGCAAAAGGCTGAGTGGCGCGTCACCAGCAAGAACGGCAAGGTAGTCCCCGTAGCACTGATCGTTCGCTTCAACGCGAGCGAGAACCCGGAAGATTCGACCAAGGTAACTTCTTACCTGGTGGTCGCCAAGATCACACCGCAGAAAATCTGCGTGACCGACAAAATCGCTCCGAGCGCGACGGCCAATGAAGAAGCACGCCGCGCGGCAGACGCATCCGCCGACAAGCCGTGCCTTGAGGCTCCTCAGTAAAGTAGTGGTCAGTGGTCAGTTAAGAACAAAAGCTTTAAGTCGTCCCGTGAGGGATGATTGAATTTAGCCCAGCACTTCAGTGCTGGGAATAGAAACGGGAATGAAAACCGAGTCCCGTAGGGACGACTGAATTATGAGCTAGACGTTTCTTTCAGTCGTCCCTCCGGGACTCAATTATTTTTACCAACCTGTTTCCCAGCACTGAAGTGCTGGGCTAAATTCATTCGCCCCTGACGGGGCTGAAAACTAAATGCACGGCGTAGGTGGTGAGGAATGTGGGTTCTTAATTCACGCTTTCAACTACCTCCTGCTTATTTATTCCGTCCGCGTATCTCCGTATCCCAGTAGCGCAGCCATTCGTTGCCGTCTTTGCGAAGCAATTCCCAGTCGAGCGGCATTCGCGTGAAAGGCTCATTCATCCAGGCGGGGAGTTGGGAGCGGTCAATGTCCGTGCGCGCAGGGATGCGGTAGTAGGTGCGCGCGGCGAAGATCAGACTTTCCGGCGTGTTGACGAACTCATAAAACCGCCGCGCCTCTTCTTCATGGGGCGCACCCTTCACGACCGCTATGCCGTCGGTAATAACGGGCGTCCCGCTTCTGGGAATCAGGTAAGCGATGTTCCCAAGATTCTTCTTCTCGCGATAGATGACGACATCAGGCATGTTCCAGAGACTGATTGAGCCTTCGCCACGCGCCAATTTTTGCATCAGTAAAGTTCCATCAGCCGTGTATTCGTGAACGTTCGCGTCCAAACGCCTGAGCCAGTCGTAGCCGCCCTCGGTCGAGTTCGTCTCCTTGTAAAAGCGCCAGATCATCGCGCCGAAGATGGCGCGCATCGAATCAGAAGGGTTCGGGTTACGGATTAAAACACGGTCGCGCCACTTCGCATCCAGCACATCATCCCAATCCTGCGGCGCGTCTTCCGCTTTCACCAATTCCGAGTTGTAAACGATAACTTCCGGCGTCTCGTAGGTCCCGTACCAGCGATCCTGCGGGTCGCGTGAAGCAGCAGGAACTTTGTCCGCCCAGGTGGGGCGATAAACTGCCAGCAGGTTTTCATCCGCCGCCGTTTGAAAAGTGGTATGCGCTGCGCCCCACCATAAATCAGCCTGCGGGCGGTTGCGCTCTGCGCGCAGCCGCTCCAGCACGTCTCTCGATCCCATATCGAGAAACTGCACGTCCACTTCGGGGTGTGCCTCTTTGTAACGCGCGACAAAGTCTCGCAGCAAATCCTGCCCGTGAGGTGTGTAAATCAAAAGCGATTTGCGCGAGGCCGTGCCGGAAGAGCGGCACGCGCTGGCGAGAACGACAAGCGAGAGAACGAAAAGCGCGAGCAGGCTGCGACGTGCGTTAAGTGACATCTTCCTCTGATTGGCTGTCATGAAATTTTCGAGTCGGAGAAACCAGGCCATGCTAACACACAGGCGCGAACAGTAATCAATCTTCGGCTCGCTTTGTTCTTTTGTGGATGTTGGCGCAGGTGTGAGTCCGCCGGTAGAATGAGAGGCAAAGAATATCCCTGGAGGAGCGAGAAAATGGCTGCGGGTTTCAAACGAAGAATATTTCGCGCGGGTGGTTGGCGTGTCGCAAGGCGCATCATCAAACCGATTCCGGTCGTCGGCTCATTGCTCGCCATCAGCCTGGCAGGCCACGAGATCAGGAAGAAGGGATGGCTGCGCGGCGCGGCTCACGTCGGCCTCGATGTCACGCCCGTCGTCGGCGCGGCCAAAGGCTTGGTGGAGCTTTTCACGGGCGACCTGATTCCAGACAAAGAGCCGGGAAGATCGTCACCAAAGAAACGTCTGCCATCCAGGTAAATTTACCGGCTCGATTTAATTATTCTTCGAGTTGTGAGCAATTCATTCTTGTTACTTTGTAGCTGCCGTCCAGTATCGCAGGGCTTCCCTTTATTATTAGTTCCACCTGGCTTTTGTCTTCCGCCAATTTACAGATTTCGCGCGCAATCTGTTTATGCACGCGCGGCTCAGGATAGGGCGGCACGTTCAACTCGGCCATCGCCCATTCAAAAACCGGCAGCATTTGCTCGCCGCTCTTCGTTGTAAAAACCTGCCGCTTTGCCGTCTCCGGCAGCTTCTCATAAAGGGGTTTGTCCACCCGCACGACCGCCACCGCTGTATTGCCGGAATATAAAGCGCCCGAGAGATACTTATCCCACCAACCCCAGAAGCTCAGCGTTGGCAGCACGGCGCAGCTAATGGCCAGGACTTGTGCAGCCCGGCCAAATCTATTGCTCGCCCGCCAATCAGCGAATGTCTGCCTGATAAACGTCTCGCTGCGCCAGAACAAGATCGGAATTGTGAGCATGAGCGCAGCGTTCCAAGCCCAGACTACATGGTTACGGCCTTGCCCGATAAGCAACACTAAGACTAACCCGTGCATCGCAAGGGCAAGCCAGACACAGAGCTTTCGAGTTGGTTTAAGCAGAAGGCCACAGCCCGTAAAGATTTCGACAAGCGCAATCCCGATTCCGAGCAGCGTGATTTGCATATTCGTCAGCGGTAAATGGTTTTGTAGCGGGGCGAGCAGTTGCGGCAGCACTTCATGGCCAAACGAATAGTTCAGTTTTTGCACACCGCTCCAAAAGTAAAGCGTCGCGATAATCAATTGCAGAATGGAAAGGCTGAGCCTGGTTGATTGCTCATCACGGCCTTGCCAGTTATGCAAAGCGATGACGATCAAGAGCAGCAGATATTGATAAACCCAGGGCTGCAAACGCATCTGGTCTAACAAAACAAGAAGGGTGAGCAAGATAATGGCAGCGACCAGATATTTTATTGGAGGCTTTGCGAATACCAGGGCGGCCAGTGCGCCAACGAGAAGACCGCTGAGAAGATATTCAAGCGGCTGAACAATGGCCTGAGGCAAAGCAATGAGGAGCGGAGCGCGTGGAAAAGTGCGCGCCGTGGGAAACCACAAATTCAATGAAAGCATGATGCCGGAAAGTAAAGCTATGCTGATGACAGTTCGCATTGCGGCCAGGCGGGTCGCAGCGTTGTCTGTCAAAAGTCCAGCGCCTTTTGCTTTAATAGAATTTACAATGCGCATTAATTTGTCAGAGTCAGGCCACAGACAAGATTTTGAATCTTGATTATTGTAACTAAGCGTCAAGACAACTCCTGAATTCTACATCAACTTTGATGAGAGGAATCCTCATGAAGATAGTTCGACGCGCTTTCTATCTCGCCCCATCCTTGTTTTGCCTCCTTCTCTTATTCGGTACGGCACATGCTCAGGAACTCTCGAAGACATACTTTTTCTTAGAGGTGAAGGACACCGAAGAACAACCCGTGGCTGATGCCAAGGTCGAGGCATTCGGGAAAGAGCGGGAAAGAGTCTTCGCGCGCGGCGCGACCAATAAAGACGGACTCCTGGAGACTTACATCTATGTTGGTAGCTACCCCTCGGAGCAATATAATGTAGAAATATCAAAGCCCGGTTATCTGCTTTACGAAGACATCTTCTTCTCTTTGGCATATTCCCTTTATTACGTCCCGGGGCGCTCGGAAAAGTCTGATTCGTATTTGCATAACAGAGTTGTGCTGCTGAGAACTCCTGTGACGGCGACGGAGCGCGCAGCCTTTGAAGCCGAAAGGCGCAAGTATCAATTCCTGCTGGCAGCCAAGAAGGGCGACGTGGCGAGCATCCGCCAATTACTTCAAGCGGGTGTTGGCGTGAACACGGCTGACGCAAAGGGCATGACTGCAATCGCCTGGGCGGCGTATGTCGGAAACGTCGAGGCCATCAAATTGCTGCTCGACGCAGGAGCAGATGTGCGCAAGAAAGATAGCCCTGCACATGAATCATTGGTGGCTTACATGAACGTGGGGATGGGCGATTGCCTCCGCAGTGTGCCGATGATGAACAAAGCAGGGCTTGCCTCATGCGACGAAGTAGCACGGCTGTTGATTAAGGCAGGAGCTGGCGTGAACACCCGAAACCCTTTCGTAAAACCGACACTGCACATGGCGTTTTATCACTACGATTATGTTTCTGACGAAACAATCAACGCTCTGATGAAAGCAGGGGCCGACATCAACGCAGTAGACAGCGATGGGTCTACGACATTGATGGAGGCGATTGGCTACCATAAAGAAGAGGTAGCCAAAATCTTGCTCAGGGCGGGTGCCCATGTTAACGCCAGGGACAAGCCTGGGAGGACGGCTTTGATGCGAGCCGCGTTCAGTTCCACGCTGGACTTCGTCAGCCTCTTAATTAAGTCGGGTGCGGACGTTAACGCTGCCGACGCACGCGGGCAGACAGCACTGGTGTACGCCGCAGATAGCCCTTACGTCGTTGTCAGGGCCGACGTTACTAAAGCGTTGATAGCAGCCGGAGCGAACGTTAATGCTGCTGATGAAAAAGGGCGTACAACTTTGATGTTGGCGGCGCAAAGGGCTCCTGTGGACATGCTCAAAGCTCTGCTTGACGGGGGCGCTCTCATCAACGCGAAAGACAAAGAGGGACAGACGGCTTTGATGTACGCGGCAGGAAAATTCGACTATTCCATGATTGAAAGGGTTAAGTTTCTACTGGCATCAGGGGCCGATGTGAGTATTAAAGATGACCGCGGACGGACAGCTCTCATGATCGCAAAGGAAGTCGGAGATCAGGCAGTCATCAAACTGATAGAAGAAGCCGAGCTTCGTCGTTAAGCATCAATCAAATTAATCGGGAGAGGCCATCATGAAAATAGCTAAACGTGCTTTCATCCTCAGCTCATCTATTTTCTGCCTGCTGTTTCTGTCAATAAATACGGCTTACTCTCAGAGCATTCCACCGCGTACTTATCTTTTCGTGGAAGTGAAGGATACGGAGGGAAAAGAGATAACCGATGCGACGCTGACATTAGCTGATGCAGATGGAAACCAACTGGCCACCCTCAAAACCGATAAAGAGGGAGTGGCGAAAACCACTTTTCAGCGCAGTTCGTATCATCATTACAATTTACAAATATCAAAGCCCGGCTACCTGCCGTCCGAACAAGTTTTTTTCTCTAAGTCGGATAATAGTTACTTTCACAACATTGTCGAAGGAATTCCTCCCAGTGCAGGGGATTTCAAAAACTTTGAAGCTCCGCCTATCAAAATCGTCTTGCTTAAAGCTCCGGCCACGCGGGCGGAACGTGAGAGGGTTGAAGCTGAAGAGCCGAAGCGTCAATTGCTGCTAGCCGTCAAGCGAGGTGAGACGGCGGACTTACTCAAATTACTGCAAGCGGGTGTCAAAGCGACGACAACGGATGCGGGGGGCGTCCCGGCAATTGCCTGGGCAGTGTTTGCCGGAGATGCGGAGATAATTAAATTACTTCTCGATGCCGGAGCGGATGTTCGCAGTAAAAATAAGCTGGGACATCAGGTGTTGTTGATTTACCTGTCTGAAGGCATCTTTCGGGACAACTATACAAAAAAGGACAGCAGCACAGGATTAGAATCCTCTCCGCTGGAGCGCCACGACGAAATCGTGCGGAGATTGATTAAGGCAGGAGCCGGGCTTAACTTCCCGGACTCTTCCAGAGGAACGGTCTTAAACAAAGCGATTGGCCTGGTACCATATTCCCTCTCAATCGAAACAATCAAGGAGCTGTTGGCAGCCAAAGCGAATGTCAATGCCCCTGATGAAAACGGAATAACCCCATTGATGTTATCAGCGGTGAGGACTCCTGTAGAAGTATTCCGAATGCTGCTCGGTGCAGGAGCAGGCCGTTCTGTCAATGCGAAAGACAAGCAGGGACGAACCGCTTTGCTGAATGCTGCTCAAGCGTACAAGGATGGCGGTTTAGAGATGGTCATAACGCTGCTGGAAATTGGAGCGAAGGTCAACGAGGTTGATGAAGGTGGACAGACAGCGTTGATGTTAGCGGCTAAGAGTAATTCTTTACGGACAGTTAAAAAGCTGCTGGCAGCAGGCGCAGGCACTTTCATCAACGCGAAGGACAAAGAGGGGCAGACGGCTTTGATCCTCACCGTGAATGGGTCTCAGGAAGACACTCGTGATTCTTCAGGGGTTGCCAAAGTATTGCTGGCGGCAGGGGCAAACGTTAATGACGTTGATAAGCATGGACGAACCGCTTTGGTGTATGCAGCATATATCTATCGCGATTTGAGGCTGGAGGTTGCCAAAGCGCTGATAGCGGCAGGAGCGAATGTCAAGACCATTGATGAAGAGGGACAAACGGCATTAATCATAGCTGCGCGGATGAATTCTGTGGAAACGGTCAAAGCGCTGCTCGCGGCTGGCGCAAAGGCTTCCATTAATGTGAAAGACAAAAAGGGACGAACGGCTCTGGTCTATGCCGTGTCTGAACATTACGGTTCTGGATATTCAGGGGTGGTCAAAGCCCTGATAGAAGCGGAAGCGGATGTCAATGCCGCAGATGAAAACGGACAGACGCCATTGATGATAGCCGTGCAAAAAAATTCTGAGCAGACGGTCAAAATGCTGCTGGCCGCAAATGCTTCCGTGAATGCAAAAGACAAAGAGGGATTGACGGCTTTGATGTATGCCAAGGCTGGAGAAGATTCAGGCTTCGAGATTGTCAAAGCACTGATCGCGGCAAGAACGAATGTCAATGATGTTGATGCAACCGGACAGACACCATTAATGCTCGCAGCGTCTAAGGACTATAATTTGAGAATGGTGCAGGCGCTGCTCGAAACGGACGCCAGGGCTTCCGTCAATGCGAAGGACAAATATGAGAAAACAGCTTTGATGGTCGCTACGTATAGCCATGACCCGGAGGTTTTCAGAGCACTGATAGCAGCAGGAGCGAATGTTAATGACGTTGATGAGAGAGGCCAGACAGCTCTGATGTACGTTGTGGATGGCTATCGTGAATCAAGGATAGAGATAGCTAACGTCTTAATAGCTGCCGGTGCGAACGTCAACGCCGCTGATGCCAGGGGTCGAACAGCTTTGCTGCATTTGACCGAGGCGAGCGATCCAGTTCCGGGAATTGTCAAAGCATTGATAGCGGCAGGAGAAGATGTCAATGCCGCTGATGCAGATGGAATGACCCCATTAATGTTAATGGCGAAATGGAATTCCGTCGAACTGATTCAAATGCTGCTGGCGGCGGGTGCTTCGATCAATGCGAAAGACAAAAAAGAACAAACGCCTCTGCTTTATGCTGTGTCTCAAGGTTACAGGGTGACTCCAGCCGTGGTCAAAGCACTGATAACGGCAAAAGCTAACGTCAACGACGTTAATGAAACCGGACAGACACCGTTGATGTTCGCAGCGCAGGCTAGGTCTATCGAAACTATCAAAATGCTGCTCGAAGCGGCTGCTTCCATTAACGCGAAAGACAAACAGGGGCTGACGCCTTTGAAGTATGCTTTGATAGGAAACAGGGAGTCAGCCCCCGATTTATCTCCAGATGCTATCCAGGTATTGATAACAGCAGGGGCGGATGTCAATGACGTTGATGGCGGCGGCCAGACGCCATTGATGCTCGCCGCGAAGTTGGGGAATGTCAAAACAATCCAGCCGCTGCTGGCGGCAGGCGCTTCTATCAACGCGAAAGACAAACAAGGGCAGACTGCTTTGATGTCTGGCGTTTCTGAATATTTTTCATCTCCAGCGGTGGTCGAAGCCCTGATCGCGGCAAGAGCGAACGTTAATGATGTTAATGAAACCGGACAGACGCTTTTGATGTTGGCCGCGCCAAGGCCGTCTCTCGAAATAGTCAAAATGCTGATAGCGGCAAGTGTTCCCGTCAATGCGAAGGACAAAGAGGGAAAGACAGCTTTGATGTATGCGGCAATGTATGGGGATCGCGAGTCAAGCCCTGAGATTATCAAGGCACTGATGGCGGCAGGAGCGAGGCTCAACGACATGGATGAAAATGGACAGACCTCACTGATGTTAGTGGCGAGAAATGATGCTCTTGAGGCGCTCAAAACGCTGCTCGCCGCAGGTGCTCCCATCAACGCGAAAGACAAGAAAGGGCAGACGGCTTTGATGCACGCGATAGAGGGAAGCAACTACCGGCGGCCTGAAAGAGTTAAGCTGCTGTTGGCATCAGGAGCAGATGTCGGTATTAAAGATAATGAGGGACAAACAGCTCTCAGCCTGGCCAAGAAAGACCGGCTCGATACAATCATCAGGCTGCTCGAAGAAGCTGAAAGTCGTCATTGAACATTACTTCAGGGCTTCACCTGCTTTGCCTCGAAACTCATCGGCAGTCACGCGCGGGCGCGCGGTAAACGGGTGAGCCTGTTCGTAGGCGTGAGCCAGGCGCAGGAGCGTGGGTTCAGACCAGTAAGTCCCCATCAGTTGAAAGCCTACCGGCAAACCTCCATTGGAAAGGCCGCACGGCAGCGAGATACCGGGGATGCCCGCGAGATTCGCCGTGCAGGTATAGATGTCGTTCAGATACATCGAGAGCGGGTCATCCGTCTTTTCGCCGAGCAGGAACGCAGGCGTCGGCGTCGTCGGCGTCAGGATAGCTTCGCATTGAGTGAAGGCTCGCTCGAAGTCGCGCTTGATGAGCGAGCGCACTTGCTGGGCTTTATGATAGTAGGCTTCGTAGTAGCCGGAGGAGAGCACGTAAGTGCCGAGCATGATGCGGCGTTTGACCTCCGCGCCAAAACCTTCGTCGCGCGTGCGGCGGTACATCTCGCGCAATTCACTTGATTCTTCCGCGCGAAAGCCGTAGCGCACGCCGTCATAGCGCGCCAGGTTTGAAGATGCTTCAGCCGTCGCAAGGATGTAGTAAACGGCGATGCAGTATTTCGCGTGCGGCAACTCAATCTCAACGATCTCTGCGCCCATTTCGCGGTAGGCTTCGATGGCGCGCTCGACCGACGCGCGCACTTCACCGTCCAGTCCTTCACCAAACAACTCGCGCGGCACTCCGATGCGCGCTCCTTTCAATCCTGGCGCAATCGCGAGAGCGTAATCAGGCACGAGCACGTCTGCGGTCGTCGCGTCGTGCGCGTCGCGCCCGGCAATGACGCCGAGCACCGTGCCAACGTCGCGCGCGTTGCGCCCGAAAATTCCTATTTGATCGAGCGATGAGCCAAACGCGACCAGACCGTAGCGCGAGATGCGCCCGTAGGTTGGTTTGAGCCCGACGATGCCACAGAGCGATGCGGGCTGGCGCACCGAGCCGCCTGTCTCCGAGCCGAGTGCGACCGCGACAATCCCCGCCGCCACAGCCGCCGCCGAGCCGCCGCTTGAGCCACCCGGCACGCGCGCTGTGTCCCAGGGATTTCTGACAGGCCCGAACGCGGAATTTTCGTTGCTCGATCCCATCGCAAACTCGTCGCAGTTGGTCTTGCCGATGATGATAGCTCCGGCGGCGTTGAGACGTTCGATAGCGGTCGCGTTATAGGGCGGCTGATACGCGCCCAGAATGCGCGAGCCGCACGAGGTCTGAAGCCCGCGCACGCAGATATTATCTTTGATGGCGATGGGAATACCATTGAGCGCCCGGTTTGTCTCGCCCGCCGCGTCTATCTCTTCTGCGCGACTCAGCGCGCCAGCGCGATCAAGCTGGAGAAAAGCGTTAAGCGTCTCGTTAAGTTGCTCGGCGGCGTCGAGCGAAAACTCGGTGACGGCGCGGGCGGTCGTTTCGCCGTTCTTAATTTTTGCGCGCAAAGTTTCGATGTTGTCTGTCAAAACATTCATTACTGATTCAACGTGGGAATTGCAGGTTTCAAAATTGAGATTTCAGATTCTGGCTGCCGAAAAATTTTCCAGAGAAATTTCCAGAGCGCCCGGCTTACAAAACCTTTGGCACGCGGAAATGGCCGGAGGCCGGATCGGGAGCCTGGTCGAGCGCCAGGCTTTGGCCGAGCGATGGCTGCGCCATGTCGTCGCGCGACGAATCGGTCGCTTCACCTTCGGACGTCAGGCCGCCGGTGGACGGCTCTACTGAGCTGGTGTCGAGCGCGTTCAACTGCTCGACGTAAGCGACGATTTCAGCAATCTGCGGCGTGAATGCTCTGCGCTCTTCCGGCGTGATTTCAAGGTGCGCGAGTTGCGCGATCTTTTCGATGTCGGATTCTGTAATAGGCATGATTTTGGATTTACAATTTGGAACACTCAGAGTTGATCTAATTACTAAATAACTTTGTTAATAATTCATCGCGGCTTAAACCTGTATGGACTGCAACATCGTTCAGAATGCCAGCCAGCGTGCCGACACGCAATGGGCTATGCTGTGGAATCGTCACATGATGTTCGCCGCCTTCTGTTGTGGTCAAGCGCAAATGGCTGCCCGCTTGCCTGGTCACCTCATAGCCAAGAGCTTTGAGTGCTTTGGCTAAATCTGAGCCTGATAAATCGCGCGGCAACTTCATGCGGCGATCACTTCTTCGCGTACAAAGTGAAGTCGAATCAGGCGCGGGCCTTGTCCCTCTTCGTAGTGGCAGCGCACGGCGTCGCGGACTTGTTCACGAAGGCTCACCAAGTCATCAGCTTCGGTAAAGATAGAAGCGCCGAGAGCGCGTGCCGTCAGGCCGCCTTCGGGAGCTTCTTCTATAAGGAAAATCAGTTCTTCCATCTTATTGGCATCCTTCTCAAATTTAAATTACCCGCCACTCTCGCGCCGGTCAATGCAGCTACCGGCGGCAAGCAGGAAGCGACGGCGCAGGTCGTCGTCGTGAATCGCATCGGCAGCCGCAGAGATTTCGCCGGAGATGGTTTGGAGAGCGCGCCGCTCCTGCTCGATACGGTTTATCACCTCAACTTGCGCGTGGGCACGCACGGCGCGCACGGTTTTGGGATCAATGCGAAACTCTATGTAGGTGACGACCGCCTGACCGAGCAGGGAATTGAGACGAAAGAGCAGTTGGCCGCTCATGGCCTCAAGCTGCTTTTGCCAGGTGACATCCACGACGGCGACGATCAAAGTTTTCCGGTACAGACGAAAAGGCACGGCCTGCGTGCGTAAGCCCTCGCCCGCGACTCTTCGCCAGGCGACGAGCGCGGCGGCCTCCATGACCTCCTCCGTCTCGCCAGCCGCGCGGAGCAACTTCGGCAATGTGCGGATCAGATCGTCCATCACTCAATTGCGGATTGCGGATTTGGGATTGCGGATTTAGGATTCTCCAATCCGCATTCCGCATTCCGCAATTCGTCTGGGGAGTGTAATTGAAAATAAGCTTGAGCCACAAGTGAGTGCGCTCTTGTCCGGGGTGATGAAGAGAATGATGATGGAAAAGCTCTTGCTGGCTTCGGCCAGCCCGCGCCGCGCGGAAATCTTACGCGCCGTCGGGTGGTCGTTCGAGACTCTGGCGATGGACATTGACGAAACGCTCATTGACGGCGAGAGCGCCGAGCAGGCAGTCGAACGCCTTGCTCTGGAGAAAGCTGAGGCGGCGGCGAAGCAGCGTCCCTCAATTCTGGTGCTCGGCGCAGACACGACCGTTGTGGTTGATTCCGAAATTCTCGGCAAGCCGCAGGATGAAAGGGACGCGCGAAGGATGTTGCGGCTCTTAAGCAACAGGTGGCACGACGTTTTAACGGGTGTCGCCCTGGTGCGACGGGGAAGCGAGAGCCGTCGAGCAGTCGCTCATGAAAGAACGCAGGTGCGTTTCGGCCAGATGTCGGATGCAGAGATTGATTGGTACGTCCGAAGCGGTGAGCCGCTGGACAAGGCTGGAGCTTACGCCGTGCAGGGTTGCGCCGCGCTCTTCATCGAAGAGATCAGGGGCGATTACTGGAACGTCGTCGGGTTGCCCGTTCGCCTGGCCTACAAGCTGGCGGGTGAAATCTAATTCAGGGAATGTGAGAAGAGAAACGAACCACGCGCATCACACGAAACGACACAAAATAGCCTGAACCTTCTTCGTGTCTCTTTGTGTAATTTCGTGGTTCGTTCCTCTTTTTTACTCAAATAAAAAAGGCCGCCTTCCGATTTGAAGGCGGCCTCAAGTTTTGTTCTTTCTAAATTCAATTCTTACGGTTTACTAAGAGCTTCTTCGAGCGGCTTTGAAAGCTGCTCGACCAGGTTGCCGTCCGGGTCTAGTCCGCCGATGGGCGTGCCGGAGGTGTGCCCCTGCTTGTCCAGAATGACGAACGCCGGAAGCTGGTCAACTTCAAACTGTCGCGAAACCTTGCCTTCGGGGTCGCGCAGCACCGTCACGTTCAATCCGTACTTTTTCGAGAAGGCTCGAAGTTGTTCATCAGAAGCGTAGTTCTTCGACTTGGGCGATTCTGAATCGGTACTCACCCAGTAGACCACCACGCCGCGTTCAGAGAATTTGTCGGCGAGCTTGCGTATGCCCTGAAGCTGTGTGCGCGAGAGCGGTAACCAAGATGCGCCGAACGCGAGCACAGCAACCTCGCCGTGCAGGCTATTGGATGACACGTTCTGCCCATCAATCGAGCGCAGAGAAAATTCGACGGCTTGCGGAGCATGGACGGTCTTTCGAGGTGTGAACGCGCCCGACGAGAGCGGCAACACCACGGAAAGGGTCGCGACGGCAACGGCCTTGCGACTTTTCAGAAACATTCTGTTCTCCTTTTCGCCTCTCCGCTTCAACTGTTGGAAGAGGCGATTCATCAGCCGATTAGATGAAGCTCAAGGGTTTCTGGTTGGATGGGGAAATGCAGTGGTCAGTTAAGACAGCTTGTTTTTACTGACCACTGACTACTGACCACTGTTCTCCGGCGGCTCCGTTCCAAAAACCTCGCGGTACAGCGCGCGGTAATCATCCCATTGATCCATGTCGCGCGCAACGTAAGGTGAGGCGACGCGGGCGCGCAACACTTCCGGGCGGTGCGCGTCAAACAGGGCGCGCAGCCCCCGCTGTGGATCAAGATTCAATAATTCCCGGCGATAGCCAAGATCAATCAGAACCGGATGCCCGCCGCGTCCCTCATACTCCGGCACGACGAGGCGTGCGTCACTGCGCGCCCGTTCCGCAATCAAGAAGCGGATTACTTCAGGCGGAATGGCGGGTTGATCTACGAGCGCGATAAAGACGGCCTGTGCCCTTGCCGAAAGCTGTTCGACGCCGCGCGCGATAGACACTCCCATCTCGCTTTCCGCGTCGGCGTTGACCGCGAAACGAACCGGCAGATACGCCAGCCGCTCTCGCAATTCGTCGGGGCGGTGTCCGATGACAACAACAATCTCTTCGACCCCGCCCTCTCTCAGATTACCGATACACGCTTCAATAACCGTTCTTTCACCGAAAGCAAGCAAAGGCTTGAACGCACCCATGCGCCTGGATTGCCCGGCAGCTAACAGAATGGCGGAAATCATAAAAGTTGGCAGTGGGCAGTTGGCAGTAAAGAACAGGCGTGGTAGGCAGCGTTCGTGCTTTTGCTTTTAACTGCCCACTGCCCACTGCCTACTGCATACTGCCTACTGTTCTTTCAGTTCTTGGAGGGCGCGCAGGACGTATGGCCGCGCCATTTGCTTGCGCCAGTTCATGACGAAATCCGTATTGTCGAGCGGGCGCGCTTTCCTGTAGCAACTCTCAGCCGCAGCCTGCATCCGCTCTTCATCGAGCGGAAAGCCTAAGAGCAGGGCTTCGGCCTCTTTCACTTCGATGGGCGCTGGCGCGATGCCGCCCAGAATTAATTTCGCGGCCTTCACCGTGCCGTCGCCGCCTATGTCGAGCCACGCCGCCACGCCCAGCACCGGGAAATCAAATGCGCCACGCCGCCGCAGTTTCTTATAGGTCGCTCGCCAACCATTCAACGGCGGCAGATGAATCTCCGTCAACAACTCGTCCGGCCTCTTATGCAAATAATCAATCCCATCGTTGTTATAAAGCCCGGCGGCCTCTACCATCCGTTCGCCCGTTGTGGAAACGAGTTTGACCTGTGCCCCAATCGCCACCATCAAAGGCACAAGGTCTGATGACTGCACCGCCCAGCACTTCTTGCTTCCCGGCGCGACCCAGCAAATATCACCGTCCTTCTTCATGCAGAAGTTGATGCCTTTGCGCCACTCGTAATTCTGGTCATAGTAGTTGCAGCGCGTGTCCAGCAGGAGATTGCCGCCAATCGTCCCCATGTTGCGCAGGATGGGCGTGGAAATCGTCCGCGCCGCTCGCGCCACAAACGGGTAATCGCGATTGATAACGGCGTGCTCGCAGATGTCCGTCAAAGAAACGCTCGCGCCGATTCGCAAACCGCTCTTGCCATCACCCGTAATCTGGTTCAGCTCTTTGAGGCGCGTGACCGAGATAACGGTCTGCGGCGTCTGCTGCCGCCGCTTCATATTCGGATAGAGGTCTGTGCCCCCCGCGACAAACTGCGTTGACGGGCCAGCATCGCCCATCATCTTCACTGCGTCCGCGATTTCTCTCGGAACAAGGTAAGAAAATTTCGGAAGTCTCATCATAACTTTATTAAAATATTGCTGCCTCACCCATGCGTCAGGCTTGCTTTCTTTCTTTGATCTTCAACTCGGGGTGGCGTGCAAGGAAGCCGCCGCGCTTCATTTTATAGCGTCCGGGCTTGAGCATGTCGTCGTCCGTCCAGCCGCGTTTTAAGCCTTCCTCGTAATCCTCCTGCGTGACCTCTAGCACGACCTCTTCTTCAGTTTGCGTTTTGGATTTCTTATCTTTCACCTTTTTCATATAAATCCCTCTCCGTCGGTGTCGGTTTACGCGCTGAAATGATACGAATCACATTGCCGAGGCGCTGGGCAAAAACGACGAACAGCAGGTGATTGGCGGAATAGCCGATGATGAAGAAGCGGTCTTCCTCGCCGGAGTGTTCGGTATCATGGCCTTCAAGCGCGTTCGGGTCGTAAAAGACTTCTGTGGCCTCTCCAAAAGTGATGCCATGTTTCTCCACATTGCTGATAGCCTTTACATCATCCCATTCAAATCTCAACGGCGCTCCTTACCTCTTTGCTCGCGTTTATGAGTGGATCGCCACACGCGGCATCTCGTGTCCATCTCCGCCCTCTGCCGGTGTTTGCACTTTGAGAGGCTCAGGCCATTCGACTTCCGGCACGGACTTAGGGCCGAAGCGTCCCTCTCTGCCTTTGGCCTTGTCGCGCAGCGCCGTCAGAACTTTCTCGGGCGTGATGGGCACTTCGTCTATGCGGACGCCGACGGCATCATAGACGGCGTTGGCGACGGCTGGCATGATGGGAAGAAGCGGCCCCTGCCCGACCTCTTTCGCCCCGAAGGGGCCGTTCGGGTCTGCGTCTTCGATGAGGTACGTCACCACGTCGCACATCTCAAGCGTCGTCGGACTCTTGTATTCCAAAAGCGAAGGAAACTTGTGGACGACGTTGCGATTCGCCCTGTAGGTCATCTCTTCCATCAAGGCTTCGCCCAGTCCCATGTAGACCGAGCCTTCGACCTGTCCCATGACGAGCACAGGGTTAATTGATTGCCCGATGTCGTGGCCGATATAGACGCGCTCGACGGTGACGATGCCTGTCTCTGCATCAACATCAACTTCGGCGATTGCCGCAGAGTAGCTGTAAGCTGGCGATGGGCCGACGCCTGCGCCTTTGAACTTGCCGGGAGAACGCGGCGGCGTGTAAGAACCGACTGTGCCGATTGTCCCGAACTTCGATTCGGCGAGCACGACCGCTTCGGCAAACGTCACGCCCGTTTCCGGGTTCTCGACATCGAAGACGCGGCGCTCCGCGAATGAAAGGTTCTCAACCGGAACTTTCAGCTTTTCCGCCACAGCAACGGTCAAAAGCTCGCGGGCGCGCTCTGCCGCCTGAAGCGCGGCATTGCCGGTCATCAACGTGACGCGGCTCGAATAGCTGCCGAGATCAACCGGCGTCAAATCCGTGTCGGCTGTGATGACGCGAATGTCGAAGGGGTCAATGCCTAAGACTTCCGCCACGATGTAGGCGAGGATGGAATCCGAGCCCTGCCCGATGTCTGTCGAGCCGCACTGGACGCAGACGCCCCCCTGACGATCAAGGCGAAGCTGCACGCCGCTGTGCGGCATGTTGTTCCAGTAGATCGGCAAGCCCGCGCCGCAAATGTAAGAGCTACAAGCCAGCCCGATGCCTTTGCCTTCCGGCAATTTTCTCTTCTCTCTATCCCAGTTGGAAAATTTATTCTTCCAGCCAGAGCCTTCGACCACTTTGTCTATGCACTTGCCTAAACCCATGCTGCCGACGCGCAGGTAATTGGCTGTTACGGAAAATGGCGGGACGAGATGCTGGCGGCGTATCTCCACCGGATCGAGCTTCAACTCTTCGGCAATCTTGTCCAGTTGAACTTCGAGCGCGAAGCGCGGCTGCGGCGTTCCATGACCACGCTTAGGCCCACACGGAGGCTTGTTGGTGAAAGCGCGCAGACCGCGAAACTTGTAGCGCGGGACATTGTAGGTCACGGTCTGGAGCGCGCCCGTGTAAAAGGTCGAGGCGACGCCGTAAGAGCCGTATGCGCCGCCGTCGAGAAACGATTGAAAGTCCATCGCCGTGATCGAGCCGTCTTTTTTCACTCCGGTCTTGATTTTCATCAGCACGGGATGGCGACCGCGATGACAGTAAAAAACTTCCTCGCGCGTCAAGGTCACTTTGACGGGGCGGCCTGTCATCATCGCAAGCTTCGCCACAGCAATCTCGTGGTTGAAGGGGTCGCTCTTGCCGCCGAAGCCGCCGCCGTTCGGCGTGGCGATGACGCGAATGTGGCTCGCGGGCAGTTCCAAAGTTTTGGCGAGAGCGCGATGAACGTAGTGCGGCGTCTGCGTCGAACTCCAGAGCGTTAGTTTTTCGTCAGCATCGAAATGCGCGACCGCCGCGTGCTGCTCCATCGGCAGATGCGTGTTGCCTTCAAAAAAAAGGATGTCTTCGCGAACAAGGTCTGCCTCAGCGAAGCCTTCGTCCATGTCACCGAATTCAAGCGATACTTTTTTGTGGATGTTTGCGCCGTCGCCATACTCGTGTATGCGCGGCTCGTCAATCATGATCGCTTCTTCGATGCTCGTGATGGTTTGCAGCTTTTCGTACTCGACCTCGATCAAATTCATCGCGTCGAACGCCACGTCTTCATCAATGGCCGCGACGGCTGCGACGGGATCGCCGATGAAGCGAACCTTCTCAATCGCCAGCGCGTGTTCGTCCTGGCTGACAGGGAGGATGCCGTAGGAGATGGGCAAATCCTTGCCCGTAATAACTGCGATGACGCCCGGCAGCGTCAGAGCTTTCGATACATCAATGTTCTTGATAATCGCGTGCGGCTCGTGTGAGCGCAGAATTTTACAGAAGAGCATGCGCGGGAGAGTGATGTCGTCGGCAAATTTGGTTTGCCCCGTACACTTTTGGCGCGCGTCAACTTTGCGAAACGGCTTGCCGATAACTTTCAGCGGCTCACCGTTCCTGGCCTTACCATTCTGTCCGTTATTATTCGTAGCCATAAATAGTTTCTTTAACCGGCAAGGCTTCTTGGCCTCTCATCCGTGCTGCCGCCAGCTCCACCGCTTCGTAAATTTTGAGATACCCGGTGCAGCGGCAGAGATTGCCGGAGAGCGCTTCCTTGATCTCATCACGGCTCGGCTCAGGGTTAGTCTTCAACAATTCTTTGGCGACGAGCAGGAAGCCGGGCGTGCAGTAGCCGCATTGCGCCGCGCCGAGGTCGGCGAAAGTCTCTTGCAAGGGGTGAAGCTCTGCGCCTTCAGCCATGCCCTCGATAGTTTCAACGGCGCGACCTTCCGCGTCCAGTCCCAGCATCAGGCAGGAGAGGACGGAGCGCCCGTCAACCAACACCGCGCACGTTCCACACTCGCCAAGCTCGCAGCCATGCTTCGTGCCCATCAGCGAAAGGTCTTCGCGCAGAACTTCGAGCAGCGTCTTGTGCGGCGCAAACGCCACCTCCGCCGCTTCGCCGTTCAAGGTAAATTCGATATGAGCTTTCATACGGGTAAATAGTAAATGGTAAATGGTGAATAGACAAAAGCAGTACAGTCCATTCACCATTTACCATTCGCTGTTGACGATTTACGAATTAGCCGCCGCGCCGCCGTTCTTCTTGCGGTTGAGCACAAGGTTGTCTATCAGGCGCGTCTTGCCGAAATGAACTGCCAGCGCGATGAGCACTGTGCGGTCGTCCAATTTCTCAAGCGGGTCGAGCGTGTCCGCGTCCGCGATGCTCACATAATCGAGGCGTGCCAGCGGTTCTCCGGCAACGGTTGTGCGTACCGTCTCAGCGAGGCGCGACCCCGAACGCTCGCCCGCCTTGTAAGCTTCTTTGGCGCGCGTCAGCGCGCGATGCAGGACAACGGCAGCGCGCCTTTCGTCTTCAGTCAGGTAAGCATTGCGAGAGGAAAGGGCCAGACCGGATTCTTCGCGCACGGTCGGGAGAATCACAATCTCTGTCTCGAACGCCAGGTCGCGCACCAGTCGCTTGACGACGAGCGTTTGCTGCGCGTCTTTTTGTCCGAAGAAGGCAAAGTCCGGGCGCACGATGTTGAGCAGCACCGTGACGACGGTCGCCACGCCGCGAAAATGGCCGGGACGCGCCGCGCCTTCGAGTTGCTCCGAAATGCCTCCGACACTAACGTAGGTCGAAAAATCTTTCGGATACACCTCTTCAATCGAAGGCGCGAAGATATAATCCACGTTGTAGTCGGTCAGACGCGCCGCATCTTTCGTCAGGTCGCGCGGGTAATGTTCAAAATCTTCGTTGAGCCCAAACTGCGTCGGATTGACGAAGACCGAGACGACCACGACGTCGCACATCCGCCGCGCTTCACGAACCAGACTCAAGTGCCCGTCATGCAGCGCGCCCATCGTCGGCACGAGCCCGATGGTCTGATCCTGCTCGCGGCGCACCTTGCGCGCGACCGAACTCATGCGTTGACGGCGATTGATGATTTCCATAAAAGCAGAAGACAGCGAAAAGCAGAATTCAGAATCCAGAATCCAGAAGTCAGAATAAAAGGCGGAGAACCGCCGTTACAGATTTTCTTTTATTCCGGCTCCTGAGTTTTGACTCCTGACTCCTGCTTTTCCTGTGCAATGTCGAGTTCCTTCGCGGCCTCAGCCGGTAAGCCGTATGATTCGGCTTCAGAAGGATACGCGCCCGTGCGGACATCTTCGGCGTAGCGACTGATGGCCTCCGTCATCGTGCTCTTGAGATCAGCATACTGCCTGACGAAGCGCGCGAGCTTGCCGAAGGAAAGACCCAGGAGGTCGTGGATGACGAGCACCTGTATGTCGCAATGCAGTCCTGCGCCGATGCCGATGGTTGGAATCCTGACGCTTTCGGTGATGAGCTTGGCGATCTCGCGCGGAACGACTTCGAGCACGATAGCAAATGCGCCCGCATCTTCCAGAGCATGTGCGTCGTCAAGCAGCGCGCGAGCCGTCTCAGCGGTTTTGCCTTGCACGCGGTAACCGCCGAGCATGTTGACGGACTGCGGCGTCAAACCAATGTGTCCCATCACGGGAATCTCTTCGTCAACCAGTCGCTTGACCAGCGGCGCGCGCTTGCGCCCGCCTTCGAGCTTGACCGCTTCCGCCGCGCCGTCCTTAATCAAACGCAAGGCGTTTCTGACCGCCTCATCCTCTCCCGTATGAAAAGAGCCGTAGGGCATGTCCGCCACGAGCAATGCGCGCTGCACTCCGCGACGCACGGCGCGGGTGTGCATCACGATTTCGTCAAGTGTGACCGGCACGGTGTTGCCGTACCCCATAATGGTATTGCCGATGCTGTCGCCGACGAGCACGATGTCAATGCCCGCCTCGTCAACGATGCGCGCCATCGTGTAATCGTAAGCCGTCAGACAAACGAGACGTTCACCTCGCTCCTTGCTCGCGCGCAAACTCGGCGCAGTCACTTTCTCAGGACGCTGCGGTTTGAGATAAGCCATAACGAAACTCTTTTCTCCAGACAAAATAGGCGGCGACCCGTTCATCAATCAGGGTCACCGCACAAATGGGTCGCTTACGTCTTCATCTTAGAGGAGTGCAAGGCCGTAATTATAGGCCAGCGCGGATGAAAAGCAAGTAGAAAGGCGAAGAGAGCAGGGTCTATTTATTCTCGTCAAGAAGCGGACGAACCACGAAACCACACGAAACTGCGCTAAATATTTCGTGTGACTTAGTGTGGTTTCGTGGTTCGTTCTTTCCCTCTCACGCTTTCTCCTTCCGCCTTTCTCCATTCTACTTGCCTTTCCAGCGTTTTACTTCTGATTCGTCAGGCGTTTCGGCGAGAAGCTGGCTGATAGTTTGGCGACGGGTCGGATGTAAAAGCTCGGGCGCAAGCTCTGCCAGCGGAGTGAGAACAAAGCGGCGTAAGTGCAGGCGCGGGTGCGGGAGTTGGAGAAATTCGGTCGCGCTTTGCTCATCGCCGTACAGCAACAAATCCAGGTCAATCGTGCGCGGGCCGCGCAAGCGTTCGCGCCTGCGCCCCAGCGCGTACTCGATGCGCAGCAACCGCGCCAGCGTTTGTTCGGGTGAGAATATCTCAATGCGCAGCTCTGCGACCATGTTGAGAAACAAGGGTTGATCGCGCACGTCCACCGGCTCAGTTTCATAAATTGACGACAGGCGCTTGACACGCAGTCCGGCATCCAGCATCCCACGCACGGCCAGCAGAAGATTCCCGGCACGGTCGCCAAGATTCGACCCAAGACCGACGTAGGCGAAAAGTCTGGAGTCTGGAGTCTGGAGTCTGGAGTCGAAAGACATAGCTCATTGTACATTCATTACGGCGCAATTCTCGTCACGCTTTTTGACTCCAGACTCCAGACTCTCTAGACTCCAGACTCGATGAGCCAACTCTCCGCGCTGCTCTGGCTGAAGTGGACGCTGTTTCGCAATGCGATGCGGTCGCGTAAAGCTGTACTGAGCAAGATTGCCTCCATCCTGGGGACGCTGGCGGCGCTGGCACTGGCGTTTGCGATTGCTGTGATTCTCGGCATCGCTGCCTACAGGCTTTTATCGCCGGGCTCATCAACCCAAATCCTCGCGCAGTTGCCGCCGGATCATCCTTTAGCCGCCGAGTTGAAGGATGTGATGAAGTCTGGATTCCTGCTCCTCTTCATGGTCTTCGCCATTCTCTACCTGATGTGGGCGACTGTGCCTTTGAGTCTCGGCGGCGGCAGCCAGTTCACTCCCGGAAGACTGCTCCTGTACCCAGTCAGCCTCAAGAAACTCTTTGCGATTGATTTTTTGAGCGAGTTGACGAGCCTGGGCTCAATCTTCGCCATTCCGATTATTCTCGCCGTCTCGCTCGGAGCGGGGCTCGGTCTCAGTCGCGTTTTGCTGGCGCTGCCAGCCGCCTTGCTGACAATCGCTTTCGGCATCAGCCTCGCCAAATGGCTCTCGACTTCGATGAGCGCGCTGATGCAGACGAGGCGCACGCGCGGCGAGACCGTGCTGGCATTGATTGGCGTGGTGGTCGGTCTGGGCGCAGCTTTTATGGGTGAGCTGGCCGCCTACATGTCCCGGCACGGCGGAGAGCTGCGCGCCTTGCGCTGGACGCCGGCGGGTGCGGCTGCCGTTGCCCTGACGGAAGGCTTGCGAGCGGGAGGTGAGCGCACCTTTGCGCTGTCGCTCCTGGCGCTCGCCACGTACACGATTATTCTGATCTTCGTCACTTACCTGATCGCGCGCCGCGCGGCTCTCAATGCAGGCGGAATGAAGCGCGCTGTCATTCAAACACGAACGCAGGGAGAGATTGCAGTTGTGCATACGGGCTGGCAGCTCCCGTTTCTCTCGCCGCAAATCTCGGCCATTATCGAGAAGGAGTTGCGCTACGCGATGCGCAACGCGCAACTGCGAATGATGGGTGTGATGCCGCTGGTTTTAATCGCCGTCAGGCTGCTCAGAGGCAATCGCCCTGGTCAAAGGCTCGTGCCGCCGCCCGCAGCGTTGTCGGGGGTCAGCAGCTTCGCCACGTATACCGAAGGACTATTGGTTGCGGCAGGCATCCTCTACGTCTTTCTGATTCTCTCGTCGCTGGCGTGCAATCTCTTCGCTTACGAAGCAGGTGGAATGCGCAGCTTCATCCTCGCCCCGGTTGACCGGCGCACGATTCTGCTGGGGAAGAATTTGACGATTACATTTCTCGCCTTCGTCTTCTGCGCTGTTTTGCTCGTGGTCAATCAACTCGTCTTTCGTGACCTGACGCTTGCGGCGCTCGGCTTCGCCAGCTTGAGCTTCCTTTTCTTTGCCGCCTGCTTTGCCGTCATCGGCAACTGGCTCTCCATTCGTTTTCCGAAGCGGCTGCAATTCGGCAAGCGGATGAATGCGTCGGGCGTGACTGGATTTCTGCTGATTCCGATTATGCTGGCGCTGGCAGTGCCGGTGTTTCTGGCGACGCTCGCAGGCTATCTCGCGCAGAGTTTCGCGTTGAAGTATGCTACACTGGCGTTGTTCGCCGTGATAGCAGTTGCGCTCTACTCTCTCTTGATTACGAGGCAGGGACGCGCGCTTGAGCGCAGCGAACAAGACATCCTCGACGCCGTCAGTGGATGAAGCGAGGAAATTTAAAATCCAGCGATGCGTACCCTACGGCTTGACGAGACGGACGCATCCGGGCGGGAAGGCAGCAGCCCCGTCCAGACACAAATGGCTCGCAGAAAATTTCGCAGCAACCAGCGACACGAACCCTCCACGGAACGCTCTTTAGGGGAGTATCTCTACAACATCCCCGCGCCGCAGACTTCGCGCACAGAATTGATGCGCCTGGTGCGCGGCGGCGAAGACACCTTCCTCGAACTCAAGGTCAAGCTCTCAAACACGGAAAAGATCGCGCAGGGCATCGTCGCGCTCGCCAACACAGGCGGCGGCCTGATGGTGTTTGGCGTCAACGACCAGATGCGCGTCGAGGGCTTAGACGATGCCGAAGGCGTGCAGGAAGAACTGGTGCGCATCTGCCGCGAAGAGATTCAGCCGCCGCTCGTTCCCTTCATTGATCGCGTGGCATTTGATAATGGTCGCCGCATTGTCGCGCTCGATGTCGTCGGCAAAGCGCGCCCGTACAGGACGCGCGACGGGCGATTCTACATTCGCATCGGCTCGGAAAAACGCGAGGCGTCGCGCGAGGAATTATCATCGCTGATAGACGAAGCGCGCCCCATTCGCTATGAGAATGTGCCCGCCATCGGGGCGAGTCTGGCAGACGTGGATGAGGCTCATCTCTGGAGCTTTATCAAAGAGTTTGAAGGCGATGCTTTCGACGAGGCGAGCGCCGTCGGCTATCCGACGGAAGATGTGCTGCAACGCGATCTGCTGTTGGCGGTGGGCAGCGGGATTGAGACTATCCCGACGGTTGCCGCCATTCTGCTCTTCGGGCGCGACGAGCGCGTTGCCGAACTCCTCCCACGTTCACAAATCGTCGCCACGCGCTTTGCCGGAGAGACGACACAAGCGCCCGTCATCGAGCGCGTGCAACTCGCTGGCAATCTGCACACGCTCCACGAGTCTGCGCTGCGTTTCATCAGCCGCTACTGCGATCTGTGGGAGGCGCGCCCGCGCCAGTTTCCCGCTTCAGAGGTCGAGGATGCGCCCGTTGTCGCGCGCGCCAACTATCATCGCGGCGCAATCAACGAGGGCGTGGCCAACGCACTAGTTCACCGTGACCTTGCGCTCAGAGATTTTGTGACGCGCATCCATATCTTCGACCGCTCAATTGAGATTATCAATCCGCGTCGGAGCGTCGGTTTCGCTCCTGCGGCACAAAAGGCCATCCGCTACGGCGTGCCGCAACGTCTCAACCCGCAACTGACGGCCATGTTCTACAGCACAGCCTACGGCCTCAATCTCACGCGCGGCGGATTGCCTGAGTTGCTGCGCCAATCGCGCATCTTCTCAGGTCGGCGCTCTGAAATCTTTGCTTTCAATGATGAGTTTCGTCTCCGGTTCTACGGTAAGTAGTGGGCAGTTAGCAGTGGGCAGTGGGCAGTTAAAAACAAGAAAGGCAGTAAAGACATGAAGCGTCTCTACTGCCTTTTGTTTTTGTCTTTACTGCCCACTGCCCACTGCTAACTGCCTGCTGCTTTTTCCCCCTTCGGCGCGTTGTAGAACAAGCGGCTCTGGACGACATAGTCTTTATCGTCATACTGCCCGTCGCCGTCCACATCCACTTTAACGACGATCTTGTGTTGCTTGCCGTCGCGGCGGTCACCAGGGTTATAGCCGAGGCTGTACTGGCTGCGGAGCAGGGCATTGATTTCTCTGAGGATGCCGGGGACTTCCCCCTCCCAGGTCATTGGATAGTATTTGCCGCCCGTTTCTTTGGCGAACGTGTTGAGCTGGTTTTGCGCCTGGAGAAATGTCAATCTGCCGGGGCTGCCGAGCATCCCGTCGGTTGCTTCAAGCCTGTCTCCATACTTTTTGAAGAACAGATTTCCCGTGCCGATGACGTAGATCGGCACACCCGCGTTCTGTGCTACCTTACGCGCTTTGTCATAATTGGTCTTGCTAAAAGTATCTATCCCGGTCGCGATCAGGATCATGGCCTTGCGCCGACCCTGTAGGCTCGCCAGCCCTGCGTAATCAGCCGTACTCTCTTTAGAGTCGTCCAGCACGACCGCGTCGCCGCGCCCCCCGGCGAGAGTGAACTTGATCGCATCGAAGAGGTTTGACTCGCTGAAAGCAGGTTGATTCCTCAGCAGTAGACTGATGACCTGCTGAATCCGGCGCGGATCATTGGTGAAGTCCGTGAGCGGCGTCGGGCGCATGTCGAAGGCGATGACGGTGACAAAATCCTCCGGCGGCTTGACGAATTGTGAGAGAAACATCGCCATCGGTCGAATGACCTCATACTGTCCCGGCTCAAAGCCGCCCGTACCGGCAGCGCCTATCGCCGCTGAGAGCCTGCTGTACTCGACCACCATCGCAACTGTAATCGGCGCTTCGGGCGTGGAGAAGTTGGTCACTTCCTTCTGTTGGCCGTCTTCAAAAACAGCGAAGTTCTCTTTCTTCAGCCCCGTCATGATCTGCCCGCTTTTTTTGTTGTAAACGACAACGTCAACGTTGACGAGATTGGTCGTCACCGAGACGACCTCAGCTTCCTGCGGCTTGCCCACCAGGTCCGGCGGCAATTCCTCTTTCTGCTCGCCCTCCTTCTGCGGCGTGCCGTCAGGCCGCTTGTTCTTCTTCTGGGTGGTGGTCGGCGGCTGGCGTCTCGATTGAGCCAGGATGCTGAGATTGCCCGCCGCTCCGAGCAAGATGATAAGAGTGACAACGAGAAGAGAGAAGAGGCGGCGGAAGAGTCTGCGTTTCATGACAAAAATTCCTTTACGAACTTGCAGGCGGGGAAAACCCAAATTTGCTAAACGAATATAGGCGTTTGATTCACACACGGTCAAGAAGCAGAGGTTAGATACTGGATGTTAGATGTCAGTTGTCCGCCGGTAATCTTCAATCTCTAACATCCAGAATCCGGCATCCAGCATCTGCTTTTTCATCTTGTGCCGCCCATGGCCTCGGCTTCGATAATGACTTCGTATGCTCCCGTGTTGTCGTTTAAGTTGCCCTCGTTGACTCCGAGAAAGAGTACGCCGTCGCGTTGCGCGATAAACTCGCGCCGCGCCCCGACGAAGATAAAATCATCGTTGTCGTCGCCGATGACGGCAATCAGCGCGCCGGTCGGGTATGAGCGCATCAACTTCTCGTTGTCCGGGATGGCGGGAACGCCTACGGGCGTGGAAGCGCGCCCACGCCCCAATGAAACGCTGCCCGAAGCCGTCAGGCGAATGCGTTGGCCGCGCCTGACGACCAGGCCGCTGTTCGTCCAGCCGTTGGCCGCGTTGTCGCCGCGAACCCTCGTATTGATCTGAAAGAAGGTCGCGGGAGCTTGAGACGAAGACGGTCGCGCTGTCGCGGGCTGCGACGCCGGTGTGTCGTCCGGCTCAGATGGTATGTTCTGCGGCGCGGGACGCTGCACGGGAGGACGATTCGTGGTGGTCTGTGGTGTAGGACGGCTGCCCATGTCGTCGTTGCTGGTGACGGGCTGGTTGCCTGTTGAATCAAACTCGATGGATTCCACGTCTTCCATATAGAGCGTGATCTGGCTGCGGCGTCCGCGCGAGCCTGTGCCGACCAGCACGGTGAATTGCTGATTGTTGAAGGCTATGACCTGGCCGCGAATCACGCTGCCATCCTTCAGTCGGATAGTATCCGCCAGGGCAACCACGCTCAGACTCAAGGCAAGCACGAGAGCGACGAGCGGGCTAAGCATTCTCTTGTTCATGATTCTCCTCCAGGATTAACGCTTCTTCGGTTCAGGAACTCGGATGGGCTTCCATCGGCACATCCGACGTTTAGCAAAGACGCGCCTGCTTTGGCAAGCGGGGAAGAGGTGTGATCTCAGGGCGATGGATGCGCGAAGTCTTCAAACTGGTTGCTTTTCGAGGCTCCCGTGCATCGCCTGTCATGTTATAACATGCCTGCGGCCAAGTTTCCTGCAACTCAAGCGATTTGCGATGAAGAATTCCGAAAGAGGTAAAATTGTTATGAAGCGTCTGTTGCCGTATCTGAAGCTAACTATCGTCTGTCTGGTTCTGGTTGTCGGCATTCAAGCCCAGGTGCGTAATAAACATAAACTATCTCGCCAGAAAACCAACCAGGCACAGCAGGGCAAGCAAAAAGCAGCTTCTGAGAAATACGTTCCGGTAGACAAATATGATCCTGCCAGAAATGCGGAGCAGGATATTCGGATGGCTGTGGCCGAGGCCGGGAGGGAAGGAAAGCGCATCCTGCTCGAAGTCGGAGGCGAGTGGTGCATCTGGTGTCACACCATGGACGCTTTCTTTGAAAAGAACCCGGAGCTTCTTGCTTTGAGGGAAAAGAACTTCATCATGGTGAAGATTAACTTCAGCGACGAGAATAAGAACGAGCTGCTGCTCTCACGCTACCCGCCGATCAACGGCTACCCGCACCTCTTCGTGCTTGAGCGAGACGGAAAGTTTCTTCATTCGCAGGATACGGGCAAGCTGGAAGAAGGGAAAAGTTACAACCTCGCAAAGTTCATGGCTTTTCTGAAAGAGTGGTCGCCGCCTGAAAGCAAGAGCGCGAGCAAATGATGGCTTGGCCAGCATAGGCTAAGGGCTTTGTGCTTGATGGACGAAAGGCTCAATCGCCTGCGTTCCAGCGAGTGCCGTCCTGAAAGATCACGCGCTTGAGAACATATTCGGCTTTGGTCGCGGCCTCTGGGAAATAATCTTTAACTTCGTAAGTCTTACCCTTCTCGATTGGCTGGCGCACGGATTTGACGATGTTCTGCCAGGCGAGCGTCGTTTCCTCAAGCACGCTCCCATCCTGACCCATGTACTTGACGCCGATATCAACCTGACTGATAGGTTCGGCTGTATTCACCTTAATTTTATAAGAGGCGAATTCCTTGTCGGGAGAGATGCCCAGATAGGTAAACTCGACGGGAGGCGTGACGCCCTTCCTTACAGGTGTTGCTGTTGGGGTAGGAGAGACCGATTCCACCTCTCTCGTCTCCGCTACTTTTGTCTCGGTCGTCGTCACCGAATTATTGGTAGAGACATTCGCTTGTTTGCCGCCGCAGCCAACGAAGACGAAAGAGACGGTCAGACAGACGGAAAGCAATCTCATCACCGCCACTTCTTTGCTCATGGAAAAGTCTTTTTACCCTGATTTGAAATTGCAGGCAAGAGTAAACTCGAACCCTTCTGCTGACCGAGTAGCTACAAGACTTATCCCTCGCTCTTACTTACTTGGCGCGCTTGAAGAAATACTCTGCTCTTCGTTGGTTTGAGCCGCGATTAAAGTCTTCTGAGCGCGTGGTCACCAGCTCCCATCCTTCATCACCCATCTGATTAAATTGAGTCAGATTAGGCGCAGGCGTGTCAATCGTGCCGTACATCGTGATGACTTTATATTCCCAGGTGGCTCTCGTTGCGCTTTGTGCCCTGCCACCCCAGCCTACCAAACACAGGAGAACAACTACGACAGCAGCCACTAACGCCCACTGTGATTTTATCTTCATCATCTGTGACCTTCCTCTGTGGAATTAAATTAATCGAAACGAAAACACGCGGCAGAGACAGGAAAGTTCCACAAGAGGGTTGATAAAACTCTTCCAACGCGGCCTGACAACCAAAGCAAAAACGGCGAGAGTCGTCTCGCCGCCTTGCTTGATTCTTTTGGTGGAGCAGAGGGGGATCGAACCCCTGGCCTCGGCATTGCGAACGCCGCGCTCTGCCAACTGAGCTACTGCCCCACATTATTTACTTCTTCGTTATCTCAATACCGTATCCCCTAAAACTCTTCTCATCGTCGCCTGCGCTCGTCTATAGTAACGCTGACTGTGGCCTCTGTTCAAGTTGCCGTAATTCGGCGTGAGCGAATGGCAATTTGGACATAACAGCCGGAGGTTGATTTCCATGTTATTTAAGCAGTCTCCGTCAATATGGTCAATAGTCAAAGGAACTTTCCCGGTTACGGGATTCCGCTCCTGCCAGCCGCATTGTTGGCATTGCTCTCCATACTCTTCAATGAAGTAGCGACGAATATATCTTGATATACCAGTCGCTCCGGCAACTCCCGTCTCTAAACCCGCTTTCCAACGCTCTATGTAAGCTCTGTATTGCGCCTGTAGCTGACATCTATTACTACAATAGACGGCGCAATAATCATTAACAGGATTCGAGCAGATTCGGCAGTGGCGTGGATTCTTCGGTTTCGACATGAGCGAGATTATAACGTAAGCCACTCTATTTCTAACGCCACGATTTCTTAGCCTCTATTTTAGTTAGACTACTCACGGCAGCTTCAATTGCTTCTGCCAAGTTTTCAATTTTGCGCCCGCCGCCCTGTGCCATGTCGGGGCGTCCTCCGCCGCGCCCGTCGAGCATCTGGCAGGCTTCGCTGAGAAGCGCGTTCATGTCGCCGGGAGCTTCAGCAGAGCGTGCGAAGACGAGCCTTGCAGCATCGTGCTCGATTGAACCGAGCAGGGCAATCGTTGTGGGATGGGAGATGAGCGCTTGCGCGAGCTTCTTCAAAGATTCGGCGTCGCGATCTTCAAAGACGCGTGCACAAAGCTTTGTGCCATCATCTAAAATCAACGCCTCGCTCAATAATTCTTCTGCCTCGACGCGCGCCGTTATCTCTTCAAGCTCGCGCACGCGCCGCGTGAGTTGTTTGTTCTCTTCCAGCAGGCGCGCCACCGCTGCCGTCGCTTCATCGCGCCCGATGCTGAACATGGCGGCGCAGCTTCGCGCGGTGCGATTGGCGCGACGGTAATCACTGAGGGCACGCCCGCCTGCGACGAAATCAATGCGCGTCAAACCCTTCGCGCGCTCAAAGGAGCGCACGGCAATCAATCCGACTTCACCTGTCCGGTAAGCGTGTGTGCCGCCGCAAGGTGTCAAATCGAAACCTTCGATCTCGATGAGCCGCAACTCGCCTTCACGCGCAGAATCTTTACGCAAGGGAAGGCTCGCGGCTTCTTCCTTCGTCACCTGCCGGATGTGGATGGCACGATCCTCCCAGATGATGCGATTGGCCAATTCCACAGCCTTTTCAATCTTTTCTTCGGTCGGCTCGTCCAACTCGACATCAATCTCGGAGTATTGTTCGAGCATCCGAAAGCCGCGCGTTTCTGCGTTGAAGATGGCCACGAATGCCTGCGAAAGGATGTGCTGGCCTGTGTGCTGTTGAAGATGATCGAGACGGCGCGGCCAATCAATCTGACCTTTGACGTTTGCGCCAACTTCGAGGCCGCGACCCTGCAAGACATGCAGCACGCCCTCTTCTTCCGTCTCCAGACACTCCACGACGCGCGTGCCGTTGAGCGTTCCGGTGTCACTCGGCTGCCCGCCGCCCGTCGGGTAGAACGCCGTGCGGTCGAGCGTGACGGCCACCCAGCCGCTGACGCGCTCCGTGACCCTCGTGACCCGCGCTTCAAAATCCGTCAGATGTGAATCTCTATAGTAGAGACGTTCAGTTGCGCTCATGTTCGTCAAACGAAAGCGTCGCGGGACGCTTTCAACTTTCTCGTCGAAGTCTCTAAAACTAGATGACCCGACCAACATGCGTCAAGGAGAGAGCAGTGGGCAGTGGTCAGTGGCCGGTGGTCAGTTAAAAACAAAAACTTTGCGCTACTCGTCGCATGTTTTAACCGGCCACCGGC
>JAVHVE010000056.1:0-104259 GCA_032160705.1 Acidobacteriota bacterium | reverse complement strand
GAAGCATGGCGAGCAGCCGGTTTTCCACCGGCTCAAGCGATGTTTGGGACATGAATGTGAAAAACCTCCTTTTCACTGTTCGCTTCCACGGATTATACACACTATATGTGTGCTAGAGCACAGACGGGGTGGATGAGTCTGCCGTACAGTTGCTCTGTATCTGTTCTTTTAGAATTCATCTCTCGACATCAGGACTTGATTGAGAACCATCTCCTTGTGCCGTCTGCTGGTTTCACCGCGCGCTACAGTCTAAGGAGCTTTCCTGATGCCCAACAACTCTCGACCACCGCCACTCCAGAATCAGCTTCTGGCCGCCTTGCCGGGGAACGTTTACAAGCGTCTGCTTCCTCATCTGGAATGTGTTCCTCTGCCTTTTATGGAAGTTCTCTATGAGAGCGGAGAGCCGATCACACACGTCTACTTCCCAAACGACGGACTCATCTCGCTGTTGGTCGTCATGGAAGATAAGACGCCCAGGGAAGTGGGACTGATAGGTAACGAGGGGATGCTAGGCACCGCAGTGGTACTGGGAATGAAGACGACGCCGATCCGCGCGCTCATCCAGATGCCGGGCAGCGCCATGCGTCTGAAGACTGAGGCGCTCAGAGATGAACTCAAGTGCGGTGGCGCGCTTCAGGAATTGCTGCAACGCTACACCCATGCACTCTTTACTCAAGTCTCGCAATCGGCGGCCTGCATCAACTCGCACGAGGTAAATCAAAGACTCTCGCGCTGGTTGATGATGACGCATGATCGTGCGCCGGGAGATAAGTTTGAGATGAAGCACGAGTTCATGGCGATGATGTTGGGAGTGACCCGCTCAGTGGTGACGAGGGCTGCCGGTAGTCTCCAAAGTGAAAAGATGATTCATTACACCCGTGGGCAAGTGACCATCCTTGACCGAAGCAGGCTGGAGGCGACCGCCTGTGAATGCTACGGAGCAGTCAAAGCAGAATACGACCGTAGCGCACACACCTCTTAGCCAAAGACCCTTCCTGATGTTTCCCTGCGTTCAATCCAATTGCTGCGCGCTGGCGGCGATTCGATTTCCGGCTTTGGACATCTTCGCTTATCGTTCTGTAATTCGGAGTTTATGCTTCACCCGATACATATGTAGGTTCGCTCATAAGGTGAAAACTCCCATTATGGAGAATCAGCAACTTACGGGTACTATTCGCTCATAAAGTGCAAAAATCCGATGATATTCTCGCATATAATGAAAACTTCCCAATTAAGATCCTTCCATAATTCTTTGAGAAGCTTTTAAGCATTCCTGCCGCAGTATCTCACTCTCGTTGTGTTCAGCGATGCTTTGTAAGGTGGTTAAAGCTGAAGGGCTACCTATAATACCCAGGGCGGCGGCAGCGTATCGTCTAGCGCGAATACTCTCATCAGAATTATCCAAGAGAGTGATAAGACCAGGCACACTTTCTAAGGCGCGTATTCTTCCGAGGGAAAAAGCAGCAAATTTACGAATCCTTGAATTAGAGTGGTTCAAGTTTTTGACTACTTTATTAACCACCTGTTGATCAATATCCTCTAGGGGCTCAACAATATCGTACAACAATCTATTACTTTCAGGCTTGCCTGTATCTTCTTGCAGTTGCGCATATTTCTCTAAGTTACCAAGGAACCTAAGAAGGGATTGTTTATCCCCTAAGCCAGCTAAGGCATCCGCGATTCTACCGGCGACTCCTATATCCCTTTCTTGTTCTAGGCATTCATGAAGGACAGGAATAAATTCAATGTGTCTAGAGCGCTGTATAGTAAGGGCGCAGTTCATTCGCACATTAATATTTGGGTGTCGTTTGAGCCAATTAACTATAATTCCAATATCATTATTGGTTTCAAGTAGTTCAAAAAGATATTTGTCAATAGGTGAGGTCAAATATTCAGTGGCATATGATGTATGATAATGGTTACTAATGCTTCGGAAGATTCCCTTGGCCACGAAAAATTCAAAGAAAGATTGATGTATGAAATCGAGTTTATCTCTCGAGCCTTCAGCCTTCCTTAAGAAGGGGTAATTGCGAATGAACTTTTCAGCATCAGGTTCAGCTTTATTGGGAATAACGCTTGCCCATACAGCCTCTATTAGCTTCCTGCTCAGTAAGGTAAGTCTATCTTTATATGCCTCAAATGCTAGTTCTTCCATTATCTCAGACTGTTGTTCCAAACTTAATGATATTCTCGCGGTCTCTCTTTTAAAACACTGTGTTGTGTACAACTGATAAAGCTGCGTGCCGGTGATTCTTAATCCAGACGAGTCAAGGTCAGGTATTGATTCTACAATTACATCTAAAAAAATCGGCCTTTTCGCGAGATCTGCTAAGTCATAGAAATTTGGATCATTAATTCTTCGATAAAGGCTCTGCCAATCCTTGAGTTTCCTCTCTAAGTAGAAGCGAATATCGGTGTCATCGAACGGTTCTAGATAAACAATTGATACTTTATCCGGATTGCTTTCCTCCAAAATCAGACTTTCTACTTGATCGGGCCTCTTACTTTTTGTAAGGATTCTTATCTCGTCCTCTGTACTAAAGTAATGTGTGCGACATGTGATTATGGTTTTAGTCTCGGGCACCATTGTTGAAAGAATCTCTCTGAAGCTATCCGCCATCTGGAACCTACTTGCTTTCATTGTCATTTCCTCAAAACCATCGTAAATAAGCAGTATTTCTCCTAATCTAAGAATTTCTTCGAGCGTGGGCCAAGTAAGGTGAGGGAACCCAAGTTTTGTTCCAATCTGATCTACCAGTAAATCTTTAAGACTCTTATACCTGTATTCTTTCATATCCCGCAGCTTTATAAGAAAGGGCAAACTCCTGCCGGGGATATACTCTTTGAGTAGTTCATTGGTAAGTTTATGGCAAAAAAGAGTCTTGCCACTTCCGAACTCACCGAGGACGGCGAGAAGAGCCTTCGATTGAGATGGCAACCACTTATAACGAACATACTCAGTTAAGTCCTGCTGACCTCCGGCCTTTTCTGAGCATCTCAGATCGACGTAATTATCAAATAAAGTCCAAGCCCGATATGCGTCAGTCTCTTTTTTGGCATAATCTGAAAACAACTTAGAGGAAGGGTATAATTCATATGAAGGCACTAATGACACTAATCTTTTAATAGGAATGCAACAGGCCATTCCATCAAATAACTTTGTCGTCACTAATCCTATAATCTTTCCGTTAACGTCAAAAACGGGGCCGCCGCTATTTCCGGCTACTACGGTCACGTCAATTTGGATAAAAGGAACTTCCGCTGTTTCATCTATATGAACCCTAGAAATTATTCCTTCAGAGAGACTAGGAGACGTTGTTTCGGAATAAGTTGAGTAGGGGAAACCTAGAATGAATACTTTTTGGCCCTGTTTGACAGTACTGTTTCCTTCTATATACAAATAATTTCTCAAATCCTTCTTCGGTAACTTTAAGACCGCGAGGTCTATCGAAGTGTCCTGTTTATAAACATCTGCTGTGACATATTTACCTCCTACCTTCACGGACACCTTTTTCTTTTGCTCAATAACGTGAGCGCAAGTCCCAATAAATCCGACGGGACTAATTATCACACCGCTACCAAGCAGCTTTTCATCTTCATATATTCCTACGGTGCATTCACTGATCAATTCTAATATTTTGTAAAATTGAGCGTCTGACATCTTTATTCACCTAATGAACCTTTAGCCCAACATAAGGTGAGCTAGATTAAATCGTAGTTTTTAACTCTACTTTTGTAAGGCCAGAATAGCTGGCTTCTTATCACTCTGAAGATTCATAGGTATTTTACGGAGTATACCTAATAGGAGTCGAGCTAAAATTCTAGTGCAAGTGATTATAGGTAATGTTCTTGCGTTAGTACTTTACCGGCACAGTTGAACTCTAGCTGAATAGAATAAATATTTAGGATTTACACCTTAAGCAGTAAGAATGGATGTACTTGCGAGGCTTATATGGAAGTTGCATTTAGTTTCTTCGGCATTTCATACTAGCTATTACGAGTGCACCGAATCCCAGGGATGGAAGAACTTGAGCAATAATCTGATCTCCTCTGTCAGGTTGTTTCTAAGTGTTGACGGTGAGCTTCATATTCTAAGCGGGCATGTAATTTAAGAATGACAAAATTGATCTAAACCCATCTGCACTAAAAGCACTGATGTAGCAACTGGTGCTGGAATCTGCAAAGCACAAGAGAGGAGGAAATCGGCAAGTGCGGCTGCTAAAGACATCTTGTCTTGGAGTTTCTCATTCTTACGTCGCGCAGGGTAATCCCACTCTACACATATTAAATTGAATAGTTGTTCACGTCTTAGCTCAACCCAAGCTGCAAATGCCTTCTTTATTTCATTTAAATTCGGCTTTATAGTAACTGGCTCACCTGGAATTTCAGCAAGCGCACGATAATCACCATACCAATCTTCTAGGCATACTGCCTCGCTATTCATGTATGTCTGTATTTTAGAGGTGATGCTTTCCATGACACATAATCTCCTTCATTACTTAATTGTCCCGAGTTACATTCACATGCATTGAGCGGGTATGAGACATTGGCAAGAACCTACTACGCTTAACCGATGCTAATGCACAGTGCTAAGGTGCCAATCCACTCATCTGCTGGTTACCCCTAGATAGAATAGATATGATTGGCCTTTGCAAAAAGCTGCATACGCTTTGTTATTTCTTCTGAGCTTTTCGCCCGAAGTAGTTCTACGCAGTGTTCAGTACACATCTGCTTATCAAGTTGCCTAATTATAAACTTGATCATAGGTATGCTTGCAGAGGCCATGCTTAGCTCGTCAACGCCAAGGCCAATGAGTGCAGGTGTTACCAAGGGATCAGCCGCCATTTCGCCACAAATCCCCACCCACTTTTTACGAGCATGGGCTTTCTTTACGATACGATTTATTGTCCTGAAGATTGCAGGATGATATGGGTCAAAAGAATCTGCCACATTATCATTTAGGCGGTCAACAGCTTCTATATATTGGATTAAATCATTCGTGCCGATACTAAAAAAGTCCAGATGGTCACTTAGCTCATCTATGATTTCTACGGCAGCCGGTACTTCTATCATTGTCCCAATGGATAAATTAGCATCATGCGCTTCGCCTCTTGCCTTCAACCGTGATTTGATACGATTAAGTAACCGATTGAACGCTAATATCTCTTCAACTTTCGAGACCATGGGTAGCATCAATTTAACATCGCCTTGAGCGGCAACTCGGAGGGCTGCGGATAGTTGCGGCTTAAACACCTCAGGGTATTTAAGACAGTAACGAATACCTCGGAGCCCTAGAAATGGATTGCCTTCGACGGGAAATGTTAAATATTTTGGATATTTGTCTCCTCCTATGTCAAGGGTACGGATGATAACTGGCTTGCCCTTCGCTATTTGTACTGCTCGCTCATAAGTATTATAGTGTTCATCTTCAGAAGGTAGATTACTACTATTGATATAAAGTAACTCTGTCCTAAAAACTCCGACCCCTTCTGCCCCATTTGTAAAAGCCGTCTTTACATCTGAAACAGATCCAACGTTGGCTGCCACTTCGACTCTATGGCCATCCGCGGTGATAGCCAGAATATCTTTAGTACGCCTAAATTTTGATTGGATACTTTGGTATCTCCGCCGTTCTCTTTTAACTTTCTCTAATATCGCTACATTAGGCTCCAAGATCACCCTTCCGTTAGTTCCATCAATAACGATTAGCCTGCTACCCTGACATTTTTTGAGCAAATTCTTTACACCGAAAACTGCTGGAATACCGAAGGTGCGAGCCATTATGGCGGTGTGCGATGTGACACCTCCTATTTCTAGTGCGAGCCCGGAGAATCTACCCAGATTCAATAATTCGACTTCAGATGGTGATAAATAATCTCCTACAAGCACCGATGATTTAGGTGAAAGTAGAGCTAATGGATTACTGCCTTGAGACCAAAAAACAGGTGATCCAATAGCAATACCTGTAGAAATTGAGGTGCCGGTGAGGATTATCATGTTCTATTACTTTCCCTTAAGCTAAACCTCCACCTGAAATGCTGAGTTGCTTGCGGCCTTATGAATCAAGCATAAGATTATAACGTTGTAGGCTAGCTAGCCAATAATTATTGGCAGAGAATTCTGCCTTAACACAAATTCTCTTTGCTCAGGTCGAGTTGCTGTGTAAGACCATCGCAAGAATTCCCTTAGGAGCAATTCATATTTGAGTTTTGGAGGCGTTTATCGTGGGAGCCCAATATGGTGGCCAAATGCATTGCAATCTATAAAGAGAGTGAGGACAATAACGTCAAAGTGCCCATTACTTGTTAATACTGTACAATGCAGATGCACCTTCATACATAGCGTCTTCACCCAGTCTTTCCTCAATCCGAATCAACTCATTGTAATTAGCTGTTCTTTCTCCACGACAAAGAGAGCCAACCTTGCTTTGGCCGGTGTTACAAGCTACTGCTAAAGAAGCTAATACAGCCTCTCCTGTTTCAGCAGAGCGGTTCGAGATAACACAGGTATAGCCACCTCTTTTTGCTACTTCGACGGTCCAGAGCGTTTCGGTAAGAGTACCAATTTGGTTTGGCTTGATTATGATAGAGTTAGCAATGCCGCGTTTTATTCCTTTCTTTAGGCGCTCCACATTTGTAACAAATAAATCGTCACCTACTAGTTGAACGCCTTTGCCCAAAGCTCTCGTACCGAGTTCCCATCCTTCCCAATCGTCCTCAGCAAAACCATCCTCAATTGAAATTATGGGATATTTAGAAATCAGATACTCATAGTATTCAACCAAATGGGCTGCAGATTTGTTCTGGAAATCTTTCTCCGCAGACAGTGTATAACCGTTTTCGCTGTAAAATTCACTAGCCGCAACATCAAGGGCTAAGGATATATCTTTACCTGGTTCATATCCAGCTTTTATTATGGCCTCGACGATTAGTGATATTGCCTCCTCGTTTGAAGAAACATTAGGAGCAAACCCACCCTCATCCCCTACACCCGTTGAATAACTTCTAGACTTAAGTACTGCTTTAAGGTGATGAAAAGTTTCTGCCCCCATCCGCACGGCATCCCGCACAGTTTTGGCGCCCACTGGCATAACCATTAACTCTTGAATATCTACATTATTATCAGCGTGGGCTCCTCCATTCATAATATTCATCATTGGCGTCGGGAGCACCCTAGCATTTGGGCCTCCAATGTATTGGTAGAGTTCGACTCCAAGCGCGGATGCAGAGGCTTTGGCACAAGCAATAGATGTGGCGAGTATTGCGTTTGCTCCGATCTTACCTTTGTTAGGTGTACCATCAAGCTCTCTCAACAACCTGTCTATTGATTTTTGTTGACTTGGATCCTTACCTATAAGTTTAGGCTTAATTATTTCATTAACGTTTGAAACGGCTTTTGTGACCCCCCTACCAAGATACCGACTGTTGTCGCCATCACGGAGTTCATGGGCTTCGTGAGAACCAGTAGAAGCACCTGACGGAGTAGAGAATAGTTCCCTAATACCACTATCTAGGATGATTTCGACTTCCACAGTAGGGTTTCCCCTTGAGTCTAAGACTTCTCTGCCTCGAATGTCCTCAATCCTTGCCTTCATCATCCCCTCCGTTTGTATAAATAATTTATAGGTTGCTTAGCTTACTGAGTGCTTCGCTTGCCAGCTTCTTTTCGCCGACTGTAGAACCATGCAGAGAAAGCTTTTCAAGTTTAAATCGTGCAGCAGGGTCACCGATCTGCCCTAGCGACTGAGCTGCTCGCATTCTTACTTGTAGATCCTGATCTTCAAGGGCCTGCATAAGCGGATGAACCGCATCGCTAGATTTTATCGCACCGAGGGCACGAACTACAGCAGCGCGAACTCGTTCATCATTATCATTGAGTGCATTGATTAAAGGTTGGACTGCAGCATCTGATGGTATTTCCCTCAAGGCATCTGCTGCCCATTCTCTTACACGTCCATAATCGTCTTTGAGCCCTTTAATGAATATTGGGATAAGGGACTTATCTTCTATAACTCCTAAATGGTAAATAGCTCTTGCCCGTACGTGCTGATTGGTATCATTAAGTGCATCTAGTAGTATCTGTGTAACCTGCTCAGCACTATTAACCCTACAAAGCGCATTAATGGCGCTGATCCGGACGTGATAATTCTCATCTTTAGTCGCATTAATAATAAGTGGAGCTACGTCCTCATACTCTAAGCTGCCTAATGCATTGACCGCATATTGCCGCACTACAGCGTCGTAGCTTTTGGCTGCAAGGATAAGTACATCTCTAGCCTCAGTTCCAGAAATTTTAGCTAATGCATCTGCTGCAAGCCGGCGGACTGAAGTATCATTATCTTCCATTAATCTCGCCGCTATCCGAGCTGCGGCTGTACTTTCTTTCAATTCGCCTAGTAATTGCGTTGAAAACCTACGCGTATATGTATCTTGGCTATCAAGTAAGGTTATTAACTCTTTCACTACAATACATTTTTGTTCTTCAGGTAGAGCATTGATCCACCTTAATACTTCATCACGTAAAGCTTTTTGCTTGCTTAGCTCTGCATATCGAGCGCGCAGATTGGTAAGAACAGACTTGTTCATTTCAGGCATCACGATTACAAGAATTTAAATAAATCATCTGGGAAAATTCACCAAAGAAATTCGCATGTAACTATTTCTATTGTCAACTTTAGAAATGATAGTTCTACATTCTGCATGAAATCTAATACAGAATGCTAATAATCAGACTCCTTATTAAGGATAAGGAGTTGGTTGATCCACATTAGCATGCTGGCGAAGGTCACGAAGGCATACATAAATTGTATTGATGCCCACACGATATCCTTCCGTTATCAATTGACGATATAACCTCTGGCCGGATATTGGTTTTCCCTTCAGCTCAACGTTCCATTGTTTAACCAGTTGTTCGATGCGCGAGATTACCTTGTTTCTCACCGGCTGTTGATTAGGGCCACATGGCCGGCCAAAACGAGATGTCCCCCCCCTCGCTTATACGCTTTGCTTTAAAGGTTTCTCTCTCCTCGTACAATTTTTCAACATCATCTCGTAGGTAAAGATTATGTATAAAGCTATCGGCTATAAGCCCAGCTATTGGTTGGAGTAAACCAGCTGCTAGCCAGTCGTTAATGCTTTCACAACTCACTTTGCAGAGTGAGGCTGCCTCTACTCTTGTGAGGGAATTTCGCCTCAGGGTCTCCCTAGCTTCAATAAGTGCATTGACATCGTCCGAGCGGAAATAACATTTGCTAGGCTTACCTCCGTCTAAAGCTATCTTCAGAAGTTTCTTAGGTATATATGTATTGTGCAAACTTTTAACTGTGATCCCAATCATCTTTGCTGCTACTGATGAAGACACTAATCCACTGTAATCAACCGTTTGGTTTTTGTATTTTTCAATAGTAAATTCCTATTACTGAAGACTGCCTGAGGCGGCGCGCAATTGCACTCTCTCTAGCCATGGAAGCGTTAGTCATTTATGCACACTGAATGCTCTGGTACTTTTCAGGCGACTCACCTGCTTCCGGCAAATGTGAGGTTTTGTCCGAAGTCGAATATATGTGCAGCCTCAATAATAAATGTGCAGGATGTTAATTTTGTGCAAAGCCGAGAGCGTGGGGTGGGAGAGTGCTTCCCCTAGTTTAGGGACAGCCATTTTATAGGCAACCGACTTTATTTATAGGCAGAGGGTATTTTTTTAGGCAAGGCTAGTTGAAGGGAATAAAATACAAGCAAACTCACAGCGTTTTCATTTTATACCCGAATTATTCTCACTTTATGCCCGACAATTTTCATTTTATTGCCGACAAATGTCACTTTATGCCCGAACCTAGATCATATTTATAAGCGTGAGTAAGTCAATCCCGTTTGCCCTTGATATTTCCCGCCGCGGTCTTCGTAGGAGACGCTACAGTCTTCGTCCGACTCGAAGAAAATCACCTGGCTGATGCCTTCGTTGACGTAGACGCGCAGGGGCAGGTCTGCGAGATTGCCGAGTTCGATGACGAGGCGACCCTGCCACCCGGCTTCGAGCGGGGTTGTGTTCACGATCAGCCCGGCGCGTGCATACGTGGATTTTCCCATGCAGATGGCCGTGACGTTGCGAGGCATGCGGAAGGTTTCGACCGTGACGCCCAGAGCATAAGAGTGCGGCGGCATGAGGTAGTATTGAGAGCCGTCGTCTGTGGTATGTAAAGGAGGCTCGACGAGAGAGCTTTCGTCAAATTTTTTGGGGTCAATCTCGCGCCCGTGAATCGGCGAGAAGACGCGGAAGCCGTCGTCGGCGAGCCGCATGTCGTAGCCGTAAGAAGATGCTCCGGCTGAAATGATGCGGCGTCCCTCGACTTCACGAACGAGTTGCTCGCTGAAAGGTTGAATGAGTTGCGCGTCTGCGGCCATGCGGCGAATCCAGCGATCTGATTTGACTGTCATGCTTGGGTGTCCCAGAGAAGATTCGGATAAGAGAGCGCGAAAAGAATAATAAGAATAGTGACGAAGGACAAGTGATGAGTGAAAAGATGAACCGCTTTTACTCATTACTCATTACTCATCACTGTTTTTTGATTCGGAGTGTGCCGTCCGTGACTTTGAAGGAGAGAGCTGCCCCTCCGCTTCCGACGCGTCCCCAGATGGAGCGCGGCGTGAAGGTCGTGCGCTCTTGAGGGACGAGCGTTGTGTAGCTGTTTTCTATCTGGCCTGAGCGGAGAACATCCGCATTGATGTCCGCGTTGAAACCTGCGGGAAGCTCGACGGTGAGATTGCCCAGGGCGAGTTGAATCATCGCGCCTGCGCCGCGCCAACTGCGTGTGGCCAGATTAACTTTGACCGAGCCGCCGCCGATGGTGGCCGTCACTGCGCCGCCTGTCAGCACGAGCGTTGCATCCGATTCGAGAGCCTTCAAGCTAATCGAGCCTTCGACGCCCGTAAGATTAAACGCACCGCGCCCGGCGTCTATCTCAAGATCACACAGAGCAGGGACGCGAATGTGGTAGTCAATCTTCCAGGGCAGATTAAGCAGCGTCTTTGGAAATTTCTTCGCGGCGCGGCGCATGAAAATCTTGTCGTGCGTGCCCGTCGTGAGAATGCGGAGGTGATTGACGTCATCGTCAATCGTAAAGCCGTTGACCGTAGCCAGAAGCGCGAGTTCTTCTTCGGAGTTTGCGAGCAGCTCTATATCGGCGGTGATGTCAACTTCCGCTTGAGGCCACGCTTCGATGGTGATCGAGCCTGCGGGCGCGCCAATGATCGTCAGGCTGCTGCCGTAAGCGAAGCGGCGCACCTCGTGGCGAGTTGTCGTGCGTTTAAGCGACGGCGGAGCTTGTGCGGGCACATCCCTTTTGTCCTTCTGCTGGGCTGAGACGACCAATTGCGAAAGAGAGAGACAGAACACGAAAAAGAGCAGAATAGATGCGGCCTGTGCGAGACGCATGATGAAAAGTTTTTGAAAGTTGTGCATCGGTAGTCACAAAAAGAGCAGATGCGGACGCTCTCATTCCAAGATCACTCAAAGGATCAGAAGAGCCGTCCGCATCAAGCCGGGTGTGCGTGATAAATTTGAAAGCTTTAGCGCGCGATGAAAGAGATTCTCCCGCGCTGGTTAAAAACCGTGAGCGTGGGAAGACGCCCGACGCCGCCCGGCCCCACGTTGCCATAAACTCTACGACCGTCGGCGACGAAGCTCAACGCCGGACTCGCAAACGAATTAAGATTGATTGACTGCGGTTGCGCGCTGGCGACGAGACTGAACGAAGAATCCCTCGGAATATTGATGTTGATGTCGCCCGACAGAGATTTGAAGGTGTAAGAGCCGCCCGCCACCAGCTCGCCATCGAAGAGCATGTGTCCGACGCCGTTTTCGGCAATCACTTCGGAAGACCTGATTCCGGTCAGTTCGATGTCGCCGTTTGTCGAAACGCGAGCGCGCACCATTCCGCCGCGAACGTTGTTGATGCTGATATTGCCGCGCTTCGTCTCAATATCAACGGTCGAATCGGCGGGGACTTTGACGATGAAGTTGATGTCGCCGACCATGCGCCCGCGATTGTCGCGCACGACATCTATACCAAAGCAATTCGCAGTTTGTTCAGGCGTGAATTGAGCGTTGGGCGAGAAGATTTTCGCCGTCACCGAAATCTCGTTCTTCTCCCAGGTTTCAACCGTGATCGTGCCGGAGATATTCCTGACTTCAAGACGAACGTTCTTCTGCGCCGGATATTTTCGCGTGATGGTCTTCTGAGCGAAAACATCTACGGAGAGAGCATGAGCGAGGATGGCAAGAGCAGCCACTGTCAGGACGACGCGCGCAGTCTGATTCAGGTAGCGCGCGCCGAGATAGCGTTTGTTCATCTCTTACTCACTAACTCCTCAAGTGAAGTCTTCCGTCGTGGGAGATACTTTCAGAATCACAGGCGCACGACCAGAACCACATTTCTGACTGAAGCGCGCGGGCGGTGCTGCTCCTCTGAGATTGGCCGCCTCTAGAGATCAGAGAACTCTTTGAGGAGCTGCATCTTATCATTGAGCGCGGCGTTGAGCATTTCTTCGGTCACATCATCGTGCGGTCGCTCGGAGAGCTTTTTAAGCGACTCGTCAACAGTTTCATCCAGAAGATTCAAGTTGTGCTCGAAGTCTGTTCGCACCTGCGGATTCCAATGCGCTTTCCGCTCCTCGACGACCTGGCTCCAGTATTTAATTTGTTGTTGTTGCTGCCAGACCCGACTATTGAGATCGAGAGTTTTCGGATCGCCGTTTAAGGCAAGGGTCTGCACGCCGCTGCTGCTCAGGTTCGTGGAGGCGACATTGCTTCCCGTTCCGATTTTCTGCATACCGCGCAAACCAAACACGGTGGCGAGCGAGGCCACGACGATGATTGCGACCACAGCCATCGCCACCTGCGGGAATGATAGCTCCCAGCTTCGACCCATCATGCGCGACCACCAGCTTTCACGCTCAGCCGTTTGTCGGGGGCTTTGAGCGACAGCCGCTGCTGCCAATTCACCTTCGACGGTGTTCTGAATCCGCAGCCACATGGCGCGTTCGTTTGGCGGGGCGACGTACTCGCCGCGATGCTCGCGGCAAAAACTCACAATCGTGTTCATCTCGGCGTGCACATTGAAGCAGGGGAGGCATTCTTCAAGATGAGCGCTGAACGTCGCTCGATCTTCGTTGCCTATCGCTCCGTCGAGAAAGTCGCTGAGTAGTTCCTGGCACTTCTCGCAGTTCATTGTCTTTCTTACCTCTAAATCACCGCACAAAACGGTGTTGCTAATACAGAAGAACTCTTAGACTGCCTGGGGGCGTAATCTGTTCATTGTCATCGAGCAATCTTGGGGAGACTGCATAAGCCTTGGGGCTTCTCCTTAAAAGGAGAAGCTGCCTGAAGCGACCCATCTGTCTGGTTTGGCCGAAGCGTCCGCAGGTTTCGGGGAAAAGCGTTTGAAACCGACGGGACGCTCTTGGAAGCTATTCCGGCGCATTCTGTTGCCTGAGCAGCCCGCGTAATTTCATCCGCGCCTTATGAAGCTGCGATTTCGACGTGCCGACAGAGCATCCGAGCATTCGAGCGATCTCCTCGTGCTCATGTCCTTCGATGTCGTGCAGCGTGAAGACCGTGCGATAGCCGGGGGGAAGTTGAGCAATCGCTTTGTCGAGCGCGATGCGATCAACGACCGGCATACTGTTCGGATTCTCCGTCCCCTTGACGATCTGCACGGGCGTCTCGCCGTCTTCGGTCGTCTGCTCCATCCTGACGCCGCGCTTCCTGAAATGCATCAGGACTTGATTGACCGTCAGGCGATGCAGCCAGGTCGTAAAAGCCGACTCGCCGCGAAAGCTTCCTATTTTGCGAAAGAGCTGGATGAAGACCTCTTGCGCGAGGTCTTCGGCCTCCGAGACGTTTTGCGTCATACGAAGGCAGAGAGAATAAACGCGACGGTTGTGGCGCTGGTAAAGCTCCTCGAAGGCTTGCATGTCGCCCCCTGCGGCTTTCTGCGCCAGCGCGTAATCCGTACTTGGCGTTGTCTCGGTTTCGGCTGCGGTCACAAAGTCCCTTGTTCTTTACGGGCAGCGGAAGATTCGCCCCTTTTACTTCCAGATGCCACTAAGCAGAACCGGCATGTGACGCGCTCAACCAAACTTATCAAAGGAGGGAGCTTTCTCCTTCCGCGACGTGTGATGCTCTCGTTTCGGCGCGTCGTTGCCTTGTTCCGCTAAAAGATAATCTTTTTCGTGTGCCGAAACCAACCGTATCGTGTACCGCAAGGTTTTTCAAGTCCAGTAGGTGCGGTCGAGCGAACGATAACCGACCGCTTCGGCGACGTGGCTACTAAGTATCTCTTCGACACCTTCGAGGTCTGCGATGGTTCGGCTGACCTTTAAGATACGGTCATACGCTCTGGCTGACAAGCCCAGACGAGCCATCGCCGTCTCCAACATCCGCTCGCTCTCCGCATCAATCCGGCAGAGGCGTCGAATCAGGCGCGGTGTCATTTGCGCGTTCGCGAAAATCCCTTCCGCCTGCAAACGCTCGCGCTGAATGGAGCGCGCCGCCTCGACGCGCCGACGTATGCTCGCCGAAGCTTCAGGCTCAGGGCCGCCGCCCTTTCCGGTCAATTCTTTGAAACGCACGGCGGGCACGTCAATGTGTATGTCTATGCGGTCAAGCAATGGCCCGGAAATGCGTCCGACATAGCGCCCGATTTGCAGCGGCGTGCAGCGGCACTCGCGCGTGGGGTCGTTCCAGAAACCGCAAGGACAAGGGTTCATCGAGCCGACGAGCATGAAAGACGCGGGAAACGTCAAAGACATCGAAGCGCGACTGATCGTCACCCGTTGATCTTCGAGCGGCTGGCGTAAGACCTCCAGCACGCTACGGTCAAACTCCGGCAACTCATCCAGAAAAAGCACGCCGTGATGCGCGAGAGAGACTTCACCGGGGCGTGGGATGGCTCCGCCGCCGATTAACCCCGCATCCGAGATTGTGTGATGTGGCGAGCGGAAAGGTCTTTCGGTAACAAGCCCTGTGCGTCCTGTGAGCCCCGCGACTGAATGAATCTTCGTTAGCTCCAGCGCGGCTTCAAATTCGAGCGGCGGCAGGATGGTCGGCAGCCGCTTGGCGAGCATCGTCTTGCCTGAGCCGGGCGGGCCAATCAAAAGGATGTTATGCGAACCGGCGCTGGCGACTTCGAGCGCGCGCTTGGCCATCAACTGCCCGCGCACTTCACGAAAATCAACCGAATGATGATCGGAAGTCTTCAACACTTCAGACGGATCAACTTTGAGCGGCAGTGGCGGCGAAGAGGAACGAAGCTGAGCAATCAACTCAACAGCGCCGCGCAGGTCAGAGACCGCGTAAACATCAACGCCGGAGACGACCGCAGCCTCCCTGGCGTTTTCTTCCGGCAAGATTAAAAATTTGATTGAAGACTCGCGCGCCCTGATTGCGATGGGCAATGCGCCCCTGATAGAGCGCACGCGACCGTCAAGAGAAAGTTCACCGACTGAAAGCATGTCAATCAGGTTTTCCGCATCACCCAGGTCGCCGTTTGCGCCGAGGATGCCGAGCGCAATCGGCAGATCAAAACTCGCGCCCTCTTTACGTACGTCCGCCGGAGCGAGATTGATTGTCGTTTTGTGAAAAGGAAAAAAGAAGCCGCAGTTTGAGATGGCCGCGCGGATGCGCTCGCGCGATTCGCGCACGGCGGCGTCCGGCAAACCGACGATTGTTACGGAGGGCTGCGAATCTGATTCACCGCGCGCGGGCGTCAAATCAACTTCGATGTCAACGAGGTCTGCGTCAATGCCATAAACGGCGGCGGATTGTGTGCGAAAGAGCATGGTGAGATTGCTCCTTAAAGTGAGATGGAAAGCAGCCGCGAGTGTTTGTGAAACAACAAACGGGTCTGCCAACTTAAAATTTTTTGAGCGCGCTTCCTATGACCGTTCATCGAAAGCGCGCTCGCTATACTTCTTAAAAACTCAAGCCCAGCGGTCGTGCCGCGCAGGTAGAACGTTAACGACTGCTGCGACGCCGCGAGGAAGCGGGAGCAGGTTTCGGCACACGGACTTCTTTTCCTGCCTGGAATTCCGAGTTGATGCCGACGCCATTCATCTTCGCGATTTCTTCTGCCGAAACATTGTGAATCACGGCCAGACGCGCAGGCGTATCTCCGGCGCGCGCTTTCACCATCATCAAGCCCGGCGCGGCAGGAGGCGCTGCGGCGGCGTTCGCCTTGGCGCGAGTATAGCTGGCGAGTTGCACGTTGTTCGGCGCTGCATCGCGCTTCTCAATCGGGATGCCCTTCAGAGCAGCGACGAATTGATTCGCCTTGCCGCCGGGGATGCGAATTTGATAAGCCTCGCCGCGCGGCGTCGTGTCGCGGCGGAGTTCCGGGTTGAGCGATTGAATATATTCGACACTGACGTTGGTCGCCTGTGCAACAAGGCGCAGGCTGGTCGCCGATGGAACTTGCACCACGTCATAGGAGAGCGGAGCATCCGGGCGAACATTGCGGAAGCCATACCTTTCAGGATTCTTCGCAATCAACATCGTCGCCAGAATGTTCGGCACGTAGTTGCGCGTCTCCTGCACAATGTACGGGTAAATCTTCCAGAAGCTACGTGAGCCTGCACGTGCGATGGCGCGATCAATGTTGCCCTGGCCCGTGTTGTAGGCGGCCATCGCCAGTTCCCAGTTGCCGAAATGGTTGTAGAGGTCTTTCAGATAACGAGCCGATGCGCGCGTCGCCTTCTCCAAGCTATTGCGCTCATCAATCCAGGCTGTCTGACGCAAACCGTAGGTGCGACCTGTGCCGGGAATAAATTGCCAGAGGCCGGAAGCCGCAGCCCACGAGAGAGCTTTTGTCCGCCATGCGCTCTCAACCTGTCCGAGCCAGGTGACATCTTCAGGCACACCCTCTTCGCGGAAAATCCTGCGAGCCATCTGCATGAACTGACCCGAACGGCGAAGACCTGCTTCCATCGTCGAGCGCCCGCGACCCTGGTAGTAGTTGATGTAGCCTTGAATCAGCGAATTTGTTTCAAACTGAAAATCAATCGCGTTCTTTGCGGTTTCGATGTTCGACAAATCTTCCGGGTCAACATTCGTCTCTTCCGGTGTCAGAACCAGCTTGGCATATTCATCGAGCGGCGATGGCTCAAATTTCTGGTGCTTGAAGCCGGGCTCTTGCGGCGGCGCGTTCTTGTCGTCCTGCTGGAACTGCCCAGTGTAGTTGGCGGGCATGGTCTGCGCCTGCGCCAGCTCAACGCGCGGTGTCACTTGCTGCTGCGGAACTTCGAGACGATAGATGCGCTCGACGAGTTCGAGATAGTAGGTTTGCAGTTTCTGGCTGGCACGAACATCCATCCCGGATTCCAGAATGGTGTCCACCGCTTTGTCGAATTTCTCGCGTGCTTGCAGGCGCTCGCCTGTCTTCAGGTGTATCTCGCCTTCCTTGAAGCGCGCTTCCGATTGGGTGATGAGCTGGGTGACGCGCGCGTCCATTTTCTCGATCTCCGTCGGGATCGAGCGCGCGGACGAACCCGCTGGAATCTGTGCGTAAAGGTTGGTGGCCGAAAGGGCAAGCGCGGCGATTAGGGCAGCGCGAATAATTGCGCGGGGGAAGCTCGTTGTCAACAAAATCGTCGTTCTCCTTTTACGAGGGCTAGAGGGCAAATCCACGACGGCGACTTCTCCCCGTAGAAGAGTCGCACGAGCGGTATCTACAAAACAAACGCGAGGGGTGATTAAAAGTTCCTTTTTGACTCGGCCCGCTTGGCAGGCTTTCCATTTGCGAGCCAACAGTTTGCGGAGCGTATCACACGATTTTCCGCAGTGTCAAACAAATCCCTACTCTAAACAGACGCCGAAGCGGTGAGATTTTCCACTTAAAACCGCTTCGGCGGTGCTTATAAAGATGCTCTCTCAGGGCAGCGGGTTGTGCTGTCCGAAAGGTAATTTTCGATCATCGTAACTGTTGAAATAGTTACGCAAAACCGCTCTATTCAGGCGCTTCTCGGAGAGGCCACCTGCGGCATTCGCGCCGGGCGCGTGCCCGTGGCTGTGGGTGGGACGATTTTCTCCTTCAGAGCCTCACGGAAAACCTGCCTGACGTTGTCCACGAAGACGAAACGGATGTTCCCGAATAGCTCTTTGGGCACTTCATCCATGTCGCGCTGATTGAGGTGCGGCAGGATAATCATCGAAACGCGCGCCCGACGCGCCGCCAGCACCTTTTCCTTGACTCCGCCGACGGGCAGGACGTTGCCGCGCAGCGTTATCTCGCCCGTCATGGCGACATCTTTGCGGACAGGACGCTGCGAGAGCGCGGAAACCATGGCGGTCGCCAGAGTGATTCCGGCACTTGGCCCGTCCTTCGGAATCGCGCCCTCTGGAATGTGTATGTGCAGGTCGTAGTTATTAAAATCCTCTTCGTCAATCTCCAACTCTTTGGCGCGTGATTTGGCATAGGAGTACGCTGCCTGCGCCGATTCGCGCATCACCTCGCCCAATTGTCCGGTCAGCACCAGGTTTCCCTTGCCTTTCATCTTCAAAGCCTCGATGAAGAGCACGTCGCCGCCGACAGCCGTCCAGGCCAGTCCGGTTGCGACGCCAATCTGATCTTTCTTCAAGACCTCGTCGGGCATGACCTTTGGCGCTCCCAGGAATTCATGCAGATTTTTCAAAGAGACGCGGACAGTCCCCTTGTGATCTTCGGCGATGCGCCGCGCCACCTTGCGGCAGATCGTTCCAATCTCGCGCTCTAACTGGCGCAAGCCCGCTTCCTGCGTATATTGCAGGATAATTGCCGCCAGAGCCGTCTTCGAGATGTGCAGGTCGCGCGCCGTGATGCCGTTCTCTTCCAACTGCTTCGGCAGCAGATGACGACGCGCAATCTCGCGCTTCTCTTCCTCCGTGTAACCCGCCAGACGAATCACCTCCATGCGGTCGCGCAAGGCGGGCTGAATGGTGTCGAGCATGTTGGCGGTCGTCATAAACAGAACGTTCGAGAGATCGAAGGTAATGCCGAGATAATTGTCACGGAAGTTGTTGTTCTGCTCCGGGTCTAGGACTTCGAGCAGGGCAGAGGACGGGTCGCCGCGAAAGTCTGCGCCGACTTTATCAATCTCGTCGAGCATGATTAGCGGATTATTTGTGCCCGCCTGCTGCACGGCCTGAATAATGCGACCGGGCATCGCGCCGACGTAAGTGCGGCGATGGCCGCGAATCTCTGCTTCGTCATGCACGCCACCAAGAGAGAGTCGCACGAACTTGCGGTCAAGAGCGCGCGCAATCGAGCGCCCCAGACTGGTTTTACCCACACCCGGCGGGCCGACCAGACACAGGATAGAGCCTTTCGGCTTCTCTTTTAATTTTCTGACGGCCAGAGCTTCGACGATGCGCTCCTTCACCTTTTCGAGTCCGTAATGATCTTCATCGAGAATCTGCTGAGCTTTGTGCAAATCCAGATTATCGGTTGACGCCTTCGACCAGGGAAGGTCTGTCATAATTTCCATCCAGTTGCGCAAAGTCGCAGTCTCCGCCGCGTCCGGGTGCATGCGTTCGAGCTTCTTCAATTGCCTGAGCGCTTCTTCCTCGGCGATCTTCGGCATCTTAGCGGCGTCAATCTTCTCTCTAAGCTGCGCGATCTCTTCCGCCAACTCGTTGCCCTCGCCAAGCTCTGACTGAATTGCTTTCAACTGCTGGCGCAGGTAAAACTCGCGCTGCGAGCGATCAATGTCGGCGCGCGCCTGCGTGTTAATTTCCTGCTGGACTGTCAGGACTTCGATTTCTTTGTTGAGCAGCTCGTTGACGCGCCTCAGACGTGCGGTCGTGTCAGCGATGTCGAGCACGCTTTGCGCGTCTTCGACTTTCAGTTCGAGATTGCTGGCCGAAAGGTCTGCGAGGCGTCCGGCGTCGTCCAGATTGGCGATGATCGCCATCACTTCGGGCGAGATGTTTTTGCCGAGGTTCGCGGCCTTCTCCATCGAGGCGCGGACGTTGCGAATCAGGGCTTCGACTTCGAGCGAGCGTTCAGGGGCGGCGATTTCCTGAATAACCTGGAGGTGCGCCCGCAGGTATTCCCCTCCAGCTTCGACCGATTCAATCCGGGCGCGAGCCAAGCCCTGCACAAGAATGCGGATGCGGCCATCGGGCAGCTTCAACATCCGCATGATGACGGCCACTGTGCCAATCTGGAAAAGGTCTTCGCCTGCTGGCTCTTCTTTATCCAGGTCTTTCTGCGAGGCGAGCAGAATCATGCGATTCTCGCCGAGCGCCTCGTCAACCGCGCGGATGGATTTCTCGCGCGAGACAAAGAGCGGCACGATCATGAAAGGATAAATAACGATGTCGCGAAGGGGCAGCACTGGCAACTCATTCGGAATCTGCAACTGCTGCTCGCCGCCATCAGTAATTTCCAAAGCTTCCGGGATTTCCACGCTATTGATAGACATAATCGTAAAGCAGGAGACAGAAGACAGAAGTCAGGAGACAGAATAAAAACAAAAGCGGTTCTCCGCATATTCATTCTGACTCCTGACTCCTGTCTTCTGTATTCTGCTTTTCATCCTTCCTCGTTCTCTTTAATCGGAATCTTGAATTCCGCGCCGCGACGTTCTTTTCTTTTCGGCAGTCGCACGACGAGCACTCCGTTCGCTAACTCGGCGGTGGCTGCGTTGACGTTGATCGTCCAACGCAGCGGCACGATGCGGCTGAAATTGCCGTAGCTGCGCTCTGAACAGAGATGCGAGACGAGCTGACGGCGTGACGCGCGTTTTTTCTTTTCACCGCAGATACGCAGGTGCGTCGTCGTCAGTCCGAGCTTGATCTGAGAAGCCGCGACGCCCGGCAATTCAACGCGAACGATAATGTCGTTCTTCGTCTCACAAAGATCAGCGGGCGGAGCCCACGACGCACCCGCCACAGGAACTTCCGCCTCAGTCGCTTCCTGCAAAGCAGCATACAGCCGCCCGACGCCATCGCGCAGACGCTCCAACTCAATTCGCTTCAGCCCGACGTGGGCGGCTTTAATCATAAGAACCGTGACAGGTGACAAGTGACAGGTGACAGGACAAAAACAAGCTTTTACTTGTCACCTGTCACCTGTCACTTGTCACGGCTTTTTACGTTCTGCGCGCGGCGGCGCTGTTGCGCTGTCGCACCAGATGTTTCAGCTCGTGCATGAATTCCGAGACATCTTCAAATTCCAGATAGACGGAAGCGAAGCGGACGTAGGCCACTTTGTCCAGTTCTTTCAATCGGCGCATAATCATTTCGCCGACCTTGCTGGTGGGGCGCTCGCGCTCCGACGATTCCTGCACATACTTCTCAATCGAATTGACGATGCTGTCCAATTTGGACGACGGCACAGGTCGCTTTTCGCAGGCGCGAAGGAGGCCGGCCATCACCTTGTTGCGGTCGAAAGCCTCGCGCCGCCCGTCCTTTTTGATGACCATGTAGGGGATTTCATCAATCCGCTCGTAAGAAGTGAAGCGGCGCTCGCAGCGCAAGCACTCGCGCCGACGGCGAATCGAATCGCCCTCGCGCGACTCGCGCGAATCAACCACCTTATCTTCAATGAAACTACAGAAAGGACATTTCATAGTCGCTTCGCTCCTTAAGGCAAAAGGTAAAAGGCAAAAGGCAAAAGTGAAGAAGCGGAGAACCGCTTTTAATTATAAATGTGGCTTCAGCCTTACTTTTTCCTTTTACCTTTTACCTTTTTACTTCTCTTCCGGCTGTAGTCGGAGAGCCGCAGGCGTGCCTGTGAATTCTCCGGTTAAGACTTCTACGTCGTCGCCCTTCGTGCAGCGCACACTGACACGGATGCGGCGGCCTTCCTGAATCTTCTCTTTGACTTCGACTTCGCACGTGACAGTCTCGCCGATGAAGACCGGCTGGTGATAACGAAAGTGCATCTCGGAGGCGAGAAAAGCCAGCATGCCGCCAAGATGTGTGGCGAGGCTGGCCGTCAGCAACCCCGGCACGATGCGGCGTCCAAACTTGGTCTGCGCGGCAAACTGGTCGTCGACGTGGAAAGGATTGAAGTCGCCCGTGACGCCGACAAAGAGCGCCACATCGCCATCGGTCAGCGTTCGACTCCAGCGATAACGCATCCCGACCTCGATTCCCGCAAATGTCTTTTCCACCTGTGCGCGCAGATCAGCCATCACAATTCTCCCGCTCTATCTCTTTCCCTCTAGTCGCTTACGCCAACCGCGTTCAATTCGTTCGGCATGCCGGATTCCTCTGCCCCAATCTCGTCGTCTTCAATCGCGTGCTCGATTTCTTCGGATGTAGTGAGCCGCTGCAAGCGCTTGAAGCTCACGTCTCCGCGCAGGAAGTAGTAAAGTCCCCAGACTATTGCCGGCGCGAACGCGACCAGATGCAGCAATATAGAGACCGCTGCCGCTTCGTTCGGCGGGCGATTGAGAAAAATCAGCCCGGCGGCTGTCGCGGCGTGAAACGCTCCGGCAGCGCCGCCCGGCGTCGGCACAAGCGAGCCGACCAGCGACCAGCCCATCACGAAAATCGTCTCCTTGAGACCGAACGGCAAACCAAACGCGAGGATGACGAGCCAGTTCGACGCGATGTTGACGAGCCAAATGATGATCGTCCAACCGACGGTGATGGCCAACTCCTTCGGGTCAGCCAGGATTCTCAAGGCGCTCGCCAATTGTTCAAGCAGATGCACGAGCGCGTGACCCAGACGGTCTGGGATGAAGCGCCAGCGTTTGAATCTAACGTCGAGCCAGTGGATCGCTCTATCTGAACGACGCTCGAACCAGACCATCCCGCCTAAGCCTGCGATAGCTATAACCAACAGCACGAGTCCGGCTGTGCGAACGTGCGAGAGTTGCGTCTCCTGTCCGGCGGGCGCGGGAAACCACAGGAGATTCAGGGCGAACAGAACGACGACGGCCACTATGTCGCAGAGTCGTTCGACCATGATGGTCGCAAACGAGCCTGAAGGTCGCACGCGGCGATCATAAAGCGGCAGGACAACGGGACGGACGATTTCGCCCGCGCGCCCGAAGAGAAAGACCGCGCCGAAGCCAACGGTCGTCGCCGCAAACAACGGGCGCAAGCCCGCTTCAGTGAGCGGCGCAAGCAGCGTGCGCCAGCGATACGCGCGCAGCAGATAAGTGACGGAAACGGTGATGACGCTGGCCGCCAGCAAGCGCCAGTCAGCCGCCCGGACGCTGCGGCCAACTTCCGCCCAGTCCAGTTTACGCCCGAACCACCACAGAATCAGGACGGCGAGCAGTAACAGAACAAGAAATTTAAGATGTTTACGCAAATGATTTAAGACTTCTAAAATCCGGCGAAACTTGCTCCTGCCCTGACAGATAACCACAAGATATTGGGTGGCGGCCTGAAGGCTACAACAGTTTCACTTGGAGGCGCAACTGCGTGTGGGCTGGGATTTAAGGTATGCTTCGACCACGTGTGAGGTATAATCTGTTTTCAGGCTGCTTTACCGCTTGACTCGCAGGAGGTTTCGAGGGGAACTTTAAGTCTCCGTCGGTCGTAATCTGCGCTTGACAGGGAGTTTTCCACCCTGCGGGGGGCGCTTTCAAGCAGTCCCGAGGCGACCGGGATCGGAGAAGCACAGGTGGGAGCTGCAAAGGTTTTGGCTACGGCGGGCGAAGGAGCCGAGTTAGTCAGAAGGTGTCGCGCGGGCGACGGCGCGGCTTGGGAAGAGATCGTTTCGACCTATTCCCGCCGCATCTATAATCTCGCCTATCGTTTCACCTCGCGCCCGGACGCCGCAGAAGATTTGGCGCAGGAAGTTTTCATTCGCGTCTATCGCTCTTTGGATCAGTACGACCCCAGGCAGGGCGACCTGCAAAACTGGTTGATGCGGCTCGCGCGTAATCTAATCATTGATGATTACCGCCGCCGCCAGCGCACTCCGCATGACACGCACGCGGACGATCTGGAAGATCATACCTACTATCTGCGCTCGGCGAGTAATTCGGTGCAGAGCGAGATGGAACGCCGCGAGTTGGGAGAGCAGGTGCAGGCCGGAATTGATAAACTCTCTCCAGACCTGCGCACCTGTGTCATCCTGCGCGACATTGAAGAGTTGAGCTATCAGGAGATTGTTGATCTTTTGCAGATACCCGAAGGAACGGTGAAATCGCGCATCAATCGAGGCCGGATTGAACTATCGAAGATACTTCGCCGGATGCGCGTGGTGGCGATGACGAATGTTTAGACAAAAACGGAGAGCGCCCAACGTCTAAACAGGTGCTCAAGACCGAAGGCGCTTGGCCAGAAAATTTTACAACGGGGACAGGAACGAGTAACAAGATGCTTTGCGCGGAATTTGAAGATCGCTTAACAGATTACCTTGAAGGCTCGCTCGAAGCCGAAACAAACCGTGCGTTTGCCGAGCATGCCCTGCGCTGTCCTGTCTGTCATGAGCTTTTAACGGAAGTCAAAATTACTTTGCAGGCGTGCCGCACGGCTGAAACGCCCTTGCCGTCTGCCGAACTCGAAGCGCGTATTCTCTTGCAGACCGTGCCGGAGATGGCCATGACGTGCGAAGAGTTTGAAGAATACCTCACGGACTACCTCGACGGGTTTTTACCCGCTCCCCTTTTTCATCGCTGGGAACGCCACGCCGCCCTTTGTGAAGGGTGTACGGAATTGCCCGGTCAGGTGGTGCGCTCCATCGGCGCTTGCTACACCTACATCAACGAAGAAAGGGCAGTGCCCGCCGGTCTGCATGAAAGAATATTGCAGGCCACGCTCGGCACAACCGATGCGGAAGAAGTGCGGGCGCCATTGGCTGCGCGCATCGCCGCTCGTTTGCGGCTCTGGCTTGACCCGATTGTTTCCCCACAGCTCGCGACGGTCGCCACCATGCTGCTCGTCTGCGTGCTGGTGCTGACCAGCACCGTTTCAGCCGACGGCTCGATCAACGGCATGTACCGCGCCGGTATCCAACTGGCGGGACGCGCGTATTCAGGCACGACGGATTTGAAAGCCAAGCCCGCGGCTGATTCCAACAGGTTTAACTCTGTCGGAGGCGGAGGAGTGACAACCGGCTTGATTCGCGAAACCGGCTCGCAGCAGAAAAGTGAGCCGAAGGTGGAAGGCGCGACTGCGGAGCAGCAGAAGAAAGATCGGAAGTAGCCTGTAGCGATTTTTGTGAGAGCAAGGAAGGCGATAGACAAAAAGTTAATGATTTGCGCTTACCATTCAAAGAATCCGGCGGTCGTCGAATGTCATCGCTGCGCGCGTGCATTGTGTACGGCGTGCGACCATCGCATTCGCGGTTTTCCGTATTGCCAGGATTGCATCGTCGCGGGCGTTGAAGTCTTGCAGCAACAGACGCGCTCGAATGTTCTGCCTGAGCTTCGTCGCAGCAACTCTCCACTCATCGCCACACTGCTCTCTTTTGTGCCCGGCCTCGGCGCAGCTTACAACGGGCAAACGTCCAAAGCCATCGTTCATTTCGCCGTCTTCGCCAGCTTCTTTCAACTGGCGATTGTGACTGAATCGGTCGAGTTCGGATTGCCGCTCTTCGTCGCAGGCTTCTTTGGAGCGTGGCTTTTCTCGGCGGTTGATGCGTATCGCACGGCGCAATTGCTGCGCGCAGGACTCGCGCCCGATACGGAACAGGACGTGATTGCGCGTCGTCTTTACGGCAGCCCGCTGGCCTGGGGTCTGACGCTGATGGTCTTGGGCGCGATCTTTTTAGCTCAGCAGATATTCGGAGTTCGACTTCCAGTGCGCCAGGTTCTCCCGGTGCTCCTGATTCTGCTCGGCGCGTATATGCTCAGCGATTACCTGCTTCGCCAACGCAAGCGCGAGCGTTATCTTCCGGCGGGTGACGCGAATACGCAAATCCCGGCCGTCGTCCCTGCTAATTCGGGAAGATTTCAGACGGGTGAGTTGGTCTCGCAGGTCTCCTCCGCGCGCAGTGTCGCGCCTTTGCCGTTCGAGCAACGACCATGAAGAAGGCAAAAGTAAAAAGGTAAAAGTAAAAAGTGAGGCAGAAGCCATTTTTAATTAAAAAGTGGTTCTCCGCCTGACTTTTACCTTTTACCTTTTACCTTTTTCCTTGTTATATTGAGTGCCAGAGGGAAAAAGAAGTTATGTCAGCTTTTCTTAAAGTAGCGGGACGGTGGGGCGGAATCTTAACGATCATCGTGCTTATTATTACGCTCCTGCGCCAGCTTATCTCGCTCGTCGGCTTTCTGCTCATCGCCGTTAAAGCCATTATCATTATCGCTTTCGTCGGTCTCATCCTGTTGATGATTATTCTCGTGCTGCGCGGGCGCTCCCGCAGTCGCCGCGAGGCGGAAGACATTTAAGCTCTTCATGCTCTAACACACCGGTTTTTCTAAAACTCACGCGCCTTGCAAATTTTCCATCCTCCTTCGGCGGTTGCAATCTGTAGCCTCGTGTGATAGTTTGCGCGACCTTAGCAGCAAATTCGGATGAGTTTCCGCTAGTAACACCTCGTCGGGTAATTTCCGTCTGCTGCAATCTACAAGTAGGTTCACAAATAAATAGTCCCCAGTAGTTTTGCCTGAGCACCAGTCGCCCTCAATCGGCAGGCTGTGCTTTTCAGAGCAGTGCGCGGCTCTTCCCGGTTTTCGCCTGCGCGGTGCGACTGCTCAAAAGGAGCACAAAACAAATGGTTAGAGACGACCGTCTTTACGCTTTTATTATCGCCCATACCTCGCGTTCACGTTCCCGCATTCGCCGCATCTGCGTTCACAAACGCTGGCTTAAGGTTTCAGCCCTCCTGGCTCTCGTCATCCTCGGCGCAGCGCTTTACGGCATCTATGGCTTGACCCAGCACCTCCGACACCAGAACGTCGAGCAGGAGAACGCTCGCTTGCGCGCCGAAAACGAAAAGCAGCGGCAGCAATTAGACAAGTTGAACAATCGTGTCGAGGCTGTTGAAGACGCTTCGCGCCGACTTGCGGAGATGTCCGGCGTGGATCACGAGCAGCAGCCTATCCTGAGAGGGGCGGGCGGCCCGTTCCTTCCGCTTGACGGGGCATCCCTTGTCGAATACAAGACCGATCAACTCGAACAGGAGTTGCACGCTTACGAGATTGTCCTGCGCGAGCGCGCGACTGTTCCTTCGATCTGGCCTGTCGAAGGCTCTTTAGAGAGCGGCTTTGGTGGCCGCCGCAATCCATTCGGCGGCAGCTCATACGAGTATCATGAAGGTCAGGACATCGAAGCGGAGTTGGGCACACCCGTCGTCGCCGCCGCCAGCGGCACGGTCATCATCGCCGGATGCCAGAACGGCTACGGCAACGTCGTCTACATAGATCACGGCAACGGATTGTCAACACGCTATGGCCATCTCTCCCACATAGACGCGACCATCGGCCAAAGGATAGCGCGCGGTGAGGTACTGGGGCGCGTCGGCTCGACAGGGCGCTCAACCGGCCCGCATCTTCACTACGAAGTTCGCATCAACAACGAACCCGTCAATCCAAGACCATACCTGCCGGGAGCGGGAGAAGAGTAAGAATAGTTGGCAGTAGGCAGTGGGCAGTTGGCAGCAAAGACAAAAGGCAGTAGAGACGAGTGAGTCTTTACTGCCTTTCTTGCTTTTTCTGCCAACTGCCCACTGCCTACTGCCAACTTCTTTTTTCTGCTAATATCCTTACCAGCCAATTACATCATCACTAAAGGAAGATTCAACAAGATGCCTTCTAGATTCTCGCGCGCATCGGCTTTCCTGCTCGCTGCGCTGATGTTCATCACGCTCATTCCTTTTCGCGCTTTCGCTGATGAAGGAATGTTTCTGCCGGACGCGATTGCCTCGCTCCCTTTGGATAAACTCGCCAGGCGCGGTCTCAAGCTCAAGCCCGAGGAGATTTACAATCCGAACGGCGTGAGCCTCAAAGATGCGGTCGTGATTGTCGGCGGCGGGACAGGTGAATTCGTTTCTCCCGAAGGTTTATTGTTGACCAATCACCACGTCGCCTTCGACGCCCTCGTCTCAGCTTCAAGCGCGGCGAACGATTATGGCGCAAAAGGTTTCAGGGCCTTGACGCGCGCCGAAGAGTTGCCCGCCCAGGGCTACACCGTGACGATCACGCAGGACTTGAAAGATGTCACGAGCGAAATCTTAAACGGCGTCCCTGACACAATGTCCCCGGCGGAGCGCAGCCGCGCGATTGCCCTCAAGGCTCAAGCGATTGAAGCTTCAGGCGCGAATGAGCCCGAAGGCATCATGGTTCGCGTGCTGCCGATGAACGATGGATTGTCCTATTACAAGTTTACCTATTTAGTCTTGCGCGATGTGCGCATAGTCTACGCGCCGCCCAAGAACATAGGCTTCTACGGCGGCGATCCCGATAACTTCGAGTGGCCGCGACATTGTGGCGATTTTACTTTCATGCGCGCTTACGTCGGCGCGAACGGTAAGCCAGCCGAGTATTCGACCGGCAACGTTCCCTACAAGCCGAAGAAGTTTTTGTCGCTCTCGATGAATGGCGTCAAAGAAAATGATTTTCTGATGGTGATGGGCTATCCCGGCTCGACGCGCCGCTACCGCGAAAGCTATTCGGTCGCCTACAACCAGGACATCGCGATGCCTTTCCTCGTTGACCTCTACGCCAAGCGGATAGAGATACTGGAAAACATCGGCAAGACCGACCCGGCCTTGCGCATCAAACTTCAGAGCGACATTTTCGGCTTGAGCAACGAGTTGAAGAACTACGAAGGCTCTGTGATAGCGATGCGCCGCGCAGGCATTGTCGAGAAAAGGCGCGCAGAGGAAGCAGCCTTCAGGCGCTGGCTCGACGCAGACCCCGCGCGCAAAGCGAAATACGGCGAAGTCCTGCCCACTCTCGACAAGGCTTATCAGGAATTGACTGCGACAGCTCAACGCGACCAACTCATTCAGCAGATATTCGGCGCGAGCGACCTGCTCGCCGTTGCGTCTTTCGCGCAGCGTGCCGCCGCCGACAAAGAAAAGCCGGAGGCCGAGCGCAACCCGGCTCTCGGCGCGGCGGGTATCCAGCGCCTGCGCGCTCAACTTGCGGGCGTGATTGCCGAACGTAATCCGACAGCCGAACGCGAGCTTCTCACCTACTTGTTGCGCAAAGCCGATGAACTGCCGCCCGCGCAGAAGATTGACTTTATCGAAAAGCGATTCGGAAACCTTCAGGGCGAAGCGCGCCGCCGCGCCGAAGAGGATTTTGCCCGCGCCGCCGTTGACAGTAAACGCTACGCGACCGCCGAAAGCATCTCAGGTCTCTTCGATCTCACGACCGCGCAACTGCGCGAACTGCGCGAGCCGCTCATTGACATCGCCATCGAATTCGGCACGGAAGCTCAGCGCATCCAACCGCGCCAGCAAGTCTTCAACGCAACCGTTCAGCGCTGGCGTCCGCTGCTCGTTCAAGGCATGACTGAGATGAAAGGAGCGAAGCTATACCCGGACGCCAACCGCACGCTGCGCTTCACCTACGGCGAAGTCAAAGGCTACGTCCCGCGCGATGCGGCCATCTATCTGCCCTTCACCAATCTCTCCGGCGTGGTTGAGAAAGACACCGGGCGCGAACCGTTCGACGCTCCAGACAAGCTCAAGCAACTTTACCGTGCGCGCGACTTCGGCCCGTATGCGATAGCCAATAACGCTGACGTTCCCGTAGATTTTCTTTCAACGACCGACATCATCGGCGGCAACTCCGGCAGCCCCGTCTTGAACGGGCGCGGCGAACAGGTCGGCATCGTCTTTGACGGCAACTATGAAGGGCTCGGCAACGATTTCTTTTATAACGAAGACAAAGGGCGGACGATCTCTGTTGATATTCGCTACGTGCTTTTTGTGACGGACAAGTTCGGCGGCGCAGGCTACATCCTGAAGGAACTCGACATCAAGGGCATGTCGGCGGCGGGAAAAGCGAAGTAAAAAGCGACGATTGCTGATAGACCAGAGATGATGAAAAGCGTGTTCTGAGAGTCTCCGGTCTATCAGCAATTGTCCAATAGTTAAAGCATTTTCCGCTTGACAGCATTGCGCCTATCGCTTAGTATGCGCCGTCGTTTCGATGGCAGGGCTTTTCCCAAATAAACTCGCCCCCGCTCATTCGATTTGCCAACGCTACAGTATGAAGTATCGTTTTTCTCTGTTGGTCTGTATGTGATGATGAGTGCAGTTGTCTTGACTGCATCGCATCGCAGACAGGCTTTTTTTGTTGGTTGTGTTTCCGTGTTGCGCCCCAAAAGAAAAGCGCGTTCGGCTCACAAGCATTAACCTAAAAGTCGGCGCTGGATAAGCCCTCAAAGAAGAGCTTTTCTCGCCTTTGCTTTATCGAATCGTTAGGAGGATTCGTTTGCTATGTCTAGAATAACCGGTAAGGTCAAGTGGTTTAACAACTCGAAGGGTTATGGCTTCATCGAGCAGCCTGGCTCTTCAGACATCTTCGTTCACTACAGCGCCATTCAGGGCGACGGCTTCAAGACCCTCGAAGAGGGACAGGAAGTCGAGTTTGAGGTCACGCAGGGTCCGAAAGGCCCGCAGGCCGAAAAAGTGACCAAGATGGCGTAATGCTCCCCAGGCTTTCCATGTAAAGCCACTGACCGCTTCCGGTCATTTCAGTCCGCGAAGCGCAAGAAAAAAGAGGGCGAAAGCTTAATAGCTTTCGCCCTCTTTTTTCAGGAGACAGAAGACAGAAGACAGGAGACAGAATAAAAGAAAATCTGTTGCAGCGGTTCTCCGCCTTATTATTCTGACTTCTGACTCCTGAATTCTGTATTCTGCTTTTACTGTCTTCTGTCTTCTGTCTCCTGCTTTTACTCCCCCTTTGCTTTGAAGCTGACGCGCCCGCCTTCGACGTCAATGGAAAAGCGCACGCGGTCACAGCCCAGACGCTCTTTCAAATTATCCGTCTTCGTGGCGATCAGGTGATGGAAGCGTGGGAACGAAAGATCGTCGGTCGGTTCGCCGCACTTCATCTTCGCTTCGATCAAAGCATCGTAAAGCTGTTTGACGGTCGGCACATCCTTGTGCGCGTCGTCGCAAACAAAGGTCGCCGCAGTTTCCCTGTGACTCGCTTCATCACGCGCAGAGGCTCGCGCTGCGGCGGCAGCATCGCGCCCCTCTTCGCGCCCCTGCATCGTCCGCCGCCATAATTCGCGGAAAGACGTGAAGCGCGCCGTCAGCGAGTTGAGCAGGTAACGTTGCGCGAACGTCAGTGTGCGATCATCGCCGAGCCGTTTGAGCATCGTCTCGACGCGCCCCTTCGTGTCGTAGGGCGGACGCTTTGATGCGCCGTTGAAATAGACGTCGAACTCTATCTTCAAACGCCGGATGTCGTCTTCGAGCCTTTTCAGCTTCTCTTCAACTGTCGGCTCGCTGTCAGACGCCGTATTGCCGCGCTTTCCCGTCGGCTGGCCTTGACGCTGCTTGGACTGGCGCGCGAATTTGTTATCACGAATCGGCACTTGAGGTCTTTCTCCTTACCGCCGCAGGAGGGATGTGGGTGAAACCCACGCGCGGCTCACACAAAAAGAGTCTAGGCGTTTTGAAAGCGAAGTGTCAATAAAGATGTTTTCGCCAGCGAGACAAAGGCGACTCAGCAATCTTCCATTCACTGAATTCGATAATCTGAGCGATAATGTGTTACGTTTGTTCGCCGCCCTCGCACCGGATGCAAGACTTATATGTCAGAACAAGAGACCTCAAAATCAAATTTGCTTCGTGCCTTACCTTCCGTTGATGCGCTGCTGCGAACAGAGACGGCACGCGCGCTGAGAGATGCAATCGGCGTACAGCATTTGACCCAACTGGCGCGCGCCGTCACAGACGAATTGCGCGCCAGCGTTCAGTCAGGAATCTCAACAGAGGCCTCAAGCAACGGCGATCACACGCGCGAGGCGTTGCTTGCGGAAGCAGCCCGCAGGCTTGAACGCGCCTGTCGGCGAGAAGCATCCAGGGGCTTGCGCCACGTCATCAATGCCAGCGGCGTCATCCTGCACACCAACCTCGGACGCGCGCCTTTGTCCGAAGCAGCACGGCGCGCTATCGCAGACGAGGCCGCACGCTACTGCACACTTGAATACGATTTGGAAACGGGAGCGCGTGGGCGTCGTGGAGCGAGCATCGAGAAGTTGCTCGTAGATTTGACCGGAGCTGATGCCGCGCTCGTCGTCAACAACTGCGCAGCAGCAGCCCTGCTCATCCTGACTGCGCTCGCCGAGGGTGGTGAGACGATTATCTCGCGCGGCGAACTGGTGGAAATCGGCGGAGACTTTCGCGTTCCCGAAGTGATGGCTCAATCCGGTACGCGCCTCTCGGAAGTCGGCGCGACCAACCGGACGCGCCTGTCGGATTATAAGAGAGCGATCACGGAGCACACACGACTCGTCATGCGCGTGCATCCCTCTAACTATCGCATCGTCGGTTTCACGGCCACGCCTGCGCTTTCAGAACTCGCCGGTCTCGCTCACGAAGCCGGGCTCTTCCTTTATGAAGACGCAGGGTCGGGCGCGCTCCTTGATCTCAGTCCTTACGGTCTGGCGGGCGAGCCTGTCATCAGCGAAGCAATCAAAGACGGAGCTGACATCATCTCTTTTAGCGGCGACAAATTGCTTGGAGCATCACAGGCCGGTCTCATCGTCGGTCGCCGTGAACTCATCGAGAGATTGAGAAAGCATCCGCTCTATCGTGCGCTGCGTGCAGACAAACTCGCGCTCGCGGCGCTCGAAGCCACGCTTGAAGCTCATCGCCGTGGCGCTGCCATCACGGAAGTCCCGGCGCTTCGAATGCTCGCTCTCACAACTGATGAAATCGAGAGACGCTCTCAATCCTTTCTCTCAAAATTGCGAAATCAACCAGCCTTGACCGCGCTGCGCTCTGAGATTATCGAAGGCCAATCGGCCATCGGCGGCGGCTCTGCGCCGACCACACACCCGCCCACCGCCCTGATTGCTCTCACGCACGAAACCCTCTCGGCGGACGCTTTGGACGAGTACTTGCGCCTCTCCCAGCCTCCCGTCATCGCACGCATCTCTGAGGGCAGAGTTCTGTTAGACCTCAGAACCGTCGCCGAAGACGAAGAGCCGGAACTGCTGGCTGTTTTAACCGCACTTTCGTCCTAAAAGGCTCTGACGACTCGTTTCTCTCAATCTTCCCACCGAAAAAGTCTCTTTCTTTAACAATGCCTTTCATTGTATAATCCTGATGGCTCTTTCGCTTTGCCCAACCAAAGAAAGCGCACGTTTAAGAAAACTCGCCATCCTTCCGGCCTCAATCAACTTGAAAAATAGAACTTCTTCGCGATCTTTAATGATTTCACTGGCGCTTTCCTGCTGCGCCTCGCTCCTCGTCTTGCTTCTCTGGGCGGCGGGGGTGCTGGCCTCGCTTCAGGCGGCATTTCTACTCTCGCGCCCCTCGGAAGCGAACGCAGCCGCTGCTCCGCAATTGTGGCTGGGCGCTTTGATGATTCTGGCGGCTGGGCTCAGCGCAGGTTTTGCTACAGCGCGCGCAGGTGCGAAGCGCATTTTACCGTTTCTCGGTGGCAGCCTTGTGGTTCTAGCCTGTTCGAGTTTGTTCGTCTCCAGATACCTGCACATTGACATCGCGTTTGCGCCGATGGCGCTGGCCGCACTTGCTTCGGCGCTGGTGGTTCAACTCAGACGCCTGTGGACGATTGACTCAGGGTTGACGCGCAACATTCACAACGCGACCTCGCAGGTCAGCCGATTGGAAGGCGGCTCATCAAACGCGCGTTTGATGAGCGGGCTAAAACTGCTGGCAACGGTTCTGCCAATGGATGAAGCCGTAATTTTTCACCCTGACGAGAACGGCCAGCTTGCTGCGGCGGCGCGCCTGCGCTCTGCTTCCACGAGCGGCGGTCTCGAAACTGGCCGTAACTCCGCATGGCGCGAAGGAATCAACTTGTGCGAGCGCGCCGTCGTATCCGGCGAGATGGTGACGAGCGTTCCTTCAATGACCACGTCAGAGGGGACGAGCAACGCGCCTTCAAGCGTCGCGCTGCCTCTGAAACACGAAGGACGATCCGTCGGCGCGTTGCTCGTTCGTCTACACGAAAGCTTTGACGAGAGCGACCGCCCGCTCCTCTTAGCTGTCGGCGAACAACTGGCGCGCAATTTTCAACGCGACGAGGCGCGCAAGCGCGCAGTGCCCAGTGACTTTCTAACTTTAATTTCCGCGAGAGCAGCCGAAAGCCGCCTTGAATCGTTCGGCGTGGTCAGCGGCCTCCTGACCGAACAGAGATTCGGCGCTGAAGTTCTCTCGGAAGCATCGGACGGGCACGCGGTCGCTTATCTTGACGGCACGCTCGCCTACGTCAATCCGCCGTTGCTGAGAGCAGCCCGCTTGATTGAAAAGGAAGCACGCGCGCTCGACCTCTTCGGTTTGCTGGATCGCTTTCGCGGAGGCGTCTTTGACGAGCCTTTCATCGCGGTGCGGCGCGTGCTCCAAACGGGCGACGCCTACGAGCGCGAGTTGCATTTCCCGGAGCGCAACAATCAAACACTTGAATTGCGAATCGCTCTCGTCACAGAGCGCGGTAACGGTAAGAACGGCACTGCTGCTGGTGCTCCTGCTCAGCCGCTTTGTTTGGCCGTCACCGTGCGCGACGTGACGCGCATCAAGGAGTATGAGAAGTTGAAGAGCGACATGATCTCGCTGATGTCGCATGAGCTGCGCACCCCTATAACTTCCATCAACGGGTTCGCAGAGTTGCTGATGAACGATGAAACTATCCCTGCGGAGTCGCGCGAGTTTCTTTCGATCATCAACAGCGAATCGCAGCGTCTCTCAAGAATGATTAATACCTTCCTCACCGTCACACAATTGGAAGCCGCAGACAAGCAAGAGGTCTTGAAGATTCCGCTCAGGCTGGACGATGTGGTGCATGAAACTTTAGCGAGCCTTCAGCCCGTGGCGAAGAAGAAGCGCATTCGCCTCATCGAGCAACCATCGCAACGGCTGCCGCCCGTCGCCGCCGACCGCAGTCTCATCACGCAGGTCGTCACGAATCTGGTGGGCAACGCCATCAAGTACAGCCCTGAAAGAACAAGCGTCACCGTCTCGACCGCGCTCGAAGCCGACACCGTGCGGCTGTGCGTGGAGGATCGCGGCTACGGTATTCCGCCTGAATCGGTTGACCGCGTCTGGGAGAAGTTCTACCGCGTCGCGCGCGACGGGCAGGAGAAGGACGAAGAGTCCACGGGTCTCGGTCTCTCTTTCGTGCGCGAAGTCGTCGAGCAGCACGGAGGCACAGTCACCCTCGAAACGGAAGTCGGACGCGGCTCAAAGTTCAGCTTCACCCTGCCCCGGCTGTAAGCAGACCGCACCGACCATCCATTCGGCAAAATATCCCTCAATATTAAGGAGACACCAGATATGTTCCCCCGTAATCGACTTCCTGCCGCCCTTTCCTGCACGCTCGTCGCCCTGTGCTTTCTTTCAAGCGCGTGCTCCAGTAAACCAAAAGGCTTTATTACAAAGCAGCAGGTGGCAGCTTTTTTGGATGAGATGGACAAGGCTGCGCGCAACAAAGACGTGGACACTCTGGTCGCCAATATGTCAGAAGACGTTCAGTTCAAGGTGACGGTCGAAGGTTTTGGGCCAACGCAAACACTGACCTTCAACCGCGATCAGTACAGAGATTATAGCAAGCAAGGATTCGGCGTTATCGAAGACTATGATTACAGGCGCGGCGAGACTGTGATTAAGGTCGAACCGGATGGGCAAAGCGCCTACGTTGCAGATGAGACCTTTGAGACGACGACCATTGGCGGACAGGTGACTCGCACTGTGGCGAGAGGAACATCCATTCTCAAACTGGAAGAGGGCAAGCTGGTGATCGTGCGCGGTGAAGCCGTCGCTCGCCCGCTCAAGCCCGGCGAGAACATCCAGCCGACCAAATTTTAGCGTGAAGCCGAGTCAGCTACAGAGGACGCACCATCGCTCATTTTGTCACTCGATTGATCGTGCCCCGGCAGGTTTTCGCTCCGCAGTAACATCGCTTCCTGTCTGAATGCAGCGTGCTTTCGTAATCAATCGTAATCTCTTCGCCGGGAGAAATGTCGCGCAGCGCATAAAACTGGATGTGCCCGTAGAGTATTTTCATGAAGCTGTTGGGCTCGCACGAATGATTGATGTAATGCGTCCCGTTGCCCCCTAAGCTGCCGTCCAGACTCCAACGAGAATCTATCGCGCAGATACGCAGCAGGCGGCGATTTGCCCGGCGGTTGGCCTCGGCGTTCGTGATTAACTCGCCTGTGTAGTCGGCAATCTTTTTGCCGCGCCTGAAACGAAGCGTCGCAAAGCATCCCTTGCCGTTGATGGGAGATTTTTTGACCGCCAGTCCGGGCGCGAGTTTCATCTAAAGCAGAATACAGAAAGCAGAAGACAGAAGACAGGAGTCAGGAGTCAGAAGGAAAGGGCGGAGACCCGCTGCTACAGATTTTCTTTTCTTCTGGCTTCTGGATTCTGACTCCTGGATTCTGCTTTTCATTTGAGTCGGAAGCTGCGGGCGATTGAGTCTGTCTGATTGCGTATCTGCAAGAGACGGTCGCGCAGACCCGTGAAGCGCAGCGCATAGATGGTGCGATTGTCGGCTTGCAGGTAGTAGAGTCGCCCGGCCATCGCCTTGCCGCCGGCGGTATATTCGTAAGCGAAGGTCACGCCATTGAGGCGTCCGGCAAACTTCTCTTCTTTACCTTCGACGTAGCCGGTCTGAAACTTGAGCTTCTGATCCTGATCTCGTTGAGAGATGTCTGAAGCGGTCGTCCCCGCTTCGACCACCTCTTTGCGGATTCTCAGGTAGCCGTCGTTGCGATCCCCGTAGACGAACTCGGCGTGTTCGTGCAGGCTGTCCGGCTCTTGGATAACGCGCCATTTCTCGCTGGGCAGCTCCAGGGTGTATCCGGCATTGTCGCTCGTAAAAGTCTCCTGCGCTGTCGCCGCCGCAGAACTGAGCGTCAAGATGAAAGCAAGGGCAAGGAAAATTGTCAGGCGTCGCATGGTGAAAGCAAACTCCTCTTTAAAATTGGCTGGTCAATGATAGCGTGTACAGGTCTTCAAGCGAAAGTTCCGACCGTGCCGGGAGAGACTAAAGACCAAACGCTCAGATGCGCTCGCGGCTGAACGCAGTTGTCCACGACAACGGAACGATGAAGGAGGAGCGCTCTCCTTGCGGAAGTAAAGACAAACGTTTTTCAGCTCATCGCTCATCATTCCTACTTCATCGTTTACTTCTCATCTTGTTTGAGCGCGGCGCGCTGGGCCTGGAGGAGATATTCAATGCCCTGACGGGCGAGCATGAGCAGCTCGTCCATCTCTTCGCGTGTGAATGGTGCGCCTTCGGCTGTGCCCTGCACTTCGATGAAGCGTCCATCACCCGTGCAGATCACATTCATATCAACTTCGGCGCGCGAATCCTCATCGTATTTCAGGTCGAGCAAGGGCGTGGTGTCAACTATCCCGACACTGACGGCGGCGACCTCGCCTGTCAATGGACTGCGCGCGATTTTGTTTGTTTTAGCCAAGCGACGGCAGGCGAGCGCGAAAGCGACGTATGCGCCCGTGATGCTCGCGGTGCGCGTGCCGCCGTCGGCCTGAAGCACGTCGCAATCGAGGGTGATGGTGCGTTCGCCCAACAGCGTGGTGTTGACGATGGCGCGAAGAGAGCGCCCGATGAGGCGTTGAATTTCGTGCGTGCGACCTGATGGGCCGCCGCGCCCAGTCTCGCGCGAGGTGCGCTGCTGCGTGGCACGCGGCAGCATGGCGTATTCGGCGGTCACCCAACCCTGACCGCGATTACGCAGGAAAGGCGGCACGCGCTCCTCCACCGAAGCCGAGCAGATGACGCGCGTGTTGCCCATCTCAATGAGCGCCGAGCCTTCGGCGTAAGGCAGGTAGCCGGGCGTGATGCGTACCGGGCGCAATTCGTCTGTGCGGCGTCCGTCAGTGCGTGCGAAGCTCATCGTGTCCCCAAACCTCAACGGCCTCCAGGATAGAAGGCGCGCTTCCCAAGAATCTTTCGGCAACGCGGCTGAATCTTTCCGCCGCATCCGTCACATAAAAATGGTCAAGATCATCGCATAGATGACGCTCGCGCGCCCGATCTTCTTCGACCGCGTTGCGCGAGAGTTCTTTCGCCATCAGCAGCCGCTCGACATCGCGCGCTGTCGCTTCACCGGAATCAATCAAGAGAACGCTGTCTCCCATCGTCTCCTGAATCACGCGCCGCAAGATAGGATAGTGCGTGCAGCCCAGAACGAGCGTTCCCACCCCGTCCGCCTTAATCTCCTGCAAGTATTCCGCAGCAACCGACCGTGACACGTCCGTTTCAGCCCAGCCCTCTTCCGCGAGCGACACAAAGAGCGGGCAAGCGCGCTCAATGACTTTGATGGAAGGCGCGAGTTTCGCAATCGCGCCGAGGTAAGCTCCGCTCCTGATGGTCGCCTCAGTCGCAATCACGCCGATGCTCCTCGCTTCCGCGCTTCGAGATGAAGACTCGACCGCCGCGCGCGCTCCGGGCTCGATGACGCCGATTACGTCCACGTCGACGGCGCGGCGAATCGCGGGCAGCGCGAGCGCCGATGCCGTATTGCATGCGACAACCAAAAGCTTGATGCCGTGCGCTTCGAGGAACAGTGAATTCTCAACCGCATAACGCTCGACCGTCTGAAGCGATTTCGTCCCGTAAGGCACGCGCGCCGTGTCGCCCAGATAAACAAAATGCTCGTCCGGCAGGCGTTCGTGCAGAGCGCGATAGACGGTCAGCCCGCCGACGCCGCTGTCAAAAATGCCGATTGGAAGGTCTTGATTCAAACGGGAGGATTTTTATCCCTAAGTGAATATGGTGGAGGCGCAGGGAATTGAACCCTGATCCAAGAACCGCCGCTGAAGGAATCTACATGCTTAGCCGCTTCTCTTCACTGGTTTCGCTTTCGGCAGAGTAAGTGAAGCGACGAAGACCTCTGCTGAAAGCTAGTCCGACTTTATCTCACCCGCCCTCACGGACCGAAAGGGCAGGCCAGCTCATCTGAAGTTACATCTCCATCCACGCGCATGAGCAACTTGCGGCGGAGACGTCTCGGTGCTTAATTAGGCAGCGAGAGCCAATTCATTGTTATTGGCAATTGTGTTTCCCAATGCTTTTTAACGAGCTGCACAAGGAAAGCCCGGCATGCATCCTGTCAACGATCATGGCTCCTGTCGAAGCCTGTCGCCCCCATAAGCGAGTGTGTAGATTATACCAGAGTTGAGATATAATCCCCAGTCAGGCGAACTGTAGGTTCTCCCCATCGCTCGAAACGCTATTGCCGCGAGGCGCATCCCTTTTGGCCTCGCGCCTTGTTTTGAAAAGGATTGCTCTCTTATGTCTTCCAAAGACCCCAGCCCGACCCCGTCTGTGGAGCGCCAAAGAATCACGCCCCCGGCGCGACGCCGCCACATCCTTCGCCGCTTCTGGCTGCCAGCCGTGCTGCTGCTGGCGATTGCCGCCGGAGGATTGACCGGCATCATAGCGGCTTACCAGATCAATTATTCAAGAGCGGCGCAGGAGGTCGCATCACTTGCGACCTATCGTCCGAGCGTGGTCACGCGCATTTACGCGGACGACGGCGAGACCATCATCGGCGAGTTTGCCATTGAGAAGCGCATCCCGCTCAAATTCGAGGAGATTCCGCCGCTCGTGAAGAACTCCATTCTCGCCATTGAGGACGCGCGCTTCTACGAGCACATCGGCATTGACCCGATACGCATCATCGGCTCGGCGTGGAAGAATTTCAAGACGGGCAGCCGCGAGGGCGGCTCAACCCTCACGCAGCAACTTGCCAAAAATCTGTTTCTGACAAAACAGCAAACGCTTGAGCGCAAAGTGAACGAATGGCTCGTGGCTCTCCAGATCGAACGCTTCTATACGAAGAACCAGATCATGGAAATGTACACCAACCACGTCTTTCTGGGCGCGAACTCTTATGGCTTTGAAGCGGCTGCCGAAACCTATTTCGGCAAGCAGGCGAAAGACCTCAATCTCGAAGAAGCGGCACTGCTCGCGGGGATTCCAAAAGCGCCGAGCGAATTTGCGCCGACCGTCAATCCGGGCAAAGCGAAAGAGCGGCGTGACCTGGTACTCGATCAGATGGCTAAGAACGGCTTCACCTCGCAAGCGGAAGTTGACGCCGCAAAGGCCAGGCCCATCAAGCTGGCCGACACGGCTTACTATCAGACGCAGGAGCGCTCATCGGCTTTCGCTTATCCGGTCGAAATGATCCGTCAGCAGTTGGAAGACAAATACACGACGCGCGTCGCGCAGGGCGGATTGAAAGTCTATACGACCATTAACGTCGAGGCGCAGAAGAAGGCGGTTGAAGTCGTGAGAGCGGGACTGCGCCAGTATGATCGCTCGCACAGCGGCTGGCGTTCGTCTTACAACATCATCGCCGGAGAGGGCGGCGCTCCGGCCACACAGCAACTACTCGACGGCTACAAACACCCGGACTGGTACGGCAATCAATACGAGACGGGCAAGTTCATCATGGGTCTCGTGATGAAGGTGGATCAGGCGAAGAACGAGGCCACTGTGCGTTTCGGCAACTATACGGCGACCGTCACGGCGGGTGACATGGGATGGTCAGGACGCCAGCCGAAGACGGAGTTCAAGCCCGGCTACCTGGCGCAGTTTGAAGTCAAGCAGGTGGACGAGAAGAACCGCCGCCTCCAGGTCGAATTGACGCAGATTCCCGAAGTGGAAGGCGCGCTGATGACCTTGAACGCCAAAACCGGCGAGGTCATCGCGATAGTCGGCGGCTACGACTTCTATACCAACAAGTTCAACAACGCGACGCAGGCCAAGCGGCAGACAGGCTCTGCCTTCAAGCCTTTCATCTATACGGCGGCGGTCGAGTGGGGCATGACGCCGGATTCGACAGTCAGCGGTGCTCCGATCAAGATTGGGGACTGGACGCCGCACAATTACGACGGCTCGACCAGCAACGGCAACGTGCCTTTGAAGATTGCGCTCGCCAAATCGCTCAACGTCTCGGCAGTTCACCTGCTGCAAACGGTCGGCATCCAGACAGGCTCGCAGATGGTGCGTCGCTTCGGCATCAAAGTGCCGATGGCTCCGTACCTTCCTTCGGCACTCGGCGCGACCGAAGTTCCGCTCGATCAAATGGTCTCTGCTTATTCGGCGTTTCCGAACAAGGGCGTGCGCGTCGAGCCGCATCTGATTCGCCAGGTGCTGGACAGGGACGGCAACGTGCTCGAAGAATGGGAGAAGACGACCTACAAGGTGATGAACGAGTATGTCGCGCTGACGATGGTTTCGATGATGCGCGGCGTCACTTCGGGGGGCGGCACGGCTGCGGGAGCGCAAGCCATCGGCATTCCCGTCGCGGGCAAGACCGGAACGGTTAACGATCACACGGATGTCTGGTTCATCGGCTACACGCCGACCTATGTGACGGGCGTGTGGATGGGCTTTCCGGGCAGAAAGAAAAATCTCGGCAATGACATGACGGGCGGGCACGGCGCGCTGCCTTTCTTTGTCGCCTTCATGAAGGATTTTATGAAGGACAAGCCGAAAGAGGATTTTGAAAAGCCGCCAGCGCAGCCCGAAGATATGAAGGAATTGCAGAAGCAGCGCCAGCGCGAGATGATGGAAGGCCGCCTGGACATACTCGCGAAACGTCCCGGCGCGAAGAGCGATGAAGAAGAGACCCCGGCGGTGATTACCGCGCCGAAGATGGAGCAGGTCACGCTGCCGCCCGCGCCTCAGATGGACGAACTGCCGCCGCCGATGGCTGCACCGCCCGCGACCTCTGCTCCGAAGAAAACCGAAGCAGACACCGCTCCCCAGACTCCCGCCGCGACCCGCCCGCGCGAAGTCGAAGCGCCGAAGAAGAAAGGCAAGAAGGGAACGGACGAACCGTAAAAGCAGGAGTCAGAATTCAGGAGACAGAAGACAGAATAAAAGAAAATCTGTGAATGCGATTCTCCGCCTGATCCCTTCTGACTTCTGTATTCTGTCTTCTGTCTCCTGCTTTTCAGAATAGCTTGTCCAGATAGTAAGGCAACATTTTCCGCCACCAGGGCCAGTCGTGGTTGACGTCGTGTCCCCAGAGGTCGAGCGTGTGTGGAATGCCTTTCGTAGTCAGAAGCTGTGACAGTTGGCGGCTTCTCTCCGGCGCTTCATAAGCTCCCTGCCCCGACAGGATGAAGATTGCGTCCGCGCGCCTCAAGAGCGGCAGGTAGTTGTCGTCGTTCAAGTTTGACAGGTATTGGATCGGGTTGTTGAAGTAAACGTTGTCGTCCGTGTAGCCGCGCAGGTAGGAGCGTATGTCGTAGCTGCCGCTCATGGCGATGACGCCGCGCAGCAGGTCTGGATGGCGAAAGTAAGCGTTGGCGGAAAGAAACGCTCCCAAACTTGCGCCCGTCGTGATGGGACGCGCCCCTGAATCGCCTGTATCCTTGCGAATCAACGGGAGAACTTCGTCCATGATGTAGCGGTCATAGCGCGTCAGAAGTTCCGCCTTCCACGGCGGCGATGCCTGTTCGTTGAGCAAGCTGTAGCGGTTGACGCTATTGATCGAGTAAGCGCGCACCCTGCCCGCTTCGATCAAAGGCTGAATGGCATCAACGAGGAGAAACCTCTCGTACTCAAGATAATCTGCGGCGGCTGTCGGAAACATCAACAGCGGATACCCTTTGTGGCCATAAGCCACGAGCGGCATCTCCATTCCAAGATTCTGGCTATACCAGGCGGTCGTGCGGCGCTCCATGCAAACTCTCCCGGCAATTTCGCGACAGGCGAAGATTTAAGAACTTCCGATTTGTGCCTTCGGTAATTCAGCGGTAAGAGATATTCCCTCACTTTAGCCCGTCATGCAAGCTGCGATAGGCTCGCCGCAACGCTTCCTTTAACGCCGGATGGCTGCGCTTGACCCTTGATTGAACGTCTGTTATAAAAATCATCCTGCGCTCCACGCACGCATCTTTTCAAGCGATGCCTGGGGCGCATCTTCCGCAGTAGCTCAATGGCAGAGCATTCGGCTGTTAACCGAAGGGTTGTAGGTTCGAGTCCTACCTGCGGAGAAAATTTAAACAGGAAACGGGCGGCTTCGCGGCCGCCCGTTTTGCTTAACTCGCGCGTTGATTCACACCTACATCAAAAATGTCTATTGAGATATGTCTTGCTGTGTCTGAATGGGATTACGGTCAGGGCACTTTCCACAATAGGTTTTCTTGAAAATCACACTGAGGGCTTTAAGATCGCTGAACCATTAAGAACTGAAAATAGGTTGTGGCTCTCTGTAAAATTGTCTGAGCAATTAGGTTTGGATGCCCTACACGCACAGCAGCATTGATGAGATTGACTATCTCCTCTTGCGTACCTTCTCACCGGATACTGATCTACCTGCGGAGCCAGATTGAACAAAGGTCGCCGGGATGGATTCCGGCGACCTTTTCGTTTATCCAGGCCGCGTTCGTAACGGTTATCATGTCAAAGGGTTTGATGGAATCTGGCGAAAGGTTGCTGTGAATCAGGTGAAGTTCGAATCGCTGAACTGAAACGTTACCCCTTTTCGCAGAGATTTTTCTAAAGCAAGTAGCGCAGGCGGTTACATGGTTCGAGTCCTAACTACGGTTTTCAGACCAATTTAAAGCTAGATATCCACTTAAATCAGTAGTGAGCCAATCACTTGTGTGATCGTAACTACCATTTACCGCAGGCGAATCATAGGGCGCAATCGAACACGGTAGATATTGGCCGAAACGCCCCTCTGTGCCTGCATCTGTGTATTGACAGATATATGGAAAGGTTTTATGCTCTTGCACGCTGGCTCAAGCATTTTTCCTCGCTGTCTTCGCGTTCTTGCGATTAACCAGCTAACTATAGCTGAGCTTGGTTAGCCTCACAATTTTTTAATTCCCAAATGGCCCTACCATAAGATGCTCTCTCATCTCTATTCTCTCAAAAGGAGACTTCACCATGTCCGCCGTGTCCGCCGTTACAAATTACCTGCTGATGCGTACCCCTACTCCAAGACTGGGAGCACCGACAACCAGAGCTGCTGCTAATGGGATTTCCGGCTCAAGGATCGCCATCTCGTTACTGGGAATTATTTTGGGCATTGTTGCGAGCTTTTATGTGACGGGTCTGCGTCCGGCTGCCGAAACGGGTAGCTCATCTGCAGGCCAGTCTCAACAAGGAAGCACGACAACCCAGCCGAGCACACCAACGCCTAGTCCGCAACCCACAGTCTCACCTATTCCTACTTCGCAACCCGCAGTTGCGACCGACTTTTCATGGAACCGTTTTTGGAAATTCGGTCTCATCTCCTTGGTCATTTGCGGAATCACTTATCAGGGACTCTATTCTTCTCTCAGGTTATACCAGAATGAGCCAGCGTTTCTGATCCTTTTTGTCGCCTTTCAGTATGGATATTTCTGGCAGTCGGTGGTTAAAGGTGCGGCAGCAATAGCCTCTACTTGAGGGGCAAGATGTCCAAGATAGTCTTCCGAATCAGACGCGAAGTCCCGTGGCATAGAGACAAGCCATTGTTCTCTTATTTCGCAGGGGACTCGTTAAAGAAAACCCTCGGTGATACCTGCTTCGCCTCGCTGGAAATAGACGGTCAGAGGCTTGATGAGCGGCAGACAAGCTGGGGGCGCGCATTGACACCTGCTGCCCTTTTAAGCTTTCTCGGGAGATACCGGAACAAGCCCGGAAGCACCAAACCCGAACAGAATATTCGTGAGGGGCTACACCACTTTCTCTCCGCCGAACGCTCTTTCGACATACAACTGGGTGCAGCCCTCGCACGAGATAACAGCGCCCGTCAGCGCTCTGAAATCTTCATTCGCGGAGACGCGTCGTCGCTTCCGCTCCTGATTAATATCCCCTGGGAGTTGGCCGAAGGAGTAACAATCGCTACTGGTCGGGCAAGCGTGCAAACACCTCTCATCGGGACGCTGGCATCACTTCTACTTGCGAGAGTCATAGGCGGCAGCACCACTCAATTTAACCCGACCACAGAGCGATTGCGCGTCCTCTATTGCATTTCCCAACCGCCGGATGTTGCTCCGATTCAAGCGTCGGACTTTCACAAGGCAATCGAAGCTACGCTTAAAGAGCGGCCCCGCCTCCGCTATGGGTCTATCCTCGGAGGAGATTTCACGCCCAAGTTCAATGAACTCAAAGCCGGGATTGAAGAGTTTCGGCCAAATGTTTTAATCGTCGTCTGTCATGGACAGACGCTTGAGGGGGTTCCGCAGCTACGCTTTGAAGAATGGCATCCGGTCAAATTGCTGGCCGATGCGTTGACAGAACATGCGAGCACCTTTTTGGTTCTTTTGATCGCCTGTGACCAGACTCATCTTGAGGAGCGACCGGCGGCTCACTCCGGCGCTGTGACTCTGATTGAAAAGGGGATTATGTCCGTCGTCGCCATGCAGAGCAGCGTTAATGCACTACTGGCTAAAGAATTTCTCGGCACGGCCCTGGACCGATTCTTTGAGACCGGAGCAATCGCTCTGTCCGTAGCGGAAGGGCGCAAGAGTATGGCTCCGACACAGGCCGATGCGAACGCCTTCACCGATTGGTCTTTTCCAGCACTCTTCTTAACTGAAGATGCTCCCCAGCAGACGGACAAACTCGCAACGATTATCGAAGGCTATCTTCCCACCTTGGAAGCGATGCTGTTCCGCATTCCACCGCCCGACATCTATCTTCAGAGGCCGCAGGTGGACGAGCCTCTTCATGAGTTCTTGAAGTCCGGGGTGGTCGGGTTAAGAGAAGTCACCGGAGGAATTTATGCGGGTAAGACGACAGCCGTGCGCTACGCCGCCAGGCGCGCTCTGCAAGAGGCGATAGCCATGAGCGACACATCTATCAGGCCGATACTGTATGTTGATTTCGGGCGCTATCAGGAAATGCCCCGGACGGCTCAGGGCCTGATGGAAATTCTGCGCAAACAGACTGAAGAAATTCAGTCAACCGTTGCCGGGATGCCCCTGCTGGATTGGACAGCTCCGAGAGGTGCAGACGGTGAAGGCAGGCCCGGCGATCCGATATACCAGCTTTTGCATTTTATAGACATGAATAAGATGGTTCTTATTCTTGACAATCTTCAAGAAGGGGAGGAAACGTTCTGGCCGGAATTTTGCACACAAGCAAAGGCGTTGAATCACTCGCTGGTCATCAGGATCGGCGAAACGGCTTTGACAACTGGCGCGGACGGCCTTCAAGTATTACCCTTATCACGGGAAGAAACGATAAAATATGTCGAATCTTTCGCCCAGGAGCAGGCAGCACAGGCCGAATCATGGTACGAGAAAACAGCAGGGCTGTTGGGAACGCTCGATCTACTGCGGAGATCGGGAGACGGAGATAAAGAGGTTACGTTAATGGCTTTATCTGGATTCACGCGTAATCTATCGCAATCTGAGCGGGAGGTTTTGTACACGCTGGTTCACTTGCCGAACGGAGTTGATTCAGAGTTGGCGAGCGCGTACGTGGCTACCCGGTGGCCTGATCTCTTGAAGCTGTCTCAAAGAGGATTGCTCCTGCGCGAATCCCGTTTTGGCCTCACGTCGCCCTGGTTTCGACTTCCTCAAATCTTGATGCATTCGCTGCAAAGCGATGAGGAGAAGGTGGCGGAGGCGGCGAAATCACTGGCCGACAGATTCATTGACCGAATCAGTTCTGACGAAACAGAAAGCGTAGAAGAGATTTTCATCAACCTGGCAAAGAAGCCGGGAGGCATAGATTTCCTTCAGGACATTCATCAGGTCTTCTTAAGCTCGGAATACAGTGCCCAGGCCCATGCCTTGCCGCTCTTGCTGCATGACTGGCTGTTCAGCAACGGGCGTTGGTATGAAGCGTATAAACTATGGGAACGACTGCTCACCGAGTCCTCTTTCGAGGAGACCAACGCTCACGAATGGCTCAAGCTGGCGAAGGCCGCACACATTCTGGGCATGGGGAAGAAGGCCCAGGAGTTAATCAAACAGGCAGAGAAAAGCGGATTGACTACGCTCGACGAGATTGACGCCCAGATTCTCCGCGCCTCCCTGATTAAAGATTCGGGCGACACCTCGCTGAAGGAAGAAGTAACGGCGCTCTACGATGAGATTCTACGCTTGATTGACGCCGCGCGGGAGAATCTTTCACACCAGGAAGAGGCCAACTTCACTCTCCGTGATTTAGAACGACGCCGCACTCTGACGATCTATAATCGCGCCCTTCATCGTCGCTTCTGGCTGCAAGATTTAACCGGCGCTTTATCCGATCTGGATCAAGCCGGAACCGAGTTCGGCCAACTCGGACAGGAGCGAATGAAAGCCCTGGCGGATTGCGAGTGGGTTGATATTCAACTGGACTGGCAAGGACAAGAAAAAAACTGGGACGAGATGCTGGAACGGCTGGTCAAGGCCAACGAGATATTCGCCTCCGGCGGCGACTCTCCGGGCGACCGTGCCTTCTGCTATTACCAGAGAGCGCGCTACTACCGGCGCAAGCCCTTCACGACAGAGGAGGAGGCCAGAGAAAATCTAGTCAAAGCGCGGGACGCCTATCAAAAATCTTCAGAGCAAGCAGGACCGGCGGGCGACGTGCGCCAACGAGAGATTGCCGAAGGCCACATCGTCGAGGTTTCCTGGCGCGACCTCTCCGAGATGAGCGATCAGGAGGCGACCGCACGCTTAGACAAAGCCATCGGCTTTCTGAAGTCTTTCGCGGGCGACGCATGGTCAATGCGCGTCCTGCGCGACCTGCTTTTACTTCGTTCTCACACGATACGGAACCTTCATCCTGATGCAGTGTTGCCAGCACTGAGAGAAGCATGGAAGGCTGCGCGCCAGCCGCCGCTTCATCCCGGATACAGTACGGACGCTCGCCGTGCGGCGCGCATCCTGTTTGAATACCTTGAAGAACTAGAGAAATCTAAACAACAACTTGAGGCAGACGAGGTCTCTGTCATCGCAAGAGAGTTCGTTGAAAGCTGGCTCGGCCATGCCGTTGATCCCATGAAATGGCGGGAGTGGATCGGCGAAGTCGAGCAATTCGGCCACGCGGCAGGAGAATATTATGGGCAGCCAAAGAAATAGTCCCGGCGTAACGGACGCGCAAAAGAAGGAAGGAGACAAAGCTTTTCGTACGCCCCATTCCAGGAAGAGGGGGAGCGGAGGCGAAGGCGGAGGCGGCGGGGGCGGCGGCGGTGAAGGCGGATGTAGACATCGTCCCTGTAAGTGCAGTTCGACGGAAGCTTATTGCAGCAAACATTGCGCAGCGGCGGCAAAGCGCGGAAGCAGTGAAGAGTGTCGCTGCGGCCACTCGGCGTGTACATAACTCGCTCAAGAGTCGCTGTCAGTGGAGTTTGTTCGCGGGGCGTCTGTCGCATTCTCAGAACTCTCTTCCTCTGTGAGAATTCCCGATGTCAAACGCTGAAGGGCCACCTGAAATATCGCCTGGGGCGCTGTATCTGTTACGTACCGCGCGCAACAACGACAGCGAGCAAGCGCTGACCAACAACGCGGCGCTCTTTGCCGTCTTGGAATTCGGTGAAAAGCTGATGCGAGTTTGCCGCGAGCAGAATCTTCCGGGCCTCTTTGCGCTCGCAAAGACCAAGACTCCCCCACAAACCTTTCTGGTGCTAACGGCGGCCATCCTCCACCGCGTTCAAGAAATTCTGGGCGAGCCCTCCCATGCCACGGAGGATGAGCCGGAAGTGCCCGTCTTCACAGACTTCAATGACTACGTCCTACAAGGGTTCGCACAGGCTTTGGCTGACCTCGCATGGCCTGAGCGTTCCGCACGTGATTTCGACGGCCCGCTGCCAGAGACGTTTCTCGCAAGAATCTCCCGACACGACGTGAACGCGCTCTGGACGTACACGCTCCAACATTACATAGCAAACATTTTCCAAGCATATTTCGCAGCCCTGCGATTCCGCGAGCGCAACCCCGACCTTGACCCGCTTACTGAGATCGAACTGAGATCATGGGATGCGCGCGACCTAGCCGAGTACGCAATGCGGCTTGCGGCAGCCAGCAGTGGCGACAAGGCCGATCCGAAAATTGTTTTATCTTCTCTCGATAAAGCCATCAATGAGATGCTCAAAGGAGAAGGCGAAGAATGATCGAGATACATTGTGAGGGTCATCCTTCGCTCAAACTCAGAGCGAAGAATCGCCACGCCGGAAATTATCTCTCAAAGGTACGTTTCTCCTTCGGCGGCTCTGAGTTTCAAAGCTCTCTGGCGCGCGACCTCTTGCGCGTCGGTCAGGCGGCATTTTTAGCCGACAGGGCGTTTCGCCGCGGAGGAAACCTCGGCCAGCAAACGCGCCGCTTAACCGTCGTGTTGCCTGTTGAAGAACCGGAGCGATGGAGTGGTATTAGAGATCGCGTCGTCAAATTCGCCGAGTTTGCCTCGCAAGATGAATGGCAATTTGAATTCACACCTTTAAGACGACGCGCCCCGCGCAGGCGAAGAGAGATTGATTTCACTTCGCAGAATGCTTCGATCAATCTCTTCTCAAACGGGTTGGACTCTTTGTGCGGGGCGGCTGCCGCTTTCAAGCGCGGGGAGACGCCCGTGTTCGTCTCGCATTCTCCACCTGGTATTGAATACGTCCAGCGTAAGATCAATGACCTTCAGGATGCTCTCGGTTTCGCAAAGGTAGAGCCGCACTTCGTCAACGTTCTTTTTCGCGCCAGCGACCGCAATGCTCGCGGCAAGAGGAGTATGTTTCCCGAAACGTCGCGCCGCACGCGCCCCGTGCTTTTTCTCTCGATGGCGGGCGCAGCGGCTTTGGAACTCGGAGTCTCAAAAATATTTCTTAACGAGAACGGCGTCCTTGCAATCAACCTGCCCTTCAAGGCTAACCAACGCGGCGCGAACTCCACTCGCCATGCGCATCCTGAGACGTTGAGACGATTTGAGTCTCTATTGCAAGCCCTCTGGCCCTTCGACTCGCAGCCCGTGGTTCGTAACCCTTTCTCTGAGCTGACTAAAGCCGAAGAGATTAGATATCTGCGTCAAGCCGCACATTTGGCCGAAAGGACAATCACCTGCGAATATGCGGGGCAGCAGATGGCGATGCTTAGACACTGGCTGAAGAAGCGGCACGGGCCGTCCAGGCAGGTCAGAGAGTGCGGTCTCTGTATGCCCTGCGTGATTCGCCGGTCGGCGATGGAAATTGCCGGAGTGCCGGAGACTGCGGGCCATTATGTTTTCGATACGCGCCGCGTCTTTAATAACCCCGGAGCTTACAGAAAAGCGCCGCTTTACAGAGTCGTCAAAAATAACCCTGGGGACATTTATGAGTTCGCTAACATGATCGGAAAGATGAAGCCGAGCGAATTTGTTTTTTCCTATCTTTACGATTTAAGTTTACTCCCGTGCTCCCCTGAAGACATAGGCCAATCAACGCGCGCGGCATATAGTTTGTACGGACGTTTCGCGCGGGAACTCATCAAGTATCTCAGGGGGTGACGAGGGGTTGCATGGAAACACTCTACGGACTCAGCATCAGACAACCGTGGCTGGATATGATCGTGCGCGGAGTCAAGACGATGGAGATACGTGGATGGACAACCAAACATCGTGGGATTATAGCTCTACATGCTCCCTGGAGGATTGCATTCGAGACTGCCTACTTTTACGGTTACGAAAGCCCTTGGATGCTGCCGCGCGGCAAGATCGTAGCTGTCGCCGAGATCGCTGATATTCTGGAATTGAATAGTGATTCGTCGCAGGCGTTTCTGGAACAGCATCGCCTGCCATTACCAGTGGGCGATGGCGCTTACGGTTTTCTCTTGTCGAGTGTGCGCCTGCTGGAACAACCTGTTGCCTGTAGAGGCCGCTTGGGGCTTTTTCAGCTCCCAGAGAAGGTGGCCATGCACGTGCTAAGATTTGCCCACCTTTAACGCTCTTTATTGTCTCGATGAATGTGACATGAACGGCTGGCAGACAAAGGTTTTTCTACATCTTCACTCCCACTAGTGAACCTGTGCAGACATTTCCCACGTCTTTCTTCGATGAGGAGCGGGTGCGCGGCCTCATAATCTTGTGCGAGGCGCTAGACAATGAGCGAATTTGCGAACGCCTACTGCTCGAAGCGGCGCGAGTAAATTCAGACGCGCGTGGGCATAGCCGCTCTGCGCCGCGTGATTAAGCTCCGAATAGTCTACGATTCTGAGTTTGGGAGTTAAGTAGAAAATCCTTGACAACGCTTTTTCAGAAGACTAAAGTGCGCGCGTTCTTAATGATCGCTTCGGGAGTTTTGTCTCATTTCGCTGCTCATCCCTTAACAATCATTCTCAACCAGCATCAAGGGCCTTTCATTCTCTTGCCGCCCGGCCCGGCTATATTTCACCAAGCGGTTCAATCAGGTTCGGTATTCATTTCTCGCTGAATATTCGGGAGGAAGCATCTCCCCCCAACCCTGAGCGTTAATTCCTAAACTCAAAACGTTTCGCTCAACTTTAAGGTCGTGCCTCATGAATAAATCTCAGATTCTAGGTAGGCTGCAACAGCTTACAGGCAACCTGAAACCTGCCTCGGAAACAAGCAGCGATCAATTGACCAGATTGCAACAACGGCTCACAGAGCATCTCATACGAGATTCGGAGTTTACTGTCTCCGGCAATCGCCTGCATCACGAAGCGGCAGAGGATGCAGAGCGCGAGGCGGCGGACTCAACCGAGCAGTTCAGCCACCTGAAGCATTTATTTGAGGACCCAAAGCTGGCTGAGCGAGCTGGAACATCGCCGCTCGTTTTCCGGCGCGAGACAGATTTTCGCAGCAATCTGTTGGGCAACTCTGTCCCAGTTTGGGGGACGGGCCTTGCCGCTTCCGAGAGCTTTGGACCTTTTATTGATGAGCATGGCATTCAGGTCTGGTTTGATTTCTTTCTTCCAGTAAAACTGGTTGAGGTGCACATCAAAGGCAGCAATAAACTGGCCTTGCTGATTCCTCTGTGGGGCAATCTCACGGCGAGGAAAACTTACAAAATCGAACCGGGCAGCGTTTGGATTGCTTCCGACCTGATTGCGAAAAACTCCGCGTTGCAGGACTACTTCACGGGCTTGAAAGTCAAAGGCGGCTCGCTTGAGCTTTCCGCAAACTCGGAAATAATTGCCGACGATATTTTTATCAAGCCGAACACCACCGCGACGCTTCATCTCGATCTCGATCAAAATCCGGTCAAAGCACACTCCAAAGAGGCTGGTATTGATGCCAGCGAAGCCAGCATCGAATTGCCCAAGACGTTCGATCTGCAATTCGACCCGATCAAAAGTAGCCCATCGCCAAGCGACGCATCCTGCACGGTCTTTGGCTGCAAAGCGGAGTTTAAATACAAGAAGGCCGCGCCGATTTGGGTGAGCGGAATCAGCCAGATATTGATTCCCTACTCGGTCACAACCGATGCTCGTTCTTCCAGTAGCTTTCAGATTAAGTCATCGGATTCCAAACTCTGCAATTTCGCTGAGAGCGCGAAAATTGGCAGCAATAGCGGTTGGCTGTTACCTGCCGCAAAGATTAATCCGTCGCAATTAGGCGAGGCAGCAGGCACGGGCGCTTTATGTATCGGCCTGTTGAAAGGCATCAACGCGAGATGGAAAGGCTTGATAGGAAGTAGAACCAAGCTGGGTCTTCCGGCGATTATCGTCGAGCCGGGATTGGTGACAGTCGTAGATTTTTTCGCCCAGAATATTTACGGCAAGCTGCGTTGGGTCTTGTGGCGAAACTTGAATAGTCCGCATCATTCGGACATCACGCTCGGCTTTGGCAAAGCCTTTCCCTTTATCTTCATCTCCTCTACCAACAACACCGAAGCAGTCTTCTTTTTCTGTAGCCACAAAGCAGCCTTTGATCGTCCTGTTGATGCTAACGGCTCGCCCTTCAAGATTGAATCGTCAATTGCGTTTGCAGGTATCTCGCAAACCGGAACACGCTTTCTCGCAACTCTGCTGGACAATGACCTCTTGTTCGATGGGAATGTGAACAAGCTGGATGCGTTTGAACGCCACTCGCTTATTCTGCGCAATGCGTTGTTCAGTGTCACTCGCCCGTTCAGCCTCTTTCTACAGGGCAACCTGGAGGACGATAATAATATTACGAGGGGCGTCAATAATATTACGAGGGGCGTCGTGGCGCTGATGTACGGCGTCTTTCTCTACCTGCCGACCTTGCCTGACCCTTACGTTGCCAGCTACACCGCACGGTCATCTCGTGGTGAAGGAGGGCGTTTATCGAATCAAGTGGGTATGGGGATCGCAGGCTTCGTCAAATGGCGTGAGCGAGAAGAGGTGGAGCAGGCAGAGCGCGAAGACATTGACGACCCGGCCTATGTCTATTTCAGATTTGCGCCGCTAGACCAGACCATAGCTTTTGCTCCTCCGCCTCAAGCCAAAGTTGAATTCGTAGCCGCAGAGGCAGGAGAGCAAACGCCGAGCGTGGACTTTCGAGCCGGAGTGCGCACGTTCAATCGTGATCTGGGTCTCAACCTCGCCACCGAAGAAGCGAAATTCCCGATGCTTTCGCTCGAACAATCCACACAGACAAACGTCCTGCGCTCAACCCTCGATGTTGGCGTTCAAGAGCGTGCGAGCAGAGCTATTGGCGCAGGCGAAATCCAATCGGCAATAAAAGATTTAGAAGCAAATCCGCTCTTTGACCATATCAAGGACAAAGCGGCTCAAGTAGATCAAACGCTTACTTCCGCCCTGAGTCATGCGGAAAGAGGTTTCGCCGGGGAAAACCCTGCGGCGTTTAGTCCGCTCCCTGCTGACAGACTAGCGCGGGCGGCTACGACGCCGCCGCGAGATGTGCCCAACCTCCTGCGCGCCATAGATGCGTTTATGCTGCTCGACGTATCGAGCAATGCAGACCAGATGGGCGTCAGTTTGGGAACGGCGTTGCAGGTTGGTAGGGATGAACGCGGCGACACGACCATTCGTAATGTGAATGCTTTATTGTCGTCCGGCGGGCCGTTTGCAGGCTCTGGTATGCAGCTACAAATTCTGAACATGGATGTGGTCGCAACTGCTCGAAACGTGCGCGCCGTGACGCTGCCACAAATCTCCTGGGAACCTATCATCAACATCCCTCTTGAAATAGAAGGCAGCCCTGAGCCTCTGGATTTAGTGACAGTAGCTCCGGGCATCCTTGTCTATGAAAACGACGGCATCCCGACTCGCATCTTTTCTGAAAGTCCTTACCTCGTTCCTCTGACACCTCTTTCCGTCACCAAGCATTTTCTGAAAGAGTTCCATGATAAGGTCACACCGAGGCAATTGCATTCGGTGTTCACGCTGCCCTTTGCCTTGCTTGCTCAGGCCGAGTTCAACCGCAAGCCACATACCCCCGTTGACGAGAACACGCAACTTAGTTTCAACATGCCGCAATTCAAGGGCGTGCGCGGCGGGCTGCAAATCAAAGCGCTTGCGCCTGAGTCCCCTTTCCCAAATCAGAGTCACTCGTTTGAAGGCTGGACTTTTCAACTGGACAACCTCAAGTGGTTTCTTTTCGGTGCGCCGATTCCGGGAAGCACATTGGGACTGACGGTCAAGGAGATTTTCAACGGGAAGTTCTTTAACAACCAGCCCCAAGTCCCGCTTGAAAAGATAGAGTTCTCAGGTTACGGCGCTTCGATCTTCAGTAATTGGCTCAACCCGGATGCGGTGGTAGCGGATGTCAGCCAGTCGAAATTCGATGTCATGGTCGGACGCACGGCGGGCGAAGTTATACAAGTGCGCAGCATCCTCTTTCCATTCGGCGTTCATGTTGTTCGCACCATCACGCTGACGCGTTCGCCTAGCGGTTATGTCTTTCGCTCGGATTCGGGATGGAAGGCGGAAAGCGACGGCTTTTATGATTTCGATTACAAGATCAAACTCCAGTCTGGTCTCGTTCAGGTTGACGATCCTTATACTTTCCACCCGCAGCCCGTGAAGGGCGTCTCCAATGTCCGCGAGATAAAGGATTTTCCAGACGGAGGATCGTTCAATTCCTCGTTCAAGATAAATGACCCCGACCTTCCTGCGAATGTCCTGAGCTTCTCGGTAGCCAAATGGAAGCAGCTATTCAAGGACGTGAACAACCCGGACGACTCGCTCAAGGTTCACATGCAGGCGGTTGTCTTCGACGCGGACGTGCATCTTGATAACGTGACTAGCGGCGGCGTCTTTGACCCCGCATACGGTGACTTCAAAGTCCAATCGAGAAAGATGCTCGGCTATGTGCAGCTTGCGCCTTCCTCCGTCCTCGTGCCCGCGCATGTCTTTGCCGAGCTACTCAAGTTTCAAAACGGGTCTCTCGGCGGTCCCGTCAATTGCATCATTGATGTTGCCAACTCGAAACAGCGAATGCGCCTTTCTCGCGTGGACGTTAATCCCGCGCTCGATAACGCGAACAAGAGCATCTTTGCCACCGCAGCACGCGGCTCGTTGATACTGCCTCCCGATGGCTCATGGGCGGTTGTGAAACAAGAGACGGACGCGGGAGATGTCAAACCTGTCGAAGAAGGTCAAACCGTCCCGCTCATCAAGCCCAACAGTAGCCCGACCTTCAAGATTGCCAACCCTGCCGATGTCGTGAAGGCTGTCTCAAAGATAAATTTCGGCGTGTTGCAATCAACAGGCACGCAGAAACTACTCTTCGATATTCCGCAGTTCGCGCCGAACGTTAAGAAGCTCACGAGCAACGCGACCTATTTCGCAGATGCTTATAAGCTACTTAATTCAAAGGGTGTGTTTCCAAACATCGCTAATGCTCTCGCGCTCACTAATGCGGAAAAGGAGGTCGAAATTCTAGGCGAAGGCTTGATGAAGATGGCCGACAGAACTCTTGATCTCAACAGCCTGCTGCCATCCAACTACGAGTACGCCTTTATTGATGAACCCGACATCCTCAAGATTTATGTTCAATACAAAAGCACTGGCGGCGCGGGCGGCAAGCTGAAACTTGGAATTGATTCGGTCGCCGCCCTCGCAGACAAGTGGAAAGCGGCTTTGTCCAGCATCAGAGTCATTGTTGACCTCGGCCCGTTCAAGGAGTTGATGTGGGTGGATGGAAACTTCAATGCGTCGAGCGGCCTCAATCCCAAGTATGACACGCCTCAGTTGCAATTCGGCCCTCTGCTTGAGACGGTGAAGGATATTCTGCGGGTTCTCGAAGCCTTAACCGGCGACGACTTTGACGACGGCATGAAAGTAGGAATGAGCAATTCGCCGGATAACTGGGAATATAAGTTTCACTGCTCGCAAGAAATTCCTGTTATCAAGTTTCCTTCTCCCACACAACTCTCTATCAATCCGAATCCGCCATTGAAGCTGGAAGCAGGCCTGGAAGTTGGATTCTACTTCAATGAAGTCGTAGCCATCCCGACCGATCTCAAACAATTGGTACCTGCCTGCGGCGCTTATGTGAACTTTCATGGCGGCATACAAGTGATGTGCTTCTCACTGGCAGCCGCCAGCGTCTATGCGGTGGGACAGGTTGATCTTGGAATCGCCGCTGATTCCAAAGCAGGCATCTCCCTGCGCATGAAATTCGGCTTCGGCGTCGAATTGGTGGTCGGGCTTCCGGTGGTCGGCAACGTCTCTGTGCTCTACATGATGGAGATTACTGTCGGCGTCAGCAGCGCGGTCATTGAGGTGGGCGCGATGATGCTCTTTCGAGGCCATGCGGAAATCTGCGGCGGTCTGGTCGGAGTGACCATCCAGATTGAAGCCGGAGGGTCAATTAAACGGACAGGGGATGAAACCAGTTGCATCGCGCAGGTCACTTTCTCCATAGACATCGAAATTCTGTGGGTGATTGACATTGAATTCTCAAAGACCTGGCAGGAATCGCGCCAAATTTCTTAGAACTATTAACCGCTCGAACCGAGACACATCATGCCACTCTTACTTGAAAAGCTCAGAATCCTTACTTTTCCGCAGCGCATTGATGGCAATCAGTTAGACCTACACGTCCTGCTGATACCGACTCAAAGGCTGCTCAATGTGCTCACGCCCTTCAATAGCCTGTTGAATCCGGGCAACTCGGTTAAATTGCCTAGCTTCATCGCGGCGAACTTAAAATTGGGAGCAACGGTTATCAAAGGGTTGAGTTCCTACCCGTTCTCCGACCCCAACTCTCTGGGCAATGAAGCGACACTTGAACCCTTTCCCACAACGCTCGCCTTCCCCCCGAATCTTCCCGCGCTGTATGAAGGACTCGCCGCGCAGTTCGAGATTAAGGATACAGGGGCTGTCACTACTAATGGCGCAGGCGACCCCTGGGACGAGGGTGACGGCTTACGCAAATACCTGCCGGTCTCATACCGGACGGCCTTCAATTTCACGATTCCGCGAACCCAGTATGCCAAGACCGACGATAGTTATCAGTGTGCCATCAAGCGTGCGCCGCAACCCAAAGTGCCTTTCCCTCCATCACCCGAAACGATTACGTGGGGACAAGTGATTGCCTTCTGCCTGCGTCAACCGCTTCTGCTTGAGCGCATCGGCCTCTTACACAAACTGACTTTGACCTTGCCTGCTGCCGATTATTTTCAAGATGGAGGTTGGGTCTATTTCGACTTAACTTCGAACAAGACGGAATTCGATATTTTCAGTCCCGCGACGGAACTAAAACTCTATGCGGCGCGCATCCCGCCGATTGCAGAGAAGCGACAAGTGTTTGCCGCGCTTCTCTTCCCCGTTGTTCCCGGCCCGTTCCAACCAACCGGCGACTTTGATACGCTCAAAATCGAGGTTGCAGATTACGACGACGGCTTTGCGAAGATTGTGCATACAGCGCAGCCTGTGAGCGCGAATCTCTTGAGCGAAGAACCGGACGGCATTCATGTGCAAAAAGACGTAGGCATTCGACTCGGATGGGACGACGAGCAACTACTCATCTGGCAAAACCGTCAAGTGCTCGCAGACCCTGCGACTCCGGGCAAGCGCACAGATGCGCCCTTGGGCGTTTACACGTACCGAGTTGATGTCAAAAAGAGCAATGAGGATAAATGGAATTCTTTGGTCATCGTGCGAAACAAGGCCGAGCTGACTCTCGCAGGCCAACACATCGCTAATGCCGGTCTGCGAATTGAAACAGGCGTTCAGGTCTATCCGACAAAGATCAATGCTGCCAATGACACGCTCTACTGGCTGCCAAGCTATTTCACACAATGGTATGGCCCATCGCTCGTGCTGCCCGACACGAGGGCCGCGCTCCTTGATGAATCAGGAGCGCTGGCAAAGCCCGGCGACTATGAAGACGCAAACATCAAGAAGAATCCGGGGCAAGTCGGCGGTCTGTATGAGCCGTTGCTTCCCGAAAACTTAGAACTTAAATACGGCGGTCAATATGATTTTCGCGTTCGCCTCGCAGACCTGACAGGCGGCGGCCCCCGCTTGGAAGAGTTAGAATTGAACGACGCTCCGGCAAGAAGTTCCTCCATTATCTTCAAGAGATTTGTCGCGCCCAAGCAGTTGAAGGTCACTTCGTTGTCACCACAGCCCGCGCCTGACTCTGGAACAGTTGTCTTCTATCAAGGCAATTCTTTTGAGATTGCGCGCCCGCGCCTCGGTTATCCGGCTCTGCTGTTTACGGAGATGGACACCCAGGTCGCTTTTCAAAAGCTGCTCGATGACAAGGCTTTTCTGCACACTGGCAAAATCCCTAACAAGGAAACCATCAAAGAACAGCGCGAGGTGAGCTACTTCGATCCAGACGTTGACAAAATGATGGTCATCGTCGAGTTGAGAACCTTGCTCCTTGATAATCTAGCTTCACTCAATCAACGCGAGGCGTTCATTCCGCTCTACACTACTTTCCGAAATTTTTCGGCTGACCCGGAAGAACCCTTCACACTTGAGCTTGAGTACCGCGACGCCAACGTCATTGAATTTGATGACGAGATAGATGCAGACTTAGGCGACTTGAATCTTTCCAAGACGGATATTAACAACAACGATAACCCCATCGTCTTGCCGACCTCACGCGATGTTCGCATCACTCTGCTTCCGGTCTGCTCTGAGAAGGAAGATAGCCTCGAATACTTCGGCTTCGCAGAGACTCTGTTTGCAGGAGAATTCGTGCGCACGGGCGAGCCTGTGCAGTTTTTCGTGAGACAGAATGCTACAGAGGAACAAGAGTTTTTCAGGCAAGACCTCGAATCGAGACAATTGCAGGGCATTTACCTCCAACCTGACCCACCGCAGGTCATTAACGCGCTAACGATAGTGGCTGAGGTTGTCGAGGGGAAAGAACTCGAACAGAGCACGTTGATGCAGAGGTTGGCATCGCAGCTTGATTTAGATTTCAAGGGACTAACGTTAATTGGCAAGCCGGGCGAGCGCATTCAGTTTGGTTGCAGCAATCGCATCCGTCACACCCTTGCGCCTGATAATTCTTCGCTCACCTTTGCGACTAAGGGTGATCTTTTCAATCACTGGCTCTGTGTGCTGTCATTTGAAATAAACCGCGACTGGACTTGGGACGGCATGAGCGAGACAGGCATTGAGATAATCCGGGATAAACAGTTTACCGGCGAAGATGACACCAATGAGAACGAAATAGTGGGTTATGTCCGGTTGATTAGGACGGCCAGCCGGACAGCCACGGATGGGCCTGACCGAAGCCTGACGCGCATCGTTTTTATTGATGCCGTTGAGCCGAAGAAAGATTTAGATAAGCCGACCACTCAAGCGCGTCCGTTTCCCAATACCATTGACGCACAGTACACGCTGATTCCGAACTTCATTCCCGCTGTCTCAAACGATTCGGTGGTGAATGAATCCGTTATGCGCGACCTTCAGTTGCCTGTGACCACCATTCCGGCGCAGGTGTTGAAAGTTGTAGCTGCTGGCATAGCTCTTTCACCCTACAGGCACAGCGAAGATTATTCTGAAACTACGGTTCGGCAGCGCTACTTATGGTTTGAGTTTAAAGAGCCTGTGCAAGACCCGAACGATACTTGCTTTGCGCGTGTGCTGACCTATGCGCCCGACCCCTTGCTCAGTTACGCGAATCCCGACCAGTTATTAGTAATACAGAAAGACCCTCCGTTAGCCATTGATCCTGAACTAATCCGCGTCATCACTAAAGACCACGGCAACGATAACGCGGGAATTAATGCCATGCAGATGATGGAGCCTGAAACGGGCGAGCCTGTGTCACCCATGATCCCATTCTCTCCAGTTCATTATTTACTACCCCTTCCGCCCGGACTTCATAATGAGTCAGGCGAGTTGTTTGGCTTCTTCACTTACGAACTGCGCGTGGGACATACGGATAGAATTTGGTCAACGGCGCATGGCCGATTCGGTCATCCGACAAGAGTCAACGGCGTACAGCATCCTGCGCCTCCGCTCAAGTGTTTGGTAGATCGCACGCCGGATGGCATTACCGTGACAGCACAGTATGCGCAGGCTCTTTTCAACGGAAAGAATGTCACGAGCAAGCCTCCGAAAACGGAGATTTGGTGTATGCTCTATGCGCAAGTGAAACAGGCAGATGGCAAGCAGACCCGCAACATCCTTTTATCCGAGGACAAGCTTCAATACACGCAACCGAAAAAGAATCTAAACCTGGAGAGTTTTCTGGCACAACGATCATTAATGCCTATCAAGAATGCCAACAGCATCATGGTGAACATTGATGCGCCCTCGACCGGCATCGCAGGTTGGACGGAAAATGAAATCAGCCAACTGCTCAAGCAGTTCAATCTGGCGGGTGACACTGGCCTGAGCGTGCTGGCGGTGGAAATGATGCCCAGATACGACCAGTACATTTTCGCTGGCCCAACGCCGGATACCTTCATTCATCCTCTATCGCAGGAGCTTGGTCAGTACCGCATCTTGCGCACATCACGTCTAGTGGCTGCGCCCGAAATCTGTTGCGAGGACTGCCCATAGAAATGTTGGTTCTGGTGCAAACGCTGAGCGGTGAAAATATCTGTCTCAACTGCTCTATATTTTCCATTACCCAAGTGTCCGGCGAGAGGAACAAATTTCCAAACGTGTCCACTGTGGGGAGATTTTAAGAAGAGCGGGAGCCGGTGCATTTAGAAAAAATTTGCACGGCTCCCGCTCTTTCTTTAACCGTCTCGGCTCTTTAATCTATTGGCGAATTCCATCTTCTGCGCCGCAGGAGACGCGCGCGCGGGCAGCAAGTGGAATCTGTAGCCAGACTATTGAAAGCGGCTTCTGTATTCGGGCGACTCGATGAAGCCGCGCACGATGATGTTTTGTAGCATGTCCATTTCAACCGCCAGTTGGAAGCGGTTGTTGTGGAAGACATAACCGGGAAGGTCAGGGTCTCTCCTTAACAGCCCAAAATACCCCATCGTCACAAACGCCGGCTTCTTGAGCTTCGTGTTCACCTCTGGACTCTCAACAATCAATCGCAACACTTGTGCGCGCGTCTTGACCCCGCTATTCAAATCCGTCACCAACTGATTGTGGTTCGCCAGTGTCACGCCCGCCGTGTCCTCCAGCTTCTGCACGAATGCCGCGTTCGACAAACCGCTATAGATTTGTTGAATCTCCGCGCGCTGTAGCCAGGCAATGGTGAGGGCATCTTTTTTAGCTGAGACGATAGCCTTATCGTCGTTGGGATCAGAAATGCTCTGCAAATCCGTCATGAACTCTATGTAGTGTGGCCGCTCGAAGCTGTTCTTGGCAGGGTCTGCCAACTCTGCGTCGGTCGCTGGTCTCTGACCCAGGGAAGTAAGATAGAGGTACATCACAAATAAACTCTTCTGGGTAAACTCAGGTGAGCGGAAGAAGTTGGCGGTCACTGCGCCGCGTGTGTATTTGGTGCATTCGGTATCGCCAGGCTGACAGCCGCCCAGAATGTTAAGGTAGAACTGGATGCCAGCGGGTTCGCCCTGGCGGTTTAATAAATCGTGATACTGCTGGCAGATAAAGGGTGCCGGATCATCAATGGCATTGCCGGCTGGCTCCTGTGGGTCGTCAATGATCTGAATGGTGGTCGTCGCGGGTGTTCCGAGACTAGCACCCCTGACATCGCTCAGACTGAGTGTGAAGGTCTCGTTGCCTTCTGTGGCAGAGTCTTCGTTGATGAGCAGGTTGATGGTCTTTTGGGTCTCGTCGGGGGCGAAAGTCAGTGTGCCAAGCGCGATGGTGTAGTCTGTTCGCTGTGTGGCTGTCGCGTCCGCGGTCGAGTATCTGACGGTCGTTGTGCCTGACGTATCACCAGAGCGCGTGACGGTGACTGCCAAACTGGTGCAGTCTTCCTGCACTTGCGACGATGTGGCTGAAAATTGCACAGTCGCCGTGATTGCCGCAGGATAGCGGGCGAGGGCAAAGTCCAGGCTACTGCCCGTGTCTGTGAAGCCGCCAGCGATGATCTTGTCGTCGGGTTGAATGGCGACTGCGTTGGCCTGGTTATCGATGCCGAAGAAGTCCGTGGTGGCCAGGCCTGCGGCGCAGAAAGTCGCGTCGAGCTGGCCATTCGGGTTGTAGCGCGCGAGGGCGAAGAAGGCCGCCGGGCCTGTGGCCCCGGCTGCGGTCTGGAAGAATAAACCTGCGGCGACGATCTTGCCGTCTGATTGCAGGGCCACATCGCTGGCCGCGTCGAACCCGCCGAAGTCTGTCGTCGTCTTGCCGCCCACGCCGAAGTTTCCGTCGAGCTGCCCGTCCGTGTTATAGCGGGCGAGGGCAAAGTCGCTGCCTGTGCCCGGAAGAGTCGCAGAGCCAGCGGCCAGGAGTTTGCCGTCCGTTTGGATAATGAGTCCTTCGATGTCATCACTGCCGCTGCTGAAATCGGTCGTGACTTTCCCGCCCGTACCGAAGCTTGTTGTGTCGAGCGTGCCGTCTGTGTTGTAGCGCGCGAGGGCGAAGTCCCCGCCGGAGAAGCCAGCCGCGACGATCTTCCCGTCCGTCTGAATCGCCACAGCCTTTGCGGAATCAAAGCCGCCGAAGTCAGTTGTGACCTTGCCGCCTGTCCCGAAGCCCGTCGTATCTAAACTTCCGTCCGCGTTGTAGCGGGCGAGAATGAAGTCGCTGCCGTTCGTGCCCGCGACGACGATCTTGCCGTTGGACTGAATGGCGACGGCGAACGCTGTATCGTGCGTGGTCCCGAAGTCTGTTGTGACGAGACCTCCACTGCCGAAGCCTGTGGTGTCGAGCGTGCCATTCGCGTTGTAGCGCGCGATAGCGAACCTGGTGTCTGCACTCGAAATTTGGCTGAAGTGCGCGCCGGTCTGCCCGACCACGACGATCTTGCCGTCGGTTTGCAGGGCGGCGGCGAATGCGAAGTCATCACTGTTGGAGGGGAAGTCTGTCGCGACCAGCCCGTTTGCGCCAAAACTCGTGTCGAGCGCTCCCGTCGAGGTGTAGCGCGCAAGCTGGAAGTTCGGGTCCTGCGCTTGAAGAATGCGGACTCGGAGTTGCGCGCGCCCGACCGCGACGATCTTACCGTCCGCTTGCACGAGGAGCGCCGAGATGGCGTCTTCGTTGAGCGCAAAATCCGTGATGACTTTCCCGCCCGTCCCGAAGCCTGCGGTGTCGAGCGCGCCCGTGGTAGTGTAACGCGCGACGCCGAAGTCTCGCTGGCCTGTGATGTTGGCATCGCCTGCGGCCACAATCTTGCCGTCTGTTTGCAGGGCCACGCCGAGCGCGCCGAGCCCGAAACGCCCGCCGGAGAAGTCCGTCGTGACTTTACCGTCCGTGTCGAAGGTGTTATCGAGCGCGCCGTTGGTTTCGTAGCGCGCCAGAGCGAAGAAAGAGCCTCCGGCTATCGTGCCCGCATTGCCAGCCGCGACGATCTTCCCGTCCGTCTGAATCACAACGTCATGGGCTGCATCCACGAGACCGAAATCCGTGATGACCTTGCCGTCCGTGTCAAACGAGGTGTCGAGCGTGCCGTTCGTGTTGTAGCGCGCGAGCGCAAAGTTATCTTCAGAGGCGACGCTCAAGGCCGTCTGCCCGGCAGCGATGATCTTCCCGTCCGATTGGATGGCGAGCGCGTTGGCCTCTTCAAACGAGCCGCCGAAGGCTGTCGTCACCAGCCCGTCGCCGTCGAAAGTGTTGTCGAGAGAACCATTCGCGTTGTAGCGCGCGAGCGAAAAGCTGCTGCTGCCGAGACCGGCGGCGACGATTTTGCCGTCCGTCTGAAGGGCGACGGCGTGTGCCTCTTCAAAAGTGAAGCCCGGAAAATCCGTCGTGACGCGACCGTCCGTGTCGAACGAGGTGTCGAGCGAGCCGTCCGTATTGTAGCGCGCAAGGGCATAGACGCTGGCGAAAATCGTGTTGTCGGCGCTTACGCCCGCCGCGACGATCCTGCCGTCGGGCTGGATGACGAGGTCATTAATTGTGGCGTTGCTGTTTGGGAATGAAGTGGTGACGCGCCCATCCGTGTCGAAGGTAGGGTCAAGCGTGCCATTCGTGTTGTATCGCACAAGGGCGAAGACGCTGTTGAAGGAGTTGGCCGGGTCGGTGGCCGTGCCCCCGACGACGATCTTACCGTCTGTCTGAATGACGAGGGCGTTCCCAACTCCGCCGAGGCCCGTGGGAAAGTCCGTGTTGACGCGCCCGCCCACTCCGAACGTCTGGTCGAGCGAGCCATCCGTGTTGTAGCGCACGAGAGCAAAGTCTGAGCCCGAATAGCCCGCGACGACCGTCTTGCCGTCCGCTTGCACGGCCACGTCGTTGGCCATGTCGAGGCCGCCTGGGAAAGAGGTGTTGACGCGGCCCGCGTTGCCGAAAGTCTGATCGAGCGCGCAGTTGTTCGCTGTCTGCGCCGCGACGTGGCGCACCAGCAGAGAGCCAGCGAGCGCCGCGGAGGCGAGAAGCAGCGCAGCCAGGAGGACAAACCTACGGCGCGCGACTATGTGAGACGGAGGCAAGAGTTGATTCATGGCGGAAACCTTTTTGAGAATTTAACCTTCCGGTCATCTAACGAACGAACCTTGGCCTAAAGACGGAGAGAGGCGGTGCTAACTCGTCGGAGTCAGGTTGCGCCGAATTACTCTTCTACTTACTCAAGCGAGAAAACGATGCGGATTGCCGCACGGGCGGGCGCGCCTTTTTCCTATCTCATTGGGGAGAACAGAGCTAGCGAGTGATATAATCCGCGCCGTCCGAGAGCTTCGATCAGGCGTGGAGCGTTCAGGGTGGTGGAATCCTCGAAAGACATCACGGGACTTCTCAATGAGTGGAGCGGCGGTAAACAGGCTTCCTTCGACAACCTCTTCGCGCTTGTTTACGATGAGCTGCGCATGATGGCTTCGGGCTACATGCGGCGCGAACGCGTGGATCACACGCTGCAAACCACTGCGCTCGTCAACGAAGCCTACCTTAAGCTGGTCAGCCGCTCTAGCGCCACCTGGCGGAATCGCCTGCACTTCTTCGCCATCGCCGCCACCGTGATGCGGCACATACTTGTTGACCACGCACGGGCGCGCGCCACGGCGCGGCGCGGGGGCGGCGAGATGGAGCGCGTTGCGCTCGATGAGGCCGCAATCATCTCCGTGGAACGCGCCTCGGAGTTGGTCGCGCTCGACGAGGCGCTGAAAGAACTCGCGCGGCTCGACTGGCGGCAAGCGCAGATCGTCGAACTGCGTTACTTCGGCGGATTGACGCTTAAAGAGACCGCCGAATTCCTGGAAATCTCGCCAGACAACGTCTCGCGCGATTGGAACTCGGCGAAGGCTTTCCTCTACCAACGAATCAACAGTTAAAGCTATGGACGCAGGACGATGGCGAAAAGTCCGTGAGCTTTTCGACGGCGCTCTCGGCGTCGCGCCCGAACACGCCGCCACGTTCCTCGAACGCGCGTGCGCTGATGATCCGGCCTTGCGTGATGAGGTCGAGGCGCTGCTTGACGCGCACCGTGAGGCTGGAGATTTTTTCGACACGCCTGCGGTCGAGGACGCGCTCAAGATCGTCGAAAGCGAGCCGGACAGATTGCAAGCGGGCGCGCTGGTCGGGCGATACAGAATCGTCAGAGAGATCGGGCGCGGCGGGATGGGGCTTGTCTTGTTGGCCGTGCGCGCCGACGACCAGTTTGAAAAACAGGTCGCCGTCAAAATCCTGCGGCGCGGCATGGACTCCGAAGAGATTGTGCGCCGTTTTCGTAACGAGCGGCAAATCCTGGCTTCGCTCGACCACCCTTACATCGCGCAACTTTTTGATGGCGGCATGACTGACGATGGCCTGCCTTATTTCGTGATGGAGTACATCGAAGGCCAGCCGCTCGACAAGTATGCGGATGAGCAGAGGCTCTCTATCAAACAGCGCCTCGAACTGTTTCGCAAAGTCTGCGAGGCGGTGCAGTACGCCCACCAGAACCTGGTCGTCCACCGCGACCTCAAGCCCTCGAACATCCTCATCACTACGCCGGGCGTGCCGAAACTCCTGGACTTCGGCATCGCCAAAGTTCTGAGTCCAGACCTCTCCGCTTCAGAGCCGACGCGCACCGAGACGCGCATGATGACGCCTGATTACGCCAGCCCCGAACAGGTGCGCGGCGAGAAGCTGACGACACGAAGCGACGTCTACAGCCTGGGAGTGGTGCTCTACGTACTGTTGACGGGGCATCGCCCGTACCGGGCGACCGAAACTGCTCCGCACGAACTCGCCCGCGTTATCTGCGAGCAAGAGCCTACGAAGCCAAGCGCGGCCATTAACTCGGTAGAGGTCGTCGGGCCGGGCGGCGACTCCGCATCGCCAACTCCCATCACGCCCGAATCCGTCAGTAGCGCGCGCGATACGCAGCCGGACAGGCTGCGCCATCTCCTGTCGGGCGATTTAGACAACATAGTCTTAATGTCCCTGCGGAAAGAGCGAGAGCGTCGCTACGAGTCCGCGGAGCAACTCTCGTCGGATATACAGAGGTATCTGGACGGGCTTCCGGTCATCGCACATAAAGACACTTTCACTTATCGCGCTTCAAAGTTCGTCAGGCGTAACCGGATCAGTGTCGCCGCCGCGTGTCTCGTCTTCTTAACGCTGCTGGGCGGCATCGTGGCGACCATTTGGCAGGCGCGAAAGGCGCAAGAGCAGGCGCGCATCGCTAACGCCAAGAGCGCGGAAGCGCAGGCCGCGCTGGCCAGGACGGAAAAGATCAACCGCTTCATGCAGAGCATTTTCTCTTACGCCAACCCGGATTGGTTCGGGCGCGCGGGCGGGCGGCGCGACATGTCCGTGCTGGAAGCGATGCGCGATATAGAGAAACATATTGACGAGGATTTCCGCGACGAGCCTGACTTGCGCGCCGACATTTACCAGCAGATCGGCGACTCATACCGCACGCAGGGACTGTTCGACGACGCCGAAAGGAGTTTGCGCGAGGCGCTGCGCCAGAGGCTGGAACTGTATGGCGAGGACAGCGCGAAGGTCGCCGAGAGCATGTACATCCTGAGCGGCGTGCGCCACGCGCAGGGCGATTTCGCGGAGCAAGAACGCCTGCTCACCGGAGCTTTGGCCACCCAGCGCCGCCACCCGGACGAAGGCAACGACCTGCCTTATATGATGATGGACTATGCGAGTTCCCTGGGGGAATTTAAGAATGATTATGCGGGCGCGCTGGCTTTAGACCGCGAAGCGTTGGCGGAGTTTCGCCGACGCTACGGCGAGAGCCATTTCATGGTTGGCTTAACGTGGTCTGTGCTGGTCAGAGATTATATTAACTTAGGCGATTACGCGCAGGCGGAGACAATCATCCCAATCGTTCAAGAACAATTCAAACAACAACCGCCCGTTCTTTGGTCAATCCTGGAATCTTACGCATTTATTAAAACTATCAAAGGCGATTATCAGGCGGCTGAAAACGCTATCAGGGAGCTGAGCGTGCATGCACAAAGCCAGGACGCGAAGCCGTATATGACGCCCGCCGTTCACAACGCGCAATCCCTCCTGGCTTACCGTCATGGCGATTATGCACAGGCCATCACTCATGCCAAACAAGCGCTCGCTGCACAGCCAAACCTCCCCGGCGCTCCTCACGCGAGCGCAATTAATCTAGCTCCAAGCCTCAACAAACTCGGACAAGCGAAGCGCGCCGAAGCCCTCTTGCGTGAAGAGATTGAGCGGCTGAAGCAATCGGAACGCGTCTTTAACTTAGCCAGGCTCAAGAGCGTGCTGGGCGAAAGCCTCACGGCGCAGCGCCGTTTCACGGAAGCCGAAACAATTTTGCTCGAAGCCTACGAAACGGAAAAGGCACGCGTCCTGCCTGAGCAGTACGATCTGAGTGAAACACGCCAACGTCTAGCGGAACTTTACCGCGCCTGGGGCAAGACAGATAGTGCACGAAGGTATGAATAAATTTTGTGAGGCCGCTGCTCCTCGGAAGCTGGGAAAGTCTAAAAGGCTCTCGCTCCTTTCTGGTGGAGCTACATTAAAGGAGAGGTTGCTGCAAAAATCAACGCACAGTTATTTCGGACGTTTGAAGTAATAGGTTCCGCCGAACGAGCCGTTACCGCGCTCGCCCGTGTCGAAAAGGGCTAATTCCCACCCGTACATTCCCATATCGTTGAGCGTTGCTTCCGTCAATGCCCTGTCGCCCCGGATAATTTTGTACTCCCACAAAACCCTGTTGCTCTCCGAAGCATTTGCCTTCCGCGCGTGGCCGCTCCAGCCAGCCAAACAGAACAAAGCGATTGCTGCGACGAGCAATAACCAGTAAGTCTTTGGTTTCATCTTCTGTCTCTCCCTTTTAAGATGAAATGAATGCGCTGCCGGGTTTTCAGTGAAAGAGAATGCCGAGCGAGAGGCGGACATGCTCCTGTCGCTCGCGAGCGTCTATCTCCGAGCCTTTCAAAAAAGTCGGGTTGTAATCCATCATCGTTCGGATGCTGATTCTTTTCGTCGCGCGAATGTCCAGCCCTCCACCGAAAGCCATCGTGAACGCGGTCGCGGAAGCTTTATCTGACAGGTTGAAAGTGCCTGACGTACTGAATTCCGTGCGCGAGTGGACAAGGCCGAAGAGCGCATGAGCGTAAGGCGTGAAGCGTGTGTGGTTGCGCCCTTTTATTTCCGGCCCACCCATGAAGTACGCCGCCCGCGAATTGACTTTATAATCCTGAAGGCTCGACGTGCAGGCTGTGCCGACGCAACTGGTAAACGTCCCGTTCTTTAGCTGACGATTGTTGACGTAGATCGAAAAATCACCTTTCAGGCCGACGTAACGGTTGAAGTTGCCGATGACGGATGCCTCAAACCCTGACGGGCCGCCAGCCTGATCGTTAAAGAAGGGTGAGAATTTTTGGTTGTTAATGACCAGCGATTTTTCTTCGTCAATGTAACCGCTCACCGAATAACCGACAAAGTATTCAACTTTAGGAGTTTGGTCAGTGGTGGTAGTGCTGCTCTGCGCAAAGGCCGGAGAGACGCAGACAACGATGAGGAATAACAGAAGAGTAGCTTTAGACATTCAATTAGATTCCCTTCACCAGCTTTGATTTGTTGAGCAAGGATTGGAGCACTTAGCTCTCCATGAGGCCACAGCTCAACACAAACTTGTGCGCCGAGCGTTTCCTCACATGGTAATAAACCGTGAGAGGTTTCGGCTTATTACTACGGGGCTGGGATTTTCAGGAGATATTTAAGTCGAACGTCCAGGCATCCCGGCGTGATATGCTCATCGTCTATTCACGCCGCATGCGGAAGAGAAACCCTCGGTTAATTCGTTTTGGTAAGCTCCCCGGAGGTCAGCGCAATGCTACGCATCAATCTTCGCCCGCCGTCATTCTGTTTGAGGATCAGCTTATCCATCTTCTTCGCTCTCTTTGCGCCTCTCACAACATCTGCGCAGGCGATAACAGACGACGAGGCAGCTATCCAGAAAGTGATTATGAGTGGGTACAGGGCTTATGCGACCAGAGATGCGGCGGCACTTTTCTCATTGTTCAGCGAACGCTCTCCGTACCTTCCCGAATTCAAGCTGTACTTCCAGCAGGAATTTTCCAGAAATGAAAAGACCCGGATTGAGTCAATGAGCGTCAACCTGCTACGCAAAATTGATTTCGCAGGAGACAAGGCCACGGCGCGCGTCTACACCGAAATCCGCGCGACCTACACGGATACAGGAAAACCGGCGGAAGGGTTTGGCGACACGGATCATATCCTCAGATTCGTCAAGGAGGATGGAGTCTGGAAGGTCTGGCAATTTGTTGACACGGCGGAAGAACTCATTCCCGACTTACTCGCAGCGAAAACCGATGAAGAGGTCGCGGCGATAATTAAAGAGCGGGGCGCACCCGTCACGGGCGGCTTATTGCAGGGATTAAAAGATCAAGCCGAGAGTTTTCTGGATGGGAAAGGCAGCTACGCACAGGCGGCTGCCGTTTACAACATCATCCTGAAAATCTCCCGGCAAATTAATTCTCCGTTAGGAGTTGCCAACGCGCTCGTGGGTCTGGGCGATGTTTATGCGGCGCAGGGAGACTACATCAGGGCGGCGGACAATTACCAGACGGTGATGAAAATGGCCGAAGCCTTAGGCAGCAAGGAAGCGATTGCCGCCATGTCAGTCAAGCTCGGAAACATTCATTATCATCAAGGCAACTTCACACAGGCGATGGAGTATTACCAGCGGAGCGCGCAAGGTTACGAGGAGCTTGGCAGCAAAGTGAATATCGCTTACCCGTTGTTTAGCATCGGGAATGCTTACTTTGCTGAGGGCAACTACCCGCAGGCGCTGGAGTATTTACAGAGGAGCTTGAAAATATACGAGCAGATTTTTGACAAAGCCGGGACAGCTCATCTGCTGAACAAGCTGGGAGATGTCTCTGCCGTGCAGGGCGATTACACGCGGGCGATTGATTATTACCAGCGCAGCCTCAAGCTCCACGAAGAACTCGGCAACCGTGCGCAGATTGGCTATTCATTGAACGGGACGGGGAATGTTCGCTACCTTCAGGGCAAGTACGCCGAGGCCGCAGAGCTTTCATCCCGCGCAGTCGATTTAAGCAAAGGAAGCTATACCCCTGAAATCCTCTGGCGAGTATTGACCTCGCTGGGGCGCGCGCGCCGCGCACTCAACCAGATGGACGTTGCGCGTCAGGCATTTTCAGAAGCAATCGGTGTGATTGAGAAACTGCGAGATCAAATGAGCGGCAGCGAAGAAGACAGACAACGATTCCTGGAAGGCAGAATTGCCCCCTACAATGCGATGGTTGATTTGCTGGTCGCGCAGAATGATCTGACACAGGCTTTGACCTACGCGGAACGTGCCAAAGGAAGGACGCTGCTTGACGTGCTTCGCAATGGCCGGGTTGACATCAGCAAAGCTCTGTCTGCTGAAGAACGAGAGCAGGAAATGAGCTTGGATGCTGCAATCGTAACGCTCAATGCGCAGCTTAAACGAGAGAGCTTGCTCTCTCAGCCTGACCAGACGCGCATCTCCGACATCGAAGCTCGCTTGAAAAAAGCAAGGTTTGAGTACGAGGCTTTTCAAACCCGAAGCTTTGCGGCGCACCCAGAATTGAAGGTTCAACGTGGCGAGACCGAGCCGTTGACTATCAATGAAATTGGAGAGTTGATTCCCGATACCAGGACAGCCCTGCTGGAGTACGTGGTCACAGAAGAAAAAACTTACCTGTTTGTGCTGACCAAAGGTGAAAGAGGACAGGGAGACTCAAGCAGTGTCGAAGTGAAAGTATTTCCGATCAATATAAAAGCGCAGGCCATGGCGAATCGTGTCTCGGACTTTCGCCAGAAATTAGCTACCAATTCGCTCGATTTCAGAGAACCGGCGCAGCAGCTTTACGACTTACTGCTCAAGCCCGCACAGCAGGCGCTTGCAGGTAAAACAACTGTTTGCATTGTTCCGGCTGGCGCGCTCTGGGAACTGCCTTTTCAAGCCCTGCAATCCGGTCAGACCAGATACTTCCTGGAAGACGCCAGCATCTTTTATGTTCACTCTTTAAGTATCCTGCGCGAGATGAAGAGGAAAGGGGCGCTCGTTCGCGCTGTGGATACGGTTGGAAACAGAGAGAGAGGCGGCGCGGCAATCATCAAGACCGGCGCTGGGACTGCGCCCGCGCAGACGTTGCTCGCTTTCGGCAATCCTCAGTTGAGCAATAGCCTTCTCGCCCAGGCGAAGTCTATCTATCGGGATTTACCTTTAAACTCCCTGCCTGAAGCAGAGCGAGAGGTGAGAAGTCTCGTTGAAATCTATGGGCAGAAAACAAGCAAGGTCTTAACGGGCGCGGCGGCGCAGGAAGCGACAGTCAAAGCAGAGGCCGGGAACTACCAGATACTACACTTCGCTACGCACGGCACGTTGGATAATGATAATCCGCTTTATTCTCGTCTGCTGCTGGCAAGTTCTACGGACAAGGAAGACGGATTTCTGGAAGCGAGAGAGATTATGAAGCTCGATCTTCATGCAGAGTTGGCGGTGCTGTCGGCATGCCAGACTGCGCGCGGGCACGTCAGCGCGGGTGAAGGCCTGATCGGGATGTCCTGGGCGCTCTTTGTCGCGGGAACGCCGACGACCGTTGCCAGCCAATGGAAAGTGGATTCAGCCAGCACTTCGCGTTTAATGGTAGATTTCCATCGCTTCCTCTCCGCTCAGGAATCAACCGGAGGTCGCGGGACAAACAAAGCTGAAGCCCTGCGCCGGGCTGCGCTGAAACTATTGTCCGATCCTAAATACAAACATCCATTCTACTGGGCAGGCTTCGTCGTGGTGGGAAACGGGATGTAATACCAGATTGCAGCATAAAAGAAGGAAGCAACGAACCACTAAGCAACACGAAACATCACGAAAGGAGTTAGTGTTTGGTGACGTTTCGTGTTGCTTAGTGGTTCATCTCCCTCCTCTGAATTGATTACAACTCGGTATAACTTTAAAGGTAGAAGATTCAACGACTGCGCCAGCTTTGCACCGTCCGAAGCAATCTCTTTGCTACTTTCGACTGGGGATTATCATTCAAGAGCGCACGAAACTCACTCTCGGCCTCGGTTAACAAGCCTGCGCGCGCGTAGAGCACGCCCAGGGCGAGATGCGAGCGCGGCCTCTCGTTTAGCACGCTGGCAATTTCGTTGAGCTGCCCGGCCTCGACTATTTTAAACTGCGCTCTCGGCGCGGGCGCGACCGGAGACCTGATCTCTTGATTATCTTTTACAGCCATCACTTCCCACGAATAAATCTTTCCCGGTTGAAGAGCGAGGGGCATTGTCCACCTGGTCGCTGACTGTGGGCTGCTCTTTGCCACACGGTTGAAATTTGAATCGAATACGGAAACCGTATAGCTGACTGCGCCATCAACGGGCTGCCAACTCAGTGTCGGGCGACTACTGATAACGACAACGCCGACCGGGGCAATCAGCTTGAAAGGCAAGCCCTCAACAGTTCCGCCCATCAAGTTGATTTTTGGCTCGGCTAATTCATCAAGAGCGCGCGGCTCAGGCAGATTTTCAGAGGCCAGCGCGGTTTGTACTGTCCTTTGAATTTGCGGGGCGAGTTTTTCTAATCCGGTGAGATGACCCTGGCGGTCAAAGCTCACTTCCACATTGCCGTCTTTTAAGCGAACTACATCCCCTGAAGCGGCGGGACTTTGTTCTTCCGTCTGCGTGTTTGCAGAAGCCTGGTTATTGATTTCTGTGGGAGCAGACTTATTCTGATTACTGCCCGCAATCTCTTCTGTCTGCGGAGGCACAGCAGGATTGTCTTTGCGCTCAGTTTGAGCAGCTTGATCCTGCACAAGTGCAGGTCTCTTCTGAATCCAGAGCGCGACAATAATGAGGAGACAACCGACGGCGGCGATCATTGCAACGGCGCGCGCAGGAGTCCAAAGATGTGGCCGACGCCAAAGGTCTGAGAGCCATCGCCAACGGGATTCAGGTGCGCTCTCTATCCATTCAGAGCTGTGACCCGTTGCAGGGATTGCTCCGGCAGCGGCAAGTAGACTATCGGCCTCCGTGTTGCACTCGGAACAAATTTCCAGATGACTCTCAAAAATGATGCGATCAGCTTCGTCTAATCCTTCATTGTGGTATCTCTTCAATTCCTCTCTTGAAAGATGGAAAGGTTTCTCGACGGCAGACGGCAGGAAAGCCTCTGTCAGAGAGTTAAAGGCCAGAGGAGAATGCGCCGGGTCGAGGAGTCGCCCCATGCAATCTTCACACACTGCGACATGAGCATCTACTTTGCGCCTTTCCGCAGAGTTCATCAACAGCCGCTGAAAGTTTGCGACCTCTTGCTCAGTCAAATGATCTTTCTCCGTTTTCATCTCTCTCGTCATTCGGGTTGCAAATCCACTTCCCTATCTTTAAACCGTAGGTTCATTCCATTTCTTACTACCGGGGGTTTTAAGCTTTTGACACATTCTCTCTAGCCTTCATTCGCCTGGCGAGGCGTTCCCGCGCCGTCTTTCGTAAATTAATCACTTGCTGACGTGTGATTCCAAGAAGCTCCGCGATGCTCGTATCATCTAAAGGAAGATCGCTCCAGAGGGCTGCGAATTGTTCCTCAGACAGCGAAAGAATTTCGGCCATCTCCTTTTGAGAAGCTATTTTTAAATACGGGATGAAAGCGATGACGCTGCCGCCTCCCGCGTCGCGTAGATTCAATAACAGGGCGACACGTTGAAGCCTGGGTAGCTCGCAAACTTCCATCCAGAGTTTTTCCAGATATAAGCGTTGCTCAAGCGCCGCATCAACTCTCACGCTTTTGTCAGCCAGATTTGCGCGTAAACGACTGCTTTCATCATCAATCGATTCCAACGGCTCATCTCTTATTGCCCGGAGTTGCGCGGCAATTGATACCAGGTAATCAAATTCTACGGGGTGTCCCAAGCGCTCAAAAATGGTTGTCAACAACTCAGCAGGCGGCAAAAGCTGAAAGTCAACGTCCGGCAAGGAGAGGAGCAGAGCAACTTCCGGGTTCTCTGACGGGGGTTGCAGTTGAATTGTACGTTGCTGTTCGGTCGTCAGCTCTGTATTGCGCCAGATGCTCAGGCCACAAAACCAGCGACGATTCTCACTCTCCCATAAGGCAAAGCGTGAGTTGTGCCTTAAATGATGGCGCAATGAATTCTTTAATCGCCAGCGTCTTGGATTTTTCTCCCGAAAATAATCTGCGCAGGCGGAGTACGTCTTGAGAGCCGCGTATTGATGAAGGTTATTAATCGCCTTGCTGTCTGGATTATCTTTGAGGCGACGCAGTTCTGAGATCATCCTGGCTCGGACATCACCAGCGATTTCCAGAGCATCCTGGTTGCGCCCAGTACCCTGCGTCTGGCTTAGAGACACCTTCAGCTTGTGCTTAATAATTTTGGTGATGAGCGGTTCGACCTCTTCAGCCATCAACTCGGCGAGCAACTTTTCAGCCGCGCCCTCTTGCTTCTCAAAGAGGAACGGAAGGAGCAAGACATCAATATCCTGGATCGTAATTTGTTGATCCATTGGAAGGCCAATCGGAGGGTGTTAGCACGCTACAACTACTCAACCTGGAATCGCTGAATGAATTCAAGACCAATCACTTCGCTGACCCGCAGGCAAGACATCGTGGGCGCAATTGTGGGCTAAATCCAGAGCCAGCGCAAGAGGCATACAATCTTCGACGCTGGTGGATTGAGATAGCTTAAGGCGCTTCAAAGAATTTAACTGACGGCCTAACCACTCGATAGTGTGACGCCTCGGCAGCAGACCTCATGCTTATCTTTATAAAAATCAGGTAAAATGTTTCTCCATGACAGAACCGACATATCCAGCCGCGCGAGCGGTCGCCGCAACTGTCGAGGCGCACTTTGCTCGTTATCTTGCGGCGGCTCGCCAGCACGACCAGCATGAGTTGGCGTCGCAGCCTGATGCTCAAGCGATAGAAGCAATCATCAACGTCGCATTCTGGGCGAGCCTACGGCGCGAGGAAGGCTTCTCTCCGAAAATTTCTCTCGCCTTCCTCCCGCCAGAGCAGGCGGGGCAGGCGATGAGGTTCGAGCGGCAACTCCCGCTGACGCCCGCAGCCCTCTCGCGGCTCGCGCCAGCCGTCGAGCGTCCCGGCATCCATCTGGGCGTCTGGCGCGACCCGGAAGAACTGCGCGTGTGGGGAACCACCCGGACGATTCCCAGACTCTGCTTCGTGCTGGAGGTCATCGAGCCCGGACTGCTGGTCGTCAAATATCGCGGCGGACAAGAGACCGGCAAGTTCGTCAACGTCGTGGTGCTCAAGGGCGACCAGATCAAGATTGTGGACGAACAGGGCACAAGCCTCGCGGACTGTCCCGCGCTTCTTACTCCACTGCTCGGCTTCGGCTCATACACCTCTGAAGATGATTCGGTGAAGGTGCTCGTTCAACTGGCCGCCTCTATGCGCGCGCACGGGCGCGGCGGCTCGCTGCTGGTCGTACCCCATAGCTCCGATGCGTGGCGGGAGTCAATTGTTCAGCCCGTTTCCTACTCTGTGATGCCGCCCTTTACCGAACTCGCCGACCTCATGCGGCAAGACGTTGGTGAGAGGAGCAGGCGTTTGTGGCAGGAGGCGCTCCTTGACGCGGTCGAGGCGGCGGCGGGACTCACGGCAGTGGACGGCGCGACCGTCATCAGTGATGAGTATGAGTTGCTTGCTTTCGGCGCGAAGATTAGTCGCCGGAAAGGAGGGGCACAGGTCGAACAGGTGATTGTGACAGAGCCTATCGTCGGCGGTGTGTCCTCGGTCACGCATCCCGTCCAACTCGGCGGGACACGTCACCTATCGGCAGCGCAGTTCGTACAGGATCAGCGTCACTCAGTAGCGCTGGTGGCGTCGCAGGACGGTCGCTTCACAGTCTTCGCCTGGTCGCCGTGTGAAGAGATGGTTCACGCGCATCGTGTCGAGACCTTGCTGCTTTAACTGAAGGTCAGTTTGTTTTGACCGGGACAGCGGTCTTGCTGCGATTGATGAACTTGACGACTTCCGTCGTCCACGATTCGCACCCGCTACAGACAGCCACAGGAATTTGATTGCCGTAGTTGTCCCGCATCTGGACAATTCCGGCGGTCGGAGCGAAGAGTTTGTAGTCCTTGTTTTCGCTCTTGCCCTTCTTGTTGACGACCGCGCCTTTCAAGTAAATCAACACCCCGCGCGTCGGGTCGGCCTGGGCTTCCAATCTTTCGATCTGCGCGTACGGTAGCTGGTAAATGTCGCTGCCGAACTGCATCTGGAGTCCCGCCGGGGTCACGCCGATAACGCCATTTTCCAGGGCATCATAGAGACCCAGTGCCTTGCGATGTCGCTTGACGGGAAGGCTGATTGATTCGCCCGCCAGGAGGGCTCTTTCAAGATATGGCACTGCTTCACTGTAGCGATTCCTCAGAAAGTAACTCTGGCCGACGCGCAGATTGGCGCGCCCATGATCGGGCTGGCTCGCCAGAAACGACTGGCCGTCTTTGATTACTTCGTCCAGCAAATTGCTCTGGAAGTTGCTTTCAATCAGATCGAAGCTGATGCCTGACGAACGAGTGGGAGTCGAGACGGGCGTCGTCGTCGCGGGTTGTGTGTAGACAGGCGGCTGAGTGACGACGGGTGGCGGCGCGGCGTTAGCCGTCGCAATCGCCGAACCGGGAACGAAAGAGAATGAGCCTTCGAGCGAAGAAGCGTCCCAGGGAATCTGCACGCCGTTGCTCTTTTGTTTGACCTGCACACGCACACGCTTGAAAACTTCCTCAATGGGGAGGCCCGGCGCGCGCACGTTCGCCATCAACTCTTGCGTGTAGAGCCCGTTTTCGCCTTTCCCGTCGCTGGCCGTTTGGCCGGGCGCGGTGGCATAGGCGATGAACGTCCCGGCAGGCGCATTGACCTGCGCCAGACCTTGCGAGCCGCTGCGAAAACTGCGCGTGAATGGATTGTTGCGGCACGCATCCAGGATCACTATGTTGAGACGGTTCTGCGCCATGCCCATCTGCTCCAGAACCGAGTTCAAATCCAGCGCTTCCAAGACCACATCGCCTTCGGCTTCAATCTGCGCGCCGAGAGGAATCAGGAAGTTGCGGCCACCGGACTGCATTCCATGCCCGGCGTAGTAAAAGAGGCCGACCGAGCCGTTCTGAATCTTGCGGCTGAACTCGCGCACGGCCAACTGCATCTCGCGCAAACTGACATCGGTGCGCGCGATTACATCGAAGCCCAGCTCGCGCAGCGTGGCGGCGACCAGGTTGGCATCGTTGACGGGATTGCGAAGCGGAGCAGATTCATAATGGCTGTTGCCGATGACCAACGCTACGCGCTTTTCCGACCCGGCGGACGATAAGCTCATTCCGCGTTGCTGCTCAGTGCTGCCCGGCTGTTGCGCCATCACCTGAATCCTGGCCGTGAACAGCAACATCACTATCAGGGTAATCAAAGCCACCAGTGTTTTCTGTAACGGATGATGTGGGAAACGCCTGGAATCACGCAGGGAAATCATGGGGAGAACTCCTTAATTGGTGAATACACTTTTTTGTAGAGACCGAAAGCGCATTAAATTACCGGCAGGCTGGTCAGGAGGAGTGCGAGACAAGCGCAGGCTCTAGGGGCCAGCCTGGAAAAATTGACGAACAGGACGCGATAATGCGCCCGACTCAGGCCGCGAGTCAATGATTTTTTGGCAGTGGTGCAGTGTGAATTGGGTGTCAGGAGAATTGATTATTCACCACAGAGACACAGAGGACACTTAGGCGGCACAGAGATAAGAAATCAGAGATGGCAGATTTGAGATTGCTTTCCTCTGTGCGTCCTCTGTGCTCTCTGTGCCTCTGTGGTGAATCGCCCTTCACACTGCACTCACTTTCTAACTGAACCACGACCACACGCTCACCAGCCGTGGCTTCAAGAGCGTGAAGGATTGTTGATGCTCCACTTCAGAGACAGCACGAACAGAAAAATCGGGAAGAAGATTATCAATTCAACCATCCCCATTTTAAGCAAATCCGTCCACACGTCTTTCCCAAGAAAGAACACCGGGTCAACACCCGTGAGGCTATAATAATCAACCAGCCCGAGCCCGAATCTACGGTCAGTAAAAGGCCACAGCAGTTCCACACCCGGCATTGTCTTAGTCGTGGCAAAATCCAACACCCCATGCGAAAAGATAGCGACCGCGCAGCCAATCGCCATTCTGATATTTTCCAACCTTGCCACGGCGAAACACACAAGGCTAACGCCCGCGGCGAAGATCAGGGAATGGGTGAAGCCACGATGCCAGTTTGTTGCTAAGAAGTAATCTAAGTCCGGGCTAACGGAGAGTGCAGCCCCCAACAGCAGCAGTTTCCAGTTTCGCACGGACGAAGCACCGGGAAGCGTTGCGGCAATTATTGATGCGCCAATGAATCCATGAGCGATGGGGAGCGGCATGTCTCGAGTTACTGATGTGGGCGCAACCTAGAAATGCTTTTCGTCTGACTGTACCCCGTACATCTCGTATTCAGCTCTGACAAACGTGTTGGCTGCGCTGACCAGATCGAGCAGCCGGACAAGCGCTGGCGCATGTAAGAGACCGCAAGCGCTGCAAACCAGAGCCGGCCTGTCCGCCAGATACAGATCAATGCCGGTCGGGTCTGTGGGCTGACCGCATAAAGCGCACGGATCATTCGTCAGCGCGGTATTTAACCGGATTACTAAATCAGTCGGCTCTATGGCTTTGGTCTCTTCGCCGGGTTTGTCAGTCATCACCTTCTAGTCCTTTCCTGTCTCTTCCTCATCTTCGTCCACGCGCAGCAGCATCAGTTTAGCTTTGTCGAGCGCAATCGCTTCGTCCAGAACAGGCCCCAGCGCATCCAGGATTTCATCTTGCGACGGGGCTTTGATTCTCGTCAGCACGTTTAAGAGTTTCGGCACATGGCGCAAGCCCTCGACCACATAGAGGGCGATCTTTTCGGCTTCGAGCGGCTCGTGCCCTCCATCATGGAAGACCTTGACGAGCCTTTGCCGCGCCATCTCGAACACATCGAACTCAAGGCTCGGGTCTGTAATCGCGTTAAGTATTGCCTTCTTCCCGGAGGCATTGGCCTTGCCCATTGGCGCTACCTCCAGTTATTTCTTCGTGCCGTTCTTCCCTTCTTTAACTGTTGGAAGAAACGGCTTCCACTCTTCCGGGAGCTGGCAATTCTTGGGCGCACCCGTAAAGAGCGGAGCCATCTGTTTGTCGCTATAACCGGCCATCCCACAGCCGACGCGCGTGACCTGAAAATTCAACTCGGAATGCTCATTCGCAAACTCGATAAACCGGCGGACGTAGACCGCGATTTGCTCCAAGGGTATCGCCCGCAGCGCATGATCTTTGGTCGGAATCGCGTAGCTCGTGCCCTGTAGCCCGACTCCTTTGCCGGAGACTGCTCCGTGGTGTTCGCGCGCTGTCGCCGCCGTCCCCCTCCCGTGTCTTCCAGAAAGATTAGAACCGAAGACAAAAATGGTTTCATCACTCATCATCTTATGCCTTTCATGGCAGTGTCCTTAGAAGCACTCACCCTTCCCGAATCACAGCAGCGCAAAAAAGCCTCCATCATGTTAAGGCTTAATCTTTCGGTACAATTGCGTTCAACCAATGTTCGGGGTCTTCTCCAAAGTTCTGATAAATGCTGTGCGGAGGCTGAAGCAATACCACAAAAGAAACTATTCCACAACAAGCAGGCTTTCTTTGATGGACTCTTCTCATCGGAAGAGGCGAAGTTTGCGGTCGAACTCTTTCATGAGACGGCTTCTGAGCCGTTACTTTCGACCCGGCATTGAAGCTTTATGATTCAGCAACTCGGTCGTTCCCTCAGTAACACTCACCGGCAAGCGTTCAGGCTCTGCCCCTGCCGGTGTCGCAAGTTGCCCCGTTTGTGCGCCACCTTTGATGACTACAGCTTCCGGCGCGGGTCTGACGAGCAAGCCCGTAATGATTCTTCCCAGCCCGGACATAGTGGGGATCAAACCGATGAGCCAGAGCATACGCGTCACCGGCTCGACCTCGAAAGGAATTTTCGCCAGAGCGTCGGGCGGGATTTTCAAGACGAGAGCGGCGGAGAAGTAATACAGGAAGATCATCAGCGCGATGCCCGTGAAGAGCGAGACCGTGCCCTTCACAAGATGATTTTCTCGACGCAGCTCCGGGGGCTCGTCCTTCGCCTTCCGGTCTAACCGCGCGGGAGGGGTGACGCCTGCCGCCGGAAAGCTCCGCACGAGTTCATTGTTCATCTGATCCAGGGCGCGCGAGACTTCCTCGGAAGTCTGCTCGCCCTTCATGCTCTGCATCATCTCCTTGATTTTCGGCAGAGGGCCGCGATCACTGCGGGCGACGGCCTCGCTGAGGGTGACGGCTTTGCCGATAAACTTCAGATTAGCGCCGCACGAGCGACAATACTGTTGTCCAGATGAAGACTCAGTTCCACACTGCGGGCAAAACATAACTCCTCCACTTGAGCGGCCACGAAGCTGATACGCTGTTGGTGCTCATTATACGAGCCGCTGTGAATCAAAGCTACGGGATTTCTCAAATTTTGCATCAACCAGAATTTATTAGATAAATCTTGACACAAAAATCTCGCCGGAATAGAGTCGCCAGCGACTTAGAAGAAAGCCGGTGCGAGCAGAGAGAGGCCCAATTCCGGCTTTGGTCTATCAATGGAGTCGGGAGACAGCTATGAGAAGATCGTCATCCACCATCAGGGCGAGGAATACAGAATGAGCCAACACCCTCGACAGGCGACAAAGATTATGGTCATCCGCCACGCAGAAAAGCCTTCGAGTGCTCCCCCTCCGTATGGTGTGACGGCAAAGGGTGAGCGCGAGAAAGAGTCGCTGATAGTCCGAGGCTGGCAAAGAGCAGGCGCGCTGGCAAGTTTCTTTGCTCCGGCGAACGGCTCTTTCCAGGATTCATCACTCGCCGAGCCACAGTTTCTCTACGCATCCAAACCGACAAAGCGCAACGGGAGCAAACGCCCGATTGAGACCATCACACCTTTGGCCGATAAGTTGGCGATTCGGATCAACTTTAATCATCCGAAGGATGAGGCGAAGGAAATGCTCGAAGAGGTTTTCCTTTGCGCCGGGGTGGTGCTCATCTGCTGGCAGCATGAGTTTATCCCGGAAATCGCCAACAAGATACTGGGCAACAAGACGACAGCGCCGCAGGACTGGCCGGAGGATCGCTTCGATATGGTCTGGGTATTTGACCGCAATGCCGCAGGAGGCCACTACGACTTCAAGCAAGTTCCTCAAAGTTTGCTCATGGGAGATTGGGCGACTCCGATTAAATGAGCATTGGAAAATCAAACCCATGAAAAGAGCCAACACCGTGCTCGTCGTTCTTGCCGTCCTGCTCTCACAGGCCACGATGCAAGCTCAGCGCAAGGGTCGCACGCTTCGCTCACAGAGAGCGTCTTCAACAACGGGGAGAGCGAATGCCGATGGCAAGACACCATACGATTATGTCAACCCTTTCATCGGCACGGGTGGTGAAGGGCACACCTACCCGGGCGCGACCGTTCCCTTCGGGATGGTTCAACTCAGCCCCGAAACAGACGCTCCATCCTTCCGCGGAGGCTTTCGCTACTGCGCCGGTTACCAATATGGCGACACATCCATCCTCGGCTTTGCCCATACGCATTTCAGCGGGACGGGGCATTCGGACATGGGCGACGTACTCTTGATGCCGACCGTCGGGGCTTTGCAGTTAGAGCCGGGCACAAAGGAGAACCCGGATGGAGGATACCGTTCACGCTTCTCGCACGACGAGGAGAGAGCCTCACCCGGCTACTATTCAGTCGTCCTCAAAGATCACCACATCAAGGCCGAACTGACAGCCACGAATCGCGTCGGATTCCACAAATATACTTTCCCTCGAAGCCAGGAGGCGCACATCATCCTCGATCTCGTCAGCAGTATTTACAATTACGACGGGAAGGTGCTGTGGTCTGAGCTGCGGGTCGAGAATAATCGAACCGTGACGGGGTTTCGCCAGACCAAAGGCTGGGCGGCGAATCGTCATCTCTATTTTGCCATCGAGTTCTCCAAGCCGTTTGAGTCCTACGGCATCGCCAACGAAGCGCAGGAGCAGTATCGCGGTTTCGGCAAGACTGGAAAGCTGTTGGAAAACTACCCGGAGGTCGGAGGTCGCAAGCTCAAAGCGTATTTCAATTTCAAGACCTCGCAGGGTGAAGTCGTCTATGTCAAAGTCGCCATCTCGTCGGTCGGGATTGACGGCGCTTTGAAGAATCTGCAAGAGGAAGTTCCCGGCTGGGATTTCGAGGGCGTGCGCAAAGCGGCGAAACGCGCATGGACGAAGGAACTGGAAAAAATCGTCGTCGAGGGAAGCCGGAAAGAAAAGGAGATTTTTTACACCGCCGCTTATCACACCATGCTCGCGCCCGTCACTTACATGGACGTGGATGGCAGGTATCGCGGCGCGGATCAAAACCTTCACATCGCACGCGGCTTCACCAATTATCACATCTTCTCGCTGTGGGACACCTACCGCGCCGCGCATCCTTTGTTCACCATTACTCAGCCCCGGCGTGACGGCGACATGATTCAATCCATGCTTGCCCACCAGCAGCAGAGCGTTCACAAGATTCTTCCCGTCTGGTCTTTCGGCTCAAACGAAACCTGGACAATGATCGGCTACCATGCCGTCGCGGTCATCGCCGATGCTTACTTGAAAGGGATTCGCAACTTCGACACGCAAAGCGCATTCGCGGCCATGAAGCGAAGCGCCACTTACGCGCCTTATGGCGGGCTTGGCGCTTACATGAAATACGGCTACGTGCCGATTGATCTTGAGAAGGAAGGCGCATCGAAGACACTCGAATACGCCTATGATGATTGGACAATCGCGCAGATGGCACGCTTCCTCGGCAGGATGGACGACTACGCTGAGTTCAACAAAAGAGCGGCGAGTTTTCGCAGCATCTACGACGCGGCCACCGGCTTCATGCGCGCAAGAAAAGCGGACGGCTCTTTCAATCAGCCGTTCGATGCGCTCCATGCGGAGTATGGCAGCGATTACACTGAAGGCAACGCCTGGCAATATACCTGGTACGTTCCGCAGGACGTGCAGGGACTCATCAACTTGATGGGCGGGCGGGAAAAGTTCATCAGTAAACTCGACACGCTGTTTGAGCTGAAGGGCGATGCCGAGCAGTTCAAAAACGTCGAAGACATCGCCGGGCTCATCGGCCAGTACGCGCATGGCAACGAGCCGAGCCAGCACATCGCCTATCTCTACAACTACGCCGGCGCGCCCTGGAAGACGCAGGCGCGCATCCACCAGATTATGACCGGCCTCTTCAACAACACGCCCGACGGCATCAGCGGCAACGAGGATTGCGGGCAAATGTCTGCCTGGTACATCTTCAGCTCGATGGGCTTTTATCCGGTCTGCCCCGGCAGCCTGGAATACGTCATCGGGAAGCCGGGGCTGAAAAAGGCTGTTATCAACTTGCCGAACGGCAAAATTTTTACAATCATCGCCCACAACCTTTCAGACTCAAATATCTACATCCAGTCGGCCACGCTCAACGGTAGGAAGTATGAGCGAAGCTACATTCGTCACGAGGACATCATCAAAGGCGGGACGCTTGTTTTTGAAATGGGAGATGCGCCCAACAGAGAATGGGCGAGCGCGCTCGAAAATGCTCCTTATTCCATGAGTAACGAGATTAACAATTCAAAATAAGAAAGTCAGAATTGAGCAGCAACGTAGTTTTAGCTCCGTAGGAGCGAGATGTTTATAGCCCATGAGTTAATCCAGCACCTTCTAAGCTCCGTCAGGAGCGGAATGTTCCGGCAGTTACATTCCGCTCCTGACGGAGCTAGATAACGTTTGATAGCGTGAGTGCTATAAACATCTCGCTCCTAACGGAGTTTCAATAACACTTCCTCCATGCGTCGAACTAACCTGAAGGTCGAGGTAAAGCGGTGACATTTAAAATTACAGCCCTTATCTTCTCTGTCTTAACTGCTCTCTCCGCATCAACAGCCCAAGCACAGCATCAGGCCATCAATAAACAAAACCTCGCCGAGCAGGTGCGCGCCGAGTTCCTGCACGCTTGGAACGCATACAAGAAATACGCCTGGGGACACGATGACCTGCGGCCACTGACCAAGTCCTATCATGATTGGTACGCCCAGCCGCTTTTGATGACGCCCGTCGATGCTCTCGACACCATGATCCTCATGGGCTTCAAAGACGAAGCTCAGAAGACAAAAGAATATATCCTCGCCAATCTCTCTTTCGATAAAGACATCTCTGTCCAGAACTTTGAAATCACGATCCGTCTCCTGGGCGGTCTGCTTTCCAGCTATCAACTCACAGGTGATAAACGGCTGCTCAACCTGGCAGAAGATTTAGGAAATAGGTTGTTGCCGGTGTTTGATTCGCCCACCGGCTTGCCCTACAGGTTCGTCAATCTCAAAACGGGCAAGGTGCGCGGCGCAGAAACCAACCCGGCGGAGACCGGAACTTTGCTCATTGAATTCGGTACGCTCAGCAAGCTCACTCGCAGACCCGTTTTTTACGATAAAGCCAAGCGCGCTCTTGTCGAGACTTACAACCGCCGCTCTCCGCTTGGCCTGGTGGGGACGAGAATAAACGTTGAGACAGGAAAGTGGACGAACCACGACAGTCACATCAGCGCCGAGATAGATAGTTACTACGAATACCTGCTGAAGAGTTGGCGGCTCTTCGGAGACGTGGACTGCAAACGGATGTGGTTGGAATCGGTCGCTGCGGCAAACAAGTATCTGGCGGATGAGACGGGGGCGGAGCTGTGGTACGGCCATGCCGATATGTTGAGCGGCAAACGGACAGCCACAACGTTCGGCGCGTTGGACGCTTTTTTCCCGGCGGTGCTGGCTCTCTCAGGCGATCTCAGCCGGGCGAAACGCTTGCAGGCGTCCGCCCTGAAGATGTGGACGAAACACGGCATCGAGCCGGAGGAAATAAACTACCACACGATGGAGGTTGGCGAGGCCGGATACCCTTTGCGACCCGAAATTATCGAATCGGCGTATTACCTCTACCACTACACAAGCGACCAGCAATACTTGCAGATGGGCAAGACCTTCTTCGACGATTTCGTGAAATACTGCAAGACCGACGAAGGCTATGCCGCCCTCAAGAATGTCGTCACGAAGGAACGCGCCGACTCGATGCAAAGTTTCCTGTTCGCGGAAACGTTTAAATACTTCTACCTGCTGTTTGCTTCCCCGCGCGTCTTGAAGTTCGAGAAAGTGGTTTTCAATACCGAAGCGCACCCAATCAAACGGATATGGTGAGCGCGCACGAATATCTATAGAAGAATAACTTATTGGTCGGGCAGCCTATGATAAGAGTTGCGCGATCACGCTCTTGACATGAATCTGCGTCGTATCCAGAAATGGAATGCCCGCGCTCTTCATCTCGGCCTCTCGCAAAATCAAAGGTAATTCCGTTCCACCCAGAATCAAAGCCTCTATGCTTTCATGCTTTTTCAATCGCTCAACGATGGTCAGCAATCGCTCCCGCGTTTCCGAAAGAAAAATGCCCTTGACCAATTCGTTCATGTACTTGTCATGAATGTAGTCTTGCTCTCCCCTGTCGGGTAAGACCAGCGTCATTCCTTCACTGGCGAATGCGTCTTGATAGAAACCCGCCTGCGCAGTAAATCGTGTTCCAAACAAACCCAATCTTTTCAAGCCCAACTCCCTGGCAGCCGCGCAAGTGGCCTGCACAATGCTGAGGAGCGGAATGGATGAGCGGCGAAGAACATCATTAAAAACAATGTGCGGCGTGTTGGCCGCCAGCAGTCCAAAGTCAGCGCCCGCAAGCGCGAGTTTCTGCACTTCATCCGCCAGATAATCTGTCATCTCGGCCAGTTTATTCGCCGTGACGAAATCCACCAACTTCTTCAAGTCAACGCTATTGATGATAATCGCAGGATAGCTTCCATCCTGTTTTCGCTCCTGATACGCCGCGATGATCGAGCGATAGTAATCGATTGTTGATTCAGGCCCGATCCCGCCGATGATTCCAACCGTCTTCATGCTTAAATTCACCGAAACGCAAAATGAGAAACGAAGAAGCAACTTGTACGTCAGCTTGTCTGTTTGGACTGGCGGCGCTCTTTGGGCAGCGGCTCCGTCGTATATTCCGTGACGCTTACCGGAGGCAGCGCGTCAGGAATCTTTCTCGAATCATCGGCCAGCAACGGCTGGGCTGTTGGAGCAACAGTCTCTTGAGCTGTTCGCTCAATGTAGCGCAGCATGGATTTCGACTCCAGCAGAGTGCCGAGGCCGGATGTCAGCGCGATCACTCCCCAGCAGGCCATCCATCCGGCGAGAGCGACCCAGACGATGATCCAGTCCTTCCCGTTACTGAACAAACCCAGGGCACCACCTATCAAGAGGGATGCCGCCAGCAATCCCGCTCCCTTAATGAGGCCGCTTACCGCCTCACTGCGCTTTTTCAACCAACTCTTTTCATCTGGCGCATCCCCGGCTTGATCCTTGAGATGATATTGGCCGGACAGCGCCAGGGCGACCGCTTCAAGGTTTGTGCCGCAAGCGCGACAAAACTTTGCATCATCGAGATTTTGTGCTGCACATCGTGGACAGTACATCGCGGCCACCTCCTGCTCGAAGACTAATACGAGCGGATACAAACACAGGGTTTCACAAACCATGCAGATGTAGCTGTAGGAGTCAGAGATTCCTTCTTAAAGCTCAAGATTGCTGAAAGTCTTTGCTGAATTGTACAATAATTAGCGAGAATCGTCTTACCGCTTCTTATTCCCGAGCCTCTATAATGAAACTTAAACAGTCGGATACAAAAAACGTCTACTAACGAGACTAAAGATATTTGGAGAAATTATGCAGAATAGAAAACTTGGAAATAATAATTTGGAAGTATCTGCTCTTGGGCTCGGCTGTATGGGAATGAGCTACGGCTATGGTCCGGCTCACGATAAAAAGGAAATGATTTCGCTGATCCATACGGCTGTCGAACGTGGTGTCACATTTTTCGATACTGCCGAAGCGTATGGTCCTTTTACAAATGAAGAACTTGTTGGCGAAGCACTCGCTCCTTTTCGTGAGCAGGTTGTGATTGCAACCAAATTCGGCTTTGCAGGCGGAAATTCCCAGGGTGGTCTTAATAGCCAACCGGAAAATATCAGGAAGGTTGCGGAGGCAGCATTAAAGCGGCTAAGAACTGACCGCATCGATCTGTTCTACCAGCACCGGGTTGACCCAGAAGTGCCAATCGAAGATGTCGCAGGAACAATGAAAGACTTGATTCAGGAGGGCAAAGTGAAGCACTTCGGTCTTTCGGAAGCAGGCGCGCAAACCATCCGCAAGGCACACGCCGTTCAGCCGGTAACAGCGCTACAAAGTGAATATTCGCTGTGGTGGAGAGAACCTGAAGCGGAAATTCTGCCGACACTCGAAGAACTCGGAATCGGGTTTGTTCCATTTAGCCCGCTCGGTAAAGGCTTTCTGACGGGAAAGATCGACGAAAATACGACGTTCGACAGCACTGATTTCCGCAACATCGTCCCGCGTTTTTCGCCGGAGGCTCGGAAAGCGAATCAGGCTTTGGTTGATTTGCTCGGAAAGTTCGCCGAACAGAAAGATGCGACACCCGCGCAAATCGCGCTCTCTTGGGTGCTGGCCCAAAAGCCCTGGATTGTGCCGATTCCGGGAACCACGAAGCTGCACCGCCTAGAGGAAAACATTAAAGCGGTTGATGTGGAATTGACGCCCGATGATCTGCGCGAAATTGATGGCATCATCTCGCAGATTGATGTGCAGGGTGATCGCTATCCCGAACACCTTGCAAAAAGAATCAATCGCTAAGCGCAGCTAATAAAAATAAAGTGAGACATAATTTAACTATTACGAGGAGATTCGTGAAAATCCGGGCGTGAACAAACCAATTTCTGAATAATACTGCGGGCGGTCACACGAATGATTGGAATAGTTTCTTTTCCGAATTGCAACTGGACTATCATAGTTAAATAAAGTATGAGGAATTGAGAAAATGGACATCAAAAGAAGCGGCTCGCAGCCATCCGCCAAAGGACCGGAAAAGTATTTTACCGGCAATGTACGCATTGACCCACTTTTTGAAGCGCCTGATCCGTCACGCGCTCGCGGGGCGAGCGTCACGTTTGAGCCCGGCGCGCGCACCGCCTGGCACACGCACCCGCTCGGGCAGACCCTGATCGTCACTTCGGGGTGCGGGTGGGTGCAAAGCGAAGGCGGATCGAAAGTGGAGATTCGACCGGGCGACGTGGTCTGGTGCCCGCCGAATGAGAGGCACTGGCACGGCGCGACGCCGACCACGGCCATGACGCATGTCGCCATTCAGGAGGCGCTCGACGGCAAGGTCGTCGAGTGGATGGAAAAGGTCAGCGACGAACAATACGAGGCAGCACAATGAGTAATAACATCGAAGGAAAAGTCTTCCGTATCGCGGGCGCGACCGAGCCCGCCGGAAAGCAGAGGTAAATCATCATGCGCGCAACAGTCATGTTCGGAGCCGGCGACGTTCGTATCGAAAACGTCCCTGACGCCCGCGTCATCGAACCGACCGACGCAGTTGTCACCGTCACGCGCGCCTGCATCTGCGGCAGCGACCTGTGGCCGTACAAGACACTGGAACACAGCGATACTGGCCGTGTCATGGGACACGAGGCCATCGGTGTGGTCGAATCGGTCGGATCGGACGTTCGTAACCTAAAAGCCGGCGACCTCGTCGTCATGCCGTTCGCCTTCTCTGACGGCACCTGCGTCTTCTGCCATGAAGGACTGCACACGTCTTGCGTTCACGGAGGGTTCTTCGGCACAGTTGAGGTCGCCGGGGCGCAGGCCGAAGCAGTGCGCGTCCCCCTGGCGGACGGAACGCTCTTTGTCCTGCCGGTCGGCAAGGAAGACGCGCTGATGCCATCGCTCCTCACGCTTTCAGACGTGATGGGGACGGGCCATCACGCTGCCGTCACCGCCAGGGTCGGCCCCGGCAAGACAGTGGCGGTTGTCGGAGATGGTGCCGTTGGCTTGTGTGGAGTCATTGCCGCGCGGCGGCTTGGAGCCGAGCAGATCATCATCCTTGGCCGACATGCCGACCGGATCGCACTCGCCAGAGAGTTCGGCGCAACAGACGTTGTCAGCGAGCGGGGCGACGAAGCGGTTGAGCGCGTGCGCGAGCTGACCAATGGTTTCGGCGTTCACTCCGTCCTCGAATGTGTCGGCCTCGAACAGTCAATGGTCACAGCCGTCAGCATCGCGCGTCCGGGTGGCGCAGTCGGTCGCGTCGGCGTTCCCCAGGACGAGACGATGCCAGCGTCGCAGCCTGCGTTCTACAACAACGTCACCGTCAGCGGCGGACCTGCCCCGGTGCGTGCCTACATCGAGGAGCTTCTGCCCGACGTCATCGAGGGCAGGATCGAGCCTGGCCGGGTCTTCGACCGCGTTGTCGGCATCGATGAAGTACCCGACGGCTACCGGGCGATGGACGAGCGCGAGGCGATCAAGGTCATGGTCAAGCCCTGAGGTGCCCGCTCTGATGGAAGCCGCAGCGCAGACCAACCACACCACAGCACAGAAGGAGGGGCACCGATGCCCGCATGGACGAGCTTGGGTGGAAAAGGTCAGCGACGAACAATATCGGGCCGCATGAAGGGCCGAATAAATTGACGGTTTGTTTCAGATATGACAGCACTCGACGGATGGGAGAACTTCTACGTCATCGTCGGCTCGTCTGCCGGTGCGCTGATCGGATTGCAGTTCGTCGTCCTAACACTCATTGCCGGCAGGCCGGTCGCCCGCGGTGAGGCGCAAGCGGGTGCCGCCTTTTCGACGCCGAGCGTCGTTCATTTCGGAGTCGTGCTGTTGCTGTCAGCCATTATCAGCGCCCCGTGGGACGGGATCGGCGTTGTCGCAATTCTATGGGGCTTAGTGGGATTCAGCGGGATAGTGTACGCGGTCGTCGTGGCGCGGCATATGCGAGCGCAAACCGCCTATAAACCCGTATTCGAGGACTGGTTGTTTCATGTTCTGCTCCCGCTTGTGGCATACGCCATACTGGCCGGATCGGCATTCGCGGCTCGCTCCTCTGCACGCACAGCCCTGTACCTCATCGGTGCTGCGGCGCTGCTGCTACTCTTCACTGGTATTCACAATGCCTGGGACACGGTAATGCACCTCGTCTTTGTCGAGAAACGAGGAAAGCCGAGAGGCTGAGCGGAGTCGCTGAGTTAGCATGTGTGTGACTCCACCCCATAAGAAAGATTATCAGCCACTAACATTCTCACGCTATATCAAAATCCTCAAAATCACATTCAGCTACGGGTTGCCCTTAGGTCCTAACATTTTATTCTTTTGGACACCTGTTTTTAGTATTATCACGCAACAGCGCTGCGATAAAAACATTGTCTGGCATTTCGCCGAAGAGAAGAGAACCGATGAACGAAGATTTGCAAAGCAGTTATGACCGCGTGGCGGAAGATTATGCCGAGCACTTTCGTGATGAAATGGAGAAGAAGCCATTTGATCGAAAGATGCTTGATTGGCTGGCTGAGAAATCAGGCGAGATGGGAATCATCTGTGACATGGGATGCGGCCCCGGACAGGTAGCCCGTTATTTACACGATCATGGAGTGAAGGCGTGCGGCATTGATTTATCACCAGCGATGATTGAGCGCGCGCGTGCGTTGCACCCGGAGATTTCATTCCAGCAAGGCGATATGCTGGCTCTCAATGAAGTAGCCGACAACTCTTATGGTGGCATGGCGGCTTTTTACTCCATCATCCATGTTCACCGTCCTTCACTGATCCAGGCTTTGCAGGAATTAAGGAGAGTGCTGCGCCCCGACGGGGTCTTGTTGCTCACATTTCATATCGGGCAGGAAATCATTCACAGGGATGAGTGGTGGGGCAAAGAGGTTTCTATGGATTTTATCTTCTTTGAGACCGAAGAGATGAAGGACTATCTCAGGCTGTCCGGGTTCGAGCTAGAGGAAGTGATCGAGAGAGACCCGTACCCGGAGGTTGAATATCCAAGTCGCCGCGCTTATATCTTTGCACACAAGCCATCAGTGTAAGGCTGCCGCGCCCCGGCGGAGTTTCTGAAGCTGTCGCTGTTTACCCACAAAGGCCTGCGCCACTTCGGACTGAAACAGTTCTCTGGTCTCTGTCTCGTCATCGGTCACAGGCGTCAATGCGAGGTCCATATACTCCTTGCGTCGCGGGTCGCGTTTGATCTGGCGATAGATGAAATGCAGCCACGTATAAAGCGAAATCCAGCGAAACTGCTTCCAGACCGTCTCGGCCAGATATTTCGGATAAAACACCAAAGGAGATTCGCGCGGCAGGTCAGACCTGCGCGTCCGGCGAAACTTGAGGCGCAGGAATCCGCCTTCAAGCGGGTGGATTTTCTCTATGCCGATGCAGCCCTTGAACCAGGAAATAAAGAGCACGGCTTTGCCGGGGCTAGTTCCGGTAGCCATCGCCCGTCTGAGCACCGTCTCGATATGCTCAGCCGAATAATATATCTCCCAGGCCGCGTGATAGACCTGCTCCCACTCATCTTTCGACATGCGCGCGTGTCCCGTGACGGCGTGGTTCAGGTCATACTTGTTCATGTCCGCATCCATCCACGTCCCCGCCTCGTGCAGTTTGCGGTGATCTTCAGAGCCTGGCAGAGGCGTCAGGTAAAAGAATTCGAGAAGGTCAACCGGGAGTTCTTTCTGGATGACGCGGATGTCGCGCAGGATGGATTCGGGCGTATCGCTGGGAAACCCTAAGATGTAGCCGCAATAGGTCAACACGCCCGCCCACTTCCAGGCTAAAAGCATCTTGCGATATTCGGTGATCTTGTTCTGTTGCTTCTTCGCACCGATGAGACTTGCGGGGTTGATATTCTCAAGCCCTATGAAGACACGCTTGACGCCTGCGCGGGCTGCTTTCTCAATGAAATTCGGCAGCCGGTGGCACAGCGTGTCCACCTGAATGATGAAACTGATTCGCAGCTTTTCGACTTCACGTAGGTAGATGATGCGATCAAGAATCGCTTCCCAATCCTTGTTGCGAGCGAAATTGTCGTCGGTGATGAAGAAAGAATGCAGACCCTGCGCGACGTTCGTGCGGATGATTTTTTCAATGTCGTCGGGCGAGCGCCAGCGCGATTTGCGTCCCTGCACGTTGATGATAGTGCAGAACGAGCATTGATAAGGACAGCCGCGCCCCGCATCGAGGCTCGTCGTCGCGCCAGCCGTGAGCTTGACCCGTTCGGCAGGCAAGAGAGGCATCGCCGCACCTTCAAGCCCCGGCAAATCGTTCATGAAATTGTAGAGCGGCGCGAGTCTCCCGTCGGCAGCGTCCTTGAGCACCTGGCCGAGGCGACCTTCGGCCTCGCCCGCAAAGAGCGAGATGCCCATCGCTTCTGCGCGGCGAACGTCAGGGTCAAGCTCTTTGAGCATACTGATAGTGCCGGAAACGTGAAAGCCGCCGATGGCCACCATGATGCCGCGTTTCCTGAGGGGTGCTGCGATGTCGAGCGCGCGCGGAAACTGGTTCGACTGCACTCCGACCAGCATCACCATTCCGGCGTCGGCCTCTTCCACGAGCGACGCGATGCGGTCGGGGCGAATGTGCGTATTTGTTTCGTCGAAGGCGTGGATGTCTAGCTCAAAGTCGTCGCCGAGCGCCTTTTGCTCGCCGCACTCCTTGGCCAACCCGTACAGGACAGCCAGTGAATTTGAGGGAATCGCTGATCTAAACCACTGGATGACGTAGCCGTCGTCGTCATAGTGCGACGGCTTGATGAGGACGAGACTGAAACGTCGCGTTCGCTTACCGATGGATTCGCTCACGCTATAACTCTCCCGACGTGCATAAAAATTTCCTTTTAAGCGGCGCTCTGGCTGGTTGTGAACGAGCGCAAACCAGAGTATGCCGCTCAATCATTCGAGAAGCAGAGTATGTGATAAAGAAATTTTGTGTCAACCTCAGCTCGGTTTTTGACTGCCTGAAGATAATGCTTCCAGCAACGCTCTTGATTCCGGCGTTAGGCACTCGCGCCGGAAATTGGCTATCATCCCGAAGTATCAACGTCTCTGTCTCAATTACCGGAATCTAGTTGATCGCCTCTCAAGGTGAGTCTAACCGCAGTGATACTTCGACCACATCTTCCGAGACCTACAGCGCTCCGGGAGAATTCGGGCAAGTAATTCTGGTCAGCGATTCTCAACGAGAGAGCTTCGCTTTAACTGACTAACATGGCTCAGGCGCTCGGAAAAAAAATTCTTTCTTCGCTCAGGGAGAAATTCCTTGAGCAAAGGGTAGATTTATTTATGACCCTGATGAAACCTCAGGATGGAGTTTCGGTTCTGGACTTGGGAGGTGAGTGGGGAGATTTTCTCGCCCGTATCAAAAATCGCTTACAGGCTCGATTCGTGGTCGCAGACATCCGCGAGGAATATCGTTCGACGGTCGAGAAGAAATACGGCTTCGAGTTTGTCCTGCTCGCAGAAGATAAACCTTTACCCTTTGGCGATCACGAGTTCGATATTGTTATCAGCAATTCTGTGATTGAACACGTCACGCTGCCGAAAGAAGTTTGTCTGCTCAAGATTCCGCAGGCGCAGTGGGTCTCAGAGTCTCTGCGCAGGCAGAAGGAGTTCGCCGCCGAAATTCGCCGGGTCGGCAAGGCTTATTTTGTCCAGACTCCGCATAAAAGCTTTCCCATCGAAACTCACACCTGGCTGCCCTTTGTTAATTTGCTGAACCATAATCAGGCCGCATCGCTGGTCAGATTTACAGATAAACACTGGATCAAGCATTGTGGCTACGTTGACTGGAATCTTCTTCGTCCTGTAGAAATGAAGACCCTGTTTCCAGACGCCGAGTTATATATTGAACGATTCCTTGGATTGCCGAAATCGATTGTTGCCTACTACAGATGAGCGTGAGGACGAACTGATAGATGACACAGAAGCTGGACATTGGCTGCGGCAGAAATAAATTGGAGGGGAGCGTCGGCCTTGATGTAGTTCCTTTGGACGGCGTTGATGTCGTCCACGATTTGAATTGTTTCCCCTACCCTTTCCCCGAAAATACTTTTGATTACGTTCGCGTCATTCATGTCGTCGAACATCTCCAATCCATCATCAAAACAATGGCGGAGATTCATCGCATCGCCAAGCCTGATGCGGAAGTGGAGATCGTCACACCACACCACACGGACTCTTCTTCCTGGCAAGACCCGACGCACATCTGGCACTTGAACAGCCGCTCTTTTGATTTCTTCGAGGAGGAATTTAAGACCAACTACTATTCGGAGGCTCGTTTCAAAATCGTCTCGGCGGAGATACAACTGCTGAAGCTTTACAAAGTGCTCGGCTTCGAGTTTCTCGTGAACTTAAAAAATCCCCGGTTCAGGTTTATCCGCAAGTTCTGGGAGCAGTATCTCTGCTACCTCGTTCGAGGCAAAGTGATGAGCTTCCGGCTCAAGGTTATCAAATAGCAGTCTCGGAGCTTTTCTTTACCGGCCTCTGCTTTGTGCGTGCTCAATTCCTATGAACCTCAAGTTGAACAAAACTGCGGACGAAGTGAGCACGGCGACGACAGCCCACGGGAGACAAATTAAAAAAATATTTGCTTCGTACCTGGAGCGCATCCTTCTCGGTTTTTTATTCCTGATGGTCTTGAGCGCCCCGCATTCGATTGCGGCAACGCAAATCGCGTGGTCAGGTGCGCTCCTCGCCTGGGGCTTGAGTTTTCTCTTGCGGCCAAGGCCTCGGCTGCATCGGACACCGATTGATTTTCCGATGCTGCTGTTCTTCATCCTCACCATCGTCTCTGCGCTCTTTTCTTACGACCCGGATGTCTCAATCCCTTTGCTGCGCGGCGCATTTCTTTTCACCATCGTCTATCTCTTCGCGCAAAACATCCACTCGCGACGCTTGCTGCGGCTGCTGGTTCTCTGTCTCATCGCGTCATGTATGCTCAACGTAATCTATACGCTGGGCGAGCGCATCGTCGGGCGCGGCGTCAAGGTCGAAGGCTTGAACACAGCTAGCCCCTTGTTCGTCGCCGGAATCCGCGACGGCGACATCCTGCTTGAAGTTGACGGACGCTCCCTCCGTCAACTGAATGAATTATCCGATGCGCTTGCCAGCGCCGGGCGACCAAATGATGAACCGGCGCACGTTCAGGTTTATAGTTACGAATGGGGAAGAATCATTGATGTGCCGCGCGGGCATCTGCTCGACGGCGCATCCGCCTCCGAGAAGCTTGGCGTTGGAAGCTGGTCGCGCGGGCGCGATTGGCGCGCTTCCGGGTTTTACGGTCACTACACGACCTATTCCGAGGTGCTGCAACTCATCGCTTCGCTCTCCGTTGGTCTCTTCATAGCCATCCCGCGCAAACGCTCCCTACAGGCAGCCCTGCTGGTCATAGTCATCCTCGGTCAGAGCGTTGCGCTGCTGTTGACGGTGACGCGCGCGTCGTGGCTCGCGTTTCTGATCTCAATCTTTGTCATCATTTTAGTCGGTGCCAGCCGTCGCATGGTGCTCGTCGTGGCAGCGTGCGCTCTTGTGATAATTCCCGCCGCGTTGTTCGTGCTGCAACAAAAGCGAAATGTCGGATTCTTTGACTCCAAGGACGGCTCGACCACTTACCGGGAAACGGTCTGGCGCGAAGGCTTCGCTCTTTTGACGAGCAAGCCTCGCCACCTGCTCGTCGGCGTCGGCATGAACTCGATTATCCGTCACCGGCGCGAATGGGGTTTATTCGATCACGGGCGGTTACCGATGGGTCACATGCACTCGACACCTTTGCAACTTGCCTTGGAAAGAGGCGTGCCTGCGCTCCTTGTCTGGCTCGTCCTGCTATTTGTCTACGGGCGGATGCTTTTTTGGATGGCGCGCAGCCCAAAAACGGAAGGATGGATTGAGCGCGGCACAGCGCTCGGTGCGCTCGGCGGTTTAATAGGATTTCTGTCGAGCGGGATAGTCCATTACAACTGGGGCGATTCGGAAGTGGTCATGATTTTTTATATCATCATGGGGATCAACCTGGCGATAAAGCAGAAGACAGGAGAAAAGCAGGAGTCAGAAGTCAGAATACAGAAGTCAGAATAAATGTGCGGAGAACCGCTTTAACAGATTTTCTTTTCTTCTGACTCCTGACTTCTGTCTTCTGACTTCTGCTTTATCTTATTCTGGCTTCTGGATTCTGACTCCTGGATTCTGCCTTTCGCTGTCCGGCCAGCTCCGCGATGAGGGCGACCAGTTCTTCCGGCTCGACAGGCTTGGCGATGTGCATCTTAAATCCTGCGGCGAGAACGCGTGCGCGATCTTCAGGGCTGGCATACGCCGTCAGCGCAACCGCCGGAATTTGCCCACGTTGCCCGTCAAATGCGCGCACCTTTTCAATCAGAGAATAGCCGTCTTCATCCGGCAGCCCGATGTCACTGATGAGCAAATCCGGTGACCACTCACGAACCTGCTCAAGCGCTTCGGAGGCCGTCTCGCAGGTTCTTACTTCAGCGCCGCACCTGGCAAGCACCGTCGCGATCAACTCCCGCGTATCGGTTTCGTCTTCGACGACCAGCACACGCAAACCATCAAGCTGCGGGAAGCTGCCGAACGAAGGCGGCTCGTCATTGACAATCACGGCTGAGGATTCCGTTCCGACATCATCGCTCCGACCCGTAATCCTGAGCGGAAGCTGCACACTGAAAGTTGCTCCCTGATTGATGCCTTTGCTATCAGCTTTGATTGTCCCGCCGTGCATTTCGACGAGGTGGCGCGCAATCGCCAGACCGAGTCCGAGGCCGCCGTGCTTGCGGGTCGTGCTGCCGTCAGCCTGTCGAAAGCGATCAAAGATAAAAGGCAGAAACTGCGGATTGATGCCCTGCCCGCTGTCGCTGACTACAATCTGCGCGTGAGTCTCGCTACTGCGCTCAAGCCGTACCTCGACGCGTCCTCCGTCGGGCGTGAACTTGACGGCGTTGGTGAAAAGATTCCAGACCACCTGTTGCAGACGACTCGGATCGCCCGAAACCTGGCTCGCCGCATTGTCGAGCGTCACTTCAAACCTGATCCCTTTGGCGTCTGCCGCCGGACGGGTCGAATCAATGACCGCCTCGATGATCGCGACCAGATCGACCGCGCGCACATCGAGGTGCAGCTTGCCTGTGATGATGCGCGAGACATCCAGCAGATCATCTATCAACTGCGACTGGGAGCGGGCGTTGCGCTCGATGGTTTCGAGCGCGCGGGTCATGCTCCGCTCATCGAATTTGTTTGTCTTCAGGAGATGACTCCAACCGAGAATGGCCGTCAAGGGCGTTCTCAATTCGTGCGAGAGCGTGGCGAGGAATTCATCTTTGGTGCGGTTGGCTGCTTCGGCCTCGGCGCGCGCCGCCTGTTCGCGAACAAGCATCCGCGCCCGCTCCTCTTCGGCCTGCTTGCGCTCCGTGATCTCCTGTTGCAACTCGCTGGCATGACGCTGCGCTTCCGTGTACAGCCTGGCATTTTCATAAGCGACCGCCACCTGTGTGGAGAGCGTGACGGCCAGACGCTCGTCGGCTTCTGTAAACTCGTCCGCGTTGATTTTGTCCGCGAGATACAACCACCCGAAGACCTGGCCGGAAGAAAAGATGGGCGCGCCTAAGAATGATCGAGCGTTGCTGTGTAGCGCGGGGAGCTGCGTGGCCTGTAACGAGGCATCCAGCTCGCTGAGACGCAATGGATGAAGCTCCTTGAGCAATGTGCCGAGCACGCCTTCGTCTGCCTGCGGAGCGTCATGGCTCTCGGTTGCCACCAGATCACTGCGGAAATAGTAGCGCAGCCGCGCCCCCCTGCCGTTGAGGACTCCGACGCCTGCGTGCTCTGCGCCGATTATTTCGCGCGCGGCATGACAGAATTTTTCGAGGACGCGCCCCGGATTATGTTCGGCAGCTAAATGCTGGCCAAGTTCGATGAGCATCCCCAGACGCTCAAGGTTGGCGTTTTCTAATTCCAGATTTTTCTCGTGCAGCAACTCAGCCTGCCGCTTAATCTCTTCGGTCTTCTTGAAGAGTTCGACAAAGACGGCGACTTTAGAACGCAGGATGTCCGGGTCAACGGGTTTGAGGATATAGTCCACCGCGCCGAGCGAATAGCCTTTGGCGATGTGGCGATTGCCCGTGCTGTCGGCGGTTAAGAAGATGATTGGAATGTCGCGCGATTTTTCGCGCCCACGAATGAGCGCGGCGGTTTCCAGCCCGTCAATGCCCGGCATGTAAACGTCGAGCAGGATGACGGCCACCTCGTCATTGAGCAGGTAACGCAAGGCCTCGTCGCCGGAAGTGGCCCTGACCAGATTTCTGTCCGGGCCTTCGAGAATCGTCTCCAGCGCCAGCAGATTCGTCGGGCTGTCATCCACCATCAGGATATTGATTTTTTCCATCTCATCTTGCATGCAACAACCTCTGGATTGGATGACAACGCTCGTTCAAAAAAGGAGCGATCTGCGGCAGCGGTAAGATGCAATCAACAGCGGTCATCTGGATGGCGGCCTCCGGCATGGCGGGCGATTCGGCGCTTTTTGGGTCTTGCACGACGGTGAGCCCGCCGAATGCTTTGATTTTCGCCAGCCCGCGCGCCCCGTCGCTGTTAGCCCCTGTTAAGATCACGCCGATGACACGCTCATGATAAATAGCGGCTGCCGACTCGAACAAAACGTCAATCGAGGGGCGCGCAAAGGCAACGGGCGATTCGGTTGATAAAGCGAAGATGCTTTTTTCAATCAACAGGTGATAATCGCGCGGCGCGAGATAAACGTGCCCCGGCTCAAGCTTCTCTTTGTCGTTGGGTTCAATAAGCGGCAATCGGCTTCGCTTGCGCAGGTATTCGCAGAGGCCGTCGTCGGCATCTTTTCGCCGGTGCTGCACGATGACCAGGGGCAGCGGGAATTCCGGCGACAAATCCGCCAGGAGCATTTGCAGCGCGGAGAGCCCGCCGTATGACGCGCCGATGACCACGATCTCGAATGACAACGCTATCGCACCTTTCGATAAAGCTTATCCCGGTCGTCCAACTGCTCGTAAAACCCTTCGCGAGGTGTGAACTTCAAAGACTCCTTGTTGCCCAGCCCGAAGATGCCGAACATGCTCAGGCTCTCGTAAACCAAATTGTGCACGCGTTCCTGCAACGCCTTGTTGAAATAGATCATGACGTTGCGACACAGGATGACGTGAAATTCGTTGAACGAGCCGTCGGTCGCCAGATTGTGCTCGGCGAAGACGACGTTGGTTTTAAGCGAGGGATGAAAGATGACGTTGTCGTAATGCGCGGTATAATAATCGGAAAACTCTCGCGTGCCTCCCGCCTTCATGTAGTTCGAGGTGTACTCCTGCATTGAGGCGAGCGGGAAGATGCCTTCTTTGGCTTTGCGTAAGACCTCGTGGCTGATGTCCGTCGCATAGATGAGAGACTTGCGATAAAGCCCTTCCTCCTGCAAGAGAATCGCCATCGAGTAGACCTCTTCGCCGGTGGAGCAGCCCGCGTGCCAGACGCGCACGGTCGGGTACGTCTTCAAAATCGGCACAACCTTCCGGCGAAAGGTCAGGTAAAACTCCGGGTCACGAAACATCGAGGTGACATGCACGGAGAGACCCAGCAGCAATCTCTCCATGCACGCTGCATCGTGGAGCACGCGCTCCTGGTAACGCGAAACGGTTTCGATCTTCTCGGCGCGCATCCTTTCTATGATGCGGCGCTTCAAAGAGGCCGGTGAATACTCGCGGAAATCGAAGCCGTAATAGCGATACAATCCTTCAAGGAGCAACGCGATCTCGATGTCTTCGAGTTCGTTTTGTTGTTCAGCCTGTGGGAATGCAGCACTCATACTTGCGCTTCATCCTGCCTGTAAAGCCAGACTCTCAGCAAAGATAAAAGCTGATCTATGTCCAGCGGCTTCGAGATGTAATCGGAAGCTCCGGCTTCGATGCAGCGGTCGCGGTCGGCCTTCATCGCTTTGGCCGTCAAAGCGATAATCGGAAGCTGCCCGAACTCCGCCATCCGACGAATCGCAGCAATCGCCTCGTAGCCATCCATGCCCGGCATCATAATATCCATCAGGACAACTTCGATGTCGGGTCTCTCCTTCAACATGTCTATGCCTTCCTGCCCGTTCTCGGCATGAACGACCTCCATGTTGTGGCTTTCGAGCGCGCTCGTCAAAGCGAAAATGTTGCGAACATCGTCGTCAACGATCAGGACTTTGCGCCCGGCGAGCACAGGGTCGCGACGGTGCAGTTGTTCGAGGATGCGCCGCTTCGGCTCTGGCAGGTTCGCTTCAACCCTGTGCAGGAAGAGCGCGGTCTCGGCCAGCAGTCGCTCCGGCGAACTCGCCTCCTTGACGATGATGGCGTCGGCGACTTTGCGCAGTTGCGTCTCTTCCTTGTTCGTCAATTCTTTCCCTGTGTAGATGATGATCGGCAAATCCGCGCGTCCCAGTTCTTGCTGGATTTTCTCGATCAACTCGAAGCCCGTCATATCGGGAAGCTTCAAATCAAGCACCATGCAATCGTATGGCTCTTCCCTGAGCGCGTTTAAAGCTTCCTCGCCCGTCTCGACGGCTGTGGTGACCACATCGCCGTTGCCGATCAATTCGACGATGCTCATCCGCTGCACTTCGTCATCTTCGACGACGAGCAGGCGTCTGACACGCTTCTCGGCGAAAGTCATGATCTGGTCAAAGGCCGACGCCAAATCTTCGCGGCTGACGGGCTTTTGGAGATGCGTGATTGCGCCCGAATGAAGCGCACGCTGGCGCTGCTCTTCGCCGGAGATGATATGCACCGGAATGTGGCTGGTGTTCGGGTCGTGCTTCAGGCGGTCGAGCACCGTCCACCCGTCACGATCCGGCAGCTTCAAATCGAGCGTGATGGCGTCTGGCCTGTACTTGCGCGCCAGTTGGAGCGCCGTGTCTCCGCGAGTGGCAATCACTCCCTTGAATCCCTTCTCGCGTGCTAGGTCGAGCAGGATGCCCGCAAAGTTGATGTCGTCTTCGACAATCAGCACGACGCGCTCGCCATCGAAGATCGCGTAACGATCATCTGAGACTTCCACTACTTCTTCGGGAGCAAACGTGTCCAGGTTCGAGACGGCGCTCGGAAACCAATTGGCCACGGCGCTCCTGCCCTCGGCAGCGTCCGCCGGATTCTGCGTGGAAGTGCGGCTATGCGGCCCGCCGTTACCGGGAACTGCCGGAGTATAGGTTTTCGGTAGATAGAGCGTGAACGTGCTGCCTTCACCCGGCATACTCGCCACACGAATCTCGCCGCCGAGCAGGCGCGCGATTTCGCGGCTGATCGAAAGCCCTAAGCCAGTGCCGCCGTACTTGCGGCTGGTCGTCCCGTCGGCTTGTTGGAAGGGCTCGAAGATCATGCGCTGCTTGTCCGCCGCAATCCCGATGCCTGTGTCAGTGACGGAGAACGCGACTACTTCGTCAGCGCGGTTCAAAGCTTCCTGCTGAAAGCGTATGCGCTCAGTCACAGGCTCGATGCGCAGCGTCACCTTGCCCTCTTCCGTGAATTTGAAAGCGTTGGAGAGCAGGTTTTTGAGAATCTGCTGCAAGCGTTTCTCGTCCGTGCGTAGCGACGAGCCGAGTTCGTCGCCCTGCTCGACGATGAATTCAAGATTTTTATCCTGTGCGACCTGATGGAAGCTGCGCTCCAGTTGCTCGACCACATCCCCGAACGCGACCTCATTGATGTCTATCGCCATCATGCCCGACTCGATCTTGGAGAGGTCTAGAATGTCGGTGATGAGAGAGAGCAGGTCTGCGCCGGAAGAGTGAATCGTTTCGGCGAACTGCACCTGCTTCGCGGTGAGGTTGTTGTCGGCATTCTCCGACAACTGGCGCGAGAGAATCAACATGCTGTTCAAGGGCGTGCGCAATTCGTGCGACATGTTGGCGAGGAATTCCGACTTGTACTTGGAAGTGAGCGCGAGTTGCTCTGCCTTCTCTTCCATTGCCCAGCGCGCTTCTTCCACCTCGCGGTTCTTGGCTTCGACCTCTGCCTTCTGCTTGGCGAGCAGCGTTGCTTTCTCTTGCAGCTCTTCGTTGGTCTGCTGCAATTCTTCCTGCTGGCTCTTCAACAACTCTTCGGATTCGCGCAAAGATTCGGCCTGCTTCTCAAGCTGCTCGTTGGTCTTCTTCAATTCGTCCTGCTGACTCTGTAGTTCTGTGGCCAAAGCCTGTGACTGCTGGAGCAATTGCTCGGTGCGCGTGTTGGCCTCAATCGTGTTGAGGACGATGCCGATGCTTTCCGTCAACTGGTCGAGGAAGGTCAGATGGGTATCGTTGAAGCGATTGAAGGAAGCCAGCTCGATCACCGCTTTGACTTCGTTCTCGAAAAGCACAGGCAGCACGATGATGTTGAGCGGCGTGCCCTGACCCAAACCCGAACCGATGTGTATGTAATCGTCCGGCACATTGGTCAATAAAATTCTTTCGCGTTCGAGCACGCATTGACCGACCAGCCCCTGCCCCGGCGTAAACTCATTGGCAAGATTCTTGCGCTCCGTGAAAGCGTAGCTGCCGAGCAGCCGCATGAGCGGCGTGCCGTTGTCGCCTCCGTTGACATAGAAGACGCCCTGTTGCGCGTCCACCAGGGGCGCAAGTTCGGACAAGACCATTTGCGAAACGTTGGTCATGTCGCGCTGGCCTTGCAGCATGCGTGTGAAGCGCGCGAGGTTGGTTTTGAGCCAGTCCTGCTCGGTGTTCTTCTGCGTCGTCTCGCGCAGGTTGATAATCATCTCGTTGATGTTGTCTTTGAGCTTCGCCACCTCGCCCTGCGCTTCGACGGCGATGGAGCGTGTCAGGTCGCCTTTGGTCACAGCGGTCGAGACTTCGGCGATGGCGCGTACCTGCGTGGTCAAATTGGCGGCGAGGCCGTTGACGTTATCCGTGAGGTCGCGCCACGTTCCGGCAGCGCCGGGCACGTTGGCCTGACCGCCGAGCTTGCCTTCGACACCCACTTCGCGCGCCACGGTCGTGACCTGATCGGCGAAGGTGGCGAGCGTGTCGGTCATGCTGTTGATGGTGTCGGCCAACTCCGCAATCTCGCCCTTGGCTTCCACCGTCAGCTTGCGTTCCAAATCACCGTTGGCTACAGCAGTCACAACTTTGGCGATGCCGCGCACTTGGCCAGTCAAGTTTCCGGCCATCGAATTCACGTTATCGGTTAAGTCTTTCCACGTGCCCGCTACACCTCGCACGTCAGCCTGCCCGCCGAGTTTCCCTTCCGTTCCGACTTCACGCGCGACGCGCGTCACTTCCGACGCGAAAGAGTTAAGTTGATCCACCATCGTATTGATAGTGTTCTTCAACTCCAGAATCT
>JAVHVE010000055.1:0-30458 GCA_032160705.1 Acidobacteriota bacterium | reverse complement strand
ATCTATTGGACATGGTTAATTCAACCGTCGCTGACGCGACGCGCCCGATTCAACGCTAACCTTGTCCCGGCCTTAAAAGGCCGGGCTAAATTCATCACGCCGCTAACGCGGCTGATTGTGTGATGGTAAAAATTTGCCCCGGAACTTTCGCCGCGCAGAGATTTGATGTTATGCTCACGCGCGTGTTCCGAGGCGCGCTCTTCTGGCCGGTGAACCTGTAACATTTATGGCTCAGCAAAATTCATTCGACATCGTTTCCAAAGTTGACCGGGCTGAAATCACCAACGCCATCAATCAAACTTCAAAAGAAGTCAGCCAGCGCTTCGATTTCAAAGGCAGCCACGCCACCGTCACCCTCGAAGAGAAAGAACTTGTGCTCGCGGCGGAAGATGAAACGCGCCTGCGCAACATGAACGACATCCTTCAGCAGAAGCTTGTCCGGCGTGGCGTGCCCCTGAAAGCTCTGAGCTACGGTAAGGCCGAACCGGCAGCAGGCGGAACTCTTCGGCAGCATGTTCAGATTCAGCAGGGCATCCCGCAGGAAAAGGCCAAAGAGATCGTCAAGTTTATCAAAGACAGCAAGGCCAAAGTGCAGGCGGCGATTCAGGGCGATGTCGTTCGCATCACAGGCAAAGACCGCGACACCCTGCAAGACATTATCGCCAAGCTCAAAGCCAACGATTTCGGCATTGATATGCAGTTTACGAATTATCGAACGAACTGAAGAGCCGTGACGAGTGACAGGTGACAGGTGACAAGTAAAAAACTTGTTCTTTCCTGTCACCTGTCACCTGTCACCTGTCACGAATGGATATGCAAACATCCGGCCTACCTACCGCAATTGAAGACCCGCAGCTTTCGGCGCGGCGCATCTTCAGTCTCATAGCTTCCGAAATGGCTGAGGTGGAGGCAGAGTTTGAGCGGCAGGCGCAGTCAAACGTTCAAGTAATCGCGTACATCAGCGATTACCTGCGCGCTTCGGGCGGCAAGCGCGTGCGCCCGGCGCTGACGATTCTTTCAAATTATGCTGTCGGCGGCGAAGGCGCGCTCCACAATTCCATTCGCATGGCCGCCGTGATGGAATTTCTGCACACGGCCACGCTCGTCCACGACGACATCATTGATAATGCGTCGACGCGCCGTAATCGTCCCTCGATCAACTCGCGTTTTGGAAATCAAACCGCAGTGTTGATGGGCGACTGGCTCTACATGTCCGCCTTTGAGACCAGTCTTGCCGAGCGTTCGTTGCCCATCCTTGACATCCTGACGGCAGCCACACGAAAGATGACCGAAGGCGAGTTGTTGCAGTTGACCCTGCTTGGTCGCACGGACATTACAGAAGAAGAATACCTGGACATCCTTCAGCGCAAGACGGCCTATCTCTTCAGCGCTTGTTGCGAGATCGGAGCGATCATGGGCGGGGCGGACGCCGTGAGACAGGCTGCGCTCAGAGAATATGGGATGAATCTGGGAACGGCCTTTCAGCTTGTTGACGACCTGCTTGACTTCACGGCTTCGGAGGAAGCTTTGGGCAAGCCTGCGGGAGTTGACCTGCTTGAAGGAAAGTTGACGCTGCCCTTAATCTACCTTCTGGAAAGCGACCCGTCCGCGCAGCAGATGTTGCAGGCGGTGATGCATGAAGGGAGTTATCGCAAGGCCACACGCGAATCATTGCTTGAACGGGTCGAGAGTGCGGGCGCACTTGATCGTGCTCGTGAGCGCGCTACACACTATGCCGAAAGTGCGCGCGACTGTTTGGCTGTGCTCCCTTCATCAAATTATTCTGATGCCTTATACTCAATTCCGAGTTATATTATCGAGAGAGACAGATGAATGACGGAAGACAGAAGACAGAATACAGAAGACAGGAGTCAGAAGTCAGAAGGGATAAGGCGGTAAACCACATTCACAGATATTCTTTTCTCCTGTCTCCTGACTTCTGTCTTCTGTCTCCTGCTTTTCGCTGATGCCTAACGAGAACCTAATTTCGACGCTTGAGCAGAGCTTGCGGCAGACGCGGTCGGCGCGGACGCGGCTGGCTGCGCGGCTGGCCGAATTGGAAGCCGAAGCGGAAACGGTGCGCGCCGAACTGGCAGAGATGGACACGCTCACCAGCCAGACTGAAGCGGCGGTTGTCCGTCTCCTGTCGTCGGTTCTGACGGCGCAGGCTGCTCCTGTTAATTCTCCATCCGATGCGGAGATTGAAGCGGCGATGCGCCATGACGCATCGAAAAGTGGTTTTACACCGCGAACAGTTATCCCGCGCCATCACATTCCCCCGGTGCGCCCCGAAGTCGAAGTCACGAGCGACCGCTTTTTCGACCGGACGATTCCCCAGGCCACGACCATGATTCTCAGGGAAGCGGGCGAGCCCTTGCACGTCAACGAGATTTACACACGTCTCCTCGAAGGCGGGTTCAATTTCACAGGACACAACCCCACCATCAGCATCGCCGTCTCGCTCAACCGCAACGGACGTTTCCGCAAAGTCGCCCCCGGCACATTCGACCTCGTGATGCGCGACGCATCGCAAGCCTCTTAGCACAAGACCGAAACTTTCAAGATGCGCGCAATCATTCTAGCTGCCGGTTACGGCACGCGGCTCTGGCCGTTGACTGTTGACCGGACGAAACCTGCAATTCCTTTCTTAGGCAAACCGCTCGTCGGCTATGTGGCGGAATATCTGGGGCGTTACGGCTGCAAAAATGTAGTCGTCAATCTGCATCACCGCCCGGAGTCCGTGCGCGCGGCTCTCGGCGACGGCAGCCGCTTCGGCGTTCACCTTGAATACGTCGAGGAAGAAACGATACTCGGCACAAGCGGTGCGATGGATAATGCCAGGCATCTTCTCGACGGAGAAACTTTTTTCGCCGTCAACGGCAAGATAGTGACGGACATTGATCTGACGAAGGCGCTCGAAACTCACAGACGGATGGATGCGCTCGCAACTCTGGTGCTCTTGCCTAATGCTCGGCGTGAACGCTTCAGCATCGTCGAGACGCGAGACGGGCTCGTCACAGGATTTGGCGGGATGCCCGCTCCATTGTCCGATGGCGAGCAGGATGATGAAAGGGACGTGCCTTTGATGTTTACAGGGATTCAGATTCTTGAGCCGCGCATATTCGATTACATTCCGCGCGGCGTCTTCTCCCATTCGGTGACGGATGTCTACCCGCAGGCCATCGCGCAGGATGAGCGAATAGTCGCGCACATTGCTTCGGGGCGTTGGTACGAGCTTTCGACCATCCCGCGCTATTTGGACATCAGTCTCGCTTTGCTCAGAGACACCGGGCGCGACGTGTTTGCGGGCGAAGGCTGTCACATATCTTCCGGTGCGGAGGTGCGCGAATCTATCCTGTGGGATAACGTCCGCGTTGAAGATAAGGCGCGTGTCCGGCGCACTGTTTTAGGCGATGGCGTGGTCATCCGCTCCGGCGAGAGTGTCGAGAACGCTGCGGTGGTTCGGGCGGAGCTTGTGCGCGGTAGTGAACCTCCGCCGAAGGCTCTTCATGGCGAGTTTCGTGGGGAGAACTTTGTCGTCTCGTTATCTCAGTGATACAATCCAAAAATTCTGAGAACAAGGAAACGCCGGGACTCTTTCGAGCCTTTAATTCTTAATGCTCGATAAAGTTGAGCAATCCCCCGAAGCCAGAGTCTCTTCATTGCATGAGCCAATCTCCGATTGCCACGACGAATAGCTTCGATTCCTCCGCGCGTGAGAGGCTGCTGCGCTTTCTCGCCGCGCGGGGCAAAGTGAATGAGGCGGAGATTGTTGCACTGACGCCGGACGCTTCGACGCGCGAGTATTTTCGGTTTCCCTGGAAGCGCAAGACGGCCATCGCAGCGGTTTATCCAGACCCGTTCGATCCGAATTTTCATCCTTACCTTGATGTCACGCGATTGTTCCTGGAATCTCATCTGCCTGTCCCGGAAGTCTTCGAGGTGGACGCCGCTAACGGCATCATCGTGCAGGAAGATTTGGGCGATCGCCAGCTTCGTCTGGTTTATGAATCCGCATCCGAAGAAGAGTGTGAAGCGTTCAAGGATCAGGCCATCAGCTTGATCGCGCAGATTCAAGCTGCGACGAGCCACGCTTTTGAGCGCAAGTCAATCGCCAGTCGACTGGCCTTTGATGAAGCAAAGCTCTCCTGGGAACTGGGTTTCTTCTTCGAGCATTACTTCGGAAGTTTGCGCGGCGAGAAGCTGTCGCACGGCGAGGCTGCCGAGTTGAAAGTGGAGATGAACGACATCGCGGCAGAACTCTCCGCCCGCCCGCGTTTTCTCTGTCACAGAGATTTTCACATGTTCAATCTGATGGTGGATCGTAAAGACAAATTGCGCATCGTGGATCATCAGGATGCGCGGATGGGTCCGGCGAGCTACGATCTGGTGACGCTGTTGTTAGACCGCCAGCCTGCGCCGCCTTCGCTGGCGGAAGTGCGCGCGCACCGTCTCTATTTTCTCGAAGAGAGACGACGGCGAGGATTGGACTCGATAGACCCGGATGAGTTCGCCCGAGAATTTCGTTTGATGAGCGTGCAGCGTGGCTTGAAAGCCATCGGCACGTTCTCGTATCAAACCGCCGTCTGCGGGCGCGGCGCGACCTACGCCCAATTCATCAAACCGACTTTTGAAATAGTTCTCCAGGCATCAGAATGGCTCGGACGGTTTCCAGCATTGAGAAAGGCGATTAAGGAACGAATGGGAAGGGATGAAAAGCAGAATACAGAAGACAGGAGTCAGAAGTCAGAATAATAAGGCGGAGAACCACTGTGACAGATTTTCTTTTATTCTGTCTCCTGTCTTCTGTGTTCTGTCTCCTGCTTTTCATCCCTCATCACTTTTTTATGGAACAGACATACATCAATCAATTATCCGAACACGTGGGCGAGGAAGTGACGCTCAAGGGATGGCTCTACAATCTTCGTTCGAGCGGCAAGCTGCTCTTTCCGCAGCTTCGGGACGGAACGGGCGTCGTGCAGTGCGTGGTTTTCAAAAAGGCTGTACGGGAAGAAATCTGGGATGCGCTCAAAGGTCTGGGGCAGGAATCGGCGTTGATCGTGCGCGGCACGGTGCGGGCGGATGAGCGTGCGCCGGGTGGTTTCGAGTTGGATGTCTCTTGGGCTGAAGTTGTCCAGGCGGCGCATGATTATCCGATTACTCCGAAAGAGCACGGCACGGAATTTTTGATGGATCATCGTCACCTGTGGCTTCGCTCGCGCCGTCAACACGCCGTTCTGAAGGTGCGCCACACAGTCGTCAAAGCCGTGCGCGACTTTTTGGATGCGGACAATTTTACGCTCTGTGATGCTCCCATCTTTACGCCAGCGGCCTGCGAGGGCACGACGACGCTGTTTGAAGTTGACTACTTCGATGACCAGAAAGCGTATCTCACGCAATCCGGCCAGCTTTACAACGAAGCGACCGCCGCAGCCTTCGGCAAAGTCTATTGCTTCGGCCCGACGTTTCGTGCCGAGAAATCGAAGACGCGCCGCCACCTGACGGAATTCTGGATGGTCGAGCCTGAGATGGCTTACGCGACACTCGACGACGTGATGAGCTTGTGCGAAAGATTTCTCTCTTACATCGCCTCGCGCGTGCTCGAAACGAGAGCGGAAGAACTGAAAATTCTTGAGCGCGACACCGCAAAGCTCGAGGCAATTATTGCGCCCTTCCCGCGTCTGCACTATGACGAGGCTGTTAGTATCCTGCATGAAGGCCACGAGCGAGGCGAGATGGAGACGCGTTTTGAATGGGGCGGAGATTTCGGCGCACCTGATGAGACGTATATTTCGAGTCGCTTTGACAAACCCGTCATGGTTCATCACTACCCGGCGGCGGTCAAAGCCTTTTACATGGCGCGCGACCCTGAGCGGTCGGAGCTGGCACTCGGCGTTGACGTGCTTGCGCCTGAAGGCTACGGCGAAGTCATCGGCGGGGGCGAGCGCGCGACCTCACTGGAATTTTTACGCGGGCAGATTGCAGAGCACGAACTGCCCGAAGAAGCGTTTGACTGGTATCTGGACTTGCGGCGCTACGGCTCAGTCCCGCACGCCGGATTCGGGATGGGCATCGAACGCTGCACAGCCTGGATGTGCGGCATCGAGCACATCCGCGAAACGATTCCGTTTCCGAGAATGCTTTATCGGTTGAAACCTTGATTACGTTGAACCACGAAGCCACACGAAACAACACTAAAATCACTTTTGTTTTCGTGTAGCTTCGTGTGGTTTAGTGGTTGAAAGCGATCAGAGATGAACGACCAAGAAAGAATTGTTACGATTTTCGGCGGGTCGCGCTGCGATGAAACGTGCAGTGAGTACGGGCAGGCGCGTCGCGTTGGCCAGTTGCTGGCTGAATCCGGTTACACCATTTGCACGGGGGGCTATTTGGGCGTGATGGAGGCGGCGAGCCGCGGCGCGCGAGAGAAGGGCGGGCGCGTGCTCGGTATCGTGATGAATCAGTTTAAGGCCGAGCCAAACCGTTATCTCACAGACAAAGTTGCGACATCGCATTTTTACGAGCGCCTTCAGCATCTCATCATGCGCTCTGTCGGCTTCATCGCTTTGCGCGGCGGGATGGGCACGGTGACGGAAGTCTCGCTCGTCTGGAATAAGCTGCAAACGCGCGTCATTGAGCCGCGACCGCTCGTCCTCTTGGGAGAGTGCTGGCCGCCGATTGTCGAGGCGTGGCGCGAGCATCTTGTCGTCAGTGAAACTGATGTCAGTGTGCTCGACTTTGCTCAAACGCCAGAGCAGGCAGTTTCCATTATCACTGAAAAGGCCAAAGGAGTTTTATTATGAATTGCCCCCAGTGCGGTGCGACCTTGATGCCGGGCGCGCAATTTTGCAGCGCGTGCGGCGCAGGCTTCATTCCGCAGCCGCAGCCGAATTACCAGCCCGGCGGGTATGTCGCTGGCAGCGCGCCGCCCGCGCCCGGCTATCCGGCAGGTGGTGCGCCATACGGTCAGCCGCCGCAGGGACAGGGGATTCATCTGGACGAGGACGCGCGTGGGCAGGGGCGCGGCTATAGTTACGAAATACAGTATCAACCTTCATTCTCGCTCGTCATCATTCAGCTTCAGCCGGAGCAATCAATCTTAGCGGAGGCGGGAGCAATGGTTGCGATGTCGGCCAACGTGGAGTTGCAGTCGGAGATGAAAGGCGGCTTCTTCGGCGCGCTCAAACGCGCGGCGGGTGGGGAATCGGCTTTCGTCTCGACTTTTACGGCGCGCGGCGGCGCAGGCGAAGTCTGCTTCGCACCGGGAGCGCCCGGCGACATTGCCGCGCTCGAATTGAGCAATCAAACATTCTTTGTGCAATCAAGCTCTTATCTCTCAGGCGATGCCAGCTTAACGATTGATACGAAGTGGGGCGGCGCGAAAAATTTCTTCGGCGGCGAAGGCTTGTTCGTCCTTCAAGTGACGGGCAGCGGGCTTCTGCTTCTTTCCTCCTTCGGCGCGATTCATCGCAAACGATTGCAGCCGGGCGAGCGTTACGTCGTTGACACAGGCCATCTGGTCGCCTGGGAAGGAACGACGCAGTATTCTCTACGCAAAGCCGCCGCAGGTTTCTGGCGCAGCATGATGAGCGGCGAAGGCATCGTCTCCGAATTTATCGGGCCGGGCGAAATTCTCATCCAGACGCGCAACCTTGAGGCGTTCGCCGGACTAATGAAGCCATTCTTCCCTTCGCAATCGTCGAGTTAATTATGAAAAGCAGAAGACAGAAAACAGAAGACAGGAGACAGGAGAAAAGAAAATCTGTAGCAGTGGTTCTCCGCCCTTTCATTCTGACTTCTGGATTCTGACTTCTGGATTCTGTTTTTATGTCCGAAGTCTTAACTACACAGCAGCCGCAGAGTTTTCCTTCTGATCGTCCGGGCACGGGGCGGCGCGTGAGCATTCTTGGCGTCCCGCTCGGATTTGGCTCAAGCCTGGCGGGCGTGGACATCGGCCCGGCAGCATTGCGTGTGGCGCGTCTGAATCAACGCATCGCACAGCTCGGCTACGAAGTGCGCGACCTCGGCGACATGCGGATTGCGCGCCCGCAAACCGCAGCCGAGCCAACAGCGAAAGTTAAATACTTGCAGGAAATCAGCGCAGTGTGTGAAGAGTTGGCGCGGGAGGTTCATAATATCCTGAATGGGGGAGAAATCCCGCTCGTGCTCGGCGGCGATCATTCCATCGCCATCGGCTCAATAGCGGGCGTTTCATCTTTCTACCGCGAACGAAATCAAACCCTCGGCCTGATCTGGTTCGACGCTCACGCCGACATGAACAGGCCGGAAACTTCTCCCTCCGGCAACATTCACGGAATGCCTTTGTCGGCGTTGCTCGGATATGGCGCGCAGGAGTTGACGCACGTGGCGGGCTTTGCGCCCAAGCTCGATCCGCGCTTCTGCGCGCACATCGGAGCGCGCGACCTGGATCAGGGCGAGCGCGAATTAATCCGGCAACTGGGCATCCGCTTCTTCACGATGCGCGAGATTGACGAGCGCGGGATCAGCACTTGTATTGACGAAGCGATAGCTATCGCTTCGCGCGCGTCTGCTGGCTACAGCGTGACGTTTGACATTGACGCGCTCGATCCGGGCGATGCCCCTGGCTCTGGCACGCTTGTCAGGGGCGGATTGACCTACCGCGAGTCGCACCTTGCGCTGGAGAAAATTAGTGAGGCAGGCGGCATGCGCTCGCTGGAAATCGTCGAGATCAACACAGCACTGGACATCAACAACCGAACGGCGGAAATCGGCGTCGAACTCATTTTATCGGCTTTAGGGAAGACGATCCTTTAAATGCCGTGACAAGTGACAAGTGACAAGTGGCAGGAAAAAACGTTTTCTCTTGTCACTTGTCACCTGTCACCTGTCACTCTTTCGGGGAGTGTCGCTTGGTAAAGAAACTTCGTGTCGGAGTAATCTTTGGCGGTCGGTCGGGCGAGCATGAGGTGAGTGTGCGTTCGGCGCGGGCGGTGATTGATGCGATGGACGCGCGCCGGTATACGGTCGTGCCGATTGCGATCACGAAGGAAGGGAAGTGGCTCTCGCCATCGGAAGCGACGGGGCTGCTGCCAGAGGAAACTAAGAAACTGCTCTCCGCCGAAGTGGTTGCCGAAGAGCGCCAGCCCTCAATTCTCATCGGCGACCCTTCGAGCAACGGCCTCGTCTCGCAAAGTGAGGATGATGAACGCGCGCTTCGGCATCCGCTGGATGTTGTTTTCCCTGTGCTTCACGGAACATTTGGCGAGGACGGAACGATTCAGGGATGGCTGGAGATGGTTGGAATGCCTTACGTCGGCTGTGGCGTGCTGGCCTCCTCCTGCGGGATGGATAAGGTCACGATGAAAGTCCTCTTCAATGAAGCAGGACTGCCCATTTGTCGCTATACCTGGTTTCTGCGGAAAGCGTGGGACGATGATCGCGCATCAATTCTTCGCCGCGTCGCGCGCGAGATCGGTTTCCCCTGCTTCGTCAAGCCCGCCAATTTGGGCTCATCCGTCGGTATCTCCAGAGCGACAGATAAAACTTCTCTGGAAAAGGCGATAGAACTGGCCGCGCATTATGATCGGAAAATAATCGTCGAAGAGGGATTGGATGCGCGCGAGATCGAGTGCGCCGTGATGGGCAATGAAGCGCCGGAGGCGAGCTTGCCCGGCGAGTATGTGGTGCATGACAAAGCGGCGACCTTTCTGGATTACACGGAGAAATACTCTGGCACCGGGCACGTTGAGTTTGTCGTTCCCGCGCCGCTTTCAAAAGCCCTGATTCGTCGTATTCAGCGCATGGCGACGCGCGCTTTTCAATCAATTGACGGCACTGGACTGGCGCGCGTTGATTTCTTCCTGCGCCGCGATACGCACGAGCTTCTCGTCAGCGAGATAAACACCATGCCCGGCCTGACGGATGTCTCAGGCTTCCCCAAGATGTGGGACGCCTCCGGCGTCTCATTCCCACAGGCTATTGACCGCCTCATCCAACTAGCCCTCGAACATCATCAGGAAAAATTACGGAACGAGACCAGCATTTAACCTCTACTTTTTGGGTGCGCGGTAGCCTTTGCGTGTTCGGGGTGTGAGTTCGGCACGGGCGAGCTTAACCTGAATCTCGCGCCACTTGCCGTCACGTGTGAGGTTTGATGGACGGTAGGCGAGCGTGTACTGGTTGCCCAATTCTTCGAGGATGCTGTTGAAGGCTTCGCGCAATGCCTGTCCACCCGGCGTTGAGATATATCGTCCGCCGCTTTTGTTGGCGAAGTTTCGCAGAATGCCAGCAGCTTGCGCGCGCGCCTGCGCAGATGAAGTTTCAGGCGCAGACATATCCACCGTATAGATCGTCACTCCCGCATTGAAGGCAACAGCCAGAGCTTTGTCCATAGAGGCGGAGCTTTTTGTATCGTAGCCATCGGAAAGTACTACAATCGCGCGCCGTTTCTCAGGACGACGCGAAAGGTCTTCCGCCGCGCGCAAGATGGCATCGTTGAGCACGGTCATGCCCTTGGCGTGCATCCCGAAAGCGAGCGGCGCGAGATCGCGGCTCGGCGAATAATCCTGTAGCTGCTCAATCTCGGAATCGAAGCGATAGACGGCGGCGACATCCTCTTCGCGCAGCCCGTCGAGAAAACGAATTGCCGCCGCACGCGCCAGTGAGACTCTCTTTTCCATGCTGCCGGAAAAGTCCAGGAGCACTGCGGCAGCGAAAGGCGTCTCCTCCGCTCCGAATGTGGAGATTTTTTGCTCAAGTCCATCCTCCAGCAGCTTGAAGTCGGCACGGTGCAACCCGCGTGTATACTTCCCCCCGCTATCAGTCACCGTGACATTGACGACGACGAGATCAGTATTAACTCGCAGCACGTCATCGTCGTCTGGCGACTGTTGAGCTAAGACAGAAGATGCGAAGAGGAGGGAAATCGCCAGCAGGAAGACGAATCCGTAAAGAGATTGTCTGACGAGAGCCATGCTGTTGCGCCGGTAATTTGGCATCTTCAAACTATATCAATGTGTGAAAGTGCGTATGTAGCGAATGATTTCGAGCAGTTCGTTTGCCTGCTCAATGACGGAAGCAGAAATCACCTGACGAGGCGTTTTCTCAACTCCATTGCGCATCTTGTCGGAAATCTCTGTCAGGCGTGACAGAGCAGGCTCAATCTGAACGGGCGGTTTTTCCAGCACTTCATCTCCGTCAGAGCCTCCGGCCTCGCTGCGAATCTTGCGTGTAATCTTTTCCAGGCGCTCTAATTTCTTTACCTCAATGCGGCCAAGCGCTTGATTGTGCAGGTAAGCATCACGAATTTCCGTGCTCAACTGCGTGGCCTCGCGCGCGCGCTCCAGATTCTCCTGATGATCTTTTTCGGCGGCCTTGAGGTCCTGACGAACGAGCATCTCCTGTTCGGGCGAACCCATCGTGAGACTCGTATCCGGGCGACTCGTAGCCTTTTCCGCGCGCACCGAATCATTAGGATCTTGTGGTGGGCGAATTGGTTTTCGGCTTTGAGCTTGCGCCACACAGTTAAGGGCGGGGATGAGAGCCAGGAGAAACAGCGTTCGTAATAGCATCAGGATTACCTTCACAAGCCGGTTCAGCAAAGCCTTGATCGATGCCTGGATTGTAGCGGAAAACTTCTGGTGGCATCAAGCGTATCATCCGAAGCTACTCTGGGACGATTAATGCGCAAGGATTGGTTGTCCACACGGCTTTCTATATCCCTAATAATCTGTGTCAGGCGATCTGACTTCATGCGCGAGGGCCTGCCGGGTAACAACAACTATTTTCCAGATTAGCTTCTGAGACTCAAAGAAACACTTGAAGGCATGTCGCCATGCCGACTCCTCATTTATCGCTTTAAGATAAAGGATACCGGCAAAATTGAAAATGGCCTGGGTGCTTGAAACCCAAAAATGTCGTGCGCGCACGCGCCTAGGGAATCTTCGCGGGATTATCTGGAGTATTGATGAACTCCTCACCCTGTTTCGGTGCTGATGGCCGGTTGACGATAATGGTCTTCGGCTCCGGTGCATGTTCCATAGGGCGAGAAGCGCCGGGAGCGGTCTTGAATCCTATCTCATTAGCGGCAGAACCGGATTTGATGCTGAGCAGTTTAATGCTGCGATAATCGCCCGTCAGCGTTAGTGAGTAGCGGCCTTTCTGATCCGGTGCAAGCTCCCCCGGCTCGACATTTAGGGAGCGCACCTCAGTGCTGGCGTCTTTGCGGCGTGTTAGCTCAACTTCGAGAGACAAATTTGAAAGGGCTTCATTAGATATATTATGAACTGTGCCGCTAATCATAGCCTGAGGGCCTTTGCGCACCGGCTCATCCATATAAACCTGCACCTTTGGTGGCAGCGCAGGACGAACGGGGTTCGATTGCGCCTGCGGCGTGATGCCGACTCGCTCTTCATGACGCTTTCGCCAGATCAGGAAACCGATGAGCAGCGTGGCAGTGATTGCCAGCGCCATGAGAATCGAGACAATCTTGACCAGGGACGACCGGCGCTGTCCCCCCTCCGAATCATATGATTCTGTGAAATCGTCGTTAATGCCGCCTGGAGTAATCATCCTAAAACATCCTTACAGGGTTGAGGCACATTATGAGGTCTGGGGAGGTAAAGTTTTGAAATTAAAGAGCGTGGCTTCAACAAGAGAGCCCGCTGATTGATAACTATCGGTGCTTTCATCTTTTATTGCGATGGTGAGCGTCCCGGCGGCGGTGCGCCCGTGATATTCTCGATCAGCGCACCCAGGAATTCTTCTTCGGCTATGCCCGTACTTTTCAGCGTCACCCATTCTGCGCCAGAAATCCCGTCGCTTCGACCTTCGAGTTTGACATTGATTGAAACATTGGTGCTAGTGCCGTCAATCGGCTGAACTTCAACGATCAGGATGTAACGACCGCGCGTCCACCCGCGCCCATTGCCCTCGGCGATTTCTGCGTAGCGATTCAGTTCCGATGTGGCGACGACCGCGCCCTTCGTGAAAGTGTAGGGTTGGCTAATCAGGATTCCTTCATCAGGCTTGGAGGCTGCCGGATCAATGACAAACTTGCGGTCACGCATTAATTCCTCGGCTGCCTTGAGAATCACATCGCGCCGGACTGAAAATCTGTAAGGGTTAGGAATTGGCGGCGGCGCATGGGTGCGCCCCTTTCCAAAATCAATTCCACGGCCTGCCCCAACATCCTGCTTCGCGCCGTTGTTGGCCGGAGCGCGGCTGGCCCCGTCGTCGCGGATGCCCTGGTTCTGCTTGTCAACACCCTTTTCCTGCGCGAGAACGCTGATTGACGCGAGAGCCAAAACGAAAATGATGGCGATTATTCTTTTCACTTTTTGCCGCCTTTGATTCCGCCCATTACCTAGGGAAAACTTTCAAATCTAAACTGGAGAGCGCCGCTTCGGAGCATAAATCAAAGCCCCAAGCAATTCAAGCAGTCTGAGGAAAGCTTGCAGCGCAAGAGATTTTATTGACCGTCTCCATTTGCCGTTGCGCGCGCATCCCGCTCGCGCTCCCAGTTTCTCAAAGCCTGCACCCCACGCTCGAAATCAGCCGCGTTGTTGTAAAAATTGTGCGCGCCGTCGTCCCGTGCAGGCTCGCGAACGTAGTACAGATAATCTGTGTCAGATGGATTAAGCGCGGCTTGCAATGAACTCAGAGAGGGCGAGGCGATAGGGCCTGGAGGAAGCCCCGCGTTCAGCCGCGTGTTGTAAGGTGATTGCCGCTCAAGGTCGCTTTTATAAACCTTTCCATCATTCTTCCATTTCCCGGCCAGCTTTGAGGCGTAGATGACGGACGAGTCAACACCGAGTGCCATATTTTTCTTGACGCGATTGTAGATGACGGATGCAATGATGGGTCTCTCTTCCGGCAGCTTTGCCTCGGTTTCGATGAGCGACGCGACGGTCACGATCTGGCGCGGCGAAAGCCCCAGCGCGCGAGCCTTCTCCGTCCACTCAGGTTTCCATTGTTGACGAAAGCGTTTCACCATCGCAGCGATCATCGAGGTGGCAGTCGCATCGGGCGGAAAGTTATAGGTATCGGCGTAAAGATAGCCTTCGAGATTAGTGGCTTCCGGGTCGAGATCGTGAATCCCGCTCGTCTCATTCATCAACGCCAGCGCCTGTTCGGCATTCTCCAATTTCAACTCTGGAACGCGCGCCATCGCGGCGGCGATTTCAAAGCGCGACCAACCTTCGATGATGGTAAAGCGACTGAGACGCTCCTCGCCCTCCTCCAACTTTTTCAGGACGCCGAGCGGCGAGATGGGAGAAGGAAAGCGATACTCGCCGGCTTTGAGACGCGCGCCCGCGCCCGTCAACTTGATGTAGGCGAGAAGTGGCCACTCGCGCCGGATGATGCCTTCTGAAGCGAGGCGGTTGACGATCTGTGATGGAGAGAGGCCGCGAGGAATCTCTATGTACTTTTCAGCTTTGTCATGTGCGACGGGTGCGCGTAGCTCTCTGTATGTCCAGAAAAGAAAGCCGCCAGCGGCGACACAGAGAAGCAGGAGGCTGAGCGCGATAAATTTACCTTTACGTTTCATTAGGGTCTTATTAAAACAAAAAATCAAGCTATCTGTTAAGTTCCCACGCATCATCATGCACTTCCTTGCCCTTGATACTCTGGCAATCCATCTGATTTTCAATACCAGCTAATCTGGCGTAAAATAGACTTTCATCATGTTCACAACGCTTTATATTTTCGTCATCGTCTTGCTCGTCTTTGCCAATGGTTTCTTCGTCGCGGCTGAATTCGCCCTGGTCGGTGTTCGCCGTTCACGCATCGAGGCTCTGGCTGTGGAGGGAAATCTTCGCGCCCGGCGGCTGCTCGGTCTGCTGGATAATCTCAACGCTTATCTTTCTGCCTCGCAGCTTGGCATCACGCTGGCCTCGCTCGCGCTGGGCTGGATTGGTGAGCCCACAGTCGCACACATCCTCGAAGCGCCGCTCTCCACTCTCCCGGAGTTCTGGCGTCATGCTATCGCGCTCTTCATAGCCTTTAGCCTCATTACTACACTGCACATCGTCTTTGGCGAGCAAGCCCCCAAACTGCTCGGTCTTGAACGCGCTGAAAAAGTTGCGTTGGCGTCAAGCTGGACGATGCAGATGTTTTACAAGATATTTAGCTGGCCAATCCGCGCTCTCGATTGGGCCAGTGCGCGCACAGTTCGTCTCTTCGGCCTTCATGCTTCTTCCAGCCATGCTTCCATCTACACGCAGGAGGAACTGCGACAGATTATTGAATCATCACGAAAGGGCGGGCAGATCGAACCTGAAGAACAGCAGTTGATTAATCGCGTCTTCGACTTCGCAGATACGGAAGTTGGCGAGGCGATGGTTCCGCGCACGGCTGTCGAAGCTCTGCCGGTGACGGCCACGCTTGAAGAAGCCAGAACCGCTTTCCGCGCGACCGGCTACTCTCGTCTGCCCGTGTATCGTGAGCGCCTGGACGAGATCGTGGGGCTGTTATTCAGAAAAGATTTGGATATGGGACAAGTCAGTCCTGAATCGTTTGACCTGGAAAGGATAGTCCACCCGCCGATGTTCATCCCGGCCACAGCCACACTCGGCGTAGCGCTGGCTCGGATGCAGGCCAGACGTGTGCATTTTGCTTTCGTCATTGACGAGTATGGCGGTCTGGAAGGCATCTTGACGATGGAAGATTTGCTTGAAGAGATTGTCGGCGAGATCAATGACGAGTTTGACGACGAAGTGCGCGGGCAGATCGTTAAAGACGAAGGGACGTATTTGCTGGACGGCATGTTGGCCGTGCGCGATGCTAATCAGCATTTGGGTTTGAAGCTGCCCGAAGAAAACGGTTTTACGACACTGGCCGGATTTCTACTGGCTAAGACCGGGAGATTGTTGGAATCCGGCGACACGGTGGAGCACGAGGGCGCGCTCTTCAAAGTCGAACACGTGGAAAGCCGACGCATTCGTCACATCCGCTTCACTCCGCCGCCAGAGCCAAAGCCAGCGACCGATGAGGCCACATCGTCAAGTGGGTTACTATCATTTGTCGGTACAGGAGCATTGACATTGATTTGGGAGATGCGCGTCCTTCCGCTTTGAATCAGAGCGGATAATCTTCCGGCCTCTGCTTTATTGATGGTTCGGAAAAATGTCCGCCGGGATTGAGGGATACATTTTTCTAATTCTCTCAATATCCTTGCGCGTCGGGTAATCAAGATTCTCAGGATCATCGGGGTCGTCAACCATTGGCGGCACCTTCATTACTTTCCACTGTCCCTTCGCTTGCTGCAACAGGAAGCCGCTGTTTTCCCCGAATTGATCGTTTGGGTCGGAGGACTGCGGTTCAGCATACGTCCACGCCCAGCCATTGTGAGCTTTCAGGTAATTCACGACGAAGGTAATGTTGCCTCGGTTGGGTTTGCCATCGCTATTCCGACTATTTTTGTACTGGTCGCGCAGAGCGTCCATGATAGCCTGACGTTCCTCGCTGCCTTTTGGCGGCGTGTGCAACTCATCGGCTACCTGGCTGCTGTCGGCTGCCATTTCGCCGGTTTGTCCGCTCGATCCAACCCCCGACGTGATTGGCGAAACAGCAGGCTGGACGGCCTGGCTGTTGCCGGGTTGCGCTGAGGTGTTAAGGCTCGACTGCTCACTGGATTTAGACGAACAGCCGACAATAGTGCTGAAACACAGGCAACTACCTATCAACAAGAATGTCTTGATGCGCTTCATTATCGTCTCCTCCTGTCCTGAATAAATCAGCAACCAGCAGCCAGCGCCCGAATTCACCCCCGACGAACAGATAGCGCATAAACCAAACCGCAGAGCCCAAAGATGAAAGGCATCGTCAAAAGATTTATCTAAAAGTTCCACGCCAGGGATAACCCGTAAGTATGCGCCGGTCGGTTATAAAGTGGGATGATGAACGGAGCAAGCCTTGACGGCGCAGTGTCGTTCGTCGTTTCAGCTTCGCCAGTGTCCAGGCCGGGGTCGTGATGCGTCCGGTAGACGTAGCGACCGATGCCGTAACCTATCGCGCTCCCGGCAAGCACGTCAGAGAGAAAGTGATTGTGCCCTGTATAACGCGACAAGCTCACGATGGCGGCAAGACCATAGGCGCTGAAACGCACGACGGGACGATCCTTGTACTCTTCTGCCACGACAGTTGCTAGCGACCAAGATGCGATTGAGTGCCCTGACGGGAATGATTGCCCCCCTCGAAAGAACGCGCCGTGCCCGTTACGCGAGCGTGGCCGGGGGCGCTGAGTCGTATTTTTGAGAACCAGCGCGACGAGTTCGCCATTCAGGAGCGCTTCAGCGCCAAGAATTCCGGTTTCGCGTGCGCGGGCGTTGTCCGTCATGCGCCCGACAAGATAGAACGTGCCGGTGATTGCGCCAGTGCCATACAAAGAGCCGAGATAGCTGATGTCCCGGCTCACATTATTCCGTAAGCGATCTTCGTTGATGTCGGCAGTATATGGGTCTGTCGTGACCAGAGCGGCAGTTGCAATGCCGAGCGGAAGCAGCCACCGCGCATCGCGTTTGTGCAAATGCAGCGGTGAAGTCCAGATGGCACGCTGGTCACGCGCGATATTTTTGAAGAATTGTCGTTCGAGAGAAGGCGTTGGCAAAGCTTGCGGCGTGGGTGACGCACTCGCGGGCTGGCTCTGCGCGAAGGCGCTCGCCGCAACGAGCTGGATGAATACCAGAAACAACAGAGCGCTAATTAATCTACGCCTGGCCTGACGTTTTGAAGACATGGCCTCTAGCTCCTTATTTGCGCGAAGGACATGGCACATTATATTGAATCGTGGTGTGCAAGCTAGTGTTTTAATCTTTGAGTAGGCGTTGTTTTTCTGCGTACACGCCAGATAGCAATAATCAGGACAAAAGTGCTCAACCCTGCAATAAGCAGAGCATATGGCGCACTTGGTTTAGGCTCGACCAGCGGTTTAGCAGTTTCGCTCGTCGAGCTTTCACTGGCAGCCGTGTTTCCGTTTTCTCCAACGGTCGCAATCACGGTGACCTTTCCATCCGATGACAATTTGCGAACGCGAGGTGTCGGTGTCCCCTGAGATGCTGTTCCAAATTCCAGGATATACAGGTTGCCATTTTTGAAAGTGACGCCGGTCGGCGACCAGGATTGCTCTGCGCTGATAAGCGTTGTGACCTTGCCATCGGGAGTGATTTTCAAAACACGCCGGTTATCGTGGTCGGCTGCAAAGAGATTGCCTTGCGTATCAGTGGCTATCCCAAGCAGGCGGGTGACGGCATTCTTTCCCGCCGAGTTATCCGAAGCGTTCTCCGGCGCAAGGTTGCGAGAGGACGTCGTGACTACGCCAGCCGTCGTCACCTTCCTGATGTTTGCGCCATCCGCTACATATAACGAGCCATCGCCTGAGAATGCCATCCCGCCGAGGCTGTATAAAACAACCTGACGAAACTTGTCGGCCACCTCAGGGCTACCGAAGAGCGTAGTGACTTTGCCGCCGGGAGTTCTCCTCAAGATGATGGTTTCATGCTCCGCATTACTTTTCCACGACGCGGAGTACGTATTGCCGTCGCGGTCTCTCCAAATACTCATCCCTTTGGGAGGGTTGTCGGTCGGAGCGAGGGTATAGGTGAAGCTCCCGGCGGGTGTCATCTTCCAGAGAGCAGCGATGTAGCGTTGTGTGGCGGGTTCGTAACTTAGTTCATCGCCATAAAGGTTTCCGTCTTCATCTATGGTCAGTTCATGCGTGTGCCTGCCGCTCACGCCAGCCCTGAAGATGGTGAGCTTGCCTTGAGCATCAATCTTCCAGATGGTTTCTAAATCGCTGAAATAGATTTGACCTTGACGATCAACGGCGATGCCCCAGGCCGGGTGCGCCGATGCGTCATCTGCTAACAGCACGCAGATCGTAATGATGGCCAGAACTGTAGTAATCAGGGCGCGTCTCATAGGCCAGGCAGAGCGCTTTATCATATTTATTCCCAGCGGGACAGAAGAGTTCTTTTGTCGCATGATACCATGCTTCGACTAAATCGCGTCTCTCAATGCTCTCGGATGAGGTCATTCATGCTGGAATGGGATGTCATAGTTATTGGCGGAGGAGCCGCCGGTCTTTTTTGTGCGATTGAGGCAGGACGGCGCGGGCGCAGAGTCTTAGTCTTAGAACATACGGAACGAGTCGGGAAGAAGATCAGCATCTCCGGCGGTGGACGCTGCAACTTCACAAACATTTATACGAGCGCGGAAAACTTCATCTCGGCCAACCCGCATTTTTGCAAGTCGGCGCTCGCTCGCTATACACCTGCGGACTTTATCTCGCTTGTCGAAAAACACGGCATCGCATACCACGAGAAGAAACTGGGACAACTATTCTGTGACGGCAGCTCCAGTCAGATTATTGACCTGCTGCTTCGTGAATGTGCCGGTGCGGGCGCAGAGATTCGCTGCCGGTGTCAGGTGCTCAGTGTACAGAAGGAGAATTCATTCAGCATCGAGACGAATCAGGGAACTTTCATCTCATCCTCGCTGGTCATAGCCACAGGCGGGCTGTCCATCCCTCCTCTGGGAGCAACCGATTTCGGCTATCGCATTGCGCGACAATTCGGGTTGCGGATTGAAGAACCCCGTCCCGCCCTCGTGCCTTTAACCCTGACATCGCAAATCCAGCGGCAGTTGTCACCTTTGAGCGGCATCTCGCTCGGTGCGCTTGTCAGTTGCTGCGGCCACAAAGAATTTCGTGAAAATATTCTGATTACCCACAGGGGCTTGAGCGGCCCGGCCATTCTACAAATCTCATCCTACTGGCGACCGGGCGAGCCCCTCTCGATCAACCTTCTCCCTGATGAAGATGTTTTCGATCTTCTCACGCTCCACAAAAGCTCCGAAATCGAGCTTGCGAATCTGCTTGCCAAACACTTGCCCCGGCGATTTGCTCAAGCCTGGTGCGATCTCTACACGGTCTCCAAACCGCTCAAGCAATACGGGAGCGATGAGCTTCATGACATCGCGCGAAAGATTCATGCAATGCAGATCACACCATCGGGAACAGAAGGCTTCAGGAAAGCCGAAGTGACCGCGGGCGGCGTCAGTACAACAGAACTTTCTTCGCAGACTTTGGAAGCCAGGCGCGTGCCGGGACTCTATTTCATCGGAGAAGTGGTGGATGTGACAGGACAATTAGGGGGCTACAATTTTCAATGGGCCTGGGCTTCAGGTCACGCCGCAGGTCAATACGCATAAATCCTTCTTTTATCTCCCCGCAAAAATTTCTCTCTTCGCAGTCACAGTGCTGTGAGAGGTGTAGGTCTCTCCACATAGAGGGGAAAAATAATGACACAAATATCGGGTCGAATAATCAGATGTGCGATAGCTGTGAATGCGCTGCTCTTCGTGCTGTGCTCGGTCTGGGCTGCGCCCGTGGCTCTGGCGCGCGGGCGGGATTGGGAGCCGCAAAGAACCTGGGTGTTCGTGGTCGGGACGCTTCGTTTCAAGCACTCCGAGATGTTCGATTCATTCCCGCAAGAGAATCGCCGAGATGCTGAATTGGTTTCCTTCTTCAGACAGCAGGGCGTTCCTTCGGAGCAAATTATTTACCTGCGCGACAGAGAGGCTACCGCGCAGAGGATTCAGAGCGCACTCGCTGCGCAACTTGCCCGCGCCAGAAAAGGAGACTGGTTATTTCTGTACTACACAGGGCACGGCTACAAGTCTGACGAGGGCGACACGTATCTGGCCAGCTACGATGCGGGTGATGAAGACGTTCCCGGATGGTCTGTAGACTCGATCCCCGCGAGCGTCGAGCGTTTCTTTAAGGGATCGCGTGCGTTCATCGCTCTCGACAACTGTTACTCCGGCGCACTGGTCGAAGCCGTGAGGGATCGTTCGGAGCGCGTCTCGTACGCTATCCTGGCCTCTTCGACGGCCAATCAATCTTCCACAGGTGAATGGACATTTACCGAAGGCCTGCTCGCGGCGCTGCGTGGCAGAGCCTATGAGGATATGAATGATGACGGAGAGATCACACTTGAAGAATTAGCCACTCAGGTCAAAGAAGATATGTCTTTCGCCGAGAATCAACGCTCTGTGTTCGCCGTGACGGGAGATTTTAGTTTGCAAACAGTTCTGAGCCGGGCTGAGGTGAAAGAGGACTCGCGTGTCGGCGAGCGCGTCGTGGTTAAATCAGAAGGCGACTGGTACAAGGGGCGAATCATCAGCGTTGACCGCGAAAGCACACGCTTTCTGATTCATTACTACGGGTGGGATGATTCCTTTGATGAATGGGTGAGCGCCAGACATATCCGCCAATCCAGAGTAAAGAGATTCGCGGCTGTTGGAAATCTTGATGTTAAGCCAGCGGCGCAAAGGTATTCCTTTTTTAACTAATCCCGTATGCAAGTCTTAAAGCCCCGCTAGGGGCGGATGAATTTAGCCCGGCACTTTAGTGCTGGGAACAGAGCGGTAAAAAATAGTTGAGTCCCGGAGGGACGACTGAAGCGCAACGCTCATTCCAGTCGTCCCTCCGGGACTCAGGTTTTATCCCCAGCAATTTATTGCTGGGCTATTATCAAAGAGTCCCTCACGGGACCATTTATAATCCAAACTAAAGAAGCTATTGTGCCGGTGTATCGGTTGATGGAAGCGCCGGAAGATATTGTAGTGGGCTGGTCGGTTGTCCATTGATACGCACTTCGTAATGCAAGTGCGGGCCGGTTGAGCGCCCCGTCGAGCCGACCAATCCGAGTTGCTCGCCCTGCTTGAGCATCTGCCCGACCGCGACATCTATCCGCGAGAGATGACCATAGCGCGTGCTGATGCCGTTGCCGTGATCTATGTACACAACCCAGCCATAGCCTTTCAGCCATCCGGCAATGACCACGCTGCCGTCTGCCGCTGCTTTGACCGGAGTCCCTTTCGGAGCGCTGATGTCCTGTCCTTTATGAGTCTCCAGTGATGACCCGCCAAACGGGTTGCTGCGTATGCCGACGCCGCTGCGCAAGGGTCCGACAACAGGCCAGATCGAAGGGACGTTAGAGGGCACGGCTGATTTCCGAGCGCCGAGCTTGCGAGCGGGAGCGACATCATCCGCCCGCGAGATAATCACAATGTCATTGACCAGCGCCGGACGCTCTGCGCTCTCATTCCCCATTCGCGGCGGATAGGTCAGAACAGTTTTCCTGACCTGAGAAGGCAGTTGTGTCTGCTTCACATTTTCATAGACGCTTATTGCCCGCTCTTGGTCGTCAACGCGCCGCGAACGTTCTTCGGCCTTGACGACGGTGCGCTTGGGTCGCGTCTGCGCTGAAGCTGAAGAGATGCTCAAGACGAGACAGAGAAGAGTGAAGCTGAAACTAACTGTAGCCCTATATCTCTGGAAGGGACGAACGAGACCTTGAGATGAAAACAACTTACCATTGGGGGAACACACAAACGTTTTTTCTGTCATAACTCTTTCTTGGCAAGCGCTTCGATGCAAAAGTATTACCAGGGGATCGCATCAAGGCTTGTGCGTTAAAGCATAGTCTCCGACATTGCGGGGAAGATGCTTGATTTGCTTGTCTGATTATTACTCTCAAAGCTTGCCAGAAGGATGCAAGCCCGTAACCTGAAGTCTAGCTAATCAAAGATTATCTGACAACCACCAATTTGACCGCAGGTGTCCGACTCTAAGACAGATTATGGCTTTGCCCACAAAGTCACATATGGTCGCTGGCGGCACCCACCACAACACCGCCAGCGGCATGAAGAGGAACACCAGCCATAATTTGCAATACAGCTTCGTAAGACGCTAGCGCCTCACGGTTCTAGTTGACGCTCTCGGCGCGCATTCTTAAACAGCGCCTGAGTAAAGCGCTCGAAACGATCAAAGTGTGGGTCGCCTCAGGATGTCAGCCAGGGCTTGCAAGCGGGCTGAGTCTGCTGCACTCTTCGTCAGAAGAGCGCTCTTCTCCAGCGACGGCGCGAGGCTTTTGAGTTTTCCGAGCTTTCTTGAACTCTCTGCTCTTTGAATCGCCTGCCGCAGGGTTGCGATTTGGTCAGAAGGCAGAGCTTGCGAACGCTCTAGCTGATCTACGTACGCCTTCGCTACGACTAACTGTCGGGGCCACTCAATTTTCTCCTGGTTCTGCACATTCAATTCAGCCACCCGAACCGCTTTCGCGGCGTCGATCTCGTTCTGCGTCAGGTTCTGCGTTGGAGTCAACTCAAAGATGTCCAGGCCGCGCGCGATCTCTGACGAGTAAATGTGGCCGTTGTACCAGTAAGCTGACCAGGAGCCGCCGAGCACGAGCATCTTTGGATCAATCGGCCCACGATCAAAATAGGCAATCTCAACTGGATGGCCAGCGTCAGTGAAGTCCATGACGGAGATGCCACCCTGATACCAGGCTTGTACCTCGATGTCCCGACCGGGAACCGGAATGAGCGAGCCGTTGTGCGCAACACAGTTCTCGCTGTCACCCTGCGCAGCCGGTAACTTGTAGTAGCTCGCGAAGCTCAGCTTGTTATTCGTCAAGCGGAAAATCGCATCGGCACCCCATTTGTTCGGATCGTTCGCGCGGCAGCGCGCACCCAGTCCGCCGCCCCACTCATCGGTAAACACGACTTTTTTCCCGTCGTTCGAAAACGAGGCCGAGTGCCAATACGCATAGTTCGGATCGTTGACCGCGTCTATGCGCTTTGGATTGACCGGGTCTTTGATGTCCAGCAGAATTCCATTTCCCGAGCAGGCACCTGCCGCGAGTCCGATGGCTGAGTACACGGTAATATCGTGGCACTGGTTGGTGTCGGACGGCTTTTGCAATCCGTCCTTGCCATGTGTGCCGCCGTTATTCAGGCCGTTCAGAGCGCCCGTCCCTGGATCCATAAACACTCTGGGACTCGACACTACCTGAGCATTTTGCGGCGTCGCCAACGGCACCTTAATCACGTCAATGCGGAAGAGCGCAGTATTGGGGTCCTTGTCCGGTTTCTCACCAGAGCATCCGGCCAGCTCTTCGCTTTGACGGACAAAAGAGGTTCCAGAGACGTAGATGTAGACGTTGTTCTTATCATTCGGATCGACTACCAGGGTATGCGTGTGCGAGCCGCGGCAGGTTTGCACCGCTGCCACCTGCTTCGGATTCCTGATGTCGGCGATATCGAAAATCCTTACTCCGCGGAAGCGATCTTTTTGCGCTGCCGGTAGCTGCGGCTTGTTCTCTTGTCCCGCAGCGGGCGGAGGATTGGGCGGAAAACCCTGTGGACTGCAATCCAGTCTGCCGTTCGGCTGCTCCACCGACATAAAGAGCAGGTTCTTGTAAACGGACACGTCGCCCTGCCCGCCCGGACACACCAACGAAGTCAACAATCTGGCCTGCGCCGGATCGGAGATGTCATAGATGTTGACGCCATAAAAGTTTCCCTGAAACAGGTGGTTGCCCTGGAACGCAAGGTCCGAGTTGGCAAAAGCGAGCTGCGCAATAACCAGTTGGAGAGGCTTTGGCATCTTCGAGGAGTCGCCGACGCCGAGGAGACCCAGCGTCTTCTGCACCTTCGGATTATCAGGATCGTCGGAGCCGAGTTGAAACGCGTCCGGTTTTTTGAGCAGCATGACATGCTTGATGCCCATCGCTGCTTCACCCGCCTCGTCCATTCCCGGCGACAGTTTGGCGCGCGGGTCGCCTGTATCTGAACCAGTCATCCCCGCCGGTAGAGGCGGAGCCGATTCAGGAGCAAACGGATTCCCCCCGCCCTGGTTGGCGGGTTTGGATTCCGGCGTCGGCGTGGGCGAAGGCTGCGGCGACGGCGAGGGCGTTTGTGCCAGCGTCCCGGCTGCAAAACACGAGCACAAAACAAGGGAAGCTGTTAGTAAACGGAAAGCGATAGTGTGTACTCGGTTCATTGTTTCTCCTCTACAGGTTTTTCACCCGACATGGTTTGCATAATCCTAATCTCAGCGCGTTGGCCACTGTCAACATCCGTTGCGAAATTGAACAGTTCAGCATCCTGCCCCGCGCCTGCCGTATCGAACAAATCCTTTACCATAATCAACGCACCATTGTGGTGCTGAATCATTCCGGTCAAAAACAGATGATCGAACTCCGCGCCCTTTGCTTTTCTTAAAGCGTCCATCTGCTTCGGGGTAAGCATCCCGGGCATGAGCATCTGATGGCTCGGCATGTCGTGGCCCGGCATATCCATGCCTTGCATTCCCGGCATCGAAGGCTTTACCGGCTCTCCCCTGGCTTCGAGCCACCGTTTCATAAACTTTATTTCGTCTGACTGTGATTTGCTGATGCGCGCTCCGAGCAACCGAAGATCCTTGTTCTCCGTATGCGACTCGATGAGCGCCGTCATCTCGACCGCTTGCGCGTGGTGCATGACCATCCCCTGCATGAACTCCACATCCTTCGGCGAACGGGGCGGAAGTCGGGCCTTCGTCGATGGCGGCAGTGTTCGGGTTGGCTGGCCTGGCGCGCCGGGCTGCACCACAACCGGCGGCGCTGGAGACTCAGCCTGCTGTGCGCAGACTGGCAGCGATAAGAAACATGTGAGAGCACCGGCGGCCATCAGCCCGCTTCGCGGCGCTGCAACACTGATGACTGACCGCAGCTTAAGCCTGGCACTGAAAGTAAACGACTGCATCGGCGTTGATTGATTAAGCATTGAGCGGTTACTTTACCACAAATAAGACAGGCGCTACCCCATCAGAGCAGCGGACGCCTTGTGCGCCTGGCGATGAACGTAAACATTCCCGCCAAAGGCGAACGTTAGACCCGCTGGCGAGCAAAGCCGCGGCGCAAAGGGAGATCACTCGAAGAGTTTCATTGGGAGCGTTCCTGATTAGAGAACGCATGTTCTGCGAATCGTTCCGTAAAGGCGAAGCTGTCAACCACCCAAATTAACCGGGCGCGACGAGCCATAATAATAATTTAGTCTTGCGCATGTTCAAGTATATATTTATAAATACGATGGTAACCAGTATCAAAATACACAATGCTATGAGGGTAAGTATGTCGGGGAAAAGTTTAAGCTTATCAAGAAGTGTGAAAAGACGGATCAATCGCCTGAAGCATGTTGGATTTCGTTTAAAGAGAAACTCTGTCGCCGCCCTCTTGGCCAACGTTTCCATGCTACATCGATCTTCTCGGTGACTACCTGATACTCACCTTGAGCGTGTAATGAGCCGAGGGGTGTGCCACCACGTCGATGTAATAATCCCCACTCCTCGAAATCCTGCCAGCCCACCGCTTGCCGTTGTCAGATTCGGTCCCGAACTTCACCGGCTCGGCGGTGTAGTAGTCCGGCGATTCACTCACGGAGAATGACGCCCGGTTGTCACCTTCACGCTGCCAGGAGATGCGCACCATCAGGGTTTGGCCTTTGCGGGCACGAACCACATAGCCGTCATGTGACTCGCCACCGATGAATCCGCGCACAGAGGCCGAACTCCGCAATCTTCTGGGGGGCGAAGCCTCAACTTGAGCCACGGCAATATCGGTAGTGGCAAACGAGCGTCTGGACTCCGAACTGTTTGTCCCAGTGTTGATCTGTCTCAAATGATTCGCCCAATCTCTGATGACTTTGGGCGTAGCCTTGCCGCCTTCGTTAAAATATCTGGTCTTTTCATCCTGGCGAAAGATGGCGGCGTGGATTGTGTTGTCGGTTAGATTAACCGCGATGGCCGATTCCAGATGCGTGCAGGCGTGAATCAGACAGCCGCTTGAGAAGAGAAAATGTCCTTCCCTCGTGACCGGGTTTAGAGTCTCGAACGATTCCATGAACGAATCATAGTTATTGCCCAGAAGCTGTTTCATGCGGGCTTTGATCAAAGGATTCTTGAGTAGACTGTCAGAGTCTTGACCCGCCGCTGCGGCTATGCCGGAGGGCAAGGCGGGGCGACTGGTCTTTGCTGTTTGTGCCGTCGCGGAAAAGCACGAAACTAATAAGACCAATAAAAGAGATGCTGTTCTTTTCATAGCTTGACCTCGTGATTCCGACTTCGGCCCGGCTATTAGATGGTTACTCGGAAGGTTTTTTGCAGTGGGGACGCTCCGACCTCTGGCGGCGTCTTCATCTGGACAAAGATTGAACCCATCCCGAAAGAGTGCTACTCTCCGCCTCGTATAACTGACAAGGGTTCCAGCCGGTCTGCGGCCACACCTCGCAGTCTTCGGCCTGAATCAATTATTGACCTTCTGTGCAAAGTAATGCGACTTCCTCCGTCAATACGTGGAGTCTGAGAGCGGCCTTCTCCCTTCCGCCGTTTTCGCGGTCTTCAACCTTCAATAGCTATTAGGAGAAACTGTCAATGAGAAAGAGTGTGCATCCGCTGATGATTCTCGTCGCGCTCGGCATTCTGTTTGGGTGTGCGACTGTCAGCTTTGGACAAAATGACAGAAAGATACCCATGGTAGGGAGCACTGAAAAATCCACGGATGACGTGGAAGTGGTCGCCGCGGCAGAGTTCGCCGTCAGCGCGCAAAAGAAGAAAGAGGGTGGCCCGCTCTCACTGGTCTCCATCAAAAGCGCCAACCTTATGTCCACCCGGGATACGGCTTACTTGCTCTGCCTGGAAATTAAGGCTGCGGATGAGGATGACGCTGGTGTGGAAGCTCAGAGTGTAGAGGTTGTTGTTTCGGCCCCGCCCACAAGAGGGGGAGAAAAGAAGAAGTGGAAGCTCGAGAGGTGGAGTAAGAAGGATTGTGGTGGCAGTGATTCAGACGAGAATCACGCAACGCTGGTTTCAGCATCGGCAGGTCCAATCACGAGCGTTTACAGCTCTCTGTCTAAGTGCAAGCTGGTCTCAACCGATGTCATATCCTCCACACATCTTTGCGGCGGCGTCGGGGGCTACAAGTTACAACGTGAATACGGCGATGATCGTGAGTCAATCACGGTGATTAGCCCGAACGGGAAGAAGCATCAGCTTGAATTCTGGAACGTCATCAGCAGCGCATTCAGCCACGTGGGCGAGAAGGCCGAGTGGCGCGTGACCAGAAAGAACGGCAAGGTCGTCCCCGTAGCTCTCATCGTCCGCTTCACCGCCAGCGAATATTCCGGGGATACTTCTAAACCGACATCGCTTATCTCCTACCTGGCGGTCGCCAAGATCACGCCGCAGAAAATCTGCGTGACGGACAAAATCGCCCCGAGCAGTACGGCCAACGAAGAGGCGCGCGCCGCCGCGGATGCTTCCGCCGACAAGCCCTGTGTTGAACCGCCGGAAGCCTTGCACGTCCTACCTTAGATAGTGCCCCGGCGCGAGCGAGTAGCCATCAACAAACCTTTGCTAAGGGGAGCACCCACTCCTCTATCAATGTGCGGTCAAGACGGCGATGCCGCACAGCTTACGCTCTTGTGTGGCCGTCTTTTAGCGGTCAAAAGTTAAGTCAGATATTGTCCGCTATTATGTAAAGGCAGCATTTCATCAATGCTGCCCTCTTTTATTGTCTATATCTCTAATAGTGCATTTTCGTTTTATAAAGCTAAATTCCCACCCCTTGACAACTTTAATAAGGCGATCATTGCTTCATGGTATAATTGAACAGAATGGTTATTCTGTTCAATTCCTAGTTCAGCTCTCTGTATACCGGACTTCTTAAAAGGTTTTATCTGGCTCTGGTTTATCCCGAACACTAAGTTAGGCTGCGAGAGAATCTATGTAGTTATGCTAGAGGCTACTACATTTCCTACTATGGCGGAGTTTTCTGCGGAACTCCTAATCATCTTGCTTGAGATTTATCCGAATAAATTTGCTTTGATCCTTTTTGTCCGGTTTAAATAAAAGCACTTCCTGGTTATTATAGCGAAAGTACCATCCACGACGGTCAAGCTGGCGTTCTTGAGGTTCTGCGTTATTAGTTACGTGAGCTATAGCGAGTTCTTTATCATCAAATATGTCAACATTAATAACTTTTTTATCTTTGAACTGTAATGAAAGCTGGTTGGCTATTTCTTTCATGTTCTTCTCGTTGAAGAACCTCGCTCCAAGGTAAATCGTAACCAAACATGGATCTAATTTTGAGCAACCTTTGCCTAGAATCTCATACTTACCATTTTGTAAGTCCGCCGACGCAGATGAAGTCTTGTTCAGGTTATTAATGTTCATTTGTCTAGGATGAGTATTCCCCCCTGCATTATATAGGCTGGTCATGCAACCTGATGAGCCGATGAAAATGTAAAGACAAATCAAAAGATAACTATTCATAAGACTTCTCCTTATTTACAACCTTCAGCAGCCAATTTGTTGTTAATGTCCCTGCTACCCGGCTGTTGTGGAATGCCCAATTTGTCTTTCATTTCGGCGTCTGTTATACGACTTTTACCCAGCACCTTAACACCAGTCATCCGGTCACTTCCCGGATCATTAGGCAGATACGCATTCCACATTAGTGTTGGACTTTCAAACGTAGCATGTATGGCTTCATGCAAAATTATTGTGGCGTTCAGACCAGATCGAAAGTAGTAAACGCTACGAGTTTGACCAGTACCTGCATCTGGATATGTGTTATTCGGGCTGTTCTGCTTCATATTCTCGAAAGCATCTCTTACCGTTAATCCTGCATATCCAAAATCTAGGTTGGCATCATTAGTTGATGCTAAAGCATCGTAAGGAGTCTGGGAACTCAATTGTTGAGCTAGCTTCCCTGGGTCAAAACCAGCGCCACTTAGGTATTTATAGCAGCTTGAATTTTTATTCTGCAACAACTTGAGTATTTTATCTCTCTCAGCTTTCCATCTCAGAAGATTTGCTCCTGATAAAGGCACAGCTTGACCGGAATTCTGCTGAGTATGAGCGAAGAACCCCTGTCCCAGGCTTTTCTCTCCACTGCCTTCGCTCCCGACCCACAGCGGGGATTGCCACGAATCAATCAAATCACCATATTCAGCCGCATTGTCGAATCTCCACGGCGTCCGATTAACTAGCGGATTACTTAAAGGATTGAACCCGCGCTGCCGCTCTGGATTCTTGACGTAGCCGGAGTTGATAGCAAACTGGTAGATCGAACATGGAACCCACAGGCCGTCCCACTGACACTGCGTATCAGCGGAAGCGAAGCTACTGCCAAACCCCGGATACGATGTCATCTTCTGCCACCCCTGAGTCGCCGGGTTAGAATCATATAGTCCAGCATTTGTCCCCAACGGGTCTAACTCTGCCGAGCGGGTGCTGTTTAGTGAGGCATTGCTATTGGTTACTCGAAAGCTGGCATTATTGGCGTCTCTGTGCTCCCACTGCACATAGTTCGCTCCATTAACCCTCGCCTGCCACGCCAAGACATTATTGCCTAAGTAAACGAACCCTCTCTGCTTCTGACCTAACTCATCTATCTCAGCAATGACTTTGCCACCCAGCACGCTCGATCTGAGCAAGTAGGTGGTCGCAGTGGTCGTCTCATCTCCCAACTCATTATCATGCGTGGTTGTGGCTTCCACCTTCTTGACCGCTGCACTCTCACCGTCATAGCTCTGTTGAAGGTCAGAGGTCACTCCCCACACACTCGACTGCGGATTGAATCCTAAGTAGA
>JAVHVE010000054.1:0-16652 GCA_032160705.1 Acidobacteriota bacterium | reverse complement strand
AGCGACGATTGAATCTATGGGAGAGGTTGATTCAATCGTCGCTGACGCGACGCCGACCAATCCCTGCGCTCTTTCCCCGGCGTTGAAACGCCGGGCTAAGCTCAAGCGCCGCTAGCGCGGCGGAGTTGCCGCCGCTTTTCAAATTTATTTCTATCAAAACCGCAAAAGGGGCTAGGAAAGCTTGCGGGAACTAAGCCCGGACATTCAGCGTATTTTCCATCAGTTCACAGAAATCAACAAAAAATCCGTCTCGTCCAAGAATCACGCGCCCGCAGTCACATCACAATTTGGAGGCATGGCATGACACTGACCAGGATTAAACTTTTCGCTCTCGCACTCTTTTTACTGGCTGGCAGTATGGCTTTTATCCGTAGCAGCCACGCGCAAAAGTCTCAGGCAATCGCCGCAGCATTTCATCAGGGATTGAGCGAGAGCAACCATCCGGCTCTCTCGGTCGAGTCGTCAACGCTCGATTTGCTCTCGCCGCGCAACCTGGCCCAGCAACAGGGCGACAAACCCGTTGAGCAGACGCACAAGAATATACAGGTGCTCAAAGGGATGCCGGACTCGCAGTTGATCCCCACAATGCAATTCATCGCCGCCTCGCTTGGCGTCAACTGTGCCTTCTGTCATGTCGTCCCGGAATTTGAGAAGGACGATAAGCCTGAGAAGGCGACTGCGCGCCAGATGATGCTAATGCAGTTTGCAATTAATAAGAACAACAAAGCCATTTTTGGAGACACGGGCGCGATCACCTGCTACACCTGTCACAGAGGCCAGACTGAGCCGCAAGTTGCGCCGAAGCTGCCGTACACGCAGCAGGCTGGCGATGCAGCAGGCGAGGCGAAGCCAGCAACCGAGCCTTTACCGACTGTTGACCAGGTGCTCGCCAAATATACGCAAGCGATAGGAGGCGAGGCCGCGTTCAAGAAACTGACGAGCCGGGTGATGAAGGGGTCGCAAATAAGCGCTGATGGAAATGCTATGCCCATTGAAAGTTATCAAGTCGCGCCGAATAAACTCGCCACCGTCATGACGGGTAAGCAGGGCGCGATGATGACCGGCTACAACGGCACGGTCGGGTGGCAGAAAGGCCCACGCGGACAGCGGCAAATGAGCGGGGGGCAATTGGAACAGATGAAACTGGCGGCAGATTTCTACAGCGACCTCAAGCTCAAAGAGAGTTACCCTAATCTGACGGTCGCGGGTCGCGAGAAAATTGGCGACCGCGAAACATACGTTCTGGTCTCGAAGCCATCGGCCAACCTCACAAGCAAACTTTACTTCGATACGCAGACAGGCCTCCTCCTGCGTATTCTGGACATTTTCCAGACCATGATCGCACCAGTCCCGTCGCAGCAAGACCTGGAAGATTATAGGGATGTTGACGGCGTGAAGATGCCTTTCATCATTCGCTTCTCGCCCGTTCAGCCCCGTGACGCCTGGACACGCAAGTACACGGAGATCAAGCACAACGTGCCGGTGGACGAGGCCAGGTTCAATATGCCGCCTGCGCCTGCTCCCACATCCACTCCAAAACAAGACTGAATGGCAGTCAAAAATGAGGGCGAAACGAACCACGAATTCACACGAAAGAGCACGAACAGACCAACCGTTCCGTGTTTCTTAGTGTGACGCGCGTGGTTCGTTATGACCTTGTCGTCTGTGTCTGCTTATTGCGTTGCGTCAATCGCCGAATTGAAACCGATTAATGGCTCGTCCGCGCTGAATTCGTCGCGCGAATCGTCGGCGTACTGGAGTTTGTACAGACGCCAGTAGAGGCCGCGTTCGGCGAGAAGTTCTTGATGAGAGCCCTGCTCGCGGATTTCCCCGTGATGCAGGACGATGATGCGATCCGCCCTTTGAATTGTCGAGAGGCGATGCGCGACGACTAAGGATGTGCGGTGACGCATGACGCGCTCGATGGCTTGCTGAATCAGTTGCTCTGTTTCGGTGTCAATCGAGCTGGTCGCTTCGTCCAGAATGAGAATCGCCGGGTCGAAAGCGAGCGCGCGGGCAAACGAGATCAGTTGCTTCTGCCCGACAGACAGCCCCGCGCCGCGCTCTTTCACTTCCGTTTTGTAGCCTTCGTGCAGCCGCTTGATAAAACGCTCGGCGTGAACCTCGGTCGCAGCCCAGCGCACGCGCTCATCCTCGATCTCTTCACGACCGAGCCGGATGTTGCTCTCAATCGTCCCGCTGAAGAGAAACACGTCTTGGAGGACGACCGCGAAGTTCTCATGCAGAGCCTGTAAATCCCACTGGCGCACGTCAACGCCGTCGAGCAGAATGCGCCCGCGCTGCACATCGTAAAAGCGCATCAAGAGATTTGTGATCGTCGTCTTGCCCGAACCCGTATGGCCGACGAGCGCGACGGATTGACCGGGCTCGACCGTGAAGGAAACGTCCTTGAGCACCCAATCGTCTTCATGGTAAGCGAACCAGACGTTCTGAAATTCTATGCGCCCGACGGCGCGTCCCTCTCTCTGTGGGGTCTCCGGCGTTGTGACGGCAACGGGCAAGTCCAGAGTTTTGAAGATGCGATGCGATGCGACGACTGCCGCTTGCAGCACGTTGTACTTATCGGAAATGTCGCGGATGGGCTGAAAGAGCGCCTGTGAATATTGAATGAAGGCGATGAGCGCCCCGACGGTCATCGCGCCTCCGCCCATCATGCGCCAGCCGCCGTACCAGATAATCAACGCGACGCCGATTGCCCCGATCAAATCAACGAGCGGGAAGAAGACCGCGTAGTAAAAGATGGTCTGGACGTTAGCGTTGCGGTAATCGTCGTTGATCTCGTCAAACTGCTTGAGCGATTTCCCCTCGGCATTGAAAATCTGGACGGTCTGCGCTCCCGAAAAATGTTCCTGGAGATAAGCGTTGATGCGCGCCAGCTTGGTCCTGACCATGTCGTAGCCGCGCCGCGCTCCCTGGCGAAACCAGCGCGTCGCCAGCGTCAGCAGCGGCACAGTGATGAGCGTAATCAATGTCAGTTGCCAGTCCATCCACAGCATGATCCCGATGATGGCGACGATCATGACCAGGTCGCCGAGCAAATCAATGATGCCTGAGGTGAAAAGCTCGTTGAGCGCATCCACGTCCGAAGTCAGCCGCGTCATCACGCGCCCCACAGGGTTGCGGTCGTAGTAAGCGACCTCCTGCCGTTGCAGCTTGCGGTAAAGCTCGCTGCGGAGATCGTACATGACGCGCTGGCCAACGGAGTTGAGCAGCACTTCCTGAAAATAGGAGAAAACGAATTGCAGGAGCTTGACGCCGAGAAAGCCGAGCGCGAGCCATTGCAGGCCGTTGATGTGGCTGGGGTCTGTCTGCGCCGGGATGATGTGATCGTCAACCGCCCACTTCGTAAAGATCGGCTGCATGATGCCGAGCATGTTCAGCAGAAGGGTGAGCAGGAGCGCGGGCACAAGCGCGCGCAGGTAAGGTTTCAGATAGCGCAGAAGACGGCGCGCCACGTGCCAATCGTTGGTCTTGCCGATGGCCTCTTCTTCGTGAAATTGTTTGACTGCTGTCGCCATTACTTCGCTCAATCCACCCGCTAGTCGTTCTTCCTGGCCTCCCAGATTGCGTCCCCGGCGTAAGCCGCGAGCAGGTCATCGCGCTGCGGCTTGTGCAGCAGAATGCCGAAGCCGCTCAGGACGAAGAAAAGATAGTAATGCTGTATGCCTGTCATTAAATGCACGATCAGGCCAAAGATACCGGTCGCTTCGCAGAGAGCAAAAGCAATGATGTGCGCGCTTCGCACCCCTCCGGGTTGCTGCTTTTCAACAGCCAGCTTCTGCAATTTATACTTCAAGATGAAAGATGCGCCGAAGATGGCGAGGCCGACCGCCGCCAGCATCCAAAACGCTATGTGACCGCCTTCGATAACCGAAGGCTGCACCAGCCGGGTTACGATAAAGAGTGAAATCACCCCCGCCATAATCGCCAGCCAGATGATGCGCAAGGTACGGTAGCTCGCGTCTACCTCCCGCTCTCTTTCGACATCTTTGCCTTTCGCTTCGTCTAAACCCAGACTCATGATAGTGCCCTGAATAAAACTAGCTTGCTGCCAGTTCTTCCTCCAACAATTGCCGCTCGTAGAGGTCTGCGTATTCGCCGCCCGTGGCGAGCAATTCAGAGTGCGTGCCGCGTTCGACGATTCGTCCCTCGTCCAGCACACAAATCAAGTCAGCGTCTCTGACGGTCGAGATGCGATGCGAGATGATGATGCTCGTGCGGTCGCGCATCACACCGCGAAGCTGCCCCAGAATCTTCTCTTCCGTATAAGTATCAACGGAAGAAAGCGCGTCGTCCAGAATTAAAATCTTCGGCTGCCTGAGAACGGCGCGGGCAATCGCCGTGCGCTGTTTCTGCCCGCCCGAAAGAGTGATGCCGCGCTCGCCGACCATCGTCTCGAATCCCTCAGGGAATCCGCGCACGTCTTCTGTCAGCCCAGCGATTTCCGCTGCCCATTCGATTTCCGCCCGGTCTGATTTTTCAACTCCGAAAGCGATGTTGTCGGCGAGCGTGTCGCTGAAGAGAAAAGTCTCCTGCGGAACGTAGCCGATAGCTGAGCGCAACTGCGCGAGCGGGTAATCGCGCGCCGAGATGCCGTCAATGAAAACTGTTTCGGGCGGCGCTTCCAGCAGGCGCGTGATGATGTTCGCCAGGGTTGATTTGCCGCTGCCCGTGCGCCCGACAAAGGCGACGGTTTGGCCTGCTTCAATTGTCAGATTAATGTCGCTCAGCACAGGCTCGTCCATCTCGTGATACTTAAGCGTCAAATTACGTAGCTCGATTCGACCCGTAATCGGCGGCTGAGACTTAACCGTATCGTCGTCCACAATCGTCGGCTGGATAGCCCAGATGGCGTTCATCCGTTTGAGGCTCGCCGTGCCGCGTTGATAAAGATTGACGACGTAGCCGAGCGCGATCAGCGGCCAGATGAGCCGCGTCAGGTAGAGATTGAATTCCGTGAATTGCCCGATGGAAATCTCTCCGCGCGCGGCCAGCGTCCCGCCGTACCAGAGAATCAGGACGAAGCCCGTGCCGATGAGGAACTGCATCAGCGGGCGCATCACCGCCGAAATACGCACCAGACTCAAATTACGATTCGCATACTCACTATTGAGCTTCTCGAAAGCGGCTATCTCCGCCCCTTCCTGCGCGTAAGCGCGCACCACGCGGACGCCGGAAATGTTCTCCTGAGCGCGCGCCGAGATTTGCGCGAAGAAGTCCTGAATCTTCTCGAAGCGAACGTGAACCTGCTGGCCGAAGTATTTAACCGTCAGAGAGACGAGCGGCATCGTCACGAAAAGCAGCAAGGTGAGGCGCACGCTGATCCTGAGCATCAAGGGCAGGATGATGATGACGACGAAGATGGTTTGCAGCGTGTACATAATCATCGGCCCGGCGAGTTGACGAACAGCCGCCAGATCGTTGGTCGCGCGCGCCATCAAATCGCCCGTCCGGTGGTCTTGAAAAAACGAGAGGGGTTGGTCAACCAGATGAGCGTAGAAATCTCCGCGCAGGTCATACTCGATATGACGCGACATGCCGATGAGAATGCGACGTTGAAGAAAGAGAAATGTTCCGCTGACGAGACTGACGCCCAGGATCATCAAGCTGTAGCGTGTGAGCTTGCCCCAGGTGACACCCGTTTGCTTGAGATCGTCAACCGCCTGGCCGACGATGAGCGGGATCAGGAGGGCGACGACGACCGAGGCCAGAATGCAGATAATGCCCGTGATGAGAGATTTTTTATAAGGCCGAAAGTAGCGGGCAAATTTTTTAAGGTCATCCATAAGGCGAAACAATACGCGAAGTCCGTAAAACTAAAGACCGGCTCTCCCCTAAAATCGCGTGTCTCTATCATGCGCGATTTTCGGTTTATACGCCAGACCGGAAACGGGACTTTCTTGTTTCGCCTTAATTTAAAAGGTTGCGCGAGGCTTTGGCCTTAGCTGCCGCGACCGAATGATGAAGCCGATCACGCAGGTCATCAGGACGATCTGAATCAACGGGGCGAAGATAAACAATTCGAAAGGCGTGGCTATCAGGATTGATGGAAAATGGAAAATAATAAAGATACCAGCTAAAAGGTCTTCCCCGGCAGGCCTGGGTGCCATCGCACTATGACGCATCATCGAATCACCTATCGCCCCTGCGGTAATAACCAGAACTACGAACTCTATAGCAATAGAAATGAGCAGGGCTTTGAAGAAAGGCCCGATGCGTAAGCGGCGGGAAAACTTTCGCGCGCGTTCTATTTCTTTTGGAGAATACATGGCGACCCGGAAATCTTAAGAGACGATCAGTGACGAGTCGGATTCTTCTACGTGGTCGGCTGGAAAGACTTCGACGCGAGCGGCCACTTCATCTTCAGATGCTTCCGGCAAATCTTCGGGCGGAATACAGACGCAGTTGCGACCGGCATTCTTGGCATTGTAGAGAGCACGGTCGGCGGCGAGCACCAGGGTGTCGCGCGAGGAAGCATGCTGCGGGAATGTCGCGATACCGAGGGAGGCCGTGACATGGCCGACGCCGGGCACTTCCATCAACTCTATGCGACGTCGCAGTCGCTCGGCCACGATCATCGCCCCGTCAATTCCTGCCTGCGGCAAGATCACCGCGAATTCTTCACCGCCATAGCGTGCAGCCGTATCAACGCTGCGCAATTCGTCGCGCAAGCCGTCGGCCAGAAGACGCAACGCCACATCGCCCGCTTCGTGGCCGAAGGTGTCGTTGACGCGCTTGAAATTATCCAGGTCGAGCAGGATCAGCGAGAGCGGCAGACGCATCCGCGTCGCCATGTGCAGGTCGCGCTCAAGCTGCATCTCGAAGGAACGACGATTGAAGCAGCCCGTCAGCCCATCTGTCAGAGCCTGCTGCTGCATCTGCGCGAAGAGGCGCGCGTGGCTGACGGCGACAGTCACCTGATCCGCCACCGTGCGGAGAAGCAGGATTTCGTTTTCCTGCCAGGCGCGCGTCGGGTCATCTGAGCGCACCATCAGCACACCCATAAAACGCTTCTGGTAGATCAGTGGCACAGCCGCCAACGGACGAACATTGTTCGCGTTTGCGTCTGATTCGCCGCGCCCGTCCAGCACATAGTTTTTGTAACGACCCGCGAGGCGCACATTGTAGGCATCAAGGTCGGCTATTAGCTCCGCTTCTTCGGCGTTGGTGCTTCCCGCGCCGTCGCGGAAGTAACAATTGGTCAAAGGCTCTTTGCCCGGCTCGCCTTCAATTCGCAGAGCGCAATGCTGCGTGTTCAGTGCTCGCCCGACTTCAGTCACTGTGGTTTGCAGAACGCTGTCAAGCTCAAGCGAGTTGCGGATGGCTGTCGCGATGCGATTGACGGCGATTTCGCGTCCGGCCTGCTCTTGCAGCAATCGCGCCAGCTTCGTCGTGACGCCGACGGTCAGTTGCAGCGAGGTGGCCTTGGGCATTGACGAGCGGACAGCGGATGTGAAGGCCGTAGCCTGAAGATGACCTTCGGCTGTGACGCGTGCCATCAAATATTCGAGCGCCGAATAGACTATGTCAGGCTCAAACGTCCAGATGACCTTGTCTCCATCGGCTTCTGCCTCCTCTTCATCGCTTCCATGTACTGAAGCGAGCACGGCAGAGAAGCGCGCGTCCGCGATAACCACGAAGCGCTCATAGTCTTTCTCGTTGCTTCCGCGTTTTAAGAGAATAGGCTCGCGGTCTTGATCCCTCGTGCGAAGCGGCAGGTCGTTGAGAGCATCGCCGGGTGAAACGAAAAAGAAGGCTTTGTGCGCAGCTCGCCCGACTTCTCGTACCCGCGCCAGATCGCGCAGGGAGCGCTCAGCCTTCATCGGCAAACTCTCAATGACGAGCGCCGCCAGATTGTTCTCAAGCACTACGTCTTCAAAATAACGGTGAAGCTGGGCAATAGTCTGCTCGGCGCAGCGAACAGGCGTTAGCTGGCGCGAGTGTTGGGTAAGCAGTGCCTGGTAAAGAGTGTGCATTCCGGGTCTGAGCGGCGCGGCGTAGCAAGCGGCGGGTGCGCTTCTGAGGTTTAACTGGCGCTGCCGGAAGAGCCAGCAGCAAGGTCAAACCCATTTTTACATGGATTAACATTCTTGTCTAGAACATTTTAAGCTCTAAATTGGCGAAAATCTCCCGTTTTTGCTTGGGCGGGCAGGTCAGGCAAGCCTGATAAAGCTCGTAAGAGCCGTCGCCACAAGGGTTTTGGTCTCATCCAGGACATCCACTGCGATAACCAGGATGCGACGCCCGGCTCTTACCACGTGAGCCTGTGCGGTTGACCGTCCGCTGAGCAGCGGGCGAAGATAGTGGATTGTCAGGTCAACGGTCGTCGAAGTCTGGTCTGTTTCGAGCAGGGTGAGGATGGCAAAAGCGGCGGCGGTATCCACTAACGATGCAATCACGCCGCCATGCACGACGCCGTTATTTTGTCTCAAATCGTCGCGCACTTCCAGATGAAGGGTGGCCGCGCCGCGCTTCATCTCACCTAGTTCGAGTTGCAAAAGATGTGCGAACGGCACGCTCTTGAAAGCTTCGCGGATGCGCCGTTCTTCTTCGGGGGTGAGGGGAGCATCTGCTGTCATGAGCGATAAGTTTCTCCGGCATCAACGGGTTCGACGATGACGGCTGTACCGTAGGCCAGCACTTCCGTGACGCCGCCCGCAACTTCCGTCGCATCATAGCGCGCACCGATGATGGCATTGGCTCCGAGTTCCGTCGCGTGTTGGATCATAATATCGAAAGCATCCAAGCGGGTTTGCTCGCAGAGTTGCGACCAGGCGGTAATGTTGCCGCCAACCATGCTTTTGAAAGCCGCACCGATGTTGACGAAGAGATTGCGTGAGCGGACGACGATGCCGCGCACCACACCCAGATTCCGCGAGACACGAAAGCCGGGCAGCTCAAATGTGGTCGTCACCATGTGGTGCGAGACGGAATAACGCGGCGGGCTAATTTCGTAAGGTGCAAGCCGCCCTAACGGAGCATTGTTCATCACCTATTCCTCCGAGGATTAGAAAGTTCAGTCTGAGAAAAGACTCGGCTGGGTCTGATTATCTTCACTCTCTGCCTGTTCTACTTCTTCGGGCGTCCAGCGATAGCGTTTCAGATCGCAGCGGCCACGCGCGTCAAAGATGACTCCTTCGGCTTCGAGCATGCGCTGTTGTTTGTCCGGCGGCAGGATGACGCGACCCGTCGAGCAAGCGCCTTGAGAGTTAATCACACGCTGCCAGGGTGTTTTCTCTTCGTCCGCTGCGTGCATGACGAAGCCGACGGTGCGCGGCGTGTAGCCTTCGCCCAGGATGTCCGCGATCTGCCCGTAGGTCATCACGCGCCCCTTGGGAATGCGCTCGACGATCTGATAGACGCGCTCGCGATAATTTGCCGATTCCTGTACGGCGCGTTCAGGTTCAGAATTGCTCACACGTTTTTTCTTTTCTTCTCTGGAATCTGCCATATAAAGTTCAATGAATAAGCGGCTCTCTTGCCTTCAAGCGGCTCGTTGATTAGCTCTTCGGGGATGCGGTTGCGCTCGATGTGCGCGTTGATTTCATCCGTGTGATCGCTGTAGTAACTGAGCGCGTCGAAGACCTGCGCTGGTGTTAGGTGCGGCAGGTGCTTGGAGATTTCTTCCGGTGCGACGCCTTGCCGCCACAGTTCGACGATAGCGCGGACGGGCGTGCGCGTGCGCTTGATGATCGGCTCGCCGCTAAGTATCTGATAGTCAGTGATAATGTAAAGATGTTCTGTGGCAGTTGTCATATTATTGATTCTAACCTTATTCGCTTACGCTCAAAAGCGCAAAGAACAAGGCGTACAACTACGTCCGCGCGACCGCCACCACACGAACGCCGATAGTGTTGTGGATGCGGTAATCGGTCCCGAGCCCGTTGCGAGCCGCCGAGCGCAGGAGGTCGGAATAGTCGTCCCACGCACCGCTACGCAGCACACGGAATCCCTGCTCCCCACCGCTCTCCCACGCGCTGCCGTCTGTCGGCGCTCCATTGTAATTCCCGTGATACCAGTCCTGACACCACTCCGCCACATTCCCGTGCATATCATATAAGCCAAATGCGTTTGGCTGAAAACTTCCGACAGGTATGGTCTTTTGACGATTGATTCCCTTCGCCGCCCAGCCATACGGATGGTTGCCGTCAAAGTTGGCTTGACCCGGCGATAAAGAGTCCCCGAACGCAAAAGCTGTGGTCGTCCCCGCCCGGCACGCATATTCCCACTCCGCCTCTGTCGGCAGCCGATACGTGTAGCCATCTCCACGCGAGTTCAATCTCCGAATGAACTCCTGCGCGTCATTCCATGAGACGCGCTCCACCGGAAGATTCTTGCCTTTGAAGTCTGACGGATTCGTGCCCATCACCTTCTTGTACTGCTCCTGTGTCACTTCGTACTTGCCCATAAGAAAACTCTTCACCGTTACCTGATGCTGCGGCCCTTCATCACTTCCTCGCCCCTCTTCAGAATCAGGCGAACCCATTGTAAACGTCCCGGCAGGAATCAAGACCATATCTATCTGTGGAGCGGATTGGCGCGGCTTCGCAGGCTGAGGCGTCGAGCGTGGAGTTGAGCTTGAAGTCGAGCGCGTCGTCGTGCGCTTCGGCGGCTTCTTCGGCGGGCTTGTTTTCGGAGGCGTCGTCGGTCGCTTGTCTGCGCCGACCTGCGAAAAGGCAAGCGTCCATCCCAGTACGATCAAGATCAAGCAGAGCGCAAACGCCCGCGAGGTTATCTTCATTTCTGTATCTCCTCAATCCTGCCAGAGCCTGATTGTTTTATCTTCCGCGCCCGACGCGAGCGTGCGCCCGTCGCAGCTGAATGAGAGAGTGCGGACAACGCGAGCGTGGCCTTTCAAGGTTTGTACGCTCCCGCCGTCGCTTGTACGGCGCAGTTCGATGTCGCCGCTGTTCCAGCCGATGGCGAGATATTGGCCGTCGGGAGTGAAAGCGACGCTGCCCACTTCACCGCTCGCTGTGCCCTGCTGCTCGCGCATGAAAGTGCCGTCGGGAATGCTCCACATCTGCACCTTGCCGTCGCTTGTGCCGAGCGCGAGCGTCTCGCCGTTGGGACTGAATGCTCCACAGGTAACCTCTGCATGGCGATTGTCAAAGCCGCTCGTCGCGGCGGGGTCGTTGATTGACCGGATTCGTACCTGACCGCTTGTTGGAGAGAAGATCGCCGCACGCATTTGGTTCGGGTCAATCGTGATGATTAGTTCGTCCTTGCCGATTTGCATTTGCCGCTCTAGCTCCCCGCTCGAAACATTCCAAACGCGCACGGTCTTGTCTGCGCTCGCTGAAATCAATCTTGAACCATCCGGTGTGAAAGCGACGAGGAAGACATAATCTTTGTGTCCTGTAAGCGCGCGAGGGATGGCACCAACTCCTAAGCTAAAAAGCCCAATCGAGCCGTCATCGCCTCCGAAAGCAGCAAGTTCTCCGTCAGGAGTGATGGCAACGCTGCTGTAGACACCAACCGCTCCTCCAAGTACTTTCAGGTTTGCTTGTCCATCTGTTCTTCCTAGGATCGTTGTTGTTTTCGCCGCGCCGGTAGAAGCGAGTTGCTGCCCGTCGGGACTGAGAGCGACTTTGAAAACGTTGCGCTGGTTTTGAAAAGGATTTCCAAGCGGCTTGTAGCTCGGCACAACTGCGCTGGGTGATGAAGGCGGAGTGGAGGAATTAGCCGCGCTCTGCGTCGTGTCGGTTGAAGAACTTGAGTTGAACAATTTGATTGACAGCCCAATGGCTAACGCAACGACGACGAGAACGCCAAGCACAATCCAAGCCCTGCTCGCGCCGCGTCTCTTCGGCGTGTCTTGCTCCAATCTCAGACTTGAGAGAGAAACGGGAGCGGTCGCCTTCGAGTTTGCTCTGTCACGCGACGCGGGTTCGGTGAGAGCGGGTTGCGTGCGCGTGGGGTCTGTTTCCGGTTTGTGCGGCGGTGCAGTGTCTGGTTGACGCGAAGCGGGCTGCGTCGGGGCAGGCAACGTTTCCCCTCTACGGCTTCGTTCTGCTTCGAGTGTGGCTTGGCGCGCATCTTCTTCCTGTCGTCGGCGTTCCTGCTCGCGTTGTTCTTCCGCCTCGCGTCTCTGTCTTTCGGCTCGACGCTGCGCTTCTACCGCACGCTGGCGCGCTTCCTCTTCGAGCTTTCGCCGCTCGGCTTCCACCTGCTGACGCTCTTCTTCGGCCCGACGCTGTTCGGCTTCGCGCTCCTGCTCCGCTGCTTCCAGCAACTCGCGTGCGAGCATCATTGCATCCGTTTGCCGTGCGTCAGATTCTTTGGCGAGAGCGCGCATGACAACCTCTTCGAGCGTAGGCGGAATGTGTAACTCTTTGGAAAACGGCGGTGGCGGATCGAACAGGTGTTTTGCGATGACGCCTGTCTGTGTTTCGGCAAGGAATGGCGGCGTGCCCGTGAGCATCTCATAGAGCAAAGCGCCGAGACTGTAAACGTCCGAGCGCGCGTCCAACTCGTCGCCGCGACATTGTTCCGGCGACATATAAAAAACCGTGCCCGGCTGAAAGCCTTTGCGCGTCAGCGTGCCGCCCGTCGCCGCGTCGCGCAGCTTGGCGATGCCGAAATCAACTACCTTGACCGTTTCCTGCTCGCGCCCCTCTTCTTCGTCCGGCGGCAGCACAATGATGTTGTCCGGCTTGATGTCTCGATGAACGATCTGGCGGCGATGCGCCAGACCTATCCCAGCGCAGATGCCACGCATCATCGAGATAACGCGCTCAGCTTTAATTCTGCCCTCGCGTTTGAGAATGTCGCGCAAGGATTCGCCGTTGAGCAACTCCATGACGATGTAAGCGGGCGCATCCGCGCCGCGCGCTTCGCCGTAGTCATAAATCGTAACGATGTTCGGATGACGAAGTTTCGCGGCGGCGCGAGCTTCGCGGCGAAACCGCTCAACCGTCTCTTCTTCGGCGACGAACTCGCCGCGCAGAACTTTCAGCGCGACTTCGTCACCGACCAGCACACGCTCGGCGCGATAAACGACGCCCATGCCACCATGGCCTAGTTGCTCTATGATTTGATACTTGGAATCAATGATGTGGCCAATGAGCGGATCGGACGCTTTCAAAGTCGCGACCAATTCGGTCGGAGATTGATTTGAAGCCGCGAGCGAGCCGATGGAAAACCCGCAGTTATCACAGAAGCGCGCTCCCTCTCTGATAGTTTGCTGGCATCGCGGGCAAATCACCGATTGTCAGCCTTTCTGCTTCCTCACTGAAGGGTTGCTTTAGGTCACGCTGCTTGCATTTCTTAATGGAGAGCTTTGAGTAAGCAAGGCAGCGGGCTGCAGCATCTTAGCGGAGTTTGCGCGGCTGCGCTAGAGAGCGTTTGATTCAGGCCGAACAGACTTTTCGGAGAACAATAGATCAGACTCTGAGTGGCTGAAGGATAATCACTTGGGTTCTAACGTTCGTAAAATGGTGCGTGCCGGTGCGCCGTCGCCCGTTCCCCCGGCAATTTTCAAAGGGAGACAGATTAGCTCGTAATCTCCCGCTGCGACTTCGCTCAAATCAAGTCCCTCGACGATTACGACTCCGTTCAAGAGCAGAATCTCGTGCGTCTCGTGTCGTTCGGACTTGAAATTTTCTACCGACAAATAGTCTATGCCGACAAGTCGCACGCCCGACGACGTGAGCGCGTGTGCCGCATCCGGCGCAATGTAGGTGAAGTCCTGCCGAAAGCCGCGCGCCGTCTCTGGCCAGAACGCTGAATTGCGCGTCTTGAAGAGGACGCGCGTTGCGCCTTCGATACTTTGCGCTGATAGGTGGCTCGCTGTAATCGCGTCCACATCATCCGGGATATGGATGACGCGCGCCGTGCCGACAAGTGCGTCGAGCGGCATGGCGTCAACTTTCGACGCGCCTTCGATGAAATGGGCTGGAGCGTCTACGTGCGTCGCCGTGTGCGCGCCGAAGTGAAGCAGCGAAATATTGGCCGAATCGCCATTGGCAATCGCCGCCCACTGCCTGATCTCTACACCGGGATCGCCGGGGTAAGTGGGCGTGGCCGCCGAAATAGGCACACTGACATCATAGATTCGCATGAACCGCTTTAATATAAAGGCAAAAGGTAAAAGTAAAAAGGTAAAAGTGAGGCGGAAGCCAGATTAATTTAAGATGAGTTCGAGATAAAGCAAGAGAGACGCAGGGGCGGATGAACTATCCACGAAACCACACGAAACAGCACTAAGAAAAGATTTGTTCCATTCGTGTCGTTTCGTGTAGTTTAGTGGATAGTTTCACTCTTTGATTCTTAACTCGAACTCGAAATAAATTAAAAAGTGGCGCTCTGCATCAGTTTTCCCTTTTGATTTGTTTCCTCCATCTACGTTAGCATTTCCGGGTGTCCGAGATAATAGAAAAGGGAATTCCCGTTGAGGGTCGAAGCGAAGGTGCGCCGCGCATTGCTGCTTCCAGTTATTTGAACACCGTGCCGCTCATCTGGAGTTTTATGTCTGGCACGGGGCGGCGCGATGTCGAGTTGGTGACGGATGCTGCGCCCGCGCGCTGCGCTGACATGCTGGCGCGTGGCGAGGTGGAAGCGGCGCTCGTGCCCGTCATCGAATACCAGCGCATCGATGATCTGGCAGTTGTCCCCGGAGTCTGCGTCGGCTCGCGCAAGAGTGTGCGAAGCGTCGTCATCGTGATGCGCGATGAGCTTGACGATTTAAGAGAAGTTCGGACGGTCGCTCTGGACATCTCGTCGCGCACGTCTGCGACGCTCGTGCAAATTATCTTCCGTGAGTTTTTAGGCTTTGAGCCGGAGTGGACAACCCGCACTCCCGATGTCGCTTCGATGCTGAAGAGCGCGGATGCCGCGCTGATTATCGGCGACCCGGGGATGACCTTTTCGCGCGGGCACGTAGTTGTGTATGATCTGGCCGAACTGTGGCGCGAGTACACGTCTTTAGGGTTTGTCTTCGCCATGTGGATGGCGCGCGAACACGACATCAAGCGGGTGCGGTCAATTGATTTCAAGGGAGCGCGCGACGAAGGGCTGGAACATGTCGAGGAAATTGCCGCGCTTTATAGTCCAACGGTCGGTTTGCCGCCCCGCGAGATTGAATCATATTTGCTGCAAAACATTTCTTTCGAGTTGGACGCGGAGATGATGGCCGGATTAGACCTCTTCTACAAACTCGCGCACAAACACGGAATCATCCCGGAAGTCCGGCCTTTGAAAATAATTGGTACGTAGGCGCGCCCGCAACTTCAGGTGTCAATCATGGAGCAGTTAAATCTTCCGACCTCACAAGCTGTGCCTGAGATAGATTTCGCCACGCTCGATCTCTTGCCTTACGGCATCATCGTCGTTGACGACGTGGGCAAGATTCTCTACTACAATGCGCGCGAAGAAGAGATTGCCAGTCGTCGGCGCGAGGATGTGCTCGGCAAAAACTTCTTCACGGAAGTTGCCCCATGCACGCAGGTGCAGGAATTCTACGGGCACTTCAAAGAAACGATGCACCGCGCCGGGCTGGTCGCCGACTTTCATTTTCACTTTCCGTTTCCCGAACGAGCCCGTGAAGTTGAAATCACGCTAACGAGTTTTCAGAAAGACGGCTTGAACCTGTGTCTGATCTCGGTGAGCGACGTGACGGAAAAGGACTTGTTGCGCGAGCACCTGATGCGCGGCGCGCGACTCCGTGAGGTTGGCGAAGTGGCTGCCGGTGTAGCGCACAACTTCAATAATCTTCTGACCGTAATTCGCGGCAATGCTGAATTGCTCTTGCTGCACCTGACGGACGATGCCTTCGCGCGCAAGCGTGTGGAGCAGATTTTGAAAGCGAGCGACGATGGCGAGGAGATGATCGGGCGCATCCGCGAGAGCGCGCGTCACTACCCGGAAGCGCCCGCCGCAATGGTGACCGTCCCGCTTAACGAGCTGGTGAAAGATTCCATCGCGTTTACGGAAGACTACGCCAAGGCTTCACAGGATGAGCGAGGCGCGCGCATCAAGTTCAAGACAGAGCTGGCGGATGGGTTGCCTCCGGTGCTGGCCACCGCCAGCGAGCTGCGCGAGGTCTTCGTCAATCTCCTGCGCAACGCCGTTGATGCAATCGAAGGTGTGGGGCAAATCACCGCCCGCACGCGCGCCGAAGATGGGCACAACGTGGTGGAGATTATTGACACGGGCACAGGCATGAGCCCTGAGATACAGGAAAAACTTTTCCACCCGCTCTTTACTACCAAAGGAAACAGAGGCACGGGGCTCGGACTCGCCACCTGCTACGCCATTTTGCGACGGCACGGCGGCGACATCGAAGTCGAAAGCGCGCCGAATGAGGGCACGAATTTTATTGTCAGATTGCCCGTGGCGTCAGGGTGAGCAGCCGGGTTTCATCCCCGAAGGGGATAAACATAATAGCCGGGGGCAAGCAAACGGAAGTTTGCACCGCCCCCGGATTCGTTAGAAAAAGATATTCGACCCTGAAGGGGTCGCATAATCAACGTTGATTATGCGACCCCTTCAGGGTCGGTACTATTTAACCCAAGTTGCGGGTTATAGAATGAACGCCTTATCAACTTGATAGGCGAATAAAAACAGACTGATTTTCAAGATAAAGCCTGAGAGCGTGGTTGCATGTATCTTCTTCGGGAACAACTTCGTGA
>JAVHVE010000053.1:0-22036 GCA_032160705.1 Acidobacteriota bacterium | reverse complement strand
TGACAAGTGACAGGTGACAAGTTAAATCCTTGTTCTTTCCTGTCACTTGTCACCTGTCACGGCTCTTATGTATCCATACCGTTCGAGCATCGCCTGTCCTTCGGGGCTTAGGACAAAGGTGACGAAGCGTTGGGCGGCTTCCTGTTGGTGGGAATCCTTGATGACGGCTATTGCGTGGTTGAGTGGTCGGTGAAGGCGTTCGTCAACTTCGATTGCCTGACCTTCGTTGGGCTTAAAGAGTGACAGTGGAATAAAGGCGACCTCTGCATAGCCTGTTGCCGCATATTGCTTCGCCTGCGCGACCGATTGCCCGTAGATGACTTTCGGCTCAATTTGTGTCCAGAGATTCAGGGCGTGCAAAGCTTCGACCGCAGCGCGGCCATACGGTGCAATGTCAGGCTTGGCGAGAGCGATGCGTTCGACTTCGGGGCGTGCGATGTCTTCAATGCGATTGAGCGTGAAGGAGCTATTCGGCGGAATCCAGAGGACGAGGCGGCCACGCGCGAAGAGGTGATTAGTTCCGGGCATGAGCAGCCCTTCGCTGTTTAGCTTGTCAACGTGCTCGACATCAGCCGCAGCGAAGACATCGAAGGGAGCGCCATTCTCAATCTGTCTCGCCAGGTCGGCGGTCGCGCCGAAACTTAGGCGGACGCGAACGCCCGTCCGCGAGGTAAACTCTTTCTCCATCTCGGTGAAAGCGTCCGTGAGATTCGCCGCCGCCGCGACCGTTATCTCCGGCGAGACCGCTTGATTGTTAGTCAGCGTGGAGCGCGAACAATTAATTGAGAACAAAGAGGCGAAGATTAACAGAAGGATGAAAGATGAATGCGAAGAGATGAGCGAACGAATGCGGGATGCGCCGTGGCGGAAGTCAGAATTTATAATAAACAATTTGGCAATTACTCTTCTTCTGACTTCTGTTTCCTGACTCCTGCTTTTAGATTCCCGCTCCGTCCATGAATTCATTGGGCGAGTAGTGGCCGACCTCGCTGCTCCCGACCTTGTAGGTGTTCAGCACACCGAGCGGAGGCGCATAGAGATGCAGCGTCACCAAATCCTGCCCGCTCACTTCCGGGTTTCCGATCTGGTGAATGTCCGGCACGTCCGCGACGGTCGCTTCTCCAACGTTCCACTCGCGCCCCGACTGGTAGTAAAGCTGGCGCTCATGGTTAAGCCCGAAGACGGTTTCCCACATCACGCCCTCGCAGACGCGCACCGCGCCGTAAGAGCCGTTGTGATCGTGAATGGGCGTGCGCTGCCCGGGCTTCCAGCACAGGACGAGCAATTCTGCGAACTCGTTGCGCAGGACGCGATGGCGGGCATAAGTTCCTGACTTGAAGAAACGGTACGGGCGCAAATCATCAGGCGTGACCGCCACGCCGGAGAGCCAGTCGTTGATGTCTGCGAAGGCGGGCGCTGTGCCAAGCGCCGAGAGCGTCTCTGTCAGCGATTTGAAAGAGAATACCTGCCGTTTATCTTCGACGAGTTTCGGGAAATGGACTGCTGACGTGACATTTGTTGACATGGGTTTGCGGAACTCCTCAAAGGGATGCAGGCTTTCGGAAAACGCGCGCCGCGCGAGTCTCTTTGCCCCGAAGGTTTTATAGTATGACAGGAGCTTTTGAGTCAATGCTCCGGCAGGTTAGGTCTGCTCTTGGCAGGCGAGCATAATCCGCAGATCGCGAACATTTGTTCCGGTCGGGCTGGTGATAATCGCATCACCGAGGGGCTGGAAAAAATTATAAGCGTTGCTTTCATCAAGAAAATGATGCGCGTCGAGGTTAAAGCGGCGTGCGCGTTTGATGGTCGTTTCATCACAGAGCGCGCCCGCCGCAGGACTGTTGCCGTCAACGCCGTCAGTGCCAATGCTGAGAGCGACTGCATGAGAAAAACCTGAATCACCTGCTCGCGCATCCAATTCTATCGCCCATCGCAGAGCAGATTCGGCGTTGCGCCCGCCAACCCCCGACCCCCGCACGGGACACGCGAACTCTCCGCCGGAGATCAGACACACCCCACGATGCTCTCTGCTCGCACGACGAGACAAATCTAAAAGTTGTGCCAGCAGCAGAGAGCAACCTTCGGCAATCGCTTGCTCGACCACATCGTGCGCGATCTCAACAGCGAAGCCACGCGAGCGCGCAGCTTCGGCGGCTGAGGCAAGCGCACATTCATTATCGAGCAGCACATAATGCTCCCGCAGCGGATAATGAGATGGCGCGACCATTTTCTCGGAGCAGTGTCGGATAGCACGGAGGATTGATGCGGGCAAGCTTGCTTCAAGTTCGTACCGAGCGATGACCGCTGCGGCTTCCGATGAGTCAGTCGGAGGATCAAAAGTCGGCCCTGATGCCACAATCTTTTCCTCGCCTGCATTTGTGTCCGAGACAATCAAGCTGATCTGAGCGCAGTTCGGAGCGCGCCGCTCCAGCCCGCCGCCTTTAACGGCTGAAATGGCACGGCGCACGGCGTTGATCTCGACAATATTAGCGCCGCAGGAGATAAGCGCGTCATTTATCGCTCGCAATTCTTCGAGCGTCGTCCCTTCCTCGCGTGGCCATTCCATCAGGGCGGAGCCGCCACCGGAAATCAGGAAGATGACGGGTGCGCGTTCACTCTCCGCACGGCGCAGGAGATCGAATGCAGCACGCGCCGCGTCGAGGCTCGCCTGATTCGGAAGCGGGTGGCCTCCCTCAAACACACGCCAGCGGTCGGAGAGAGAAGTGTCGGACGTTGGCGCTGCGATGACACCTGCCGCCAAACGCTCTCCGAGCATCTCAGACAACGCTGAGGCCATCGGGCGCGCTGCTTTGCCAATGGCAACACTGTAAATTCCTGTAGGGTGATTCGTCAGATCAACAGTTGTCTTGACCAGCTTGAGGTGAGAACCGTCCAGACTTGCGGCGCGGCGCACGGCCTCTCTTGCATCAACGCCATGGAGCGCCTCAAGAAAAATCTCGCGCGCGGCGCGATGAAGAGCGGGCAAGTCCATCACGTTAAGCTTCACTCCACAGTAATGAGGGCGCGCATCGCACTAAAACGACGCGCGGAGATGCCCCGCACCATCATCACATGCTCCGGGCGGCGAAAGCGTCCGTACTCGTTGCGATGAGCGATGATGCGCGCCGCTAACCCCCGGCCTATGCCCGGCAGCTTTTCGAGTTCTTCCGTTGAAGCCGTGTTGATGTTGATGACGGGAGCATCGGCAGCACGGGCTTGAGAAACAGGCGGCGCGCTTTGACCGCTCGCATCAAGAAATCGGCGGGGCAACTTGACGCAGGAGAGCGAAGCGACTGGCAGCAGGCAGGCGACGAAGAGGAAGAAAGCGCGTGCGTGGCTCGTCAGCAGCCCCTCTCTCATAGATACAAACCGCCCTTCGTGAGTGCTTTGAAAAACTTTGCCGCGAGTGTGTGCAAAATGCTAGAAGTATAAAATTTTCAGGAACTTGTAACTTCCGAGAGCCGCTTTTCCACAGGCTTTTCCACAGCTTCTGTGGAAAAGTGCCATAACTGTGTTGCTAAGAGCCAGGACAGGTATACGTCTTCAGATCGTCTACTAAACACAGGTGCTTCCGTTTTCTAAACTATCTTTGGGCATCTCTCATCAAAGAACAGAACTCCTTGCGTTCCTGCCCATCTAACATATACCGTAGTAATAATCAATAAATTCATCTCTCCCGTGCGTGCCGTCTCAATGAGCGAGAGGGCGGAGATTTATAATCGGCAACGCCGGGTGAGAGAAGCGACAGCGGTATTATCAAGTTAAAGGAGAGCTGAACTGATGGAAACAAGAGAGCTTGGAAGAAGCGGGTTGATTGTCTCGGCGCTGGGGTTGGGCTGCATGGGGATGTCTGAGTTTTACGGCGAGCGTAATGACGAGGAATCCATTGCGACGATTCATCATGCTTTGGATTTGGGAATCAACTTTCTGGATACGGCTGACATGTATGGCGTTGGGCATAACGAGGAGTTGGTCGGGCGCGCGATTAAGGATCGGCGCGACGAGGCCGTGTTGGCGACCAAGTTCGGCAACGTTCGTGGGGCCGATGGCAGCTTTCTTGGCGTCAACGGCAGACCCGAATACGTCGCCACGGCGTGCGAAGCTTCCCTGCGCCGATTGGGAGTCGAGACCATTGACCTTTACTACCAGCACCGCGTTGACCCGAACACTCCGATTGAAGAAACGGTTGGGGCCATGACGCGCCTCGTCGAAGAAGGGAAGGTACGCTACCTCGGTCTGTCGGAAGCGTCGGTAGAGACAGTTCGTCGCGCGCGTGCTGTGCATCCGATTGCTGCCTTGCAGAGCGAGTACAGCTTGTGGACGCGCGATGTGGAGGAAGAGATTCTGCCAGGCTGTCGCGAACTCGGTATCGGATTTGTCGCCTACAGCCCGCTCGGTCGCGGTTTCCTGACCGGGCAATTCCAGAAACCGGAAGACTTGCCGGAGAATGACCGCCGTCACATGTTCCCGCGCTTTCAGGATGAGAACTTTCAACAGAACCTACGTCTCGTCGAAAGGGTGCAGGAGATTGCGGCCAGCAAAAATTGCAAGCCCGCGCAGCTTGCGCTCAGTTGGGTGCTCGCGCAGGGGCGGGACATCGTTCCCATTCCGGGGACCAAGCGCCGCGCCTATCTGGAAGAGAACGCGAAGGCTCTGGAAGTGGAACTCACCCCGGAAGACCTGGCGCGCATCAACGAAGTCGCGCGGCCTGAGGCTGTGGCCGGGACACGCTATCCTGAAGCAGCGATGAAATCAGTCAATAATTAATGGACAGTAATCTGGATGAAGTCTTTGCCGCGCTCGCGAAGTCGTCATTCCGGCGCAGTTTCCACCTGCGCGGCAAGGAGCTGGAATATTTTCGCAATAAGGGACTGCCGGTCGTGCTGGAACACGCGGCGGACTTTATCGAGAAGAGGCTTGCGCCCGCTGCCCCTCCGAATGACGGGAAGCAGACGCCCATGCGCCATCATCCGGTCTTCATCGCGCAGCACGCCACGGCGACCTGCTGTCGCGGGTGTCTACAGAAGTGGCACGGGATTCCCAAAGGCCGCACACTAGAAGATGACGAGAAGAAGTATGTTGTTGGAGTGATACGAAGATGGCTTGAGAGTCAGGGGAGCAGTTGAAGACGGCATCGCCTTAGGAGTCCCATCAGGGACGATTGACAGTAGCCCAGCACTTTAGTGCTGGGGATAAAGCAGAAAATAAAACCTGAGTCCCGGAGGGACGACTGGGCAGAAGCGAACCTTTCTTCAGTCGTCCCTCCGGGACTCAACCATTTTTAGCAATCTGTTTCCCGGCAATAAATTGCCGGGCTATTATCAATCGTCCCTGACGGGACTCCTTTTGCTCGTCATCACTTTTTCATCGCTCATCCCTCATCGCTCATCGTTCATCGCTTTGTTCGTCCCAGTCCGAGATGGTTTCAAAGGCGCGGCTCAGCACAGGGCGCGGTCGCGCGCCGTCGGCCTGACCGATGAAGCCCTCGCGCTCCATCATATCGAGAATGGCGGCGGCGCGACCGTAGCCGATCCGCAGCCGCCTTTGGAGCACGGAGGTCGAGGCGCGTTTCATCTCCACGCAGATTCTGAGCGCATCTTCAAAAAGCTCGTCGCGCTCGCCACCCGCGCCGTCCAGTCCCATCGCTTCTTCTTCAGACTGCGTAATCGTCTCGTCATACGCCGGATCGCCCTGAGCTTTGATGTGCGAGACGATGCGATTGATCTCCGTCTCGTCAACGAAAGCCCCGTGCACGCGAATCAGGCGCGATGTGCCCGGCGGCAGAAAGAGCATGTCGCCGCGACCGAGAAGCTGCTCGGCTCCGTTGGAGTCAATGATCGTGCGCGAGTCAACTTTCGATGAGACGCGGAAGGAGATGCGCGAAGGAAAGTTCGCTTTAATCAATCCGGTGATGACATCCACCGAAGGACGCTGGGTGGCGAGTACCAGATGTATGCCGACAGCGCGCGCCATCTGCGCCAGGCGCGTGATTGATTCTTCGACTTCGTGGCCTGAGACCATCATCAAATCCGCCAGCTCGTCAATGATGATGACGATGTAGGGCAGTGTCTTATGCGGCTCGTTCGTCGTCTCGTCGTAATCTTTGACGAGATTGCGCCTGAGTACCTCCGAGTTGTAGCCGTCAATGTTGCGCACGCCCCACCCGGCGAGGTTTTTATATCGCGCTTCCATCTCGCCGACAGCCCACTTGAGCGCGTGTGTCGCGCGCTTCGGGTCGGTGATGATCGGCGTCGCCAGGTGCGGGATGTCTTCGTAGAGACCCAGCTCAAGGCGCTTCGGATCGATCAGGATAAACTTCACCTCTTCCGGCGTTGCTTTGTAGAGGATGGAGACGATCAGGGAATTCACGCCGACGGACTTGCCCGCGCCCGTTGTTCCGGCGATCAGGAGGTGCGGCATCTTCGCAAGGTCGGCGATATAGTTTAATCCATCAATCGTCTTGCCCAGTGCGATGGTCAGTTTCGAGGTTGATTCTGTGAACTGGCGCGACTCGACGACTTCGCGCAGGTGAATCGTTTCGCGATGCGGGCTGGGCACTTCGATGCCAACGTGAGCTTTGCCCGGCAGCCGGTCAATTCGTATGGATTCGGCTTTGAGCGCGAGGCAGAGATCGTCAACTAATCCTGTAACACGCGAATACTTGACGCCCGGATCAGGCTTGAACTCATAAGTCGTCACGACAGGGCCGGGGCAGATGTGCTCGATCTTGCCCGTCACGTTGAACTCTTTGCACTTCTCTGCGAGGCGTGTCGCAATCGAATAGTATTCGTCGTCGGCGTATTCAAGATGCGGCGGCGGCGCATTCAGAAATTCCAACTCCGGCATCTTATAATCGCTGATTGGTAAGACAGAGGCACGGCGCGATTGTTTGGACGAAGCCGCTACCGGTTTGTCATCTTTGATTTCGGTTCGCACGACCGCCGCCGTCTTGACCATCGCTTCGATTTCCGCCGCTTCGTCCATTTCGTCGTCGAGCGCGGGCTGTGTTTTCGACGGTAAACGTTTCGTCGTCGCGGGTTTTTCCACTACCGCGACGCCCTGCCCGATGACGGTTGCTGTTGCGGGAGCGGAACTGGCCGACGCGGCAAGAGCTTTCGCCCCTTCCGGCGCATTGATGGTCGGCTGGGCTGACGTTTCCAGGACGCCTCCGGCGCGCTTGATGGCTGACGCTGCCGAAACGCCCTCGCCTTCTTTCATAAACTCGGCGACACGTTCAGCGCCGGTTTTTTCCTTCAATTGCTTTTCGGCCTCGCGTTCCTCGCGGGCAGCGCGCCGCATATTCATGCGCAACTGCGCTCGCTCACGACGGCGAGCCTGCCACGCGTGGAAACGCTCCGGGAGATTGCGGAAGAAAGAGAAACGATTGCCGAACGCTCCTCCCATCCACTCGGTCGCGCGAATGAAGGAGAAGTTGGTGGCGAGCAGCAAGCCTGTCGCAGCCAGAGCCGAGAGCAGGATGGTTGCGCCGACTTTGCTTAAACCACTGACCAGCATGCGCGAGAGAAGTTCTCCCGTCGCTCCGCCCGGCTCGAAGCTGCCGTCAAAAATGCGCTGCGTGATAAAGATGTCAAAGAGCGCCGCCGCACCGAGCACGAGCATGACCAGACCGATGATTCTCGACAGGGGCGCGCGGATGCGCCGCGTGCGAAAGCGTCGCCAGGCAGCGGCGAGCAGGAGCACCGGCAAGAGATACGCGGCGAGACCGACGAACTGAAACAGAGTCGCGGCGATGTTCGCACCAAACGGGCCGATCCAGTTGCGCGTCACATTGCGCCCGGCAGCGTTCCATGATGGGTCGTCCGGGTTATAAGAGAAGAGACACAGCGCCAGTACCACGCCCAGAGCCAGGAGCAGGATGGCGATAATCTCATTGCGCCGCGTGTTCTTGGGCGCTGCTGTCTTCGTCGCCCGCGCTTCAGTTTGTGTAGTTGCCATAAAGTCTCCGAAAGAAGAATACAGAATCCAGAAGTCAGAAGTCAGAATAAATATGCGGAGAACCGCTGTGACAGATTTTCTTTTCTCCTGTCTCCTGACTTCTGTCTTCTGTCTCCTGCTCTATCATGCTGCACGGCGTGAAAGTAAATACGCCTTGATAAAGTCGTCTATGTCGCCCGCGAGAACCGAATCAACGTCGCCGCGCTCTAACTTGGTGCGCGCGTCTTTGACGAGACGATAGGGCGCAAGGACGTAGTTGCGTATCTGCGAGCCGAAAGAGATGTCCTGCTTGCTGGCTTCCAACTCGGCGGTTTCGGCGCGCAGCTTTTCCAGCTCAAGCTCGTGGAGACGCGAGCGCAAGACCTGCATGGCGACGGCTCGATTCTGATGTTGCGAGCGTTGGTTCTGACACTGCACGACGATGTTGGTCGGGATGTGCGTGATCCGCACGGCGCTGTCGGTCGTGTTGATGTGCTGCCCGCCCGCGCCCGTCGCGCGATAGGTGTCAACCCTTAAATCCTTATCGTTGATTTCCACTTCGATGTTCTCGTCAATCTGCGGATAGACGAAAAGGGATGCAAAAGAGGTGTGACGCCGCGCCGCCTGGTCGAAAGGCGAGATGCGCACCAGGCGATGCACGCCCGCCTCAGCCGCCAGCAGCCCGTAAGCATACTCTCCTTCGACCGTGAACGTGACGCTCTTGATTCCCGCCTCCTCGCCCGGCTGGTAATCCAGAATCTCCGTTTTGAAGCCGCGCGCTTCAGCCCACTTCAGATACATCCGCAGGAGCATCTCAGCCCAGTCCTGCGATTCCGTGCCGCCCGCGCCGGGATGAATCGTGCAGATGGCGTTTCGTTGATCGTTCTCTCCCGCGAGCAGCATTTCCGTTTCCGCCTTGCCGATTTCACGTTCGAGCCGTTCGATGAGCGCGCGCAACTCGCGCACGGAATCTTCGTCTTCTTCCGCAAACTCGAAGAGCACACCCGCGTCCGCAATCGAAGACTCGAATTGTTCCTGCCGCGTCAGCGTCCGTTCCAGACTGCTTCGGCGTGCCATCAATTTCTGCGCGGCATCCTGATCGTTCCAGAAATCCTGCGCGGTGGCCTGTTCCTCAATGCTTTTCAGTTCCGCACGTTTCGCAGCTACATCAAAGAAACCTCCCGATTTGTTCGACACGCGTGCGCAAGTCTTCGTAAGAGTTGCGTAAATCTAAAATTGATGCTGTCTCTATCATGCTCTCTCACCCTCAAACTTATCTTTCGTAATTTTAACCTGCGACGCCCTTCGGCTCGCGCTTTCTCCATGAAATTACCGCGACTATCAAACTAATCAGCGCGCACAGGCCGACAAACACATCGCCGAACCTCGTGTAAAAAGTCTTGCCTTCAATTTGTCGGCGCACTACCCACGTTCTGACATCTGGCCGGAAGCCTTCGGTCGCGTCCGTGACTTCACCGCGCTCCGTGATGAAAGCCGTGATGCCCGTATTCGTCGCGCGCACCACCGGACGCCCATTCTCCACCGCGCGAAACACAGTGTTTGCCAGGTGCTGTCGCATGACTGGCGTCTGTCCCAGATAACCGTCGTTCGAGATATTCACCAGCACGTCTGCGCCGTCCTCGGCGAATGCTCGCGAGATGGACGGAAAGGCCGACTCGAAACAGATGAAGACGCCCGCGCGTGCCTCGCCCAGAGGCATCAACGTGTACTGAGCACCCGGCGTGAAATCTCCGACCATCACCGGAATCAAACTCACCCCCGGCAACCAGCGCGGCAACGGGACATACTCGCCAAACGGCAGCAAGCGAATCTTATCATATTGCGCGACCAGCCGACCCTCTTCATTAACCATCACGGCTGAGTTGTAAGTGCCGCCTGCGGGCGCAGGCTCTTGCGAGTTGAAAAGGACGGACGTGCGATTCTTCGCGGCGAAGCGTGCGACCAGTTCGCGGAACGCGCTGTCTTGCGCGTAACTGAAATACATCGGCGACTCAGGCCAGATAACGATGCGCGGAAGATTTGTAAACTCATTCGAGACATTCAGTAGCCCGCGCTCGCTCAAGGAGTAATGGCGCTCAGTCAACTCTGCCACTTCCGCCAGCGATTTATCCTGATCCATCGGCACGTTCGGCTGGACGGCGACGACTACTGCGACCGCGTTGCCGCGCTCTGAGACGGTCGTCGCGCGAGAGACCAGGCTCAAGAAGATAATAACTGTGACACAGAGAATCGCGGCGGCGGACACCTTCAACGCTCGTGCGTTTCTCTGTAAGAGCGCGTAAGCGATAGCCGCGTTCACCATGACGATGAGAAATCCGACCATGTATACCCCGCCCCAGCGAGCCGTCTGGATGAGCGTCGGGACGTAAGCCTGCGAGTAGCCGATGGCATTCCAGAGTTGACCGATTGCTCCGAGCCTTGTCCATTCCAGCGTCGCCCACAAGAGAGGTGCGATAAACAACGCACGAGCCCCCCAGCGTGCCACAACGCGGGCGAGCGCCATTGAACAGATCGCCGGGAATAGTCCCGCTATGACCGTCGGCGGAATAATTAAGATAAAAGCGATCCAGGCCGGGATGCCGCCATAACGAATCATGGCGTGCGTCAGCCAGTAGCAAGACCCGTAGAAAAAGAGCGTGCCCGTCATCCAGCCCAACAGAAAAGCGCGCCCGCGTCCGGGCCTGCGCGCGATGGCCAGAAAGAGAGGAACGAGGCCGACCCAAGCGAGCGGCCACAAATTGAAATCGGGAAATGAGAAGACCAGGAGCGCGCCGGATAAAACGGCCAGCGCAGTTTCAACGCGCGCAGGAGCGGAGGCACGAACACGCTTGCGTAACCGCGTCCAGGCCCTTTCACGAATCGGCGCATTGATTGCGACGGCGTCGTCCATGCGCGCGAGTTTAACAAAAGATTGGAAAGAAGTCTGGAGTCAAGGAGTCTGAAGTCAACTGGTCAAAAACAATTTCTGTCTTTTGACTCCAGACTCCAGACTTTGACTGAAATGGTTTAAGAATGAGGACTATTAGACAGAAAACGTCACTCCCTCAGTGACAAATTTCGTCGCTTACAGAATTGATGAGTGTGTTGAGGATTGGTGGATGACAGCTTGTGCGGTTGGGAAAGATAGCGAAGGAGCGTTCTAAGATAATTGAAAAAGCCTGTAAAAGTGGGAGAACCCGGTCATTTCTGACCGGGTTCACATTTCGGAGAGTTAAACTGAAGGATCGCTCGGCGGGCGGCTGGCGCAGCGGCAGGCGGCGCTCAGAGGGGTGATGGCGGTGTGTGCACGTTACATTGCGTGCTTGCCGACTATATGCTCAGCACGTCGCGTGCCACAGAAAAATATTTTCTGGAAACCGGAAATGATTAGACGTGAAGGGGGGAGAATAGTTGGCAGTAGGCAGTAGGCAGTTGGCAGTAAGAGCAGTGGACGAGCAGCGTTGAGTTTTTGCTTTTAACTGCCAACTGCCCACTGCCTACTGCCCACTGCTTTCAATAACTTTCGCGTTTCTCAGTCGGGGATTATTGGTGGAGCGCATTCGCCGCGCTGCTTCGCGGGCTTCGTCCTGTGTGAAGTGGCCGACGAGGACGGAGTATCTGGGGCGAGTATCGCCTGCGCGAGGGCTATTGGTGCGAGCGTCCTTGTAGCCTGCTTCCTGTAAAGTTTTGATGAGCGTTTGCGCTTTTTCGGGAGTGTCGTAGGTTGCTACCAGCAGAGCGAAGCGAGGCGCTGTAGCGTTCGACGAGGTTTCGCCTACCGGATTTGTGGCCGGTGAAGTTGCCGGTTGAGGAATGGAGGTGGAAGCCGAAGACGTTGATGGTGTGCCGGATGAAGCAGTATTTGTTGTTGAATCCGGCACGGCAGTCCAGCGTCCGACCATCAGGCCGAGGCCGAAAAAGAGAGCCGAAAGCAGGAGCGCGCTCAGGAGCAGCACGGCAGGCCGACGCTCGTCACGGCTGAATTCTGTGAGAGCAGAATGGCGCGCCTCTTGCTCGATCTGGTCGGCGTATTTTTGAGTGTCTGTCGCCATCAGCGTGAATTGCCGGGGGGAAAGTAATGCCCTGCAATCTATTTTGAAAACGCCTACGTGACGGGTTCGACTTCGAGCAGATATTGGCTTGCTCCGACGACGCGCACCGCTCGCCCGCGCTCAATTTGGACGCCCGTACGCGACCGCGCTCGCCACAACTCGCCGCGAATCAGCACAGAGCCTTCCGGCTCAAGAGTTGTTTCAACTGAAGCACGCGCCCCCAGCAGGTCAAGCTCGCCAAGAGCGCCCTTCTTATGCCTCGACAGCGCAACGACAATGAGCGCCAGAAGGAGTCCGGCAAAGAGCGCGGCTGCGAAAACAATCTGCCAGGTAGTCATGCCCGCTTTTTATAATTCCGAAGCGACAAGCTCAAATCCGAGGAAGGGCATTCTAACATAAAAGGCAAAAGGAAAAAGTAAAAAGGCAAAAGTGAGGCGGCGAACCACTTCTCAATTAAAAGTGGTTTCCGCCTTCCTTTTTCCTTTTACCTTTTTCCTTTTGCCTTATTTCCCGCCCGTCTCGACCTGGCGTTGAAGGGCGATGGCCTCTTGATTGTTGGGGTCAATCTGGGTGGCGCTTCTGGCGTAGGCCAGTGCCTGTCCACGGTCGCCGAGTTCGAGGAAGATGCGTCCCAGGAGAATGTGCGCGTCAATCGTCTTCGACTCCCAGAAGATTGCGGTCTTCAGGGCGCTGATGGCGGCTTGCTGGTCGCCGAGCCGCTGGTTGATGCGGCCAATCAGGAGAAAGGCTTCGGCGCTCGTCGGCTCAATCGTCAGCACACGGCGCAGGAGTTGGAGCGCCTCTTCGTCGCGCCCATCCTGATAGAGTTTTTGCGCCTGAGCGAGAAACTCCTGCGGGCTTCCCGAAACCGTAACCGTGTCACGAGGATCAGCGGAGCGCGGCACGTCGCTTAGATTGAAGACCTGACGCAGCCGGACGGCGACGTTTTGTGTCGTCTGCGACTTTTGCCACTCGACTTGCCATTTGGCGTAAGACGGAAGGAATCGTTTGGCTTGATCGTCGGCGGCAGCGGCCTGCTCCGCCTGGCGTGCCTTTTCCAGAGCCTTGGCTAAGAGAAAGTATGCCTGTCCATCTCGCGGGTCGGCGGCGATGATGGGACGCAGTTGTTCCGCAGCCTCCGCATACCTGGCTGAAAGAAAGAGCGCGTAAGCGTAGTTGAACCGCACAATCGAATCATCGGGCGAAGAAGATTCCGCCGCACGCTTCAAAAACCTGATTCCCTGCGTCAGCAATTCGTCATGCTCTTTCGGATTCTTCTCGTCGCGCGCTGCTTGAACGGAAATCGCGCCCGCGTTGTTGACGATGCTCGTCAGCGGCGCTTTGGAGTTCTCAGGCGTCAAGGGCATGAGCACGTCCAGGGCGCTACGCGGGTTGCCCTGTTTGTTGTAAGCCAGCGCCGCGTAAAAAGCCGCTTCGGTGTAGTGCGGGTCTTCCTTCTGAAGCCTTGAGAGATACTCGGCGGCCTGCTTCCAGTCCTGTTCCTGAAAATAAACTTGCCCCAGCTCGAAGGCAGCTTCCGGGTAGACCGCTCCGCCTTTGGCATCCGAGTAAAATTTGAGCGCGTTTTTCAGATAATTAACGCGCTTCTCTTTATCATCCGTCAGCAGCACGCCTTTCAAATATGTCTGGAAGGCGAGCTGCGGAACTTTGGTCGCGCGTTCAATCAGCTCGTTGCGGGTGAAAGGAAACGCCTTGTCGCGCGCGTAAAGCACATCGAAGGCGAGTCGTCCCTGCATCCTCTGCAACTCCGTCAACGGATCGCCAAAGTCGAAGATGCGCGACGCCCAGCGTCCGTCCGGCATCACTTCGCCCATCACGCGCCCTTCGTTGACCTTGATGACGCGCGCCTGGCCGAGCAACGTGGCGGTCGCTTTATCCTGACCCACCGTGACGCTGTACGTGCCGAGCACGACCATCGTGGCGTTTGCCGCGCGCGCGAGTCTGATGGCAGTGGCGAGTGAGGGAATCGTGGTCAAAGGCAATCCCAAACGCTGATAGGCCAGCTCGCGCTCGTCGTTTGAGAGCACGACGAGGCCGGGCACACGGAGCAGGTCTGCGAGCGAGTTGGCAAAACTTTCGCCGACCCAGTTGTACTCTGAGAGGTTCGAGGTATTCTCGAACGGCAGAATCATGACCACGTCTCTTGTGCCTGCGGTCTGCGCGGCTACTGTGGACGAACTGACAAACGCGGATTGAATCAAGAATATGGCCGCGAGCGCGGCATAGATAATGGTAGATCGTCTCAACATGAATAGCATTCCTTCAAAACTGAAGAGGCCGCCCTGGAAAGAAACCAGTTTGCCACACAAAAGAAAGCGCGCACAAACCCGGCACGCGCCTTTTTCTGATGCGCCCATACAGTAAGAAGTTGGCAGTGGTCAGTGCTCGGTGGTCAGTTAAAAGCGTGAATTAAGAATTCACATTTCAAGCTACCAACACCGTGCGTTAGTTTTTAGCCCCGTCAGGGGCGAATGAATTTAGCCCAGCACTTTAGTGCTGGGGATCGCAGCGAAGATAAATATTGAGTCCCATAGGGACGACTGAACAGAGGCTCGCTTCTATTCAGTCGTCCCTATGGGACTCAATTGTTTTTACCAATCTGTTTCCCAGCACTGAAGTGCTGGGCTAAAATCAATCGTCCCTCACGGGACGGGTTAAAGCTTTTGTCTTTAACTGCCCACCGACCACTGACCACTACTTCTTGACTGATTTCAACAATGCGTGAAGATGCTTTGCCCAGCGGGCGGTATCGAAGTTCTGCGGGTCGTCGTGGGCATCGGGTATCCCGGCATCTATTGCCGCGTGAAACGCCGGAATCAGCCAGCGCCCACGCCGGAAGCTGGCCGCGACGTAAACGAGTGCCAGCCGCTCCAGTTGCGCGTCTGTAAAACCCGGCGTCGGCGCAATCCGGTCGTTGTTTGGCGTCCCCTTCGGGTCTCTGCGTCTTGGTTGGATGAGTTCGACGTGAAGATAAAGACCTTTGCCTTTGTTTCTCAAACGGTCGCGGGCGAATTTCGTCCCATGATGAGGATCGGGCAGTTGCGTTTTGAAATCAACGGCGGTCACAGACTCGCCCGTGCGGCTGATGTAAACGTGTGTCACCTTCGTGTTGAGCCATTTCCCCTTAAGGTCATTCCAGACCCACGATGCTTCGTTAATGTCTGGCGGGAACGCGTCGTCCAGGTAATTCGGCGTGCTGACATCGTGGATGACAAAGTAGAGCGCGAGAGCAGCATTCGGGTCAACGGGGTTTGCGCGCGAGACCGGGTCGGACAGCAAGCCGCCCAAGTCCGCTTCATTGATGTTGTGTTCGGCAAGGAAGCGTTGTAATGCGGCTTGATTTACGTTGACAGATTCCCCCGGCAGTTTATCGAGCGGTGCAGGCAGTTTATTAAGCGGTGCGCCGAGTTGTCCGCCGATTAGCACAGGGCGCAGCAGGCACAGGGCTTGCTCCTGCGGCGTGCCCTTGTAGCTCAGCGACGAATCGTCAAACGCGCATGGCGTCTCTTGCGCGCTCGCTGATAGATCACACAGCGCGAGGCCGAGCGCAAGGCAGATGAAAGCTCTTGAGAAAACCCTGTCCAATACTCTTAAAAAGACGGTCGGATGACGAACGCGCAAAAGTTATGACGGTTGAGCAGAGCTTGCGTTCGCTGTGGCTGGCGCTTCGGTTGCATCCGCCTCTTCATAGCCCCAGAGCTTTTTCAAGCCGTCCATGTCGCCGTTGAACTGATCACGGTCGCAGTTTCCGACGCCCGTGACTGAATGCGGCTCAGGGCCGACCTGTCCGTTCGTATACTGCCACATCGTCCAGGTATCCCAGGCTGGCGGCACTCTCGCCGTCGGCCCGTATTCCGAAAGCCAGAACCAGCAGAGGGCGAGCGCCGTCTCCTTGTTGCTCCCCAGCAGCTCTTTGACATAAGAGCCGCCATAGAGACCCGGCCAGCGTCCCGTTTCGGCTTCAACATACTTAACGAAATCTTCCGCTTCGGTTAAGGTCATGCCAGCGCCCCCTGGATTCTCTTCAAGGTCGAGCACGAGGAGATCATTCGCCCCGGGGGTGACGACCGAGAGGAAATGCTGGGCCTGTGCTACGCCGTCGCCGCCCACGCCGAAGTGGTAAGCTCCCCACCAGAGACCGGCGGCTAAGGCCTCGCTCTTCCGAGTGTGATACTTCGTATCAATCGTGCCTGTGCCCTGCGTGGCCTTGTGTATAACTCCGACGATGCCGTCCGCCTTGACGGTCTCGAAGCTGCTGACGGTGTTGAAGTGAGATAAATCTACGACGACGTTAATGGTTGCCATTGCCTCTCTTGCCTCCGGGTGAGTGTAGTTTGATGGGTGTCAAGAGCGGGGCGTGTGCCCCCTTGACCTGTGCGAGAACTTTAAGAAGTGGCGTCCGTGATTGCCAGGCTTAAGACGCAGACACCATATCCCCGTGAAAAATTGATGTCAAGGTTTAGCGATGGCGTCTAAAATTCAAATTGGAGATACACTATTCCTCTGCCGGGCACTAGGACGAACAGGGTGTCTGACATCTCAAGCTGCAAACCAGGCTGACTATTGACATTCACCTTCCGACAAGAATATCGTGCGCGCCACTCGATTCGGAGTCGATTGGAATGATTTGCTTGGAAGTTATTTATGGCCGGGACTTACTCTAAATCAATTGTTGAAGGAGAATCTCCGCAATACGCCTATGCGCTGGCGATCTTGAGCGGCGGCATTGCGTACATCGCTCCTCAACTTGGTACTCCCGTTGCTGCCTGGCTCTTTTACGCGCTCCCGGCTGCGCTCTTCGGCTTCATCTGGCCTGACAGAGGGTTGCGCTGGGGAGGCTTGCTGTGCCTGCCTCTCATCTCGCTGATTTTCTTTGACATGCTGGGCACAGGACTCATCGGCGGAATTTTGAGCCATGGGACAATCCTCGTCAAAGCGCTTTCATCTGCCTGCCTCGGCGCTTATGTCGGCTCGAAGCTCTCTGTCCGCAACATCGCCAAGCGCTTCCCGAAGAGGCAAGTGAATAGTAAAAAATTGAAGAGTAATGGAAGGAGCGCGCAGAGCGGTCTCGCTTTGAAAGAACTGGCAGCTCCTCGCGCAAGCGTCGAGACTGTTCTTTCAAGCCAAAGCTCCGGCGGCCATGTGCAAGCCCTTGAGCCGGTCAATCATTTTCACGGCCTCGATGCCGCTCTAATTAAAGCGACTCAAGAAGGCGATCTCAATAGAATTAAGCTGCTGATTGCAGATGGCGCAGATGTCAATGCCAAGAGCCGCGATGAATGGCTGCCATTGATGTATGCGGCGCTTGATGCTTCCAACGATACGGGCTGGACTGCTTTGATGATTGCGACCATCGAAGGCCATGTGGATGTTGTGCGCGTCTTGCTTGAGTATGGAGCCGAGGTCAGCGCCGAGAATAATCGAGGTTGGACGGCGCTGAGGTTTGCCGTCTCAATGGATGAAACGGAAATCCTGTACATGCTCCTGGCGGCTGGAGCGGAGGCAAACATCGCCGATCATGAAGGCAAAACTGCGCTCATGCAGGCGGCGGGTGAAAACATCGAAGGAAGCCTGAAGGCGCTCCTTGACGCGGGCGCGAATCCACAGCTCGCAGATAACAAAGGGCAAACTGCTCTGATGATTGCGCAGAAACACGGCCCCACAAAGATCATCAAAATTCTCAAAAAGGCGGAAGCTCAAGCTTCAAACGATATTGATGCTCCAGTCAACATTCCGCAGGATGACAATCCAAAAGCTACCGATAAAACTCATAGAGTTATCAAAATACCCCGCGACCCGTTTTATGGTTTGATAGATAATTATGATGTTATTCCCAGAGAAGCCGCTCTACCGTCTCGCTGTGAAGAAACCGGGCATGAAGGAAATGAAGAAGACTGCCGGGATTATGCCTGGAAAAATAATATTGATGAGCCGTCAGAGTTAGGATGGTGGTTGGTGTTTAAGTAGTCACCAGAGCGTGTTCACACCAAAAACGCTGCCCGCCGCGATGTCTGTCAGTAATTAAAAATTAGTGGCGTCCCGTACGGGAGTCGAACCCGTGTCGCCGCCGTGAAAGGGCGGTGTCCTAGGCCACTAGACGAACGGGACGCAAAGAAGGAGCTTCCATTTGCAGCGCGAGTTCAGTGGAAGAAGTAAGACGGTCAACTTCCGCAGAACCTAAAGGTTGAGTTCGCTTGCTTGGACGTTGACTAAAATAACTGCCCGGCATAAAGAGTGTCAACCGCGCGTGATTTCAGACTCAGCGCGCGAAAGCGGTTTGAATATAGAGAGTGAAAGGAACAGGCAATGGCTTTGCGAAGCATCACGGAAATAATCAACGATCTCTCGAAACCGATTCCACGCCGCTTGCTGCGGTCGAAGACGGTCGGCGGACAAAAAATCTTCTTCCTGCCCTGGCACACGGCGGTCAAATTTCTAGACCTCTACGCTTCGGGGTGGTCATACGAGATTCGTCACCTCGCAGGCATCGGCGGCAAACTGGTGCTCGTCTCGCGCATCTCGATTCCGTGCGCCGAAGGCGTCATCTACAGAGAAGCGACGGGGCAGGAAGATGAAGACGTTGACAAATTCGGCGACCCGTCATCCAACGCCGAAAGCATGTCGCTTCGTCGCGCGGCTGCGAAGTTCGGGCTGGGACTGGGGCTCTACGAAGGCACACAGACGCAGCGCGACGCAAGCGATATTGGCAGGCCGTAAGTATAAGAATTGCTCCTCGCACTCAGCCTTGAGTTGAGACACCCCCGGTTGATTTACGCAAACGCCCGTTCTCGCCCGCGTCTGCCAGACGTGCCGGTAGCTGTGGCTCTCAGGTTTGTCGTGGTCGCGAGCGAGGCGGGCTTTCAGTTGTGCAAGACTTCGCTCTATAATCCGAAACAGTCCTATCCTCAGCTCTTCATCTATAAATTGGAGGCGCGTGGGATAGGGCAGTCAAATATTTCAGCCGCAAATCAGAAGTCCTTAGTTGACCAATCAAACGTTTCAGGAGATTAAAGGCGATGTTGAGGAAACCCACGGGTCGCAGGTGCACAATCGTTGTGCTGGCGACGGCAATTCTGTTTGTGCTCTGTAGCGCGGGCTCGACACTGGCCCAAGGGTCTGCGGGCGGAGCCGGGAGCGTCGGGCGCGATGGCGGCGCAAGCGCATCGGCGAAAGACCTGACCGGCGGAGCGGTGCAGGCAACGATTAAGCGCACAATCGCCCGTACCAAGGCGGCGAGCACAACTGCTGTTCGCCGCCCGCGCCCACGCCCCAAGCCTGCGGGTGCGGGTCGCCCCGTCATGGACGCAGATGATTACGAGGATCAGGGCGATGCGTTTCTGAGTGCCGGTAAATACCCGGAAGCAATCAACGCTTACCAGCAGGCCGTGCGGTTGAAGCCCGACATGGCGGAGGCGCACTACAGTCTGGGCTGGATTTTTAACGAGCAGGACAAGTACGCACAGGCGCTCGATTCTCTCAAGCTGGCGCTCCGTTACAAGGGCGACTACGCCGAGGCGTGGAAGGAACTGGGCTTCGCTCATCGCAGTCTCAATCAAACAACTGAGGCCATCAACGCCTACCGGCAGGCGATTCATTTCAACCCGGAATACGCGCAGGCTTACTATGAGCTTGGCTGGACGCTCAATGAGATGAAGCAGTACGCGCAGGCGCTCGTCCCGCTCAACCAGGCGATTCTCAAAAAGAGCGATTACGCGGAGGCGCTGGGTGAGCTTGGCTTTGCGTATCGCAAGCTCGAACGTTTCAAAGAAGCCATCGAGTCTTACACGGAAGCCGTCACCTTGAAGAAGGATTATGCGTCGGCCTACTTCGGGCTGGGCGATGTCTATTTCTACAACACCAGCCAGTACCCGCAGGCCATCGCGGCCTACAAGCAGGCGCTCAGTCTCAAGCCCGACAACCCTACGGCGAACTACAATATCGGCTGGGTATATAACGAGCTGAAGCAGCACGCGCAGGCCGTCGAGCCGCTTGAAAAAGCCATCTCGCTGAAAGCGGATTACCCGGAGGCTTATGCAGAGCTGGGCTACGCCTATCGCAAGCTTCAGCGCTACCCAGACGCAATTCAGAATTACAGGGAAGCGATTCGTCTCAAACCCGACTACGCGCAACCTTACTTTGGTCTGGGCGATGTGTACTACTACAACACCAGCCAGTACGCCGATGCCGTCAATGCTTACCAGCAGGCGCTCAGACTCAAACCGGGGAATGCGACCGCGAATTACAATGTCGGCTGGTCGTATAACGACATGGGACGTTACGCGGACGCCATAGCTTCGCTCAGGGAAGCCGTCAGGATTGAGCCCAACTACGCGGAAGCCACCAACGAGCTGGGCTATGCCTACCTGAACATGCACCAGTATACAGACGCCGCGGCAGCTTTCCGGCAGGCGATTCGTCTCAAGCCCGACTATGCTCTGGCGCACTACAACCTAGGGATCACGCAGCTCTCTTTGGGCAACAAGAGCGGGGCGATGGAAGAGTACAGGGCGCTCAGAACAATTGACCAGAAAAGGGCGGAGCAACTGCTGGCGGAAATCAATAAGTAGGGATGAAGAAAAGCAGAATCCAGAAGCCAGAAGTCAGGAGTCAGAATAAAGCAGCGGAGAATCACTGTGACAGATTTTCTTTTCTTCTGGCTTCTGGCTTCTGTCTCCTTCTCTTCGGCAACTCCCCGACCAGTTTGACCATCAGAGATGGCATCAGGCCAGACAGCCCCGCCGTGGGGCACAACGCGTTGCAGGGAAGATTTCTCGTCCCTCAAAAAAAATAATTGAAACTGCGGCATATCTTTTCAGAGATTGCCACGTACAACACACGGGAAGCGATTCCCTTTGGACGCCAAGCGGGGGCAAAGCGAATTGCCCGAAAGCATGACAGACGAAAGACTGCTGGAGAGAGCGAGTCGCGGCGATGAAGCGGCTTTTCTAACGCTTTACGAGCGTCACCGCGACCCCGTCTTCCGATTCGCCTATCGCATGCTCGGCTCAACGGAGTTGGCGGAAGATGTCGCGCACGATTGCTTCCTGAGTTTGCTTAAAGCTCCTGAGCGGTTCGACCCCAATCGCGGCGCTTCCTTGAGAACGTATCTTTTTACGGCGGCCAGAAATCTGGCGATTAGCCATTTTCGCAGGGACAGCGGGCGTGACGCGCTTGAAGATTTGGCGGAAGAGCCGCCCATCGCAGAAAAACATGGGCCGCTTCGTCAACTGCTCGACGAAGAATTGTCCCAGGAGATTCGCCGCGCTATCGAGGAGTTGCCGCCCCTCCAACGCGAGGCCATCATCCTCTACGAATATGAGGAATTGTCACTCGCTGAGATTGCGATGGTCGTCAACGCAGATGTCGGGACGGTCAAAGCCAGAATTCATCGCGCGAGACAGCGTTTGAAGAAACAGCTTGCGCCCTATTTCAGAAGCGACGCGGAAACAGCAGCCGTGGACGAGGTGTTGAAATGAGTGAGAAGAAAAACACTCAACCGCTTTCAATTTTCAGCAGACGCGATGATCTGAACGACGAGGTGCGGCTCGACGCCGACTCGCCGGAGGATCAGCAACTCAGAGCGTTGTTCCATCGCTGGAGCGCTCCTGTGACCCCAGCATCTCTCAACTCGCGCATCAGCGAGACCTATCAGATACTTTTCTCAGAGAAACGTCAGGAGGCTTTTATGAAACATTGTCCCGTGTGCCAGGAAGAGTTCGCCAACAAATTCAGCTTCTGCCCGGTTGATGGCACGCCGCTGGACGAATTAACGGCCTCGTCGCCGATGCCTGACATCTCGCCCATACATCTGGGCGGAGGTTATGCCGCCGCAGCCGCCCTCGTCCCGGCAGGAGCGGAATATCACCTGACGTTTATAGACGACACCGGCTTGACCCGTCGCTTGATGGGTGAACTCAAGGAAGTAGCGCATCATTCCGAGTTGACGTGGCCAGAGTTCAAGCGCGACCCCTTGGGCTACAGCAAACGCTTTGTGGTTGGCTACAGTTCTCTGGTCTGGCGCTTCTTTT
>JAVHVE010000052.1:0-100189 GCA_032160705.1 Acidobacteriota bacterium | reverse complement strand
ATGCAGGTGGACGAAGCGCCGGTATCGTATCCAAGTTCAGTCAGACCACTCCGAAGCCTTTTCGCATTGTGCCGGAGTTTGACCAATCTCTCCGGCTCTGCCTTCAGGACTCTGAGCGCCTGAGAGGCCGCTGCCGTCGCCGCCGGGCAGAGCGCCGCCGAGAACATAAACGGAGCGGCAGCGTGCTGTAGATACATCACCAGTTCCTTCGTACCCGCCACGAAGCCACCATTGGCGGGGATAGCTTTGGAGAGCGATCCCATCCAGACATCAACGCTTTCTGCGTCGAGTCCGTAGTGCTCATGCACTCCGCGCCCGGTCGCTCCGAGAGCCCCGAACGAGTGGGCTTCGTCCACCATCAGGAAAGCCCCGTAGCGGTTTTTCAGCTCGATGATTTCGGGCAGCGGGCAGACATCGCCATCCATCGAATAGATGCCTTCGACAACGACGAGCGTGCGCCGGTAGCCCGCGCCCCTCTCCAGCTTATAACGCAGATGCTCCGGGTCGTTGTGGCGGAATCGTGTCCACTTCACACCGGCAAGCCGACAAGCATCCAGGATGCTGCGGTGCGCCTTCTCGTCCACGATCATCCGGTCGCCAGTGCCCAGCAGAGCCGGTATCAGACCGAGCGTCGCCATGTAGCCGGAGCTAAAGGTGAGCGCTGCCTGTGTGCCTTTGAAGGCGGCAATCTCATCTTCCAGTTGGCGGTGGATTTCAAGCGTTCCGGTCAGCAAACGCACTCCCCCCGCTCCGGTTCCATATAAACGCAGCGCCTCGTGCGCGGCCTCTTCAATCAGCGGATGGCCAAGCAAGCCCGCGTAATCATACGCCGACATCATCAGCATCACCCGGCCATCAACCAAAACTCGCGCGCCCGTTCGATGATTGAGCGGCTGCTGGTAAGAGTAGAGGTCTCGGTTGGAGACAGATTCCATCGAAGCAAACCACTGTCGAGCATTCGTAATGTCCAACAGTCCACCTTCCGGCGGCGACCATTGCGGATTTCTCTTGAAGAACCCGTCGAAAGGATCAACCAGGGGAGTTGCCGACGAAGCAGTGGTCGCTTCGTCAACGTCGTCATCTGTAGCTGAAGGGAAAGTCACAATCACCTCAAGCGGATTTGGCAATCTGGTAAATCGTCTCCGTTTCGCTGGCCGCAGCCGTTGTGGACGAAAAGCTATTCAGTCCCGCCACAGCCCGTCCTTTATCTTTGGCGCGCTCAATCTCGCGGGAAGTGTGATGGCGATGAGCGCCGCGAAACTGCATCATGATTTGAAACGCGCCGAGCCAGAGGCGCAGGTACTTGAACGACCACACGGGAGGCCTCGTGCCCAGCGTCAACTTCCCTGCACGACTGATGCTCAGGCATGAGCGCACGTAGACGCCCAGCAGCGAGCGGTAATAATCTTTCAAGTTCATGCGCGTCGGCAACACCGTGTGAGACAAGTCCCAGAGGCCATGCGCGTCCCGGTCAACGACGATCTTATCTTTATACATGTCCCAGATGACTGTTCCCGGCAACGGCGTGAGAGGCGAGATGTTGAGATAGTAAAGACCATTCTCGTCTATGAAACGCTGCAAGCGCTCCCACTCCATGGGAGTGTAATCGGGCTGCGTAATCAAAGACCCGTAAGTGTCAACACCGTGCTTGCGCAGGATAGCGATGGCGCGGCGATTATAATCAACCGAGCACTCCTTGTTCATCGAGTCGAGTTCGGGATCGGTCACGGCCTCAAGTCCGATGATGACTGCCGAGAGCCCCAACTCAGCCCATTCAGCGACGATCTCTTCATGCTCCGAAATAAAATCCGCGCGAGCATAAATCAGATACTTCTTGCGAATCCCGCGCTCACGCAGGATTTTCGCCAGCCGCTCCAGACGCCCAGGGTTGATGAGAAAGATGTCGTCAACGATATAGACTTCCTCCGATTCGATGGTCTCCAACTCATCCGCGATGGATTCAGGGCTGCGCGAATATTGTGCGCCGTCGGTGATGCGCCAGGTGAAACAAAAATTACATTTGTACCAGCAGCCCCAGGTCGTCTTCATCGTCGTCACGGGCTGATGAAAGAGGTAATAATATTTTTTTCGCAGGTGCGCGACCAGGTCGCGGCGCGGAAAGGGCAACTCGTCAGCTTTCGGCATATAAGGCCGCTGCGGGGTGAGCACGACTTCCGTCTCGCTTGTGGGAAGCGCCAGACCCGCAATCCCTGCGAGCGGTTTGTGGTGAACGAAAGCGTCCATCAATTCCGGCATGATCGAAGTGCCGTCGCCCGTGACGATGCAGTCAACCGAATGGTCTGCAAAGTCCGCTGGAGCTTTTGAAGCATGAACCCCGCCGACTATCGTTTTGCAGTTTGGATTCCAGCGTTTCGCGGCACGACAGATTTTCTTCACCTCGTTGACGCCGGTGATGTAGCAACTCGTGCCCACCACATCGGGCTTGAACCGCCGCAATCTCTTTTCATAGCCGCCTTCGACGATGAGATCAATAATCTCGACTTCATGCCCGTTGAGTCCCGCCGCGACATATTCCAGCTCCAGCGGCTCGCAGATCATGATGTGCTTGAGTCCCATCGTGTGTCTCGGCACGGGAGGACGAACCAGTAGAACGCGCATCTTTTCTCCTCATCAGGTTAGACGATTCCGGGACAGATTCTATTGAGGACGTGCCTGCGATAATGCAAGTTGACTCCCAGAACGAAGGCGCGCATGTATGGCCCCAGAGAGGCACGATTGCCCGCAATGCGACGCTTGATAGCGCCCCATGAAAAAAGGTTTTCGTAGAGCCGCCAGTAGCCCGTCTGTAGCTCGTCCGGCTTGATGTTGCGCGGGCGATAAGTGACCTGCCCGCCGCTGAAGCGGCTAAAATCCATGCTGACGATCCTGCCGTCCCGTTTCAATTCTTCGTAGAGAGGCGTGCCCGGAATGGGCGTCATGATATGGACGCGAGGGACGGAGATTTGATTGTCCATGATGAAGTCGTAAGTCTTCTGGAAGACGGAAGCGTCATCTCCGTCCAGGCCGATAATCATCTCCGTGGAAACATCTATCCCGTGCTTTCGGATGGCCGCCACTGCCGAGGCGTAACGCTCCGGGCGATTCCATTCCTTGTCCACTGACTTGAGACTTTCGGCACTGGTCGTCTCGATGCCGAACGAGAGCAGGCGGCAACCGCTCTCATGCGCGAGGCGAAGCATGTCCGGGCGATCCGCGATGTGCAGGCTGCACTGGCTAATCCAGATAATCTTCTCCGGGATGAGCGCCTCCCAGAGTTCAGCGCAGTAATTGAAATCCACCCCGATGTTGTCGTCTATGAAAGCGATGTAGCGCGTTCCGCTCTGCTTGGCGGCGCGCACATCGCGCACGACCTCGGCGACGGGGCGCTTGCGATATCCGGCTTTGAAGAAGGCTGTGATCGAGCAGTAGTTGCAGGTGAAGGGACAACCGCGCGTGGCCTGAACGGGACGCCAGAATCCGAGCCTGGAGCGATTCATCAAATCGTAGCGAGGCAGCGGAAGCCCTTCAATCGGAGGCGGTCTTTGCATGCGATACACAGGTTTGAGACGGCTATGCTCAAAATCATTGATGAGTTGAGGCCAAATCTCTTCCGCCTCTCCCGTGACAACCGAGTCCGCATGCTCCAGAGATAACTCCGGGCCGAGAAGGCTGGCCGCGATGCCGCCGATGACAGCGGTCGCACCGCGTCGCTTAAATTCGTCGGCGATCTGCCACGCGCGGACAATTCCCGACCCCATGCCTGTGATGCCCACCAAATCCCAATGCTCCGCGAAAGGAATGTCTTCGACCGTTTCGTTGACGAGTCGTAATTCGCAATGTGATGGAGTGACGGCGGCAAGCATTGGCAGCGTCAAGCCCGGAAGATGAAGCTTCCGCTGCTTGATTGGATTTCCCTTGCTGTCCAAAGCTGTCGGACCGATGAGAAGGATTCGCATGAATGCTGACCTTTCCAGCAAGGCTGAGAGTCAGATGGCCCCCGTGAAGCGATGGGCAATAAATAGCACGCATGTTATTTGTTAGCAAGACAAAAGCCGCCGGTTAAAAACATTGACAGCCATTTTTCAGACTCCTAATCTGCTGTGTCATGCAGAGAGGCTTGCTCAAAGTCAGGATGGTTGAGTCGCGCGACGATCACAATGCTTTCTGTGAATTTCCCTTTCAATTGTATCGCGGCAAATTCAACTGGGTTCCGCCGCTCAGACAAACTGAACTGGAGCGCTGGTCTCCCAAACACAATAGCTCACTCAACGCGCGATTTGTCCGGCGCTTTCTGGCCACCCGCGACGGGCAAATTCTTGGCCGGGTTGCGGCCATCGTTGACGAAGCATTTGCTTCCATGTGGGAGACGGGCGCTGGGTTCTTCGGTTTCTTTGAATGCGTCAACGACGGGGAGGTGTGCGCGGCGCTTTTCGAGAAAGTCCACGATACTTTACAGGCACAGGGAAGAAGCAGCGTTTTCGGGCCGGTCAATCTTTCGACACATGAAGAGGTCGGCGTGCTGGTCAGTGGCTTCGATGTTCGTCCAATGATACTGACGCCGCACAACCCGCCATACTACGCTGCGTTGCTTGAGAGCGCAGGATATGCTCCACACCTGGAGTTTCATTCCTACCTGTGGACTCCTGAGCGAGAGACAACGCCTGCGGTCAAGCGTCTCGTGAGAGCCGCCACGCGCGAGACAGGCACATCTGGAAAAACTATTATTCGTGCCTTAAATCCCAAACACTGGGAGACTGAGAACGAGAAGATATGGAAGCTCTATAACGCTTGCTTTGAAGACCTGTGGGGATTCGTCCCGCTTTCCTGGCAAGAGTATATTGAGCGCGCGGAGAATTTTCGCAAATTCTACCGACCGGAGATGGTTCTCATCGCCGAGTTCGATGGGCAACCTGTCGGATTCGGGCTCGCGCTTCCCGATATTAACGAGGTGCTGGTTCACCTTCAGGGTAGCCTCTGGCCTTTCGGCCTGATTCGTCTCCTGCGCGAGATTCCGCGCATCCGCGCGGCGCGCTTCATCCTGCTGGGAGTTTTGCCGGAGTTCAGGGGGCGCGGAGTCGCGGCATTGATTGCAGCCCGGATGGGCGAGGTCATGCTGCATTTCAAGATCAGGCGCGTCGAGGTGTCGCTCGTGCAGGGAGAAAACAGGCGGATGCGGCGCGTCATCGAAGCCTTCGGCTGTCAGCGGATTAAAACTTTCCAACTCTTCAAGAAAAGTTTGGTTCTCTAACGAGAGGGCTGTGAGGCCGACCATGCGAATGAACAAACCCGTCGTGCTCATTACAGGCGCGTCTTCAGGCATCGGTCTGGCCTGCGCCGACTACCTGTCCGAAACCGGGTGCAACGTTTATCGTGCGAGCCGCACGCCCATGAGCACGAGCCATCCGGCGAGCGTGCACATGGATGTTACTGATGACGATTCCGTCAACGCCTGCGTCCGGCAAATAGCGGAGAAAGAGGGCAGGATTGACGTGATCGTGAATTGCGCCGGGTACGGACTCGCAGGCTCGGTTGAAGATACAGCAATCGAAGAAATGAAGGCGCAGTTTGAGACGAACCTTTTCGGAACAATTCGCGTGTGCCAGGCCGTGCTGCCCTTGATGAGGCGACAGCAAGCGGGGTTGATAGTCAATATCAGCTCAATCGGCGGATTAATCTCGCTGCCGTTTCAAGGAATTTACAGCGCCGGCAAATTCGCCCTTGAGGGAGCGATGGAGGCTTTGCGGATGGAAGTTTCCCGCTTCGGCGTTCGTGTGGTCTTGATTGAGCCGGGCGATCTGAACACTCCGTTCACAACGCATCGCCGGAAGGCTGTGAAATCTGGAGAGAGCACCGTTTATCGAGAGAGCTTCGAGAAAGCCCTCCGGGTCATGGAAAGAGATGAAGCAAACGGTAGCTCTCCCCTTGCCATAGCACATCTCGTCGGGCGAATAATAAATAAACGCTCGCCCTCGTGCCGGTATGTGACAGGCTCTCTGTACGAAAGAGCGGCGATCATCCTGAGGGCGCTTCTCCCTTGCAAGTTTTATGAGCGGATACTGATGAAACATTATCAGTAAGCACAGAAGTCAGAGAAAGATGCTATTTCCATGTACGGCCCGCACTGTGGAAAATTATCTTGCAATGGAATTCTGCTTCTAGTAGGATGCGCGCGCTGCAAAGATATACACAGCCAGCATCACCTCGTGAGTGGACACATCTTCCGTAAGCAATTTAACTAACCGGAGAACAAACGAATGAAGCTCGTTAACGAAACTAACGTCGCCGTGAACTACTGGATTACTGCCTCCAACGGGCAGGCGGATTGCGGTGAGATTGCCGTGGATGGTCTGGCTGATCTTCCCGGCTATGACAATCTACAGAACGTAATTGTTGAGTTCCTGCCTGTCGGAGGCGTCGATTACTTCTCGACTACCTGGGACGCCACCAAAACAGGTCAGCAGACCGAACTGGCGCTCGTGGCCGAATAGCTGTACTCGCGACGCCTCGCAACTTAATCGGGTTTTTCAGACCACATGGAGTCACCTAAATGAAATTAGTCAACAACACCCCCGGCCAGGTTTTTTTCTCAATCAGTTCCCCGGGCGCAGGCGACTGCGGCACGATAGATTCGGGCGACACGAGCGATTGGCCATATTACGATAATCAACAGAACGTGAAGGTGGGGTTCACCGCCATGCCGCCCAGCCAGCCACCTGAGATTACACCTTTTAAGATCACGATTCCCGATTCGGGCACCGGCATGGCCGTCACCATTGGGATTTATCAGGAATAGCTGCCAACCGCCAGCTTCAGTCACCGCGCATCACGTCGTTGAGGAGGCTTTTCCACCGTGCCGCGATTGAATTCCAATTAAATTCAGGCCGCGTTGCATTTTGGTAAGCTGCTTCCGCTAAAGAGTCGCGATAATCGCGATCCGTATAGAGTCGTTGCAAAGCGGCGGCGACGCTTTCGGGAGTCACGATGTGCGCCTCCGTCAGGTTTCCCGGATAAGTTAACTTCATGACCGGGTCTATAAACTCGGCGGCATCGCCCCACAGTTGGGCCAGCGATGTGTGTCGCGGGATAATTTGCGCAGCCCTCGTGGCGGCGTGCTCGAAACTAATCATGCCCCAGCCTTCGCCCGTGGTGGTGGTGATTCCAACATCGCACGCGTTGTAGAGCAGGTTCAGTTGCTCATCTGAAAACTGCGGACGCGAATTATCTGCCTGCGTCATGATTAGCCGATCATAAATCCCATAACGTTTCGCCAGGATGAACACGTTCCAGCCGCTATCCTCAACCGCCATGTGCAAATAAAGCTTCACGTTCGCAGGTTTGTCCCTTGCGAATTGCGCAAAACCCTGCATCGTGATGTCGATCCGTTTTCGCGGCATATTTCGATTGGCATTGAGGACGATGAACGCTTCGAGGTGTTCCTCATCGTCAAGTTTCATTGCCCGGCGCGCTTTAATCCGGCGCATTGGAATTTCCCCACGCTGATCGCCGAGCGGATAGAAGCGATGGGTATCCACGCCATGCGGAATGACATCTAGTTCGGGAAATTGGAAATGAGGGTCTTGTGCTCGAACCCGTTCGAGTGACTTTGCGATCTCACTGCGACCGTACTGAGTGTAGAGCACGTAACGCGAAACTCCGTGAAGCCGCTGCAATATCTCAGGCGCGATTGGCCCTGACTCAACCGGCGAATAAATAACCACCTTTGGCTGCGGCGTAGCGTTGCGCAACTCCTCCATGTAAGGAATCTGAAAGGGAATGTCGTAAAGGAGAAAAGCTATCTCGGGCTTAATCTCTTCGATCAACGGAATAATTTGATCGTATCCGTAAACGCTCTTGCCTTTCGCCGCCCGGTACAACTTCCACGGATAGTCATGAGGGCGTTCGTCATAACGCGTTGCCAACTGGTGTAGCTCGAAATCATTGTGCAGCGGTTCAAAGATGCTGCGAATCACCCGTGCAAAACCGGTAGGGGCAACCGCGTCGCCAATAATCAGGATGCGAGCCATTAGTTGTTTCCAAATTTCCTAAGAGTCCTCGCCCATGCCGCCCTTCCCAGGTTGCTGGCGGATTTCGTAACGACCGAGACGAGTGTCGGGGACTAGAGGCATGTTAGTAAGAATAGAAGCGATGTCCTCAGTTTTCGCTAGACTCTATTACAGGGCGGCAAAAAGTCAAAGAGTTTTACCCTCGGCAGTGCTATAAAGAGCGGCATGAATATCGCAACAGCGGCTTGCTCCGGCACGACTTCGGACGGAAGTGCAGTGTCCAGAGAATCCTATGCGTCTGTTATTTTGCGTCAAAAGGCGGACGGTGGATGGCGGATTGTGGTGGATAACTCTTGGGATCCCGTTGTCCTGGAATAAAGGAAGCAGAGAATGGCTGAGAAAGCAGGAAAGACGACTAATCTGTCCGCCGGGAAGCGCAGGGTGACAATTGAGGAAGCGATGGCTCGCGTGCCAACACCTAATGGCAAACGCTTCGCCACACTTCTGGAGCATGGCAGTTTAACGGTCGAGATTTACGCTCCGCGCGGCACAGACCCGCAGCAGCCTCACACTCGCGATGAAGCTTATGTCGTCGTAAAGGGAAGCGGCGAGTTCATTAACGGCGAGAGCCGCCAGGCTTTCACACCCGGAGATTTTTTGTTCGTTCCGGCGGGGGTCGAGCACAGGTTTGTGAACTTCACGGATGACCTGATCGTCTGGGTAATCTTCTACGGGCCCGAAGGCGGGGAGGCTGATGCCGAATAACGCACCCTCACTTATTGTCGACAGGTTGAATTCTTATCAACGCCTGCTGCATCGGCTCAGGAGGCACGCGCACGTAGCCGTGAAATGGATTGTCGAGTGCGACGATCAGAAAGAGGATGAAGGCAATCTCGCCCGCAAGTGCTGCGGTCATCAAAGCCTGTGACCGGATACTTTTAACGCCGAAAAAATAGGTGAAGGCGATCATGATGAGGCCGCCGCCCCACAGCAGGATGCGAATAATCGCCGGTATATCGTCGGCGCTGGCATAAATGCGAAGCCTGCGACTGTCGCTCATTTGTTTCAAACTATCGAGGGATTCCGCGTGAAGGGCGCTCTCGCGATTTGTCTGCGGATCAATCTCTCTGTAAATCTGCCACAAATTATCCATCGCCGCCTGCGTCTTCGGGCTGGCTTCGCCGCTCTTCATGGTCTTCCATTCGTCATTAATCACCGACTGGCCGTAAGCCCTCAAGCCTTCCAGCACACTTTGCTGCACCGGAGCGGGAAAGCCCAGCGCCATCTTTGAGAGGTCGTTTAGTTGGTTAGCTTCTGCCGCTGCCGTAACTTTGGCATCTCCGAACTGATTCCACACGACGACCACGACGAATGCCAGCAGCACGGCATAGATTGCGCCCAGCACTCCGATGATGAAGCCCGCGACTTCGTGCTGGGTTTCGAGAACCGGCAAAGGGACACGGCCTCGCACCAGGCGCAAGCCCAGATGCGCGACCAGCACGCTCAAGCCCACAATCGCAACGCCTAAGAGCCACGTTTGCATAGATAGTCATCTCAAGTTGATGACAAAACTATTCAAGAGCATCAACTTTTGCTCCTGCTCGCTCCTTAACCGCTAAACAGCACTCGCTCTGTACAGATAATATTTTTCGGATCGTAGGCTGGTTGCCACCACTGCACTTTCGCGTCGCTCCCCTGAAGGCTGAGCGGTTTTGACGAAGTCGCTCCTTTCAAATTGGCGCGGAAGTGATAGTGATCCACCAGTCGGATGGCCTCAATCCCGTAGGCCGCTGCGACCGCCGGGTCGTAGATCGCCAGCAGATTGTCGCCGTTTTGCTTCTCGCCGCCGGCAGCGAGATTCGACGAGCCTGTGAAGACCGCCGGATTGTCGCCGTTAAAATCCACGACGACGAACTTGTCGTGAATGACAATACCTGAGCCTCCGCTGTACTCGTCTTGAAACGGCGGCGGGACTTTGCCCTTCAGGTAGCTGAACGGGACGATGATACCGTCCGACTCTCCTGGCCTATAGACCTTGATGCCTCCACTCGTCTGCGTCATGCCGTAAGAGAATATTTTCTTCCCCGGCAGAGCCTTGAGATCGTCCATGACACCACCGCCGCCCCCAAGTTGCATCACCGCGAAGACGACGGAGCTTTTGGCTTTCTGAATCGCGTCCGCCACTTTATCCAGAGAAACGTCTCCGCTCTTGTGCGGCGAGAAGCAGACGGAGAATTTGGGCAACCCATTGACCTCAACGTCGTGCCAGTCTTTCGCAATATCCGAGCTGGAGAACTTCGCTGCATCAGTGAATGCCTGCTCGAAAGCCGCTTCGTAAAGCTCAGCCGTTGTCGGGTCGTCAAAGACCAGGATGTTGTTCGCCTGAACGTAGAGGCCGCGCACGGAAAAGTTTGCCGAGCCGGTCAAGACTTTGACGGGCTTGCCGTTCTTCTTCTGGATCATCACCTTGTTGTGCGCGAAACGTTGAAAGTGTCCCTGCTTGACATTATTTGCTCCGGCGGATTTGACGAGCAATTTGTGAACGTCAATCTCCAGCGCGCCCTTCTTGGTGTGCAGCGGCGCGTTGTCCAGAAAGGCGCGTAGGCGGATGCCGAGCTTCTGCAAATCTCGCACGAAATCAGGCTCGTCCAGATCATAGGCAAAGAGGTCAAGCGTCAGGCTCTTATCTGTCAGACACTCGCTTATGAAATCGAAGACCATCTGGCGCGCATGAGCGCCCAGCCATTTATACTGGGCAGCGAAAGATGAGGTATCGTAATCCAGCGTTTTCGTCGCGGGTCGAATAGGTTTATTCTTGAAGAGGTCTGTGTAAGCCTGCGACGAAAGATAGCCGCGTGTGTAGCCAAATTCGAATGCTCCTATTTTGCGCGGCTCAATCTCAAGAGAAACATCAACGGTTGGCCCGGCCATCAACTTGTCGCCCTTATCAAAGTACATCGCCGTCACATCGTAGCGAAAATCTCCGGGCTGCATCTCTTCTGGAATATCAATCCAGCGAAACTTTTGAAACGGAGCTTCACTGGACGGATACCCGCCCATCTCCTCAGTCTTCGTCTCACTGGTGACGCCGCCAGCGAAGCTGAGGCGGTTCGGAAGATAGGTGGACTTACCATCGGGCGCAGTGCGTTTGATCGCGAACCCGGCAAGATTTTTTGTTTTCCCTTTATCTACACTGAAGGCCAGCATCGCTGCTCCGTCTCCGCGATATATCTTGACGGTCAGGCCATTTTTCGTGGCCGAGTTGTGAAGTACATGCACTGTCTTTGTCGTTCGCGCCTTTTTAGCCATTACAAACTATCTCCTTCGATAGAGGTGGAAGCGTCATACTGCTTGCTTTGAAAGGTAATTAAGCGGGACTCGCCGGATCGAGCTTTTTGTTCACAGGGAAGTACCGAAAAGCAATTGAGACAATATTCTCGTCGGTCAAAGATTGTCAATAAGATTATTAGCTATTGACTTCTGCCGTTTTGCCGTAATACTGTAGCCCGCAAGTCAGAGGGTCTTCACCTCAATTGGCCGATAACCGCTAACGAGCGCCTCGCCCGTTAGTTTCTTATCTCGACTCGTAATTCAGGCGCGCGACTTCGGTTCCAGCCAGCCCACTGTCGCCCCAATCGTTCGCCCATTGAAAGGAGTAGCCTCATTTCGGAATCGGAATTCGACTGCCGGATTTTGCTCCTCTAAGATTCGACATCAGGAATCCAGGCCTGTTCCGATCCTGACACTTCACGTTCACAACTTCTAACTTTCTCACTGTTTCTCGGAAACTCAAGTATTTGTCCTGCTTCAGCGCAGATGACGCTCTCACGCATCATGCAACGCGCGCGCGACACGCGCCCTCATCTCGTGGGCGCTCAGAAATGGTAACCGGACTCACCCATTTCCGGCACGCCTTCACCGTTGTTTGTCAAAGAACGGCGAATGTGCGCTGTCGCCGCCGTCAGACCAAGCCAGGCCAGGACTCACAGCCCACCGTAGACAGCCTCTGAGAAAGAATCAACCCACCTGCAAGAAACTTCTGAAAGGAGTTGCTATGAAACGCACCTTGTTCCTCATTTCCCTCTTGACGCTGGCTCTGCTGTTAGGCTTAGGTGTGACCAAACAGCTTGCGCAGAGGCAGTTTGATTCATCCTTGCTCCGCCCCACTGACCGGCAGGGGACGGTCAGGCCGGAAGACGACCCGACTATCATTCGCAGGCAGAACGTCGTCGTTGACCTGGATCAGTTGCGCAATGGAGGCAGACAGAAACTCGTGCTCCCATTGTTCGATGGTGACAGCTTGAACCTGATTCGCACTCGCCAGGAGCAGGTTCGGCGCAATGGTTCGATCTGGTACGGCAAGGTGGAAAACGAGCCTGCCAGTTCGGTGATTTTTTCCGTCGTCGGAGAAGTTGTGGTCGGAGAAATAATGAGAATGAAAGGAAAATCTTACCAGATTCGCTACATCGGCGATGGCGTTCACTCGTTGCGCGAAATTGACCGCTCCAAATTTCCCGACGAAGAAGAGCCCCTCAAACCAAAGTTAAGCCCCACAGGCCAGGGGGAGGATGTGTGCAGCACCGACCCTCCGACTGAGATTGATGTGATGGTGGTCTATACCCCGGATGCGCGGGCGGCATCGGGTAGCGGCCCAACGGCTGGCAGCACGGAGGCGATGGAAGCAGAGATTTATCTCGCTGTCGCGCAGGCGAATGAAGTTTATCTGAACAGCAACATCACTCAGCGGTTGCGCCTCGTTCATACGGAAGAGGTAGCTTATACAGAGACCGGGAGCACCATCACCGACCTTAATGCGGTCACGAATGGAAGCGATGGGATTATTGATAATGTGCAGACGCTGCGTAACACATTCGCGGCGGATGTGGTAGTGCTGATTGTCAAACGCAATGACAACGGCAAGTGTGGCAGAGCCTGGAACATGGAAACAGTCTCTCACGCCTTTGAATCTTCGGCCTACGCCGTCGTCAAGCAGAGTTGTGCGAGCGGCCAGTTCAGTTTTGTGCATGAAGTCGGGCATGTCATGGGAGCGCTTCACGACTGGGCTAATGATTCAACTGACAACAGGCCATACCACTACAATCACGGTTACGGCGTCACTTCGCCGTCCACTCCCGGCGTGGCTGCATTCCGCACGGTCATGGCCTATTCAGGCTCTTGCGGAGGATGCCTGCGCATCCCTTTCTTCTCGAACCCGAATGTGAATGTCCCGGGCACGACAACCGAGTGGGTCGGGACGAGCGCAGAGCCGCAGCCAACGGATAATCATCAAGTGCTAAATAACACAGCCGCGACCGTCGCCAACTTCAGATGCAGCTCGCCTGCCGCCAACAACGTGTGGATGAAAGACACCTGGAACGATACCGGCGTCGAGCCTGATCCGAATACGGCCAGCGAAGATATGTGGAAGTCTCCTTATATCTGGGTGCGTAATACGCAGGACACCAGCCTGCTTCATCAACACGAGCACCAGAATCCCCAGCATGGTTCTCCCAACTGGGTTTATGTCAAATTGCACAATGGTGGAGACGCGAGCGCGAGCGGCACTCTCGAACTCTACTGGGCACACGCGGCGACCGGCCTCAGTTGGCAGACTGATTGGACACTACTGGCGAGCATTCCGGTCAGCGGCTTTACAGCCCATTCGACAAAGATAGTCGAGCAACAATGGAACAGTCTTCCCGGAACAGGCCACTACTGCATGGTCGCTCGCTGGGTCTCCGCTGCCGACCCGATGACGACTCCTGAGACGATGGATATCAACCACAATGTTCGCGGCAACAACAATCTCGTCTGGCGAAACCTGGAGATAGTAGACATGGCAGGCGATGAATCTGACGACGAGAGCTTTATTGTCCGCAACGTCGAGCAGGGAAGATCCGCAACCACTCTCCTCATCCGCCCGCCCGCGAAAGAATTGCAGAACTCATTTCTGCAATATGGAGAGGTGAGGGTCAAACTCGACGGCACTCTCATGAAAGCATGGCGGCGCGGCGGCGCGATGGCCTGCGGCGTCGAATTTGACGGAAGTTATCTGTTCATCACCGATCCGAACGGAGCAAGGCTTTCAAACCTTTTGCTGGAGCCCGGCGCGACCGGACGTGTGAAGATTAGATTCAGGAAACTGCCGACCACGCCCAGGCGTCAATTCATCGTTGATGCTGTCCAGCTTGCACAGAGAAATGTTATCGGCGGGGTCAGCTTTGAAATTCATACTGACTGGCGTCAAGGAATAGCAAAGCGTTGATGAACTGAGGGAGACAAGAGCAGCCACGCAGGGCGACTTCATTTCGCCCTGCGTGGCTGCAAACTCTCTCACAATTCTCAAGAGCTTACTTTACCGGATAAAGGAATCTCAGCATCGGGTCAACTCTTGCGGCCCAGGCGCGCTCGTTGTGCTCCGCGCCTTCGGCCTCGTAATACTTCAAATCCGCACCCTCTTTCCAGCCTTTCGCGATGAGCGCATCGCGAAGCTGCCGCGCATTGTTCCGATGTTCTTCAGCCTCGCTGCCTCCTTCTTTCGTTCCTATATCGAGCCAGATTCGGACACCGTTTCTCTTTTTCAAAGCCTCCACTTCGCGCACGATCATCTTTTTGTCCCACCAGACTGACGGCGAGACGACAGCCGCGCTCCCGAAAACCTTCGGATACTTGAGCACGAGATAAAGCGAGACCAGCCCGCCCAGAGATGAGCCGCCCACTCCAGTATTTTTGGCATCCTTCAGCGTGCGATACTCGGAATCAATGAAGGGCTTGAGTTCTTCGACCAGCAGACGCCCGTAGAGGTCAGCCTTGCCGCCTTTGTATTTGGCATCGGCGGTCGGCGTGTACTCGTCTATACGGTCGCGGCCTGTGTTGTAGATACCGACGATGATGAGCGGCTTGATGGCGTGCGTTTCTATCAACGCCTGCGCTGTCTCGTCAACCCGCCACTCCGCGCCTTTGATGAACGAGGTTGCGCCGTCGAAAAGATTCTGCCCGTCGTGCAGGTAGAAGACAGGATAACGCTGCTTCCTGTTCGTCTCGTAGCCGGGCGGCAGGTAAACGATCACGTCCCGGTCGCTTGGCAGGAAACGCGAGTGAAAATTCTTGTGCGTGCGAAACTCACCTGTCAGTGTGTGTTCACCTTGAGCGCTCGCAAGCGAACAGAACACACCCGTGAGAATCAGGACGAGAGACAAAACGGCGCGACGCGACAATGCTTTGCGCATGTAAAATGCCTCCGAGAAAGATTCGGGCTGATGGTCTCCGCCCGTATTTGATAAATGAAGCGGGATGATAGCACGCCCTTCAATCTTTGCGTCTTCGGATTTCAGCGCGAGCGAGTTGCGGGGCATGAACAGTCTCTTGTAACGTACAAGAAATGGCGTGCGCTCCGGTAAACTTTTTGAAACTCCGGCGCGTGAAAGTGAAGAACCGAAGCTGAAAGAAAAGGAAACCGATGTCCGCATCCCTTGTTCCCCACGGCCCGAAAGGAAATTTTCTGCTCGGCGTGATGCCGGAGTTCAACCGCGATTCTCTGGCCTTCATCGAAAGACTAGCCCGCGATTACGGCGACATTGTCAGCACGCGGTTCTTTTACGTTCCCGTTTATTTTCTCTATCATCCCGACTATATCGAACAGGTGCTGGCGACTAACAGCCGCAACTTCATCAAGCCGCTCTCTTTTCGCACCCCTTTTTTCCAGCGTCTCGTTGGCAACGGCCTGCTGACGAGCGACGGTGAATTCTGGCGACGCCAGCGCAGATTGGCTCAACCCGCTTTCCACCGCGAGCGCATCGCTGCTTACGCCCGCGTCATGGTCAAAGACGCAGAAGAGACGATTGCGACCTGGCGCGACGGCGAGATACGCGACACACACCGCGACATGATGCGCCTGACGATGGAAGTCGTGACGCACACTCTCTTCAACGCTAATGTGTCGGACGATGCCGACAAGGTCGCGCGTGCGCTCAGCGTGCTCGTCGAGCCTTTCGGCTCTCAGGCCACGCTCAAGTGGATTCTGGATAACAGGCTGCCGACGCCGACCAACCGTCGCTTCCACAAGGTCGCGGCGCAATTGGACGAAGTGGTCTATCGCATCATCAGCCAGCGTCGCGCAAGCGGCAATCAGGATCAGGACGATTTGCTCTCCATGTTGTTGCAGGCGCACGACGAAGACGGCGGCCAGATGACTGACAAGCAATTGCGCGATGAAGTCATCACCCTGTTTCTGGCTGGACAGGAAACGACGGCTCTGACGCTCACTTGGGCGTGGTATCTGCTCGCGCAGCACCCGGAAGCCGAAACAAAACTCTGGCAGGAACTCGATGAGGTGCTGGAAGGGCGCGCGCCGGAAGCCGCAGACGTGCCGCGATTGAGATTCACCGAGATGATTGCGAAGGAATCCATGCGGCTCTATCCTCCTGCTTACGTCATGGGGCGCGAAGCTATTGAAGCGTGCGAAATCGGCGGCTACCACGTTCCGCCTGGAATGCAGATCATCATCTCTCCCTGGGTCGTGCATCGTGACCCGCGCTTTTTCGATGACCCCAAAGAATTCAAGCCTGAGCGTTGGACGCCTGAATTTATCGACAACCTGCCAAAGTATGCTTACTTCCCTTTCGGCGGCGGCCCGCGCGTTTGCATCGGCAATGCGTTTGCGATGATGGAAATCGTGTTGCTGCTGGCAACCATCGCGCAGAAATTCCGGCTCGGCCTCGTCACCAGACATCCCGTCGAGCTGCAACCCGCGATGTCGCTGCGCCCTCGCAACGGAATCAGGATGATGATAGAGCGAAGGTAACCAGAAGCGATCTCATAAATAGAAACGCCTCACAGCGAAACCACGAAATGACACGAAAGAGCACTAAAATTTGTTTCGTGCCGTTTCGTGTTATTTCGTGGTTCATGTTTTTTAGCATTTATGAGATGCGCTCTAGTAAATAGTGAATGGTGAATAGAGACGAGCAGTTTCTATTTACTATTGACCATTTACTATTTACTCGCTTTAATGCTGCGCATGGCTCGTAAAGAATCGAAAGCGGCAGATGCTCAGTCTTCCAAAGCTTCGGGCTCGGAAAAGAGACAGCCGGGGACACGCAAAACAATCTGGCGAGAATATTTCGAGTCCGCCATTCACACGGCCATCATGTTCGTCTTCTTCATCACCTTCATCGGGCGTACCGTTGGAGTTCCGACCGGCTCGATGCAGAACACGATCAATATCGGCGACCATTTCCTGATTGATAAATTCATCTTCGCGCCGGGTTCGCACCCCTTCTTTCTGCCGCAGCGCGAAATCCGTCGCGGCGACATCATCGTTTTCAAGTATCCGGGAGACCACGACAATCCAGGCCGCGATAAAATGAGCGGCGTCACTCCCTATACAGACTATTTTATCAAGCGTGTTATCGGCCTGCCGGGTGAGAGCATTGAGATACGCGGGGCAACCGTCCTGATTAACAATCAACCGCTCCCGGAATATCGCGTCCCGGCAGAGCCCGGAATTAACGGCAAAGCGCCGCTCACGATTCTCGAAAACCCGCCGCGCCAGAGCAACGAGCCGTACACTGTTTACTACAGCCCGAAGACGCTTGCCGTCTCGCCAGACAATCCCGAAAAGCCGCCGGACATCTTTCACTACGGCGTCGAGAAGCCCTACGTTATTCCTCCGGGAAACTACTTCGTGATGGGAGACAACCGGGACGACAGCGCAGACAGCCGCGCCTGGGGACCCGTCGCGACTGAACTCGTCATCGGGCGCGCGCTGTTCGTTTTCTGGTCTAAAGATGAAAGCAAGCCGCCCAACAATCTGCTGATAGACTTTTTCCTGCACACACGTTGGGGCAGAACCGGGACGATGATTAAGTGAGGGATGTTAGGTTAGCTCTTCCATCTCCGCTTCAAGCGCGCGCAGAGTTCGTTGCAGCATTACGCGGTGGGCGGGACGGGTGGCGCTTTCGAGTTGGGCGAGGGTGCGGGCGCGGGAGAGCCTGAGCGATTCGAGCCGCTCGCGCCGAGCGCGCTCTTCGGGCGACAAATCTTCGAGCGACTGCTGTTGGAGAGCGCGCTCCGTTGCCTGCTCTATCTGGTCTTCAACCGCTTTGCTTTCCCATCCTCTGGCCATGAGTGGAAATCCCCCGCGCTGTATTCTAATCCCAAATTGCAGACAAAAAGAAGGTGATGGACGAACCGCGAAATCACACGAAGAAACACGAAGAAGACTCAAGACGGTTTCGTGTTCTTTAGTGTGTCTTCGTGTGATTTCGTGGTTCGTTTCGCTCTCAATCTATCAACTCCTGCTCTGAGGAATTGTCTGGCGCGGGACTCGAAGCGAAGACCGTCGGGTTGCGTTCCCAGGCGCTTGTCTGCCAGTTGTCCATTGCATCGCCCGGATGAATCCAGGGCGGGAGACGCATGAACAGATTTTCGGCCATCGAGTTGACATAAGGCTCATACATCCGGCGCAGCTCATCCAGTTTCCCTTCAGCTTCGCCGCCGTCGCGCAACTTGATTCCTGACGAAGCGAGATTTTCGCGCACCTGCGCCAGCGTGGATGGTGGCAGACGGTCAGGATCGGGCGCGCGCGGCGGCGTATTGAAGACCTGAGCCAGATCAACGAGTGCGTGCCGCGACATCGCGAAAGTCATTTTCGCCTGCCAGACCGGGCCGTTCTCGACGCCGACGATAATCAGTGAGCAGGTGTCTAGAATCGTTGTCAGCGCCGCCAGCCACGATTGATTTTCGTGCTGCGAGCGGAAGTAGACCAGCACCGGGTAGGAGAGATGACTTTCGAGCAACTCGGCAGACCAGCGTTCCCAATCGCGAAGCAGCTCTGCCAGCGCTCCCATGCTTCGATCCCGTCCGTGCCTCGCCAGCAGCTCCGACGCGCTCGGCGGTGACCCGGCACGCGCATCAAGGAGAGAGATGTTGGCTTCACGCCGGGAAAATGCCTGGTAGATGACGGGCAAGTAGCCGATGACAATCGCCAGAAACCCGAAACCCGTGCCCGCCTCGAAGACCGTGATGAAGCGCGCCAGCGATGTCTGCGGCGCGATGTCGCCGAGGCCGAGCGTGAAAAAAGTCGTGCCGCTAAAATAAAGGTCTGTTCTGAAGCTGGGCGAGCCGCCGGGGAGGATTATTCTTGAGCCAATCGCCTGGTGAATCATTGCGAAGCCGACGATCAGAATGATTCCCCAGATAACGAAAAGCATCAGCAGCGACAGCGGCCCGAAAAATCCCAGATACCGCTCGCGACGCTTGCCCGGACGCATTCGTCGCGCCGTGCTGGAGAGCAGCATCCAGCTACCCTGATAATAGAGGCGCGCCAGCCGGACACGGCGCGAGACACGTCGCGGCAGGATAATCGTCTCAAACACGTCCCACAGGACAATGAGAATCAGGACGCAGCCAATGACCCCAACAAGGATAGCCATACAAGCAAGTTCCTCTCACTAAATGCAGAAGACAGAATACAGGAGTCAGGAAACAGAAGGAAAAGCAGAATTCAGGAATCAGAATTCAGAATCCAGAATGAAGAGGCGGAGAGTCTTTGATAGTTGGATGATAGTCCAATCCGGTCAGCGCCTCGCCTTTCTTGACCCTGACAGGGTCAAATAAGATAGCCGGGGGCATCGCCCCCGGTCAGTGGTGGTAAAAAGAACCCGACCCTGAAGGGGTCGCACAATCAATGTTGAAGCGCGACCCCTTCAGGGTCGAAATCGCTGTTATCGCTATTCCGGGGGCGGCGCTCGCGCTTGCCCCCGGCTATTATGTTCATCCCCTTTGGGGATGGAGCAGGATTACAGAATTGAGCAGTCAATAATCATCATGCCTTTCTTCTGGTTTTCTTTTCTTCTGACTTCTGACTCCTGTATTCTGCTTTGAGTATGAATTTTGTTAAGGAGAGCTTTATCGAAGCGCCGCCCGAACGAGTCTTCGCGTTCCACGAATTGCCGGATGCGCTCGCGCGCCTGACACCGCCCTGGGAGTCTGCGCGCATTGTCCAGCCCGCGCCGGATTTGCGTGTCGGCTCGACCACCATCATTGAGACACGCATTCTCGGCATCTTTCCCGCACGCTGGGTAGCGAAACATACAGCCTACGACCCGCCGCGTATGTTCGAGGATGTACAGGTCAGCGGCCCGTTTCGTCGCTGGCGTCATCGCCACATCGTCGAGCCACACGAGCGGGGAGCGGTGCTGCGCGACGAGATAGAGTATGAGCCGCCGCTCTGGTTCATCGGACGGCTCGTTGCGCCGCTGTTGATTATTCCACGCCTGCGTCGCCTCTTCGACTATCGCCACCGAGTGACACGCGAATGGTGCGAGAAAGGAGGGATGAAGGATGAGGGATGAGGGATGAAAAAGATATTACGCAACTTGAGCAGTCCTTCCTTTCATCCCTCATCCCTCATCCCTTTACTTAACCATCGTGCCGGTTCTGTTCCAGCGTGTGTTTCCGAAGAAGTCCGTGAGTGGATTTCCGCTCGTCGGCGCGCTTTCATCGTAAGACCAGTAGACGAACATGGCGCGTCCCACAACCAGGTCGCGCGGCACAAAGCCCCAGATGCGGCTGTCAGCGCTGTTATTCCGGTTGTCGCCCATCACGAAGTAGCTATCTTCGGGGACAATCTGGTCGAAGCCGCTTTCGAGAGTTCGATTGGTGCTGTAATAGACCGTATACGACTCGCCCTCTTTTTTCGGCGGAGCGTTGGGGTCAACTTCGAGCGGCTTGTTGTTCTCCTGTTCAGGCGTGAAACGGTCGTCCTCATGATCCAGCGCAGCGATGCGACGTTCCGGCAACTCCTGATTGTTGATGAACACGCGGTCGCCCACTACTTTGACATGATCGCCCGGCAGCCCGATGACGCGCTTGACGTAGTTGGTCTTGAAGGGAAGATTGTCAGGTCTTCTATCGCCCTCCGGGTTCTTCGGGTCGCCCGGATATTTGAAGACAACGATGTCGCCGCGCCTTATTTCGCGTTGCGGCAGGAAGGGCAGCGGCGTGCCGGGGGCGAAAATGAACTTGTTGACGAGCAGGTGATCGCCGATGGTGATGGTGTTCTGCATCGAGCCGGTCGGGACTTTGACAGCCTGGACGATGAAGGTCATCCCAAACAGCGCCATGATGACTGTCACGACCGCCGACTCAAAATACTCGCGCCAGACGGTCTTGGGCGGCCCCTGCACTTTGCGCCCTGCTTCCGGGGACTTCTTCTCGAAACCATTACCGCTGGAGCGCGACGTTTGAGCGTACACGCGCGGCTCAACCTTCGGCTCAACTATTGGTGCGGCAATCCCCGTGTTCGTCGAATCATCATTCATAAAAACATCCTAAAGAAGCTCTACACCACGGTCAAGCGGTAAAACAGTAGGCAGCAGGCAGTGGGCAGTTGGCAGTAAGAGCAGGCACGCTATCAAGCGTTGAGCATTTGCTTTTAACTGCTAACTGCCAACTGCCCACTGCCAACTTTTCCTCACCTATTGCTCCCCAAGTTTTTCAAGGGCGAAGCGGGCGGCGACCGTCTCGGCGGCTTTGATGGTGCGTCCTTCGGCGCGCACTGAGCCGCCGTCCCAACTCAATTCAACATGAAACGTGCGGCGATGCGGCGGCCCGGTCGCTTCGACCACGTTGTACTGCGGCACGGTTTGATGATTCGCCTGAAGCCGCTCCTGTAACAGAGTTTTGAAATCAGCCGCTGCTGCCGCCTCCGGGTCTACCTGCTCCAGTTCACCGCCCAGCCCGTGATGAACAAAATCCATCGCGGCGGTCAGTCCACCGTCCAGGAAAATCGCCGCCAGCACCGCTTCAAAAGCATCTGCCAGGAGAGCACGCTTGCGCCGCCCGCCGCTTTTCTCTTCGCCGCGCCCGACACGCAGGAATTGCCCGATGGTCAGACGCTCAGAGGCTCTTGCCAGTGTGGGCGCGCTGACCAGCCGATGCTTCATGCGCGACAACTCGCCTTCGGTCGCATCCGGGTAAGATTGAAAAAGGTAATCCGCGACGATTAATCCAAGCACCGAATCGCCAACGAATTCAAACGCCTCGTTGTGCAGCCGCCGCGCTTCTTCTTCCTTGCCCGGCGCGACCTGCTCGTGCGCCCAGGAGCGGTGCGTGACGGCGCGTTCAAGTAAAGCGCGGTCGCTGAAATTGTAGGCGAGAACCTTTTCCAGCTCATCCAGGTCGGGCGCGTCTGTGTTGGATTTCTTCACGATGGGGCTGATTCTAACAAAAGCCGGGCGCATCGTCGAAATTACGATGCGCCCGGCTTTCAGACTTGCTGAGAAGGAGAGCGATGCCCAAACCCTTGTTCGTTAGCCGCGCTTAGTGCGAGCGTGTGCGCGCTTAGGCGTGGTCTTCGTGCTCGAAGTCTTGCCGGTCGGTTGCGTTGTCGCAGCTTTGCCGTTTGGCTGTGTCGTCGTCGTCGAAGCCGGAGTGGTCGTGTTGCTCGGCTTCGCAGTTGTGGTCGGCGTCGTCGAGGTGTTCGACGGTACTGTGTTCGTCCTACTGCCCGGCTGCGTCGGCGTCGTGGTGGTCGCAGGAGGCGTTGATGGCGCGACCGGCTCACCGGGCTTCGGCAGAGGTTTCGCGGTGATGCCCGCGATCAACTCTTTGAGCCCCGCGTCAGAGCCTTCGTGGCGATACTTGTAGTAATTCGTTAAAGTCTCCATCCAAGTTGTCCTGGCCTGCGCGTATTTCGCTGCGTCCGGGCTGGTGTTGCTGTAGGCGATAGCACGGGCGAGAGCATCAATCAGGCGATCCACAGATTGATCGGCCTTCGCCTTGAGGTCTACGCACTCTGGAGTCTTAAGCTGATCCTCCGTCTTGCAGCTTGCGTTGAACTGCGTTGCCAGTTTGCTGTACTCGCTGGTTTCATAGGCTTCTGCCAGAAAGATGTATGTCTGCGGGTCTTTTTTGGCAAAGCCGTCAACCTGCGCCGCATTGATAAAGTAGGTGGCGGCTTCGGTCGGTTGCGACTCTCTCAGGAAAAAGCCGAGCGAATAGTTGAGACCGCCAATAATTTCATCCTTATTCGCAATTGGCTTGTCCTTCTCAAAGGTCTTCCCGGATTGAATCAATTGGATCGTTCTCTTGGCATAGTTGACGGCATCCGCGTTGTTAGCCTTGTTCCCGCCGGTCGCGGCAAATAAGCCAGCTTTCGACAACTCGTAAAGAAGGGTCAGGTCATCAGGAAAGTCAGCTAGAACTTTCCGGCTGGAGGCAAAAGCCTCGTTGTAGTTCTTATCTTTGAGTTGCTGGAGAAGTTGATTCCGGCGCGCGATCTTGTCGTAAGAGTCCACCCATTTCTTGATGTACTTGACATACTGGTCGTCAGGCCCGTCTTTGGCTTCATACTTTGCGAGATACTCTTTTCCAGCGTCGTATGCGACTGCCGGGTTGGTGTTACGATTTTCCGTGAACTTATTATATAAAGCGGTTTTGGCTTCCGCGTCGTCCTGCCCGCTCGCCGGTGTTGCCGCAGGTGTCGCCGGTGTGGTCTGCGCCAGCGCCGGTAGCGCGAGCGTCGCCACGAGTGCAGCGAATACTAACAATCGAATCAGCTTTTTCATCGGTCGCAATCCTCCAAGCAATTTTCGTCTGCAAGTCTTTTCAAATCTAAGGGGGTGAGAGCGAGCCTTCAGAACCGGCATCACGCTCTTTCAGATGCGTATTTGATAACATTCGTTTGCCGCACCATGGGGCGGCACACGCACCTATCCGAAGGGGAAGAGAAACCCAGGCGCATCAGTATCAGGCAAAACTAAATGCGATGCGCGTAATCATCCTGCAACACTCCGCCCGCTGTCAAGGCAGAAGACAAAAGTAAAAGGCAAAAGCAAGAAGGCTGTAACCTTTTCGCTTTTGCCTTTCCTCGGTCTAGCTTTTTCCTTACTTTTACGGCCTGGTTGTCAGAACACGACGCGGCCTCTGGCTATCCTGCGGTGTCTGCGTCTGGCCGCTATTGGGTGCGGCGGGGCGCGTGGTGACTTCGGTCGGCCTTGACTGTGGCACGGTCATAATCACGCTCTTGACGCCGTTGCCATTTGCGGGCGCTCCTGCACCGGCGGCATCGTCAGCCAGACCATCCTCACCCATTTCCCCCGCCTCTTCTTCCCTGTCCTCGTCGCTCAGCGCGGCTGCCGCATTCGGGTTAATCTTCGGACGCGGCGCGATGGGCGCGGCGGCATACGGCGTGACGTCCGTTCCAGGGCCAAACCGATGCCTGAGCGATTTGTAAATCTGTCCGGCAATGTATGCCGGAACATGGCCACGTCCATCCGAGCCTTTTGCGACGACGACGATGGCCAGTTGAGGATTCTGGACGGGGGCGTATGAAGTGAACAGGCCAAGCCATGACCTATCCGAGCCAATGCACGTTCCGGTCTTTCCGGCAATCGTCTGCAAAGGATCGAAAGCGCGCTTACCTGAGCCGTAGTTGACCGACCCGATCATGCCGGGAACGAGCCGCTGCAAAGCTTCCTGCGGGATGTTCAGTTTGCGGCGAACGATTCTCTTAAACTGCGCGTCTTCCTGCGGCGTGCGCGGCAGGTGCGGGACAAGGAGATTGCCACCGTTGCCGATAGCCGAGACGAGATTGGCAAGCTGAATCGGCGTGACCTCGAAATCGTCGCCGTGCGAACACATGTGATTGACTGCGTAACCGGACTTGAAGAGCGGCACACGCCCCGGCGATTCGTTGGCGTGATTGATGCCTGTCCGCTCGCCCAGCCCCAGCTCGCGTGCGTAATTGATGAGACGTTCAAACCCGACACGCCCTCCGACATTCTGGAAGTAACCGTTGTTTGAATAAGCCAGCGCATCCGTCAGGTCAATTGAGTAACGCCTGTCCGAGACCGCGACGGTTTGCACAGGGTCAATCACTTTCTCCGTCAAACCCGCCAGGCCTGTCATGAGCTTGATTGTCGAACAGGGCTTGAAGCCGCGCCTGAGCGCCCATTCCTGATTGACGACTGTGTAAACGCGCCCCGTCTTCGGGTCCATGACCACAACCGTGCCAGCGCGATGCCCTAAGGCGGCGACGGCTGCGCGGCGCACTTCAAGGTCTTCGCCCGTGGTGTCATCCTTGGCGATGTTCGACATTGCCTCGTCGCGCCTCGCCTCTTCAAGCGCGCGCGCGCGTGCGATTGCCGCTTGCCGCGCAATCTCGGCTCGTCTTCTCGCCTCTGCGATTTCCCGTCGCCGCTGCTCGGCCAAACGGCGCGCTTCGATTAATCGCTCGCGTTTTGAAAGGCGGCCTCCGCGTCTGTCCGTCTCTCTCTCTTTCCTGGCGGCGCGCAACTCCCTGGCGGAATTTCTTTCGCGTCGCTTGTCAACGCGCGCTTCCTTCGCGGTTGACTTCCCACGGCTCTTCTCGGCGCGGGCGGTTTTGTCGCGCCCCTTGGCGGTGCGCGTCGCTTCCCGCGACTTCCGATCATTGCGTGCAGTCTGTGTTTTGGCTGCGGAATGTTTATCTTTGGCGGCTTTGGCCGGGCGCTTATCCTTGGCCCAGGCTGCGCCGGCGAAAATGAAGATGACAAAAAGGAGAGAACTAAGCGCGATGCGCGCGGGGGACGGGGTACGCTGGGTTTGGGTCATTGACTGGTCCTCGCAGTTAAAAAATATCCAGGGGTTAACCTCGCGAGTTAGGGTCGAACGCGAACACGAACGAATGCCTAACGTTGACGTTACTGAAATTTTCTTCGGCGCTCCTTAAGTTCCGGCGCGCCTGGCGTCAAGTTAAAGATTAAATTTTGAAGCATCAAAGTCTCTTCAAAACGCTCCTTCAACGGGTTTTAGGTTTCTGGCGACCTTCGCACTTTACGGGTGAGGTGGGAGAATTCCCTTTTTGGCGGCCTCTGGGGAGTTTGCGTTGAGACCGTTGCGAACTATAACATCTGAAGGGTTTGAGGGCAACAAAAAATAAACCCTGCTGATATAGTCTATAATATGGCGTGATGTCTCTCCCGAAAAATCTAATTGAGAGGCTTCGGCGAACGCCGCCGCAAGAGCGGCGTCTCCTCTTCGGCTGACGAACCATTGTATGAAAGAGCTTCGTCTCATTTCCAGCTTTCGCGTGCGGCTGCTGCTCGTGCTGGCCGGATTGCTCATCGTGACGCTCGGGACGCAATATTTGCTGAATCTGCGCGCCATGAGGAATAACCGGCGACTGAGAGAACAGCAACAACAGGCGCTGATCGCCGGGGTGGCGCTGGGAGCTAAGAGCATTTCATCACCGTCTCGTCTGGTTGAGTTAATCAAGCTTGAAAATAATCCGCTCCTTGATCCGCAAACAGGTCGTGTCGCAAATGTCGTTGTCGTGGATAACAACTGGATTGTTGCCGACAGCCTTGATCTGGAGTTGCTTCAGGTCAATGGAGAATACGCCAAACGCAAGTTGCAAGACATCACGACGCTGCCGCCGGTGATAAATCTCAGCCAGTTGCCGCAAGAGGATCAGGCGCGCTTTCCCAGCACGGCTGCTAATCAAACCACCGGCACCAGCGCAGAGTCGCATGCTTTTGCCGTCGAGACTGAGAAAGGCCGCTACTACGTTATCGTCGTTCTTAAATCTTACAGAGATGCCTTGAGCTTCTGGAACAATCAGGCGGTTCGCCCGCTCGTCTACACGCTGGCCGTCCTTTTGGCGGCGACAATCGTCGTGGCAATTCTGGTCTGGCGATTCACGCGCCCGATTACAGATTTATCGAATGCGGCTCGGCGCGTTGCGGCAGGTGATTTTGATTTCCGCGTCCCGGCGGCAGACCGCTCGGACGAGATGGGGCAGCTTGCTTTTCGCTTTAACGAGATGATCGCGCGACTCGGGCACATGCGCGAGCTTGAGGGGCGGCTTCATCAAGCCGAACAATCGGCGGTCGTAGGCCGTCTGGCATCGGCCATCGCACACGAAATCAGAAATCCGCTCAACTACATCAACCTGACGCTCGACCATCTGCGTACGGCATACGCGCCGGAAGACAAGCAGAAGCGCGAAACATTCGAGCGCCTGGCGCAACAGCTCAAGGTTGAAGTGGCACGCATCAACACGCGTATCTCAGAATTTTTGAACTACTCGCGGCCTTCCGCCTTGGAATTGCGCCCGCTTGATTTGCGCGCCGAAGCTGAAGATGCGCTGCGGATGGTGGAAGTGAAAGCTCAGGAGAGCGGGATTGAAACGCGCGTCGAGCAAACGGGCGAAGTGCCGCTCGTGATGGGCGACGAGGAAGCCCTGCGCTCCGTTTTCACCAATCTCATCATCAACAGTCTGCAAGCGATTGACGGCGATGGAGGCAATCTGACGATTACAATCTCGGCTGAAAACTCCGGCCAGAGCGCCCGTGTGGAAGTGTCCGATACGGGACGCGGCATCTCGCCCGACGACATCGCTAAAGTTTTTGAGCCGTATTTTTCTACCAAAGACACAGGCACGGGGCTCGGTCTCGCCATCGTCAAAAAAGTTGTGGACGATCACGGCTGGATGATCTCCGTCAAATCAAAGCAAGGCGCGGGGACGACCTTTACGATTACGCTTCCAACAACCGTGACAGGTGAGAAGTGACAAAGGAAGTGCAAGTCTTTTATCCTGTCATCTATCACTTATCACTAAACTAGGAGATTTGAATGGCGCGGAAGAGCATCCTTGTGGTTGACGATGAAAAGCCACAGCGTGAAATCCTTGAAGTAATTCTATCGAGCGAGGGCTACGATGTAACGACCGCATCGAGCGGCGAAGCTGCGCTCAAGTTTGCAAAGGAGCGTCGCTTCGATCTGGCGCTGACCGATCTGAAGATGACGGGCATGGACGGCATAGAGCTGTTGCAGCACCTGCTCGCGCAGGATTCCTCAATCATCGTCATCCTGCTGACGGCGCACGGCTCGATTGAGTCTGCGAAAGACGCTCTCCGTCGTGGCGCGTTCGACTATCTGCAAAAGCCTTACGACCGCGACACCCTGCTTGACACCATTCGCCGCGCTCTCAAACGGCTTGACGCGCTCGATGTCGAGATCATCTCAGCCTCGCCCGAAATGGAATCGGTCAAGAAGATGATTCTGAAAGTCGCGCGCTCAAGCTCGCCCGTGTTGATTCGCGGCGAGTCAGGCACAGGCAAGGAATTGATCGCCCGCTCGATTCATAATCAATCCCCGCGCGTGGCCGAAATGTTTCAGGCCGTCAACTGCGCGGCGATTAACGAGAACCTGCTCGAATCAGAATTGTTCGGGCACGAGAAAGGCTCTTTCACGGGCGCGCATGCCGAGAAGAAAGGTCTCTTTGAAGTCGCAGACCGCGGCACGCTCTTTCTGGATGAGATCGGCGAGCTGGACATAGGCATGCAGGCCAAGCTCCTGCGCGCACTCCAAGAGCGCGAGATTCGCCGCGTTGGTGGCAACCGCACCATTAAAGTTGACGTGCGCGTCGTCGCCGCCACGAACCGCGACCTGCGCGCGATGGTCGGGGACGGAAGATTCCGCGACGATCTTTACTATCGCATCAACGTGCTATCGGTGGACGTGCCGCCCCTTCGTGAGCGGCGCGACGACATCCCCGTCCTGATTGATTACTTTTTGAAGAAGCACACGCGCAACACTTCGCGGCTGGTGCGCGGGCTGACGCCGGATACGAGGCGGATGATGATGGACTACAGTTGGCCAGGAAACGTTCGCCAACTGGAATCAGCTATTGAGCGCGCGATACTGTTGTGCGAGGGCGACCTCATCACGGTCGAAGATTTGCCACTCGAAGTTCGCCAGGAAGCGCGTCCCGCCGCCGAAGGAGCTTTCAAGCTGCCGCCCGAAGGTATCTCCTTTGAAGATGTCGAGCGCAGCTTGATTATCCAGGCGATGGAGCAAACGGATTACAACATCACCAAGTCCGCCAAACTGCTCGGCCTGACTTTCCGCACGCTTCAGTACCGTCTCGAAAAATTCGGCATCAAAAAGCCGGGAGAAAAGGAGGAGACGGAAAAGCAGAATCCAGAATCCAGAATCCAGGAGTCAGAATGAAGAGGCGGAGAACCACTGCTACAGATATTCTTTTCTTCTGACTTCTGACTTCTGTCTCCTGACTCCTGCTTTTTATGAACTTGATCTCCATTTTAGGACTGGCGTTCGGCGCGGCGTGGTCGTCGGGCATCAATCTCTACGCGACCGTTGCGACATTGGGGTTGTTGCAGCATTACGGAGTGGCGCATCTACCGGGCGGGCTCGGAGTTCTGGACAACTGGATCATCATCGGCGTCGCGCTCTTTATGTATGCGGTCGAGTTTGTTGCAGACAAGATTCCGCTCTTTGATACGCTGTGGGATGCCTTGCATACGTTCATACGCGTTCCGGCTGGGGCAGTTGTCGCGGGGGCGGCCACGTCGGATTTGAACGGGGCGGTGCAGGTCGTGGCTCTACTTTTAGGCGGTGGCCTTGCGCTTTCGACTCACGGAACGAAAGCGACGGCGCGCGCCGCAGCCAATACCAGCCCTGAGCCGTTCTCGAACTGGGCGCTTTCGCTTCTCGAAGATGCCATCACCATTGGTGCTGCTGTGCTTTCGGTTCTTCATCCCGTTGTGATTCTGGTGGTGATCTTAATTTTCCTGCTGCTCGTCGCATGGATTCTGCCGAAGGTCTTGCGACGTTTGCGGCGCATGATGGCGGCGGTGCGCAATTTCTTCAGGGGACGCCCGCTGGCCGAAATTTCACGTAGCTGACTCAGACCTATGACTCAAAAAACCAAACTCATTATTGGCTGCCTGTGCGCCCTTTTTCTTTCCGCCTGCTCGAAGACGGAAACTGATAAACCCGGAATGGCGACATCGAACACGCCCGCTGCTTCAAGCAACGGAACTACGGGAGAAACAACCGCGAAAGCTCCACCCGCCGATGTCGTGCGTGTCGAGACACCGAACGTTGAAATTAAAGCGGGCAGCTCCGGCGAAGCATCTGTCAAGCTGACGATTGCCAGCGGTTATCACATCAACGCCAACCCGCCTTCGTTCTCTTACCTGAAAGCCACGGAGTTGAATGTCGAACCCGCTGGCGGCATCACGCCGGGCAAGCCTGCATACCCGTCTTCCGTCACGAGGAAGTTCGCCTTCTCCAAAGACCCACTGGCTGTTTACGAGGGTGCGACGGCGATCAAGCTTCCTTTGAGCGCGGCAGGCGACGCCAAGATGGGGGCGCAAACGCTCCATGGCAAACTGCGTATTCAGGCGTGCGATGAAGAGGCCTGTTACCCGCCGCTCACCATTGAGACTTCGATTCCGGTGACGGTCAAGTAAGCTCGTGCCACCGATGGGAAGCATTTGGGTTATCGCGTCAATTCTTTTCCTGCTTGCGGCTGCGGTCTTTCTGCTGCGTGAGAATACGGATGCGGCATTTGTCTTCGCGGCGCTCGGAGCAATCGCCTGGTTTCTCAATTACCGTTCCAGGATTCGTGAGACAATCACCGAAGAGACTGAGACAACCGGTGATGGACGGGACGCTTCTGAGGATGAAGATGAAGAATAAGAGATTACCAATCCTGCTTACGATGTGTGCGCTTTTTCTCATCGCATCTGTGCCCGCGCGTTCTTTAACCGCTCGGCCATCCGATGAGACGGAAGTTCGCGGCGTGGTGCAGACCATTTTCCAACAACTGAAGGCGGGACAGTATGGCGAGCTTTACGACGCCCTCCCGTCGGCTTCGAGGTCACGCATCTCGCGCGAACACTTTACAGACATGCTGCGTCGCTCATCCGGCACTTATAAACTTGAGCGCATGGAGGTCGGCGCGGTGCGTGTCTCAGGCGACATCGCGGCGGTTGACACGGTGATGTACGGAAGCATTGAGCGTCCTGTTCAAGCTGAAGGCAAGATTGTTGCTCAACAATACCTTGTCCGTGAAGAAGGAAGATGGCGCGTGGCGACGGGCGACCGCGCGACGATGCGTCGTTTCCTCGCGGCGAACCCCGGCTTTGCGAAGAAATTTCCCATCAGAGAGCCGCGCGTCTTCGTCAAGCGCGACGGTCGCTGGATAGACTTGACCAGCACTATGAAGGCGGCAAGGCGGGGTAAGTAATAAACAGGCAGCTAATTTGAAAGCAGATCAGCGAATGAAAGCTGTGCGCTGTCGGCTTCCGCTTCCTCCGTATTGCGCCGCGAGCGCTTGATGCCGTCAAGAGCGTCGCGCACTGCCTTCAGGTGAAAGCGAATGATGTGAGGCGTGATGCGCACTGCTGGAATACGGCCTTTGTGCGCAAGGCGGCGCACGGTCGTTTCGCTCACCTGTAAGATGGCGGCAAGCTGCCGCGCAGTCAAAAACTCTTCGCGCGACTTTGGTGATGGGGGTGTAGCATCATTCATCGAAAATTCACCCCGCACTCGCTCTACTGCGGCGTTCGTTGGATGGTGAAAGCGATGCGATAGACCATTGCGCCGTCAATTTCCACATCTTTGGTTTGGGCTGCTGCGCCTTCGGCCTTGACGGTGATTCGATACATGGCCTTGTCAGGCGAGAGCCGGAAGATGGCCTGCCCGGTTTCATTCGTGACCCGTCCCTCAATCTTTTTTGACGTGCCATCGGCTTCGAGCCGCGCCAGCTCAACACGTGCGTTTGGAACGCTGAAACCACCTTCGTTAAAGACGCTGCTCCAGAGCCGGGCAATAGACGCTTCATTCGTGGTCAGAATCAAACGATCTGATAGCCCCTTAGTTTTCCCGGCTTTGACTTCAATGTTTTCGAGACTGCCGACGCTCAAGCCTGTCTTGCGAAACGTCAACCCGTAGAAACCTGGGGCGAGGCCGCTAATGAGAAATTCGCCCTTGCTGTTCGTCACGGCGTGCGCCACTTCGCGCTCACCCTGCCGCACAATGACGGAGACATTCGCGGTCAGCCCTTCGCCCTTAACCCTGATCTTGCCCTTGATGCTGCCAGTGCTGCGGTCTTGAGCGTGCACCGCGCCCGCAGCCAGCAGGATAACCGCAAACAAAAAAGCGGTAATCATTTTCAATTTATTCATCATTACATTTTTCGATCTGAGCTGGTTTTCGTTTAAGCGCGCATCAAGCTTTTGGGGCGCATTATAGCATGAGCCGAGATGACTTGCCGCACCTCTTGCCTTGGCCTGAGGCACTTGATTGATGCTTCGCTTAGCGCAAGGTGTTGCCCGATTGAGAAAGACTCCACCCTGGCCATGAAACCCCGGCAGCAAGGTGTAGCATCCAACGAGCGGCTGTGAGCCGGGCAGCCATGATGTTACAATCCGGCTCAAGACGAATTGCCGCAAACAGCAATGGACGCGTCTAATCAGCTACACTTTTACTTGCTGGCGTTTATGTTCCCTTCAGGCAGATTGCTAAAGCTCACACTCGATGGCTGCCTCCGCCCAGCGCGAATCACTCTTTGTTGCCTGCTCCTCTTGCTTATTCCACAGGTTTGTCTTGCCCAGAGCACAGAGCCGCAGAAAAAAGAGCGCCCGCGCCGCGTGCTCCCCCCCGCAGAGCAAACTGACCCGGACGAGGTCTTGCGGATTGATACCGATCTGGTGACGGTTGATGTCGCGGTGACGGACGCAGCGGGACTGCCCATCAAAGACCTGCGCGCCGAAGATTTCAAGCTCTACGAAGACAATACGGAACGTCCCATCGCTTTTTATAACGTTGAGAAGCGAAGCGGCCAGCAACGCCCACTGGCCATCGTTTTTGCGCTGGACATTTCAGGCAGCATGACGGTTGAGGAGTTGGAGCGGCTGCAAAGCGCGATGAACCTTTTCTCCAGACGGCTCTCGGCTGACCGCTCATCGCTCTTCGCCGTCATGACTTTCGGGATGAACGTCAAAACGCTTCAGAGTTTTACAAGTGACCAGCAAAAGCTTGAGCGCGCTTTCGCGCGACTGCCGGGCGAGCCGAACGGTCTTTCGACCCACACCTTTGACGCGGTTGACGATGCCGTCAGATTGCTCGTGCGCCAGGCTCCGCGCACGCGCGAGCGGCGTTTGATGAAGCGCGCGGTCGTAGTCGTGACAGATGGCTTTCCTGTCGGCGACACGGTTTCGGCACGCACGGTCATCGAAAGAGCCAACGCGGCAGACGTGAGCGTTTACACCGTCACGCTGCCCTCATTCTCAAGGATGCTGGTTTCGACCGAGCGACAGCCATTGCCGACGCCGCTGGATGTCAGTGGTCTGGCAGAGAAAACCGGAGGCACGAGCGTCTATGCGACCGAAAGAGATTTCGAGCCGCTCTTTCGCGCGCTGGCCGAAGAGGTCACCTCCGCCTACGTCCTGGCCTTCTACCCGCCGGAAGAAAAACGCCGCGACGGACGCTTCCACACCATTCGCATAGAAGCGCCGCGCGGCCTCAACGTCCGCCAGAGCCGCCCAGGGTACAAGAGCAGTGGGCAGTAGGCAGTTAGCAGTTGGCAGTAAATACAAGTTGCTTTAACTGCCAACTGCTAACTGCCTACTGCCCACTGTCTTTCAGAATTCCTCGTCTTCCTCGTCTTCGTCCAGCGCGTCCTCTTCGACAATGTCCAGCTCGACGGGATCGAGTCCGACGACTTCCAGTTCAGTCCCGCACTCTTCGCACGCGACAACATCGCCTTTGTCCGCGTCCGTATCAACGTGGACATCCGCTTCGCATTCAGGGCATGTTCCGGTCGGCACTTTATTTCTCCCTCTGTGTTGATGGCGCAGAGGCAGACCCTTTTGAACTTCGGGGGAAACCTCCGCTTAATTGCTGTAGTTGAAACCGCCGACAATCTAACCGCGTACGCCGGATTTTGCAACATTCTTTTTGAGGGGAGTAGCTGAAGAGCCGGAGAAAGATGGAAGGTGGATACGAGAGTTTAAGCAGCTATCGCTGTATGAATCGCCTGGATGCGAGCGATTAATTGCGGGAGGTCTTGGGAGGTGCAGACAGGCAGAGCGTTCAGTAGCTCTGCCTCGGAAGAGGTTTGACACCACGAGGCAAACCGTTCACGCGCCGTTGCGTTTTCGTCCTGCCTGCCATCGAACAGATAAATCGCAGACGTTTTTGCCAGCGCACGCCGCGCCGAAGGCTTGATCTTGCCGCCATCGGAGCGCGCGGCCATCAAAGCAAAATCAACGTCCATGTATTTCAGAAAGCTCGTGCCCTCAATGAAGACCCCTGTCGCTTGCACACGTTCGAGGGTGCGCTTGATTCCCTGCTCGACCTGCCCGTCGGTCACAATCAGCCAGTGAACGTTGGCAGCCCCGGCATCCCAGTAGCGCCCCGTGTCTTTGCCCGGCGCGTAAGTCTCTTTGTGCCCCGAACGAAGAACGGGCTCTTCGCTCAGGAGATGGCTGACGCAGCACGCCTGCGGGTCTTTGCCGCACGAGCGATAGTGTCCGCGCGTTATCTTGATGGCCTCCCAGCCGGGAAAGGCTCGCAGCAATTCACACAGGAGCGAAGTCTTTCCCACATCTGACGAGAACCCACTGATGGCGACAGTAGTCGGATTCATAATTACTTCCATGTATTGTACAAAATCGAGCTTGATGCTGCTACCGGAGGCAAATATTTTGTAGTGGGACAGTTTGAAATCCTAAGCCCTGCTTAGCATAAACAGAGCGGCAGCGGACGATCCACGAACTGACACGAAACGACACTAAAGAGATCATGGGTTCGTGCAGCTTCGTGTTATTTAGTGGATAGTTTCGTCCTCACTTTTGACCACCATTTGGTATTACCTTAAAGATTTGTTTGGGCTGTATTGACTGTTGATTTTTGCCACAAAATCAGCGCAGGCGGTGTTTATCTATCAGAGCCAGGATATGAAGTGCGATTTTTCTCGGTCTACTACTGGCAGGATTGGGATCCCTGGGACACGCGCCTCTGGACGGCTCCACACCTGACAACGGAACTCACTTCGGAAGATTACCGCGCGAACATAGACCCGGCGTTGCGAGCGATACTCAACTATGTCCCGCGCAAGCAGCTCACAGATGTGTTGAATGCAGCCTTGACCGAGGGCGGCGTCGAGCTAGCGGTGAAAAGATTCCGCGAGTTCAAGGCCGACGCGCTCAATAAATATTCTGATACGGAAGTACCGCTCCTCGTCGCAGGCCAGCGATTGCTGGATGAGAAAAAGCCTGAACAGGCGCTCGTGCTCTTCAAGTTGGACGCCGAGGAGAACCCGCACTCGTTCCGCGCCTATTTCGCAATGGGCGAAGCCAACTTCAGGAGTGGCAATAAAGAGCAAGCCGCTAAAAATTTTGAAAAGGCTCTGGAACTGAATCCGAAAAGCTATGACGTGGCCCAAAGGTTGAGAGAACTGAAACAGAAGTAAGAGTCGGATTCATCCGACGTTAGTGCGAACAACTGCGGGCAGGCAAATGTGGGGCAAGTCTTGAGAAAGAATGCCGGGAATTCATTAAGGGCTCGGAGCTAACGGCTTCGAGCCCCTGGCTTAAAAATCACGACGAGTTGGCTTGCTCCAACGGATTATTTAATACGGGCTGCCAAGCTCCTGCATACTTTTCACTTCCCTGTAGCCTGCCGGAATGTCGAACAGCGCCGCGTCGAGTGTGCCGTTGGAGAGGTCTACGACTTCCTGCGTTGATGACGAAGTGGGGATATTCATTGCCGGGCTGTCTGCGCCCGCGTTGAACTTCATCCTGGTGGTCGTCATGACCGGATAGCCCGGTTTGGCTGTGCCCTCGGTCTTGAAGCGTACCTCGTCCACGCAATCAGACTGTTCTACGGGAAACTGAGGCGCGGCTGACCCATCTGTTGCGCAGCTCAGGCCGCCGGGAAGGTCTATGTACCAGCCGTCAGTCTCCATCTCCATGTTCATCGGGCTACAGGCCCCTTCAGATGCTGCAACCACTGTCTTTGATTTGAGGTGTCTCGCCGTCAGGCCAAGCATTTCCCTGCGCTCGCCAGTATCCGTAGTGGTCGTGGTGTAGGTGACCACACCGCCCCGGCGCGCAGGTGCGCCTGACCTTTGTGAGTTCGCGCCTTTCGAGCCAGCGGCGTCACCAAGAGGCACGATGAGATAACTCCTTATCTTATCGTTGATCTGAATCATGCGCTTGAGGTCGCATTGATAAATGCTGGTGTACCCCATGCCTTCAGTTCGCTGTCGTGCGCCCTTGATGTAAGTCGTGCTGGTGATGCTCTGCCCGCCTGCCGTACTCTTCGTGGTGATTTTAACGTCGGCCAGGACTATTGAAGCCGAGCAGAGCAGCGCGATCATCAGCGACACGGAATTCATCAGCCTGCGCCCCCAGAAAGTTTGCGCCCACTGCACGGAATCCGTCTCCGAGGCGGCGGCTGATTTGCCAGCCGCACTCTGTGCGCGGCGCTTGAAAGCAAGAAGGCTCATTATTTTCGAGAGCGCCAATTCAAAATGGAATCGAGGATGATGATTGCTTCTCTGCATTTGTATCTCCTTTGAATAAATAAAACTGTTGCCCTACTTCTAAACGCGGAAAGCGGCGGAGAACCGGATCATTGCTTGAGAAAATTTTAATGGCGTGATTACACATCTGAGACAGCGCCCTTTTGTCTGGACTCCTTATCCAGCGCACCTCCTAATTTTTTAGTTGACAGACTGACAACTTGCAGCTATGCTCCTAAACTATTAGGAGGACATGCATGCCGCGCAAAAAGAGTGGGCAGTTGACCCCGCTGGAATTGGAGATTATGAAAGTGCTCTGGGAGACGGGTCCTGCCAATGTGCAAACCGTGCAGCAGCGTTTGGAGCGCGAGTTGGCTTACACGACGGTGCAGACGATGCTTAACGTCCTGCACCGCAAGGGCAAGGCCAGGCGCACGCTCAAGGACAAGGCTTACTTCTACCGCCCGGCTGTGAGCCGCAGCCAGGTCATCGGACACGCCGTTGGTGATCTGATTGATCGCATGTTCGGCGGCTCTGCGGAAAGCCTCGTCATGAGCCTCGTGGAGACGCGCCACCTGACGCCGGAAAAGCTCTCCCGCCTCAACAAGCTGATTGAAAAGGAGTCGCGCGATGGAGAGGATTAGTGAGTTTATAACTGGTTTTCTGCTCAACGCCGCCTGGCAAATAGCCGTCATCGCGCTCGTCGCATGGGTCTGCTCGCGCTTCCTGCGGAACGCTGCGACGCGTTACCGGCACGCCCTTTGGGTCGCATCTCTCGTCCTGAGTTTCGCGCTACCGCTTTGGGGTCTGCTCGATTCAACGGGGGACGCGACGCGCCAGATAACCAAACAGAGAACCGGCACTGTTCCAGCGCATGAAAACCTGATGACGGCACCAAACTCTCCGCCGACACGGGAAGCGGCAGCAGCGGAAAGCACCCCAGCACTTGGCCATCTACTTCAAAGGCGCAGGCAGCCCGTGGTGACTGCGCTGAGTCTGTCGCTGGCGCTCGCGTTGTGTTACGCGCTCTTCATTCTATATCGGCTGGGCACGTTGTGGCGCTCTTGGCGGCGAACACGCAGCCTGCGGCGGTCGGTTTATGAGCGAGAAATCCCCAGGCAGATGAGTACGGTCGCAGCGCGTTGCCGTGAAGCTTTGGGACTGAGAGGTGTGCCCCTCGTGTGCTCACTGAAAGCGACGACGCCCGTCACAGTCGGTGCGACCGCCCCCGTGATTATCCTGCCGGAGACTTTCTTCGCAATTCTCTCGGATGAGACGCTGGTGACCGTGTTCGGCCACGAGATGGCGCACGTCGCGCGCCGTGATTATGCGCTCAATCTGGTCTGTGAATTTTTATGTCTGCCCATCTCATTCCACCCGTTGACGAAGTTCATCAAACGCCAGATTGATAGGACGCGAGAGTTGGCCTGCGACGACATGGTCACAGAGCGACTGCTTGAGCCGAAAGCTTACGCACGCGCTCTCGTGCGCGTGGCGGGCGAGTTGGTCTCTCCGGCTGGCCAGGCTTTCACGCTGGGCATCTTCGATGCTGACATTTTGGAGGAACGAATCATGAAGCTTACTCAAAAAACGCGTCGTCTAGGTCAGCGCGCCGGTCGGCTACTAGTAGTCGCGGCTTTCTCTCTTCTGTGCCTGTCGTGCTTAACGATCTCAACGTTTTCTTTCGAGTTACAGACCGATAATGCTTCTGCGGGAGCAACAGCGCACAGCGTCGGAGCGAAAGAATTAACGGATGAGTCGAGCGCCGGAGTTTCTCTTCCGACCGAGATTCCCGCACAGGGTGGAAGCAGCGCCACGCAGAAGCTGGCAGCCAGCGTGCAGCAGCAGGGGTTGAGTTCAGGCAATGCACAGGAACGCGCGCAGGCGGCCTGTGAAGCGGGGAGGAAGCGCATGGTCGAAGCCATCCCGAAGCTGGTCTCACTGCTGGGAGACGACGCGCCGATTCAGCCTCTGAAATGCTGGGACAATGGCCGATGGAATCCGGCTCTTGAAACTTTTAAGCAGCCTTCTCCCGGTGAGCAGGCGGCGATTGCTCTGGCGTCTATGGGCACGCCGGCAGTTGAGCCGCTGACATCCGCGCTCGGCGATTCAAACGCAAGCGTGCGTCGCAATGCGGCATGGGCAATCGGCGAGTTGACGAACATGCGCGGCTCTGAACGAGCTAACGCTGTCCCTGCTCTGGCGTCTTTACTAACTGATTCGGACGAGTGGGTGCGCATGGCTGCGGCTCGTGCACTCGGCGAAATCAGGGACGAGCGCGCTGTCGAACCGTTGATGAATGCGCTCTCGGACGGAAGTTGGAGAGTCAGAGAACTCGGCACATGGGCGCTCGGCGAGATGAAAGAGGAGCGCGCCGTGCAGACTTTAGGCAAGCTCCTTCTCGAAGATGCTCAGGTAGAAGTGCGCGAGACTGCGGCGTGGGCGCTTGGCGAGATTAAAGACCCGCAAGCCGCCCCATTCCTGAACCAGGCGCTGAATGATGCGGAGCTGCGCGTGCGTGACAAAGCTAAGTGGGCGCTCTCGGAGATCGAAGACAGCGACGGGTAGAGGCTTGCGCTTTGCGCTTGTGACGGCTGAAATCTTCAACTCGATATCGAACAAGAAAACAGAACTCTTCCTTTACCAAGGTACCGTTCCAACAATTTGAATGCAAAGGGAGGCATCATAAAATGTCTAAGCAGAAATGTGTCCGGCGAAAATGTGTGTGGCTGTTGGCCATCATCTTATTATTTGCCGTCTCCGTCGCGGCTCAACGAAAGGCTGGTGACCTGACGATCAAGCCCTACGTCTTCGAGAACGAAAAAGGAGAAAAGGTAGACGCGGAACTGGGCGTTCTCGTAGTGCCTGAAAACAGGCGCGACCCGCAAAGCAATCTCATTGAGCTGGCGTTCGTCCGCTTTAAGAGCACCTCGAAGAATCCGGGCGCGCCTATCGTCTACCTCGCGGGTGGCCCTGGCGGCAGCGGCATCGGCACAGCGACTGGCTCGCGCTTTCCCCTTTTCATGGCGATGCGCGAGGTCGGCGATGTGATAGCGTTTGACCAGCGTGGCACGGGCAGGTCGAAGCCGAACCTGACCTGTTATCAAAGGTTTGAATTCCCGCTCGACGTCGTGCCCTCGCGCGAGGCTTTGCTGAAAGTCTACCGCGAAAATTCGCTCGACTGCGCTGGCTACTGGCGCGAGCTTCAGCGCGTCGATCTGACAGGCTACAACACGAATGAGAGTGCGGACGATCTGGAAGATTTGCGGAAAGCACTTGGTGCGAAACAGCTCAGCCTCTGGTCAATCAGCTACGGCACGCACCTGGCGCTCGCCACCATCCGCCGCCACCCGCAGAGCATCAATCGCGCCATCCTCGCGGGCACAGAAGGGCCAGACCACACCTACAAGTTGCCGAGCAACATCCAGCAGCATCTTGCCGATCTCGCATCGGTGATTAAAGCTGACCCGGAACTGGGCAAAGAGATTCCAGACTTCGTCGGCTTGATGAAGTCCGTGCTCGACAAGCTTGAGAAAGAGCCTGCCGTTGTTGAGGTCACAGACCCCTTAACGAAGATGCCGGTGAAAGTCACGGTCAATAAGTTCGTCATGCAGTATCTGACGGCAGTTAACATCGGAACAACTATGACAGCCCAGTTTCCTTTGCTCTACTACGCCGCGTCGAAGGGCAACTACTCGCTCGCGGCGAAAGCCTGGCTGGATGAAACACGCACCGGTTTTGGCTCGGCAATGTCATTTATGATGGACTGCGCTTCGGGCGCTACGTCAGCGCGGACACAGAGGATCAGCCGCGAGGCGAAGGAGACGCTGCTCGAAGACGAGGCGAATCAGGTCTTCCCCGCCATCTGCGAAACATGGAAAGCTCCCGATCTCGGCGACTCGTTTCGCGCGCCTGTTCGCGCCGACGTGCCTGTCCTCTTCATCAGCGGCACGCTCGACGCGCGCACGCCGGTCAGCAACGCCGAAGAGTATCGTGTGGGATTCCCCAATAGCACACACCTCATCATTGACGGCGCGGTGCACAGCGACCCGTTGTTTCTCTCCTCGCCGCAGATCAAAGACGTGATGCTGGAGTTCATGAAAGGCTCGCCCATCTCGACAACGAAGATCACGCTGCCGCCCATGAAGTTTGAGTCTTTGAAGGCACTGGCGGGTAATTGAACGTAGGATAAGAGCAGTTCACCACAGAGACACAGAGGACGCAGAGTTGCAATCAAAATAGAGGCTGGGAACGAACCACTAAATCACACAAATCAGCACGAAAGGGATTGTATTTCGTGTCGGCTCATGTGATTTAGTGGTTCGTTATTGGCCTTCTTTTATTCTGCAACTTGGTATAAATTACCCAACACTCAATTCAACATTGCTCTGGTCATTCTTAACCGACGGGGAGCGTAGCTGACGCGGCGCGTTTCCCGGATTCGACCATCGTCGAGCTTTCCCTCGACGAGTTCGTAACCGAGCAGCGCGAAGACGCGCCCGCGCACGAAGAGTGGTCGAGCGTTGCCGTACCAATCAACGCAGGAAGCGCGGCATCCGTCGTCCACAGCCTTTTCCGGGCGCGCGTCGAGTTCTCCGAGTTCCTTCAAATCCAAAGAATCGTTACGCAGGAACAGGATGCCCGCCGACTCTTCAAACAGGTGCTCGTAGCCGGGGCGTCCGGGCGTGCTGATGGGCAGACCCAACAGGCCGGAGTTTGGCCCGTCCGGTTTATAGAAGAAGCCGTGGCTGCGCAATTCACCCTGCGAGGCATCTTTGCGCGTGTAGCGGTGCGCGACTTCAGGGTTTTGGCCTAAGCGCACTCCCGTAAAATGCAAGTCCTGCCCATCAGTTCCTACAACCACAGCGTCCGAGCCCATCGCCTCGATCCGATCCACTCCATGCACGAGCGGGAGTTCTGCGGTCGCGCCGCCTGACCAGCGAACAACGAACAGGCTTGATCGGTTCACGTTCCCCGGCGGCCCCCAGCCGCTGCCCGTGCCGTACAGCAGATAGTCTCCGATGAATCGGTTCTCAAACGTGTCTCCCTTTGGTTTCGGCAACTCGCGATAGCGTGAGGCCGGAGCGGCTTCTGAGCCGTCGGAGAAACTTTCAAGAGGAACGCGCATCAGCGCCACATCACCGGCAGCGACTTCGGCGCTCCACATTCCGTCACCGGCTGCCTCGGAACGCACCAGGACATTAAGGTGCGCGTCCTCGCTTTCCAGAAATGAGAATTGGTCTACGGGGCTGCCCGACACCTGGAGCGCGGTCGGGCCTGAACCGTCGAGCGGCATGCGGTAGAGCATCGACCCTTCGCGCTCCTGATTGCCACGCGAAGCCCAGTCGCTCGTCCAGACATAAACCGATTCGGGCGATACGTAGAACACGCGCCCCGGTGCGCCCAACACGGCGGTGGCTTCGCACGCCAACTCGCTTCGGGCAAGATCGCATACCGTGACAGTGTGCAGCGCCAGCCCGTTCGTCGCGCTCAGGCGATGCTCTGGCCGGTAAACGCGTGTCGCCGCGACGATGCGATGAAATTCATCTTCTTTCGCCCCTTTGTGCCACTTGCGAAGCGCGGGGAAATTCTCGAAAGGCTCGGCGTCACCCGGCGACAGGTACAGCGGGGTATAAAAAATGAGCTTGCTGCCGATCAGGCGGCTCGCGTAGTTGCGCGAGGAATAATAATCGTTGGAGCGCAGGTGATAGGTCGAACGGTAACGAAGATGGCCTGCCGCGTCTATGTTGAAGAGACCGATTTCCGTGCCGCCCCGGTCGTAGCTGTATCCTATGACCGCCACCGTATCGTCGGAGACGAGCATCTCGTCGTACCAGGTGTCCTCGGGGTTAATGTCGGGGCCGAATGCGTCGGCAGTCGAGATGGGCTTGAGCGCGCCATCATTGATTGCCACAGTGAACAATCGCCCGCGCCGCAGCATCACCAGATGATCGCCGTGCAGCTTGACGATTCCACCTTCGTCAACGCCCGCGTGCTGCACGTTCGTGACTGATTCGTCGTCGCCTGTCTTTGTGCCCACATCCTTGGCTTCACTTTTTGCCATTGCGCTGACCTGATTCTGAGCCGAGGGCGAGGCCATAGGTGCTGCCTCACGCCGCGCTCGTCCGCGCTCCTGCTCTTTGGCAAGCTCTCGGAAAAAGCTCCTCAGCTCCAGTTCAGTACGAAATGAGCGCATTTTCTTCTTAGGGGATGTGTTAAGGGAATTTGCGTAGGCGGGAGACGCACCATTGACGGGCACGTCCGCGCAACTGGCTACGGTTGAAATAACAAACGCTGTTGCGATCAGGGATAAAACTATGGCTTTCATGGTTTCACTTGGTGCGCCTTTCTTTGCTTTGATCGTGTACCGCCAAATGGAACGGCGTCGCTGAAGAAAACTTGCGCTTTGCGGGCAGCTATCATATGTTTCACCTTAAATCGGCGAAAAGCTTTGCGATATAAAAGAAAGGCTCACATTATGACATTCAGTAAACGGCTGATGGCTTTCATTTTCGTTGTAACAGCAATCACGCTGACGAGTTGCAAAGGTGATAACAAGAATTCGCAATCGTCAGCCGGATCAACAAACGCATCTTCTGCCACCCAGCCCGTCACAGTCGGCGGTAGCACCGAAGCAGGGATTGAGAAAATCAAACCTGCGCCCGGAACAGGTAATGTGCAGGGGAAAGTCCTGTACAACGGCAAGCCTGTCGAGAATATTGAGGTCAAGCTGTGCGAAAAATTCAACCAGTACTTCGGCGGTTGTAGCGAGAAAAGCTATACGGCGCGAACGGACAAAGACGGGGAGTATGTAATCACCAACGTGGAACCGAAAATCTATGAAGGCTTGACCGCGCGTGTCTTTGACACCGACTCATATGTCTTCGCGGCTTCGGGGATCGGAGGACTCAGCTCAACCAAATACGAAGTCTCTGCCGATAAGACTTTGTTCATCAAGCCGACGAACCTCTTCAAGGGCGATCTGAAGGTGCTCAATCCTAAAGCCGGGGCTAAGGTCAGCGCGCAAAACCTGGAACTCAAGTGGGAGTCGTACCCGGACGCGGCTTATTACAAGTTCAGCATTTACCCTGAAGAGATGAGCGTCACATCTCCTTACGTCAATGAACGCGTCGAAGGGACTTCCTTCAGTATTGATAAGCCTCTACAAAAGGGCACCTATCGCTGGCAGGTGGAAGCCTATAACAGCGCAGACCAAAAGCTGTCGGAAAGCAGCGATGATATTAAATTCACCATTACTGATGGCGCTGGTTGATAGCAATCAATCTGGCGGTGGAAGACCTGACAAATCGGACATGCGAATTCCTCGCCCGACAATAACGGTGGGCTGAAGGATAAGACTTTTTGCGCGCGTGCTTTGACGAAATGTCCAGGTTTTGCTTTTGAATCAAAGCCTGAACGCACGGCTCTTATCCCAAAAGCTACATCACCGCTCGGCCACTATACTAATCGGAATAGCCGCATGCCTGAGCTACCTGCTGTTAAGTTTCACTTCTGCCGAAAGCGCAAATAAAAAAGCGTTTCCAATTTCTCCAGAACAAAGCTTCCTCGGATGGCACGCTCGTTGCTCCTGCCTGTTGCGGGAGGAGTGACGATGAAAAAACTTTTAGCAACCATCTTGTCCTTGATCTTACTTGCAGCTATCGCAGTTCCTGCCGGGGCGCAGACGCGATACAGACAGCGATTAGATAGAACGTCGCAAAGCAGGCGATATGATTATGAGCGTCGAGATGATCGCTCTTTCTGGGAGAAACATCGTGACAAGATCACGACCGCTGGCGGAGTGCTTGGCGGGGCAATCCTCGGAAGCCTGCTCGGCGGGAAGAAAGGTGCGGCGATTGGCGCAATAGCGGGCGGTGGCGGCGCAGCCGTTTACACCTACAAGATTCGCAATAAGAATCGCCGGTACTAAGACTTTTTGAGAACCTGACCAGTTCGGTTCGGTCGTTCCTGTTTGAACATAAGTGAGCGACCGTTAGAGAAGCCCGGAGGCGAAGGGGAGAGCGCCTCCGGGCTTCATTTACATTCATCACAGATTTCTATCTGATAGAAAGTTGTCCTAATAGGTTTTTAACTGGCTCTTTCTCTTCGCGGCTTTCTCTTCGTCCGTGAGCTTGGAGTTGTATTCGTAGATGGCGCTCTCCCAATCCCCGTACATCACGTTGGGCAGCACGATGAATCGCGTGCCGAATTGATCTTTATTCCGCTCCACTGCCGCGATCCTGTCCGACACCGTCTTGCTCTTATCAAACACCTCTGCGAAATCGTTGAGGTTGTCTCCCATCAGCAGAACGATGCGATACTTAGCGCCGACAGCCTGGCGGCGCGCTTCTTTACTCGAAGTGTTAGCGTCTGTTCTGACGAGCAGTGTTTGATCGTTGACGTTTGGGAATCCCAGCTTCCGCAAATTCATCGCCGTCGCCTCTCGCTCAGCGAGTTTACGGTTCGTGATATAGAAGACGCGCACCCCGACGCTTGCAGCGTAACGAAGAAACTCTACAGAGCCAGGGATGGCCGCTGCCTCTGCGCGGTTGACCCACTCCGCCCAACTCTTCGCATCGTAGTTCTGACGGTTCTTTAGCAGCGTGGCTTGGTATCGGCTGTTGTCCAACACGGTCTCATCTGCGTCAACGACGACGGCGCGTCTCATTCTGCCACGGCGATTCATTCTCAAATCACGATCCAGCATCATCCGCGCGAGATTGAACGCCTGGTAGGCCAGAGCGCGCGCTTCGCCAGACGTTTGCGTCCAGAGAATCGCGCCCTCCTGATAGACGTTGTCCGCTTGTTGCTGTGCGGCAGTCGCGGCGGTCTGAGCGATGGCCGTGAGAGAACAGGCTAATGTTAAAAAAGTAATAGCGAGCCACCGTCTTGAGGCATCCCGACGATCAATCATTATCATTTCGCTTCCCTCCGCGAGCGTTTCCGCAAATTGTTTTCAATACGCTGGCCTCCCCAGCAAGGCTTCGCCGGATAGTGTGAGAGTTTTTACAGGATGGAATCTGTTTTCGCAACATTGATGAAAGTGAACCGTCCACGAAATAACACAAAGAGGCACGAAGCCAACACCTTCTTCGTGAAGCTTCGTGTTATTTCGTGGATAGCAATGCTTTCCTTCTCTGACATCGAAGTCGCGTTAAGCTGAAACAAATCGGCACACTTTCAGATTGCCCGGCGCGTGGTCGCCGGAGCGCAGAAGTTTTGTGAATTCGCCCGCAGACTTTTACCGTGCAGCAACGGCTGAGAGCGCATTCAATCGCTTGCGTGCTTCCTCTGCTTCAGGGCTACGCGGGTAACGACGAAGAATCTCACGCCAGCTTGCGCCGTCGTAATGAAATTTTTTGGTCGCACGGTCGAAGATGAAAGCGATGCCCTGCCTTCTATATCTATCAAGCCCGTTGTAGCTGAGGAAGTAACTGAAGACGGGAGCGCCGCCCGCCGCCATTTCTTTTTCATCCAGACGCCTGACGGCATCACGCGATAATCTTCCGGCAGCTTTCTCCGCAGCATCTGCGTAAAGCAGCAGAACCGCCGGGCGCAGAGGCGACCGCTGGAAGACATCCAGAAAGATGCGCGCGCGAACCACGCGGTCGAAATCCTCGGAGTTCTGAATCAGGCTGAGCAGTCGCTCGTCATCGTCCTTGCGCGCGGACGAGACTACCGCCTCGCTTTGTATCCAGCCTCCGGTTCTTCTCGTCACCGCGACGCGATAAAAGGTCACGCCATCGGGCGAGCGTTTTGCTCCGCGAATTGCTACGACCCGCCCACGGCTCATCCTCTGCAACAAGTTTGCAGACAGATCGGGCGCGTCGCGCAGAACGGCGAGCCTTTCGTCAACGATGATGGCTCGCTGCCCGCCTTCGGGTGCGTGTCGTTGCTGTGCGATGGCGGAAATAGTTAAAAATAAAAAACAGACTCCGAACATTGTCGGAATAAACGCCGATTTGATTCTTGAGATGCGAAGAGACACAAGCCTACCTCCATTCGAGAGGGTGGAGGTTGATGAGGCGACATGCTCGTTCGGCTCGCGCGGGTGGGTTTATCGAAGGACGCGGCGACGAGTCGCAGACGACAAAGATGAAAGTTTCACGCGGGCTTCTGCGGCGAGGATTCTACTCTTTGCGCCAGCGTGATGAAAATGACAGATGGCGATGGCGAGCGCGTCTGCCGCATCGTGAGGCTGAGGCGTGCTCTTGAGCGAAAGGAGCACACGCACCATCTCCTGAACCTGATGCTTTTCGGCGTTGCCGTAGCCGACGACCGTTTGCTTGATGAGTCGCGGGCTGTATTCACCAATCTCCAACCCGGCGCGCTCGGCGGCCAGCAGCACGACGCCGCGCACCTGCCCAAGCTTGAGCGCGACCTTAACGTTCGTCGCGTAAAAAGCCTCTTCGACCGAACAAACGTCCGGTTTGTGTATGGCGATGAGGGCTTCAATACCGTCGCTGATTTTCAAGAGCCGAGCCGAAAAGCGCTCGCGCGGCGGAGCTTTAATCGTGCCGTATTCGACGAGACGATAGCGACGGGCTTCGCCCTCGACTACGCCCCAGCCCGTTGTCTCGCTCCCCGGATCAATTCCTAAAACTCGCATACCTCTTTATAACTCAAAACGACCTCACATTCACAGACCGGCGGCGACTCTCCGCTTAAATCGGAAGTTCAAAGCTTGAGCCTTTGAGGAAGAAGGAGGTCATCTGCCCGCTGCTTTGATCTGTAAGTTTTGCGATGAGCTTTTCGACTTTTTCCATGTGCTCTTTGGCTTCATCCTTGATCGTCACTGCTGCGCTGCTGTTGAACCAGAACTTAAACTTGTTACCGGCTTGCGGGTTCGGGCTAAGCTCTGCCGGGCTTCCCAGGCGAGAGTCTGCAATGGCCTGAATCACGCTTAAGTCCGGGTTCTTGTGCTCACCATTGCCGCAGAAGACATAATGGTCAGCAGTCACGGTCTGGCAAAATTTTTCATCAAGATTATGCTCGCTTCCATGATGCTGCACCTTGAGCACGTTGACGTGCAGCCCGCCTGCGCCAGTCAGCTTACCTGTCTGACGCAGGCCAGCCAGAATATCTAAATGATGCCCGTCGCCTGTGAGGAGCAGCGTCTTTCCCTTTTCCTCGACGTAAAACATCAACGAGGCGAGGTTGGGATTGGTGACCTTCTCGCGCTCGCCGAGCTTTAACTTTTTCGCCTCCGCGAGCGGCAGCAAGCTGCTCAGTTCCTGGGCCTGCCTGATCTTCGGCAGGATAATCTGGCCAATCTCTTTGACGCTGAATTTACTCGCGTCATCTGCGCCGCGATCACTGATCTCCTTCAATTTATCTTTATTTGCGTTCAGCCAATCGTTCCAATCTTTTCTCATGTTTGCCAGGTCTGTGGCCGAAGGCCCGATGATGGAGAATTTCATGCCGCCGAGTTTGATTGGTTTGGAGTCGCTTCTGCGGAGCATCAACTTTCCACTGGCAGGCCGGTTGAGTTTGATGCCGAGTTGCTCAGGGCTGACGCGGCGCGTCAATTTAATTGCTTCGGTGATGCTCGTGACCAGCTCATTCTGCGCGGAGGCCAGTTCTTTAACGGCGTCAACGCCTGAGCCGGAGAGAATGGCAGCCGAGGCGGCGAGCATCTCTTCAATCTCGCCTGTGTTCTTGCCGAGCTGTTCGTGAAATGCGTTATGCCAGATTTCTTTCACCTTCGGCGGGCGCGGTACATCAGGCTCTTTCTTGTGCTTGTTGCCGGTGCTGACCTGATAATCGTGGATGCGCCATTCAACCTCGTCGTCCATCATTTTCAGTATGCCGGAGATGTGATCCTGGTCTATGTGTGAGACGTAGACGACATCTATTGTCTGCTTGTCTTTGCGCAATTGCCCCAGAGCGGGCGCAACGTGTTCTGAATACGCGCGGCTCATCCCGCCGTCAACCAGCATCTTTCGTCCGTCAGAAGCTGTGAGCAGCAGGCAATCACCTTTATCAGATTGGAAGACTGTCAGCTTCATCAGGTTTTGTCCTCCAGTAGATTAAGCATCGCCGCCGCCTCCTTGATACACCCTTCGGGATCAATTTTCCCGTAGCCCGCGCTGTTGATCCATTTAAAGCTCCCGCCAGGAAGCGGGCGCGCTGTGCGGACAATGATGCCTTCAATCTGCGCCGCCGTTAGTTTTGGATTGACCGCGAGCATCAGGCCGGCGATGCCCGCCACAAATGGACTCGCCATACTCGTCCCAGACATAGAGACCCATAAATCCTTCGACCCGGCGAATCCTTTGGCGGCGACAATGTTCGTTCCCGGCGCAGCGATGTCCGGCTTGGAGCGATTGTCGCGCGTCGGGCCCTGACTACTGGTGATGTGGATTCGTTCTGCCGCTTCGTCCAGGTTTGCGACCGAGAGAACGCGGTTGCCGCAGGCAAGTGAGCTAACGCTGGTATCGTCAACGTTCGAGGCTTCGGAAAAGAAGGAAGGAAAGCGCCAGGCTTCTTTCTCGCCGATGCGGCCCAGCCGACGCGGGTCGTCGCGCTCAATCCACCCGTGATACCTGCCATCACGCACCTCGCTGCCATGTAACCTGACAGTCCAACGCCCTGCGGGAATACCAACCGTACCTGCTTCCGAGAGAAGGGGCGAGAGATAGATGGAAATATAGTTTGATCCATTCGCCGGATGATACAGCTCGTTGTAAATGCTCAAAAAGCTCCCGGCGCGCAACTGCCTGTTTTCGATAAACTGGCGTGGCTCAATCGGCCCGATCCATTGCTCTGCATCCGGCGGACGAACGGAGACACTGAAGCGGTCTTGAGAGTTGTACCAGATTTCAAGCTCGTTTTCCGACAAGTCCATCACGCCGTTGCCCACGACCAGCCACTCAATGTCTTTGATGAGACCGCGCGCAGGAATCTGGCCGCTCGTGTGTATCCGCCCCATCACAAACCCGGTATCGCCTTCAAACGCAGCGATCTCTTGACCGGCGTTTCCAGCCGCCACAGAGATACAACGACCCGGCGTAGTCATCGTCGCATCAATCCAGCGCGAAATGGCGCTTGAGCCATCGTGCGCGTGCCCGTTCGTGCCCAGGCTGACGTTGATTGAGAGGGGCAGCTTGAGTTCTCGCGCCACGCTGACGAGATAATCTACGGCATCGGCAATGCGCGTCGAATCATAGAATGAGCGGCGGCGCTCCTGATCTTCTTGTGGCAGCGAGACGAGCACACCGGCAATCTTAGCGCGCGGGCAGACGCCGCGATTACCTGCCGCGATGCTGGCGACGTGAGTTCCATGAGAGGCGACAGCCATCTGCGACTGCCGCTCCAATTCAAAGGCCGGGAGACTGAGTTGCCTGGCAGATGAAATCGCGGCGTTCAGATGCTCGCCGCGCAACTCAGCCCCGTAAGCGAATTGCGGGCTTCCCTTCGGCGAAGGGCGCGAGAAGCCTTCCACAGCTCCTTGATCCCAGACGCGAACGAATCTTGTTCGTCCATTGCCATCGAGAAAGTCTGGATGAGAAAAGTCGAAGCCCTGCACATCTATAATCCCGATGAGGACATCCTCGCCGCCCTGATGCTGTTGTCGCGAGCCGTAGCGCCGCAGAGACGGCGACGGCGCTCTGACACTTGCGGCGGAGATGATGGGCGTTGGCGTGGCGAGCGGTTCGCCCAGTTCGATGTGCGTGACATTGTCACTGGCGGTGATGCTCCTGAGTTTACCGAGCGGCACCTGGGCTGTGACGAGGTTCGATTTACGCGCCCTCTCGCCCGGAAACTTTCGTTTCTGTGTACCCGCATCAAGCGTCTCGATGAAGACATTGGCGAAAACGTCGGAGGGAATTTCCTTCAGGTGTCCGCGCTTTGCCTTGCTGCGTGGGAGTTCGCTCTTTTTGCAAGGCACGGCCTCATCGCCGCGAACCACAGGTATCTTCTCAAGAAACTGCCTGCTGGTGACGGCAATCGAGCTGCACTGCTCGGCCCTGACGGCGTTCACCATCGAGTCGCCGTTGGCGATCATCCGCAGCTTCGGCTGGCATTTACGAAAATTCTCCCCAAGCTGCGGCCTGTTTGATTTGCGGGGCATAGCTCACTCCTCATGGGAGGGGCGAAGGGATTCGCCGATTGTTCAAACGCTCTGGGTGGACAAGCATCTGCCGGTTTGGCACTAAAAGTAACTGAGGGTGAGGCCAGAGCGTTGACCGCAGAGCCTTAGAACGCGAAATGGAAATAACAATTTCTAAATGCGGCGTGGAATTTACCACCGATCAAATCGCGGGGCAATTCTTATTTTTGGCGTTGCCGGAGGATTTGCTTCACATGGTAACTTCAAAGACCATGAGGAGCGGGACGAACCACGAAATCACACGAAGCGGCACGAAACAGGTAGAGTTCTTCGTGTCTCTTCGTGTGATTTCGTGGTCGGTATGACCTCTTTTTTTATCTGCAATTAGTATAACCTGCCTGCGCCATCGCTTTTTTAAGCGCCAGCCATATCGGCTTCGCTGATGTCGAAGTTAGCGAAGACCTTTTGCACATCATCGTTGTCTTCCAGAGTCTCCATCAGCTTGAGCATCTGGCGGGCTTCATTGCCTTCGAGCTTTTTGTACTCTTTCGGAATCATCTCGACTTCAGCGACCTGCGGCTCAACGCCCGCTTTCTTGACCGCCTCCAGCACCATGTCAAAATCGCTCGGCGCTGTGATGATCTCGAAATTGTCCTCGTCATCGCGCAGGTCTTCCGCGCCCGCGTCCGTCACGATCTCGAACAATTCGTCTTCGGATTTCGCTTCTTTACCGATGACGATGTAGCCCTTCTTCTCGAATATCCAGCCGACCGCGCCCGCTGTCGCCAGGTTGCCGCCGTTTTTCGAGAAGATATGCCGAATCTCCGCCACCGTGCGATTGCGATTGTCCGTCACAGATTCGACCATCACGGCAACACCGCCCGGCCCGTATCCTTCGTAAGTAATCTCTTCGTAACTGACGCCTTCTTCCGCGCCCGTGCCACGGCGAATCGCACGGTCAATCGTATCGTTGGGCATGTTCGCGCCCTTCGCGTCGGAAACCGCTTTGCGCAGGCGCGCGTTGGCATTCACGTCGCCGCCGCCCGTGCGCGCCGCGACCTGGATTTCTTTAATCAACTTCGTGAACAGTTTGCCGCGCTTGGCATCGAGCGCGCCCTTCTTATGTTTAATGGTATGCCACTTAGAATGTCCAGACATCGAGCCAGATTCCTTCGAGATGAGACTTTGTGCTTGAAACGGGATTGAAATATACAGCGACAGGTGGCGGGTGACAAGCGACTGCGATGAGATGCTCTTTTCTATAACTGCATTTATTTTCCACGCGCGAGGCTTTCCAACTGCTCGCGCGCCGCGCCTCTTGCCAGAACCTGTTTGACTTTCGACGTGTGGCCGCTCGTTATCTCCACATCACGCGCCGGTAAATCGAGAGCGCGCGCCAGCACGCGGACGAGTTCTTCATTGGCTGCTCCATCAACCGGCGGCGCAGCCAAGCGGACGCGCAACGCGCCGTTATGCTCTCCCATGACGGAACTGCGAGAGGCGCGCGGCACAACGCGCACCGTAAACAGGAGCGCACCGTCTCGTTCAGAACATATAATCAAAAGACATTCTCCCCAGCCGCAGGGCAAATTCCATTTAGCGGATGAGCGTTCCGGCAACTGCTTCCTGAAAAAGTCGGATGAGCAGCAGCACGACGATGGGTGAGATGTCGAACATGCCGAGCGGCGGAATGATGCGCCGAAAAGGGGCGAGCACAGGCTCAGTCACTCTAATCAGGAAACGCAGCACGCGATTCACAGAGCTTGCGCCCCAGGCAAAGACTATCCGCATGAAAATCAAGAGTGACAGGAGAGCCAGCAAGCCATACAGCAGATGCCCGATGAGGGACACAATCGCCCCGCGCCCCAGGCTATCGATGACGCCTGCAATCGTCCCTAGAAAAGTTCCGACCAACTGGAGCGCGAAGTAACCGAGTAAGATTGCTATGAGAATCGTGCCGATGGGAGCGATTTTCGGGTCGAGCCCTGCTCTGGCTAACCCGCGCCGGACAGGATCAACCAAGGGGTCGCTGAAGCGCCGCACAAGGAGCGCAGGTCGGCTAAACGGATTCACATCCGCATAGTTCAAGGCGAGACGCAGGAGCATCAGCACAATGACGGTGATAATCACCGCCACCACGCCGTACCAGATAAACAAGTAGATTGACGCGATGAGAGACATAAAAGTTATCGCTAAGTCGAATAGCTCGGAGAGAAACTGCGCAGGGCTTCTTTCATTTACTGATTTTAGTTTCTGGCGCGTCGCTCGCCGAAGATCGCGGTTCCGATACGCACAAAAGTAGCGCCCTCTTCTATCGCCACCTCGTAATCCTGGCTCATGCCCATCGAAAGCTCACCCTGGCCTCCGTTGCCAAAGGCCGCGCGCCCCCTGAGTTCGTCCCGCAATTCGCGCAGGCGACGAAAGTAAGGCCGGACAAGCTCTGCATCATCGAAGAACGGAGGGAGCGTCATCAACCCCGTCAAACGTAGATGCGTGCATGCGCCGATTGCTTTGACCAACTCCGGCAACTCCTCTTCACTCACGCCCGACTTGGCAGCCTCACCTCCAAGATCAACCTGAACCAGCACAGGCAATTCCTGACGCTCCACCTCTTCACACAAACGGTCGAGACGCTGGGCGAGCGATGCGGAGTCCAACGTATGGATCAGGTCAAAGAGCGCAACCGCACGGCGAGCTTTATTTGCCTGAAGGTGGCCAATCAGATGCCAGCGAGCGGCGTCACGCCCCAGCTCACTAATCTTCTCGTCGGCTTCCTGCACACGGTTTTCGCCGAGGTCGTTGACACCCGCCTGGATTGCACGCCGCAAGGCGTCTGGCGGATGCGTCTTACTCACAGCGATGAGCTTAACTTCCCCTGGAGCGCGCCCGGCTCGGCGCGCGCAATCTTCAATCCGGCGGCGCACCCCGGCCAAACGTTCACGCAATTCATCAGAACCTGGCGCTGTTTCGAGCATTGCTGTTCGGGCAACAAAAAGTGTAGCCAACTATAACAATCACCATAGTCCAGTCGCAACCGCTTCAGGCTGAGAGGCTTGCTTGACACCTCTTTGCCGCGTCCGTAATATTCAAGCAGCATCAATTGATGAGCGGATGTGGCGAAATTGGCAGACGCGCGGGTCTCAGAAGCCCGTGGTAGCGATACCGTGGTGGTTCAAATCCACTCATCCGCATGAAATCTTTCTTAAATCTTAACGAAGAGGCGAGCCAGTCAAACGGCTCGCCTTTTTTATGTCCAACCTGTCATACCCGATTCCCTTATTTCGCCGAAGAAAATTTGAAAGTCGCTGTGAATTTATTGCAGGCTGGGCCAGAAGAAACTTTTTGTCGTTCGCGCTCCTTTTTTCGGAACTTTTTTCTTCAGCAAACGAATAAACAATTGCCACAAATCTTGCCGGGGCGGTGTTTTCACATTAAAGGGGACGAAAATGAGTAGAAACGCGACGGCTTTAAAATCTTCCATCTCAAGAAGACCTGTGCGGAGCTTGCGCTCGGTGACGCCATCCGAAGGCTTCAAACAAGACGGCGCTCAATTTGCAGCCAGAGTTCAAGGTCTGAAAGACATGGCGCTGACGCTACTGAAGGAAGCGCAGGCGCTGGAGAGCGATACGCTCATGTCTGAGCTAGCGATGCCACACGGGATTCGCCAGACGGACATCGAGAAAGGGATCAAGCTCGACGATGCGGTGCATCGCTTTGAATCGAATATCATCCGGCAGGCGCTCCTCATCACGAATGGTAACCAGGCACAAGCCGCGCGCCTTCTCGGAGTCAGGGCCAACACTCTCAATTACAAGATCAAGCTCTACCATCTCTAAAGGCCGTGAATCTCAATTGACTGCATCGGAAACGCTCTCGGTAGCTTGTGCCGCGTGCGCGTCTGTGACAATGAGCGGCTGCTCGTCAAAGAGCCTCGAGTTGATTAGCGTCTGCACCCAGTATTGACCGGGGGTCGGGAAAGTTACGTTGACAAAGAAACTAATATTATCGGCAAAGCCGCCCGGCGCTATCTCAAACGGCGCGGGCTGCGAAACGACGACGGGCTGCTGTCTATCCGGCGTCAGGATTCTCACCTCCGACAGATGCTTCCCCTCCCCGCGCCAGTGATTGACGACCGCAAATTTAATCAAAGACACGGGTAACTGCTGCACCATGATGTTCTGAAACACACCCATCAAAGAAAGCTTATTGCCGACCTCCAGGCGCACGTCATCGCAAAAGAGCGTGTAAACAAGTTCCAGTTCATTTTTTCCTTCGACCATTGCCATCCTCCACGAGAGCAGAATACAGAAGACAGAAGTCAGGAGTCAGAAGGGATCAGGCTGAGAACCGCTGTCACTGATTTTCTTTTATTCTGTCTCCTGTCTCCTGTCTTCTAGTCTCCTGACTCCTGCTTTTCCTCGATCATCTTCTTCAATGCTGCTTCATCCAGCACACGCAGGCCAAGCGATTGTGCCTTGTCCAGCTTCGACCCGGCCTCTTCGCCTGCGACGACGTAATCAGTCTTCTTGCTCACCGTTGACGTGACGCGCCCGCCGCGCGCTTCGATCAGGGCGCGTGCTTCATCGCGCGTCAGGCTTTCGAGCTTTCCGGTCAAAACAAACTGCTTGCCCGCAAAGGCTTCATCCTGCACACCACTTGCGCCCCCCTCCATTTCGGTACGCACGCCCGCCTCGCTCAAGCGTTTGCAGAGATACGAGTTGCCTACATCGTCAAACCAGTCGCGCACACTCTGAGCGACGGTCATGCCAATTTCATGAATGCCGATCATCTCCTCGACCGTAGCCTTGCTCAAACGTTCGAGCGAGCGAAAATGACGAGCGAGAATTCCGGCGGTGCGTTCCCCCACGTGACGAATTCCCAGAGCGTAAGTCAACTGCGGCAGATCGCGGGACTTGCTCGCCTCTATTTGCGCCATCAGATTCGACGCAGATTTTTCCGCCATCCGCTCAAGCGCCGCGACCTCTTCCAGCTTGAGATGGTAAAGATCGCCCACATCGCCCACCATCTTTTTCTCGACAAGCTGCTCGACAAGCTGCTCGCCCAAACCTTCAATGCGCATGGCTCGGCGCGACGAAAAATGTAGTAGCCGCGCCTTGAGCTGCGCCGGGCAGTCTGCGGCGACGCAGCGCGAAACAACTTCGCCTTCAGGCCGCGAGATGACGCCTCCACACACAGGGCACTTCTTCGGCCTCCGAAAGCGTTTCTCCGCGCCCGTGCGCCGCGACTCGATCACTTTCAGCACTTTCGGAATGATCTCGCCGCTTTTCTCAATCAGCACCCAGTCACCCACGCGCACGTCCAAGCGCTTGATCTCATCCTCGTTGTGAAGCGTCGCGCGCGCGACGGTTGTGCCCGCAAGCTGCACAGGCTCAAGATTGGCGACGGGTGTGAGCGCGCCCGTGCGCCCGACCTGCACGACGATTCCCAGAACTTGCGTCGTCGCCTGCCGCGCCGGATATTTATAAGCGATAGCCCAACGCGGCGCTTTCGTCGTCGCGCCAAACTCTTCCTGCAATGCAGTCGAATTGACTTTCACCACGACGCCGTCAATCTCGTAGCCTAGCTCGTCGCGCTTTAGCTCCATCTCGTTGCAGAACTCGATCACCTCATCAATCGAAGGGCACAGCCGGCGATTCTCGTTGACGTGAAAGCCCACGCCTTCGAGCCAGTCGAGCGCGTCCCAGTGTGAAGCGAAAGGCTTGCGCTCGCCCATAATCAAATCATAAGCGAACATATCCAGGCGGCGGGCGGCAACGATTTTCGGGTCAAGCTGGCGAATCGTCCCGGCGGCAGCATTACGCGGATTGGCAAAGCGCGGCAGTCCTTCTTCTTCACGCTCGGCATTGATCTTCTCAAACACGCTTCTGGACAGGTAGGCCTCGCCGCGCACCTCAACTTCCATCTCCGTCCTTTTGTCTCCGGCTTTCAACCTGAGCGGAATGCTGCGAATCGTGCGCGTGTTCTGCGTCACATCCTCGCCAATGCGCCCATCGCCGCGTGTCACTCCGCGCACCAGCACGCCCTGTTGATAATGAAGCGAGATGGAGAGCCCATCTATCTTCAGCTCTGCGACGTATTCAAAAGCGCGCCCGTCGGCGAGGCGCTGGCAGCGTTCGTCGAAGGCGCGCAGGTCATCTATGTTGTAGCTATTGTCGAGCGAGAGCATCGGGTGGCGATGCACGTATTCGCTAAAGCCTTCAGCAGGACGCCCGCCGACGCGCTGCGTCGGACTATCCGGCGTGACGAGTTCGGGATGCTCAGTTTCGAGTTGCTGAAGACGCGTGAGCAGCGCATCGTACTCCGCGTCCGAGATTTCAGGATTGGCGTGGACGTAGTAAAGCTCTTCGTGACGGCGAAGCTCATCACGCAAGTTCTCGATTTCGCGTTCGATAGTTTGAACCTTGGTCGTCAACTTCCCTCTTATCCTAGTTGTAATAGTTTCTGACCGAGCGTTCTCATCATAACCGAAACGGGAACATCCCCGAAGGGGATGAACATAATAGCCGGGGGCAAGCAAGCGTAGCTTGCGCCGCCCCCGGTACGATTAAGAATCGAGTCCGACCCTGAAGGGGTCGCACATTCAACGAAGAGGTGCGACCCTTTCAGGGTCGGTATTATTTATGATTGCTATTCCAGGGGTGGCGCGCTCACGCGCTTACCCCTGGCTATTATATGTGACCCCTTCGGGGTCAGGGATGCAATCTTTCGACAATTCATTTAGCCCTTGGAGAGAACGAGTGCCGAAGAGCTTTTATGGGCGTTGCTTTTTGATTGCCTGACGTGCTGCCCCAGTTGATGAATGACGCGCCCGAAGAACTTGACGCTTTGCAGGAAATCTTCGAGGCGAATGTTTTCATCAGGCCCGTGCGGGTTCGACCCGGCGTAGCTTGTGCCGAAGGAAACCACGGGCATCGGTGGATCGGTCGCGCCGCAAATTGCGCCGACCGGCCCGCTGGCCGGATTGAGCGGATAGACGAGCGCAGGCGCACCGTAAACTTCCGGCGCAGCCTCAATCGCGGCGCGAGAGACAATTGACTGTGATGATGATTTGATGACAGGCGCACTGCCAAGCTCGATGATCTCCACATCTTTGAAGCCCCGCACGTCCAGGTGCTCACGCAGAAGACTGACAACCACGGCGGGCGTCAGGTCTGGCACGAGGCGGAAATCCAGTCTGGCCATCGCGTAGCTCGGCAGCACCGTCTTCGGCCCGGCCTCTGTGTGTCCGGTTTGGATTCCGCAGATCGTACAGGTCGGACCGAAGATGTGCTCTTTGACGAGCGTGCCCCCACGCATTCCGCGCACCCAGTGGCTGATGCGAAACTCCTGCTTGAGTCCGGCTTCATCGAGATGAATCTCTTTCAGGGCTTCCGCATCTTCCGGCGTGATGGGCGCGACGTGCGACGAAAAGCCATCAATCGTGATGACGCCTTTTGGCGAAGTAATAGTTGAAAGCGCCTGCACGAGTCGCCATGCGGGGTTCGGGACAATCGCGCCCCACTTTGAATGCAGGTCGGTGCGCGCGCCGTGCACGCGAAGCTCCAGAAAAGTGATTCCCTTGAAGCCCAGGCTGATGACGAAACGCTCCTGCGTGTCCTTGTTTCCTTCTTCCCAGATGCAGCCTTCCGCGTTCAGTAATTCCCTGTTCTCATTCGTGAAGCGATAGAGACTGGGGCTGCCAATGCCTGCTTCACCCTCGATGATAAAGCGCAGGCAAACGGGCAGCTTGCCGTAACTCTTCTGATAGGCTTCGACTGCCGCGAGGCGCGCCACCAGATCGCCTTTGCTGTTGGCCGCGCCACGCGCGTAGAGCTTGCCGTCAGAAACCGTCGCGGCGAATGGCCCCGCCGACCAGCTCGTTAATTGACCGACGGGCGCGACATCGTAATGCCCGTAAACCAGAAAGCAATGCTGTCCAGCTCCACACTCGCCGAAGATGACAGGATAGCCGCTGCCGCTCTTGAAAACGCGTGTGCCCGCGCCCGAACGCTGCATCAACTTTTCGACCGCCTCGGCCATCGCGCGCATGCCTGTGCCCCGCGCCGCCACAGACGGCATCCGGCAAAGCGCCTGCAAACGCTCCGTAAAGGCGCGCGCATGACGATCAACGTAACGGTCGAAACGTGTAAACGGCATAAGTAAAAGCCGTGACGGGTGACAAGTGACAAGTGACAAGAGAAATCTTGTTTTTACTTGTCACTTGTCACCTGTCACCCGTCACGGTCTTATAAAGTAAGTAACGCGGTTTCGCTTCGTCGCGGGCGAAACCGGCGCAGGTTAAGCCTGCGGCAAAGGCTTCTTGAAATTGGGCGCGGACGCGCAGTTGCTCGTTGCGCGCTGCAACGGCATCCCGGCGGATGAGCGCTGGCCAATCCGGGGGAATTTCGATGGTCGTGGCGGGCGCGACGAGCGGTTCGGGGGCGCGGCCTTCGGCCAGGAAGGTAACCCGTTTTGCATCGAGTTGCCAGTCGGCGAAGAGGCGGTCGCTATCCAGATGGACGCCTTCTGTTGTCTCGCGCGGCATTGTGATGTAATCCGTGCCGTAGAAATTTTCTCCGTAAGAGCGCACGGTGACACCGAGGCGGTTGAGATTGAAATAGGCGTTGCGTGCCTGCATCGGGTCCCATGTCCACTTGATAAATTTTCTGCCTTCATCGAGCGCACGTTGACGCTGCGCCCACTTGAGCTGCGCACCGACGCCCCTGTTCTGATACGTTCTCGCGACCGCCATCATGTGCGAATAACCGATGATCTCATTCATCTCTCTCACGGCGACCAGATGATGAACAAACCCGACCATCTCATCACCCGCAAAAGCTCCGAGAGTCCATCCGCCTGCGCGCCGTGTGACAATCAAGTGACGACGCGGCGAGATTTCCAGATCGGGCAGCGCAAAGGCTTCACGCTGCAACGCAATGCACTTATCGAATTCTTCAAGCGTCGTGCAATCGCGGATGTGAATCTCTCTTTGCGCCTCGTTTACTTGCACCAACTTCCCTCTCCATTTTGGTTTAGGGCGACGAGTTTCGAGTTAAAGGGACGAACTCGAAACCCGAAACTCTATCACTCGTAACTCGAACTTTTATCTTCCTTCGGTTGGCCGGGCGGGGAGTTCGATGACCACTCTGAGACCATTTGCCTGTGGGCTTTCCAGTTTCACCGTTCCGCCGAGCACGTCTATCAGACGACGCGCGATGGCGAGGCCGAGTTCGTTCATATTGGTGGCCTTCTCGCTTGGCGCATCAATATCCATCGGCTCAAAGATGCTGGACATATCCCGGATGGTCTCGCCTTGATCCTCGATGATGATTTGAAATTGAGACGCGGCGCGGCTTTCAGCGTAGACCCGGACGGTCTCGCCTTCAGGACTGCGGCTGATCGCATGAGCGAAGAAATTGTAGAGTACCTGCCTGAGCTTCCCTTCATCCGAGACGATTGAGGGAAGGTCTGATTCGGCATCGCAGTCAATTGTCACGCTCTGCTTCTGCGCCAGCCGTGCGACCGCCGCGCACGATTCGCGCAACGCCGCGCGCAAAGAAAATTCATGAAGGAAAAGCTCTGATTGCCCCGCTTCAAGGCGCGAGAGGTCTACCAGTTGGGTCAGACTTGTTTGCAGTTGCAACCCCGAAGCTTGAATCTTTTCACAGAAGCGGCGTTGTGCGTCCGTCAGGGTTTCATGGTCGAGCATAATCTCGGCAAAGCCCAGCATCGAGGTCAAAGGTGTCCGCAGCTCATGCGACATGCGCGCGAGGAAATGCGAACGATAATGAGCGACCCGGCGCAGCTCGCGATTGGCTTCTTCGAGCGCGTGGCTGTGCTGCTGCAATTCTTCGACGAGTTGTTCGATGCGCTGATGCTGCTCGCGCAGAGCGCCTGCGCGGCGCGCATTGCCGATGCCGATGACAACCGGCGCGGCGATGAAACGCAGTCCGTTCAGAGCCGCCCGGAGACGTTCTGGAAAGACAGTGATGGAGACGAGCGCGCCGACCAGCATTCCCCGCGCGTGAATCGGCACGACGACGCCTGCATGCAAGCCCGTCTCTTCAAGCGCGCGTCGCAAATCCTTCTCGCTCTCGTCCGTTTCATCAGAGCCATTCTCATCAAGCCACGCTTGTAGCTCGCTTCCCTTGCGCTCGACTGCCGCTGCAAACTGCTTGCCCACTGCGCGCGCCTTCTCTTCATCGAAGTGCTCGTGCGTGTGGATTGCGGTTTCACGCAGGTGACCGTCATCGTCGCAGAGGTAAATGACGATGCAGCACAAGTCCCAGTGGCGCAGAATCATATTTGAAAAGGCCGCGCAGACCTCCGCCGGTGTGCTGATTGTGTCCGGCGAGAGAATCTGCGTGTAGAAGAGATCAACAATCTCCGCGCTGAGCGAATAGAACTCCGGCAGCCTTGCGCCAAGCGGATTTTTCTCCTCTGCGGCTCGGCTGGTGGGCACATTTTCAGTAATCAACTTGCTCACTCCCATAGACAATGAAAAGCGCCCACGCTTGTCGGGGAAGCGCGGGAGACGGCCTGTTTTCTCTGAATCTTTATTAGAGGTAACTATAGAGCGCGCATTAAGGAGTGTCAAAGGGGGAAAAGCAGTAGGCAGTGGGCAGTTAAAAGCAGGCATGACATGGAGCGTTGAGCTTTTGCTTTTAACTGCCCACTGCCTACTGCCAACTGCCTACTGTTTTTTGTTGCGTGCGTGCGCTATGATGCCGCAGGGATGAATTGAGCGCCTCGGTTGAGTCATTCGCATGAGGATGATTGCCAAGCGCGCTGCTCATGCCAGAACCTGAGCGCATGGCTGGTCAATTAAAGAGACACCCACTGACAGAACTCATTCGCGAAATCTCTGCCGGAGGCTTTTCGGGCGCATTGCGACTGGCACGGGAGCGCGCCAAGACGGTTGTTTATTTCGACGCGGGCGAGATCATTTACGCAGCCTCCAATTTGCGCGCCTACCGTCTGAGTGAATCTGTGCGGCGCTGGAATATTCTGACCGAGTCGCAGCTTGCCGGTGCTCAGGGGACGACTTCTGATCTGGAATTCGGCGCGAAGCTGGTTGAGACGGGAGCATTAAGCCGGGAGATGCTTGATACGTTCTATGCGCGGCGGGTTGCCGAGATGCTTTGTCAGGCACTGCTCTGGACGGATGGCAACTGGGATTTCGACCCGCGTGTGCGCCTCGACGCGGAGGTGCGCGTGAAGATCGAGACGAAGAAGCTCCTGATTGAGAGCGCCCGCCGCCTGCCAGTCGAATTCGTGACGGCGAGACTCAAGGATAAAAGTGAAAAGCTCTTCCCTGAAGCTCATGCGCCTGACGATCTCAATCTTTCGCCGACCGAAGCTTTCGTGCTGACGCGCGTTGATACAGCCCTGAGCGTCGGTGAATTATCAACTATTAGCGGTCTCCCGGAAACTGAGACGCTGCATGCCGTTTATACGCTCGCGCTCGGAGGATTCCTGCGCCGTGAGCGGTGGCCGCAGGCGCTCTCGGAGGAAGAAATAGCAAAGGCTCACGCCGCACTCAAAGCTGCTCCGGCAAAAGAGGCTTCACCTGTTGCAGCAGAATCGAAGAGCGAGTTGAAGAAGACTGCGCCGGGAGCGCAAGCCTCGACTCCTGCTGAAGAGCAGCGCGACGAGCAGAATGAGATTGAGGAGTTGTTTAAACGGGTACGCATTGTCACGGATTATTATCAGTTGCTCGGGATTCGCCGGAGCGCGACCACTGCCGACATCAAGCGCGCTTATTATGCGATGGCCAAGCGCTTTCATCCCGACCGTTTCCGCAGAGAAGCGGACGCAGCACAACTGGCGCGCATTGAATCGGCTTTCGCGCAATTCGCGCAGGCTTACGACACGCTCAAGGATAGCGGCTCGCGTGCCGTTTATGATTCCAAACTGCTCAAGCAGGAGGAAGCGACACGCACCAGCAGGGCGACCGTCCCGTCCATCCAGGTCGGAGCGAATCTCAAGCCGGAAAAGCCGGAAGCAAAGACAGATGTTTCGATTCCTGTCGCCAGCCCCCGGCAAGTGCCTACTTCTGCTCAGGCCGAAGAGAGATTCCAGCAGGGATTGTCTGCCTTGCAGCAGGGTAATAGCGCAATGGCGATAGCGTCACTGGGCGAAGCTGCGCGGCTTGCCCCGGCTGAATCGCGCTATCGCGCATACTTTGGTCAGGCTCTGGCGCGCGACGAACGCCTGCGCCACAGCGCTGAAGCGGAAATCAAGGCGGCCATCGCGCTCGATGCGAACAATGCTTCATACCACGTCATGCTCGCGGAGCTTTATAGCGAGATTGGCCTGTTGCGGCGAGCGCAGGGCGCGGTGGAACGCGCGCTCTCGGTTGATCCACAAAATGACGCCGCGCGCCAGTTGCTCAACAAACTGAAAGGCAGAGGCTAGATGTTAGTTGCTAGAGGGTCAGTCCGGCTTTCACTGACATCTGGCATCTAACATCTGACATCTACTATGTCTTCAATTCAACTTGAATTTTCGAAAAGCGAACGTGTTGCTGGCGAGGCTTTTATGCGTCTGGCGGCGGCGGCGGATGATTTTGAGGGGTACGCTCATCCACATGCGGCGCGGATTGCGAAGCTCTCGGACGCGGTGGCGAAGGTGTTTCACCTGGCGCAGCAGGATCGCGCTTCGCTGCGACTTGCAGCGCTCGCGCATGATCTGGGCGAAGTCGTCATGGAGCGCGATTACATCAAGCGGAAAGATTCTTTAACGGAAGCCGAGCGGCTTGATCTGGCGCGCCATCCGGTCATCGGCGAACAGGAAGCGGCGCGCGCCGGAGCAGATCGCGGCGCACAACTGCTGGTGCGCTGGCATCAGGAATGGTGGAATGGCGCTGGCTACCCGGATGCTCTGCACCGTGAACAGATTCCAATGGGCGCGCGCATTCTCCGCGTGGCGGACGCTTACGCTGCCCTGACGGACGCTCGCCCCTATCGCCTAGCTCGCACAGAAGAGGAAGCGCGCAAGCATCTGGCCGAGTGGGCTGGCCTAGAATTCGACCCGCGCGTCGTCCGCGCCTTTCTCTCGCTTCCCGCGATTCCCGAACTAAAATCTTATGCGCAACAGCAGAAGTCAGAAGACAGGAGTCAGGAGACAGAAGAAAAAGGAAATCTGTAACAGCGGTTCTCCGCCCTTATCTTCTGACTCCTGTCTCCTGTATTCTGTATTCTTCTTTTACTGACTCTTATGAGCACAATTCCGAATGGATGGCTCGCCTTTGAACTGGGCGTGCTGCGTCGTCTCAAATTCAAATCAATCTCACTGGCCATCACGGGCGAGCCTGATCTGGGCGTGTATCTCAAGCGATGGGGCGCGCGCGTGGCAGCGAACGACCTGGCGCAGTGGGCGGCGACGAAAGCCACCGCGTACATTGAGAACAATGCGGAGCAATTATCCGAAGATGATGTCTCGGTCGTCCTCGAAGACGCCTACGTGCCACGACACAAACTCGCCAATTCTTCGCTGCGGAAGAGATTCAACGAAACCGATGCCTGGTGGTTTGACAACGTGCGCCAGAATATCGAGAAGCTGGAATCCCCTGCGCGGCGCGCTCTGGCGCTCGCCTGCGGCATGATGGTCGGTGACTATACGCTCTCTTTTGACGAGGAAACACGTGAGTTTCGTCAACCGCTCTCGCAAGTGTTTCGCCGCGTCTGGCAAACGCAGGCTGCGCCCGTCAATAACTCACAGCCCAACACGAGCGATAACCGCGAGGCTCGCGACTTTATCGCCGAGCAGCACACGAATCTGCTCTATCTTCGATTGCCCCGCGCGAGAAGCCTGCACGAGCCGCAGCGCAACGCATTTTCCGCCTGGCGCGAGGAATGGCTGCGGGGCGGAGACGGCTTCTGGGATGAATTCGAGCAGGCCAAGGCCGGGCGCTTGGGCACGAGCGTCGTGACCAAGCAACAATACCTGCGCTTCATCGAAGATTTGCTTCAGGTCGCCATGCACCTTCCGGCATGGGCTATCGCTCATGCGGAAGACGGCTTTATCCCCACCACCGATCTGGTCGAAACCATCAACCGCGTCCGCAAGGTCGAGACGGTCTATTCCAAAGACTTCTCCGAGTTGATGGGCTTGCGCGCGACGATTATTACGGCGTGACAGTTTTTAGTTTTCAGTTTTCAGTTCTTGAGCACCGTCAGGGGCGATTGATAATAGCCCAGCCATTTATGGCTGGGTAATAGAGCATAGAAATACTGAGTCCCGTAGGGACGACTGAAAGAAAGCGAAACTTTTATCTTCAGTCGTCCCTACGGGACTCTCTGTTTCTCTAACTCTATTACCCAGCACTGAAGTGCTGGGCTATTTTCATCCGCTCCTATCGGAGCTAAAACCTAATAACTCAAAACTGGAAACTGAAAACTGAAAACCGATTACCTTCCCTTCACAATTACCAGCGTTTGATCGTCGCCACGTTCTCGCGCGCCTGACCAGGTGTCCACCTCTGCGAAAATAGCATCGCGAAGTTCGTCGGCTGACAATGTTCGGTGCTCGACGGCGAATTGAGCGAGCTTCTCTTCGCCGTATTCCTCTCCGCTTTCATTTTCGGCTTCGCTGATGCCGTCTGAGAAAATGAGCAAGACATCACCCGGCGCGAGTCCAGCGCCCGCTTCTTCATACACCGCCCACTCAAATGCTCCGACCATCATCCCGCCCGTCGTCAGTCGCTCCGTTGCTCCATTCGCGCGAATAAGAATCGGCGGGTTGTGCCCGGCATTGGTGTAGCGAAACTGCCGCGTGCGGTCTTCATAGAGAGCCAGAAAAAGCGTGGCGAAGCGATTGGCTTCAGTGCTCTGGCAGATTTGCCGGTTGATGTTCGTCATCTGGCGCGCGACTGCGCCGTCAACCTCGGCAGCCGCGACGACGTGCGCGAGCAAATGGCCTCCGCTTCCGTCACCGCCAGTGCTCACAGATGCAGCAACGGCGCGTTCTGCTATGTCCATCCGTTCGGCGGTGATTGTGGTCTGGGCGCGCAAAGACGCTTGCAGGTTCGACATCACGAGCGACGCTGAGACGCCTTTGCCGGAAACATCGCCCAGAGCGAGCGCGACCAGACCGGGCGCGACTTCGATGTAGTCGTAGTAATCGCCTGCGACGCCGCGCGCCGCACGGCATTCGGCAGAGATGTTAACCGTCAGGAGATCAGGGACGCGGCGCGGGAAAAGCTGCGCCTGCACTTCGGCTGCGATTTCGACTTCACGTTCCAGGCGCTCGCGCTCCACGCGCTCCTCCAACAGCACTTCGATGTTGGACGACATATCATTGAAAGCGGCGGCGAGTTCGCCGAGTTGATCGTGCGAACGAACGCGCACCCTGTGAGAGAAGTCGCCCCGTTTGATGAACTCGACTGCGCGGTAGAGTTTATGCACCGTGCCGGTGACGGCGCGCGTCATCCAGACGGCGGCGACGAGCGCCAGCAATTCCAGCACGAGAAACGCGATGGCGAGGTAAAACAAAGCCTTTCGCCAGAACTCGCCCGGCTCGCCATGTCCCCAGAACTGTCTGCTCGCTAAGCCCCAAGACCAATCGAACAGGAAGCTCAGGTGCTCGCTCCGTTCACCGCTCGCCCACTCACTCGCCGGAAGCACGACCACATAAAACGAATCGCCCACCTTCTCTTCAAACTGATCCTGACGAAACATATTTTCGACATCCCGCTCGCGCGCGGGGTCGTCCATATTCTGCTCGCTATTCTCGCCGAGCTTCATTCCGCTTTGATTGCCGAACTTGATATTGAGGCGGCTGCTGTCCGCACCCATCGCCCTGTACAGGAAGAATGGACGAACGTAGATGCCCGTCGTTTCACGGTACTGCTCGACGAGCGCGCGACTCACAGGCACAACCAGCAGCAAGACGAAGGGGCGATTGCCCGCCATCCCGCGCGCGATAGCTCGCATTGAAGGAACGCCGAAGTACTGCTCGGAATTTGCGGGCGGGGTGAAAGCCAGTCCGCCCCAGTCAGCTCGCCCGCGCAACCAGTCCGGCAAACGCTCAGAGATAGGTATGGAATCGCCGCCGACGCCTCGCGTCCCCTCTTCGTCAAGGAAACTCGTAAACTGCGCCGAACCCTTGTGACCGACTGTTGCGGCATCTTCGCCCGTCGCGCCGCGCCACAGCGCCGCACGCGCTCCCGGCAGCGACGCTCGCAGCAAAGCGGTGCGCTCGTCGAGCCAGAGTTGTATACCGCGATCATCGGTGAGAGTAGGCAAGCGCGTGAATGCGTCCGCAAGATTGCGCGCGCTCGATTGAGTTTGCCGCTCAGTCGTATTGACCTGCGCCGTGATAATGCGCGCCATGCCCTGCCCCGAACCGCCGAAAGCTGAGAGCAGGCCGAGCAGTGTCAGCAAGATGATTGGCGTCAGCCCGACGAAGAGATAGGTGATGACCAACCGGCGACGCACGCGCCAGAGGAGCTTTCTTTTTAACCAGCGCAGCGCCTTCAGGCCGTAATAGGCGCACGTCAGAAAGACTGCCCAGAAGGTGATGAAGCCAAGGACTGAGCCGATGAAAGTCTGCCTGAAAACCTGAGTTTCACCAAAGAGCAACCAGAAGACGAAGAGCATCCCTGAGGCAATCGCCACACGCGGCATCACACGCCCCAGCCACAACCACGCACGCGTCAAAGCCTGCCTGGTTCTACTGCGTTGCCCTTCGATCTGCTTTTGCATAACCACCATCTGGGGATTGCGGGATGCGGATTTCGGTTTGCGGGTTTGTAAGCGGTTGTATCGTTTGTTTAATCCGCAATCCGAAATCCGCATTCCGCAATTCGTTTGTCTCGCTTCATATTACGACAGAAACGAGTCTGTTTCATCCGGCGGACGCCAGCAGGACTTCTTTTTCCTCGTCCTGCTCAGCCTGCGCCTTTTCCGCCTCGGCAGGTAGACGCAACCGACCGAAGGCGAACAATGCCAGCCAGAAGATGCCAGCCGTCGCTGACAGCAATCCTGAAATCACCGTCAGCGTGCGCGCGTTGATCGCGTGCAGCGACCACGCAGCGAAGACCGTCGAAATGCTCATCACGAGGATTTCCGACGCGCGGTCGGTCGTGATGACACGCCCGCGCAATTTGTCTGGAACCAGCCGCATCAGCAGGGTTTCCTGCACGGCGAACTCTATACCGATGATGAAGCGTGATAGGAACAGCATCAGGCCTGCCAGCCAGAGTGACGGCATCAGTCCGGCGACTGCGAAGACAAGGCCATGTGCTATTAACGTCCAGCCCATGAACCTGGCCGTCATTCCATGCAACTCGACGTGCGTGCCCACGCGCCGGGCGCACAGCATCCCGACGGACACGCCAGCGGCGACCGTTGCATAGAGCGCGGCCACGGCAGCATCACCTTCGAGTCCGCCTTGCCCGGCGAAGACCACGCCACCCAGACGGTCGTAGATCAAATTACACGCGCCGCCGCCCGTCGCCCACAGCACATTAACGCCAATGATGGCTGCGACGAGCGGATGACGTGCGATGTACTTCCATCCCTCCTGCAAATCCGTCCAGAAGCGCGGACGCTTTTTCGCCCCCTCATCTTCCTTCACCAAAAGATTTTCAGTTTCATCGCCGCTCTCTCCCGTCATCTCCTTTTCAGGGATGAGCCAGATGGAGTAAGCGGAGACGAGAAACGAAACCGCATTGATGATGAAAGCCGCCTGGTAGCCGAAACGCGCGGAAGCCCAGCCGCCCAGCGCCGCGCCGAGCGACATCAACAGGAAGCGCGAGGAAAACATCAAGGCATTTCCCGCCAGCAGCCCTGATGCACCCGTGATGTTCGGCATCACAGCGTTCCTGGCAGCCTCAAAGAAAGCTGTCAGAAGCGATCCTGCTACCGAACAGGCGTAGGCAATCCATAAATTCTCCGGCCCGCTGACCAGCAGGAATCCGAGCGCAACTATTGCTCGCACCAAGTCCGATACGATCATCACAGTGCGCCGCGACCAGCGATCAACGAATGCTCCGGCGAGTGGCGCGAACAACGCAAACGGCGCTAATCGAGCCACGAGCATGATGGCGGTCGCTTCCGGCGCTGCCGCAGAAACAGCTCGCACCAATCCCAGCCCGGCAATGAAGTTGAACCAGTTGCCGAGTTCGGAAACGACCTGCCCCGACCACAACCACCTGAAAGCGCGGTTGCCCCGCAGCAATTGCATGTACGTTAAAGTAGCCATAACCAACTCCAGGAGTCAGAACACAGGAGACAGAATAAAAGAAAATCAGTAAGAGCGGTTCTCCGCCTTATCTTCTGACTCCTGACTTCTGTATTCTGTATTCTGTTTTTCAAAGCGAAGAGCCGCCGGATTTTCATCCAGGCGGCTCGCAGCCTTCTTAAACTTTTAGGAAACGTCTCATCCACCCGTAAACTTTGGTGGCCGTTTCTCAATAAAGGCTGCGACGCCTTCGCTGAAATCTTTCGTCTGACCTGACTGAATCTGCGCCTTGTGTTCCAGATCAAGCTGGGCGTTGTAATCGTTTGTGGCGCTCTTCTCCAATAAGCTCTTGATTCGTGCTAACGCGGCGGTTGGGGCGCTGGCCAGACGGCTCGCCAGTTTGAGCGCCTCCGGCATCAACTCTTCGTCTGCCACGACTCGGTTAATCATTCCCAACGCTTCAGCCCGCCGGGCATCAATCATGTCGCCCGTCATCAAAAGCTCTGTCGCGCGCTTCCATCCGACGAGGCGCGGCAGAATGAATGTTCCGCCGCAATCAGGCGTCAGGCCGACTTTGACGAACGCCTGGTTGAACTGCGCGCTCTCGACAGCAATGACGAGGTCGCAGGCCAGCGCAAAGTTGCAACCACCGCCGGTCGCCATCCCGTTGACGGCGGCGATGACGGGCAGAGGCGTTTCCCTGATGAGCCGGATGCACCCGTGTATCAGGTTGAGCGGCTCGTCGAAGAAGGCTTGCGGTCGCCCATCTTTCACAGCCATCTCTCTCATCTCGCGCAGATCGCCACCTGCGCAGAAGGCGCGCCCTGCTCCCGTCAGGACAATCGCCCGCGCTCCGCCCTCGCGCGCTTCATTCATCGCGCTGCGAAACTCATGCCCCATCATTACCGTCAGCGCATTGAGCGCGGCGGGACGATTGAGCGTGATGACGGCTGTCGCGGCGTCACGCATCTCAAGTTGGACGGTTTCGTAACTCATAAAACTACTGATTCATATAGACAGTGGTTCAATGAATCAATGTCTATATGAACAATTTTTCTATACGGAACGAGCGGCGGGTTTGTTCGCGCTCTTTTCTTCCCAGCTATTGCGCGCGGCTGGCGGCAAAGCATTCGCCGCACAGCACAGGTCTTCCGCTCGAAGGCTTGAAGGGCACGCTGTCGGTTTTGCCGCACTGGTCGCAGGTTATTTCAAAACGCTGGCGCTCGCCGCCCCCCGCACCTCTTCCGCCTCCGCCAAAGTTGGCGCGACGGCTATCGCGGCAAGCCTTGCAACGCTTCGGCTGGCTGAGGTTTCTCTCCGTGTAATACTCTTGTTCGCGTTCGGTGAATGGAAACTGCGCGCCGCACTCGGCACACGTGATCTCTACGTCTGGCATGTTCTGCTTCTCCCTACGGAAAGCCTGGTGCGAGGTTTTTGAGGCTTTCCCTTTTTGTCGAAGGGCCTGGCGCTCGTCCTTGGGAATACGTTTTGACTCTGACCATCATCGAGCGCGGACGATTAATCAGCGTTCGCTCGCAAAATGCTCCGGCACAAAACTTTACGTCCCGAGACTTTTTGAGCAAGCGGAAGTTTACCGCACGGCTGGCGTAGTGTACAGGGATAATTACAGGACAATTTGCAATTCAAGGGGATTCCTTGCGAGAAGATAACAAAATAGGTGAGCCCGAAACAACTTATTCGGGCTCACCTATTGTTCATTCCCCTTGATGCTTAGCGGACTCTAACGCGGCTTATCAGTCTCGTCTGTGTTCTGCCGTTTGGCAGATACATGACCTGATAAGTTTCTTGAAAAACCCGTCTGCCATAACGCACAAGGCGCGTTTGTGTTGAGACGCGGACCCGGCGATTATTGCGCCTGTCCCACCGATCCCGATTTCGCCACTGTCCCTGCGCCACATTCGTTGCGATTGCGACCGCCGGAGAGGCAGATGCTTTCCTCGTCTTCGCCTCTGCGGACGAAGCGACGAAACCAAGCGAAGCCAATGACAATGCTAGTGCCAGTAATTTCTTCATGTTTTCCCCTTCCCCTGAAAAAAAATAAATCGGGCACATCCCCGGCGCATTCACCACGCCAAACAGGAGAGCCCGACCTAATATTCAAGACGCTGATTGATGGTCAGAGGTTACATATTTCTTTAAGAGTTAAATAATTTAGATATTAAGGATTTTAATCTGCCATCAATTCGCGAACGTGCGCGCGGGCAGTTCCGCCAAGCGTGTCGAGATTGTATCCACCTTCGAGGCATGAGATGATGCGCCCTTTGCAGGCGCTGGCAGCCCACTGCTTGACGGCGCGTGTCATCAGCGTGAAATCCTCATCGGTTAATAATAATTGTCCCAGCGGGTCAGCCTCGTGCGCGTCGAAGCCTGCGGAGATGAAGATCAGGTCGGGTTTGAACTTTTCCGCCATCTCTTCGAGCGCGGCGTCTAACATGCCGCGTTGCTCCTGTGCGCGTGTGGCGGCGCGCACAGGAATGTTCAGAGTGTAGCCACGCCCGCGCCCGATGCCTGTTTCACCCCGCGCTCCCGTGCCCGGATACCAGGGATACTGGTGCATGGAGAAAAAAAAGACCGAAGGATCGTCGTAAAAAATTCCCTGTGTCCCGTTGCCGTGATGCACGTCCCAGTCAACAATGGCGATGCGCTCGATCTCAGGATGATTCTGCGCGTAGCGCGCGCCGATGGCGACGTTGTTAAAGAGACAAAAGCCCATCGCATGCTCTGCCGTCGCGTGATGTCCGGGCGGGCGTACCGGAAGAAAAGCGTTCTCGGCTTCACCCTGCATCAACGCATCCACCGCCCGGCAGACGCCGCCAGCCGCGCTGAGCGCCGCGTCCATCGAGCGCATCGAGACAACCGTGTCGGAATCCAGGTAACCTGTGCCTTCGCTCACCGCACGCTCGATCGTTTTATAGTGCTGGGGCGTGTGGCACGCCTGCACCAGCCCGCGCGATGCAGCGCTGGCCTGCAATTCCAGAAGCTCAGGCCACAGCTTTTCGTCCGCACGCAAAGCCTCCATCACGACCGTGTAGCGCTCAGGTCTTTCAGGATGCCCCTCGCCCGTCTCATGCTCTTTATAAATCGGATGATGCACAATTGCCGTCGTCATGCTTTACAATTATGCGAGCCACAAGCGAGCAGGTCAACAACGGTAAAGCAGAATTCAGGAGTCAGAAGCCAGAAGCCAGAATGAAGAGGCGGAGAACCGCTTTTGTTTTTATTCTGACTTCTGACTCCTGTCTTCTGTATTCTGTATTCTGTTTTCATTGCATACGCTCGAAGGTGAAGACGATGCGTTTGTCTGTGGTGAGAGAACGACGAAACCGGCGAAAACAGTGGGTTTTTCATCTTTCAGCTTACGGTCTGCCAGCGGAATACTATTTGCTGAACGAGAAGAGCGGAGAATTTCGCTAAATTAAACCTCGCTGAATTGCTACAAATATTTCCGAGACGCAGGAGACGAACTATATGGCCTACGATGAAGAACAGCATAAAAAAAGCCGCGTGGTGATTGAGACTCCGACGGCGCGGCGCGAGGTGGTGCAAACCGTCACGGCTCGCGCGCCTGAGCGACGCGGCGTTTCGACCGGCGTGGTCGCCGCGCTGGTTATTGGCTCGATAGCTCTGGTCACATTGCTCTTTCTATTTCTTTTGAACAGGCAGAGCACGGGCACAGAAGTCAGCGCCAATGTGCAGACTGCGGAGAGACCCGTTCAGCAGCAACCCGTGATTATTCAACAGCAGCCCACGCCCCAGCAACAAACACCAATTATCATCCAGCAACCGGCGACAACTACACAGCCTCCGGTCATCATCGAGCAGCCCGCACCGGCAGCCGCACCGCCCGCGACGACGAGGCCGAGCGGCAATGACGATTCGACGATTCAATCTGCGATTGATAAGAAGATGGCCGAAGACGCCACACTCTCAACGGTTGGCGTCACAGCAACTGTGCTCGACGGCAAAGTTACCTTGATCGGCAGTGTAGATACGCAAGCTCTCAAGAACCAGGTTGAGAGGTTGGTCAAAACAATCAAAGGCGTGAGAACGGTTGATAATCAAATCATCGTCTCTGGTGGATGAAACCACTCGCACCTTTTTAGTCAGAAACATGCAGCGCGCCCGTTTCGCAAGATCGCGGCGCGTTGCTTTTTTTTGCAATCCTCCGGTCAAAGTGTTCAGCAAAACTATCTGAGGTCTGAACTACCTGCCGGATTTTTTCGCTTTGCGCGGAGCACCTTTCCCGGACTTTTTCGCTCCACCTCTTGAGCGGGAAACGCTGACCGTGACTCTTCCCGAACCATCCGAACGAAAAACCATATAATCGCCCGGACGACCACCCAATTCTCTGACCAGCGGGGAAGGAATTTTGCCGCGAATAACGCCCGCATCATTTGCCAGCCTGGCTCGATACTCGGTCGGTTCTCTCTTTGCCATCACAACCTCCTTCAAATAGTTAAAGCGGTTGAATAATTCCCTGGCTCGAACCGTTTCATCCTGCTCGTTCTATCCCTAATATCCTTCCGTGTGCTGGCGCAGCCATTCGTCCAGCTCAACTTCGGTCGGCTCGCGCTTCAATTCTTCGCGCAAACGCTGCCGTACATACTCGCGCTCGCTTCGAGCCGCATCATCAAGCGGAGCGTCTCCATCATCGGGCTCTGTCGCTTCTTCCGATGAGGCGTCGAATCGTGTTATGGCTGTCGCGCAGCCAACCTGATAAATTCCGAAGCCGAACCAACCTTCTATAATTTTATGTAGCGTCAGCATGAAGCCGTAGTTCCTTCTTAGAAGATAAATCCGCATTGCTTCTATTCGAGCATTATTTACATTTCACATAGGCGCGACGTGAATCTCGCCTGTCAGCAACGAGGTATTGATGACGAGGCTTGCTTCTTCGCCTGTAATCAAAAGACGACGATTGCTCTCGTGCGCGTGGAAACTGACATCGGTAATCAGACAGCCCATAGGAGCGGGCGTGACGCGCGTCAGCCCCTTCGCGTCTGAGCCATTATCGTGCAGCGCATCTACCTCGGCGCGCAACTCCGTTTTGGCATCCGCGTCCAATTCAAGTTCTGAAATCGCCATCGTCTGCGGGACGAGCCCCATCTCGCCGTCAACAAAGATCGTCCAGATGAAACCTATGTCCAAGACCAAGTGCGCAGCCTGGTCAAACTCAAAATATCCCAGCACCGTCGTGCCAATGACGTGAGCGATGACATGATCCTGATGCGTGCTGGTCTCATGTAATTCCCAGTCAGGCGACATAGCAACTAAGGCGAGGGTGAGAAACGGACGCTTTGCTCACCGCAGACCGTCGGGTCGCGCAGCGCAGGGACTTCAAAAGATGAAGCAGAGATCGTACTTTTCGCCAGGCAAATCTATGTACAGCTTGTGCTCATCAGCGTCAATCTTGATGATGTCCTGACAAATCAGGACGAAGATGCGCTTGCAGCCGCGCAAGGCAGAACCTTCCGCGAACTTCAATGTCAAAGAAGTCCTGGTGGTCACGTAAGTGCCGGAGAGCGTCTCAGGAACGATCAGGGTCAAGCCCTCGCCGGTAGTAAGTTCCTGCTTTCTCCCCTTGTTGCCGAACTCTCCGTGCGACGCGCCGAGCGGGGAGAATCGAACATCCCCGCGCCCGCGCAGTTTCTTCCATTCTGTTTTTTCCAGAGACAAACCGAACGCCTCAAACATCTCGGCCAGCGGGATAGCAAATTTGCCGCCCGCGTGCTCGGTTGAGACCCTGCGGATTAGCTCAAGAACCGGCGCTTGGAGTTCCGGGCGCGCCACGCACTCTACAAGCATCTTTTGTCCCTTGTTAGTTGAATTCTGATTGCTCAAGCGAATGCGCGCGCATAGTACACTCACGGGCTACCGCACGCAAGCGAGAAGTTCACCGCTTTAATAAGCTCAAGCTTCAATCGAAGTAGCGCCCCGTTTATTAAAGCTGAAAATTCAAAAGCGTGGCCTGTTTCTCGCTCACAGACCACGCTTTCTCTTTGTCTTCGGACAACGAATTGGTTATTTACACTTGGAGTAGCCGCAGTCCCGGCAGGAATCGCAGCCGCTCGCGTGTTCCAACTGTCCGTGACATTCGGGACAGATGCCGATCATGTTTGACATCGTGCTGCCGGAAGCATTGAGTGCCGGGCTGGCTTGAGCTTTACCTGCGGCGCGAGCCGAATCCGGCTGCCCCTTCAGGCGACGATTGGTCAGCATAATGCACTCGGCCACAGCCTGTTCCGGCGAAGTCAACAGCCGCTCGTTGAACCAGACGGAATGCGTGCCCGTCACCTTGTTCAGACTGTGCGCGACTTCTGCGGCATCGAACCCCCCCCGCAGCATCTTGGAGGCAAGCAATCCCACGCCGCCAGAAATTGGCCCCGTCGCAAAGACTTCCTGAATCATCGAGTCGTCGTGATTGACCGTGACGTATAGATTCTGCCCGTCGAACGGTATCTGCCACGTCGCGCCGCGCAGCTCGCGCGGACGCTCAACACGAATTGCCGTCTCATCCTTTTCTTTGGCAACGCTAACAGGAGTGATGTGTGCAGCATCGGCATGGCTCGCCGGCGGTTCGTCCAATACTTCCGCCATCGCTTCCGGGTTGCAGGCCAGTTCGCTCTTCTCTTCCTGCTTCATCGAAGTCAAAACCTGATTCTCGCGCGAGCCGTCGCGGTAATAACTGACGGCCTTGCAGCCGAGTTGCCGCGCGAGACGATACAGCTCATCCACCGATTCCACAGTATCGTTGACAGCTCCGTTACAGGTCTTCGAGACAGAGTTATCAACGTTGCGCTGGGCGGCAGCCAGAACATACACATGCTGCTGCGCGCTGATTGACATTGCGGAGATGAAATAACCGGGCAGCTCATGCTCGTGTTCGACGACATGGGCTGCTGCCGCCTTGATTGACTCTTGATCCGTCTGGTCAACCTCCATTCCGAGAGCGTGGGCTGCGAGAGAGTGAACGTAAGTGCGCGTTCCGAGCGTATCCTGGCGCACATATGCCCAGGAGAAATTCGGCTCAACGCCGGATGAAGTCTCCGCGACGAGCGAGATCGTTCCCGTCGGCGCAATGGTCGTCACTTCGTAGTTGCGCGGAGTGAGCGGAATGTCGCCCGGAATGCCGATCTGGTTGTAGATAAAGTCGGCGTACGCTTCCTTGTTCGGCTCAAGCTCTGGAAAGACTCCGCGCTCTGCTCCGAGTCGCAAAGATTCCATCCAGGCTTCACGACGCACAAAGCCCATCACCTCGTCCATCAGATCAATGGACTGCGGCGAGCCGTAAGTAATCTTGAGACTCAGACAAAGGTCTGCAAAACCCATGATGCCCAAGCCCACGGGACGCGTCCGCTTCACAGTGTCTTCGATCTCCGGCAAAGGCCAGGTGCATGTGTCAATCACGTTATCCAAAAATCTGGTGCTCAGGTGCGTGGCCTCACGCAGGCGCTCCCAGTCAATGCGGTTCTCAGGATCGTAGAACTTCGCCAGATCAATTGATCCCAGGTTGCACGAGTTGGAGAAGTGCAGAAACTGCTCCCCACAGGGATTGCACGAATAGATCGGCCCCATGGATTTCATCATGTGGTTGTGCCGATTCACTTCATCAATAAACGCCACACCAGGCTCGGCATATTTGTGTGCCGAAGCGACGATGCGATTCCAGATGTCCGGCGCGTAGACCATTCCGGGACGTGGCGGCTCTTCCTTCACACAATTTAAAAGGTCGGCAGCCTCGTAGGTAGCTTTATCGCGGAATGTCACAGTCGAGCCGTCAGGACGGCGATAGACACTGTAATCTCCGCCGACCACAGGGTCGTAGATCGGATCAGTCCAGGGTTTGCCGTCGAATTCAAGCTGAAACCATTCATGGCCATCTACTGCTTCGAGAAATTTATCCGTGACGTTGACGGAGATATTGAAGTTGGTCAATGAATGCTGGTCGTTCTTTGCGTGAATGAAACGTAAAACGTCAGGATGTGTGACACGCATCATTCCCATATTCGCGCCGCGACGAACCCCTCCCTGCTTCACAACATCCGTCACCTGGTTGACGATGTTCATAAAGGAGACCGGCCCCGATGCGACGCCGCGCGTTGTGCTCACCATTGCCCCGGCTGGTCGCAGGAACTCATATGTCATTCCCGTTCCGCCGCCTGTTTGATGAATCGTCGCAGCGGCCTTCGCATGCTCCATGATTCCTGAAATCGAGTCCGGCACTTGAAGAACGAAGCACGCCGCTAGTTGCCCGGTTGATTTGCCTGCATTCACCAGGCACGGAGTGTTGGGGATAAACTCGCGGTCAAGCATAATCCGCGTCATTGCAGAGTAGAATTCATCGCGTTGCTGCGGGTCTGTCTCGGCAACCGAGACGTGCCCGACAACTCGTCTCACAATATCCGGCCATTCCTCAATGGGCTGTCCCTGAGCATCCTTCAGTGAGTAGCGCTTGCTGACAACACGCCGCGCATTCAAACCGAGGGGTTGGCTCTGGCGCTGCTTCGCGGGGGCTGCGGCGGCGGCTGCTAAATTCTGATCGGGGGTGTTCGGGTCAACTACCGTGCTCATTTGCTATGCCTTTCCCGCGCCCTGCCAGGTACGCGAGGCTCTTGTCCAAAAAAGATTCGGCACGGGGAATTGATGACGTGCCGCTCGACTCAAGATTATGATTCGGATACTGCGGTTGGCCTAATTCGAAGCGATAAAAGCCCACGTAGAGCGCGGTTTCGGGAGTCTCCGTCGCTCCACTTTTTACCCTCCTCGACCCAAGCGGAGCGCACTATACATTTTTATCCAGGGGATGTCAATATATTGTGGCTATCTTTTTTTTCAGTGCAATAGAGTGTGTAAGCTAAGGAATTACCTCAACATCTAAAAGCCCTTTTTCAGCATCGAAATAGCGTCACGAACAGCGCCCAACAAGTGCTTATCTACCTCCCCCTTGCCTTCCGGGAATACGGAGGCGGAGAGGGGCAGGACTTGTCGGATTACCGGCATGGAAGGCACAATAATTGTGGCCTCATTTTTTAGATTTTAAGTTCGCTTCTGAGCGAAAAGAAAGTCGAGCAAGGGAGTTTGGAAAACAGAAAAGAATTAGATCAGGATACATTGATTCATGGAACAGCGGCTGATGGAACTATTCGTTGCATGGCAGCGGTGACAACGAATCTTGTCGCGGAAGCTGCGCGGAGACATGACCTCTGGCCCACTGTTGCTGCCGCTCTTGGACGCACGTTGACCGGCACATTGCTGTTGGCATCGAGTTTGAAAGAACTTGATCGCTTGACCGTGCAGATCGTCAGCGATGGACCAATCGGTGGCATCACAGCGGAAGCGAACGCGCATGGACAGGTGCGCGGGTATGTGCGAAATCCTGAAGCTCATGCGCCGTACAACGAGAAAGGCAAGTTCGATGTTCGAGGGGTCGTCGGCAACGGGATGTTTTATGTGACGAGTGAGTCTGGCTACGACGTAGGTCTTTATCGTGAGCCGTATCGCGGCTCTGTCCCACTCGTCTCAGGAGAGATTGCAGAAGACTTCGCTTATTACCTGACGAAGTCTGAGCAGATTCCCTCAGCCGTGATGCTCGGCGTTCATCTTCAACCCGCAGCGCCATACGTTGCGGCAGCAGGCGGTTTGATGATTCAGATGATGCCGGGCGCAGATGAAAAGATAATTAGCGCGATTGAAGCAGCCATCAATCAAATGCCGCAGGCGACGATTATGATCCGTGAAGGTTCACAGCCTGCTGACTTGTTGATCGCGGCGCTTGGAGATATAGGGTTTGAGATACTGGATGAAAAGCCCTTGAGCTTTACCTGTTCCTGCTCATACGAGCGCGCACTCTCGATGATCTCATCAATTGATCGTGCCGAGCTGGAATCCATGTTGCGTGAAGATCGAGGCGCGGTCATGACCTGTCATTTCTGCAACGAAACTTATCGAATTGATGAAGCCGAACTGGAAAGCATTATGCAAAAGCCGTAACGGGTGACAAGTGACAGGTGACGGGAAAGAATTCGTTTTCTCTTGTCACCTGTCACTTGTCATTCGTTACGTTATTTCGTTGACGGAGTATTAGACAGAAGTAGGTCGTAGTTGCCGAGGTCGCGGTTGTGGCTGTCGAGCGCGCCGAAGGTGTCGGAGGTCTCTTCGAGAATCTGCCGGGTCATGGCGATTGAATCAGAGAGCTGCTCAAAATCGAGCGAGGAGACTCTTTCAGGTGTCGGCAGCGTGACAACTTGATCGTTGACGAGGCCGAAGAAATTTTCGATGGACTGCAATTGTCCTTCGACCAGCTTGACGGAGCGTTCCAGATCATTGAAAGCCGCGATGCGTCGTTTGAGAATTTCGACGTTAGCCTGCTGGACGCGCCTGCCACGCTCGTCCGGTGCGCTCTCGACGGCTCGTTCGGCTTGCGTCATTTGATTCTGAACGGCTTGGCGGTTGATCGAGCGCAGGTGACTTTTGCGACGACGATAAATGTCCAGGAGATCAACGAAATCTTCCCAGCGTTGATCCAGGCTCTGGATGTTGGTGGGAATCTCACGCGAGCCGGTGAATTTCCGGTAGTTCGAATAGATGGTGTTCTTCATCCAGCGCAGGTACTCGACGGCCTCGCGCTCGCGCGGGTCGAAGCCTTTAATCAAATCCTCGCGCTGCCGCTCGCGCAGCTTACGCAGTTGATCTTTCCGGCGCTTATCAACTAAACGGCGATAGAGTGAGCTTGCAGGCACGGTAACTAAATAAAGTCCTTCTGTGGCGAGGGCTGCGCCGAGTGGAATAATGGAGCCTGTGTAGGCGGCAGCAACAGCAAATCCCGCCATCCCCCAGAAATTAACGGGCTCTTTCAGAGCTTCTTTCAAATATTGAATGTTGATCTTGGATAAGTCTGCCATGATCCTTGATGAAAGCAATAATCGCTGCCGGGGATGACGCTCTGCATATTTTAGTTTTGCGAGCACGGTCGCCCAACTTAACGTTTACTCTTTGCTCCCGGCCCCTTCCTTGAGCATTGTGTCGCTATTGATGCCTGTGCCGGTTTCGCCTTGAGCCGGGAGAGCTTCAGGCCTGGCGGCGCTCCCGCTCGGCAGCAGACCCATCTCGCGCTTGTATTCAAGCAATCTATCCTGCAACTGCATGTCCATCGCTTCGCGCTCAATGTCCTGCATCTTCGTATCAACGCTGGCCGCGCCGAGCTGCATCTTGGCTTCCGCTGCCGCCGCGCGGCGGTCAATTCTTTCGCGCATCTCGTTAAAGGTTGACGCATCGTCGCCGAGATTGAACGTCTCCATGGTCTGCGCCAGTTGCTCTTGCAGTTTCGCCTGTTTCGACTGATTAATCAGTTGCATGGCTTCAGCCGAGCGCTTCTGCATCTGGAGCACGTAGTTGTCGCGCGCCTTGACCGCCTGCTTCGATGCCAGCGTGGCGTGTTCAAGCTGCTGCCCGGTTTTTTGGAGATCAACCTGCGCCTGCTGAAGCTGGCCGATGTAGGCTGTGGCGATGTCGTCGCGCCCCATCTTGACGGAGGCTTTAATCTTCGCGTCCAACTCGACGACCTGCGTTTCGAGGCGCTCCTTATTCTTGGCGAGAAGTTTCTCGGTCGCCATCACCTGCGCGACGGAGTTGTTCAGTTCCGGCACGCGATCACGCATATCGCGAATCGTTTGCTGAAGGATGCGTTCGGGGTCTTCCGTCTTCTCGACGATTCCGCCGAACATCGCGCGCAACGAGCGCTTGAATCTGCTCCAGAGTCCCATCTTTACTCAACACCTCCAGCTCATCAAGTTGAGCGAGTTTTTCAAAACCTTCAATGGTGCGCCTGAGCCGTCCCTAAAATAGCGCCCTTATTGTACGACGACTCGCCTGACACAGTTGCATTTTCTCAAATCTCTGCCCTGAGTATAGCAGGAGTCTCGCACGCGCCGCCAGAGAAACAGTGGTCAGTGGTCAGTGGTCGGTGGTCAGTGATGGAGTGTTGGCCATCTTGAATTTTGAAAGCTGAGAGTCAAGATTCGGCATCAGTGCTTTAACTGACCACCGACCACTGACCACTGACCACTGCCTATTGCCCACTGAATTTCCCTATGTCGCGCCGGTATTGCATGCCGTCCCAACGGATGTCGTCTACGGCGACATAGCAGCGTTGAAGCGCGCTTTCTAATGTTCGGGCAGTGGCTGTCACCCCGAGAACACGTCCGCCGTTTGTGAGCCAGTCGCCTGATGCCGAACGGGACGTTCCGGCGTGAAAGATATTGACGCCTTCATGCTGCGCGGCGCGCGCCAAGCCTTCAATCCGTGCCCCGGTTTCAGGTCTCGAAGGGTAGCCCCGCGAAGCTAACACCACACAGGCAGAAGATTCGTTTGACCATTGGACAGACACACGGCCTAGGCCGCCACGAGCAACCGCCTCGAACACGTCAATCAAATTAGTCTGCAATCGAACGAGGATAGCCTGTGCTTCCGGGTCGCCGAAGCGCACGTTGTATTCGAGTACACGCGGGCCGTTCGTCGTCAACATCAATCCGACGAAGAGAACACCGCGAAACGGGAAACCTTCGGCCTGCGCTCCCGCCAGCGTTGGCTCAACCACTTCGCGCACGACACGGCGGAGAGTTTCTTCATCCAGCACTGAAGGGTCTGTAATCGCTCCCATCCCGCCGGTGTTCGGCCCCGTGTCGTTCTCGCCGATGCGCTTGTGATCGCGCGCGGCAGGCATCAAAGCGTAATCACGCCCGTCCGCAAAAAGTAGCAGCGAGGCTTCGCGTCCGTCGAGGGCTTCTTCAATCACGATGCGCTTGGCGGCGGCAGCTTCGACCAGTCCGCCTTCCATCAAAACATTGACGGCGCTGGAGGCTTCGGAGCGCGAGCGTGCGACGACGACGCCTTTACCTGCGGCGAGGCCGTCGGCCTTGATCACAACCGAAGCATCTTCACTGCCGAATTCGCCGCTGTCGAGAATGCGCTGCGCCTCCGAGACCGAGTTGGCGATTTTGTAGCGCGCTGTCGGCACACCATGACGAGCCATGAAATCTTTAGCGAATGCCTTGCTCGATTCCAGGCGTGCGGCAGCGCGGCTCGCGCCTGCGATAGCCAGACCGCGCTGCTCGAATTTATCAACAACTCCTGCGGCGAGCGGAGCTTCACTGCCGACGATGGTCAATCCAATCCCCTGCTCTTTCGCGAATCGCGCCAGTGATGAAACGTCTGTGGCGTTGATGTCTACACATTCAGCGATCTGGGCTATGCCTGCGTTGCCGGGCGCACAAACGAGCCTGACCCTGCCGCGAGCACTTTTGTGCAGAGCCCATAGGAGCGCGTGCTCTCGCCCGCCCGAACCAATGACGAGGATATTCATTTGCGTTCTGTCACTTGATGGTACTGCAAAGTCCCGGATGAATGTAGCGTGCGGATGCTGGCATGGCACGTTGACCCTGTCAAGATGCCGCCGCTACAGTAAGACCTCAACGGAGCATTCAGCCCCGGCACTATGACGCTCAGACCTTGACACAGTTTTGTGATAGTTATACCTTGCATTGGTCGCGGCCATCGCTTGCAGTTCCCGACACAGCCAGGCAACCGCCTGAAGAAGTAAGAACGCCGCCGAAAGCTTGCACGAGCGAGAAAGCAATCTGTCGAATCGGCCCTCCGGTAGCTGATTAGCTAATTGTTCTTAATCAATATTCGCGGCTTCCTCGTTAGCCTGATTCAATAAGCTGGACGCTCGACGGGCGCTCTCCTTCCCCGTTTCCGCTCGTCCGGGCAAACGCACATCGGTGGGGGTATACGTCATGTCACAAACTCAAGTCACAGATAGCTCAAACGGGAAGTGGAGTCATTCGGAGACGGAATTCGAAGACCGCCCGATCAAGTGTGTTGACTGTGGAGATGATTTCGTCTGGACGGCTGGCGAGCAGGTCTTCTTTCACGACAAAGGTCTGAAGAATGAGCCCAAGCGCTGCAAGCCATGCAAGCAGGCTAAGAACGAGCGTCTCGCAGCAATTGCCGCCGCACAAGCGTCGGGAGTGCGCCAGCGGGTCGAAGTCTCCGTGCAATGCGCGCAGTGCGGGCAGCAAACGACAGTGCCCTTCTACCCATCGCAGGGTCGCCCCGTCTACTGCCGCTCCTGTTTCCTCGCAGGCAACAGCCAGGACAGCGCGACAGCCTAGAAGAAGTGATGAGTGATGAGTGATGAGTGATGAGTAAAAGAAAGAGGTTTTCCACTCATCACTTTTCTTTCATCGTCTGATCTCAATTCCAAAAACTTTCTACCCGCCGACGTGAACAGTGGGACGCTGATGGGGATCATCCTCAGCCTGGCGCAGCACTTCGTGCGTCACCGGAGCCGTGTCGCCTTCACCGAAGGCTATGTACTTGAGCAGGTAGGCGAGCGGATTGCCTTCGCTCCAACCGAAATAGATGTGCGGCAGCTTGCCTGTCTGGTCGCGCAGGTGCAGCAGGAAAGCAGCGATGGCATTTGGCACGACAGGGCTTTCAGCGCGCAGTACGCGGTAGCCGTCAACATGGTCGCCCGTCACACGCAGCACGCCCGCGAACTCGGAGGCGTCGCCCAGACTGACCTCGAAGAAGATAATTGGCTCGCTGGGTGGAATGTGATTGTCCTCGCGCTTCTCTTTCTCTTTCACACGATACTCGTCAACATCACCTCGGTCACAACGATTGGCGATAATGCGGATCGTGCCTTTGCTCGCCTCGTTGATAATCGCTTGCGCCGAATCATCCAATTCCACTCGCTCGACGCGCAACTCGGTCGTGCGCCACACTCTCGAAACCAGAGAAGTCAGCACAATCGCGCCGATGAAGAATGAAGCAATCTTGATACCTTCCGGTCGCTCGATGATGTTGAGGATGGTGGTATAGCCGAAGACCAGCGCGATAATCAGGTAGGCCCACCATTTTGCGCCTCTGCGCCAGGCAGAGATTGTGACGGCTACAGCCGCCGAACTCATCAGCACCAAAACGCCCGTCGCGTATGCGCCCCCTTGCGCTTCGACGTCTGCCTTAAAGATGATCGTGACGGTAAAGGCGATGAGCGTGAAGACGATGACGAGCGGGCGCGTCGCCTTCGCCCAATCAGGAGCCATCCCGTAACGCGGCAGGTAACGCGGGACGATATTCAACAGTCCGGCCATCGCCGATGCGCCCGCAAACCAGAGGATCATAATCGTGCTGATGTCATAACCCGTGCCGAACCATTCCCCCAGATACGTGTGCGCCAGGTAAGAGAGCGCGCGCCCGCTCGCTTCCCCTCCCTCCTTGAATTTGTCCGGCTCGATGAGAATCGAGGTCACGAAGCTGCTGGCAATCAGGAGCACGCTCATAATCAAGGCAGCCGTGCGAAGCAGCTTTTGCGTATTATGTATCCGGCCTTGCAGGAGAGCCTGCGCGCTCGGCGGCGGAGTTCTGCGTGCGGTGCGCGTCGAATGAATTGACTCCAAATCCTCTTCGGTCAGGTCGCGGTTTCCTTTGACAAGTGGCATCACCGCGACTCCGGTTTCAAACCCCGACAACCCGAGAGCCAGCTTCGGAAACAGCAGGAGCGCCACCCCGATCATCAGGAGCGGATTGCCATGCACTCTTGGATGGAGCGACAGCGCATTCTTCCAATCGGCGAAATGTCCCGGCTGGGTCAGCAGATGGAACACACCGAGGCCAATGATGATTAGATTTAGCAGCAGGTAAACGCCGACAAGGACGACGGCGATGCCTATCGCTTCTTTAAACCCTTTGAGGAAGATCGCGCCGAGAACGGCGATCAAGCCGAGCGTGACACCGATAGGATGATCTAGAAAGGGCAGATGCTGCTGAACGAACGGGTTCGAGGTGACGTGGGCTGTGGCGTCTGCTGCCGAGAGCGTGATGGTGATAATGAAGTCGGTCGCGACGAAGCCGAGCAGGACGAGCACGAAGAGCTTGCCCTTCCAACGCGAGAGCAAGTTTTCGAGCATTGAGATGGAGCCTTCGCCGTGCGGGCTTTCGGCGGCGACGCGCCTGTAGATGGGAAGCGCCCCAAAGAGCGTCAACAAGACCAAAACCAGCGTGGCGATTGGTGAGAGCGCGCCAGCCGCGACAAATGCGATGCCGGGCTGATAACCGAGCGTCGAGAAATAGTCAACGCCCGTCAGGCACATCACCTTCCACCAGGAATGCTGTTGGTGCTGCCCCTCGGCCTCGTGCGGCCCTTCTGTTTCCCTAACGCCCTTGAACAGCCAGGTTTTGAAGCGTCCTTTTGGTCTTTTCTTTTCAGTCGCCATGGTGACAACTCACAACTGACGGAGCGAAGCGCGGGAGCGCTTGTCTTCACTACGATGAAGCTGGAAGTCTACTCACTGCGAAGCGAGCCGCTTGAGCCTGATTGGCTCAGCGGTCAAATTTAAATTTTAGAGCTAGATATTAAAGCACAAGAAAACGGCGGCATCCTGATCGTTAAAAGAGAAGCACCGCCGTCCACGCATTGTACGCTCATCCGCACGGTCGTCAAGCGCGATTTATCACCAACATCTCGGTTAGCCGCAATTCTTCAGACCGCATTTGCCCGTAAAAAATAAGCGGGCGGAGGTCTCCCACAACCTCCGCCCTAAGGCCACGTGTCCTCACCCCACGCGACCACTTCGCCCAACGGGGAGTCGGGCGCGGCACGATTATGCACAACTCAAGTCAAAGTTTCAACCGCCAGCCGAATCGTTTTCAATGCTTGTATCAGGTGCGTCAATGGCATCTATAAGCATTTCAATTTCCGCCCTGGCTGACTTGCCCGCTTCATTAATTGTCAGGCCACCCACAATGTAGGAGACCTCGCCATTGATTGATTGCAGGCGCAGGCTGTAATCGCCCTCTTTCACCCCGACGCTGACCGAAACGTCGAAACTGACAACGGAGAGATTGTTGCCGAAATTCACGTCCACGATGCTTGTCGGATCAACGACGATGAAGGGCGAGGTGGTGGTAATCCCGTTCTTTGATAGCTGGCTGGTGCTGATGCCTTCACCGGCGATGAAGATTTTGTAGATGCGCGCGGGCGCGAGCGGAACGGCGAGGGTCGAAAGCTGCCCGTTGATGCCGATGAAAGATGGATTGAGCAAAGCCGACGAGCCGGAAAGCTGTGCATTGAGTGTGGTGTTCGCGCTCGCCGTGACCTTCACTTTCCCGACCTCTTCCGTGCGAAACGGTAGTTGTTGATTGAGCATTAGTCCGGCGTATGCGCCTCGCTGCGAAGCAATCTCTGAGGCGAAGACAGTCCCGCCAAGCGCCTGCGCGAAGACGCGGTAGTTACCTGGCGGCAAGCTCTCAATCTGGTACGAGCCGTTCGCCTGCGTGATGTTGCTGGCGCTGACACGGCCTGTCGCTATTTCTTCCGCCCAGATATTTGCTCCGAAGACGGGCGCGCCGCTGCTGAAACTAATCGTTCCCGCAATCGAGCCGCGCCCGCCCGAACCCAGACGCGCACCGTAAAGGGCGCGCACGCCTGCGCGGTCATCATCCGACAGGCTGCGCGGCGCCGAAGAAGACAGATCGTAAATTCCGTTCTTGCCCTGTCGCGGCTGCATGGTTGCGCCCAGCACGGCAGAGTGTTCGAGACCGAGCAGATGGCCAATCTCGTGCGTGAAAGTCGCTTCGAGATCATAAGTGCCGGGAGTTCCATCGCTGGAGAAAAGCTGGCCGGGATTCAAGACGATATCCGCCTCGGTAATACTGCCCCCGATGGTTGAGAAGATTCGCGTGCGTCCTGACACCTCTGCGCCGTTGAAGGGCGCACTGTTCTCTGCCGTATGCGCCACAGTAATTAAGCTCAGACCATCGCCGCGCGTTCCCGGCGCGCTCACCGATTGCACGTCCGATGAAGTGACGATGAAACGTATGTTGGCAACTTGCGCCCAGTGGCCTAATGCCCTGCGCGCAGCGCCGACAACATCACTGCCGGCTTTGATGTTTGATTGCGGCGCAGAGAGCGAAGCCGAGAGCGCAATCGTGATGGTGTTGGTTGCCCACCTGACCCGAACGGAATTTGCAGCGTCCGTAAACTGGAGCGTGTAGGAGCGCACGCCTGCTGCCGACAGGACGATTGTCGCCAGGAGGAAGAGAGCAGTGCAGGGACGGCGCATTTGAAGTCTCGGAGAGTTTGGGGAGAAAGAACCTGTTGAATTGGTCTGATAGTAACCAGTACCGCAGAGAATCGTTGCCTTGAAGAAGCGCAACCTATCTGAATCCTGCTCGGAATAATCCAGCCGAGCTAGCGACTGAAGATACCATATATCCGCTCAAATTCGTTCCAAAAAGTGCCCCTACTGCATCGAATAAGTACGGGGGCGTACATACTTTTATCCCTTTTAGCGGCCTTTTGGCGGCATGCTGCTTGATTAGTTGGCAAGGGTTTTGGGTTTTGGAGGTTTTATTTGAGATGAGTAGTGAAACCATTTCGCAGAGCGAGATCGTCAGGAAGAACACCGCCGCCATCGCCGAGATGCAGCGTAAGATAACGGAGGCGCGCTCGCTTGGAGGCCGCGTCGCAGATGGGATTACAGACTTCACAGGCTCGATGGCCTTCGTTTACGTTCACGTCATCTGGTTCGCGGTGTGGATTCTGCTCAACGTCGGCCTGATACATATTCCTCGCGTCAGTGAATTTGATAAATTTCCGTTTAGCCTGCTGACGATGATCGTCTCTCTGGAAGCGATCTTCCTTTCAACCTTCGTGCTGATCTCGCAGAATAGGTTAGCTGCCGCGAGCGAGAAGCGCGCCGAACTGGATTTGCAGGTCAACCTGTTGGCCGAGCAGAAAGCGACGAAAGTTTTAGAGATGCTCGATCAGATCACAGAACAACTCGATCAGGTGGGCAGTCGCTTTAACTTCAAACCCGACCCGGAAGTCAAAGCGCTCAAAGTCTCGCCCGAACCTCAGGAAGTGCTACAAGTGATCGAAGACACGGTTAAGGATGAGTCAAAGGACATTAAGAAGGTCACCGAGGTCGTCGAAGATATTACAGACGAGATGGAAGCCGTCCATGATGACGTTAAGCGCACCAGTGGAAGGCTTGATGAATTGACCGAAGACGTGGAAGAGATCAAACAGGAGGTGAAAGGAATAACGGGCGAGCAGGAGCGTCTGTCGCTAAAATAGGCTGCGCAAGTGCTCCCACTCTATTTGAGGCTTTTCTTTTATCGAGAAACGAAGGGCGCAGATTTTGTGTCCTTCTATTTTTTTCTGGGCTTCCGGTTTTTCGTCCTGCGCCAATCGGACGGAGCAGCCGCCGCTGCATTCGCACCAGCAGTTGACAAATTTGCTGTCGCCAAGCCGTCGCCGATAGACGCTGAATCATCGCCAAGCGAGGCTTCATCAACACCCTTGCGCCCAATTCCCAGATCAGCCATTGCGACAATCACCAGCAGCACCGTCACGCCCAGAGTCGCCATCACGTATAACCAGTCAGACCTCTCTTTATAAAGCAGGACGATGATGAGAATTGCTATCCCGGCAATCCAGCCAAATGTAATCAGGCGGCGGTTTCTCTTTCTGCGCCTGGTGTCTGTTCTCGTCATTCGTTGACTCATTTTATACCTTCTTTAAGAAAATATTATTTCACATTCGGAGAAGCCGGATAATTTACCACACCGGAGGACAAGAGGATGAACGGGCAAAAGAATTGTCTCCGGCTTAAATAAGAAGAGGTTGGCCGAGCAGCCAACCTCTGACACTTAGATCACCGACCATCTGCCTAGTAAATCACCCTGTACTGTAGAGCCTGAATCGGGGCGCTACCTATTCCCCCAATACTAGATGTGACCGCGCCCGTTAATAGCTTCAGAAGATTCGCGGGACTAAAGTCGGAGCTTTTCGGCACTTCGATCACGTCATACGGAAGCAGCACCACATCCGGCTTCTTATTCTTTTTGATAGCCGCAAGGTCAACTCGCAGAATTTCTGGCGCGGACGCCCCGGTCTTTTTTCGGATGATGCGAACGTCGTTTGATTTGGCTTCGGGTCTGGCCCCGCCAACCATCGCTATTGCCATGCTCAGCGTCATCCCCTCGCGCAACAACACCGGTTGAGGCTGCGCCACAAAACCCGTGATGTACACAGGTTTCGCATCCATGACGTTGATGATGTCACCCGGACGAATGACCGGATTGGCTTCGGATTTTCCAGCCAGCAAGTCGGAGAATTTATAAATTTTGAAGACGCTGGCGTTCAGTCCATCACTTGTGAATAACGGCTCGACCACTTCGCCCGGCTCTGGACACATCACCGGCTCAGTATGGAGAACCTGAATATCGCCGTTGGCACGCTCGGTGAGACCACCCGATGCTGCGATCAATTCGTTGAGCCGTACACGGCGCTGCATTTGGGCGCGCGTCGGAGCAAGAACTGCGCCCAGGATTGTTGCCGGAGGCCGACTATTGCGCCCCGTGACGCGCACGCTGATCTGCGGGCTTTTCAGGAATTTAGAATAGGCGGCGATGATCTCTTTCTGCACTTCTTTGTCGGTCTTGCAGCGCGCGCTAATCGGCTTTTCAATGAAAGGCAACGAGGTGAGAGTTCCATCGGCATCAACTTCGCCCTGCCAGTTCAAATCAGGTTGGCCGAAGACGCGAACATCCAGGGTGTCGCCGGGGCCGAGCAGGTATTTTTTGATGCCCTGACTGTCCACAGACGAAGCGGGCATGACCGACACACCCTGCTCAGTGCTGCCCTGCGATTGGTTTTGTTCCTGTGCCTGAAGCGACAAAGATGCCGTGAGACAGATGGCTGTGAATAGAAGGGTGTATATTCTGGCTTTCATTTTTATATCCTCGAAAAAACTTTGTTCGGTGAAGGCTGCTAATCAAGATGCGCGTCGCCCTTGAAAGGCTGCCTTCAGAAGCGTTCGATCTTTAGCTAACCCTCGCAGAGAGCGCCCTATCTTTCGCTCTCCTCCGGTGTTCCCGATACCGGCTGTCTCTTCTTCTTATTGCCATGCTTAGGCACTGTGCCGGGAAGGGCAAATCCCCTGAAAAGCAGGTTGCAATGATCGCACAAAAGATTGTAGATGCCAAACATGCGGAGCAGAAGTGGCGTCGGCCTGTAGCCGCGCCGAATCCGCGAGCTTTTACATTTGGGACATCGTGGTTCGATCATTCATTCGTCCTACGAGAGCGTTTTTCAGGTTCTTGCGGTGTCGGGGCGACAGTCATTTTGCGTGTTTTGAGGCGCGCGCGCAACAGCTCAATCTCACGCCCGATTCGTTCCGCCGTTTCGGCGCGCGTCTCTTCCTTCATTTTTTCGCGCGAAAGGTAGAAGAGCGCGTCGCGGTAACGGTCAATCGCTCGCGCATAATAACCTTTGAAAGCTGCGCGCTCGGCCAGTTCAACCCAGTGAGAAACTTTCACCGAAGCGATGAACTCGCGCACGGCCAGTTCCGATTCGTGCAGCTCCGCTTCGTTCGGATAGAGGTTGAGCGCCGAATCTATCACGTCGAGAGCGCGCCTCGCCGTCTCTATTTTATCCGAGACACGAACGCGCTGCTGCGCTTCCGTAGTCAAAGCGCGCGATGCGCCACGCGCCCAGTTGAGCAGATGCTGGCGGGCAAGCAGGCGTGCGCGCTCTTGCCCGGCGCGCACAGCGAAACGGTTTTCCTTTCCAACCGTCGCCTTTCGTAAAGCGTCCTCCGTGCTTTCCAGATATTCCTGGCACGAAAGATATGTCTCAAGGTGCGCTTCGGGCAGCGCGCCGGGAGCATTTGCCTCCGCACTCTGTTTTTGCAGCGCGCGCAGATGCGTAGAATAAGAATCTACCGGCTGGCTACTGCTTCTACTGCCGCTGCTGCCGCTTCGCTTCTTGACCTCGCTCGCCGCCTGCTCGCGGCGGTCGGTTTCAAGTATGTAGCGCGCCCAGGCCCTTCGCATCACCACTTCACGTGCACCGACGGCGACCAGCATCACAACGCTTGCTGCCAGGCCAGCCGGAACCCAGGGCGCTTCGTCCCCGCTGCTGTTGAGCATCCACCACAGGATGAAAAAGAGTGCGGCGGCTGTCGCGCCCGAAGCCAGAATGTACCCGGACGCCGACGGCATTCGCGTGCGCGAGTTGCGCTGCGGCGTAGAGACGCCGCTGGTCTTCAGGCGCGTGCGCGCTCTTCTGGCAAAAGCTTGATTGGCCGAATTGCTTCGCAAACTGCTTTTCTCCGTCACAACCGGGGACACAGGACAGGCTGAATGGAACATAATAGTCGGACTTTTCTGCCGTCTCTGTCAATATGCTGTCCATGCAAGGTTGATGTAGTAGCATGTGACACACGCCTTCAAGTGCTTTGTCCAAAGAAAGCGGAAAGGATGGAGAAGGAGTCGAGATGGAGAAAGAGTTAGAGGGAAAAGTCGCTATCGTGACCGGAGCCACATCCGGCATTGGCCGCGCGACGGCGCTGCGTTTCGCGGAAGCAGGTGCGCGTGTGGCCATTGTCGGACGCAACGCGCAGGCTCTCAGTGGGGTGGCCTCGGAAATTAAACTTAATGGGATCGAGGCGTTGACGATCCGCGCCGACGTGACGGTGCAACCCATCGCCCGGCGCATCGTGACGCAAACGGTTGAGCAGTTTGGCGGGATTGATGTGCTGGTCAACGCGGCGGGTCATCTCGTGTCCGGGTCAATCGAAGAGACGACGCTGGCAACATGGGACGCGATGATGAATGTGAACCTGCGCGCCGTGTTCAATTTGATGCAGCAGGTCGTGCCGCATCTGGCGGAACGTCGGGGCAACATCGTCAACGTGTCGAGCGTGACGGGGCTGCGCGCCTTTCCGGGCGTCCTCGCCTACTGTGTCTCTAAAGCCGGTCTCGATCAACTGACGCGCTGCGCCGCGCTTGAGCTTGCCCCGAAAGGCGTGCGTATCAACGCGGTCAATCCCGGTGTGGTCGTGACCGAAATTCACAGGCGCGGCGGGATGAGCCAGAAAGAGTACAAAGCATTTCTTGAACACTCGAAAGAGACACATCCCGTCGGGCGCGTCGGCCAGCCCTATGAGGTCGCAGAACTGATTCTGTATCTCGCCTCAGAACGCGCCTCATGGATTACCGGGGCAACGTACTCGATTGACGGCGGGAGGGCGCAAACCTGCGCACGATGAAAAGCAGGAGACAGGAGACAGAAGACAGGAGATAGAAGAAAAGAAAATCTGTAACGGTGGTTCTCTGCCTTACCCCTTCTGACTCCTGTCTTCTGTCTTCTGCTTTTTAAGCTATACTTACTTTAGGCTTCCGCATCAGCACAGGGCAAAGGAGTTTTTAAGCTTGAGTGAGATGAATAAATGCCGTAACTGCGGCATCTTCGTACCTATCGAAAAGGCTTTTTGTCCGAATTGCAGCGAGCCGATAGAGCCGGAAGAAGCTCCCAATCGCTCCGCCACCTCCAGCAGCGACATGATGTCGACCATGCGCGATGACCCGGAGAATTACCGGGAGTTGCTGGCGCTGAGGAAGCCGCCCGTGGCAGCACAGACAAAACCGCCTGAGTCCAGCCCCGTTCGTTCAGAGCCATCGGTTGACGGCTACAGCATGCCGCCGATTACTCCCGAAGCCATACCGCCTGCGAAAAGCAATCGCCGCAATCTCGTTTTCATTATCGGCGCAGTCTCTTTCCTGGTTCTACTTTTCATCATTCTCCGGGTCTTGAAAGTCATTTGAACGGGACAGCAAAAGAAGTGGACAGGGTTACCAAGCAAACGTATGAGTAACTACGGCGGCGCATATCCCCCACCGGGCTACGTCCTCAGGCCAAGAGCTAACAGCGAGGCCATCAAATGGACACTCATCCTCATCGGGATTTTGTTTGCCCTGATCGCAGGATTCCTGACGCTCCACGTGATCGGCTACGCCACCGAGCCAGCCGCGCTGGCCGTCGGCATCCTGTTCGCTACCTTGCCTGTCCCCATTTATATCCTGCTCATTCTGTGGATTGACCGCTATGAATCCGAACCGTTATGGATGCTGGCGACAGCTTTTTTCTGGGGAGCAACGTTTGCCGCCTTCATGGCCATCGTCATCAACTCGCTCGCGGTGCGTCTCCTCACGCAAACATACGATTTCTACACCGGCAGATTTTATGCGCTGGTTGTCTCCGCGCCCATCGTCGAAGAATTCTCGAAGGGGCTGGTGCTCTTCGCTCTTTTCTTCTGGAAGAAGGACGAGTTTGACGGCATTATTGATGGCGTCGTGTATGCCGGGATGGTCGGATTGGGTTTCGCCATGATGGAGAACTTTCAGTATTACGGTGAAGCTGCCATGATGGGCGGCGACCGCCTGACGGGAACGTTCATCCTGCGCGGCGCACTCTCGCCCTTCGCTCACCCGCTGTTTACCTCTATGACAGGCATCGGGCTGGGGATGGCGTGTCAATCGCACAGCAAGGCAATTAAGGCGACCATGCCCGTCTTGGGATTGCTGACGGCGATGCTCCTGCATTTCTTCTGGAATCGCTCGGCGCTTTCACGCTCCTTCTTTGTCGTCTACTGGCTGGTGATGGTTCCAATCTTCGCCGGAGCTATCATCGCGATTGTCTTCGCCCTGCGCCGTGAGGGGCGCATCGTCAGTTATCATCTCTGGCACGATTGCCAGCGCGGGCTGTTCACACCCGAAGAGTATTACCGGTTGTGCAGCGTGCGCGGGCGGATGGACGCATCTTTCAGGGCATTGACGAGCGGAGGCTTCCGTTTGTGGCGCACGCGGATGAGATTTAATCAGATGGCGAGCGAGCTGGCTTTTCATCGCAGCCGGGTCGAGCGCGGAATGTTGACAGACCCCCAGACAGCTTATGAACGCGAGATGGCTTACGTCCAACATCTCTACGAGCTACGCAGGCAACTCGGCTCATTCTGATAAATAGGCAAAACTTGCTCGCGCGCTTTGCGCGGAATGGCTTATACTGAGGCGGTTCTTGGAGTCAACCTCTTCAACCGCACCGACTAAGTGAAGATTCAACTCTTACCCAGCACGTTCGACGCAGAAGGGCGCGCCACGCAAGAGCAGCGCCTGACCTGCTATCTGATTGACGACCTTGTGGCGATTGACGCCGGGAGCATCGCGTTGTCCACCTCCGACGAGCAGCGCGCCAGCGTTCGCGACATCATCGTGACGCACCCGCACATGGATCACATCGCATCGCTCCCGATCTACGTTGACGACCTCTTCGGCTTTCTCAAAAGTCCGGTTCGCATCCACGCGACTGAAGAAGTCATCAACCTGCTCGAACGCGATATTTTCAACTGGACTGTTTACCCGCGCTTTTCAGAATTGAAAAACGAGCATGGGCCGGTCATGAAGTATGTGCCCTTTCGCGTGGGTCTGGAATTCCAGGTCGCACACCTGCGCGTCACAGCCGTCAATGTCAACCACATCGTCCCGACCGTCGGCATGACCGTGACCGACGGCAAGACGACCGTCGCTTTCAGCTCCGACACAGCGGAGACTTTAGATTTCTGGAAACTCGTCAACTCGACACCGCACATTGACGCCCTCTTAATCGAAGCGTCGTTTCCAAATGCGATGGCGGAGCTGGCCGAAGCTTCGCGCCACTTCACGCCCGAATCGCTCCACCGCGAGCTACGCAAGCTCAATCATCAAGGCATGGACATCCTGACGGTTCATCTCAAACCGGCGTACCGCGAAAGGGTTGTCCGAGAACTCAAGGCGCTCGCCGTTCCCAACCTTGAGGTGATGGAGGCCGGGCGTACCTATGAATGGTGAAACGCCCGCTCGAACAACAATCATTACTGACAAAAAACCGATCCGCTAAATCACACGAAACGACACGAAAGAGAGCGACAGAGTTAAATTCTTTTCGTGTCGTTTCGTGTGATTTAGTGGTTGGTCAAGTTTTTCTCTTTGATCTTGAACTCACGTTAAATAGAGGAAGGCCGCTTTCTAAAGTGAAAGCGGCCTTTTAATTTGTGTGTCTATGGAAACCATTCCCTCAGCACAATGGGTCGAGCTTGACGCTGATAGTCGGTAATCCACTAAATGCCCTGTCAGCATTAATCTGCGTATACTGCGCCCACTGTTCCGGTACTTTATCTTCCGGGAAAATCGCTTCGACGGGACATTCCGGCACGCAGGCATCACAGTCAATGCACGTCTCCGGGTTAATGACCAGCATATCGTCATCAAGGTGAAAGGCCTCTACGGGGCAAACCAGAGCGCAGTCTGTATAACGGCAGTTCACACAAGGCTCCGCGACAGTATAGGTCATGAAATTTATCTCCTCCGGGAAGGTTCTCTTGCGGCAGCCCGAGCGCAAGGGCTGCCGACAACGAAAATATTAAGTCCGCGCCTATATTAAGCACGAACGCGCGCGATTGAAAAGTCAAAAATGGACGATAGACTGTAGACGATAAACCCAGGCTTTCGCAATCGTTCATTGTCTATCACCCGTCGTCCGCCGTCCGTTTCCATCCGGGCTCCGGCCTTCCGCCGGAGAAGTCGTAAAACTTCAGGTCTGCGCCTTTGAGCATTTTGGTCAGGAGAATTATCTGGCCGGTGTGCATGGCAAAATGTTCGGTGACATGAAAAATCGCTTCGAGCAGCACAACGTCATCGCCCTGAATCCGCCGCCGCTCAAGCAAGCGCGAAAGGTCGAGCGCTGCGAGCGCGGCGTCAGCTTCCCCGAGCACCTGTTTGAGACGCGCCAGCAATTCCGCTCGCGTGATTCCTGATCGCTCGTCAAACTCCTGCTGGCGGACACGATTGTCAGGCGCGCCGCCAACGCCGCTCACAATCCACTGCCGGACATTGCCCGCCAGGTGCAGGAGCAGATTTCCGATGCTGTTCGATTCCGGGTTCGCGCGCCACCAGACCGCTTCGTCGCTTAGCTCTTCCAGGCAGCGCTCAATCTTCGGCAGGTAATCGTCGCTCAAAAGCGACCTCGCTTGAGCAATGAATGCCTGGGCGGTTTCGTTCACGTCACTCATGTTTCTCCATCCGTTACGTCCGGGCGACGTTTATGCTTGGCTTTACGCATTGCGGGGCGTGCCCGGTCGTCCGGCTTAGCGTGACTGAGCGGATGACCCGGCGGCGCAAGCGGCTTGCGGATGCCATCAAACACGGGTCGCTCAATTGCTTTCTTGCCGCGCTTGGATTGAATCTTTTTCACGGCGCTCTCGGTCTCACACTTTCCCTGCGTGCCGCGATGCTAAATTCTCAGGCGCGTCTCTGTCAACGTCCAGGCCAGTGCGTTATTTGACTCGCTGTTATTGATAGAGAGGAAAAGGCGGGAAAGCCCCCTGACGTTGGTTCGTCCGGTGCGTGAGGAATCCGTAAAACTTTTCAAAAGCAAAAGGGCGACCATGAAAGATCGCCCTTTGAGTTACTGCCCTTTGTTCGTTTTCGTTTGTGTTGCTGCGAAATGGTGCAGAGGCGCGCGCTCCGCGTGGAGGAAAAGTTTTACGCCTCGTTTGGCTGCGTTGGCTCCGGGAAGAGGGTCTGAAGCGCGCGCGACGTCTCCGTGCGGCGCTTTTGCTGGAATTCATTCACCCAGTTCGTCACGGTGCTGACCATATCACGCGCGGTTTCCTGCGCTGATTTGATGGCGTTTTGGGGCTGTTCGCTCGCCTTTTCCTGGCGCTTGCGCTCCTCGCGCTTGATTACTTTGATCGGGGTTTTCTTAGTCATCATGACCTTTACTTCTCTTGTGCTTTCTCTCTTTAACGAATTTCGTCCCTCAGAGTTCAATTATTATTCGCTTGAACGTCCGGGTGTTGTCTTTCTTGCAAACGCGAGGCCACAATCTTTCAGGCTTGAGCTAAAGTCTGCTTGATTTGTTCCAGATACTTGTTTAGACGCTCGCGCGCTCGATATGGACGAGAATTTTTATGGAAGGGCTGAGGCAGGATGGCAGCTTATGGCTCGACTGTGGCTTTATTGCATACATTGTCATTTGCCGCCTTGTCTGATTTCGAACAACCCGCGAAGTCTGAAAGAAGCTATTCGGGTGAAGGCATCTTCATGATTTCGACTTCGAGCGGTACAGCAATCGTCTGCTTGCCGCTTCTGACTTTCAGAGTTTGAGGAACTGTTTTGGAGGGTCTCTTGTCGAAGAAGGCGATGACCGCAAAGCCCGGCTCTTCCTGACGCTTGCGCTCATCTACTCCGATGGAGTGCGCCCCGAGTTCTCTGAGGAAATCGGAGTATTGCGTGCGGGCTAGGTTCGCTTCTTTCTCACTGGCCATGTCAACCACCTTTCCCTTCAGGCTCATCATTTGGTCACGAGCTTGACGCCGAGAGCTTCCAGCACATCATGAATCGGGTTGAAGATGCTGCTGCCGCGACTCTCGCCTGCGGGCGCAGAGCCGGAGAAATGCAGGCCAACAGCTTTGCCTGATTCCTTATCAATGACGAGCGAGCCTGAATCGCCTCCGTCCGTATAACGTGTGCAGAGCACCTGGTCAATGAATCCAACGAATCCGACGCCCGGATAGTTGATAGTAGTACGGAAGTTTATGTCGAGCACGCGCCCGGTTGTCTTGCCGGTTGTGCGGCCAACTTTCGTGATTTTCATCCCGCGCTTCGGCTTGATGATGCCTTTCGGCAGACCTAATCCTTTAATCCCTTTTTTGATGTCCGCCATGCGCCTCTCCAAAGGTTCGGCCAGCGCGCAGTCCACCTTGTTGACGAAGTCGCCCCCGACCTGAAACTCGACGAAGTCTACGAGCTTGGCGACCGAGTCCTTAGGCTTCTTGCCGCCATCGTGCTTTCCTGGATAAAGGATCACATCGCCGACTTTACCTTTGCCGCAATTTGCCAGGACGTGGCTATTGCTGAGAATCAGGAGTTGCTTGTCTTTCTCGACAAAAGCTCCGAGCGTGCCTGCCGTCACGTTAACGTGTCCGATACTATTGCCAGGCTGCACGGGATTGCGAGTTACATTTATTTCGGGGTGGATGAGACCGATGGCTTTGACATCCGTCGAAATCGCATGCGGGCCGCCCACGGATTCGGGAAGAGCCGGTGGGATGACATCGTTTGCGCGCAGTTGACTGAGCGGGACTTTCTTTTCGACATAAAAAGTCAGCGCCAGATAGCCGGTCATCTTGCCTTTGGATTCCTTCTCACTAATTCCGACAGCGACCACGTTTTTCGAGCCGACGATTCGCTTGATGCTTCTGGCATGATCGCTTCCACCGAGGGTGAGCGCCTGGATTTCGGTATGAGGAGCGACGGTCAACAGGTCTAGCGCACGCAAGAGAGATTTTTCCGAAGCCATAGCTTTAGCTCCTAAAAGCAGGAGTCAGAAGACAGAAGTCAGAAGAGTAAGGCGGCAACCACATTCACAGATTTTCTTTTATTCTGTCTCCTGTCTTCTGTCTTCTGACTCCTGCTTTTCAGTGATTCGCGTTCCATTCCCTCGGCACGAACTCGACGGCGATCACTTCGCCGTCTGTTTGCCCGGCAGCATTGCTGGCCGGACGGTAGGTCACAAGAACGGGTGTCGCCTGTGCGAGCTGGCCACACGTCACCTGGCCTTTGACATCTGCCGTGTAGGTCACAAATCTGATGCGATTGAGTGAGTCGTTGCGCAAACGAAACGTGCGCGCTCCGGCTTCGACGACAAGGATGACGCCTTTTTCTTCACACTCGATGCGGACAAGCAATCCGCACAACTGCTCGCCCGCAAATCGCAATTTTTTCAACTGCGGCCCCGGCTGTGGCGCGTCGCATGGTTGAAGAACGCCGGGCGGGGTATCTTCTTTAGCAGCGTCTGCGGCGATTTTCTCGTTCAAAGCTTTGACGCGAGCCAGGTATTCTTCACGGTTTGCGACCGAGACGAGCAACGACTGCGCCTGAGTGTACACCTGTGGATTGATACTACTGAGGACGAGCGGATCGAGAACCCTGCGCGCGAGATCGAATTCCTCACGGCGCAGGTGAACTTGCGCCAGCAGGAGCGCAAACTCCTGTCTTCTGGATGAAAGATTGATGGCTTGCTTCAGAAGCACGATGGCCTCGTCAAGATGTTCATTCCTGGCCAGGTTGATGAAAGCCAGCAGGCGATAAGCTTCAGCAAAATTCGGCGCAAGCTCAATCGCTTTTTTTAGCTCCGCGCGCATCAGTTGCGCCGTCTCCGCTTCGTAATAGCCATCAATGGGATTGGCTGACTCTGCCCCTTCGCGGCTGAGCACGTAGGCGTAATAGTAATGCACCAGATAATTCTGTGAGCCTGTGCTGGCGAGTTCCAGATGCCGCTTTGCATCAGCGAAGCGACTTTGCCGCATGTGCAACACGCCGAGCGAGGCATGCGCCGTTGCCAGGTTCGGGTCGAGCGCAATAGCTTTTTGAAGATAAACGGCGGCCTCGTCAAGCCGGTTGGTGTGCAGCAGCAAGTCGCCCAGGTAGAACTGCGCTTCCGATTCTTTGAGCGGCGTGCTCCGCGTGAACGTATCAAACTCCAGACGCTTATCGAAAGTAATCGTCTGCTGCGGATATTGATTGAGGGCGATGTAAGCGCGCAACTCCTGTTCGAGGGTCGCAAAGTCTGTCTGGAAAGCCTGCCGGAAAGCATCCTCTATGCCTCGTCCCTTCGCCAGCAGTTGAAGATAGGTTGAAAGCTGTATGCGCCGCGACCCGCTCAGCAGGTAATGCATCAGCGCCCACGACTCTGCGTAGAAGATGTCTCGCTTGTCCCGCTCTTTGTAGTAAGGGGAGTTGTCATCAACTTTGAAGAGCGTCTTCAGCGGCAGCAGAGTGTGCGTTCGCAATGTCCGAACGCGATTGCTCGCGGGCTTGCCGAGCGTCACTTTTTTGTTGCCGTTCGCGATTTCAAACGTGCTGTAGTATTCGGCCAAACCTTCGTTGAACCAGAGCGGCACGTCGCCGAAACTGTTTCGGACAAGCAAATGCACATACTCATGGAAGGCCAGCGCTTCGGGCTCGCGCACTTGCTCACGGTCAACGGAGAGCGTGATGTAATCAACGTCCGGGCTGGATTGAAAGAAGCCTGCGACCTCGGCGGGCTGCCCGCTATAGAGCGGCTCAAACGGCCTGTAAGCCGCGTCGTCTTTGAAGACGATGACTGTCAAAGGCACGGATGAATCAAAGTGGTCTATGGGGAGCAGGCGCAGGAAGGCTTCTCTGAACTGTTCGAGCTGCGCCGCTACTTTGCGGATGTTGCGCTCTCTGGCGTTGCCGACGAGCAGGAAGTTTTTTGATTGAACGCTTGTCCACTCTTCCGTTTGACCACTCACGCACAAAGGCGCAGCCAGCAAAAAGCACAGAACCATTGCCAAGGGGAAGATAAAGCGTTTGACTGATCGGCTTTTCATTCGTGCTGCGACCGCATAGGGAAACGCGCAGGCTAGCGAGAGACGAGCGCCCTGCGTTTGCATGGGATTGTACAGCATGAAGGAAGGTTGCTCAATTACGGAATGCGGAATGCGGATTTCGGATTGCGGATTGGAAGGCAGTTAATCAAAGAGTTCGCACAAAAACGCCGCGTGAGCGGCGCGTGAGTTTAGCCCGGCCTTTCAAGGCCGGGAACACAATTGGTAATTTATGATTTGCTTAGCGTAAGAGAAGTTTTATGTAATCGATTATGGTGATTTTATCTTGTATGACGATTCT
>JAVHVE010000051.1:0-43256 GCA_032160705.1 Acidobacteriota bacterium | reverse complement strand
CGAGATGCAGATCATCGGTGCGGTGATGCGTAAACTGATTCACCTTGCTTACGGAGTCTTGAAGAGTGGCAAGCCGTATGATCCGCTGTATGCACAAAATGCTTGACACCTAACACGGTATCTAACCAGCGCGCAATTAAGATGGAGTTTAAGAGCCATCATGATGATTGCACGTCCGGTTAAATGAGTTGTTTAATGTCCGAGGCAAACAAACTAACCTCTGTGCTATTACCGGGCAGTCTAATCATTCTTTCAAAGTTAAATCCTAATTTTTCAAGGAGCTTGGCTGAACCATAATTGTCTGGCGAGGTGATGGCTGCCAGACGATTCAAGCCAAATGCTCTTTTCCCATACGCCATCACAGCAAGGGCAGACTCATAGGCATATCCTTTCCCCCGGAATTCCGGCAGAAAGGCGAATCCAAGATCCACATCTTCCAAAGAATCTCTTTTAATCAGGCCGCAAATTCCAATGGGGATGCCCTCACCCTTTAGCTCAGTCAAATACAGCCCGAAGCCAAGCCGCTCGTACATCGTAACCAGACTCCGCAAAATGTAGTCACGAGCAGCATCAAGCGTCCTCACACCTCTATCACCGATAAACCGTAACCACGAAGGATCATTCAAGAGTTCAAGAATAAACTCGCTATCTTCAACCGTCAGCCGACGCAGGATGAGCCGCTCTGTTTCAAGAACTTTCATAGTCGAAGTATATTATTATTTGATGGCTAACGCCTGAATTAACCTGCGCGAACAGCATCCAACTTGCACCGGAGGAAGGATGATGAGAGACATGCTATCGCGGATCGAGTTGAACGAGTCGTTGGGCGCGGTGCAAGCTTAAATATTCATAAATCATTATCCAGGCTGCTGTGGGGTGTGCGGGACAGCCTTATTTGCCAGATAGCCTGCGTGACTAATACCTAACAACGCCAGCATGCCTGTGCTCAAATCAGGAAACGCAGGAATCCCAGTAGAGGGAACATTCTGGAATTTTTGAGCAAGTACAACTGCATAGGCAAACCACACAACCAACGTGAAGAAAAACATCTGAATTTTGCCTAGATCAAGATGAGCTGCGTTGCCAACTTCGTCTCCCTTGAAAAGATCGACCCAACTGGCGTCCTCTGGATTTTGATTAACAATGATTTGGCCTTGAACATCAACTTTGCTGGTGTCTACCCCTTGGGTTTTCAAAAGATCTAAAGTTTTATTCTTTTCCTCATCATTCGTCGGGGCGTCCTTTTTAGGACTTTTGATAAGTGATGATCCGATAAGAGAGGCGGTGCTGATACCCATCAGTCCCCATAAGGCCTCAGGTATGATGATTGAGAGGGGATCATCTGGCTGCCCTTTATGGGTATTAATGAGAGCCGCAGTCAAGAAACTTGATAGTATCAGGATAGTCCAGAGAGCCAGTTGTAATCTGGAGAGACTCATCTTGTTTCTTTCATCTATTAATACTCCTCGCCATAAGCCGGTAATGCCACGACCGGCTATTGTGGCAAAGAGTGCTAAGGAGACTATATTGATTAGCCAGAACTCGGTGATCCGTTTGGGCGTGTTGATGGGGAATTTCCATCCAAGCAGTCCGGTAATTAAGACTAAGATCAAAAGTACGAGTCCGTATAAATACGGATGTTTCACTTGAGCCATGATGTACCTCGTCTGATTGGAAAAATAAAACCTAATTTGGAGCGATAGCGACTAATGCTAGGATTGCTATCAGTTCAAAGTGACCATATGAGGCTAACGAGGAAATGCACTGCTAGCAAGAACCAAACCGAACGAGAGCACGATATTCTCACTGATTTTATATGTCAACAATAATCTATTCCATCTAGTGAGCGCCTAACTACTGATTATATGAACTCGGTAAAGATAATAACGCTTTCGGTTTCTATCGTTCGGCATTGCCTCCCTTCCTGCACTTCAGTTGCGAAATCAGCCTGACATCCTTTTGCCTTTCACCTTTTGCCTGTTTTCATTTAATCTCTTCAGTCTATGGATAAATTCCGCATCACCGGCGGTCGCCCCCTGCGCGGGCGCGTCCAGATCAGCGGCGCGAAGAATTCGGCGCTGCCCTGCATGGCCGCCGCCCTGCTCACGGCTGAGACCGTCACGCTGCACAACCTGCCTTACGCGCGCGACATCATCACGCAACGCCGTCTCCTGGAAGACCTCGGCGCAACCGTGCTCACGCCGGAACTCCGCACGCACAAGATCACAGCCAATCACATAGAGCTTTTTGAAGCGCCGTATGAGTTGGTCAAGACGATGCGTGCCTCGGTACTCGCGCTAGGGCCGCTGCTCGCGCGTTTCGGCAAAGCGCGCGTCTCTTTGCCGGGCGGCTGCGCCATCGGCACGCGCCCGATTGACCTGCACCTCGCGGGCTTTCAATATCTCGGCGCGGAAGTCGGCCTGGAATCAGGCGATGTTGTGGCGCGTGCCCCGCAGCGTGGACGCCTGCGCGGCGGAGAGGTTCATTTTGATAAAGTCACGGTGACGGGAACTGAAAATCTGCTGATGGCGGCATCCCTCGCCGAAGGCAAAAGCGTCCTGCACAATGCGGCGCGCGAGCCGGAGATAGTAGACCTCGCGGAACTTTTGAACAAGATGGGCGCGCGTGTGCGCGGCGCAGGCAGTTCGACCATTACGGTCGAAGGCGTCGAAGCTCTTGGTGGCGCGGAGCACACCATTATCCCCGACCGCATCGAGACGGGCACGTTTATGGTTGCCGCCGCCATCACGGGTGGCGAGCTGGAAATCAAAGGGTGTCGCCCGGAACACTCCGCGATAGTCATCAGCAAGCTGCGCGAGGTCGGCGTTGAAATCGAAGAATTGAACCAGAGCACTCTGCGGGTGCGTTGTTGTGAGAAGGGTTTGCGTGCAAGTGATGTCACCACCGAGCCGCACCCGCGTTTTCCCACTGACATGCAGGCGCAGTACATGGCCTTGATGACGCAGGCGGAAGGTCGCTCGGTGATTACGGAGACCATCTTCGAGAATCGCTTCATGCACGCTTCGGAGATGCAGCGTATGGGCGCGCGAATCCAGATTGAGGGGAAGACGGCTGTAGTGGAAGGGCCAACAGTGTTGACGGGCGCGCCCGTGCAGGCTTCGGATTTGAGAGCTTCCGCCTCGCTCGTCCTCGCCGGATTAGCGGCCACAGGCGAAACTCTCATTGATCGCGTCTATCACATTGATCGCGGCTACGAGAAGATCGAAGACAAGCTCAACGCCGTCGGCGCAGACATCGAGCGCATCAGAGATTCCGTCACCGGGCCGCTCAATAGCGCCGTGACAGGTGACAGGTGACAAGTGACAGGAAAAAAGCTATTGTTCTCGTCGCTCGCTGTTCCAACTTGTCACCTGTTACCTGTCACTTGTCACTGATTTTATGAACTGTCTCTTTTGTCAAATCGTTGCGGGAGAAGTTTCCGCTGACATCGTTCATCAGGACGAGCGCTGCGTGGCCTTTCGCGACATCAACCCGCAAGCGCCTGTGCATGTGCTCGTCATCCCGCGCGACCACACGGAATCGCTCGACGAAGCCACGCAAAGGGACGAAGCGATGCTCGGCCATCTCCTGCGCGTGGCGGCGCGCATCGCTAACGAGCAAGGACTTTCCGAGAGTGGCTATCGCACCATCATCAACACGGGCGCAGGTGCAGGCCAATCCGTCTTCCATCTCCACCTGCACGTGCTCGGTGGTCGGACACTCAACTGGCCGCCGGGATAAAACAGAATTCAGGAGCCAGAATTCAGAATCCAGAATAAGAGGCTGAAGCCCTTCTTCTGATTTTCTTTTCTTCTGACTCCTGACTTCTGGATTCTGAATTCTGCTTTTCTACGCTCCCGCGCTCGCTGCTCTGGCGACTTCCTGCTCGGCTGATTCTGTCATTCTCAATTCAATCTCATCCGCACGCTTCTTGACTTCCAGCATCAATTCCAGCAGGCGATAGCAGGTTTCGCGCGATCCGGTGCAGACGGGTTCGTCCGCTTCATTGTGCAGCACATAGACACGGCCATCAGCGTCGAGCGGAAACACCATTGGTTTTGTGCCCATCACAGCCGCCTTTCGAGCGAGACCGCAACAACCGCCAGGAGCGAACAAGCGAGGCGCAAAGGAAAACTTCAATTGCAGTGGGTTGAAGCAACCCATGACCTTGAGTTACTGTGACAACCTCAGCCCACGATAGCCGGATTTCGGGAGAGTTGGACAATATGCCAGCGACGGGCGGCGAGTCAATGATTTTCAGTCCGTGACGGTGGCTGCTTCGCCTCGCGCCTTCTCGGCTAAGGGTTCGTTTTGTTGTTGTGCTTCTTCCTTGAGCAAAGAGGTTTCGTAGCGCACGTCGCCGAAGAGAGTGTCTGCGACCGCTTTGACGAAACCAAGGATTGCGGGCCCAAGCACGACACCGGCAATGCCGAAGACATAAACGCCCGCCACCAGCGCCAACAGCATCCAGTAGAAATTGAATCGCCGCGCGCTCGCGCTCGCGAGCTTGGGACGCAGTAGGAGTGATGAGCCAAGCGTCATGCTGATTCCGACCGCCAGATAAATTCCGGCAGCCACCGGATCGTTGCGAAAGACGAACAGGTAGATCGAGATGGGAATGTAAATCGCCCATTCGCCCAGCAGCGGGAAGAAGCCCAGGAGGAAAGTGACGAGGCCGAGCACGACCGCCAACGGCACACCGAAAATAAAATTCAGAATGATGATGACGAGCGCCTTGAGCGACTGGTCAATGAAGACTGCTCGCAGAGCGCCGCGCAAAGCTCCGCCGATGTTGGCCGCGAGCTTCTCGTAAAAGGGAAGATAATCGCCGGGCACACGCACCTTGATGTAAGAAACAATGCGGATGCGGTGCGTCAGGACATAGTAGATGGTGAAGAAAAAGAGCGAAAGCGAGGCGAGCAGGAGCGCGGCCTGGTCGCGCAGGGATTTGATGACTTCCGCCGAGCGCGTCAGCCCTTCGGTAAAAGCCGCTTGCAGGTTGACTCGCGTGCCTTCGCGCTCAACGGGAAGATAACGCGCGAGCGAATCGCTGATGGTGTTGATGATTTCGTCGCGCTGCTCGAAGACGCGATTCGAGTAGCTGGAGAGTTCGTGCCAGGCGTAACCCGTGAGGGTCACCAAGGGGATGACTATGAGCGCGATGGTGATGAGCGCGCTTCCCGCGCGCCGGTGCAGGTGCGTTTCGAGCCATTCCTGAACCGGCAGCAGATACACGCCCGCGACGATTCCCAGAAGGAGCGCGACCAGAACCTTGCCGATGAGCATGAAGAAAAGAACGACGGCGAGTACGAGGGCTGCACCGTAAACCAGAATGCGCTTGGCATCGCCGACCGTCAGGTCGCTCAGCCGCCTGGAATCCCCGCTTGACATAATGCGGCTACTATACCAAAGCGGAAGACAGAACACAGAAGTCAGGAGACAGAAGAAAAGAAAATCAGAAGAAATGCGGCTTCCACCTTATCCCTTCTGACTCCTGTATTCTGTCTTCTGTCTCCTGCTTTTACTGTATCCGCACGGTGAAGCCGACGCTGCCCGCATTGTTGGGAGCGATCTGGCTGAGATTGCCGGTGAATTGCCAGCGGATGTGTGTGACTGTGCGGTTGTAGCCAGCGGGCGCGCCTCCGTCACCACTGACGGGCAGGGTTGAGACGAAGTTGTTTCCGTTATCGTAAGAGTAAAAGACGGACACGCTCAGGCCGGTCGAAGCGAGATCGGTAGCTACGGAGCCGACTTTGAAGTCGGTGTGTTGCGGGACGGGGTCGGTGATGACGAAGGTGGTAGCGTAAGAGCCGCCGGTGTTGGCGAATGTAATAACGTAGGAAATGTCGCTGCCGGGCGGCAGGGAAGGCGGAGCCGAAGGGGGGCACGGCTGGCCAACGATGGTCTTGCAGAGCTTGATGTCAGGCGGCGAGGTGGAAAGACCGGCGCTCGCTTGGTCATCTTCCGCCGCGTTGTTGTTGTTCGGCGTCGAATCTGGATCGGGCTGGTTTGATGCAGACACCTGCGCGGTGTTGGTAATCGCGCCGAGCGCGTCAATGCGCGCAGAAATCTGAAGCGTTGGGCTGAGCCCGCTCGCGACGTTCCCCACTGTCCAGATGCCGGTCGCGCTGCTGTAGCTGCCGACGCTCGTAATTGCATTGAGGTAAGTCAATCCGGCGGGTAGTTGATCGCGGACGGCGACGCCCGTCGCATCCGATGGCCCAGTGTTTGTCAGCGTGATGGTGAAGGTGGCGGTGGTGCCAACGCCGTTGCCGGAGTTGTTCGTCACCTTCGTCAGGCTCAAATCGGAGCTTGAGACGATGGTCGTCGGGTCGCTGGCAGTATCGTTTGCGGTATTGTTCTGACCGCCGCCGGAGACCGACGCAGCGTTGGTCAGAGACGAACCTGCGCTTTGAGCAACCCTGACGGTGAGACTGATGATCGGATAACTAATCGAAGGGGCTAGAGCGTTCGAGCGCGTGCAAGTCATGGTGGCGCTGCCGACGACGGTCGTTGAGCAGTCCCAGCCTGCCACCGAAGGAATCGAATCCACAGTCAGGCCAGCGGGCAAATTGTCTGTGACGGTGACGAGCCCGCTCGTGTTCGCCGTTCCCGAATTGGTAACGGTGATGTTGTAGCTGCCGGTCGAGCCGCGCGTGAAATTGCCGGTGTGCGTCTTGGCGACGGTCAGGTCGGGCGCGCCGTTGATTACGGTAACGTCGCTCGCCGAATTGTCGCCGTTGTTGTAGGCCGGTTCACCGCCGCCGGAGATGTTCGCCACATTCGTCACAGGCGAAGCCGTGAACGCAGCAGCACTGACACTGACCGTGAGCGAGATGGGATTAGGGCTGGTCGTGCCAGCGTTGATAGCTGTGCTGCTGGTACACGTCGCGGTGCTGCTGCCGATGACGGTCGTCGAGCAATTCCATCCAGTCCCGCCGGGCAAGGACGCGACGGTCAGTCCCGTCGGCAAATTATCTGTAATCGTAATCGTGCCGCTGGTGTTCGCTGTGCCCGCGTTACTCGCCGTCAGCGTATAAGAACCGTTGACGCCGACGGTAAAGTTCCCGGTGTGGGTTTTGGCTACGCGCACGTCCACGACGGGATTGATCGTCGTCGCGTCCGAGGCGCTGTTGTTGCCGTTATTGAAGGCGGGCTCGCCGCCCCCTGAAATGTTCGCCACGTTGGTGACGGGCGAGGCAGCAAACGCCGCGGGGCTGACGACGACGATGAGCGTGATCGGGTTCGGACTCGTGGTGGTTGCGGGGATGGATGTGCTGCTGGTGCAGCTCATCGTGCTGCTGCCGATGACGGTAGCGGAGCAATCCCAGCCCGTGCCCGAAGGAAGCGAAGCCACAGTCAGGCCGGTCGGCAAATTGTCTGTGACGGTGATCGTGCCGCTCGTCGCCGCGCTGCCCGCGTTGCTGGGCGTCAAGGTATAAGTGCCGTTGACGCCGACGGTGAAATTGCCTGTGTGGGCTTTGGCGATTCGCAAGTCTGCGACCCCGTTGATGGTCGTCGGGTCGCTGGCGGTATCATTCGCAGTGTTGGTCTGGCCGCCGCCGGAAACTGACGCGGTGTTGGTCACGCTCGCGGGCGCAGTTGTCGAGACGGTGACGGTGATGTCTATAGCCGGATAACTGTTCGGCGCGACGAGCGCATCCGAGCGCGTGCAGGTGACAACCTGCAAGTTGATGAGGCAAGCCCAGCCCCCTCCAGTGCTTGACCAACCTGTGGGCGTCAGGCTGGCGGGCAGAGTGTCCGTGACGGTGACAACGCCGGAGGTCTGACCTGAGCCGGAGTTGGTGGCTGTCAGCGTGTAAGTCGCGTTCGTCTGCCCCTGCGTGAAGTTGCCCGTGTGCGATTTCGTAATCGTCATGTCGGCGCGCGAGGTCACGGTGACATCTTCGCCGGTGCTCGAAGCCGCGACGTAGCTGGAGGACACTGTGTTGTTGGGAGCGGCGAGCGTGCGCACGGGGTCAAGATAAGTCGCCGTCGCGGGATTTTGATACGTGCCTGTGATGACGCTCCGCGAGATGCTGACCGTAAAAATAATTCGTACCTGCCCGCCGCCGGGGATGGTGAAGACGCCCCACGATGGATTGGTCGCGCCGACGGTCGGGTTGACCACAGAATCCTGCGTCGCGCCAAGGGTCGCGGCGACCGAAGAGGTCGAGGCGTAGGTGAAATTGGTCGGGAGCGCGTCAGAGATGTTGACCTGAATGGCTGAGCCGAGGCTGGCGGCGTTGGTGACCGTAATCGTGTAGGTGGCGGTCGTGCCCGTCGGTGTGTTGGTGACGCTGGCCGTGCTCGTGGTCTTCGTCGTGGCCAGAGAAGGAAGGCATTGCGAGCCTCTTCTGATTCCGGGAACGGACGCCGCAGTCGTGCTGGTGCTGACAATGCCGCTCCCGCTCACGGATGTACCATAAGTATCTAAGGCCGTCGTCGTGACGCCGCTTGCACCGCCGGTGACGCTGGTCGAGGTTGCAGCGCCCGAAAGAAGAATCACGCCGCCGCCGCCGCCGCCGCCCGGCCCGTGCCGCTCGCCGGGTGCGGGGCTACCCGGAGCGCGTGCTGGCCAGGCGTCGCCGCCGTCGCCGCCGCGCGCATAAACGGTTAGCCCGGCCAGGCTGTTACCGGCTATAAAGACGACGCTGCCGCCCGCGCCGCCGCCGCCGCCGCCATCGTTGAGCGTGACATCGGAAGCGTCCGACCCATCAACGTTGATCGTGCCAGTGCCGCTGGTGCTTCCGGCGCGAATCATCACAATACCGCCGCCCGCAGCGCCAGTGCTGGCCGCCGTCAGGCCATCGCTGTTGTTCTTCGTTCCGCCGCCGCCGCCACCACCCAGCACGATGCGGGTGATTGTGGCGGGAAAAGCCAGCGCTCCGAAACCGCCCATAGCCGCGTTAGCTTGCCAGGTGTTACCGCCTTTGCCGCCGAAGCCGCCGTTTGAACCGCCGCCGCCGCCGGAGTTCTGCTGATTAGCAGCAGGGTCAGAGTCTGTACCGCCGCCGCCAGCCGTACCGGGAGAGCCGCGCGCATGGCTCCCGTTCGGGTAGCCTTCCGCGCCGGTGTTGTCTATCGAGTTGGTCAGCTCGTTATAAACGTAATGCGGCGTGCCAGCAATTCCTTCGCCCTTCGAGCCATGCACATTAAGGCTGGAATCGCTGCGATAATCATCACCGGCAGCGGCACCAGTTGAGTCGCCGGTAAGTTGGCGTGTGCCACCGCCGCGAAATCCCATGCCGGAGAGATTCACCGTCGCGCTATTGAGGTTGAGCGCGCCCGCTACGTCGAAGGCGAGGATGCCGCCGGTCTCGCCATTCCACGGCGCGGCTGTCAAAGAGGAAGTCATCGTCGCGGTCGAATACTGCGGCACGCGAACGACCTGAAAGCGCTTCTGTCCCTGCGTGCTGTTCGCGTTGGCGTTGGTGTAGGTATAAAGGAGAGTGCCGCCCGCGCCCGACCCACGAATTGAAATCGTCCCGCCGCTCAAAGAGATGGAGCTTGTCGCAACGACATACTCGTAAGCGCCCGAAAAATTGGCCGCAGTCCAGCCGCTGCCCGGATCATTGTTGACGCCGTCGCCGTACCTGCTGTTGTCGTTGACCGAGTAAATATCTGCGTCCTGCATCTGGATGACGAGCAGAAGGTCGCCCGCCGAAATCGGTGTCGAAGCTCCGCCAAACCTTGAGAGGCCAACGGTCAGCGAGGTTGTGGTGGACGACGTGCCCGGATGGTAAGTGTTGATGATGCCGGAAAGGGTCGCTGCTCCGTCTTTGCCGGGGACGGCGCATCCCGTCTGCGCCTCAGCCGCGTGCGGCGCACACAGCAAGACCGCCGCGACCAGCAAGACAAGCCACGGCGTTCGACTCAAGGATTCAAAAGACGCTCGCGAGCGTCTCATTTTTTCTCTCCTTCTTTCTGTTGTGGCGGCGAAGATGGAGCGTCGTCGTTGTTGCTGCCACGATTGGCGAGACCGGCGCGCGACGTGCCGAAGAGATCAAAGAGATTTGAGAGCTTCGAGGAGATAGTAAAGTAGAACCCGCGACGCGCGGGCATCAGGCTCACGCCGTCAGGCTCGCCCGCCAGCGTGAAATTATAGCCGACACCCAAACGCAGATCGGGCATAGCCCAGAAACCCAGCTCAGTTCCATAGACGGAGCGCGACGTGCCGGAAGAGGGCTGGATGAGGAAGCGTGCTTCGCCAGCCCAGTCGAAACGCGGCGACAAACGATACTGAACCCGCCCCTGTGTCAGGTAAGTCAGCGTCGAGGTGAAGGGAAGTCCCGGCTGGCTGTTGGCGTTGAAGCGAAGCGCGAAGCGACCGTAAAGCTCAACATCTTTCGTCATCTGGTAATAACCGTCGGTCGCGAGCGAATCAATGCGGTCGCTGGTCGCCGCGCCATTGTCCACGCCATCCTGCTCCAGCGAGCGATGCGTGTAGCTCAAGAGCAATCCCGCGCGGTCAGATTTGAGAGGTCGAATCGCCAGAGCCAGCATGCCTTCGAGCGAGGACGTGTCGCGGCCTGCAAAGCCTGAGCGCGAAAACTGCAAACGTGCGAGCGTGGTGATGCCCTCATTGAGTCGTCCTGCTGCGCCGAGAGCGACCAGTTGTCCGTGACCCGCACGATCACGAAACTCGTAGCGCGCATTCGTGCGGAAATCCTTGGTGGGTTGCCAGCCGAAGCCGATAGTCGCGCTGTTGAAGCTCTCCCCGTTTCCGGCCAGGTGGAAGCCGCGCTCAAAGCCCAGCTCAAGCGAGAGTTCTTTGGAGACAGGAAGGCGATTCTGGAGGCCGATGACGGCGAAGCTGTCCGTGCCGCTGATGCCGTTCTCCAGTTGATAGCGCCCCGTCACATTAGTGTACTTGCCGAAACGCGACTCGACGCCGATGGCCGTCTCGCGCCGTGCGCTGCTGAAAGCGAAACCCGTTTGCGTGAAATCGCCGATGGGCTTGATGGCCGCAGAAGAGAGTCGTTGTGTCAGGAAAAACTTCGTCCAGTTATTGACCTGGTACGTGGCGGAGAGCGTCGTCTGGTTCGGATAGGTCGGGTCAGCTTCGCCCAGATTCTGCTCACGCTTGACGGAGACTTCCAATTTATCCGTGACCTTCATCTCCGCGCCCGCCGTCACTAGATTTGAATTGATCGAAGTATCATTCAGCTCGTCCGTGAAGCGGCGGCGATCATAAGCTAAATGAAAGCGCAGGCGGTCATTGACGATCTGATCCCATCCGGCTGAAAAGGTATTGCGCGAGTTGTCAACGGATGCGGTGTGGTTGCGCTCGTTCGTGAAGCCGAAGCGAAGGAGGGATTTTGCGCGCGGCTTGAGTTCGAAAGCGACTTCACTGTGGCGAGAGCCGGGTGTGACAGTCGCGCCGAAAGGATTGAAGAAGCCTTCCGAGGCATTCGAGTAACGCGCGCGGATCAAGGCTTCGTAGAAGTTGAGCGGCTGCGTCAATTCGACTTGATAAGCCTGCCCGTCATGCCCGTCCGCGCCGAGCGAGAAGGCGCTGCTTGCGCCCATAAACTCGCCCTGGCTGCGCGCGTAGGCAAACGTTAACGTTCCATGATTCGGCAGCTTCTTCTCGCCGTCGAGGCCAGTGAGAAAGAAAGTGCCAAAGTCTGCTGCGCGCTGCATGACCGCCGAGAGACCGAGCTGGAGACCCAGTTTCTCGAAATTCTTTTTCGCGCGCCCCGTATAAACTGAGGTCGCAAAACCTTCGGCGCGATGCTCGTAGGTGACGACGATCTGCGTGAGGTTGAGCGCGTAATCAAATGTCGAAACGTAGCGCAGGAGGAACATCTCTCCATTGACCGGGTTCAGATTGTAATCAATCGAGCGGGAGAGAGTCTCATGGCTGAGGATGATTTCGGGATTGCGACGGTCGCGCACTTCCAGCGTGACTTGTTCCGAGCCGGGCAGAATCTCTGCGTGCGAGAGACGCATCAGACTGAGAGAGCCTGCCGGAAACACGTCGCGTGCAAAAGCGGTGTCGGGGCGCGCGCCCGTCAGCGTGAGAAAATCCCCGTTAGAGTTTTCGAGATGAACTTTGACGCCCGTCAGCTTGCGCCCGTAGCCCGTCAAAGCAAGATCGCTCATGTCGGCATCGTAATCGCCGAACATCAGGTAGGAGCGTTTGCGATCTATCCGAGCGTAGAGCTTCGAGTTTGATTGCGCGGCTTCCATGCGGGTCGAGGAATCGCCGAAGAGCGGGTAGACACGGTCGAGCGGGTCAAGCTGGAAGAGACGGTCGCGCCCCGCCGTGCGATTGATCGGGCGCTGTGAATCATAGGAGAGCGTCAACATGCTGTCGCCCCGCAAGCGCCCGTTGTAGAAGAAGCTCAGACGGCTGCGAACATTTCCTTCTTCGCCGCGTGCGGCCACTTCGGGCACGCCCTTGCCGATTGATACTTCCGCGAGGCCGACCATGATGGTGGGGCGCAACTCCGGCGTGATGCGAACCCGTGCGCGAGCTTCCGCTTGACCGGCTTTCGCCAGCAACTCGGCTTCGCCGGGCGCGCCCGCGCCGATGAATTTCAGGAGAGCCTCGCCATTTTCGAGCCGGACGAACGCATGCCTGCTCGGTTGATTGTTCTCTTCAGGGCTCTTCAGGTCGTTGACGTTGTTCGCTTGATTAGACCCAGCGGCGCTCGGCTTCTCAGTTTTCGCGTCACCGGCGGCGTCATCCGGGCGCAGCAATCTTCCTTCAGAAGTCTTAATCGCCACCTGATCGTCAAGCGCAGGATTGTTCCACTGGTCAAAGGCGCGAACGCGCAAAACTATAGAGTCGCGCCCGCCCGCCTGCACTTCCGTTGCTTCGGGGACAATCTCAAGCCTCCGCACGGGGCCGCGTCCCATCACCGTCAGTTCTTCGGTGCGAGCGGGCGTGCCCTGCGGGTTGATGGCTGTCACGGACACGCGATTCGCGCCGGGACGTAAACTAATGCCGACGAAGGTAAAGGTGGAAACATTGTTCTTCTGATCGAGGCGGCTGGTTCCGATGTTCTGATCCGAAATCCGGTTGCCGTTGACTTCGAGCTTGACCGTCCAGTTGAGAGCGACGCGCGCCTCCAACTGCATCGCCGGTGACATGACGACTGAGCCGGGCGCGGGGCTAAGCACACGCACCTCGCCGGGTGCGACAGGCTCAAGCGTCTCGGTCGAAATCATCTCGTACTTACCCGCGAGCGTGGGCTGCGCCGTATTGGCCAATGTTGCGGCAGTGCTTGATGCGCCTTTGATAACCGCCGGAGTTTCGCTAGCGTTTTTGACAGTGACACTCGCAATCGAGTTTCCGGCGTTCGTGTTTGCAGACATTCGCGCAGATTCTTTGAGCGCGCCACCGGAGCGCACCAGCGCGAAGTTCTGGCGCAGCAGAGCGCCGCCGCCGAGAGGCGTGCGAAGCAAACGCGTCCAGCTTCGTCCCGCGACAGTGCCGCCATCCGTCAGCGCGTAGCCCGTCGGTAAACTCACAGGGTCAAGCGAGATGACCTGCGCGCCGTCATTGAGAGATGGGAAGTTGTAGAGTCCCTGCGAATCTGTGACGACCGACTGGCCGGAGTTGAGATATAGACGCACACCCGCCACAGCTTCGTCGCCATCGTCGAACATGCCGTTGCGATTCACGTCATCAAAGACGCGCCCCATCAATATCTGTCGCGTTGAGAATGCGCCGCCGCCGACATAAACAGAGGCGCGCGCAGGCTGCGTCTGGCTTCGCTCGCCCGACGGAAACGCACCCGACGCGACGGCCAGATTTTCCTGTCGTCCCGTGCGCGCATTCGCTCCGACGCGCACGCGATAAAGAATTCTGACGCCCGCTCCGGGAGCGAGGTCGCCAATATTGAAGGTCAATTCGTTGCCGCTGATTTGCGGCTCGACCGCCTTGTCCAGCGCCGTGCCCGTATTGATTCGTCCAGTGCCCTCGGCATAGTGGAAAGACTCGGGCAGGTGGTCGTTAATCATTACGTTCGTAATCGGCGCGGCGGTCGGGTTGCGGACTTCGATCCTGTAGGTGAGCGTGTCGCCGATCTCCGCGCGCGGCTTATCAACGGATTTATTGATCTCAAGCCCGCGCTGCTCGAACATGGGGATGTTGAAAGCGATGGCTGCGAGATTCTGAATCTCGACCGGCTCGCTGGTCAGCTCAAAGCTTCCGGTGCGAGCCAGGGGCTGTCCGTCGAGCGCGTTGACGCTCATTACGAAGAGACCTGAGTCGGTCGGGTGAACGGAGAGTTCGAGCATGCGCGTGATGTAATTCTGCGCCGAGACCTTTAGAAAATAGCGCGCCGGGGCAGTGAGGCTTCCCAACTGTTCAGGCAGGAAAGCGAAACTGTAGTGACCCTGCCCGTCTGTCGAATACGGGTTGACGTTGTCCGTGTTCGGCGTGAAACCTAAGCCCGCCGGAATCTGCAAGGGACTTGCACTCGCCTGATCCGGGAGAATCTCCACGCTCGCGCCTCCGATGGGAGCGGCAGCGCCGCCACGACCCGAAAAGACAGTGCCGAAAGGATCAACGACGACCACAGCCGTCGAGCTGGAAATCGCCGCCGCGTTTTGCCCCGAAACGACTGCGCTGTTGATGACGCCCACACCTGCGGGAGCATTTCCCGTGAGCCGCGCGTTGAAGGAAATGTGGGCAACTGCATTGGGAGCAACTTCGCTCAGGCGAATTTCGAGGCGACGATTGCGGATTGTTCCTTCGTCCGCGTCTTCCATCTCCGTGAGATTGCGCTCTTCCAGACGCAGGGTGGAGGGAACGAACTCTATCTCTGCGGGGAGGTCGTCGCTGACGAGCACATTGCGCGCCGTGACATCGCCGCTGTTGCGGAAACTGATTGTATAGGTGAACGGGTTGCCGGGGCTGACTATCGCCTGCGGGTTGTCGTTGACGAGCTTGACGGGAGGAAGACTCGCGCTTTCGGGTGCGGTCAGGCGTGGGCCAGTGCCGACGGCGTTGATGATCGTGCCTTCATCTTCGCCGCGACCATTGACGGCAGCTTCGACGTTAGAGCGCGCGCCGAGCCGAATGGTGATGTTGCTTTGCGGGGTAACGTCGTTGGTCTCAAGCACCGCCAGAACATTCAAACAGAAGCCGGGTTGAACGCGCGGCGAAAGCGATTCGTTGACGGTGATGAGCGCATCGGATGAAGTGATTGTGCCGCTCGCGTCCACGTCGAAGTAGAGACTGCTGATGCGAGCCGGAGCATTCGCCTCGACGTGCGTGATCGTGTAGAGGTCGGGCGTGTTGCCCAGGTTGCAGATGCGGAAGGTGCGGGTGAGAGTCTCAAGCGGGCCGACGCTCGCCGAAGGCTGAGTTTCATCCGGCGTGACGGTGAGCGAGGAGACGGTCTTGACCGAGACGAAGACGGAGGGGGAGACAGTGGAAAAGCTAGTCCCTTCATCGTCCACGTAAGTGGATTCGGCACGGTTGACAATGAGAGCGCCTGCCGATGGCGTTTCTCCTTCAAGGACGAGCGCGACCGCGCCTGTCTGCTCTGCGAAAAGGATCGCGAGAAGAATAACTATGATGGTTACTGCCTTGGGGCGTGAAGCGATCATAGAAGAGGTTCAGGGATAAAGGGGTAAAAGCAGAATTCAGGAGTCAGAATCCAGAAGCCAGAATGAAAGGGCGGAGAACCGCTGCTACTGATTTTCTTTTATTCTGACTCCTGACTTCTGGATTCTGAATTCTGCTTTACCTAAAGACGGCGCTGGCTGTTTTTCAGAGCGGGGCACTTGCCCTGAAGCGCAGCCCGCGCCGTGTCCGTTTGCGTGACATGCTTTCGCCTGAAGGCGAAAGATGCTCGCTACTTGATCCGGCGGAAGAAGGTGAACGTTCCGAAGTCACCTGCCGGAACCGATAGAATAGTGTCGGTCAAGGAGGTTGACCCCAGCGCGTCACCCGCGATGGTTGCGCCAGCGTGCGGATCGGTCGCGCCGACGACGTGATCGGTAAACGTCGCCCAGTTGTTCGTATTACCCGGGCCAGGCGTACCGTTCTCTGTGATGGTGACGTTGGACGCATTGAGCAGGATGTTGCCGCTCGCGCCACTCACAGGCGTGCTCGACACGTTCGTGTAAACAATCGCGTAGGCGATGACAGCGCCCGGCACAGCATCGTTCGCGCCGCCGACACCCGTAGCGTTATTCACGGTTGCCGTCTTAACGAGCCGGATAAAGCCCGTATAGACGCGATCAATCGTCTCGTTCCACTCGGTGTTCGTGTTGGCGGAAGTGGCGCGAAGCACAGTGTCGTAGCCGGTCAGGACTGTCATGCCGACGGGCAGCGTTACTTCGACCTGGTAGTTAGCCGTGCCGTTGTAGGCGATGCTCAAAGGCGTGATCGCATTGCCGGTGGCGACACCGTTATTGACCACAGTCGTTTGAATAGCATTGACTGTGACTTTAACGGTTGAGCCTGCCGGGAACGACTGCACGGTCATCGTGTAAGTGTCGTTGGCATTGCCCGTGTTCTGGACGGTGTTGGTAAAGGTTACAACGCCTTGCGCGTTTGTGCTGCCGCCAGGCGGGATGCCCGCAATACCTGTGTTGACGCTCTTGTTGGTGAAATCGTCGTTATTGGTATTGTTGATAGCTCCGGGCGCACCCTGTGGGCCGTTCAAGACGCTGCCGAGCATTTGCAGAAGCGTCGTCCAGACGCCAGAGGTGGCGTTGATCCGAATGTTGATGGAGTTGTTCGCAGAGGCGTTGCCCTGCTGGGTGATGACGTTCGAGGCGTTAGACGTGGTGATCGTCACGACCTGATTAAGGTTCGCGCTGCAAACGCCGACGCCGAGAGAGTTGCCGACGTTGAAGGCGATGCGCTTCACGCCCGGCTGCGGTGTGGTCGCCCAGTTCGCCGTCGCTACGGGGTCGTCCGAGACATCCGAGTCGGAATAAAGCGTTCCAGCCGGAAACACCTGCGGCGAAGTGAGAGCCGTATACGCGGGAACTGGCGCGAAGACGAAGACGCCGGTGTTCGAGCCTGCCGGGCCATTGGCCAGCGTGATAGCCGAAGCCGCGCGCGCGCCCGTGTTGCAGAGTTGCCAGACGTAAGTGATGTTCGACCCCAAAGGCACAGGGCCGTTGCCCGTGGGCGAGGTCAGCGAAAGCGCCAACTGCGCGTTGTTATCAACCACTGCGCTGCGGTCGCCTCGTGCTTCGCGCCGCCCGTTGACCGAAGCGTTGGATTCGGTGCGAACTTCGTTAGCAGTGATGGCATCCACCGGCTCGTTGTCGTAGGGTGAGCTGTTGTCAGCGTCGCCGAGGCGAACGTTGATGATGCTGCCAGCGGGAGCCGCTGCGTTGATGCTGACGTAAACAACAACGGTTCTGGATTGGCCTTGCGTAAAACTGACGAGATCGGCGGCGGCGTCGTTGATGTTCACGTCCGTCCCGGCATCAAAAGCATTGTTATTGTTAAAGTCAACGAAGGCGGAAGTCACGCTCGCCATGCCGCTGGCTACCTGAACGCTCGCGCCATTGGCCATGAAGTGAACGTCGTCGGTAAAGTTGCCCGTGTTCGTGACGGTGAAGTTGAACCTCACGCCCGTCTCGCCGGGCACAACCGTCGGATCGCTCGTGCCATTAGTGACATCAGGTGTGATCGTCAGCCCCGAAACCTTCGAGACGATGACGGTCACCGTGTTCGAAGATGTTTCGTAGCTCTGGCTGCCGTCGGAGTAGGTCGCGGTCGCCGTATTGTTAATCTGCGTGTCGGCGGCGGTCTGTTGCGCCAGAGCCTGCGAAAAGAAAGCGCAAGTGATCGTCAGAACAACGATCAGGCGGGTCAGCGCACTTGTAGCCGCGTTCATCACGCGTGTGTTATCTCTCGTTTTCATTTCTATTCCTCATCATTAAGAAGGTGGGCAGGGAAGAGGCCGGAGTTTAGGAAGGCTTTTTCGCTCAAAAGGAGTGAGCGCACGGAGAAGCGTCCGGCTCAAGAACCTTGTCACGCACGCGCCTATTTGACACGCACCTTGTAAGAAGCCTGGAGCTTGCCGCCGGTGGCGAGCGGGTCAGCCCACTCGTAGCGAAGCTGCGTGTACATCGAGACAGGCGCGGGCACAATCTTGATTGTTCCATCCGCCTGCTTCTCTTCAATCGTCGGCTGAGCGGAGAACGTCTTGCCGTTGTCAATGCTGTAGGCCACGCTGGCGGAGCCGTCCGCGGTGGTGCTGCCTGCGACGAGCACTGTGCCTTTCGGAATCTGGCCGACAGTCTTGTAGTCATGCGCGGGCGCGTTGCCGCCGTTCTCGGAAGTGATCGTCCAGTCGAGTATCTCGCCCGGATTGACTGTCGCAGCCTTTTCCAGCGGGAGACGCTTCGCCTCGCGCAGAACCGAGCCGGAAAGAATCACTTTCACTTCGGGGCGACCAAGGACGGCGCTCTTGATGTGGCGTTGCGCGAGGGCGGCTGCTCCGCCGAGAATCAGCAGGCAGAGAGCGGCCAACGGGAGTGCGCGAAGATTTTTCTTTAACTTTGTCATCGTCTTCTCCTTAAAAGTTTCCCCGATTGGACTCAGGGCGAATGGGTGAGTCAGGGCGTTAAAAAGTTTGCGCCGACGGAACACGCAGCCCTACTTCGAGAGCGCGGGCGACGGCGTACATGAAGGTACTGACTGAAACGGGACGCGGGAGGATTGCTGCGAGACGCGCGTGAGCGGGTGTCCGCATAATCTCCGAAGGGCGTTTGTGCAATCCGATGAGCGGCACATGAGGCGCGAGTTCTTTGACGACTTCGATGGCGCGCGCGCCACCGAAACCCGGCATGTCTAATCCGAAGATAACGAGATCGAAACTCCCTTGAGCCGCTTCGCGCAGAACGTCCATCGTGTGATGGCACGTCAGGGCTTCGTGTCTGGCCGCGCTGAGAGCCGCGACGAGTTCGTCCGCCAGAGCCTTGTCGTCATCGCAAATCATCACGCGTGCCATCCTGCTACCTTCCTTTGTTCACTACATCTTTTGGCCGGAAAACACTCCTGGCCGCCCGGTAAACCAAACAAGCCGTGTGCCGCTTGCCTCGCGAAGCTTATCGAGACAGGTTAAATGCTGAAATGTTAGAGGTTGGTCTCCAGAAGCGCAGTACCGGGACGAAAGCCGCGAGGGGTGTGGAGTGACAGGGCGGGCTGACGTTTTGTCCGGCGGCCTGACGTTTTGTCATGCCCGGCCAGGGTGACGGGGATGAATCTTGAAAGCGTAATTAAACTGCACGGCGCATGATAATATGCTGAAGAGAACACATCGGTTGCGCCTCTGCCGTCGCTCTCGCCGAACTTCTTGTTTTGGAGAAACTATTATGCAATGGCTCTACTTGGTCGCGGCCATTCTCGGCACGGTTCTTCCGCTCTCGCAGCTCATCCCTTTTCTGACGACTTACGGATTGGACATTCCTTTGTTCTTCCAGCAGCTTTTCCAAAACCACGTCTCCGGCTTCTTCGGAATGGATGTGATCGTGTCGTCGCTGGCGTTGTGGCTCTTTGTGTTCTCTGAAGGGCGCAGGCGTCGCATGAGCAATCTGTGGCTCTACGTTGTGTGCAATGTGGCGCTCGGTGTGTCTCCGGCTTTGCCGTTGTTTCTTTTTTTTCGAGAGCGCAAAATCAATGCCGGGCGTGACGCTCAAAGCTATGCTTGATTGTTAATGGGTTTATTCGAGGAGACGTTTTATAAGCAAGCGGTGAATTGCAAAAGGGGAAAGAGTAGAAATGATAAAGCCGGATAAATTTAACGATGATGCAGCGGAGGCAGATTCGACAAAGGGCGAGGTTGGAGATGTGGAGACTGCCGGAGAGACGACCGCCGCAGTTGCGATTAACGGCCCTACGGATACCCGACCCGTCGGGACTGGTACGATGATCGAAGTTGCCGACGCACGGGAGCCAGCAGTGAGCGGCGGAAATGATTGATTCTTTTTGATTGAGGTTGCACGAAGAGCTAATGTCCTTCCGGCGTGTCATGCTACATCTGGTCATCTGGTCAGGCGTCTTCGCCTTCTGGCTTTTCGTGACGCGACAGCATCATCCGACGTGGCTTGTCGCAGCCTCGGCGACTGCGGCGCTGGTGTCAGCTTTTGCTCTCGCAGTTTATGTGAACAGCCTGTGGCTCTGGCCTAAATTTGCGAAGCGTCGCCGCTGGTGGCTGTACATCGCGGCGCTCTTGATGACGGTGGCGGTGATCGACCTTGTCACAGTCCTGTTGATTCAGTTCATTTACGACTGGCTCTGGGGAACAGACGCCGGAAGATATAGCTTCTGGTTCAACATGGCATCAGACGGGGCTGGTATCATCGTGCATGTGGTCGCTGCAATGGGTGTGTTGTGGATTGCCAGGTCTCTTCGCCGAAGCAGGCCACCGCAGCCAATCGCAGGCTAACTATGACGGTCACCTGCCAGGCCATTTGAACCGTGATCTAAGCCTGAAGGAACTGTCTCTGTTCTCTTGACATGAGAATCGGTGAATGTTTCAATATCTGACTGAACAAAACGTGGTGAGTTAAGGCAACTTGCGGCCACGCAAAATAAACTGCTAAACAGCTCGGCTCGGTCTCGTCCTGAAGCGAGAGACCAATCGAATAGGCTTTGAGACGGAAAGCCCCGCGTTGTTTCAGCGCGGGGCTTCAGCTTTATGAATTTTGGATTTTAGATTTTTGATTTGCGATTGGATAAGGACTGAAGATTAAAAAAATTTAAGTTCTTGTCCTCTTCCAATCAAAAATCAAAAATCGCAAATCAAAAATATGACCAATTTCCTTGACGCATTGAAAGACCGGATCGTCGTTTTCGACGGCGCGATGGGCACAAACATTCAGTTGCAGGATTTGACGCCTGATGATTTCGGCGGAGCGCAGCTCGAAGGCTGCAACGAATATCTGCTGATTAGTAAGCCCGAAGCGATTGAAAAAGTTCACTCGGCTTTTTTTGATGTCGGCTGCGATGTGGTGGAGACAAACTCGTTCGGCTCGACCTCAGTCGTCTTGAGCGAATACAACATCGCGCATTTAACCTATGAGCTGAACTTCAAAGCCGCCGAGCTTGCCCGCCGCATCGCCTCAGATTATTCGACCAGGGACAACCCACGCTGGGTCGCGGGCTCGATGGGGCCGGGGACGAAGCTGCCGACTCTCGGCCACATCACCTACAAAGATTTGAAGGCGGCTTATGCCGAGCAGGTGCGCGGCCTCTTCGATGGGGGCGTTGATCTCTTCATCGTCGAAACCTGCCAGGACTTGTTGCAGACCAAAGCTGCGCTCGCCGCAATCTTCGAGCAGTTCGAGCAGGCCAAGCGGCGCGTCCCCGTCATCGCTCAGGTGACTATCGAAATTTTCGGGACGATGCTCAACGGCACGGAGATCAACGCGGCGCTGACCGCGCTTGAGCCTTTCCCGATTGATGTCATCGGCATGAACTGCGGCACAGGCCCGAAGCACATGACGGAAAGCATTCGCTATCTCTGCGAGAATGCGCCGCTGCCCGTCTCCGTGCTGCCCAATGCCGGACTGCCTGAAGTCAAAGACGGCGCGCAGCATTACAACGAGACGCCCGAGTCTTTCACTTCGCAGATTGTCCACTTCGCCAGAGACTTCGGCGTCAACGTCGTCGGCGGCTGCTGCGGCACGACGCCCGCGCACCTGAAACGGGTCGTCGAAGCGATGCAGAATGTGACGCCGAAAGAGCGCCACGCGAAGCTCGTTCCATCGGTTTCGTCCATCTATTTCCAGCAGCCTTACGTTCAGGACGCATCTTTTTTGATCGTCGGCGAGCGCGTCAATGCTTCAGGGTCGAAGAAGATGCGCGACCTGCTTAATGCGGAAGATTGGGATGGCCTCGTCTCTCTGGCGCGCGAGCAGGAACGCGAAGGCGCGCACGTGCTGGACGTGAACGTGGATTTCGTCGGGCGTGACGGCGAGCGCGACATGCACGAATTGGCCTCGCGCCTTGTGACGAACGTCAAAATTCCGCTGATGTTCGATTCGACTGAGTGGCAGAAGATGGAAGCCGGACTCCAGCACGCGGGTGGCAAGTGCATCCTGAATTCGACGAACTACGAAGACGGCGAGCCGCGCTTCGCCAAAGTTTTAGAGCTGTGCAAGCGTTACGGCGCGAGCGTCGTCATCGGGACGATTGACGAGCAGGGCATGGCGCGCTCAGCCGAAGGCAAATTCGAGATTGCAAAGCGCGCTTATGAGCAGGCGACAACGAAGTACGGCATCCCGGCGCACGACATTTTCTTCGACCCGTTGGCGCTGCCTATCTCGACAGGCATTGAGGAAGATAGGCGCAACGCCTCGGAAACCATCGAAGGCATCCGGCGCATTAAAGCGGAGCTGCCCGGTTGTTCCACAATCTTAGGCGTCTCGAACGTCTCGTTTGGCTTGAATCCCGCGTCGCGCGTCGCGCTCAACTCCGTCTTTCTGCACGAAGCGGTGGAAGCGGGGCTTGACGCGGCGATTGTCAACGCCAGCAAGATTCTCCCACTCAACCGCATCGGGGAACGCGAGAGCGAAGTGGCGCTCGATCTCATCTACGACCGCAGAAAGTTTGACGGCGACATCTGCACCTATGACCCTTTAGGCGAGTTCACAACACTCTTCGAGGGCGTTTCCACCAAGACCACGAAGAAAGATATGGACGACTTGCCCGTCGAGGAACGTCTCAAGCGGCACATCATTGACGGCGAAAAGCTCTCGCTGGAAGACAATCTCAAGCTCGCGCTTGAAAGTTATCCTGCGCTCGACATCATCAACAACATCCTGCTCGACGGGATGAAAGTCGTCGGCGATCTTTTCGGCAGCGGCCAGATGCAGCTTCCCTTCGTCCTGCAATCGGCGGAAGTGATGAAGACGGCAGTGCGTTTCCTGGAGCCGTTCATGGAGAAGAAAGGCGGAGCGACCGCGAAGGGGACGATGGTGTTAGCGACCGTCAAGGGCGACGTACATGACATCGGCAAGAATCTCGTGGACATCATCCTGACCAATAACGGCTACAAGGTCGTCAACCTCGGCATCAAGCAGGCGATTGAAGACATCCTGCGCGCAGCGGAAGAGCACAACGCGGACGCCATCGGCATGAGCGGCTTGCTTGTCAAATCCACGCTTATCATGCGCGACAATCTTGAGTTGATGAACGAGCGAGCCATCAGCGTGCCTGTCGTCCTCGGTGGCGCAGCCCTGACACGCCGTTACGTTGAAGATGATTTGAAATCCATTTACAAAGGCAGACTCTTCTACGCCAAAGATGCTTTCGATGGTCTGCACACGATGGATGCGTTGACCGGCGCAAGTAAAGGCGAAAAAGCTGCGGCGGGAAATGGAGCAAAGGCCGCATCCGCCAGCGACAATGGTCAGCCGACAGACGACGCGGAAGATTTGGTCGGCGAAGATGCCAAGCTCGGCATTCGTCAAGCGGCGAGACCGCGTGGAGTAACTAAAATCTCCGGCGACACGACGCACACCAGGCGTTCAGACATTAATCCTGCTGCGCCGATTCCGCGCGCTCCCTTCTACGGCTCGCGCGTGGTCGAACAGATTCCACTTGATGACGTGTTCGCCTTTGTGAACGAGACGGCGCTCTTCAAAGGACAGTGGCAATTCAAGCAGGGCAAAAGAAGCGCGGAAGAATACGGCAAGCTGGTGGCGGAGCACGTCCGCCCGACCTACGACGCTCTCAAGGAGCGCTCCAAGCGCGAGGAGTTACTCACGCCGCGCGTCGTCTACGGCTATTTCCCCGCGCAATCTTCGGGCAACGACCTCATCATCTATCACGATGACGAGAAGACCGAGCGGCAGCGTTTCACTTTCCCGCGCCAGCCCGAAGGAAAACGTCTTTGTCTCGCAGACTATTTCGCGTCTGTGGATTCGGGCAGAATGGATATCGCCGCGTTTCATCTCGTCACGATGGGGCGGCGCGCGAGCGAGTACGCGCAGGAGCTTTTCAAGGCGGACAACTACGCCGATTATCTCTTCTTTCATGGTCTGAGCGTCGAATCGGCAGAAGCCCTCGCGGAACTCTGGCACAAGCGCATCCGCGAAGAATTAGGGATAGCGGAGCGCGACCACAAGGATTTGAATAAGCTCTTTCACCAGTCGTATCAAGGCTCGCGTTTCAGCTTCGGCTATCCGGCTTGCCCGAACCTGGAAGATCAGGCGAAACTCTTTGAGCTGCTTGATCCGTCGCGCATTGACGTTGAATTGACCGAAGAGTTTCAGCTTGACCCTGAGCAGTCAACCTCTGCCATCATCGTGCATCACGAAGAAGCGAAATATTTTTCTATAGACTAAACAAAGTCTGGAGTCTGAAGTCTGGAGTCTGAAGTCCGATTGAATTTTCGGCTTTGAGCTTTGGGCATCGCGCTTCAGAATCTAAAAATCAAACGTTAAATTTTGGACTCCAGATTCCAGACTTCAGACTCCAGACTTGAAATTGATCCGACGCCGGAGGAACTAGCCGTCCTTTCAAGGATGGAGCGTTTCGCTTTCCTCCAGGCGCACGAGATGAATCAGGGACGCTGGAAACGTTTCTGGACGTGGTGTCAACGTCACATCGGCTCGCTCTGGATTTATCTGGCGACTTACAACCTGATGAAGGTTTACGGCCTTGAACACTTTGAGGCCGCATCTGCGGAGCGTCCGCTCCTGCTTGTCGCCAATCACCGCTCGTTCTTCGACATGTACGCCGTCTCAAGCATTCTCTTTCGGCGCACGCGACGGCCTATGAAACTCTTCTTCCCAGTGCGCGGCCAGTTCTTTTATGAATCGCTGCTGGGGGTGATGGTCAACTTTCTGGCCGGGTGGTGGTCTATGTATCCGCCCATCTTCGCGGAGAATGAGAAACGCATCTTCGATAAGTATTCGATGCGGCGGTTGACCGAGCTGTGCCGCAGCGGTGTCGGGCACGTCATCGGTTTCCACCCGGAAGGAACACGCAATCTCAGTTCTGACCCGTACTCATACCTGCGCGCTCAGCCCGGCGTGGGAAAGCTGATAAAGGACGCTGCGCCGCAGGTGATTCCCGTCTTCATCGCCGGACTCGGCAATAAAGTCCTGCGGCAGATTAACGCGAACTGGAACATGGGCGAGCCCGTCCGCATCCACTTCGGCCAGCCGCTCGATCTTTCTGAATTCTTAGCGAAAAAAGATCATGTGCGAACCTACAAAGAAATTTCCGAGTTTGTGATGAGCAAAATCATGGAGCTTGGCGAAAAAGATCGCTCAATGTATGTAAAAGCCGTGACAGGTGACAGGTGACAGGTGACAAGAACAGTTTACAGTTTTCAGTTTTCGGTTTTCAGTAAAAGCAACACGGTCTGTGCTCAAAACTGAAAACTGAAAACTGAAAACTCGTCTTCTCCTGTCACCTGTCACCTGTCACGATTTACGGCTTTTACCTGTCACTCATCGCTTATGTCTTCACTTCCGCTTGTCATCGTCAATCCTGCTTCCGCCGGTAACTCGACGCGCGCGTCGTGGCCTGCGATGGCGAGTGATCTGGCGACGCATTTCGGCGCGTTCAATTGTGCGTTCACTGCCAAAGCAGGGGATGGGAGATTGTTGGCCGCGCGCGAGGCGAAAGAGGGAAGGCGGCTGATTATCGCGTGCGGGGGCGACGGAACTATCTCGGAGGTCGCCAACGGGATTCTGGAATCAGGCTGTGATGTGGAGTTGGGAATTCTGCCGAGTGGAACGGGCGGCGATTTCCGGCGCTCGCTTGATATTCCGGCACGAGCGGCAGATGCCGCGCGCTCCCTGCGTGCTGGCCGCACGCGATCACTGGACGTGGGGCGCGCAACGTATCTCAATCACGAAGGCGCGGAAGAGACGAGGTATTTTCTCGGCGTCGCCTCGTTCGGCATGAGCACAGGTATCATCCGGCGCGTGAAGGAGAACAATTCGCGCATGCTGACAGGCGCGCGTTCCGCCTGGCTCAGTGGCAAGCTCTCTTTCGCCGCCGCGACAATGCGGTCAACGTTCTCTTCATCCGCAGCAAATGTCATCGTGAAATTGGACGACCGCGAGGCGCGTCGCCTGACGGTGAGCAACCTCTGCATCGCCAACGCACGCTATTTCGGCGGCGGGATGAAAGTCGCGCCCCACGCCATGCTGGACGACGGGCGATTCGATGTCATCACCATCGGTGATCTCGGCGCGCTGAAGATTCTCGCCAACGCCCATAAACTTTACAGGGGAACGCATCTGGAAATGGAACAGGTTCAACAGACCCATGCACGAGTCGTCACTGCGCGGCCTGCCCGGAAGAGTGAGGAAGTGATGATTGAGATTGACGGCGAGTTGCCGGGTCGCCTACCCGCTACTTTTGAGATTTTACCGAAAGCATTGTGCGTGCGGTGCCCTCATTTCTAAGTGATTCGATAAATATATGCGTCCTCGATAAGCACCCCATTAATAACATTGTGCGCGAATCTTATGCTAGATATTCCAGTGGCAGTTCCTATAGCCACTCGCAATAACGATACAAGAGGGTCACTTGAATCAATAACTGTTATATCTTTGAGCGGTATCTTAGGCTGAGCCTCTGGCATTTTAGATATGACAGATTGAACTTGCTTGTAGGCTTTTTTAGGACCCAAAGTTCTTACTTCTGGACTACCTATAATAAATCTCCAAGTATTAGTTTCAGGAATATAGAACCACAATGATGCAGAGACAATAAATCGCGCTTCATCAAGACGACGAGTCAGTTCTGCTCCGGCGGAAATCATTTCGCTTGATAAAGATTCCTTTACCACCATTTCTGTAACCATGGCAAAATACCACTCCTTCTGCTAACGACCGCCGCACGAAAATCTTTAGCTTTTGCCCTACTCACCCCAGCAACATATCTCGACTGTTCTGACCAATCTTTTACAATTGTCCAATTCAACTCGAAATTCGGATTCCTTCTACTCTCCTTACGATATTCTTGCTCAAGACCAGACACGCTGAGGAGTTTGTTCAAGTCATGAGTGTATATATCAATAACAAACTTTCTATCTGGAAAATCATAACGCTTCGTTTGTTTAGCAATATAAGCCTTGAAAGCACATTCAACAGCATAGCCCAACAGATAATAAGCTCCTTCATAACGGCGATTATCAAATAACACTTTCGCTTCCCGCAATCTTATTCTAGTAAGAAGCTGTAAGTCAGTACGGTTCATATATCATATTATGTCTTAATATGAGTTGGGTCTAGGTTATTAAGGAAAATGGCTAACGCATGGCTGTATTTAACGGCCTGATTCTTAATTGAGTGCTTCGCCGCCGAGGAAATTCTCACGCAGATATTTAACGGTGTCGAGCAGCGTCTCGCCCGGATCGCGTGGCGAAAACTTTAGCTCCCGCTCGGCCTTTGAGGAATCCAGATACCAGAAATGTTCAGCCATCTCGACCGCCGCCGGTTCGATGGGCGGCGCTTTGTCCCATTGTTTATAGAAAGCGTGAATAAGCTGTGAGCCTGCGACCGCGAGCCGCGAGGGGAAAGAGAAGCGCGGGGCGCGCACATTCGTCAACCGCTCAAGTCGACCGAAGAATCTCTCGAAAGTCCAGTTGGCGCTTCCCAAGAGGTAACACTCGCCCGCTTTTCCATCTTTCATCGCGGCGCGAAACGCGGTCGCCACATCGCGCACGTCAACAAAGCTCAAGCCGCCCGTTGGAATAGCGTTGATCTTACGCGCCATAAAATCGAGCACGACTTTCGTTGAGCTGAGGCGCTCGTCGCCGGGGCCAAGCAGCAAGCTTGGGTTGAGGATGACAAGACGCCTGCCCGCACCGTTGAACCGGTCAAGCGCGACACGCTCTTGATACAGCTTGCTGGCGTAGTAAGGCCAGCGCGAGATGATGTCAACGGGTTGCGCGCTCCTTTCGTCCGGGATGCCGTCGCCGTTTTCTCTGACCGCAATCGTGCCACTCGTCGAAGCCATCACGATTGTCTTCGCCTCGCCGCTACTGGCCGCATCGCACAGGATGCGTGTTCCGTCCACATGAACCGAATACATCTCGCGCGTGTCGGCCTCGTCCTGCGAAACGCGCCCCGCCAGATGATAAATCTCCGCGACACCTTCGACCGCGCGGGCTACGTCGTCCGCGTTCGTAATTGAGCCCGCTACCGTTTCAACTCTGAGTTCCGTGAGCCACGACGGCGTGGAGGTCGCCAGCACGCGAATATTCTTCACACCCGCTTCGACAAGTTGACGCACCAGATGCGCGCCGAGAAAGCCCGTGCCGCCTGTCACGAGAATTTTCGGATGCGGACGGCGCACTATCGCCGTGCTCTTCTTCGCGACAGATTTCGCCGACGACTTGGCAGGAGATTTGCGCGGCGAGCGTTTTTTAGTTTTCGTGGTTGCCATAATAAAACAGTGACAAGTGACAGGTGACAGGTGACAAGTAAAAGCAGTTTCCTGTCACCTGTCACCTGTCACTTGTCACTGCTCTTCAGTCTCCGATTGCTGTCATATGTTCTGACGGCTGGTCTGTCTCCGCAATACCGCGTGCCGCGCGCCGCTCAGACTTCCACTGGCGGCGGAGTGCCTTGGCGTCGAAGGCGTGGCGTGTGCCGTCCCTTAAATTCTCCACCGAATGCCGGACGAGGGCTGCGATCAGGCGATAGGCTTCGGCGCGCGGCATCCCCTTCGTCAACTCTTCCAGTTCTTCGATTGCCAGGTAGCGGCCAATGCGCGCTCCAATGTCGCGGCTTCTGATGAGCGTTGAGCCTTTGGGCATCGCCTCGTAAGTTCCATGAAGGTAAACCGGCAGGATGCCGACGCGGCAGGCGAGCGCGAGGTAGCCGATAATGGGCTTGAAGTCTCCAAGCTCGCCCGTCATGGAGCGTCCGCCTTCAGGGAAAATCAGCGCATTATAGCCGCGATCAAGAAATGAGCGCGCGTGTCGGAGCGACTGGCGCAAACTTCCGCTGCGCTCGATGGGTACGGTGTTGGTGAAATTCTCCATGTAGGCGCGCTTGTACTTGTTATCGAAAAAGTAGTCTGCCGCAGCGAGCGCGACCATGTCACTCCCCGCGTTCCCTAGTGCCATCTTGACCAATCCCATGTCGAGGTGCGACGTGTGATTCGACGAGACGATGAAGTTGGTATGGACGGGAATGTTGACACGACCTTGATATTTCGTGTGCAGAAACTTCTCGTAGAAGACGCGCTGCAAGACATCGAGTCCGCGATTGCCGACGCTGCGAACGAAGCCCGGAATATGAATCTCGTCGGCCTGCGCTTGCTCTGTCTCCGCACGCGTTTCCGACGAAGTTTTACGTGCGGCAGCGGGCGCGTTGCGCGTCACGACGCGCGCGAGTTCTCTCAGGTCGTTGACTTCCGTCAAGGTGTTGGGCGAGGTGAGCGTGCCACCGGCATTCTCAATCGCTGTCGCTAGCTCGACGTACATCAGGCTATCGAAACCCAAATCCGAGAGACGCGAATTAACTGTGACTTCCGCGCGCGAGCGACTGGAAACAGCCGCGACAATGTTTATCAGCCACGTGATATCGCCCTCTTTTTCATCCGGCGAGGCGACACGCGAGGTTGCCTTCGCGCTCTTTTCCAGCACCTCAAGCGTGTCCAGCACCTCGTTGCGTTTGACCTTGCGCGTAGCCGTTCTAGGCAACTCGTTGTCCCAGAAATGCTGAATCTTGACGCGCTTGTAGAAGGGAAGCGTGGACGAAACGTCGCGGAAGTGTTCCTCAATGCGCTTACGCACTTCTTCACGTGAAAGCGTCGCATCATGCTCGTAGTTGGGGACGACCATGCAAGCTACTTTCTCGCCTAGCCCGTCGGGCAATCCGACGACGCTCAGTTCCTTGATGAAAGGCGAAGTGTCGTAAGCCTCTTCGACTTCGTCCGGGTAAACGTTCTTACCGCTCGTGTCAATGATGACCTCTTTCGAGCGCCCGACGAGATAGAGATTGCCCTCATCGTCGAGGCGTCCGATGTCGCCCGTGTGCAGCCAGCGATTGATGAGCGTGCGGCGCGTCGCATCTTCGTTCTCGAAATAGCCGACCATGACATTAGGCCCACGCGCAATCACTTCACCGATGCCGCTGGCGTTGGCCTCAAGGATTTTTACTTCAACGCCCGGCAAGGGTTTTCCCACAGTTCCGGTCGAGAGCTTGTTCTGCGGGCGCGTGACCGTCAGGACTGGCGATGCTTCCGTCAGTCCATAGCCTTCCAGGATAGTGAAGCCGAGCCCGTGAAAGTCTTTCTGCACCTGCTCACCCAAAGCAGAGCCGCCGCTAATCAGGTAACGGATGCGCCCGCCCATGCCCTGATGAATCGGATAAAAGATGAGCTGGCCGAGATTGAGCGGCGTGTTGTCGCGCAGCCACGAGTTGACTCTCATCAGCAAATCAGCCGTCGAGCCGATGAGCTTGCTTCGCTCGTTAAACTTCGTCTTAATGCGACGATGCAGCAACTCCCAGACGGCAGGCACGCCGACCATGCCTGTGACGTGGCCGTTCTTGATGGCTCGCGTCAGGGCATCAGAGGTGAGTTCCTCCATGTAGGTAATCTGCGCTCCGCGACTCAAGGGCGCGAGAAAGCCTGCCGAGAATTCAAACGTGTGATGAAGCGGCAGCACCGAGAGCACGCCATCCTGCGTCGTCATGTCGAAGATAGACGAGAGCATCGAAGTCATGCTTGTCAGATTCCGGTGCGAGAGCATGACAGCTTTGGGCTGACCCGTCGTGCCCGAAGTGAAGATGAGCGAAGCGACCGATTGCGCCTGCACGCGTGAGGGCAACAATGCGATGCGCTGGTCTTCCGTCTGCTCGTCGGACATGTGGAATACTTCTTCAAAGCGCCAGATGCGCATCTCCGAGAGTCCGGCTGCGGCAAACTTTTCGGCGAGGTCGGAATGCCTGTCGTACATCTCCCCACTGACAACGATGCCTGCCGCATCTCCGGCGCGCGCGAAGCTGACAATCTTTTCGGTAGAGACATCGGGGTCAACAGGAATGCAGGTCGCTCCGGCTTTCAGGACGCCGAAGTAGGTCATGCCCCATTCGGGAGCGTTATGGCTGAGCAGCATCACGCGGTCGCCCTGTTTGATCTCTTCGCTTGCGAAGAACGCGGCGGCGCGCGTGGCCAGCTCTCGCATGTCTGCGTAGGTGTACTGTTCCTTGCGCCCGTCGCGTTCGATTCGCATGGCGACGCGCGTGGCGTGACGCTTGGTGGAGGTCTCGAAAAGTTCGAGCAGGTCGCGATAGGTGTAAACGCGCTTGGGCTGGGCGCGCATGTCCTCTTCGAGTTTCGGGAAGACCCATTTCTTGAGACCCGGAAAATGGGTGTTCATCCAGTAGTCGTACCAATCGTACTTTTCAGGATGCCATGCAAGAAGACTTTGCTCATCCTTACGAACACGCGACATCAATGAACGAACATTATCGGCGCGAAAGATGTAAGCATTCTCAACCGTGAACGGGCGGAACATCTCAAAGGCTTCCTGCGTCTCGTGCGTCAATTCTTCAAAACGATCAACCGACTGCTTGACGCGATCAATGACCTCGGTGACGCGACCCCCGCCCCAGCGCGGGCGCACGCGGTCGAGCAAGCCGGAAACTTTTTTGGCCGCCGCATTAATCATCGGCGTCGAGGTGCGGTCAAAGTGCAATGGTGTGACAGGCCTGGTCTCCATGCGGGCGGCAATCTGGTTGACTATCTTGAAGCCCGTCTCCTTCTCCTGAAAATGTTTGCGCTTGTAGAGACCGAGCAGTCCGACGATGCGGCGCATGTCGTTCGGGTTTGTATCCCCGGTCGCGGCCTGGTGAACGAGTCGCGGTTCTTCGACGCAAGCCTGGGCAGCGACGGCCAGCATGACGGCGGCAACCTGGTCAACAGGCGTGATGTCCAGAATCAGTTTTTCATTGACGGGAATTAATGATTGCCCTTTGAGGGCGATGAAGATGAGCGGCGCGGTCGTCGTGAATCCCTCGTTCCAGCCGGGAAAAGGATAGGACATGGCGGATTCAACGATTGATGGGCGGATGATTGAGCGGACGATTCCGTCTTCGGCGGCGACGAGCTGCTCACCCAAACTCTTGGTGTAGGTGTAAATGTTCGGCCAGCCCCACCACGCGGCGCGCTCGATGCCAAGATCAGTCAGGCGCGTGCGAGTCCAGACTTTTCGTTCACGAGCAACCGCCAGACCCATCGCGTCCAGATCATCCGGGTCGCGCCCTTCTTCGATGAGACGCTTGCGCGCCCCCTCGCGAAAGCGCGCAGCCTGAAGGGCATCTCTGGATTCATCGCGCACGCGGTCGGCAAGGCGCGCGCAATCCCTGATCTCCTGCTCGACGGAGAATTCCACGCCCTGCATGTCGTCTTCATCGCGGCGCGGGAAATAGCCGATGACTGGGTCACTCTCCCAGACCGGGCCGGAACGATTGCCCGCGACGAAGCAGGTCGAAACATGCACGAGCGCAGGCCGCTGCATGCGCTTCGTAAACTTGATGACGTTCTCTGTGCCGACGACGTTGGTGCGCAGCGCGCTCTCCAGCGTCGGGTTGAAAGTCACGTTGCCCGCGCTGTTGATGACCACGTCGCAATCGTCTGCGATGCTTTGCGCTTCTTCTTCCGTGTAACCGAGATTGGTCTCGCCAATGTCGCCGCCAACGATTTTGACCTTGTCGCGGATGAATCCCTCAAATGCGTCGCCGTAACGCTCGCGCAGTGGGTCAAAAGGTGGGGCAGTGATGACGTTGTTCCAAAATCTCGTCTCAGATTCTTCGCGCGAGCGCGCGCGCACAGTGACATACACGCGACCGATATTAGGAAAGCGATGCAAGAGCATCGAGAGCGTGACTTTGCCGAGAAAGCCCGTCGCGCCGATGATAAAGACGTTTCTGCCGTTATAAATTTCCGTTGGAGATAACTTCATGTTGCGGTTCACGTCTCTACGGTAAGCCCCGGAGGGGCGTTATATCAGTAGCCCACATCGCCAGATGTGGGGACACATGTCGGGAAAATGAAACAAGCCCCGGAGGGGCGACATAATCATTCCCAGATGTAGCGCTCATCATACTCAATCCCGTGCTTACGCAGAAACTCTAAAAACTCTTCTTTGAAAGTAATCTTTCGATGATGTTCTTCCTGGTTCTCAATATACTTGGCGACACCCGGCACGTTTGACTTACTGACGCTGAACGCGCCATAACCGATTTGCCATCCAAAATTTTTGCGCTCTCCCCATTTGTCGCTGACCCAGCGTGATGAATTCGCCTTCACCACCTTCATGGCGTCTGATAGCGCAAGTGTTGGCGGCAAACTTATCAACAAATGAACATGATCGGCAGTACCATTGATCGAATACGCTTTGCCTTTAATTTCGCGCACCATGCCGCCCAAATATGCGTGCAATTCAGGCTTTAGCTCCATGTCAATAAATGGCGCGCGATCCTTGGTGCTGAAAATAATATGCGCCAGCAGGTTGGTGAACGTGTGCGCCATATTATGTCGTCCCTCCGGGACTCGATTATCCTCGGATGCCGCTACCCACGACTAACGTCGTGGGCTACTGATATGACGCCCCTCCGGGGCTAATGCTACATCTCGCCCGAAATCTTTAATCATTACTCCATATCAGCAATCCCGATCATCGGTTGATGCAGCATCGTGATTTCCGCGGAGCGTCCCATGTGGCTGCGCGCCATCGCGATGGCTTCGGTCAGGTTGTCGGCGCGATCCCAGCCGAGCATGGCGGGGACGTGCGCGTTCTCGGCTCCGGCGGCGATGACGCGTCCGACGTGCTGGCGGCCATTCTCGCCCCAGTACCACATGAAGAACGGGTGCGCGCCGTGATAGGCGTTGCCGCGCCGGTACATCTCGACGTAAGAGGGATTATTGGCAAACTCGCGCTCGTACTTCTCGCGCAGGATGAAGGGGTCGCGCGTTTCCGGCAGCAGGCGATTGAAAAATTCTATATAGCTCGGATGAAAATTATGGTCGAACTCATCGTAGCAAGGGTGATGCAGAATCAGCACGCCGCCTTTCTTCAACAGTGGCTTCCCGCGATAGAAGTTGAAGTGATAGCCGAGCGCCATCACCTGCACGAGCAGCGGATTCAAAATCGAATAGACGTTGTAAGGCGAAATATCGGGTACGCCTGTGATGAGAATGTCGCATTGCCCTTTAATCGGAATCGCATACTGGTCAAAACCTTTTTCGATGATCTTCTCATGCACAGGCTCTGTGCGACCCGCGTGGCAGGCGATCATCTCATATTGCGCGGGCATGGCATGGAGCATCTTGCGTCGGGCGGCACGCGGCAATTTGCTCATCGTCCGGCGGATGGTCTCGAATTTCATGCGATCAAATGCCGTGAAATCGTCCTCGTTCTTGAAGAGGAAATCGAGCGCGCCCGTGTACATCCGATTGTTGATGGCCGTCTCGATGTGGAAGACGTTCATGTGCTCGTCAACCAGTTTGCCGAGGCGACCGACCTTGTGGTTCAACTCGGAGCGCGCCGGGTCCATGTAGCTATCGGAATCGCGGATGGTCTGCGGCTCGTGATGGGCGCGCAAAGATTCATAATCGCACAAGCCGACAGCAACGGATTTATGCCCGCCGTCCATCGGGACGAGGTTGATGTTGACGTAGATGACCAGATCGGATTCGGCGCAGCGACGGTTGATCCGCAACGGCTCTTTGTGCTTCGTGTGGCCGAGCGTGATTAAGCCTTCAGGCCATTCGGCGTCGTGGTTGTAGTAGCGGTCAGGGTAGAACTCATCGAAAATCTTGGAGCCGACCATCCGCTTCATCTCCCACTCGGTCATCTTGCGGTGAAGAGAATTGGCGATGATGATATGCACGTCGTCAACGCCATGACCGCTGAGCATCTCGGCTAAAATTTCAATGACAGTCTGGCGGATGTCGGGTGTGGCCATCGGCGGCAAGGGCAAGCTGATGTCATCAACCGCAATCGTGACCTTCATGCCCGGATAAAGCTGCGCGAACAACGGATCGCAATCGTGCGGGTGATTGAGCGCATAGCGAATTGCGGCCTCGCGGTTTGGAAGTCCCTTAATCGGCGGCTTCGGGTAAATGACCCGCGTCCCGATGGGCAAATCTTCCAGAATGAAATCCTCGCCCGACGGCATCACGCGCGGCGCGCTATCGCTGTCAATATAGACGACGGACTCGTGTGTTTTTCTTCTTAGCTGTAAGCTCATAATTAGTTTTCAGTTTTCAGTTTTCAGTTTTCAGCCTGGTCTTAACTGAAAACTGAAAACTGAAAACTGACTACTTTAAGTTCAGTATCGGCCAATCGTGGTGCAATGCCGTTTGTTTGAGTCGCATGTCGGGGTTGACGGCTGCCGGGTGGCCGACGACCGAGAGCATGGGAAGGTCTGACATGCTGTCGGTGTAGGCGTAAGAATCCGAGAGACTCAAGCCCTCGCGCTCGGCGAAAGTTCTGATCCAGGATGCTTTGGTCGCGGCGGCCAGCACGGGCGGCAGCAATCTCCCCGTCGCCACGCCGTTGACGAATTCCAGGCGATTCGCCACGTAATCTTCAATTCCCAGATATTTCATCAAAGGCGTTACCGACAAATCGAGCGCGCCTGTGACGACGATCTGCCTGAGTCCCAGACTCCGCGATTTTTCAATCAGCTCGAACGTGCCGGGGAAGATTGCGGGTTTCAGCACACCTTCAAATAATTCTTCGGCGAAGAAGCGCAGGCGGTCTTCCGATTCGCCTTTGTATCGTTTGAAAAAGAGGTCGTTGAAGACCTTGCGACTGTATTGATCGGTCGCCGCAAAGATAGGGATACTCAAAAGCGTCGAAGCGCTTTTCTTGAAAGTGCGGAACAGTCCCTGCTGGTTCTTCGCGTAGAAGCCAAGCGTGTGGACGAGATTAGTGCTGACTAAAGTTCCTTCTAGGTCGTAGAATGCAGCCGCTGCCACATTGCCCTCCAGAAAGGCGCGTGCGCTTACGTTTCAACTGGCCCGCGCCGGGTATTCGTCCGGGAATATGGATATTGAGGCAGGAATCTTACCCTAATTTCGCGATTTTGGGTAAGCTGTCTGGCGCAAAGTAAATTCATCTGCGTGAGAAGAAAAGGTTTTTTCGGAAAAGTTCGGAAAAGTGATGAGAAAGAGAAGCAGATTTCAAAGGCTTTGCTTCCCGCTAGCTGTCGCAGTTGCGGGCTTTGCCCTCTCCGCTTGCTCATCGCGCCCGGAGGTGCAGGAGGCGGCACAGGATAAAGCTCAGGCGGTTGAGCTGGTCGCGCAAGCCGATAAACTCTACCCGGAGCGCGCCGACCTCCAGCGCACGCGCGAGGGAATCCTGCTGCTGGCGCGTGCGCTCGCCGCAGATTCCGCAAGCTTCGACGCGGCGTGGCGGCTGGCCCGTCTCAACTATTTTCTGGGCGCGCACACAAAGGATGAGACAGAGCGTGAGCGCGCCTACGATAAAGGCGTCGAGGCCGGACGCCGCGCCGTCAAACTTCAGGAGGGAAAACCGGAAGGTCATTTCTGGCTCGGCGCAAATCTGGGCGGACAGGCGCAAACGAGTTCCTTGAGCGGATTGGGAGCTATTGATGAAATTCGCGCTGAGATGGAAAAGGTGATCCGTTTGGACGAGAGCTTTCAAAGCGGCAGCGCATATATGGCGCTCGGCCAGGTTGACCTCGAAGCGCCCAGAATGTTCGGCGGTGATGCAAGGCGCGCGGTTGAAGTTCTGGAAAAGAATTTGCGCTTCGGCAAGGACAACGTGCTTTACCGCCTGCGCCTCGCGCAAGCGTACCTGGCAGTCAATCGCAAAGAAGATGCGCGCAGGGAACTCAATGCGATTCTCGGCATGACGCCCAATCCTGAATACATTCCTGAATACAACGATGCCGTCAGCGAGGCACACAAGCTACTTGACCAAGAGAAGTGAAGGATTCAAGGATGAGCGAGCAAAAATGTTCATGCGCTTCCCTCGCGAGACTGGAAGGCGCAAGCGTGTCCGCTTACATCTGTGCTTATCTGGAAGAGGTTGGTCAGGCCAGCCCGCAAGAGAAGAATCGCTATCGCTGTCGCGTCTGCGGGCAGGAATGGGAGAAACATTTTCCCGAAACTAAGAGCGAAGGCAGGCGACCATCTTTGATAAGGCAAAAGTTAAGCAGAAAACACATTAATTAAAAGTGGTTTTCAGCCTTCCTTTTGCCTTTTACCTTTTTACTTTTGCCTTCTTAAAGTCCCGCTTCCAGATAATGAAAAGGAACGTGTTCGGCGTCGCGCCCCGCGTCGTGCAGGCGGTCGAGCATCCGCTCTGCACCCGCGTAGTTGAGCGAGTGGATAACGATGGTTGCATTGCGCTGGCGATCCGGGTGAGCGGCGAGCCAGGCGGCGATGGCGTATCCGGTGCGCTCGTCGTCATGCTCATCCGAGAAGTAATGTTCTTCCCTGAGATCGTGGTCGAGCAGGATGGTCGCATACTCGCGCTCCTCAAGCCACTCGACGGCCTGTCCGATGTCGCACGTCACGTCCAGGACTTGTGAAGCAAACTTTTGCCGAAACCAAGCGCAGCGCATCTCGTCGTCTTCAACAACCAGAACGCGCCTCAAGGGAATTAGACTCATTGAGATTTTGAATCTGTTCGAGAAGTCCCATCAGGGACGGTTGATAATAGCCCAGCACTTTAGTGCTGGGAATGAAACGGTAAAATGAAACCTGAGTCCCGTAGGGACGGCTGAAGCAATAACTATCAGTCGTCCCTACGGGACTCTGAACTTCTCTTGCCACTCTTCCCCAGCACTAAAGTGCTGGGCTATTTTCATTGCGTCCCTGACGGGACGACTATAGCTTTACGGCTTGCCTGTAGCTCTCTTCAACTCTTCCAGCGTGCGCTTGAGCGATTCCAGTTTCTGACCGGCTTCGCCGAGTTTGCCTTCGGCGGTCAGTCGCTGGTAGTCGGTCAAATCAGCCGCCGCGCGGTCAATGAGCTGCTGCGTTTTGGCGGGCAGCGCTTGTTGTTGCCCCGGCTGCGGACTCGCCGATGGTTTCGGCTGTGGCTGTTCGGGTTTCGGCTGCTCGCCGGGCTTTGGTTGCTCGCCCGGTTGCGCGGCATCGCCGAAAAGTTTGGTCATGGCTTCCTGAAAACTTGAGCCGAAGACCAGCCGCTCCTGTGTGGCGAGCACGACGAGGCGCAGTTCCGGCATCGGGCTGCGCTCGGCTTGCAGGTAAATGGGCTCAACGTAAAGCAGGGAGCGTCCAATCGGAATCACGAGCAGGTTGCCGCGCCGGACGCGCGAGCCTTGCTGATTCCAGAGCGAGAACTGCCCGGAAAGCTGCGGGTCTTGATCTATGCGCGCTTCGATTTGCAGCGGCCCGTCTACGAGTCGCGACCTCGGAAAATTGTAGACGAGAAGTGAGCCGTAAGCGTCGCCATCTGAGCGTCCGGCCATCCAGCCGATCATGTTGTTGCGGTTGTTGGGCGTGAACGGAACGATCTCGACGAACTCGTTATGCACATCCTCGCCCGGCAATTGCATCAGCACGAAATACGGCTCAAGCGATTGCGCCTCCTGCTGCTTGTCCTTGTTCACGCTGATCTGCCGCGCCATGCTCCAGACATCTTCGCGCTGGAAGAAAACGCTGGCGTTCAACGTGTGATAGAGACCGAAGACTTCGCCCTGCGTCTTAATCAGCGTCTCAGGATAACGAACGTGAGCGCGCACGTCCGGTGGCATCTGGCTCGCATCTTTGAAGAGCGCGGGGAAGGTGGCGCGGTAAGCTTGAATCAAAGGGTCTTCCGCATCGAAGACATAGAAATCCACCGAACCGTTGTAAGCGTCAATCGCCACCTTGACGCTGTTGCGCATGTAGTTGACGGTCTTGTCGCCCGCTTGATAATGGCGAGAATAAGGATAGGTCGTTGACTCCGTGAAAGCATCTATAATCCAGACGAGGCGGCCATCCTGTGTCACGACGATGTAAGGATCGTCGTCGTAGACCAGATAGGGGGCGAGGGCTTCGACGCGCTCGCGTATGTTGCGGCGCATCAGGACGCGGCTCTCCGAAGTGATGGCGTCTGAGAAGGGCAGCTTCGAGGTATCGCCCAGCGCCCATGAGAGAATCAGCTTGCGGAAGAATCCGCCGATGGGAATGCCGCCCGTTCCTTCATAGACTGTGGTGGTGGCCGATTCTCCCTGCGGGTAGTTAAACTCTTGTTGATTCGTCTTAACGTAAACGTTCGTCGTCGTCTTCTGGCCGAAATAGATTTCAGGGCGCGTCAACTTAATCTCATCGGGCGCGCTTGTTTCGACCGGCATGTTAGAGAGAATGAAACGCGGCAAGCCTTCGGGCGTAAACTCGTTGGCCGTGTTCATCGTCACGCCGTAGCCGTGCGTGTAGATCAACTTTTCATTAATCCATGTGCGCGATTGTTCCGGCAATTTGCTGACATCCAGCTCGCGCGTGGCGAGCATCATCTGGCGGGTTTGCCCGCCGAACTTGTAACGGTCAACGTCCACATCTCCGAAATCGTAGTAGGTGCGAATCTCCTGAATCTGGCGCAGGGTATCGCGCAGCGCAGACCAATCCCAGAGGCGGATGTTGTCGAGCGTCGGGCGGTTGTTGCCAATGTCCAACCCGGCAAGCGCAGGCTCTGCTTCAAAGTCGCGCATCTCGATGCGGTCAATGCCGAACCCTTTGCGCGTCCAGTTGATGTTGTGCTCGATGTAGGGAGTCTCTTTCCCAAGCTCGTTTGGCTTGACGACGAAGCTCTGCACGTAAGCGGGTATCAGCATCCCGGCGACGACATAAACGAGAGCGGGCAGCGCGACAGCGCCCACGATGAAACGCAGCTTCCGTTTCGTGAAAGCGTTGACGATGATAATGGCGGCAGCGAGAATCAGAGTGATGGCGACGATGGTGAGACCCGGCAGATAGTAGTTCGCTTCCGTGTAAGTGACGCCGGAGAACGACTGGTGATCCTCCCAGAGATATGGAAATCTTGCCAGATAAATGCGCCAGGCGAGGAAGACCAGGAAAGCCGCGAGCGAGAAAGAGACCGCCGCATAACTCGTCCTGCGCGCAGCTTCGTCAGCCGCTTTGTTGATGAGTTTCTGTGTGCCGGAGAGAATGGCAAAGAGCACCGTCACGATCAGGATGACGACGGAAAGCATAATCAACCAGCGGCTCAGTATCTGGTGAGCGGGCAGCGAGAAAAGATAAAAGCCGAGCGGCTTCTGAAAAATCGGATCGGGTGTGGTGACCGCCGGTTGATTCAGATAAAGAGCGAACTCCCGCCAGCCGTCTTTCATTCCCAGGCCAAAAATCAGACCGGCGATAATCGCCGCACCCCACGCCACAGGACGAAACAGCCGCCCCGGATTGATAGTCATGGATTGATTGTTGACCACGATGGTGCGACGTTCGAGCGCGCTGGCCGAGAAGGTGCGCTCGATCAGCCAGAAAGCCGTGCGCAGGATAATGATGGTCAGAACTGTGAAGACGAGAAAGGTCAGGAGCTTGGCGCGGAAAATGTACCAGTAGACGGAAGAATAGCCGAGCGAGCCGAACCAGAGCGCGGAGACGTAGATGGAGACTGAGCGAAAGAGGATGAACATGAGCGCGAGCGCGGCCACGATTATCCAGATCAGCTTGCGGCGGCGCTTCGGCTTCCGGGGGCTAATATCAATAATCTTGTCGTTGTCATCGTCCATGTCAGTGGGGGTTGGTGTGCTCATGGTGCATAGCATACGCCGAATCCAAGACAACACTCAATACGGTAGCGGGTCAAATTGAAGGCACCGTATAGAGTCCAACCTTTAGGTTGCGCGTTTGGGAAGCCACAAGCTAAAGCTTGAACTCTGAACTGTCCCACTACCCAATACCGTTTGCTTTCAGATGCAGGGTGAAGGCAGAATCGAATATATTTAAGTCAAGTGTGAAGTGGGTAGAAGTTCACCGCAGAGACTGGAGAGAACACAGAGGGGGCGCAGAGAAAAGCCATTCTAAATTCGGAATCCGGGATTTTAAAACATCACAAAATCGAACAAGCGCAAATTCGTTTGAAGGTACGACGAAGAATCCGCGCTTCTGCATGCTTCGTTCTTTGCCTGAGCGTGATTGCGGGATGTCTGACGCTCTCCTGTACGCGCTCGCCCAGCCCGCGTTTGCCATTCGCTGCGGTTCGCACGCTGGCCGGAGCGCAGGAAGAAAGCGATTCGGGGCAATTCGGTGAGACGTTTGGAATCGCTGCCGCAGGCGATGGAACGATTTATTTCTCCGATGGAGAAACGGGGCGCATCTGGCGCATTGCTCCCAATAGTGCGTCGGTAATCGTTGCGGAAAATCTCAAGACGCCGTCTGCCATTGCGCTCGATACACGCGGCGCGCTCGTCGTTGCAGACACGGGCGCGCACACCATCAAGCGCGTTGAGCCTGAAAGCGGTCGTGTGACAATCATCGCAGGCACGGAAAATCAGGCAGGCTTCGCCGACCGGGAAGGCTCAGCCGCATTGTTCAATGCGCCCGTCGGCGTGGCCGTTGCGCCGGACGGAACGATCTTCGTCGCAGACACCTATAATGATCGTATCCGGGCGATTGATGCAGCAGGCCGAGTGCGAACTGTTGCGGGTGGAGATGAGCCCGGCTACAGGGATGCTGCGACGGGCGCGGAGGCGCGCTTTGATACGCCCTGCGGAATTGCCGTTGACACGGACGGAACGCTCATCGTGGCAGACACGGGCAATCATCGCCTGCGCCGCGTGCGGATGGATGGCGCGGTGACGACCATCACGGGAACGGGCACGCAAGGTATCTTAGATGGAACTCTACTGGAAGCCTCGTTCAGCGAGCCTACGGGCGTCCATGTTGATACAGACGGCACAATTTACGTCGCAGATGCCGGAGGCTCTGCCATCCGCATTTGTCGTCTGGGTGTCTGGCGGCAAGTCTCCACGCTTGTCGGCTACGAGAACGCTGGATTGATGGACGGAACGCTCGACCGCGCGCGTTTGAGCCGCCCGACGGGCGTGGCCGTCTCGCCGGACGGAACGCTGCTCATCGCGGACTCCGGCAACCGGCTCGTCCGCGCTGTCCTGAGAGAAGGAAGCTCGCAGGGCTTTGAGTTGACACCGGAGAAAGTTGAATCGCTACGCACGAAGCCTTCAGACTTTCGCGCCGCCGCTCCCCCGCGTTGGCCTTACGATCCGCCGGACAGGACGCGCGAGATCGCCGCGACGTTTGGTGAGATTCGCGGCGAAATCAAGGAGGGCGAAGATGCCTGGTTTCATAACGGGCTTGATGTACCGGGCGCGTATGGAGAGACAGCGCGCGTTGTTCGGTCGGAGAAAATCCTGCGCCCGTTAGCGGTCGCAAGCGTCGGAGGGGCGCGAGAGAGCATACGTTTCCCCACAATGGGCTATGTACACCTGCGCGTGGGGCGCGATCAGGATGACCGCGTTTTCGATAACGACCGCTTTACCTTGCGGCGCGACGCCAGAGGAAAGGTGATTGGCGTTCGTGTTCGTCGCGGGGCGGAGTTTAAAGCGGGCGATGCCGTCGGCACGCTCAACAATCAAAATCACGTTCACTTAATCGCGGGGCGCACAGGCGCGGAATTCAATGCTCTGGCCGCGCTTCGTTTGCCGGGTGTGAAAGACACGGTTGCGCCCGTGATAGAGAAAGACGGTGTGCGTTTTCTAGACCGTGAGGGGAAAGAGTTCGACACTCGTTCTTCCGCCGGAGCGCCACGGCAGGAGCAGGGAAGCGCGAAACCGATTACGGTGCGCGGCGAGGTGCGAATCGTGGTGCGCGCCTACGACCAAATGGACGGCAACGCTGCGAGGCGTCGCCTGGGACTTTATCAACTCGGCTATCAAGTGCTCAAAGCGGACGGGAGTCCCGCGCCCGGATTCAATGAGCCGCTGGTGACCATCTCGTTTGAGACTTTGCCGGACGATGGCAGGTCTGCTCCAATCGCCTACGCTATGGGCAGCCGTTCGGGAGCGACGGGCGAAACCATCTTCGCTTACGTGGTCACCAATCGGGTGCGTGACCGCGCGGCGGTGGAAGATTATTGGCACGCTTCCCAGTTGCCGGAAGGCGAATACATCCTGCGCGTCTTCGCCGCAGACTTTTTCGGCAACCGAACGATGCGCGATGTGCCCGTGCGAGTTGATAGATAATTAAAAGTCGGACGTTCTTTCAGCCGCGTTAGCGGCGTCATGAATTTAGCCCGGCCTTTCAAGGCCGGGACAAAATGAGAGTGAGTTGGCCGCGTCGCGTCAGCGACGATTGAATCAACCTCTACCATGAATTC
>JAVHVE010000050.1:0-18117 GCA_032160705.1 Acidobacteriota bacterium | reverse complement strand
TTGTTCTATGAAAGGGCTGTCAAGAGAAAACATCTCTCCTCAGACTGGCCGCTTCTGTTTCCTTCGGCAGCCAACCCTGCCTCAACCTTAACCTTGCGCTCACGGTCAACCACTGCCGCGCTTGCTCTTCACCTCTCTGCGTCCGTGCTCTCCTGAGACACTCCTTGAGCTTGCGCTGGCTGGTCATCACAGGGGATGCCAACCGATTGTTCTATCTGAGACTCTGTGGCCTCCTGCTATCTCCGGTTGTGCGAGGGGGCATACGGTTAGGCGTGGTTCTTGAGCAAGCAACTCCCGCTCTGGAACACAACTCATTGTGATACTGCCCCTCGAACCTATTCTGTCCCGAAGAGCCTGGACAACTAAACCCGGCTCGCTTCACAGTTGCTGAGACGGTGCGCGCCTCTGGCCTTACGCCGCCTCTTTCATGATCTTCCCCTCGTCAAAGCTCTCGCCTCGCTTCCACACCGCCAAGACCGTTGCCGCTAACTTGCGCGCCACTGTCAAACGTGCCATCTCCGCTCGCATCCCGCTCTCCAGTAAGCGGTCGTACAACTGCTTATAGGGTCCCGCATCACAGGCCCCGGTCGCGGCACTCTTGAAGACCGCTTTGAGACGGTGATTGTAGTGGCGGTTCAACCCTCGGGTCTGGACAGCTTTTCTGCTCCGATGCACCTTGCCATCACGCACCTGATAATCAGCACTGCTATGGGTGACGACCGCCAAGCCCAGATATGCCCATAGTGGGCGCTTGGTTCTGAAGCGATGTGGCGTATCAATGGTCGCAATAATCTGCGCCACCCGGACCGGCCCCAACTCCGGAATCTGCTGCAATAACTTGTTGGCCTCATGCCGCCGACTCTCCCTTAACATCAAGCGGCGCGCTTCACGCTTGAGGAGCTTGAGTTCATCCATCTGCCGGTATAACAACTGTGCCCGGCCTCTGGCACCCTCCTCCAACTTCTCCAACCACGCCTCTCGCTGACTGGCTTGATAGAGTGCTCGACCCCTGCTTGGGATGGCGCGGGCACGGAAGATCGCCTTCAATCGGTTCTTCACGCGAGTGAGGTCTTCGACCAGACATTCATAGGAGCGCACTAACTCCTTGAGTGTGCGTGTCCCGTGCTCGCCATGATAGACCGCGCGCAGTGAACCGTGACGTAAGAGTTCGGCCAAGCGACGCGCATCTACTCGATCATTCTTGTTGCCCGAATGCAGCAACTTGTTATGACGAGGATTGCAAACAATGACTGCTGCCACCAGCGGGATCAGTAGATCGTAGAGCCAGGCGGCTTGCGTACCTTCTTCACAGGTGACGTGTAGCTCACCACGAAGACTCTGGATGAAACTACGAACAGCTTCGGTCTTGGTCTCGATGATCGCTTCGGAGACGACCCGACCCTGCTCATTCATCACCGCTATCGAGATGGTTGCCAGATGCACGTCCATCCCGACATAATAGTTCTTCATAGGGTACTCCTTTCGCTGGAAACTTAAAGCTTCGACAACTTCAAGTTACCACCATCAGGGGTGCCCTTTCATATATCAGTTATGCTTCGGCGCCTGACTGAAAATTTCATCTTCATTTGAGTGACTTTTAATATTTGACCAAGCATAGTTACATCAAATTCCATTAACTCTCCCAAGAGCCAGTGCCTAACGGCTAAACTCAGCCGACCGGCTTTGCATAGAGAAGCAGGCCCGGTCGGCTGGAGCGCCTTGCTGGGCGCTTTTACTTGGGGATTAGCACAGCAATAAATCTATTCAACGGGGACAAGCCGCCACAATTGACATGCACCATCCTCATAATCCGAACCAGGGTTCAGACCAATCTTGGTTGAGCAATGGTCAGCATCTAGGTATTGGCCGCCATGCTTTAGCTGGAGCCGGCTCCATCCGTCACCAACGGGGATGAGCCGCCACAGTTGACACGCCCCATCTTCATAGTTTGATCCAGGATTCAGGCCGACCTTGGTTGAGCAATACTCAGCATCCAGATATTGTCCGCCATGCTTTAATTGAAGTCGGCTCCATCCATCGCCGGCAGGAACAAGCCGCCATAGTTGACACGCCCCATCTTCATAGTCTGAGCCGGGGTTCAGGCCGACCTTGGTTGAGCAGTACTCAGCGTCCAAGTATTGTCTACCATGTTTTAACTGGAGGCGATAGTAAGATGGTTTGTCTTGTGCTGATGCTTTATTGGAGATGAACAAGGATAGCCCAGCAGAAGCCACGATCAGTACAGCGAGGATAAGTGAGTTGGTAAATGACAAAGGGAACAATGTAACAAGCGATGTGAATAACTTCCTCATAAGATGTACTCCTCAAGGTTGCTTCGAGACCTATACTACATTTGCTTCGACTCGGTCTCTTCACATGAAAATTCTGGCCTAAAGCTTGAATTCACCTGCTCACGAGAGCAACGCAAAACCGTTTAGGCCATACTGCTTTCACCTACTAACGCCCTAAACAGGTGTGAAAACTATCAGGCCGGATTAAAGAATGCATCTCATGACATGAGGTTCTGTCGATTCGTACTGAGATAGAATCCCGTTTTAAAGCCTTACAACTCGGTACATCCTCTCAATAATGCCTTTTAAGTTGAAATATTGCGGCAGGTCATGTTGGGTAAACTAGAAAGCGCCTAACGCTTGAATTTGTATGTTGACTGAAGTCGGCAGAAGCGGCAAGCTTTTGCCAACCACGGGGCACCGGAGAAGCTGTGCTCGAATTATGACGCTCGGAGTCAGTGGGTTAGACAAGCTCCCGGTGCCCTATCTATGGCAGCGCACGAGGTCGGACAGTATCCAAAGCCGCTCACCCAGAGCTGAGCTTGCATCTGCAAGTTTGACCTGCGCCGCCTCCGCTTATAAATGAGGAGTTCATCTCATGACTTCACCCATCATCGGCATCGACATCTCGAAGCTAAAGTTCAATGTTTGTCTCATCCAACAGAGCGGCAAACTCAAGCACAAACTCTTCGCCAACACCTCGACTGGCTTTGATCAACTAACAGTGTGGCTCTCAAAGCAAGGCGTTGAGAGAGTCCATGCCTGTCTGGAAGCCACCACCACTTATGGTGAAGCACTGGCTCTCTTTCTGCACCAGACGGGGAACACGGTGAGCGTCATCAACCCGGCGGCCATCAAAGCCTTCGCTCAAAGTCGGCTCTCACGCACCAAAACAGATCGTGTGGATGCCGAACTGATTGCCCGGTTCTGTCAGTCACAAGCGCCGCCCGCCTGGACGCCTCTCCCTCAAGATGTGCGAGAACTACAGGCACTGGTGCGGCGTCTGGAGTCTCTCATTGAAATGCGCGTGGCGGAAGAGAATCGACTCTCATCAGGCATCACGGTCAAGGCTGTGCGCGAGAGTGTTCAGGAGCATCTCGCTTATCTGACTGAGCAGATCAAACGCACTGAAGAGTTGATCCGCACACACATCAATAATCACCCTCGGCTGAAGCGCCAGAGCGAGTTGCTCGACTCCATTCCAGGCATTGCAGAAACTACCGCCGCACACTTACTGGCTGAGATCACAGACATCACACACTATAAAAGCGCGCGACAAGTCGCCGCTTACGCGGGCCTGGTGCCGCGTGAGCGCCAATCGGGCAGCAGTCTCAGAGGGCGCACCAGGCTTTCAAAGATCGGTAACGCTCGGTTACGTCGGGCGCTCTACTTCCCGGCCATCACGGCGCTACGGTGCAGCCCTTTCTTTCAATCCTGGGCTGAAGGGTTGCAAGAGCGCGGCAAGTGCAAAATGAGTGTCATCTGCGCCGTGATGCGCAAGCTCGTGCATCTCGCTTATGGTGTGCTGAAGACGGGCAAGCCATTCGATCCTGAATGGGCAAAATCTGCTTGACTCGCAACACAGTATCTAACCCGCGCCGAGCGCACAGCACACAAGATACACCGAAGGAAGCACGATGAAAAGAATGCTATCAAGGCGTCGGGTTGAATGAATTGTTATGTTGCGTGCGACGTTTAGCAGCATCACTGATTGAAATCCTGTTCATATGCCATTATATTTTCTAAAGAGGAACTGGTCACATAGCAGAATGTCGATCCATCCGTAGAAAGCAACGACGCAGCCCCGTAATAAGGATTATTAGGCGAGAATGTTGATATTACTTTCTCACCAATCTGCTGACCGCTCCCATCAAATAATGGCTCTCGCTTAATTATCTCTCTGGCCTTTTTGAGCGTCTTTTGCATCTCTCTATTAGCACGTCGAGGAGAATTGTACTCTGTACACCAACGAGAAAATTTCATGCCATCCGAAGAATAAAAATTACTAAAATAACCAATGTATCTATCTTCCGTGAACGTTTCCCCAGCAGTTGTTCCACGCTCATATTTTCTTTTCTGCTGGACGGGAGACGGCGCAGGCGAAATAGGGCTGTTCTCCTCATGTCTTACAACTGGAGATGAATGATGAAAGATAAACCATAGCGAGGCGGCAGCAATTCCTACCGTAAATGTAAGAATTGCAACGACGAGTCGAAATGTTAGGCGACGCATATAAAATTCCCTCTCTAGTTCAGATTCAATTCATTAGACGACCAGCCATCAAATTTGTTCCAATTACTCAAAGACATAGCAGCAACATAACGCTAAGTAGACGTACTATTTTCCGCCTATAAAGACGCCCATTTAGGCGCATTTGTTTTTATTCCAGACTAACTGCCACCATGAATTACGCCCATTTAGCCGTCTAATCTTCCTTTAGCTTATTAATTCCCAGCATTATTGAGCATATTACAGGATTAGACTGCCAACGCCTTGTAGATTAGACGCCCATCAGAACGATGTGAGGCCAACGAATCTCTCGTCAGCAGGAACAGTCGGCACAGGATTAAGTTAGGCTTGTCTTTTGTAGCTGTCAACTATCGGAGAAATAGAAAAAGACCGGCAGGCATTAAAGCCCCGCCGGTCTTGTTTCGCTGCGTGCCCTGTGTTTTATGACATCAGGCACGCCCTTGAGTTTAACGAAAGAGACGTGAAGATTATTCCTCTTCCCCTCCCGCATCACCGTCGCCGCCCGCCGCAACCGCCGTGCGCGTGGTCGCCGCAGATGGCATATCTAATCCGCCGACGATTTCAGGAAAATCTTCGAGGTCGCGGTCGCGGCCTGCCTGGTCGAGCGTCTCGTCGCGTTCGACTTTGACGTTGCGGTAATATTCCATCCCTGTTCCGGCGGGAATCAGGCGACCCATGATGACGTTCTCCTTCAGGCCGCGCAGATAATCTATGCGCCCTGAGATGGCGGCTTCGGTCAGCACGCGCGTCGTCTCCTGGAAACTTGCCGCTGAGATGAACGAGTCTGTCGAGAGCGACGCCTTGGTAATGCCAAGCAGCAAGGGCTCTGCCTGCGAAGGCTCGCCGCCAGCTTCGGCCACACGCGCGTTCTCGTCCGTGAAGCGGAAGCGATCCACCTGCTCGTCGAGCAGGAATTCCGTGTCGCCCACTTCCTTGATCTTCACCCAACGCAACATCTGTCGAACAATCACTTCGATGTGCTTGTCGTTGATGTTGACGCCCTGCAAGCGATAGACCTCTTGAATCTCGTTGACGATGTATTCCTGCAAACGATTCATTCCCAGAACTCGCAGGATGTCGTGCGGGTTCAAAGGCCCATCCATCAGAGCTTCGCCTGCGCGAACGCGGTCGCCTTCCTGCACGTTGATGTGCGTGCCGCGCGGGATGTCATACTCGCGCTCCTCGCCGTCGTTGCCGACGATGATGAGTTTGCGTTTGCCCTTGGCGATTGGCCCGAGCTTCACCGTGCCGTCAATCTCGGACATGATCGCGGTTTCGGCTGGACGGCGCGCCTCGAAGAGTTCGACGACGCGCGGCAGACCGCCCGTGATGTCTTTCGTCTTCGTGGTCTCGCGCGGAATCTTGGCGATAATGTCGCCGGGCTCCACGTTGTCGCCGTCAACCACCATCAGGTTGGCGCGGACAGGCATCTGGTAGGTCTTCAGAATCTTATTGCTGGCATTTCTGATTTCCAGACGCGGCTGCTTCTTCTCGTCGGGCGAGTCTTTGACGACCATGCGAGACTGTCCCGTCACTTCGTCAACCTCTTCGTCAACCGTCACGCCTTCCTTCAAATCCTGGAACTTAATGTGACCGGCGACTTCCGTGAGAATGGCGAAGGTGAACGGGTCCCACGTCGCCAGCATTTGATCCTGACGGACGCGAGCGCCGTCAGGGATGTGCAGGTGCGCGCCGTAAACAATCTGGTAACGCGCCACTTCACGCCCGCGATCATCTATGATCGTCAGCGCGCCGTTGCGATTCATGGCGATGATCTCGCCCTTGCGATTCTTCACGGTCTGCAACTCGACGTAGCGGATCGTGCCGTCAACGCGCGCTTCGTGCTTGGAAGATTCTTCGAGACGCGCCGTGCCGCCGATGTGGAAAGTACGCATCGTCAACTGCGTGCCGGGCTCGCCGATGGATTGCGCGGCGATAACGCCGACGGCTTCGCCGATGTCAACGGGTCGGCCTGTCGCCAGGTTGCGCCCGTAGCACTTGATGCAGCAGCCGCGCCGCGATTCGCACGTCAAGACTGAACGAATCCGCACGCGCTGGACGCCTGAGCTTTGAATCACAGCCGCGAGGTCTTCGTCAATCTCCTCGCCGATTTCGACGATGACGCGACCCTCGACCGGATCAATTACGTCGTCGAGCGAAGTGCGCCCGACAATACGGTCACGCAAGGATTCGATTTCCTCACCGCCTTCGACAATCGCCGTCGCACTAATGCCGCGCAGCGTGCCGCAATCCGGCTCGGAGATAATCACGTCCTGCGCCACGTCAACCAGGCGACGTGTCAGGTAACCCGAATCGGCAGTTTTCAATGCCGTATCCGCGAGACCTTTACGCGCGCCGTGCGTCGAGATGAAGTATTGCAGCACGTTCAGACCTTCGCGGAAGTTGGCGCGAATCGGCGTCTCGATGATTTCGCCCGAAGGCTTGGCCATCAGACCGCGCATCCCTGCGAGCTGGCGAATCTGCTGCGCCGAGCCGCGAGCGCCCGAATCACTCATGACGAGAATCGGGTTCAATTCGTCCAAATCCTTCTCGCGCTGATCCATCGCCTTGAACATCTCTTTGGCGACCTTGTCGGTCACTTCAGACCAGATGGCGACGACCTTGTTGTAGCGCTCGCCGTTCGTGATGACGCCGTCCAGGTATTGCTGTTCGACATCAATTACGTCCTTGTCGGCTTTGGCGACGAGAGTCTTCTTCGCGTCCGGCGTGACGAGATCGTCAATGCCGATGCTGATGCCAGCCTTCGTTGCGTAGAGGAAGCCGAGAGTCTTGAGGTCGTCCAGCATCTTGACGGTCATCTCGTGACCCAGACGGATGTGACAATAGCTGACGATTGATTGCAGGCCTTTCTTCTTCAGCGTCCCGTTGATGAAAGGCAAGCCTTCCGGGATGGAATCGTTGAAGATGACGCGACCGACAGTCGTATTGACGACGCGGTGGATGTTCTCCTGCATGGTCGCGCGCGTCACGTCCTGCGTGTCGTGCTCCTGTGTCAGATCAATCAGGTCGCCCGTGATACGCAGCTTAATAGGCGTCTGCGTCGTCACTTCCTTGGCATCAAGCGCGAGTAAGACCTCTTCGAGCGAGCCGAAGACGCGGCCTTCGCCTTTCGAGCCTTTCTTATCGCGCGTCAGGTAATAGCATCCCAGGACGATGTCCTGCGACGGCACGGCGATAGGCTGCCCGTTCGCGGGACTCAGGATGTTGTTCGAGGCCAGCATCAAAACGGCTGCTTCAATCTGCGCTTCGGGCGAGAGCGGGATGTGGACGGCCATCTGGTCGCCGTCAAAGTCCGCGTTGAACGCCGTGCAGACCAGCGGGTGAATCTTGATGGCCTTGCCTTCGACCAGGACAGGCTCGAAAGCCTGAATGCCCAGACGGTGAAGCGTCGGAGCACGATTAAGAAGAACCGGATGCTCGCGAATCACTTCTTCAAGAATGTCCCAGACGACAGGCTCCTGGCGCTCGACCATCTCGCGCGCCTGTTTGATGGTCGCCGCGTGCTGCTGCTTCTCAAGCTGGTTGTAGATGAACGGCTTGAATAATTCGAGCGCCATCTTCTTCGGCAGACCGCATTGATGAAGTTTCAATTCAGGGCCGACGACGATGACGGAACGACCCGAGTAGTCAACGCGCTTGCCCAGAAGATTCTGGCGGAAGCGTCCCTGTTTGCCTTTGAGCGTCCCCGACAGAGATTTCAAGGGGCGATTGTTGACGCCCCTGAGAACGCGGCCACGCCGACCGTTATCAAAGAGCGCGTCCACCGCTTCCTGAAGCATGCGCTTCTCGTTGCGGACGATAACTTCGGGCGCGCGCAGCTCCATCAGTTTCTTCAAACGATTGTTGCGATTGATGACGCGACGATAGAGATCGTTCAAATCCGAGGTCGCAAAGCGTCCGCCATCGAGCGGCACAAGCGGGCGCAGCTCAGGCGGGATGACCGGAATCACGTCCAGAATCATCCATTCTGGACGATTGCCGGATTTCAGGAAGCTGGTCGCAACCTTGAGCCGCTTGGAGAATTTGAGCTTCTTCTGCTGCGAAGTCTCTTCCTTCATGCGGACGCGCAGGTCTGTCGCCAACTCTTCGACATTGACCATCGTCAGGAGTTCCTTTATGGCTTCGGCTCCCATCTTCGCCACGAACAGCCCCGGAAAATCGCGCATCAACTCGCGGTAACGCTCGTCCGTCAAAAGCTCGCGCTCCTTGATGGGAGCATCGCCCGGATCAATGACGATGTAGGACTCGAAGTAGAGAACTTTCTCCAGCTCGCGCAAAGGAATGTCGAGCAGGTGGCCGATGCGTGACGGCAAGCCTTTGAAGAACCAGACGTGCGAGCAGGGGCTGGCCAGATCAATGTGGCCGAGACGCTCGCGTCGCACCTTGGCCTGTGTGACCTCCACGCCGCACTTGTCGCAGATCACGCCCCGGTGCTTCATCCGCTTGTATTTTCCGCAGAGGCATTCCCAGTCGGCCACCGGGCCGAAGATGCGCGCGCAGAATAATCCGTCGCGCTCCGGCTTGAACGTTCTGTAGTTAATCGTCTCGGGCTTCGTCACCTCGCCGTGCGACCACTGGCGAATCTTTTCGGGCGAGGCGAGAGAAATCCGAATCGCTTCAAAATCCGGTGCGAGTTGCGTTTTTTGTTCTTGGAATCGAAACATTGAAAATCTCCTGGAATCCAGGAGTCAGAATTCAGAATCCAGAATGAAAGGCTGAAATCGCTTTTCTTCTGACTCCTGGATTCTGACTCCTGACTCCTGCTTTTATTCTGCTGCTCCGCCGACGATAATCGCTTCGCCCTGTCCTGCGCCATCGCCGTTACCGTTGCCGCCGCCCTTGTTGATTAACTCAACGTCGAGGCAGAGCGATTGCAGCTCGCGCACGAGCACGTTGAATGATTCCGGCAGACCCGGATCGAAATCCGCCTCGCCCTTGACGATGGCCTCGTAAATCTTCGAGCGTCCGGCCACGTCGTCGGATTTGGCCGTCAAGAGTTCCTGAAGAATGTGCGCCGCGCCGTAGGCTTCGAGCGCCCAGACCTCCATCTCCCCGAAACGCTGTCCGCCGAACTGCGCCTTGCCGCCTAAGGGTTGCTGCGTAATCAGGCTGTACGGCCCGATGGAGCGAGCGTGAATCTTGTCGTCCACCAGATGCGAGAGTTTCAGCATGTAGATGTAACCGACCGTCACCTTCTGCTCGAACGCATCGCCCGTCAGTCCGTCGTAGAGAATGGTCTTGCCAGACTCGTTAACGATCTCCGGCAAGCCCAGCTCGCGCAGATGCGTTGCGGCCTCTTTGAGCTTGACCTTGATCTCTTTCTCGCTCGCCCCGTCGAACACAGGGGTCGCGAAATGAAGACCCAGCACGCGCGCTGCCCAGCCGAGGTGCGTCTCTAAGATTTGCCCGACGTTCATACGCGAAGGCACGCCCAAGGGATTGAGCACGATTTCGACTGGCGTTCCATCCGGGAGATATGGCATATCCTCTTCCGGCAGAATGCGTGCGATGACGCCTTTGTTACCGTGGCGTCCGGCCATTTTGTCGCCGACCGAAAGCTTGCGCTTCATGGCGATGAAGACCTTGACCATCTTGATGACGCCCGGCGCAAGCTCGTCGCCCTGACGCAGCTTCGCAATCTTCTCTTCGTAGATGTCTGAGAGAATCTTGATCTGCCGCTCGGTGCGGTCTTCGTACTCTTTAATCTCCGCCCCAACGTCAACACGCGTCGAAGCCAGCTCGACTTTCCTGAGCGCTTTCGGCTCGACACCTTCAAGCATCTCGCGCGTGATCGTTTCATTCTTCGGGATGACGACCTCACGATTGACCGTCAGGTCTTTCGCGAGCTTGCGCCCTTCCAGAAGCTCATAAATGCGCGCGTCGCGCTGCTCGCGCAGGATGCGGATTTCGTCTTCCAAGTCGCGGCGGAGTCGATCTTCCTCTTCCTGCTCGATTGATTGCGAGCGCGTATCTTTTTCCTGACCCTTGCGCGTGAAGACCTGAACGTCAACGACCGTGCCGTCAATGCCCGGAGGTGAAACTAAGCTTGCATCCTTCACGTCTCCGGCCTTTTCGCCGAAGATTGCGCGCAGGAGTTTTTCTTCCGCCGTCAACTGGGTTTCGCCTTTCGGCGTCACTTTGCCGACGAGGATTGAGCCGGGCTTGACCTGCGCTCCGATGCGGATGATGCCGCTATCGTCTAAGTCTCGGAGCATGTTCTCGCCGACATTCGGGATGTCGCGCGTAATCTCTTCAGGGCCGAGCTTGGTGTCGCGCGCTTCGATTTCCAATTCCTCGATGTGAATCGAAGTATAGAAATCGTCTTTGACGAGACGCTCCGATACCAGAATCGCGTCCTCGAAGTTGTAACCACGCCAGGGCATGAAAGCCACGAGCACGTTGCGACCCAAGGCGAGTTCGCCCCTGTCCGTGCATGGCCCGTCGGCCACGACCTGCCCCTTGGCCACACGCTCACCGACGTGAACGATGGGGCGCTGGTTGATGCAGGTGTTCTGGTTCGACCGCTTGAATTTTATCAGCGTGTAGATGTCGGCGGTCACCTCGCGCGAGATCGTGCCGTCCACATTGTGATCGGCCTTGATGATGATGCGCTCGGAATCAACGTAATCCACGACACCGTCGCGGCGTGCGACGACGACAGCGCCCGAATCCTGCGCCGTCGTCTTCTCCATCCCTGTGCCGATGTAGGGCGCTTCAGCGCGGAGCAGCGGCACACTCTGGCGTTGCATGTTCGATCCCATCAGCGCGCGGTTCGCGTCGTCGTTCTCAAGGAACGGGATGAGCGAGGCGGCGACAGAGACGAGTTGTTTGGGCGAAACGTCCACGTACACGATCTCTTCGCGGCGGGCGAGAATGAACTCGCCTGCTTTGCGCGCCGCATTGCGGTCGTTGATGATGTAGCCGTTCTCGTCCAGTTCGATGTTGGCCTGTCCGACGACCCATTTATCTTCTTCCCAGGCAGTCAGGTAAAACGGCCACGGCTCGGATTGGGCTTTGCGCCCGTCCGCCCCGACGCGCTTATTCGCTTTATCAACATCTTCCTGCGGCACATGGTCGCCGGGCTTGAACTTCGTATCGCCGCCATTGACGATGCGCGCATATTCGATGACGTGGCCGTCAACAACTTTCCGGTAGGGCGACTCGATGAAGCCAAACTCGTTGATGCGCGCAAAGCATGAGAGAGACGAAATCAGTCCGATGTTCGGGCCTTCAGGCGTCTCAATCGGGCAGATGCGACCGTAATGCGTCGGGTGTACGTCGCGCACCTCGAATCCTGCGCGCTCACGCGAGAGACCGCCTGGCCCAAGAGCCGAAAGGCGGCGTTTGTGCGTAATCTCAGACAGCGGATTCGTCTGATCCATAAACTGAGACAACTGCGATGACCCGAAGAACTCACGCACAGCAGCCGTGACGGGCTTGGCGTTGATGAGATCGCGCGGCATGGTAGTTTGCATCTCTTGATGGATGGACATCTTCTCTTTGATGGCACGCTCCATCCGCTCCAGCCCGATGCGGAACTGATTTTCAAGAAGCTCGCCTACAGCTCTGACGCGACGATTTCCCAGGTGGTCAATATCGTCCGCCTGATACTCCGCCGGGTTCTTACGCATCTTCAGAACGTAGCCGACGACTTCGACGAAGTCATGCGCCTGCAAGAGCGGGTCGTCAATGCGGTCGCGCTCCGGCTTGCCCATTTTGATGTTGAACTTCAAACGCCCAACGCGCGAGAAATCGAACTTGCGCGGGTCGAAGAACATGCCTTCGAGCAAGCGAAAGGCCGTCTGCACCGTCGGCGGGTCTCCGGGGCGCATCTTGCGATAGATTTCAAGGAGCGCATCCACCGGCTTCGTGATGACATCCTTCTTCAGGGTCTGCGAGAGTACTGGCCCGAGGTCGTCCCTTTCGGGGAAGAAGATCGAGAAGCGTTCGATTCCGGCTTCCGTAATCTCCTGCAATTTCGCAGGCGTAATCTCGTTGTTGGCTTCGAGGATCACCTCGCCGGTTTCCGTGCTGACGATGTCCGCGAGAGAGTACGCGCCCTCGAACTGCGCCGTATCAATCTCGACTTCGCGGACGTGCGCTTTGCGAATGGCATCGAGCGCGGAATTCGTGACCTTCTTCCCGGCACGCACAATCGCTTCGCCTCGTCCCTTGATGTCGGCATCAACTTTCATCCCCGTCAGACTGCTAGAGCCTTTCTCCGGGACTTGAATGAAGAGGCGTCCATCCTGCACGCGAACTTCGTCCGCGACATAGAAGGAGCGCAACAGGTCTTCATCCGAGAACGAAGAATTTTTGACGGCTTCTTCTAACTGCCCGTCGGTGTGGAACGATTTCGGGTCAAACCCTTCATTGAGCCAGATGCCCAGTGCCCGCAGGAAAATGCTGGCCAGGAATTTGCGCTTGCCGACGCGGACGTACAAGAGATTCTTCTGGTCGTACTCAAACTCGACCCAAGAGCCGCGATACGGAATCACCTTCGCCACAAAGAGCGGCCCGCGTTTGAAGAAGACGCCGGGCGAGCGATGAAGCTGCGAGACGATGACGCGCTCCGTGCCGTTGATGATGAACGTTCCGTTGTCAGTCATCAAAGGAATTTCGCCGAAGAAAACTTCTTCTTCTTTGATGTCGCGGATGGAAAGCGTTCCCGCCTCCGGGTCTTTGTCATAAACCGTCAGGCGAATCTTGACCTTGAGCGGGACGGAATAAGACATGCCGCGCTCCTGGCACTCCTGCTGGTCGTGCTTGTGTTTCAAGCCCACAGGCTCGCCGCAGTTGTCGCATAGTTGCGGGCGAACGGCGTTGAACGTGCCGCATTTGTGGCAGAGAGTTTCGCCGGGCACGAGCGGGTCAACCTTGATGGTCGAGCCGCAGGTTTTGCAGTTGGCGCGCAGGTAGTTCAAGCCTTCGAGCCTTCCGCACTTGCACTGCCAGTTGCCGATTTGAAACTCGACGAAATCGAGCGTCGCTGTCCCGCGAAAGTCCGAAATCGGAAAGACGGATTTGAAGACGGCTTGCAGGCCTGTCTTCTCGCGCTCTTCCGGCAGCAAGTCCATCTGGAGAAAACGATTGTACGATTCCCTCTGAATCTCAATCAGATTCGGGATACGCACAGCCGTGGCGATCTTGGAGAAGTCCTGGCGTTCGGGCGCTTGGCTTGTGCGCCTTCCCGTCCCACTAGCGATTTGTTGAAGCGGATTTGCAGACATGTGATTCCTCGTGACGGGTGACAAGTAACAGGTGACAGGAAAGAGCGTTTTATCTTGTCACCTGTGACCTGTCACCGTTTACGGCTTTAAGAGACGACAAAGCGCGGTCGGGGCGCACAATGCCCCGACCGCTTCAAAACAAAAGCGGTGGATTTTTCGTACCCAAATTTTTCGGGAGTAACGCCAGCGCCTCAATACTCCCCCACATTAAACGCGAACGGTTAAACTGTCAAGAGCCGTGACAAGTGACAGGTGACAAGTGACAAGAGAAAACGCTTTCTTCCTGTCACCTGTCACGATTTACCTGTCACGGTTATTTCACTTCGACGGTCGCGCCCGCATCAGCGAGCTTCTGACGAACCGTCTCGGCCTCATCCTTTGTCACGCCTTCTTTGACGGCCTTCGGAGCGGCTTCGACCAGGTCTTTAGCTTCCTTCAGACCCAGAGCCGTGACTTCGCGGACGACCTTGATGACGTTGATCTTGTTAGCGCCAGCGGCTTGCAGGATCACGTCAAATTCCGTCTTCTCTTCAGCCGGAGCAGCCGCTTCGCCGCCGCCAGCCGCCGCCGGGGCTGCCGCGACCGCTGCCGCTGCCGCCGAGACGCCAAAAGTCTCTTCCAGCACTTTGACGAACTCTGAAGCTTCCAACAGAGTCATGTTCTTAATGTATTCCAATGCATCTTCGCGTGTAGCTGCCATGATTATTTTCCATCCTCCTCAAAGGGTTCTAGTGTGCTGTTTGTTAATGGTTCGCAGCAGGAGAACCCACGGGACGCTTCTCGCGCTTGCTGCATCGCAAACTGGGAAAAGCGTCCGAGCCGTAAGAGACGATCTGACAAATCGCCTCGCTCGTTTTCCGCGTCCGGCTGACTCTCAAAGAGATTTCAAAATTGAAACCCCTTAATTTCAAATTCGCTTAGGCGGTTTCGCCGCCCTGCTTTTCTCCGATCTGTTTGATGACGATTGCCAGGTTGCGCGGCACGGCTGAAAGCACCGTGACGAGTCGCTGCGCCTGACAGTTAATCAAAAACATAATCTTCGAGATCAACTCTTCCTTCGACGGCAGGCTGGCGATGGCTTCAACATCCGCGAGCGCCACGACCTTGCCTTCGACCACGCCAACCTTGAACGTGAACACGTCCGGGTTGGCTTTCGTAAACTTGGAAATCGCCTTCGACAAAGTGACGGGGTCGCCTTCGCCGATGGCAATCGCCGTCACACCTTTGAAGTGCTCGGCAGCTTGTTCGAAAGGCGTTCCCTCGGCGGCCTTGCGCGCCAGCGTGTTCTTGACGACTCCGTAACGCACGCCCGCTTCGCGCAATTGGTTGCGTAGCTCTTGATCTTTCGGGACGGTCAGCTTATTGAAGCCGACGATCATCGCCGACGAGGCTTTCTTAAATTCCTCTGCGAGGGCGTCCAAATCTTTCTGTTTTTGCTCTCTTGTCTTCATTGTTCGCTCCTCACTTATTTAACGTAAGCCGTTTCGTCAAGCAGCACGCCGGGACCCATTGTCGCGGCCAGATTAACTTTCTTAACGTACTTGCCTTTGGCCGTTGAAGGCTTGGCCTTGACGACTGCCTCCAGCAGCACGCGCGCGTTGCCGAGAATCTTATCGGCATCGAATGAGACTTTGCCGACGGGCACGTGAATCACGCCTGTCTTGTCAACACGATACTCGATCTTACCGGCTTTGGTCTCAGTCACAGCAGTTCGCACATCGAACGTCACCGTGCCGGTCTTCGGATTCGGCATCAATCCGCGCGGGCCCAAGACTTTTCCCAACTGCCCGACGGAACGCATCATATCTGGCGTAGCGATGACGGCATCAAAGTCGAGCCAGCCGCCCTTGATTTTGTCAACCATGTCGTCGCCGCCAACGAAATCCGCCCCCGCTTCTTCGGCCTCTTTCAGTTTTTCACCCTGCGCGATGACCAGCACGGTCTTGGATTTTCCCAGACCGTGCGGCAAGACAACCGTCCCACGTACTAGCTGATCGGCCTTGCGCGGATCAACGCCAAGCCACATCGTCAATTCAACTGTCTCATCAAACTTCGCAAAGGCGATCTCTTTCACCTTCGCCACGCCATCTTCGAGCGTGTACTTGCGTCCGGCCTCGACCTTTTCCTCAGCCGCACGGTATTTCTTTCCATGCTTTCTCATTACTTATTCTCCGAGGTGCAAACGAAGCGGTCTTAAATTGGCTTCTCCCTCTGTTGGAAGAGATGTTAGATGCTGGATGCTGGTTTTACTAATAGTCTGACATCCAGCATCTATTCAATTGTCAGTCCCATGTTGCGCGCCGTGCCTTCGATGGTCTTGACGGCGTTCTCCAAACTCGTCGTGTTCAAGTCAGGCATTTTGGTCTTGGCAATCTCTTCGATTTTGGCGCGCGAGATTGAGCCGACTTTTTCGCGATTCGGCTTGCCCGACCCCTTGGGCACGCCCGCCGCCTTCTTCAGAAGATCAGCCGCCGGTGGCGTCTTCGTCTCAAACGTGAAGGAGCGGTCGGCGAAAACCGTAATCACGACCGGAATCTTCAAATCAGGGTCCATCTGCGCCGTCTTCGCATTAAAAGCCTTGCAGAACTCCATGATATTGACGCCGTGCTGCCCCAAAGCCGGGCCGATAGGCGGAGCCGGATTGGCCTTGCCCGCCGGAACTTGCAACTTGATATAACCTGTAATCTTCTTTGCCATAATTTCAGTTTTCAGTTTTGGGTTTTCAGTTTTCAGTTAGTCGTCAGCGCTTGCTGAAAACTCAAAACTGAAAACTGAGAACTGTTTATTCTTCTTCTGCAAACGTCACTTTCTCGACATCTAAAAAGTTTAACTCGACGGGTGTGGAGCGACCGAAGATCGTGACCGTCACTTTCAAGGTTGACTTGTCTTCGTTGACCTCTTCCACCTTGCCCGTAAAGCTCGCAAACGGGCCAGACTTGATTCTGACAGTCTCACCCGAAGCGTAAGAGAATTTCGGTTTCGGTTTCTCCGCCGCCTCCGTCACGTTATGAACGATCTGGTTGACTTCCTGCTCGGTCAAAGGCGTCGGATTCTGCCCGCCGACAAAGCCTGTGACTTTTGGCGTTGACTTGATCGTGTGAAAGACGTTGTCCGGGATGTGGCCGCGCTCGTCACACTCAATCTCCACCAGCACGTAGCCGGGATAGAACATGCGGGAGGACTCGACGCGTTTATTGCCACGCATCTCGACGACCGTTTCCGTCGGGACGAGCACTTCCGTAATCTCGTCCTGCAAGTCCGTATCACGGATGCGCGCCTTCAGGCTGTCGCGCACTTTCTTCTCGTGCCCGGAGTAAGTGTGAAGTATGTACCACTGCTTCATTCAGGAAACCCTCTTAGTCTTCGTCTTTCTCAGGCCAGTCCGATTAGCGACAACAACCAGCCGCCAAAGCGTCCCAATTGGACAATCGCATGGTCAACGCCATACAGGTAAACGGCGAAGAAGATGACGGCGACGACCGTAATGATCGTCGTGTTCTTTACTTCTCTCGCGCTCGGCCATGAGACACGCTTCATCTCGGCGCGCACATCGCGCAGGAATTGCCCAGTGCGCGCGAAAAATCCTGCGCGCGCCCCCGTCACATCACGCTCGCGACGCGCGCCTTTGCCCTCCACACCTTCACCAAAACGGGCCATGCGCGGCGCGGGCACGCCCGGCGGCACATCCGAAGAACTCAAGCGTTCCGGCGGCGGCTCCGGCTGGGGCGGCAATTCATCCGAGTCATCTTTATCAGCCATGATCTTGTCGGCTCTCTCGGCTTTCTTTGACACTAACTATTTTCTCTTACTGACCTTCTAAAGTTCAGGGGTACCAGGAGTTGAACCCGGACTTTCGGTTTTGGAGACCGACGTGCTAACCATTGACACTATACCCCTTCAATAAGGGATGAGGGCGGAGGGATGAAGAAAAGCTTTTTGCTTTCATTCATCCCTCATCCCTCTGACCTCATCCCTTACTTCGTCTCCTTGTGCCCCGTGTGCTTGCGGCAACGGCGGCAGAATTTACTAAACTCAAGACGCTCAGGGGTTGTCTTCTTATTCTTCGTCGTCACGTAATTACGACTTTTGCAATCCGTGCACTGCAACACAATATTATCGCGCGGCATACCAGTCACCCTTCGAAAACTAAAACATCAACACAGTAATTAACCGAAAGCTATTGGCTGTTCGATTCTTTGAGCTATTCAACGATTTCGGAGACAGTACCAGCCCCGACAGTTCTCCCACCTTCACGAATAGCGAACCGCAAGCCCTTCTCCATGGCAATCGGAGCAATCAATTCAATCTCCATCGCCACATTATCC
>JAVHVE010000049.1:0-58401 GCA_032160705.1 Acidobacteriota bacterium | reverse complement strand
GTCTGGAAAAGGCCGGGAGATTGGATAGACCGAAGCATTGGATGGACTTTGCCCCGTTTGTGATGGCGCATACGCCCCTCAAGATGTCGATTGAGGAGGCCAAGGAGGAAGTCAGGAGAGCGTGGACGGAAAGCTACAGCCCGGAGCGCAATGCCGAGGCGGTTGAGTATCTCAGCTCCGCGCCTTTCCAGTATCGCATTATTCATCTGGTCTCGAGATTGTTCTTCCGTGGCATCTACTTCCCGCAAATGGGGAAACGCGCGTGGATGAAGGTACTCCTGCAAAATCGTAAGACGATTTCCGGTCTCGTCAAAGAAGGTGTCGCTAAGGCACGCGCCGGGCGGAAAAATCGAAAAGCCACGCCTTCAACCGCGCCGGGCACAGAGATTCAACACGAAGCAAGCGAAGCACGTTGAGGGACATGCTCATCCAAAGCGTCGGCTGCGAATAGTTATTAAGCTCGTCCGGGTGTCACACAATTTGAGAGCTGCGCGGGCCGTTTGCTGTCATGACAACAGCGAACAAAGCTCGCGCGGCTCTTTCCCTTTCGTAGTTACAATCTTTTTTCCCTTCGCTCATCCGGTTGTCAATCTCACGCCAGGCGTGGCATTCTGCACGTGTCAATCAAAGACGCTTTTGAGAGGAAAGAAATCTGTAGGATGTTCGCGGAAAGTAAGATGAAGACCAGATTGCTTCGACGGATGGGCGAAGCCATCAAGGATTTCGGGATGATCGAAGACGGTGACCGCGTGATGGTCTGCCTGTCTGGCGGTAAGGACTCTTACACGCTGCTTGATCTGCTGCTGGACGTGCGCGAGCGCGCTCCCGTCCGCTTCGACCTCCTGGCTGTCAATCTGGATCAGAAGCAGCCCAATTTCCCCGCGCACATCCTGCCCGAATATCTGATGAATCAGGGTGTGCCGTTTCGCATCGTGGAGCGCGACACCTACTCAATCGTCAAAAGGCTCGTGCCCGAAGGCAAGACTTTTTGCTCTGTCTGCTCGCGTCTGCGGCGTGGCATTCTCTACAACATTGCCGTCGAAGAAGGTTGCACGAAGATCGCGCTCGGCCATCATGCGGACGACATCATCACGACTTTTCTCTTAAATGTTTTCTACGTCGGCACGCTCAAAGCGATGCCGCCCGTGCTGCGTTCAAACGATGGGCGCAACACAGTCATTCGCCCTCTGGCATATTGTCGTGAGGCGGACATCGCGGAGTTTGCCGCCGAGAAAAATTTCCCCGTAATTCCGTGCGACCTGTGCGGCTCGCAATCGAATTTGAAGAGGGCGCGCATCAAGCGGCTGATCGCGGAACTCGAAAAAGAGATTCCGAACATTCGCAGCTCCATGCTAACGGCGCTCGGCAATGCCGTGCCGACGCACCTGCTTGACCCGAATCTTTTTGACTTCAAGAAACTCTCGCCGGGTGTGGGCTCGGTTGAAGCGGAGCTTGACCTGGCCGTTGGCCACACGGATGAAGAACTTGCCCCGGCGCTCGTAGCAATCGCGTAAATTTCTAAATCAAAACTTATTTTGAGACAAAGAAACATGGACAGGATTAACAAGATTTCCAAGATTGTAGAAACAGCGCAAGCTCTCCCTATCCTGCCTCGTCTGCTTAATCTTGATAATCCTGTTAATCCTGTCTATTTCTTCTCCCCTTCGATTTAGCAATGCCCGCCGCCACTAAAAAACGCGAACTAGACTTCTCTGCTTTTCCGCCCGGCGCGGTCTCGGAGTACGCGACGCATCTCTGTCTGGCCTGCATCTTCGACATCTTCACCCAGCAACTGGGGCTTGCTCCGCGCACAGCCTATTCCGAGATCAAGCGCCACACGCCGACCGCGCAGGAATTGACCGCACCTCAAGCCTCGCGTCCCTACTTTGATTCTGAGGAGAAGAATCCGCGCTGCCCCTACTGCGATTCCGTGAAACGCTGGCACGCGCGTTTTGACACCTACCGCATCGAAGGCGGAAAGGCAACGGATGCTGCGCGGCGCGCTCTTTTAAAAACACTTCCAAAAGCAGAAGATCAATTTCAAATTATTGAAACTAAATCCGACCGCCGCACACTTCTTTTTGAATGGCTCGACACGATGGGGCGCAACCTCGACTTTGAAGACGACGGGTGGTTAATCGAAGCGACGCGTGCCTTTCTTGAAAGAAAAGAGCCGAAGACGGATTGGGCGCACGCCTTTGAAGGCTTGCGCGCGGTGCGGCGCTCGCAACGATTGGAAGAAGGCTGGGAGCGCGACCGCGATCGCCTCTATCTTGCGCCCCCGCTCTACAACGAAGTGTTGTTCGTGCAATATCTCGTCAGCCGCTCGCACAAACATGGCGGCAGCACCTTTGAAGGCCGCCTGACGCTTCCTGAGCTGGTGCGCCGCCTGCGCTACAGCGGACATCTTCTGGCGCAGGGCATCACCGAGCGCGACCAGTTCGAGGTGCTGGAAAAGCTGGTCGAGCATCTCGTGGGCGGCGAAGGCGTTGTGAAACTTTACTACGTCGTTGATCGTCGAGATTTTCTGGAAAAGGTGAAGACCGTTTACGCGCGCTATGCGACCGCATGAGGGTTGAGCGTTCGCTCCTGCCGGAAAGTTTCGGTGGCGGGAGGGACGAATGCGCTCCCCTCCAGATTTTTGTCACAAACAGGCGACCGGCGGTGTTATCGAAGTAGCGGCGGAAAACCGAAGGGGGACTAAGGTGTCCCGGTTTCGACAGTCGGGCTTTTTAAACACCTGACCGCATATCGTTTTCCCCGCCACTTAAAAAAACTTGCCATCCCGAGGAGCGTTCCTGATGAAAGACATTTTTCAGACCACCGCAGACTATTTTTCTCCTCAGCCGCAGCCGCGTCCATCCGGCGGAATCACAATTTTAATCCTGCTGCTCGCGCTCTCGTCGCTGGCCATCGCCGCCGGATTCCCGGCAAGCTCGCCCGCAGTCGCCGCGCAGCAGTTCATGACGGGGGAGTGGACGGCGGAATTCCCAAAAGAGAATACGGGCGAATTCCACCTCAGCCTTCACCGGCGCACGCCCAAAGGCAACATGAATATGTCGGGCGACGACGTTGCGCTCGCAGACTTTCAAGGCTTAACGCGCGAGCAGGCTTTGGGCGCGCAGACCAACGTCAGGTTCAGCCTCGTGCGCGAAGCCGGACGGTTCGAGTTTGAAGGCATGTTCCGCGAAGGAAAAGGCTCCGGGCATTGGACGCTCGCGCCGAGTCAGGCTTTTATCAACTCGATGCGCGAGCGCGGGTTTGGTAGTTTGACAGAGGAACAACTTTTCGCTTCTGCCATGCTCAACGTGAGGACGAAAACGGTTGACGACTTGAAAGCCTCCGGCTACGAATTGGCGTCCATGGAGGACGTTATCAAAGTCACGATTTTCAAAATCACGCCTGAGTTCATCCGTGAGATGCAGGCGCTCGGCTACGGGCGTCTGGATTTAGAGGAACTGGTCAAAGCCCGCATCTTCAAAATCACTCCCGAATTCTCCAGAGAAGTAGAGGCGATGGGATTTGGGCGGCAGCCGATGGAGTCGCTCGTCAAGATGCGTATTTTTAAGATCACTCCTGAATTCTTGCGCGAGATGCGCGCCGCCGGTCTGGAGAACCTGTCAATCGAAGATTTGGTTAAGCTCAAGATTTTCAAGATTGACACAGACTTTATCCAGCAAGCCCGTGCCAGCGGCAACGCGGACATAGAGGTGGAAGACCTTGTCCGGCTGAAGATTCATGGCAGGGTCAAATAATTCGGCCAAACACTTAAAGACAGAGAAAGATCGAAAGCGGTAGGCAGGAGACGTTTATCTTCTGCCTACCGCTTTTTAGCTTACTGCCTTTTTTCCTCTACGTCTTTCTGCCCCATATCTTCGGCGACGAATGAGTAGAGAACCGCATCCTGCGGCTGGCCTTTGACCAGCAGACGCTGGCGCAGGATTGCTTCGCGCACAGCTCCTGCTTTCTCCGCCGCGCGCTGGCTCGGATAGTTTCCGACCGCTGCGAGAATTTCAATACGTTGAAATCCACCGCTTTCCAGACCGAAGCGCGCCGCCAACCGCGCGGCAGACGAAGCGACGCCGCGTCCCGTACAACTGCTCCTGACCCAGTACCCTAAGTTGGCGCAATTGTGTACGCGGTTGACGAAATTTAGTCCGGTGCTGCCGAGAAATTTCTCTGTTCCGGCCTCGAAGATGCCAAAGGTATATTCCCTGTCGTTGCTCCAGGCTTCCGCGCGCGACAGGATGAAGGTGGAAGTCTCTTCGATGGCGTAGTCTGGATGACACCAGCCCATCCACGCAGATATTTCGTTGATAGACTCGCGCACGGCTGCGTACACCGCGCTCGTGTCTTCCGCTCGATAGGGACGAATCAGGATTTGGCCATCGGATAGCTCAGTCATCATAACTCGAAGAAGAATCAAACAAAGATTGCTAAGATTAACACGAAGGCCACATCCAGCGAGAGCAACAGGACTATAGCCGCAAGCGGGCGAAGCAGCGCATTGACCAATCGCGCGAATTAATGTAGAAGCGACAAGCTCCTTTATCAACGTTCTAGAAATGGTCTCATCAATGTTCAGAGTTCAAACTTCAGTTTGATGTTTTTCAATAAAACGCACGCTGAAGCGTGAACTCTGAACGCTTGAATGCTATTTATGAGATGACTTCTAATAACTTTGGAGGTGAACTAATGGCAGAAGATTCAACAAACATCAGGCAGAATTTCGATAACCCGGATGAGACGCGCCCGTTTGAGAAGGGACGCGCGGAGATCGTTGAAGTCAGCGGCGTGTCTTTGATGCGCGGGACTTTCGAGCCGGGGTGGAGTTGGGCAGAGTGCGTCAAACCCATCGCCGGGACCGAGAGTTGCCAGGTCTCGCACAAGTGGTATGTCGTTTCCGGGCGCATGAAGATGAAGATGGACGACGGCACGGAACTGGAATGGAGGGCGGGCGATGTGGGAGTTATCCCGCCGGGACATGATGCCTGGGTTGATGGAGACGAGCCTTTCGTTTTCATAGATTTCGAGGGCGGCGACCAGTTTGCCAAAGCACAAGGATAAACTCGCCCTGAAGTCAGAATTCTGGACGAAAGGGTGCGCGATCTTGCAAGATGGCGCGCCCTTTCTTAATTTCAGGCGACGCAAACATACAACGCTACCTGATTCCCCTGTCATCTTCTCTTTGCGCGGCGACTCCTGTTATACTTGCGTCCTTCCCTCCTGTGCCCGGCTGTGAATCTCTGGCGCGCGGGGCACGGTTGAGATGGTTAGTGGAAGGCCGAAAGGCCGAAGCGGACTCTCCAAGTTTTTCTTCAAAGGCGGTATATGATGTACGAGTTTCCCAAAGATGAAATGAATAATTCGGAGCAAGCCATCCTGCGTAAATTACGCGTCTGGATCGTGGCACTGGGTGTGGCCTGCCTGGTTGTCGGCATCGGCATTGGCTCGATCCTGACGGGTAAGCCTGCGGTCGCGCAAAACGAGATGCAGGCCGCGCGCGCCCCTGAAGCCCTCTCGGCTTCGTTCGCCGAAATCGCGCGCCGCGTTGAACCGGCAGTCGTCAATATTGACACGGTGACGGCTGCGCCGGAGACAGCCGAGCGCAGCGCCAGTGAAGATGGAGAAGACAAAGACGATCCGGCGACGAACAATCCGCTCCTTGATATGCTGCGCCGCCAGGCGCGTCGTCCGGCGCGCGGGGTGGGAAGCGGCTTCATCGTTGACCCGAAGGGATACATTCTGACCAACCAGCACGTCGTTCAGGGTGCGACACGCATCACCGTCCGCCTCCAATCCGGCGAAGAGTTTCGCGGCGTGGTCAAAGGCATAGACGAAGAAACGGACGTGGCCGTTATCAAGATTGAGTCGCCACGTGATTTGCCGACTGTGAAGCTTGGCAACTCCAACGAAGTGGAAGTCGGCGACTGGGTGCTGGCCATCGGCTCGCCTTTCGGTTTAGATCAAACCGTAACCGCCGGAATCATCTCGAAGAAGGAGCGGCAGGCTGCTCCGTTCACCAGCTTCCAGCAGTTCCTGCAAACAGATGCCGCCATCAATCGCGGCAATTCGGGCGGGCCGCTCGTCAACATGCGCGGCGAAGTGATCGGCATCAACTCGCAGATCGCCACTTCCACCGGAGACTACAACGGCATCGGGTTTGCCCTGCCGTCAAACGAAGCGGGATTCGTTTACCAGCAAATCATCTCGGCGGGCAAAGTCCGGCGCGGCTATCTGGGAATTTTCCTGGACTCCGTCAGGCCGGAGTTTGCGCGCGTCTATGAATTGCCGGACACCAAAGGCGCAATCGTGACAGACGTGCGCGATGCGCAAGGCCCGGCGGGCAAAGCCGGAATCCTGGCTAACGACATCATCACCGAATACAACGGTCAACCTGTCACCAGCGCTCAGGACTTGATTAACAAAGTCGCTGGCACAACTGTCGGGCAGACGATCACGCTTACCTATTTGCGCGACATCAACGGCAAGCTCGAACGTCGCGCGGCGAATGTGACCATCGGCGAGCGTCCTACCTCCTTAGCGCCGCGTGATGAGGATGCGCCCGTCGCACCTCCGGCGAAGGAGAAAGCGCCAGCCGAAATCAATCGCCTGCGCCTCGGCGTGACATTGCAAGAACTGACGCCGCAACTGGCCACCGAAAGAAAGCTGACAGGCGTGCGCGGTCTCTACGTCAAAGACATAGACCCGAACGGGATCATCGCCGATGCTCGCCCGCGCTCTCTGGCCGAAGGCGACGTGGTGCTGCGCATCAACCGCATCCCCATCACGACGCTTGAGGAATTTGAGCGCATCGTCAGCTCGCTCAAACCCGGCGACGCCGTCGTTCTCAACGTCGCCCGCTACGACCGCGACGCCGGTCGCATCGTTCAGAGGGTCGTTCAATTCACATACCAGTAAAAGTGACAAGTGACAGGTGACAGGTGACAAGAGAAAACGAATCTCTTACCTGTCACCTGTCACCTGTCACCTGTCACTTTCTTATGGCTCAAGCAAAAAAAGCTCTCAGCAAAAAGAACGGGCGCAAGACAGTTTCGACGCGCTCGACCGCTAAAACCTATTACAACTATATCGGTGGCCGTTGGACGCCGTCCGTTTCCGGTGAGACGTTTGAGAACGTCAATCCGGCGGACACACGCGACTCGATTGGCCGCTTTCCGCTCTCAACCCGCGAGGATGTGGACGCGGCGGTTGATGCTGCGCGCAACGCCTTTGATCGTTGGCGGCGCACGCCCGCACCCCGTCGCGCCGAAATCCTCTTTCGTCTCGGCGAGATTCTGATTCGCCAGAAGGCGGTTTACGCTGCCGACATGACCCGCGAGATGGGTAAGGTCTTGAAAGAGACGGGCGGCGACGTTCAGGAAGCGATTGACTGCACCTATTACACGGCGGGCGAGGGGCGACGGCTTCACGGCTTCACGACACCGGCAGAGATGCCGGACAAGTTTGCCATGTGCGTGCGCCAGCCTGTCGGCCTCTGCGGGTTGATTACGCCCTGGAATTTTCCAATGGCGATTCCCTCGTGGAAACTGATTCCGGCCTTGGTGTGCGGCAACACCGTTGTCATCAAGCCCGCCGAGGACACTCCGCTCTCGACTTACAATCTGGTCAAAGCGTGCGAAGAGGCTGGCATTCCGCCGGGCGTCGTCAATCTCGTCACGGGCTATGGCGAAACTGCTGGCGCTGCCATTACGGATAACCCGGCTTTGCGCTTAATCTCTTTCACCGGCTCAACCGAAACAGGACGCATCGTGGCGTCTGCCTGCGCCGAGCGAAATGCCATCTGCTCGCTGGAGATGGGCGGCAAGAACGTCATCATCGTGATGGACGATGCCGATGTTGACTTGGCCGTCGAGGGCGCGGTCTGGGGCGCATTCGGAACATCCGGTCAACGCTGCACGGCTTCATCGCGCATCGTCGTTCACAAAAAAGTTTACAAGCAGTTCTCTAAGAAACTCGTGGAACGCGCCAGCAGTTTGCGCGTCGGCAACGGCGCAAGCTCAAAGACGGAGATGGGGCCTGTCATCAACGCGGATGCGGTTCACAAGATTCTCGGCTATATCGAAATCGGTCAACGCGAAGACGGAGCGACGCTCGCGTGCGGCGGCAATCGCTTAACGAAGGGCGAACACGCCAACGGCTACTTCATCGAGCCGACAGTCTTCACAGACGTTGCACCCGACATGCGCATCGCGCAGGAAGAAATCTTTGGCCCCGTGACAACCCTGATTCCGACCAGCTCGCTCGAAGAGGCGGTCGAGATCGCTAACGGTGTGCGCTACGGATTGTCTGCCGCCATCTACACACAGGATGTCAACCGCGCCTTTCACGCGATGCAGGAAATGTACACGGGCATCTTCTACGTCAACTCGTCAACCATCGGAGCGGAAGTCCACCTCCCCTTTGGCGGCACGAAAGCCACCGGCAACGGCCACCGTGAAGCGGGCACACAGGTCTTGGACATTTTCACCGAATGGAAATCCATCTACGTTGATTACAGCGGCAAGCTGCAACGAGCCCAGATTGACATGGAAGAAAGCGCGGATTGACGAGGACGGAAGAACCGCTGTAAAAGGTCACGGGCGGGCTGTCAAACGAACTTTCAGTTTTCAAACTCTTCCCGACTGATTGGAGAAACAACAAAGTGATTGTCGGATTGCCGAAGGAAATTAAAGACAATGAATATCGCGTTGGACTGACGCCTGCGGGCGTGCGCGCTCTGACTGACGCCGGGCACAAAGTGGTCGTGGAGCGTAGCGCGGGCGAAGGCTCAGGGTTTGAGGATAGTTTGTATGAGCGTGCGGGCGCGACCATGCTGGATTCGCCTGATGATGTGTGGGCTGAAGGAGAGATGGTCGTCAAAGTGAAAGAGCCAATTGCGCCCGAATATCCACGTATGCGCGAAGGCCAGTTGCTTTTTACTTACCTGCATCTCGCGCCCGACCCGAAGCAGACCGAAGCGCTTCTTCAGAACAAGGTAACGGGCATTGCCTACGAGACAATCACGGACAGGAAGGGCACGCTGCCGCTCTTGACGCCGATGTCCGAAGTGGCGGGGCGCATGGCGATTCAAGTTGGTGCAACATATCTGGAAAAGATGAACGGCGGGCGCGGCATTCTGTTGGGCGGCGTGCCGGGCGTGCCTGCTGCACACGTCGTCATCATCGGCGGTGGTGTCGTCGGCACGAACGCAGCGAAGATTGCCGTTGGCATGGGCGCGCGGGTCACAATCATTGATAACAACCTTGACCGCCTGCGCGAACTCGACGACATCTTCCTCTCTAAAGTTTCCACGCTCGCATCCAGCGCCTACATGATTCACGACGCCATCTCGCAGGCCGATTTGATTGTCGGTGCGGTGCTCGTGCCTGGCGCGGCTGCGCCGAAACTCGTGACGCGCGGCATGCTCAAAGATGTCCCGAATGGCGCGGTCATCGTTGATGTCGCGGTTGACCAGGGCGGCTGCATCGAGACGACGCATCCGACGACGCACTCGAATCCGACTTACTACGTCGAAGGCGTGCTTCATTATTGCGTGGCCAACATGCCCGGCGCAGTGCCGCGCACCTCGACCTTTGCTCTGACCAATGCGACGCTGCCCTATGCCTTGAAACTCGCGAACAAAGGTTTCACTGATGCTATCAGTAGCGATCCGGGTTTGAAGGCAGGCGTTAATACTTACGCCGGACATCTCACCTATGAAGCGGTCGCCATCGCGCAGGGTCGCGAATACACCTCGCTTGACGAAATGCTCGGCAATGCAACGGCGACGACAGCGTAAGGCAAAAGGTAAAAGTAAAAAGGCAAAACTGAGGCGGAAGCCCATTAAATAAATAATGGCTTCCGCCTTCCTTTTGCCTTTTACCTTTTTACTTTTACCTTCTCTTTACGCTGCTTTCAAAAGAAGTCTTGCCAGGCAGCCCGTGAGTTCTTCAGGGCGCACGGGCTTGGCGAGATAAACGTCCGCCCGGTCGTTTGTCTCATGCGCCGCATCTGTGCGGTCAAAGCCGCTGAGGAGAACGACGGGCAGCCGCGCCAGTTTCGGGTGATGCCGCAGAAAGCGGCACAGCTCATAGCCGCTCAAGTGCGGCATGATTGCATCGGTGACGACGGCATCTATGCTGGAAGTGAGCGCAGCCTTCATCGCTTCCAGGCCGTCCGAGGCAGCGATGACGCAGTAACCTGCGCGCTGCAAAATAACTTCGAGGTAGCGACGAATCGAGCGGTCGTCTTCAACGATGAGGATGGTGCCGCGCGTGGCGCGCGTTTGAGAGGCGGGGAGAGTCAGTGGTAAGCCGTTCAGGGTGGTGACTTCGTTCGGTGTGCTCATCTTTGGATGGTTTAACCTCACTGTTCAAGCGAGCTTCTCTAATAGAGAAGCCGCGCGCATTATCATGGCAAGCCGCGTGCCTCGGGCCTCGGCAGACTAACGGAAAATGATTTCGGCGTTCAGGCTGGCGCAGTCCTCTGGCTGGATAAGTTACGGCCTTTGAATAGGATATAATTTGATTGATTGCGGGAGAGAATCTTAAGAGAACTGAAGATGATGGCGACTTGTGCCGCCCTCAAGCAGGTTAACTGTTCCAAGCTGACCTGTCAACATCAATCAATTTGAGAGCGCGTTCAGGTCAAAATGGCGCATCACTCGCACCTTGAATAAAGCAAGGCCGCCGGATGTGGGAGTCACGGCGGCCTTTGCGCACAGCCCGTCTCCCACCCCTGAGAGCAGGCGTGCGCGCTGAGAGCGCGTCCACCCTCGCCGCGCTCCCTCTCAAAATCTATCTATAGTTTTAGTAAGGTCATGGTGTATTCTTGCCGCGCGATCTTTTTAATAACTAGCAACGGCTAAATGCGAATGTCTCAAGCCTCAACCTCAAAGTGAGTGATGAGCGTCGCCGTTGAGAAGAAAAGGATTCTCACGGCGGACAACTTGAGCGAACACATCTTACCCATAACAAAGGGTAAGCGCAAGCTGTATCGTGCGGGCGAGGCTCTGTCAGGAGGTTATTCCTGATGGGGAGCGCACGTCCTAAGCCTGAGCGTTTGGCCGAGAAACTGCGCCAGATTCGGCTTGCGCTTGGTTTATCCCAGAGTGAGATGCACAGGCATTTGGGTGTCGAAGAGATGATTGAGTTTAAGAGAATTTCGGATTATGAGTTAGGCAAAAACGAGCCAACGTTAATGATTCTCTTGCAATACGCTCGCGTTGCGGGCGTCAGCATAGACGTTCTAGCTGACGACAAATTAGACTTGCCCGCGAATCTGCCGACTCGCCGGAAGTGAATTTTGAACGGGGATGCTCTGGGAGACCACGTAGCCAGCTTTCCACCCTAAGCTTGGAAGGCGGTTCGATTGCACCAGGCATCCCCTATAATTCTGCCCAACAGAACGATCTAGAAAGGGTTTCGTTAGGCAAAGCCCATCACCCGGACGCTTAGCTCCGAGCATCTGGCGCAGGCAGTAGCAGATTAACCTTGCGCGCAAACTGGAAGAGAAAGCGGTCGCGGCGCAGGATTTCGATGCGATTCAGGGCATATAAATCCAGAGGCTCAGCAGGTCCGAGCGTGGTTGAGAAAGCGGCGATATGCCCGGCAGTCTCGACCATTCGTTGTGCCGCTTCGGAAAAATAACCGGCGGGATAGGCGAACACTTTGCACGGCTTTTGGAGAAGGTTTTCCAGTTGCTGCTTCGATTCCTCGACCTCGTATTTGACTTCTTCCGCCGGAATCCGGTGCAGCAATTTGTGGCTCATCGAATGCGATCCGAATTCGATGCCGTGCTCGGACATTTCCAGAATTTCTTCCTTAGAAAGATGCGCCCGCCCACCCTCGCCCTCTGCCAGAGCCTTGGCGGAAACCTGGTCAATGCAGGAAGCAACGAGAAAGATGGTGGCTGTGATGCCGAGCCGCCGCAAGGTAGGAAAGGCGTTGGTGTAGTTGTCCTGCCAACCGTCGTCGAGCGTCACAGTGATTCCGTTCGCTGGAAATTCATTGTGTTGGCGGAAATGCTCAATCAACGCGGAAGCCGTATAGAAGACGAATCCCTGTTTTTTGAGATACATCATCTGGCGGCTGAACCGCGCGGGCGGAGTGAACCCGCCGCGCACCAGTGAATCGCGCGCCGGGTTGTCAATCTTGTGATAATGGATGACGGGAACGTGCATGTTGAATTCGTACTTTACATCTTAAAGACTCTTCTTCCATACGTCGAATTGGGCGTTTGCTTATCATCGAACACCTACCAACTCAACAAAGCAGAGTGATTTTGTTATACTGGCGTTTTCTTCAATCAGCCTCGGAAACGGCTGTTGAAGACAATGCTGACCGGAATCGGGATTTACTGATGTACGAATTTGCCGTCGCTCCAGCCGTCACACAGCTTCGCCGTCGCGGTGTCGAGATTACGGACGTTGCGCCCGCGAGCCTCGCCGCCGAACTGGAACTGGAGGCGGGCGACCGCATCATCAAAGTCAACGGACGAACGGTGCGCGACTATCTCGATTTTCGTTTTCAGACGGGCGGCGAAACGGAACTCATCCTCGAAGTTCGCAAAAAGAGCGGCGAAGAGTGGGAACTCGACATTGAGCGCGACGAGGGCGAGGATTTCGGTCTCGGCTTTGAGCAGATCGTGCCGCGCCAGTGCGCCAACGAATGTATCTTCTGCTTCTGCAAAGGAAATCCTGAAACGGCGCGCCCCTCGCTTTTCATCCGCGATGAAGACATCCGCCTCTCTTTTCTCTACGGCAACTACACGACGCTCACTTCCATCACCGAAGACGAGATGCGCCGCATCATCGAGCAGCGTCTCACGCCGCAGTACGTCTCCGTCCATGCGACCGACCTGGATGTTCGTGCTCACCTGCTCGGCGTAGATCGCAAGCGCGCGGATATTTCAGAGAAGATGCAGCGAATGTTGGACGCCGGTATTGAAATTCACGCGCAGGTTGTGCTGTGTCCTGAAATTAACGACCGCCGAATTTTAGAGCGCACTATCAGAGACCTCGCGGCGCTTCACCCGAAAGTTAAAAGCGTGGCGATTGTTCCGCTAGGATTGACGCGCTACAACACGGACGAGCGACTCACCGCTGTGACGCCAGAGTTTTGTCGCCGCACAATCAGCGAGATCATTCCGCTCCAGCGCGAGTTTCGTCAAACCCTGGCGACGACTTTTGCTTTTCTCGGCGATGAGATTTACCTGCGCGCTGGCATCGGTATCCCCACGCGCCAGCACTACGGCGATTACCCGCAGATCGAAGACGGCATCGGCATGGTTCGTTCCTTCAGTAATGATTTCCAGAAGCTCCTGCGGAAACTTTCGCGCCATCCACCGGAAAATCCCGCGCGCCTTCATGGAACGGTGATGACAGGGACGCTGTTTGCTCCTGTGCTGAAAGATTTGGTTGACCGTTTGAATGCGAATTTTGGCACGCGCCTCTCGGTCGTTGGAGTCGAGAATCGCTACTTCGGCGGTGATGTTTCTGTGGCCGGGCTGCTCACAGCAGAATGCTACCTTGCAGCACGCTCATCCGTGCGGGGCAAGTTCGTCATCATTCCCGCATCGTCGCTCAAGAGCGGTGAAGCTGTGATGCTCGACGGCACGACGCTGGATGATTTCGAGCGGCAGATCGCGCTCCCTGTCCACGCTCTGGACTTCGCCGCATTCGCTCAGGCAGTTGGCAGCGGGCAGTTGGCAGTTGACAGTTAAAGACAATTTTTTCAATCCTGCATCTCGCGCCTGCTCTTACTGCCCACTGCCTTACTGCCAACTATTTCGCCCCGGCTGCCAGCCTTCATGTCCTGTGATAGAATCCGACCATTACATGAGTAACTCTCAGAGCTAAATTCCGAAAAGAATGGCGACGCCACCGCTAGCAGTCAATCAATTATCTCTGGCTCCACTGGGAGCGGGCGACCTCATTGATCGTGCCGTGCGTCTTTACCGGCGTCACTTCATGACGCTGATCCGCATTGCCGCGCCGCCCGTAGTCATCTCGGCGACCGGCTCTGTGATGATGACGGTTGCCAGCCGCACGCCTGCGCCTCTGTTGACCGGGGGCGATGTCCTCATGCTCATCTTCGGGCTTTTGCTCTGGGCTGGAGGCGTGCTGCTCAACGTGATCGTGATGGGAGGCGCGGCGCGCAATCTCATCACACACCTTTTGTGGCATGAGCCTTTCTCGGCGCGCACGACCTATCGCAACGCCCGCGCGCGCTTCTGGGGATTGCTCGGCGCAGCGATCATTATCGCCATCTGGATCGGCATAGCCTTCTTCATTTCCGTGCTCGTCTGGGCTTTCGTCATCCAACTTTTTGCCGTCGCAGGGATCGCGGGCGGGCGAAGCGTCTCCTGGCTAGTTTCGACGATCCTCTTTCTGGCCATCCTGTTTGTCACCTTCCTGGCTCTCCTTCTCTTCTTTTTGATGGTCAAGTTTATCGCCTACGTGCCGCAGGTGATGATGATCGAAGGGCGTGGAGTTTTTGATTCGATTGGCCGCAGCTTCACTCTGGCGCGCGGCAATTTGCGCCGCCTGATGGCGATGTTTCTCTTCTACTGGTTCGCCACCTGGTCGGCGTTGATGATCCTGATTATTCCGCTCCTGTGGTACGGCTCGCTGCAAGGTGTCAACATCCTGCCGACGAAGGCCATCACCTGGCCGATGTGGTACGCCGTCGGCTACAGTGTGATTACGCAGGCGAGCGCCATCCTGCTTGCGCCCGTGTGGATGCTCGGACTTTCCTTGATGTACGTGGACGAGCGCGTTCGTCAGGAGGGCTACGATATAGAACTCATCGCCGCGCGGCAGTTGGGTGCAGCGCCAAATGCTTACGGCGCGCAGAACATTCCTGACGCTGTAGGCGTTGTCGCGCAACCACACGGTTACACGACCACTCAGCCTCAATCTCAAACGCCCGGCTCCATGCCTGGTTTTCGCTGAAAAGGGAACATGCGTCAACGCTTCTCTCTCTCCGAAAATTTTACTGACAGATGCGCCGTGCTGCGATTGTCGTGCGCGCTGCTCCTCGTTCTACTCGGAGCGGAAAGTGCCGTTGCGCTGCCGCTCGACGAATACAGGTCGCGCCTTCACCAAGCGGCGACCGTGCTTGATGAATTGGGGCCGGAGGATGAAGAGACGGAGACGCCGCAATCGTATTTCATACGCGCCCGCGCCGCCTTCGGCAAGGTGAGAAAGCTTGTGCCGTCGGATGAGACAGTCGAATGGGAAGGCGGGCGAGTGCGGGTCAACAATTCCTGGCTCGAAGAGGAATTGAAAAGTTATGAGCAGACGCAGGCGGGAGATGTGCCTGAGCGAATCGGCCAGAGATTGACCGCACTGGAGGAGCGCCTCAATGAATTGGAAGAGCAGAATAAAAGCGTCGCCACTTCAAAGGAACAGGAGAGGGCGCGACTGGAAGCAATCTTAAGCCGGGAAGAATACCGCGACAAACCTCCTGAGAAGAGTCTCTGGGAGCGATTCAAGGAGTGGTTTAATAGCCTGTTTCCCGACAGAAACCCGCTTCAGCCCGGTCAATCGAGCTGGCTCTCGCTCGTCGCAATGATTCTGATTTTCGGGCTGGCGGCGGGCGTCATTGCCTACGTCATCTGGAAATTCTTTCCCTTCGGACTCGCTGGAGGCACGCGCCTCAAGCTCGAAAAGAATCAGGCGCGCATTGTGCTCGGCGAACACCTCGCGCCCGATCAAACCGCCGCCGACCTGCTCGCCGAGGCGGAAGCTCTGGCGCGCAAAGGCGAGCTGCGCGCGGCGATTCGCAAAGGCTACATCGCGCTGCTCTGCGAACTGGGCGACCGTAAAGTGCTCTCCCTCGCGCAGCACAAAACCAACCATGATTACCTGCGCGCCGTCCGCGAAAAGCGTCCCCTGCTCAAAGAAATGCAGAAGCTGACCGCGAGCTTCGAGAATCACTGGTACGGCTTTGTGCCCACCACCCCAAACGATTGGACGACTTTTCGCTCAGGCTACCAGCAGACTTTGAAAACAGCTTCTTTATTAAGTGACAAGTGACAGGTGACAGGTGACAAGATAAAACCTTGTTCTAACCTGTCACCTGTCACCTGTCACTTGTCACGGCTCTTATGCGTCAGCGTCTCGCCATCATCGTCACCATCGCGGTTGTGCTCGTGCTGCTCGTCGTGCTCAACACGGCGTCGTATGTGACGGAGGAGCGCCTTCCCGATACAGAGTTCAATCCTGATCGCTCGACTTATAATGCGGGCGCGACGGGCACGCGCGCTCTTTACGATTTGCTGGTAGAGTCCGGGCGACAGGTGATGCGCTGGCGTGAACAACCCTACTCACTGCTTAATTCAACGGGCAGTTCTTCTCCCTCGACGTTTGTCATTATCGGCAAGACGCGCGTTCCCCTGAAAGAAGATGAAGCGAAGACCATCCTGAAGTGGGTCGAGCGCGGAGGCCGTCTCGTCATCATTGATCGCAGGCCAGACCCACGACTGCTGCCTCGCTCGCACAACTGGATTATCTCGACAGAGGCGCAAGAGTTGCCGAGGTCAATGGTCAATCCCAACAAGCCCGAAGAGATGACGGCGGGCGTGGCGCGGGTGAGCGCTTCCCAACCGAGCGCGTTGACGCGCAGTGTTGAATCAGTCCAACCCTCTCGTTATGCCGGGACGATCAATATTTCGGAAAATAGTCCGACTCCGGTAGCTCAGGAAGGTTCGTCCCCGCCCTCCGTCATCGTCGAGGATGATGAGGAGGCGACTGATGAAAACGACGAGCAGCCGCCGTCGTCGTCGCCCGAAGACACGACCGCGCCGCCCGAAGACTCTGTTTATGTCAACCAGACATTAACGTCGCCCGCGCCAGTCTCCCATCTGGAGAATTACAGGGGCCCGCTGCTGGTTGATTATCCTCATGGCATGGGACGCATCATCGTGCTGAGCGATCCGTACATCGTCGCCAACGGCGGGATTCGTCTCGCGGATAATCTGCAACTGGCGCTCAACGTCACGGCTGGCGGCGGCGGGTTTATTGCTTTCGACGAATATCATCAGGAGCGCGCAGCCGCAGGCAATCACTTCTTAGCTTACTTTGCAGGCACGCCCATCGTCTGGATGCTCGCGCAGGGCGCGCTTCTTCTGCTGATCTGGCTGTGGACGCGCGGGCGACGTTTCGCGCGCCCGCTCCCTGTCCCTTTCGTGGACAGGCGTTCGAGTCTTGAATTCGTCGCTTCGATGGCCGAGTTGCAACAAAGGGCGCGCGCCTACGATCTCGCCATCGAAAATATTTACACCAGATTGCGCCGCGTGCTTGTGCGCTACGGCGGTCTTAGTCACAATAGCCCGCGCGCTGAGATTGCCGCACGCGTCGCCGCGCGTTCGTCGGGCAAGCTCGACCCGGTGAAACTGGAATCGCTGATGCACGAATGCGAAGACGCGATTCAAGGCGCGCCGGTTGACGGACGAAAATCCCTCGAACTGGTGACGCGTCTGCGCGATGTGGAACGCGCCCTGGGCTTACGCATGCGCTCGCGCGAAACCCGGCAAGCCGCTGAAGGATTATGACGGGACACGCTCTTATAACTTTTGAGAAGGGACTGATGAAGGGATGAGGGATGAGGGATGAACAGCAGGAGTCAGGAGACAGAATCCAGGAGTCAGAATGAAGAGGCGGCGAACCGCTTTTGTTTTTATTCTGACTTCTGACTTCTGGATTCTGTCTCCTGCTTTCATTCATCCCTCATCCCTCATCCCTCATCCCTTGAACAGTGCTTCAATACGTCTCCACCACCGTCGAACATATCCTGACGGAGCTTCGCAAGGTGATCGTCGGGCAGGACTATGCGATTGAGCAAATCCTGGTCGCGCTGTTCGCAGAGGGGCACGCGCTGATAGAGGGCGTGCCGGGCACGGCGAAGACGCTGACCGTCAAGACGCTCTCGCGTATCATCGGCGCAGACTTTGGCCGCATCCAGTTTACGCCAGACCTAATGCCCTCGGACATTACGGGGACGAACGTTTTCAACGTCGCCACCTCCGATTTCACCTTACGCAAAGGCCCGGTCTTCACGGACATGCTGCTGGCCGACGAGATTAATCGCACGCCGCCGAAGACGCAGGCCGCGCTGCTGGAAGCGATGGAGGAGCGGCAGGTGACGATTGACGGCGAAGCGCATCACCTCTCGCCGCTCTTTACGGTGCTGGCCACCGAAAACCCGATTGAATATGAAGGCACGTATCCGTTGCCTGAAGCGCAGCTTGATCGTTTCCTGCTGAAAATCCTGTTCGATTATCCCTCGCAGGAGGCCGAGCAACAGGTCGTCGCCAACTGGGATGCGGGCTTCAATTCGCGGCATCTCGAACAAGTTGACATTCGCCCGCTCGCTGAAGCTGATGCCGTGATGAGATGTCGGATGGAGGTACGCAACGCGCGAATGGAGCCGGGCGTGCAGCGCTACGTCGTGGACATTGTGCGGCGCACGCGCTCGCACCCGTCCGTGCTCTATGGAGCGAGCCCGCGCGCATCGGTCGCGCTTCTGCTGTGTTCCAAATCGCTCGCCGCTCTGCGCGGACGCGAATTCACCACCCCCGACGACGTGCGCGACATCGCGCGCCCCGTCCTGCGTCACCGTCTATCGCTCCGCGCCGAAGCCGAACTCGACGGCGCAACACCCGACGCCGTCATCAGCGACATCTTGCAGGCGGCGGAAGTACCAAGATAGTTTTCAGTTTTCAGTTTTCAGTAAAAGCAAGTTGCCTTTGCTGATTACTGAAAACTGAAAACTGAAAACTGCTATGCCTTTTGTCTTCACCAAGCTCTTTTACGTGCTGCTCGCGGCGGGCTTCGTGCCGTTGTCGCTGTCATGGCAGCGCCCCGCTTTGCGCTGGGTGACGATTCTTTATGATGGCGTGTTGCTGCTGGCCGCTTTTCTTGATTCTCGCTTGAGTCGCCTGCCCGCGAGCCTTGTGTTAGAGCGTGAGTTCGATGGTCGCTTCGCGGTCGGCGCGGAGACGGAAGTGCGTGTGAAGATTTTGAATAACTCGCCGCGCGCGGTGACGCTCCGTTTGAAGGACGAATATCCGCCGGAGATGAAGCTCACCGATTTGCGCGAAGGGCGTGCGCGCGTCGAAGCCCGGACGACAGCCCAGCTTGTTTACCATTTGACGCCGCCGAAGCGCGGGCGTTTCGAGTTTGGCCAGACGGCTGTGCGTTATCTTTCGCGTCTCGGTCTGGTCTGGAATCAGACGCGCCTCAATCAGACCCTGAGCGTTAAAGTTTATCCGAACATGCGGCGAGCGCGTGAAGCTGAGTTGAAGGCTCTCGGAGCGCGGTCGCTCGCCGCCTCGCACCGCAAAACTTCCTGGCGCGGCGAGGGGCGCGAGTTTGAATCTCTCAGAGATTACGTGCGCGGTGATGAACTGAGGCATATTTCCTGGACGGCGACGGCGCGGCGCGGCAAGCTGACCACCCGGCAATACCAGATTGAGCGCGACCAGACGATTTTGATTGCGCTTGACGCCGGACGTTTGATGACGGCGCGCATCGAGAATGAAACCAAACTCGATCTGGCTGTTCATGCGGCGCTGGCCTTGATGTCTGCGGCGGCGCGCGGCGGCGATAACGCCGGGCTCGTCGTCTTCGGTCGCCAGATCAAAACTCATCTTCCCCCGAAACGCGGCGTCGAGCACCTGGACGCCACGCTCGAAGCCCTTCATGCCCTTGAGCCGGAAATGATCGAGCCGTCTTACGCGCGCGCCTTCCAGTTCATCGCCGCCAACACGAAGCGCCGCGCGCTGATCGTCGTCCTGACAGACCTGGTTGACGAAGAAGGCTCGCGCGACCTGCTCACTTCGTTGAAGTTGCTTCGCCCGCGCCATCTGCCGCTCGTCGTCACCATCGCAGACCGCGACCTCAAATCGGTGGTGCGCGACGCTCCCGCAAACGTGCACGACCTCTTCACACAATCGGTCGCCGAAGAGATTATCCATCAACGCGAGGCCGCACTCCGCTTGGTCGAATCGCAGGGCGGGCTGGCTCTGGATGTCACAGCCGCAGCGCTGACGCCCGCGCTGCTGGAGACTTACCTGCGCGTTAAAGAGCGTGGGCTGCTCTAAGATCAGAATACAGAAGACAGGAGTCAGAAGTCAGAATAATAAGGCGGCAGCCCGCTCTTGTTTTTATTCTGTCTCCTATCTTCTGTGTTCTGACTCCTGCTTTTTATATTTTGCGAGAGCGCGTTTGAGGGAAAGCATCTCGCGTCTGAGGTCTAGCTGTGTGATGACCTGATTGCCGAGGATTTTGAGAGCCGCAACCTGCTCGATGGTGAGTTCACGCGGCTTGCGGTCAATGACGCAGAGCGTTCCGATTTTGAAGCCTTCGGGTGACATCAGGGGCGAGCCTGCATAAAACCGTATGCGTGGATCAGAAGTCACCATCGGGTTCGTTCGGAATCGCTCATCGTCCATCGCATCCCGCACGATGAACGGGCCATCCTGCATAATCGCGTGAGCGCAGAAGGAAACGTCCCGCGTTGTTTCCTTCTCACTGACGCCGACTCTGGCTTTGAACCATTGCCGGTGCGCGTCGATGAGTGAGATCAGCGCAATCGGCGTGTTGCAGATGTAGGCGGCCAGGCGCGTCAGGTCGTTGAAACTCTCTTCCGGGTCAGTATCGAGAATTTCGTACTGGCGCAGCGCCTCAAGTCTCGCCCCTTCGTTTTCCGGCACAGGTGCTTTCATGCTTCAAGAACCTTTCTCTTGAGGAATGCGGCTGCGGTAAATTGCTTCTATTCTACTCCACGCTGTGCATTCCCATTAACTGGTCGCTTCAATCTCCTCTTTCCCGCGTCCCGCCAGGATGAGATACGAGTACAGCGCGAGCCCTGTGGTGATGCCGATGCCGAATTTGATTGCCGGGTTAATCGGCGCGGGCGAGATAAAACCTTCGATGATGCCTGCGACGATCAGCAGCGGCACGCATCCGGCAATCAGCCGGACGGCTTCCAGACCGCGTGTCTTCAACGCGTCGCCGCGCGAAAGATCGCCGGGCAAAAGGATGGCGCTGCCGATCAGCAGCCCCGCGCCTCCGGCCAGGAAGATGCAGGAGAGTTCGACGACGCCATGCCCGATCATGAAGCTGAGAAGATCAAACCCGAATCCGGCGCGAGAGGTGAGCGCCAGCACCGCCCCGACCATCGCCCCGTTGAAAGCCATCGCGTAGAGCGTGCCTAGCCCGAAGAGCGCGCCGAGGGCGAAAGCCTGAAACATCACCCAGATGTTATTGACCATGATGAAGCTTGAGCCGACTTGGTTGAATTCGTTCAAGCGTTCCCACCAATGTACTTTCTGGTTGATGACGTAACGAAAGACCGGATCAATTCCCGCGAACTCGGAAAACTCAGCATCGCGCCACGTGCCGAAATAGGCGACCACCGCCAGAACTGCGAAGGTCACAAACGCGATGGCCGTGTAGCGCCATGTCCGGCGAAACGTTTGAGGAAAACTTCTTGTGAAGAACTCGCGCAGCCGTCGCCCGCCCTGCGCATCGGCGCGATAGATGCGCCCGTGCGCGCGAATCACCAAGCTGTTGAGATAATTAACCAGGCGGGGGTCGCGCGATTCGGCGCGCGCAATCGCCAGATCAGACGCCGTCCGGCGATAAATCCTCCCCAGCTCGCGCACCTCTTCACGATGCAAGCGCCGCAGAGAAGAACGGTCGAGCCGCCCCAGCAGATGCTCCAACCGCTGCCAGGCACGTTTACGCTCCCGCACAAATCGCTCTTGAGGACGCATAAAAGCAGGAGTCAGAATACAGGAGTCAGGAGTCAGAATGAAAGGGCGGAGAACCGCTTTTGTTTTTATTCTGACTTCTGACTTCTGTCTCCTGTCTCCTGCTTTTGGCGTCCTGCGAGGCTCGCGAGCACGACGACCAGTTCGGCGGGCTCGACCGGCTTGGCGACGTGCATCTGGTAGCCGACTGAGAGCGCACGCAGGCGATCCTCTATCCGCGCATGAGCGGTCAAAGCGATGGCCGGAGTCTGCCCTCCATCTTCCGGTTGCAACGCGCGAATCTTGCCAATCAGTGAATAACCATCCTCGCCGGGCATCTCTATATCACTGATGAGAATATCCGGCTTCAATCTCTTGACCACACCAAGCGCTTCACCGGCGGTTGCTGCCGTCGTCACCTGTGCTCCACAGGATTTCAGCACCATCGCCAGCAAGTCGCGGGCATCTGCCTCGTCGTCAACCACCAGCACACGCAAGCCCGCGAGTTCAGGCGGACAGGTAAACGGAACTGTCGCTCGTTCGGCGGTCGGATGCTGGCGCGAGGAATCTTCCTTCAGCAATTTGGAATCGTGAACGATCATGCGTGGCAGTTTGACGATGAAAGTAGAGCCCTGCTCTAAACCATCACTGTGGACGTTGACAGTTCCGCCGTGCATCTCCACCAGTTGCCGGACAATCGAAAGTCCCAAGCCCAGCCCGCCGTGCCGTCTGGAGATGGTGTTATCGGCCTGGCGAAAACGGTCGAAGACATAGGGCAGAAAGTCCGGGCTGATTCCTTCTCCGCTATCGCTGACGGTGATTTCGATATGAGAGTCGATGCGCTCAAGCCGGACTTGCACGCGCCCGCCTTTGGGCGTGAACTTGACTGCATTGGTGAGCAGATTCCAGATGACTTGCTGCAAACGACCGGCATCGCCCGCGACCGGCCCAGCGCCGGGGTCAAGCACTATCTGTAAACGCACATCCTTGGCTGTGGCCGCAGGGCGAACCACATCAATTGCTGCCTCGACCACGACCGCCGGGTCGAGCGGCTGAACGTCTAGACGGAGTTTCCCGGCGATGATCCGCGCAAAGTCCAGAATATCTTCGATGAGATGCGATTGCAGCTCCGCATTTCTTTCAATGCTCGCCAGAGCGCGCTCGACATTAGAAGCATCCAGTTGGCCGCTGCGTAGCATTCTGGCGAATCCCAGGATAGGGGTCAGCGGCGTGCGCAGTTCATGTGAGACGGTGGCCAGGAAATCATCTTTGGCGCGGCTGGCTGCCTCGGCTACACGCAGAGCGCGCTCAAGATCAGCGCGCGCGCTGTCGAGCATTTCGGCAAGCCGCTTGGATTGTGTGGCCGCCTGTCGTGCGATTCGCGTTTGCCCTTCCGCAGTGAGCACGGCGCGCTCGCCGCTCAGCGCTGCCGCCAGGAGCGGCATGAGTTCTATCAAGCTGCGTGCTTCGTCCAGTTTGGGAGCGCCGCCGATGAGCGCGAGGACTGAGCCATCCTGACCGGCAATCGCTGTCACAGGCTTTGTGGAATCTGCATCGGGGAAAGGCACTGTGGCTGTGAGTTCTCCTCTGGTCGCGCATTCCTCCAGCAGCGCTCGCCAGATTTGTCCTGATGGAAGTGTTTGAATAAATCCCGGCGCGGGTAGCAGGATGTTAATTTCAGGGTCTCGGATGAACAGGAGCAGGTCTTCAGCGCCCAGGTATTCTGCAAGCTGGCGCGCTGCCCCGCGCCGCCCATTGAAACTTACCAGCGCCGAGATGAGAGATAACGGTTGCTTTGATCGAGCCATTTTGTGGGAGAGATGATTATTCAGGAATCACACACACCACTGCCGTGCAGTTATGAAATCCGCTGAACTGTCTTTCGGCGCGGGCGATTTGCCCGTAGGTGTTGCACCCCGCATACTGCGTCGTGCCGAGAACTTTTTTCAGCGCCTCCATCTCAAGGCCGAACTCTTTACCCATCCGCAAACGCGTTGCCACGCAATCAAAGAAGAGAGCCACTTTGGGCTGGTGGCCGTTGAGCTGCTCAAGTGCGGCGAGCGTGGCGCTCTCAGCCGCTTCGGCTGATGAGACGCCCGTCGCGCTCATGATGTGGACGGTTGCGCCAGCCGGAATGTCCGCCGCGCACGTCACACTGCCGTCCGGGTTGACAGCGAGTGGCACGCGCAGCTTGTGCCCGCTTCCCGTATCAATCCCGATGATGTTGTGCAGAAAGAAAGCGACAGGATTATTCAAATCGAAAGTCTGTCCGGTCTTGGCCGCGTGTTCCTGAAAAACTTCGACTGCGGGCGCGGCGTTCAGGCTGATGAGACGCATCCCTTCAGCTTCGGTCACGCGCAACGGTGTGCTCGCCGGAATCCAGCCGTGACTGACACCAATTCCCAGAGGCTTGTTCGAGAGAATCTCCAGCGCGACCGCCGCATCCGGCACCGCTTCCGTATCGTGGAAAACGTGTGTCCGTGTGAACTGCGCGTCATCGCCTGCGCCGCCGCCAAAGAGCATGTATGTCCCAGCCGTCAGGAGATTGAGAGATTCGATGAGGTCGTCTGCGTAACCGGCGAGCGCATCCGTCAGCACCAGGGCTGAGCGATAGAGGTAGCGATGATTGCCGAGCCCCGTGAATGAAGAGACTATCTCTTTGGCCGCCCCTTCACGATCCTCGCGCAGATGATGACCAATCCCGGCGGCAAAGTGCATCTCGGAAGAGCGGAGCGCCACCGCGCTGGCAGAGCTTTCTCCCTGAGCTTCGCAGGTGAACTCGCCTGCGGAGGAGCATCCGACCATCAGTTTGGGACTGCACGCCGCTTTAATCGCCTTTAGTAATTGTGAGTAGTCATGTCTGGAGGAAGCAAAGATGATGACGGCATCAGGCGAGTGGCCGTCCAAATCTTCCAATATCTTCGTCCCGAGTAAATTTCCCGCTTCCTTACTATCGGACAGGTCTGTATAAACGACCGTCGAATCTGTCATCAAGACGCTCCTCTGGATAGACGTGCTCTGTGGTGAGAGCTTCCGCGAAAGGTTGATTCATGATGGGGGATACGGGATTATCTTAACCTAATATACCTGTGGGTCAAATAAGAGTTGGAGAAAAGGGGCGAGAGAGAGCATGCGGAGGACAATCAAAGGATAATTAACTGCGGGCTGTGCATAAATCAGCCGCGTAGCGGCACGGTGACTTTAGCCCGGCGTTTCAACGCCGGGAACACAAGCGCAGGATGCCGTCCGTCGCTGACGCGACGCAGGATTATCATTGACCTCGTTCCCGTGCGTTGAAACGCACGGCTAAATTCAAGCAGCCGCTACGCGGCTGATTTATACATGCGCTTCAATTAACCAGGAGCGGGCAACTGAGCTTATGGAACGCCTTGTCGAGTGTGTCCCAAATTTTAGCGAAGGCCGCAAAGTCGAGGTCGTCGAGCGACTGGCGCAGATCGTCGAAGAGGTCGAGGGCGCGGTTGTGCTCGACATGCACATGGACGCAGACCATAACCGTTCCGTCATTACATTCGTGGCGGCGGCTTCGGTGGTCGTCGAAGCGGCGCTGCACGTCGTAGGATTGGCGGCGCAGTTGATTGACCTGCGCCATCACACTGGGCAGCACCCGCGCGTTGGGGCAACAGACGTGCTGCCGTTCATTCCCGTCAGTGGGGTGGAGATGAAAGATTGTGTCGCGCTGGCGCATGAGGCTGGCGCACGCATCTGGCGCGAGCTTGGGATTCCTGTTTACTTTTACGAGCGCGCGGCGCTTCGTCCCGACCGCGTCAATCTTGAAGACGTGCGGCGCAGAGGCTTTGAGGAGCTGCGCGCACAGATTGAAGACCCTGCGATGAACCGCGCGCCCGACATCGGCGAAGCGCGTGTCCACGAGGCGGCAGGCGCAATCGTGGTTGGCGCGCGCCCATTTCTCATCGCTTATAACGTCAACCTGCAAACGGATGACATCACGATTGCACGAAAAGTTGCGCGCGCCGTGCGCGGACGCGACGGAGGCTTGCGCTACCTGAAGGCGCTCGGCTTCCAACTCGCATCGCGCGGCATAGTGCAGGTTTCGATGAACCTCGTTAACTACGAGAAGACAGAGCTTCATCACGCCTTTGAAGCCGTCAGGCGCGAGGCAGCGCGCTACGGCGTTCAGGTTCTCGGCAGTGAGATTGTCGGCCTTGTCCCGCAGGCGGCGCTCGACCGTTCAGCCGAACACTTTCTGCAAATTGAAAACTTCGCGCCCGGACTCGTGCTCGAAAACAGAATCGAAGCGGCTTTTGCAGGCAAAGGCGAGCGCGCAAGCGTGAAAGATTTCGTGACGGAAGTCACAAGTAAAGACCCCACGCCGGGGGGCGGGGCGGCTGCCGCGCACGCGGCTTCGCTTGGCGCGGCTCTTGGCGAGATGATCGCGCATCTGACCGAAGGGCGCGAGAAGTTCGCAGATGTGCAAGCGGATGTCAAAGACGTGCTCGCGGAATTGATTCCTCTGCGCGCGCGGCTCGCCCGCACCGCCACGGAAGACGCGGCCAGCTTTGAGCGCGTCATGGAAGCGCGCCGCTTGCCGCAAGGCAGTGAAGATGAAAGACGCGAGCGCGTCAACCGCATCGAAGAGGCTTTGAAAGGAGCGGCGACAGTTCCCTTAGAAGTCGCAGGCACTGGCGTGCAGGTGCTTGAGCTTCTCGAAACGCTCTCCGAAATCGGCAACCCCAACGCTCTTTCAGACGCGGCGACAGGCGCGCAGCTCGTCCTGGCCGCAGTCGCTTCAGCCCGCTACAACGTGCTCGTCAACACAGCCGACATCGAAGATGAAGAATTCGCAGCCGAGCATCGCTCACGCGCCAGCGATTTGTTGGAGCGCGCTCGTGAGATTGCGGCTCGCATCGAAGCATTATTAATTGAAGCAATCGGAAGCGAGTCTATCTCCTGATTCCATGCCCAGCAATAAATTGCTGGGCTATTATCAATCGTCCCTGGCGGGACTACTTATGCCTTATTTATTACTTATGCATCGGGGGTAAATAACTGGCTTTCATCCCTCATCCCTCATCCTTCTTCCCTGCCCTTGATCGGGTCGGCGTAGATGCCGGGCACGCTGTCGGGGATGAGGCTCGCGCCGACCGCGCGCTCGTAGAATTCTGTGGGGCCTGCGCCGCCGATGATGCCGTAAGCGTAGCCCATCTCGCGCAGTCCCCAGAGACAGGCGAGGAGCAGCGCATGACCAATCCTGCGCCCGCGCTCACTCGCCGCAACTCCCATGGGGCCAAAGAAGCTGCGGCGCGTGCATTCGTAAGCCGCAAAGCCGACCACACGCTTATTTCGTATCGCAATGAAAACGGAGACGGGCTTATTATGGTAGCCCACAGAAATTTCATCAGCCCATCCGGCATTGAAATTCAATAGCACGAAGTCGCGCACCGTTGTCATCTCATGCGGCTGCGCCCGCCGCACGATGACATCCGCCTCTCTCAACTCAGAAAGAATCGGCTCAAGCGGCGCGAGCTTCAACAGATTGACCAGCATGTCAGGCATAGCTTGCTATAAATGCTCACTTGAAAGCTAAGAACCGATCTTGATTACCTCATCGCGCAGCCGCGAATGGCGTTGAAGCAATCGGACGTAGCGCGATTCGTCCGCGCCCGCTTTGGCGCGAATGATGCGCACGGCGTCGCGCTTCTCAGCGGTCGTCCAGCGCGCGAGATCAGGAATCAGCGCCAGCACGACCGCGAAGTCTGCGAACGCGAGTTGCTCCCTGTCCTTCCAATCCTCAACCCGAACGCCGAGCGCGCGGGCGACCCTTTCAACTGAAGCGCGGCGAAATTTCTGAGCGTCTCCACCTGCGCGGCTCGCCATCCGCCGCCCGACAGCGAGGCCGACGTTGCGTATCTGGAAACGATCCCAAACCTTGCGGCGTTGGAGCAGGGGCAGTATCTCTAAAAGCATGTGCCCATCGGCTAACTCGCGCAGGGTCGCGGCGGGAGTGCGGTAGGTGGGGCGTGCCGCGATTCTTTGTTCTTCGGCCTTGAGAATTTTTGTTCGCAGATCAAGCGTCGGACGGAATCCGAGCTTGCGATAAAACCAGAATGCGCCCGATTCGATTCCCTCCTCGTTGTGGTGGCCGAGCTGGTACGGGTCAATGGAGAACACCGTCACATTGAGCATCTGCCGGAAAATTTTCAGCACGCGCGCGTACATCCAGGCCGATTCGCCCTCGCGGAAAGTGTAATAAAGATTAAAACCTATCTCCATCCGCTCGAACAGTGTCAGCCCCTCGACGTAACAGACCGGCACGCCGTTCTTGAAGATCAACCCCGCGTGATAGGCGCGCAACGGCAGACGACGCTCCGGCGGCACTCCCATCATAAAAACTTCCGTTCCGCGCCCGATGTCTGCCCTGAAGACACGCGCCTCATCGCCGTGCGTGAAGCCGTACAGCTCACGATAACGAATGGTCGAAGTCTCGCGCGCCAGATCAAGGACGGCTTTGCCTTGCGAGCGCGCTAACTTTTTTAAGGGAATGGGAGGTTGGGCAAACTCGCTTTCAAGCGAGATGTCGCTGCGCCGCAGGAGCGGTTGCATGTGATAGAAGATTTTTCGCACAGGGCGCTTCATCCGTGTGCGCGTCGCACGCGAATCATCCAGCTCCCAGCGCACGTAAATTTTTAAAGATTCGTAAAGCTCCGCCTTCTCTTTCTCCGAAACCGGCAAGTGGTCGAAGCGCTCAATCAGCCAGGAAAGCTCACGCGCCCGCCCCTTCGCCGCCCGCAGCCAATCCACGTAAGGAACGTTGGCTTCGACAAACGCATCTTCTTCCAGGAGCGGGAGGAATCTTGGCCAGGTGGCGGCCAGGCGATACTCGTCTTCGTGCAACTCCCAGTTAATCGAAACACGTGATGGATAACGATGAACGAGCCAGCGCGTGATGCTGTAACTGAAAGTATCTTCGACAAACGTTCCGGCGATGCCGGAGACTTCTGCATACTCTAACTCCGCTGTGTCCGCGCCCTTCTCAATGAGCAACTCCACGCGCCGCGCGAAAGAGGAGAGCAGCTTTTCCACGCGCCGCAGGATGCGCGCGCCCTGCGGGTAGGCGCGCATGAACAGCAGCATTTCGTGAAAGCGGATGAGAGAGGCAGCGTCCGTGAACCGGCGCTTTTCGAGTTGCGCGAGAAGCTTGATGGTCTGCGCCCGGCCTTGGCCATCAAAGCGGCGCTTCGATTCGTCCAGGCGGTCGAGAAGTCGGTTGATTAGGTCGGACGGCACGATTGGTTTTAATAACTCAAGACAGTAATCAGCGCGCTTTTCCTGACCCTGAAAGGGTCACATGTAAGAGCCGTGGGCAGAGCGACAGCGACGCCCCCGGAATCATGTACGAGAAAGATTCCCGACCCTGAAAGGGTCGCACCTCAAGATTGAATGTGCGACCCCTTCAGGGTCGGATTCTACATGGGCGTGCGTCACCGGGGCGCTGCCCCCGGCTATTTTGTTCATCCCCTTCGGGGATGAAGCTTGGGGTCTCTAATTTAAACGTCAGAATAAAACTCTCGTTAAACTTACCATAAAGGCACGAAGACGCCAAAAAAAATGCTATAGCGAGCTGTCACGTTCGCCTTTTCACGTCGATGGTCGCGTCGCGGATGTCGCGCTCAGCGCCGGGCATCTGGGGCGGATCAGTAGCATCCGCCTGTTGCTCAAACTGTAGATAAGCTGCGCTCGACAGCGGCGGCGCTCCTTCAAGCCCGCGCGCCGCGATGATGCCACCCCACACGGCAATAAAGCCGACGATAACGCTCAACACGACGTTCAAGAGCGCCAGCATGAAATGTCTCTCTTCAATCAAGCGCGCCGTTTCATATTCGAACGTCGAGAAGGTCGTGTATGCGCCGACGAAACCGACACTGACGGCGAGCCGCAGATGCAGACTGAGCGAGATGCGCTCCGCGACCAATGTCAGAAAGAAGCCGATGATAAACGAGCCTGTGACGTTGATGACGAACGTCGCCAGTGGAAACGAACCAGCGATGCGCGAGAGGATTGATCCGCCCAGGTAATAGCGCAACATGCCGCCGAGGGCGCTGCCCACCGCGACGGCAAAATATTTCGTCCACGTGTCCACTCTTTTTTCTCCTCGAAATGCAAAAGACTCCTAATCATGGCCACGCGAAGCGTGAACCGATTAGGAGTCATCAATCTCAGACCGCAGTCTGGATGGTTAGACGGCGAACTCCATCGCCTGAAGTTTTCTGTGGAGCATTCTACCCGCGCTCGCACGTTGATGCAAAATCTCTACAGATGTTTTCTGAAAAACGAAGCGATCTTCCAGCCGTCGAGATACTTCCAGGGAGTCTCGCCAATCGTGTAATGCCCGCACGGAAGCCACGCGACATCGAGCGGAATATTGTGTCCTCTGGCTGTTGCAATCACGTCGCGCGAGAGATCAACAGGGAAAGTCAGATCATAGCGCGCGGCGATGAAACGCATGGGGCGCTGGCGCATCTTCAACAGGCGCGGGATGAAAGGCATGGGGCTAATCGGCAGCCAGTATTCGCGCAATTCTTCCAATGTCACTTCATCTTTGAACCCTGCGCGCACATGCTCGGTTGAGAGGCCATGCCAGACGACATCCGCGAAATAGCCTGAGACGTGATTGAAGACACCGAAATCAATTCGTTCATCATGCGCGAAGGCGAGAAACGCCGTGCATGACCCGATGCTCGTGCCTAAGATTCCGATGCGGTTGTAACCGCCATGCTCGATTAACCAGTTGACGGCGGCGCGTGCGTCAAGCACGGCCTGGCGGACGGATTGAATCGTGCGCCCGACGTTGGAGCTGACGAGGTAATCCGCGCGTTCGAGTTCCGGGGGACGGCGCGCTTCATGATAGGGAAGCGTCAGACGAAGCGCGGAGATGCCGAGGCGATTAAGCACGCGGCACAAGTCAACATGGCTTTCAGGTTGAGCATTCCACTGCGGTAAAAGTACGACCGCCGGGCGACGCTTCAGCGTGCCTGCTCCCTTTCCTTTCATCATCGCAGGAAAGAAACGCGCCGTGACAGTGTTGTTCTCCTTTGAGGGCGTCTTGATGGCGCTCGTCCAAGTCAGTTGCTCGCCCTTGAGGTGATAGTCTTTGATGGAAGGCAGCGCGTAAAAATCTTCGCTTGCGTGCATGACATCTCGCGCGTGCTGGCGAAAAAGCTGGCGCGGGTCGTCGCCGTTGACGTGCTCTGTGATGAAAGATGTGCCCCATTCAAACGGGCGCACGATTCTATTGGTGTCGCGCCCCGCGTACCGGCGTTCGCGCGCATGCATCAAGCGTTCGAGCAAAATCCTGATAGCCTCACAAGCTTCCTGAAAATCATCAGGATGATAGGTGCTCGCGGCAGCAAAATCAAAGGGGCGGCTCACAGCAGTCACCCTTTGGTGTTAAGTCCCGGCCAAGACCGAAGGGCTATTGCATGGTGGTTGTGAGACTCTGAAAGCTCTGGCGCGGGCAGGCTCGCCTGGGCTACAATCTGCGCCGAACAGAGACACAGATTACCGGAGGGGTAGAAGATTAGTTCCGACTGCGGAATCAATCTCGTCTACTCACACGCTCTAACCCTCACTCTATTCACACGGAGGTCTTTCATGGCGAGACGTTTTTCCAGCTTGTTCTTCACATTATTGCTCTGTCTTGTTTCTCTCCTCTCAGGTGCTTGCACGCAGACGAATCAGGCAGAGCAGGCACGCATGCGTCAGGAGATTGACGAGCTTAAAGCGGGTCAGCAACAGATACAGGAACAACTCAGGGAATTGAGAGGCGACCCGCTGCTCAAGCGTGAATCGCCAGCCAAGCTGCAAATCCCTTTTGACCTGCCGGTGGACGGAGAAAGTCCCGAAGTCAAAGGCAGCAAAGGAGCGCGACTCGCCATCGTCGAATTCTCCGACTTTCAGTGCAGCTACTGCTTGAGCTACGTCCTCGACACCTTTCCGCAGATAGACAAAACCTATATCAAGTCCGGCAAGGTCAAATACTTCTTTCGCAACCTCCCTTTAACCAACGGTCATCCAAACGCGTTTCGCGCCGCAGAAGCCGCACGCTGCGCCGCCGAACAGGGAAAATTCTGGGAAGCTCACGACCGCTTCTTCGCCAATCAGGACACACTCAACCCGAATGATTGGCCGCAGCACGCGCAGGCGCTCAATCTGGATACGGAGAAGTTCAATCAATGTCTGACGAGCGGCAAGTATGACAATGAGATTAACAAGGACATGGAGGAAGCGCAGCGCCTGGGGCTGAACGGCACACCGGCTTTTCTGATCGGTGTGCTGTCGCCTGACAACCAACACGTCAGCGTGCGCAAGGTGATGCTTGGGGCAGAGCCCTTTGAGAGTTTCAAGCAGGCTCTGGATGATGCGCTTTCATCAAAGGGAAAGTAGTAAGGCCAGGACTTCTCAAGCGCCTTGATTTGAGCTGGACTCGCCAGTCAGGGCTGCACTAAGACGAGGTCTGAAAGCTGAGTATAAAACCTGCCCAGCGCGCCTGCTTGCCGTCCATGATGGTAAATAACGCGACGAGTTGCCGCCCTCAACCTCACAAAGACAAAGCCGAAATCCGGGGGAACTTTCTGTGCTTCCATATCATCTGCTGCACTCGATTCCCAAAATCCTTTATTGCTCGCCAGACTCACCAGCTCGCGCACTTTCTCTGCCGCGATCCGCTCGACTTTGAGTTGCGGGCGGCCTGCCAGGACTCTCACCCGACCGCTCGCATCAATGCCAATCTTGTACGGGCGCAAATTGCCGCCCTCATGCCCGAATTCAATCACGGGGCGGAAAACGGATTTAGCATCAGCAGGCAAAGGTGTCATGGCGGAATCTTTCGCTTCCCGTGCCGGAATCGCCGAGAGGGGAATGGTGAGCATCAACAAGGATATACTCAAAAGAATCATTCTCAAGGGCATCACCTCAATCTCCTTCATCGAAAAATTACTTTTTCTTATAGGCTGAAACGAAGCCGCCGGTAAGTGAGAGACCTACCGGCGGCTTTCGGTTCGTTCACTGAAATTTTAGAAGCCCATCATGCAAAGTCACATGAGCGGCGTTTCCGCTATTCTCAGATGATGATTAGTTATGGCTTGCGTCCATCATGCAGTAGTCTTTGCTGCCACTCAGATTGTGGTACAGATTGCGCTGAATGAGATAGTCGCGCGCGCCGAGGTGCATGTTTGCCCAGGAGCCGTTGGCCGTCTGGTATTGATAGTGGCCGAATGTCCAGGCGCACTTGTCTGCGTTCTCCGCGCCTCTCGAATCAACCCAACCGGAGCGCGGGTCAGGGTCTGTGACGGTTTCTTCGAGTTCGTGCGCGACGACGGAAAGCATGCCGTCAACGCCGGGGTTGCCGTTGGGACTCACCGTGCCCTGCGCGGCGCAAGAGCTGAGACAGCGATTGGCGTTGCCGACGAAGGAATAGCGAACGTGCCCGGCGCTCGGCGTGCCAGCCGTGTGCCAGCCACAATACTGAGTGCAGAAGCCGGAAGATTCAGCGACATCTGACGAAGTGAGCACGAAATAAACGCCGTTGGCGTCATACGGCAGCTTGCCGATGCCAATGGAGTTGTTGACGATGGTCTGAATATTGGCGTCCGTGAGATTACTCCCGTTCGAGTAAGCGTTTGATATCTCGCCACCCCAGAGGACACTGCCTGTAATATTGTATGCCCCCGCCGAGTAGCTGGTGTTAATCAGGAAATACGGCGAGCCGCCAACAGTTTGCAGGAAGTCTCTGACGATCTGCTGACCCGCAGCGTTATCTGAGCCGTTAGCTTGATTCCAGTTGCCGTACCAGATGACATAGACGACCGGGGTGCGAATCAACGGGCCGTTGTGATAACTGATTCTCGTCGTGGCGGCTGTCCCGCCTGTGGTCAAAGCGAAGCCACCAGGACCGTTGTCCTTCATCTTGTGCTTGATAATCTCCGGCTTTTCCTTTTCTTCCTTTTGAGCACTGTCGGATTGAGCGTGGACGGTCGTAAACATTTTCGAGGCACTGAGCAGGCCGACGAGCGCCAACACCACTGCGAGGGTAATGCTAGTTCTTTTCATTTAGTCTCCTTCAAAGATTGGGCTGGTTGAGTGTAGGTGGTTGAGGATACCCGCATGGGTATCCCTGTGATGAGGGAGGGCCGAAGATTTTTGAGAGAAACTGCCATGTAAAGTCAGGTCAGTTACACGGGGTAAAGCTTCATCGCCTGGTGCGAGCAAAGAACTCGCACTGAAAAATTGCAGGGTGCTGTCTTGTTTTACTGAATTACTGCCAGGTTTTAAGTCTACTACCGGCCACCAATGCCGGTAAAAGATGAGGCCGGGAGTATAGAACAGAATTTTGGAGAAAGGCAAGTAGCTGCGCTGGGGCTCAGGACGGAAGGATAAAATTGTTAGAATTGGATACCTGCGGGGCGTGTGGTGTTGTGGGTCTTCAACAGCTACGCGCAAAACATCCATTGACTGGCTAGTGGCAAAGAGCGCGAGAGAACCGACGATCCCGATCCGTTTGGCCGCTCGTGAGAAGTACGTCAGGTCCTCGCGCTTAGTCGAGAAAGCAGCGCCAAGAGGATCCTCTTGGCGCTGCTTTCTGGCGAAGGCTGTGATTACGAGCCTGGCTGAAGATCGACCTCTGCCTGTTTTGTGTCGTCGAGATAGACCTGAACCTTGCCCTTCCACGCGCTGTCTTTCTGCACGTCGTCTGGAAGATTCAGTACAGGCTTTCCGTTGTTCCAATTCAGAACGTTGACTGAAGTCGGGGCGTCTGTGCCCTCCTTCAGGAGTTTGAAAGTTATTCTCTGACCACCGCAATGCGAGAAATCAATTAGATCTGTTCCCGTAACGGTGATGGATTTGTCACGACGGATCGCGCTATCGAGTGTGGGTTTCGGTTCGACCGCGAATTTCTCTGAGCGGTTAGAAGAAAGTCCGCCAGACTTTGCTTGAACGACCCAGCAACCGGCTTTCAAGCTTAGCCCATCAATCGCGAGAGTGAACTTATTATGATCGGTTGCGTCCATCGTCACTGAGGCGTCGGGAACGGGTACGTCTTCACCCGCCTCCGAATGAAGGGAAAATGTGACCGCCGCAGAGTTCAAACGTCTAACCCTAACCGTCAGCGTCTTCTTGTCGCTTGAGAGATTCAGCGAGTCTATTCCGGGGGCAGTAGGTGAATAAGCCACCAGATATTCGTAAGAGTTACTCTCCAGTTTTTTGGTGTCGGCGCTGGGCGGCGCTTTAGTGACGGTAAAGTGAAGTTTAGTTTGATTGGGAATGGGGGCGGTGAGTTTGAAAGAGAAGTGCAGTTCCTCGTCATTCGATCCTTCCTCCACCTTTTGCAACTCATCAATATGCAGAGCGTCCTTCTCCGCGATGGCTATATCGCCGCCCTTCATGTAGGCACCGCGAATGACGCCCGTTCGCACTCCACCGCCAGCGCCGACGTCTGTCCAAACGCACTCGTTGCCGGTATCGCCGCAGTCAGTCACTTTATCAATCTCGACTTCATCAATTCTGGCCGCAACGGTGTTGACATCTACTGTCATCACTCCGTCGACAGTGACCGTGATACGGTTGAGACTGACACCGCCGAGAAATTCGAGGCCCATGAACTTCTTGAATTTATCAAATTCGGTCGAGATTGTTTTGCCTTTATTGTTTCCTTCCTTGTAAACCTTAACCCGAAGTTCGTTGGTATTTGCGTCTTTAACCTCAAGACCAAACTCATCAAGGCAAGGAGCCCATGCTGGATTGTTTGCACGTGGATGCCGGATTGTCATGTAGCAAGGTAGCTCTTTTTTTAGTTCCTCAAAACCAAACCCGAATCCTGCAAATAGATCGCCCAGAGCGGCCCTGGCCTCTGCTTCGGCTTTCTTATCGACGAGCATTTGTAACGGCGCAAAGAAGAGCGCCGGGGATTTCAGGAACAGCTTGCGGAAACCGGGCGTCAAAAACCTATCGATAGGAAAGAAGCAGACGATAACGTCCGACGCTTGTTTGGGAATCACTTTGTTAGAACGAAAGCCGAAGTCACTAACGCGGTTAAGTTGATCTATCGTCTTGTCCGGCCACGCTGTGGCAACTCCGGGGATACCGACACCAGTAGCTGCGGCGATCCCCTTAACAATTCCTTGCTCATTAAGCGAGAAAGTAAAGGCTCCCGCCAGATTGCCCGCGAGTGTCAACAAGCGCAGGAACCGGTTTCTCAAAGTATCGGTCTGCGCGTCGAGCAATTGACCGCGAACGATACGATACTCTTCGCTGGCCACCTGGCTTGGAAACGTCGAAGCCTGATAACTGTCAGTGCTCGTGCTTGCGTTTAATTCCGACGGCGTTGAGCCGCTCAATGGCCAACGGCTATAGTCGATAAAGACTCCATGAATAATCAGTGCCGCGTCCGGACTCTTGTTGCCGACATTTATTTCGACGACCGCATAGTTATTGGCGATCTCGCTGCCAAAGATTCGGCGGGCATCCACCTTGGGAATTAGCACGGCCTGGGCGTGCACGTTGCCGTTGACCGTAATTTGGGTATGCAATCCATTTCCATTTCTTGCAGCGTCGGCGAGCGCTTTTCTGGTCTTGTCGCTCGCATCATCCTGGGCAAAAGCGATTGAGCAAAAACAGATTGTCAGCAGCAGGGAAGAGAGGGTGCGTTTCATCTGGGAACCTCCTGTTGTTCTAAAGTTCAAGCGTGACGTTGCAGCTTTGCGGCGAAAAACTAAAAAACTTGGGAATGAGAGGCCTCGCCTAAAGGTGCTGGTAGCAGCCTGTCACAACCTGGGATCGCGGGTTATATGTGATGGTTTTGGGTTCCAGAGATCGGAGGATCAAGAGGCCCAAAATACATTAATTGAGTAGCGACCACCTAATTACCAAAGACAGGCAGACCGTGTCAACAAAAATATTGCTAACCCAGGTAACTCAATTAATATGTTATTTTGGGAGAAAGTATTTCACCGCTGAGGTTCGACTAAATAGGACACCCGTCCGCCCAGCCAGACTGGTTGACCTGAGTTTTTCTTGAAGAAACGCTACTGTGATCGCGTCGCTCACGCAGACGAAATCGCTGCTGGGCGCGAACTGCTCCAGTCTCTTGGCACTCACTTCAATTATTGAACCGATGGGCGGATGAAATGGTTGATTGTTCGCGGGAATTGTCGCCACAGCACAGGGAAGCGCAACCACCGGCTCACTAAAAGGCGGCGGTGGCGCAGGCTGCTGCGCCACGTGAATATCGCAGTCCTCCGCCCGTTGGCATGGAGACTCAAGCGGCCTTTTACTGTTCGCGCGAGCTATTTTTGAGAGATATTCTAACGTCGCCGCTCGAAGAGGCGTCGGATCATCTGCGGTAACAGAAGAGATGTTTGCAACGGGTTGCCGGTGGCAAAGCGGCGAGCGAAGCCGCGAAAGAGACGGCCTGCGCCGGGCGTATAGTTGAACCACCAGAAATCATGAAGACGCGCGGTGCGATTGACGTGAACGTGCTGCGGGGCGACGAGTTCGAGCAATCCCAGCCGCCCGTGCGTTCTGCCCAGCCCGCTCTGCTTCATTCCGCCCCAGGGCGTCTGCGCGATGCCGTGCGTGTAGAGCACTTCGTTGACCATCACCGTGCCCGCTTCCAATAGTTCCGCGATTCGTCTGCCCCGCCGCGCATCCTTTGTCCAGACGCTCGCCGTCAATCCGAAGACGCTATCGTTTGCCAGCCTGAGCGCTTCATCTTCCGTCTTAAAAGTCATCACTGGCAGAACAGGGCCGAACGTCTCTTCACGCATGACGGTCATCGCGTGGTCAACATCTGCCAGAACTGTCGGCTCATAGAACGACCCTGAAAGCTGCTGGGCTCGCTTGCCTCCCGCAAGCACTCTCGCGCCGCGCTTCAAGGCATCCTCGACGTGTTCTTCGACGATAGCCAGTTGCCTTTCGCTCGACATCGAGCCGATGTCCGTGTCTTCTGTTGTACCTATTGCTTGCCTGAGAGCGCGCGTCTTCTCGACCACGCTCTCGATGAACTGCCCTGCGACTCTTTCATGCACGTAGCAACGCTCGACCGAAGCGCAGGCCTGCCCGGAATTGCTGAACGCACCCCAGACGGCGGCGCTTGCTGCTGTCTCAACATCTGCATCTTCCAGCACAATCATCGGGTCTTTGCCACCGAGTTCGAGCACAACCGGCGTGAGCGTCGCGGCTGCTGCCTGCGCGACGCGCTTGCCCGTCGCCACGCTTCCCGTGAACATGATCTTATCAACGCCCGCTTCGACGAGCGCCGCGCCCGTCGCGCCGTCACCCGTCACAACCTGAAGCAATCCGTCCGAGAGTCCCGCGCGTTTGAACACGTCCGCGATTTTTAACCCGACGAGCGGCGTCAGTTCGCTGGGCTTCAAGACGACACTGTTTCCCGCCATCAAGGCCATCACGACTTCGCCGAGCGGAATCGCCCAGGGGAAATTCCAGGGCGAGATGATGCCAACCACTCCGAGCGGTCGATAGACGATGCGCGACGTGCGCCCCATCAAACCGTACTGCCCGATGTTAATCTTCTCGGCGCGCAGCATTTGCTTTGTCCGGCGCGCGAAGAACTGCATCAGATCAAGCGTCGGCGCTAATTCCATCGAGATGGCTTCCGCGACAGGCTTGCCTGTCTCTCTGGAGATGAGCAGCGCAATCTCTTCCATCTCGTCAAGCACGATTCTTCTGGCGCGCATGACGAGTTGCCCACGCGCGGCGTAGCTTTCCCTGGCCCACGCGCTTTGCGACTCGCGCGCGCGCTTGACCGCCGCCGCAACGTCCTCAGGCGAAGCGAGCGGAGCACGTCCCACTTCTTCGCCCGTCGCCGGGTCAAAGGAAACTATCTCTTTAACCTTCTCCCCCACGATGTCCAGAGTTTGCGCGCTCATAAATTTTCTCCGTGCGGCGAATTATCCTCTAAACGGAGCGATGATGAAAGCCGAATCGCTCGCTTTGAGTAAATCGCCCCGGTTGCTTTTTGTAACTGTCTCTGACTCTCAGTTACAATACTCTTTCATCAGTCTGTAGAGGAGAACGATCAATGCAACGACCCCAACTGGCGGAATTCATGAAACGTATGGAGCAGGATTCCGTCGCCATCGTCAGCAGCGCGCGCGAGGCGACGCGCTCTAATGATACGCAATATCGCTATCGTCAGGATTCGGATTTTCTCTACCTGACAGGTTTTGACGAACCCGAAGCCATCGCCGTCATCGCGCCTTCGCGCCCTGAACACAAGTTCACGCTCTTTGTCAGGCCGCGCGATCCCGAAAGGGAAATCTGGGACGGACGCCGCGCCGGAGTCGAAGGGGCACGCGCAGAGTATGGCGCGGACGCAGCCCACCCCATCAGCGAGTTTGAAGAGAAGCTGGGCGAAATTCTCAACGGCGCAACCAATCTTTACTACCGCATCGGCAACGGCAATGCGGATTTGGACGAGACGATCATCAGAAAAATCAGAGGGCTGCGCGCCATGATGAGACGTGGCACGAGCGCGCCGCAGGCGATTATAGATACCGGCACAATCATACACGAGATGCGCCTCTTCAAAACGGAAGAGGAGATCGAGTTCATGCAGCGCGCCGCAGACATCGCAGCCGAAGGCCACATCGAGGCGATGAAGACGGCACGCCCCGGCATGAAAGAGTATGAGATTGAAGCTCTCGTCGAATACGTCTTTCGCAAGAAGGGTGCGTCAGGCCCGGCCTACACCTCGATTGTTGGGGGCGGCGCAAACGCGACCATTCTTCACTACATCAACAACGACGCCGTTCTACAGGATGGCGACCTTCTCCTGATTGACGCGGGCGCGGAGTACGGAGGCTACGCCTCTGACATCACACGCACCTTTCCCATCAACGGGCGCTTCACCGTGCCGCAATGCGACATCTACGACCTCGTCCTCAAAACGCAAATGGCCTGCACAGAGCGCGTGCGACCCGGAACGAGCGTGGACGAGCTAAAGAACTATTCCATCGAACTTCTGACCGAGGGCATGGTGCGGCTCGGACTGCTCAAAGGTGATCCGAAGAAACTGATTGAGGAAGAGAAATTCAAACAGTTCTACATGCACGGCCTCGGCCACTTTTTAGGTCTGGACGTTCACGACGTTGGCCGCTACCAGATTAAAGACGAAGCGCGCCGACTTGAACCGGGCATGGTGATGACGGTTGAGCCTGGATTATATATTGCGGCAGACACCAAAGACATCCCCGAAAAATATCTCGGCATCGGTGTGCGAATCGAAGACGACGTGCTGGTGACGGCAGACGGCAACCGCGTACTCTCAAGCAAAGCGCCGAAGCAGGTGGAAGAGATTGAAGAGTTGATGGCAAGCTCTCAGGGCTAAGACATAGAAACAGCAGTTACGCTGCTTCTATCTGGTGAATACAATGCAGCAGGTTCGTGATGACTTTGATCGGATTGCACTGCTCATGGAGCATGAGGGCAATGTCAATGAGACCTACTCGAACCAGCTTCTCAGCCACATTCCCTTAGATTGCGATCACGTGCTGGAGGTCGGTTGCGGCTTCGGCGCATTCTCCCGTCTCGTCGCTCATCGAGCGGGGCGTGTCACCGCAATTGACCTTTCCTCGCAGATGATTAATGTCGCGAAGGGGCGCTCCGCAAATTATTCCAATCTTGAATTTGTTCTGGACGATTTCCTGCAAGCTAACTTTCAGGCGGAATCGTTTGATTGCATCGTCACGATTGCGACGCTGCACCACCTGCCGCTGGATGAAGCGGTAATGAGAATGAAGACTTTGCTCCGTCCCGGAGGAGTGTTCATCCTCCACGACCTGCTGGCGGCAGGCGGCCACATTGATAAGGCTTTCGATGCTGTCAGACTACCGCTCAGTATGGCCGTGCAATTCTGGAGGACGGGCAGATTCAGAGCGCGGCGAGAAGTTCGACGGGCATGGATTGAGCACGGCAACCACGAGAGCTACTTAGCGCCGCAAGAGGTACGAGCGATGCGGGACGAACATTTTCCCGGCGGGCGCATCGTTCGTCATTTGCTGTGGCGCTACACTGTAGTGTGGCATAAGCCCGGCACGGCATAACAAAGGCAGCAAAGTTAATCCAATTCTATCTACTGACTACCGTCTTCTGATAACTCCGCGACAATCTCGCGCATGGCCGCGCGTCCCTTCTCAACTTCATCAGGTGCGAACGAGACTGCGCCGACGACTGCGTGGCCGCCGCCGCCGTAGCGTTCGCAGATCGAGGCGATGTTGTGCGTGCGCGGGCGCGGACTCCACGGGTTCGAGCCGACAGAGATTTTCGTGCGGTGGACTCCGCGCGTGAGCGCCACCGAATAGGTCGTTTCAGGATGGAGATAGTAGGGAATGAACTTGTTGAAGCCTTCCAGACCTTCGTCAACGAGATCGAACTGCACGACACCGTTCGCGTAAGCTGCCTTGCGCCGGATGGTCTCAAGCGTCTGACGGTGTTGGGCGAGAATGGGACGAAAGCGACGCTGCACTTCATCACTCGTCGCAACTTCGTCGAGCGGGTGAGCAACCAGCTCACGAATAATCTGTTCGATGAAGTTGTCGTCCGGGTCGCTTTCGATGACCTGCATCAGTTGCAAGGCGGGTGCGGCCAACTCGACGCACTGCGCTGCCGATTCATAGAGCGCGCCGTCTATGATGTGCGCCCAATGGACGAGCGGATTAAGCCCAGCGTCCTCGAATTGGAAGCGCGAGTGTGCGACATCGGCGATAAACTCCGTGCAGGATTTGCGCGTCGTGTCGAGGAATTTCTTGCCGGACTCGTCTCGTCGAAAGTGCGCTTCGTCTTCCGGCGTCAGGAAGGCGGATTGATGATGGTCGAACCACCAGGTCAGATGATCCGAGGTCGAGTATTTGAAATCCACGATGGCATTCTCGTCGCCGTCGAACATTTCTTCGTCGAAGAGTGCGCCGGGACGATGCAGCAGGCTGGTGTATTCAACGCTGGCTGACGGGTTGACGCGCGACTTGTAAAACCGTGTGAAAACGGTAGCCGAAGCCACGCCGTCGAAGCAATGACCGTGATAGAGGATACGAAGTTTCATGGATGCTGGCTTAAGCTATCAATTATAAATTCGGATGAAGGAGAAAGCGCGCCATCTTAGCAGAAGCAAGGATGAAGGCTGAAGGCGAGAGGATGAGCGATAGTCAATCGAGCATCGGAAAACGAAGACAGGCTGTCCCTTCGGTTGCGGATGCTCGATTGATGTTCTACTGCTTTTTACTGCTCTCAGGGGTGCATTGAGTTGTATTTGAGGCACTGGCCGCCTTCAGCAATTTATCTTTGCCGGTTTCGAGCTTAAAGTCGTGCGCGGCCTTTTTGTCCTTTTCCGGTTTATCTAATCCGAGACGCTCGCGGATGAACTTTTCGACATCGGCCTCGATTAATTCGCCGTTGACGACCCAGGCTTTTTCCGTCAGCACGTCGCCCGTTTTGTTGAGCTTCGCGGGCTCCAGAAAAATGTTGTAGGGCGATCCCCAGCGGCGCGTGTCGCCTGTGGCCTGACGATAGTTGTAGTGCGAAGTTTTGTCGCGGTCTTCGCGCGACTCGGACTCGGAGACGACCATGTAGGGTGACCCAGATGCTCCGAAGAAAGCCTGAGAATCCGCGCGCGTGGCGTACTCGCTGATGGCGATGACATCCAGACCATGCGCTTTATATTTCTCGTAGAGCGTGGCCGCAACGGGAGCTTCATTGCGCCAGTTGGGACACCACGGGGCGTAATAGACGACGAGGACTAATCTTTTGCCATGCGCGAACGAGCGGAGGTTGACGGGCTTGCCGTCTGCCAGGCTGTTGAATGTCCAGTCTTTATAATTGACTGTCTTCTCTTCGAGCGGAGCGTATTCGTGATTGCCCTGCGCGCGAATCATCGCGGGCGCGAAAGCGAAGATGAGAGCGATGAGAATGAAAAGTTTCTTCATAATTAATTTCTCCGGCCTAAATTGTGGGGAGAAGTTGTGTTGAGGTCGAAACGGATTGTCCCACTCTTTCGACATTATTTGGAAGCGGCTGTGGCCTGCGCTTCATTGAGCAGCAATTTAACAGCGGCCTCAAACGTGGCGCGCTGGCGCTGGCCGTAAACTTTGTACCGAATCCGCCCCATCCGATCAATGATGAACGTTGTCGGAAAACTCTGGATGCCGCCAAATTTATCGCCGACACTTTCGCTGTCGAGAAGGATCGGATAATCAACTTTGATCTCTTGCTGAAAACCCTGGATGTCCGAGATTGTGTCGTTCCAGGATGCGCCGACGACGGTGAACCCCTGGGCTTCCAATTCACGATGCATGTCGTTGAGTTCTGGAATCTCCGTGCGGCAGGGAACGCACCACGTCGCCCAGAAGTTCAGGAGCACGACGCGCCCGCGCAAGTCACTCAACTTCGTTGGCGCGCCCGCCGTATTCTTCAACTCAATCTCAGGCGCGGGCACGATGTTTGCTGCTTCCAATGGCGGCAGGACTTCTGCGCTTGAGCCTTCTAACTTGATGGCCGCTTCCGGGTTAGGCAGCCACGAAACCAGCCAGGCATTTATCACGGCCACTTTATTGGTAGCGATCAGCAGCCCGATGGAGATCAACATCACACCTGAGACGACCTCGACCTTGTGCAGGTGCTTGCGGAATTTCGAGTAGAAGCCTAAGAATTTGTTGATGCCCAGACCCGTCAACAAAAACGGCACGGCCAGACCCGCCGCATAGAAGCAGGAGAGATACAGTCCCGTCTTCCAGTTGCCGCTCGTCGCTGCCAAGCCGATGATGCCGCCGAGGATTGGGCCGATGCACGGCGTCCATCCGGCGGCGAAAGCCATGCCCAATGTCATCGAACCCAACATCCCGCGCGGCTTCTGCTGCGAAAAAAAGCGCGTGTCTTTGTAGAGCGCGCCGATCTTCAAAAAACCCATCAACTGAAATCCGAAGCCGATGATGACGACGCCGCCGATGATGCGAAACCAGGGATTCGCAGTGACGGTTTTTCCCAGCAACCCCGCCAGCACTCCCAGCGACAGAAAGATCATCGAGAGGCCGATGTTGAATGCGATGGAATTGAGAATGACGGCGCGGCGCGCGTTGCGGCGGGAATCGTTGCCGTCTTTTAAGTGGTCGATGCTGACGCCGGAGATGAGCGAAACATAGCCCGGCACGAGCGGCAACACGCACGGCGAGAGAAACGACAATAGCCCCGCCAGAAACGCGACCCAGATGGTGATGTTCGTGCCTTCCATAATCTTTCAGCAGAGGACTCTTCGATACCCTTTTGCGGCGCTCAGTATATCTAAAAGCCGTGACAAGTGACAGGTGACAAGTGACAGGAGGGGACGAGTTTCCAGTTTTGAGTTTTCAGTTTTCAGCAAAGACTTGGTTGCTTTTACTGAAAACTCAAAACTGGAAACTGTTCTTGTCACCTGTCACCTGTCACGGTTTACGGCTTTATGGCTTTTCTTCCAGCAGTTTCTCAATCGCCGCTGAAATTTCCGTCTCGTTGCCGCCGCCCGAGCCGGTGGTCATCAAGCGGATGACTCCCTGACGATCTATCAGGACGGCGGTCGGGATGGCCGAGACTCCGTAGCTGCGATGATTGTTGTCCGTATCGGTCACCGCCACACCGTAAGTCAAGTTGTACTGCTTCTTGAAGCGTTCGAGAAAGACCAGTTCCTCTTCGGGCGTCAGCTCTTTCCCATCACCGTGCCCGTAATATCTTGTGATGCCGAGAATGACCAGCCCACGATCTTTATACTTCTCTTGCCATTCTCTGAGATGCGGAAAGGCTGCGAGACACGGGCCGCACCACGTCGCCCAGAAATCCAGCAGCACCACGCGCCCGCGCAAGTCCGAGATTTTCAGCGGCGCTTGTTCGATCCATTTGACGATTGTAATCTCCGGCGCGATCTCACCCTGAAGGCGTAACTGTTTTTGTTTGCGCTGCAATGTTTGAAGCGCGTAACGCTGGCTGTCTGCTCCGATGCTGGCTTTCGTGTAGATGATGGCATCTTCGACCAGCTTGACGGCATCCGTTTTGCGCTTGTCCTCGACAAGAATGTCGGCGAGCTTTTCTGTGGCATCAACGTACAGGCGTGGAGACGGGGCAACGGTTGCCAGTTTGCGTATTTCTTCCAGCACGGCCAGGGACGCCTCCGCTGGTTTCTTCATCTCCTGATAGATGTCTACGAGAGCATTACCCGAAATGTAGAGCAGACGATCAGCGGAAGGGTTTTTCGCGCCCGCCTGCAACAACGTTTTGGCTGCCTTGAAAGCTTCTTCGGCGTGCTGGGCGGCGCGCTCCACCTGCTTGCTCTTGCGATAAGCAGTCGTGAGCGCATTCTCCATCGTCACGTGCTCGCTCTGTTTGCGCGGCTCGAAGCGCAGATAACCGGCAAGCGCCGCTTCGGCGTCCTCTAAGCGATTCATTTGTGCGGCGCGAACCGCCAGGATGTAGCGCGCAAACTGCGGGCGCTCGCCCATAGTTTGCTTGTCAAGAAAGCGTTTCAACATCTCGACGGTACGCTCTTCGTTGGCCGAGAGATGGTAGAGCAAGCCCGTGTAATACAGATCATCCCCGGAGAGGTTCGAGCGAGCGCTCAGCTCGGCGGCATAGCGCGCGGCCAGTTCTTTCTGCTCCTGCACAGTTTTTTCAAGCAGCTTCTGGTCAAACGGCAGCTTCTTGCTCGCAAACTCCTGAAATTTCTTCGCCGCGTAAGTTGAAGCTTCTTCGTAGAGCACGGAGGCCGGGCGTGGCGCGGGCGCTGAAGTTGCGGGCGGCGGCTGCGTGATGCGACGCGCTTGCGCGAAACTGTGAAGAGCCGCGCAAGAAAGCGCGCAGATAAAGAGCGCGGAAACGATCAGCTTTCTCATACGAATAATTTCCATAGATCAATTAACGCCGACTAAACGGAAGCGGTCTGGACTGAAAGCATCGAGGAGAGGCGATGTGTCGCCCGTCATAATCTGCTCGGCAACAAGCTCACCCGTCAGGGGCGCGAGCAGGATGCCGTTGCGATAATGTCCCGTCGCGTAGAAGAGACCGCGAACTTCAGCGCACGCACCCATCACAGGCCATTCATCCTCAGCGCGCGGGCGCAAACCTGCCCACGCATCCACGAGCGGCAGGTTTCCCACGGCGGGCGCAATCTCCAAAGCCTGCGAGGTGATCGCGTGAAGTCCCGCACCCGTCACGCGCTTTTCAAATCCCGCATGTTCGGTCGTTGTCCCCGCCAGGAGGCGTCCGTCAAGGCGCGGCACGACGTAACCGCGCGGGCTATAAATCACATGCTGCGCCAGACGCGGATTGGTTTCAAAGCAAAGCATCTGCCCGCGCACCGGTTCGATGCTGACTGTCGGGAAGGCTTTGTCTGACGAGGCCAGAAAAGATGTCCACGCCCCAGTTGCGACGACGACCACACGCGCATGAACAGCGCCCCGCGATGTCTCAACGCCCCGGACTTGCCCGCCCTCAACGGTGAGCGATTTGACGTGAGTCTGTGTGAGAAGTCGCACGCCGTACTTTTCAACTGAGGTGGAGAGCGCCGCGACGAGACGGCGGTTTTCGACCTGCACGTCGAGGGGAAAGCGCAAAGCGCCGCGCACTTCTCTTGAGACACACGGCTCAAGACGCCTTGCTTCTTCCGCGCTCAGGCGTTCGACCATTAAGCCAGCGCGCCGTTGCCAATTGTAGCGGTGCTCTATCTCCTCTTCATCCTTTTCGGTGAAGGCGAGATACAGCGTTCCTGTCCTTTCAAGCTCGATGTCCGTGCCCGTCTCTTCGCGCAGCTTACCGGCGAACGACGGATACAGGTCGCGGCTCGCGCACGCCAGCTCAAAGAAAGCGTCCGCGCGATTGGCCTCAGCCTGCGGCGCGAGCATCCCGGCGGCAGCATGTGACGCTTCCGCGCCGAGGCTCGCACGCTCAATCAGCATGACGCGCTCCATTCCACGTAAACACAGCGCGCGGGCAATCGCCAGCCCGATGACGCCGCCGCCAATGACGGCCACGTCCGTCCCTTCCCCGCTCCTCAACGTCTCCTGATTTCGCATTGATTAGAACTTGCTGGTATGATGACGAACCGCAGGAGTCAGAATACAGAATACAGAAGTCAGAATGATAAGGCGGAGAACCGCTTCAACTGATTTTCTTTTCTTCTGACTCCTGACTCCTGTCTTCTGTATTCTGTTGCAAGACTTCTGGATTCTGACTTCTGCTCTTATGAAACATACTATCACACTCATCCCTGGCGACGGCATCGGGCCGGAAGTCTCTGCGGCGGTCGTGCGCATCATCGAAGCGGCGGGCGTGGACATCCAATGGGAGACGCATTACGCGGGCGCGCAGGCGCTGGAAAAGTTCGGCGACACACTGCCCGAAGAACTCCTTGAATCCATCAAGCGCAACAAGCTCGCGCTCAAAGGGCCGATTACCACGCCGGTCGGGAAAGGCTTCACTTCCGTCAACGTCGGCCTGCGTAAAGCCCTCGACCTCTACGCTAATCTGCGTCCCGTGCGCGCGCTTCCCAATGTGCCTTCGCGCTACCCGGAGCTTGATCTGGTTGTCGTCCGCGAGAACACAGAAGACCTCTACTCAGGCATCGAACACGTCGTCGTGCCCGGCGTGGTGGAAAGCATCAAGATTATCACGGAGAAAGCTTCGACGCGCATTGCACGCTTCGCCTTCGATTATGCGCGCCGCGAAAATCGCAGGAAGGTGACGGCAGTTCACAAGGCGAACATCATGAAACTGTCGGACGGGCTTTTTCTGGATTGCTTCCGCAACGTTTCAAAAGATTATCCTGAGATCGAAGCCGATGACAAGATTGTGGACAACGCCTGCATGCAGCTTGTGATGCGTCCCGAACAATTTGACATCATGCTGCTCGAAAATCTCTACGGCGACATCGTGTCCGACCTGTGCGCTGGCTTGATTGGCGGGCTCGGCCTCGTGCCCGGCGCAAACATCGGCGAACTCGGCGCAGTCTTCGAGGCCGTGCATGGGTCTGCTCCAGACATCGCCGGACAGGGCATCGCCAATCCGACCGCGCTGCTGCAAAGCGGCATCCTGATGCTGCGGCACATCGGCGAGCGCGAGGCTGCCGAAAGAATCGAAAATGCGATGATGAAGGTTTTCACGGAAGGAAAGGTGCGCACGCGCGACATCGGCGGAGAAGCGCACACGGACGAATTCGCCAGCGCGATCATCGCAGCCATGTAACGATTGCGGAATGCGGAATTTAAGAATGATGCGATTGTCTTTTTAATCTGCATTCCACAATCCGAAATCCGCATTCATTTTTAAAGGAGTTCCCCGAAGAATGAAAAGGACTGCCATCGCAGCCGCTTTGTTACTGTTCATCTGTCTACTCTCTGTCAACTTGCACGCGCAGCAATCCGCCACCGCAACTCTCAGCGGCATCATCACCGACCCGAACGGCGCTCTGATAGCCGGAGCACAGGTGATAGTTACACAGAAGGCAACAGGTGTTAGCCGCGAGACGACGACCAATGACGAAGGATTCTTCGTCTTAACGAATCTGCCGCCTGACGAGTATGAGGTGCGAGTTAAAGCAGCCGGTTTTGGCGAGTGGATTCATACCAAGATCGTGCTTCAGGTCGGGCAAAACTTACGCCTTGACACTCAACTCGCGATTAGCACCAAAGACATCATCATTGATGAATTCCTTCCGCCCGATCCGATTGACCAGACTTCATCTGCAACTGCACGGGTGATCGGTAAACGTGAAATCGAGAACCTGCCGCTCAATGGTCGCAATTTCCTTGAACTCGCTCTGCTTGCGCCTGGCAATTCGCCTGCGCCGAATTTCGATCCGACGAAGACCAACGTGGTCACCATCTCGTCCGCCGGACAATTGGGGCGCGGCGGCAACATCACGGTTGACGGCGCGGACAACAACGACGACGTGGTCGGCGGGCCGCTCCAGAACATCTCGCAGGAAGCTGTGGCTGAGTTTCAGATCGCCACCAACCGATTCTCCGCCGAGTTCGGTCGCTCAGGCTCTTCCGTCATCAACATCGTGACCAAAGCGGGCACGAACGAACTTCACGGCTCGGCCTCCGCCTTCTTTCGTGATCGCAGGTTTCAGGAATTGCCCGCGACGTTTGACCGCAGCACAACCGAGGAGCCGCCGTTTGACCGACAGCAATACGCCTTTGCGATTGGCGGGCCGATTGTTAAGAACAAGGTCTGGTATTTCGGCGCGTTCGAGTATCGCAATCAGGACGGCGCGGTGCTGGTCGGAGCGCGCGACGTGGCGCGCCGCACGATTACTCGCACCTTCGCGCCCGCGCCGCTCAATGATTTGCTGCTGACCCTGCGCGGCGATCTCGCGCCGACAAGCTACGATTCACTTAATTTTCGTTACTCACTCCAACGCGAGGATGATGTGGCGGCAAGCACGCTGATTCGCTCCATCGGCTCGGCGTCGCAACGCCAGGCGGGGCGCAACAACTATCATTCATTCTTAACCAACTGGACGCGCGTCTTCTCCCCCGTGGTCGTTAATAGCTTTACTTTCAGCGCCAGCAATTTTCTCAATCGCACCGTGCCTGTCACGCCCGGCCCGCAACTAACTTTTCCCAGCTTGCAGGACGGCGCGTCGTTTCGCGTGCCCCAGCAGACAAAGCAGAACCGCCTGCAATTCAGCGATGCTCTGACGTGGGCAAGAGGCAATCACACGTTGCGCTTCGGCGGCGAGGTGCAAAAAGTTGACGCAGATTTTAACCTCGGCGTCTTTCAGCAGGGACGCATCGAGCTGGTCGAGAATTTCGCAAGCGCCGACCGCAACAATGATGGGCGCGTTGACGATAACGATCTTCTCTTCGCCGTTACGCTCCGCAGCGCTGTCCCGGAGCGCCCGCTCGTCATCCCCGACGCGGACAGCAACTATCTGGCATTCTTCGCGCAGGACGACTGGCGCGTCACGCCTAGTTGGACACTGAATCTAGGTCTGCGCTACGAACTCGATACGGATGTCAAAAACGTCAGTCGGGTCAACGAAATCAACCCGCTCGCCCAGCCTTTTTTGCGCGGCACGCGCTCGCCCGACCGCAACAACTTCGGCCCTCGCGTCGGCTTTAACTACTCTTTCGACAAAGGGCGGACGAGCATTCACGGCGGCTATGGCATCTACTACGACCGCGTGACGCTCGAAATCCAATCGCTTGAGCGCGGGCTTGACGGGCGCGCACTGCCAATCGCGGTGCGCGCCGGAAACGCCTTGAGCGATCCCGCAACCGGCCTCCCTATTTTCTTCGATCCGGCCACAGGCAGATTCTTCCCGTTCGCGCCCACGCTCAGTAATCCTTTCACGGGCTTTCCACTGGCGGGCGCTGGCGCAAGCGGCATCAACATCATTGACAACGATCTTCAGAACCCGATGGTGCAGCAGTCGAACATCGGAATCCAGCGTGAGCTTTTCAGAGACTTCGTCGTGCGCGCGGACTACCTGCATAACCTCGGCACACACTTCATCATCGGGCGTACCATCGGCGTCGTTGACAACGTCGTAGTCGGCGGCCCCGACCGCATAGTCAATCTCGAATCTTCCGTCAACACGACGTACGACGGGCTGCTCCTGAGCTTTGAGAAGCGTTACTCGCGCGGCTACCAGTTCAGAGCGTCATACACGCTATCAAAAGCTTTCAACTACGCGAACGACGATCAGATTCCATTCTCGAACGGCCCCGTCAACCCGCGAAATCTGAGATTGGAATATGGGCCGACGCCGAACGATCAGCGCCATCGCTTCGTCTTCGCTGGCATCTTCGATTTGCCTGCGGGTTTCCACCTCGCTCCCGTTTGGACGATTGCCTCAGGAGTTCCGATGGACATCCTGCTGCCGGATGCCGCGTCGCGTATCCCTCAGCTACAACGCAACGCGGGAGGCCGTCTCTTCCACACGGGCGGGGAATTAAACGCCTTCATCCGGCAACTCAATGCTGAGGGCGGAGTGGGCGGCCAACCGCTTCCGCTCGTGGGCGACGACGCGCGCTTCAACGATTCTTTCAACTCGCTCGATCTGCGGCTTTCCCGCAAATTTTCTTTCACCGAGAACTTGAGCCTTGAGCCAATCGTCGAGGTCTTCAATCTCTTCAACATCACGAACGTGCTCGGCGTCTCAAACGTCAACTACTCCGGCTTCTCGAACGTGCTGCTCCGCGACAGCAACAACATGGCTGACCCGGGATACTTTCGTTCGTCCACCTTTGGGCGTCCCGTGACGACCGCCGGAGGCGTCTTCGGCTCTGGCGGCCCCCGCGCATTTCAATTCGCGGCGCGGTTCACGTTCTAGATCAAATTACAAATGTAGGGGCAGGGACAAGTCCTCTGCCCGTGTTCTGTTCATCAATAAGCGGGCAGAGGAATTGTCCCTGCCCCTACAGATAATTTCTTAGAGAATCTAAGTGCCAGCACAAGTCGAACTAAAGCGACAACTCGGACTCAGCTCAGCGATTGCGCTGGTCATCAGTGGCGTCATCGGGCTGGGTATTTTTCTCTACCCGGCGGGGATGGCCAAATCGCTCGGCTCTCCCGTGTTGCTCCTGACGGTCTGGCTCGTGATGGGGCTGGCGGCGCTCTGCGGTGCGCTCTGTTACGGCGAACTCGCTACGCGCTTCCCGGAAGCTGGCGGCGGCTATGTCTACCTGCGCGAAGCCTACGGCCCGCGCATCGCTTTTCTCTACGGCTGGATGCTCCTGCTCGTTCTCGACCCCGGACTGACGGCGACACTGGCGGTCGGACTGGCGAGCTACAGCAGCTACATCGTCAACTTGTCTCCGCTCATGATGAAGGTTCTAGGCATCGGGACGATTCTCGTCCTTGCCGGAGTGAACATTCTGGGGCTCAGGCTCGGCGCGCGACTGATGCTGATTGTCACGCTCTTGAAAGTCGGCTTGTTGCTCTTCATAGTCTGCTGGGGCTTCGGGTCTGGACTTGGGCACTGGGGCAACTTCGCGCCGTTCATCGCCCAAAGGCCCGGCTCAAGTGCGCTCTGGCCTGCGCTTGCCGGGGCGAGTGTGGCGGGCTTCTTTTCGTTCGCCGGGTGGTGGGATTTGACGAAGCTCGCGGGCGAGGTGCGCACACCTGCCAGGAATTTGCCGCGCGCTTTGCTGCTGGGCATTCTCATCATCACAATCGTTTACGTTTTGACGAGCGCGGCCTTTCTTTACCTCGTGCCACTGGAGAGCGTTCCGGCGGACGAGACCTCAGCGCAGACTTTTGCGGCACAGGTCGGTCTCGCTCTTTTCGGACGAACGGGCGGGCAGGTCTTCTCAAGCATCGTGGTCATCAGCGCGCTGGGCAGTCTGGCCGCGTACATCATGGCCGCGCCGCGCGTCTATTACGCGATGGCACGCGACCGATTGTTCATCAAACAGATCGCCGCCGTTCATCCGCGTTTCGGCACGCCCGCTCGCGCCATAGCTTTGCAGGCTGTGCTCGCGTCCTTACTCGTCGCCATTGGCACGTTCGATGCGATCATCGCCTATTTCTTCTTCGTGACCGTGGTCTTCATCGCTCTGACGGTTGCCGCCGTCTTCGTCCTGAGACGTAAAGGAGGAAGCACCGAGACGTACCGCACGCCTGGATACCCTGTGACGCCGCTCTTTTTCCTGGCTCTCGTCGCCGCGCTGCTTTTTATGCTCGCCGCGAATAATCCGAAGCAGGCATTCCTGGGCGTCGGCGTAGTCATTCTCGGCGTGCCTGTTTATCACTTGCTGTTTCGGCAGAAAGAAGTTGGTAATCAATAATCAGCAATCCACCAGCAAGCGATTTTTGAGTTGTGGTAATCTAAACTGACTGCTGAGAATTTTGTGAAAAGAGAATTGCTATGACCTGGATAAAAACAGTTCCGATGTCGGAAGCTGACGAGAAGCTCAAGCGCGCGATGGAAGCGCAACGGGATTTATACCCGATGGAGTATGCAGACCCTGTGCATCCGACCTCAGACGGAGAATCCTCCGGCATCGTCGCTTCGCATAGCCTGATCCCGGATGCTCTCTATCATGCCTTCGCAACCTTCGGCGCGCTGATGTCTCCTGATTTGCCTCTGACCCGGCGGCAGCACGAGATGATTACCACAATCGTCTCGGTTAATAACCGCTGTCACTATTGAATCGAATCCCACGCAGAGTTTCTGCGTCGAGTCACACTTGATGAGGATTTCGTCCGCGCCCTGCAAGAGGACTACACCACAGCTCCTCTCTCCGCCCAAGATCGCGCGATGCTGGACTTCGTTGTGCAATTGACGAAGGATGCCACACGCATCTCGCGCGCGGATCACGAGCGTTTGCGAAGCGTCGGCTTCGATGATCGTGGAATCCTACAGATCACGCTGATCGCCTCCTGGTTCAACTATATCAACCGCGTGGCCGATGCCCTCGGCGTCGGGCGCGATTAAATTAGTGGACGATAACATTCATGGCAGGTTATGCTCCTCGGCGCTCGTCATAAAAAAACAAGAGGTTACAATTCGATGAAAAAGGTTTCTCTGAAACAATGCCTTACTCTGCTCGTCCTCATCATTGTCTGCGCAACCGTAGCTGACGCACAAAGGCGAAGAAGAGGAGCACCGGCCTCGTCTCCCTCGCGGCTATCTGACATGAAAATCATTCCGTACGAAGGTGCGTCAGATACTTTTGGCGATAATATTGCCGATACGGATCACGCTCTTTTCAACGACCTGGACACTTCGCTGCTCGTGAAAGTCGAGGTTTCGGGAAAGGCTGGAGATTATGCCGACCGCAATGTGGAGATCACCGCCCGACAGGGAAACAAAGTGATCCTGAGCAGAACCGCGATGGTCGGGATATTCAATGAGAACGGAAAATATTACGTCACCGCCTGGATTTACAACCCTCTCTGTCAGGACACCACCATCCAAGCCCGCTTGCTGGGGCAGAGACAGCCCTCAATCATCAGGAAAAGAATCGGCGCGAACTGCGGAGAGTAGAAAAGCAGGGATGAGGGATAAGGGATGAGGGATGAAGGAAAGCAGAAGACAGAATCCAGGAGTCAGGAGTCAGAAGAAAAGAAAGAATAAAAGCGGTTCTCTGCCTTTTCATTCTGACTTCTGACTTCTGTCTTCTGTCTCCTGCTTTTCATCCCTCATCCCTCCGCCCTCATCCCTGCATTCGCATCCCATATAGTGCCGGAGCGCATACCATCTGGCATAGGAACATCCTCCATCCCACCGCATCTGTAATCAAAACACAAGAAAACTGAGAAAAGGATAGTTGCCTGAACACGCGGGCACAGCCTTTGCTCTCGCGCCCAGTCAGCAGACGAAGCCCTCGCAAAAGCTTTATCTCTCTCAAAGAGCGCGCATACTCTTCTGAAAAGTTATGCCCTTTGTGCGCGACCCGCGAGCGAGCGGCCACATCTCGGACGTTTCACAATTATAAGGAGAGTAAGCCATGCAACACTTGCGACGGCCTACCACTATTTCTACCTCTCTCTTCCTGCTGTTCACATTGCTCGCCACCTTCGCCACCACCGCCATCGTCCGCGCCGACGACGACGATACAGTGGGCGACGAATACGAAGAGAACGCGCGTGTGGCGCGCGTCAGCCTGATTAACGGCGATGTCCAGTTGCGTCGCAACGGGAGCGATACATGGGAAAGCGTCCGCGTTAACCTTCCGTTAGTCGAAGGTGATGAGCTGGCCACGACGGGGCAGGATGCGCGCCTTGAAATCCAGATTGATGCGCGCAATTTTGTGCGCGTCGGCGGAGATTCAATCCTGCGCGTCGTCAGTTTGCGCGACGAAGGTGTCGCGCTGAGCCTCTCGGAAGGCACGGCGACATTGCGGCTCGCTCGCTTCGACCCGGACAAAGAGTATTTCGAGATTGACGCGCCCGGCACAACCCTCGCGGCTGAGAAGACGGGCGTCTATCGTCTCGATGTCTCGCCTGCGGGGAGCGTGCGCCTGACGGTGCGCGATGGCGGGCAAGCGCGCATCTACTCGGAAACTTCAGGCTTCACCTTGCGCGACGGGCGCAGCGCCGAACTCGTCAGTGGCGGAACAGCCGCAGGCGACTGGGATTTGAGCCGCGCGTCGTCTCTCGATTCCTGGGACACCTGGGTTGACGAGCGCGAGCATTATCTGGCTGAGCGTCTGCGCTACGACGAGCGTGATCGTTACTACGACCGGGACGTGTGGGGCGCGGAAGAGCTGGACGCTTACGGCGACTGGACATACGCCAACGACGAGTACGGCTGGGTCTGGCATCCGCGCGTGACCGTCATCAACAACTATAACAATTGGGCTCCGTATCGCTACGGCCAGTGGACTTGGATGCAGCCGTATGGCTGGACCTGGGTGGGCGATGAGCCCTGGGGCTGGGCTCCGTATCACTACGGTCGCTGGGTCTATCACAACAATAGTTGGGGATGGGCTCCGCGCGGCTACGGCTACAAGTATAAGCGAGCCTGGTGGCGTCCGGCGCTCGTCGTCTTCGTTTATATCCCGACCCATTCCGGCGAGCATGTCGCCTGGTATCCGCTCACACACGGTCAGCGCGATCCGCGCGGGCGTTACTACGGTCGGTTTGATCGTCGAGGCTCAAACGATGTCTCCAGACTAGAGCGCACCCATCCTGAATACTTTCGCGCCATCACGACTCTGCCTGCTCGCCAATTCGGGCGGCGCGGGTCAAGGGGACAGCCGGCTTCAACAGACATCGCTCGCCGCGCCTTCGGGTCTGAACCTGTGCGCGGGCGTCTGCCGATTGCGCCAGCCGACGGCGCAGAAGGGAGCGCACGCGAAACCGGCAGGCGAGCGCCAAGAATATTCGGCGCGCGTCCCGTCGCGTCAAACGGCGCTGCTTCCGTGTGGCGTGAGCGCCCGACCGGCGCGGCCAGGCGCACGCCCGGCGTTGCGCTCGACGGTGAGCTTCGCCGCTCGCGACTCTTTCGTGGGCGCGAGCCGCGAGGAGCATCCGGTGCGAGTGAAAACAATGGCGGCGGCATCTTCAACAGAATTGATTCTGGAGACACAGGCGCGGTCGCGCGCCCCATTCGCAGGCGCGTGCGCCCCACAGACGGCCAGCCCATCGAGCGTGGCACTCCGAGAAACGACAGCAACTCCGGCACACCCTCGTTCGAGCGTCCTGCACGGCCTCCACGAAATTCCGGTGATGAGCGCAGGCAATGGCCTTCATCAACACCGAACGACGGGCGACCGGACGGCGGCAATACAGAATCTGCGTCTCCAGCGCCTCGCACACGTCGCGGGCGCGATGACGACAACGGTGGAGAGAACGAAGCGCGTCCCTCGCGAAGACGCGAACCGAGGCCGGAGCCAAGACCGGAGACGAGACCTGCCGAGTCTCAACCGGAAACCAGGACGGAGCCACAGCCCGAGCCGCGTCGCGAACCGAGGTCTGAGCGAAGACCTGAACGGCGACCTGAACCGCGTCCCGATGCAAGCCCTGAATCAAGACCAGAGCCCAGACCGGAGCGCCGGCCTGAGCCTAGACCCGAACCCAGACCTGAGCCTCCTCCTGAATCTCGCCCTGAGCCGCGACCCGAATCAAGGCCAGAGCCGAAACCTGACCCGCCGCAACGCGAGGAGGAGAAACCAGCCACCCCGCAGCGCGAGCGGAAGGATGACACGCCGCCACCATCGAGACCGAGCGGCAAACTAGGCTCGCGATCAGAAATTCCATCGTCTGAACAGCCAAATTGAAAGGAAGAATCATGAGACGACCTGTACGAATCATATTGCTTGCTTCATTGCTAATGGCCTGCGCGACGCTAGCGCAAGCGCAAGACAGAGCGCGCACGACTGCTGCCTCTCACAGCTCGACAGCTACCGCGAGCGCACAGCCTCTCGATCCGGCGTATATCCCGCACGGGTCTAAGGTCTACGTCAACTATATTCAGGGCATGAACGGTTTTGAGAACTACCTGGTCGCGGCTTTCAAGAAGAAGAAGGTTGATCTTCTCGTCGTCTCCGACCGCTCGCAGGCTGATTTCGAGATTACCGGATTCGCCGAGCACACACGCGCAGGTTGGGCTAAGATTATCTTCGGCAGCGGCCTGCCCGAATCGGAAGCGAGCATCCAGGTCGTCAATCTCAAAACTAGCATCGTCTCTTACGCCGTCGGCTCGTACAAAGTGGATGCCATCAACGGCAAGAAGAGCACCGCCGAGCACCTGGCGAAGAATCTGCGACAAAAGATGGAGAGAGACGACAAGCGATTTGGCAGGAAATGAATGGTTTTCAGTTTTCAGTTTCCGGTTTTCAGTAAAAGCCACTTGTCTTTGCTCAAAACTGAAAACTGGAAACTGAAAACTGATTAAAGGCTTCCCTCCCTCCGTTCTCATCCTTCATACTTGCGGCTATGGAACGCATTGTTTTCTTAGATCGCAGCACATTGATTGCCGATGTCAGGCGACCCGCTTTCGAGCATGAATGGACGGAGTATGCGATGACTGCTCCCGCAGAGGTTGTCGAAAGACTCAAGGGTGCGACCATCGCCATCTCCAACAAAGTGCCACTCGGCGAGGCAGCGCTCTCTGAACTGCCGAAACTCAAACTCATCGCCGTTGCCGCAACCGGCGTGGACATCATTGATCTGGACTATTGCCGCCAGCGCAATCTTCCGGTCTCTAACGTCCGCAATTATGCGCGACACGCCGTGCCCGAACACACCTTGATGTTAATCCTTGCGCTCAGACGTAATCTTCTCAGCTATCGTGAAGACGTGGGCTCTGGGCTCTGGGCTGAGGCGAGCGGATTCTGCCTGCTCAATCACACCATCCGCGACCTCGACGGCAGCACGCTCGGAATCATCGGCTACGGCGCGCTCGGTCGGGCTGTCGAAAAGCTAGCTTTGGCTTTTGGAATGCGTGTTCTTATCTCAGAGCACAAGCCTGCTCAGACGATTCGCGCCGGAAGGACAAGCTTTGAAGAGACCTTACGCGCCAGCGACATCGTTAGCCTGCATTGCCCGCTCAATGAGGAGACGCGCGGGCTGATCGGAAGATTAGAATTTGAGATGATGCGCCGCGATGCGCTTCTGATTAACACTGCGCGCGGCGGGCTGGTTGACGAAACGGCGCTTGCTGAAGCCTTGCGCTCCGGCCTAATCGCAGGCGCGGGCTTCGATGTCCTGACGAGGGAGCCGCCGCGCGACGGCAATCCCCTGCTTGAGCTGAACCTGCCAAACTTTATTCTCACGCCGCACGTCGCCTGGGCGAGCCGTGAAGCGATGCAGGCTCTGGCAGATCAACTGATAGACAACATCGAAGCTTTCATCAAGGAAGCGCCGCAGAATCTCATCAAGTGAAAAGCAGCAGGCAGTTAGCAGTGGGCAGTTGGCAGTTAAAAGCAAAGACGCAACGCCGCATATCGCTTCTATCTGTTTACTGCCAACTGCCCACTGCCTACTGCCTACTGCTTTTAGCCATCTCGCCGTTCAATTTCATAATTTCCAGCGTCATCTCTGCCGAGGCATACATGTCTTTCACGTCGAGCCATTCGTTGACGGTGTGGATGGCGCGCATGCCTGTGCCGAGGTTGGCGCATTCGATGCCACGGCGGTTGAAGATGTTGGCGTCGCAGCCGCCGCCCGAAGCCATCG
>JAVHVE010000048.1:0-78776 GCA_032160705.1 Acidobacteriota bacterium | reverse complement strand
AGCCTTCGTAATGAATAGACGTTTCTTTATCAAATCTGCCATAACGCTGGGAGCAGTTGCCGGTCTTTCCAGAATGCCGCATGTGCAGGCTTTAACTCAGAGTGAGTTAATCAGGGGAAAGATGGATGTGCTCCCGTTCAAAAAGGTGGTCAAAACAGACGCCGAATGGAAACGCATACTCACCCCGGAGCAGTATCATGTGACGCGGGAAAAAGGGACTGAAGCGCCCTACTCAAGCCCGCTCAACGACATTCATAAAAATGGCGTCTTTGAATGTGTCTCTTGTTCCCTGCCCTTATTTAGCTCGCGCACCAAGTTTGACTCGCACACGGGTTGGCCGAGCTTCTGGAAGCCTATCGCCAAAGCAAACGTGCGGGAGGAAGTTGATAATAGTTTGGGTGCGACGCGGACGGAGGTTTTATGTAATCGCTGCGACGCGCATCTGGGACACGTCTTTGACGATGGCCCCGAACCAACCGGCCGGCGCTATTGTATGAACGGCGTGGCGATGAAGTTTGTGGAAAAGCGGCGTCAGTGAGGCGTCTCACTGACGCCGCCGGGCAGACGGCGAAGACTTGAGCCCCTTATTTGAAATTCGTTTTATCGCAGTTTTTGAGTTCCCTGGGGCAGTCGAATTGTAACCAGCCGTAAAACGCTTCCGGGTCGCCTTCAATCGCGTAGAAGACATGCTTGATGCCGGGGAATTGCAATAACGTCTTATCGAGTTGGGCGAAAAAGTGCGTGCTGCCGCAACTCGTCGTGGCGTTGCCGAGAAATGGGAACGCAGTCAAGTCTTTGAAATTGACATAAGCGGTCTTGTTCTTCACTTTCACACCGAGCAGAACCGATTTCGTCTCGTCATTGAACCAAGACCAGTAGCCTTTTGCCTTTTCGGTTTCAGTCGGGCCGCCAAGCAGTTGTTCGAGGGCGGCGCGGGCGACCGCCGCAGTTTTCGGAATCGTCCTCGTTACCGGAAACACCTTGCCGGTGCAATCTTCACCACCCGGAATAAGCTTATCGTTTGAGAAATAAACCTTGACCGGCATGGTCTGTGGTGCTTGCCCCAGGGCGACCGGAACGATCAAGAGCAACAAGAGAAAAATGAGACCTTTCAAGCGAACCTCCTGATTGAGGACTTGCAGAAGTCCATTTTGGATAGATTATTTCTGAAAGATGCGGCCAACGGTGTTCTTAAATTCTCACAGGTAAATCCGGCGCGCGTACTCTTCAACCATCCGGTCGCTGTTGAAAGCCGGGACGAGCGTCTCAATCGAGCGCTTCATCATGGCGACCCAGCGGCGCGGAATGCCTTCCGCATCGCGCTCGTAATACATCGGCAAGACTTCTTCTTCGAGCGTGCGATACAGCGATTGGGCGTCCGCTTCGTCAATGTCGGCGGCCTCATTGCCTTCAACCACGTCGCCGATGGAAAAACCGTTCGTGCCGTCGTAGCCTTCAATCCACCAGCCGTCCAGGACCGATAGATTCAACCCGCCGTTCATCGCCACCTTCTCGCCGCTTGTCCCGGAAGCTTCGAGCGGGCGACGCGGGACGTTCATCCAGACATCTACGGATTGCACGAGCTGGCGCGCAATCTCCTGATCGTAGTCTTGCAGAAAGACTGCTCGATGGCGGACGAGCGGGTCGTACTTCCACTGCGCGAGTTGTTGCAGGATAAATTTTGCGCCCTGATCCTGCGGGTGCGCCTTGCCCGCGAAGACGAATTGCAGCGGGCGCTCCTCGTCGTTGATTAAGCGCAGCAGCCTGTGCGGGTCTGTCAGGAGCAAGCTCCAGCGCTTGTACGCGGCGACGCGGCGAGCAAACCCGATGGTCAAAGCGTTTGGGTCGAACATCGTCCGCGCGGATTCCGTGTAATCCATGCTCTCGTTATTGCTTAAGCGAGCATGAAACGAACGATGCCGGACGAAAGCGACGAGCCTTTGTTTGAGCAACAGGTGCGCGCGCCACAACTCTTCGTCGGAGATTTTCTCAACGCCCCTTTTCCATTCTTCGGGTTTGAGCGCAATCTCATCCCAATTTTGCCCGACATGTTTTTCATAAAGCGCGCGAATGAGCGGCGCGACCCACGTCGGCGCGTGGACGCCGTTAGTGACGGACGTAATCGGAACTTCCCGTAAAGATCGCTCCGGCCACATCTTCTGCCACAAAGCGCGTGACACCTCGCCGTGCTTGCGACTGACGCCGTTGGTCGAGCGGCACATCTTGATGGCAAGTGGCGTCAGCCCGTAAAGCTCATCCTCGTCGTTCGGCATGACGCGACCCAGGTTGATAAACTCTTCGTGCGAGAGTCCGAGTGCCTCTTCGTAAGACGAGCCGAAAGTTTTTTCGACGAGCGGAATGATAAACTCGTCATTCCCGGCAGCAACCGGCGTGTGAGTTGTGAAAACACAACGCTCGCGCACCCTTCGCGCCGCTTCGTCGAACGCGACACCTTCCGCTTCCCTGATCTCGCGCGCCAACTCCAGCGTTAGAAAAGCCGAATGGCCTTCGTTCAGATGAAAGACGTGCGGTTCGATTCCCAAACGACGAAGCAGGCGGACTCCGCCAATGCCCAGCATCATCTCCTGCACGATGCGCGTCTCGCGGTCGCCGCCGTAAAGATGTCCCGTCACCCAGCGGTCGGTTTCTTCGTTCTCCGCGATATTCGTGTCCAGCAGGTAAAGCGTGATGCGGCCAACATCCACGCGCCATGCGTGTGCGCGCACATTGCGCCCGCGCATCAGGACTTCGATCATGAGGGCATCGCCCGCTTCATCCTTGACCTGCTGGATCGGCAGCACCGACGGATGTGTCTCGCCGTAATGTTCTTCCTGCCAGCCGTCGCGTCTCAAGCGTTGACGAAAATAGCCGTAACGATAAAGCAGTCCGACCGCCGCGAGCGGCAACCGCAGATCACTCGCAGATTTCAGATGATCGCCCGCGAGCATTCCCAGCCCACCGGAATAGAGCGGCAAAGAATTATGAATTCCGTATTCGGCGCAGAAATAGGCGACTGGATGTTCCCAACTAATCTTTTTGTCAGTCCGCCCGTCCCATGTTCGCCTGTCGGCCATGTATTTATCGAAGTGGGCAGTCAAACGGCTCACACGCTCGTTATAAACAGGGTCTGTCGCCATCTGCATGAGGCGAAACTCCGAGACCTCTGCCAGCAAGCGGCGCGGGTTATGCTCACACTCTTCCCAGACCGCAGGGTCTAAGTCGCGAAAGACAGCCGCGCCGTCCGCCGCCCAGCTCCACCAGTAATTCCAGGCCAGCCGCCCCAGAGCGCGCAACGGCTCAGGCAATGCGCGCTCTCGCGGAGCAGCCCTGCGCTCGATCTCCTCACCCACTTGAACCATCTATGCTCCCTTTGGTCGGACGATAGACAAAAGCTAAAGCGTCCTTTTCAGTTCATCGTCTATTGCCCATCATCAAAATGTTTGCTTACTCAAGAATACTCTCGCATCGTCTGGCGAGAAAAAGACGAGCCGCACTTCCAGAATCGAAGATTCCCGCTTGAGAAAATCCGCAATCGCACGAGACGCGACCTCTGCCGCTTCCTCGCGCGGGTAGCCGTATGCGCCGGTCGAAATTGCCGGGAAAGCTATTGAAGCTAGCTCATGCTCGGAGGCCAACCGGAGCGAATTTTGATAGCACGCCGCGAGCAGCTCGGCCTCACGTCCATTGTGACGACCATAGATGGGGCCGACCGTATGAATCACGTAGCGCGCGGCGAGCAGCCCGCCGCTCGTGATGACGGCCTCGCCTGTCGGCAAACCATCGGGCAATCGTGTGCGCCGGATTTCACGGCATTCTTCTAAGATCGTTGCACCGCCCGCACGGTGAATTGCCCCGTCAACGCCCGCTCCACCCAACAAACCGGAATTAGCGGCATTAACGATAGCCTCCACACTCTGGCCTGTAATGTCACCCGTCAGAACACGAACGCGCCCATCAAGAAAACTATTCATAAAAATAGTAATGAGGGATGAAAAGCAGGAGTCAGAATACAGAAGACAGGAGACAGAAGAAAAGAAAATCAGTTGAAGCGGTTCTCCGCATATTTATTCTGACTTCTGACTCCTGTCTTCTGTATTCTGCTTTTCATCACTCATCACTTCCTCGTCTCTTGGTTCGACCGAGATTTCGTCAAACATGTCCTGTCGTTTGAGGGCTTCGGCGACGCCTTTCGCTTTGTGCTCGGTGAGGGGATGCTCAGGGTCTGAGCTGGCGATCTCGAAGACTCGCTCGTCGAGCATGACGACTCCGAGCGAGCCGAGCGCAACGCCTGGCGCGACCTCTATGTCTCCCATATTGTGTATGCGAAAGCGTCCGGTTTGCTCAACCCAGTCTTCGATGAACGGGTCGCGTAAGGCATGTTCGGCTTCTGTTTCAGTCAGGTATGCGCCTTCAACGATGAGACAGAATTCGCGTCCTTTATTCGTCTTCATGGCATGGAACGGAAGCCTTTAAGAGCCTCCTTGAATTATTCAAGCCAATCCGTTAGAGCAGAGAAGGCATAATTTACCATCGCAGGCCACGGAAGCGCCAGAAGTTTTATTGATCTAAGAAATGAAAAGGCGAAGGCAGGAAGAGATAACTCGTCTTCCTGCCTTCGCCGTTTGTGTGGTTGTTGCGACCTTCTCAGTACGCTTTCGCATACTGGTCGTTCAGCGTCTGGCGCAAACGGTCGAAGTACGAATTGAACGTCACAAAGCTCGTGCCCTGAAAGAAAGCTCGTCCGCCCGTTTCATTCGACAGGCGATTAAGCGAGCTTTGGCCGTAGCCAATCGCCGTGTGATTCCAACTCGTCAATCCGGCGGTCGGCGCATAGAAAGAATAGATGGCGACGTTTCTCTTCTGCGCTTCTTTGACTGCACGAAGCAGATCAATCGTGTTACCTGCCGAACTCACGTCGAAACCGCGCGATGTGTCCAGACCATCCGAGATCAAAAGCAGCGCGTTGCGATTCGCTCCACCATCTTCGAAACGGCGCAGCGCCTCGATGACTTCCACGTAAGGATTGTAAGGCGCAACGGCGGTGTTGCCGGCTGGCTGTCTGAGAGACTTGGCAGCTTTTTCAAGGTCGTCGGTGAATGGCTGTCGAACCTGCAATGACCCGGCTCTGATGTAAGCGACCATTACTCGCGAGCCTGCGGGCAACGAACGGATAAATTCGCCTGTGACCTTGAGTTCATTTCCCACACGCGAAACCAGATCGTCCTGCACGAGAATCGCCAGGTTCAAAGGCGCTTCGACGCGCGCCTTGTCCGCGCCTTTGTCCGGCGCTGCGGCGCTCATTGCGGTTACACCCAAAGATGCGGCAATTAAAAGTACGAAGGCCGCGAAAACTGAAAACATTTTCTTGCTAAACATAGCTACTGAATTGCTCCCTTCTGATTAAGCCCGAAAGCCCCTGCTGGCTATCTATCCAGTGTCAGGAAAGCGCGCTGGAGGCTTTCAATTCTTTCACCTCTGCGCGCCATCTCCGACCTTGTCCGGCCAGGAATTTCGTGCGCCTTCTATGATGCGACCGCGCGAGCAAAGGTGGCCTCTGGGAGCAGTAGGCAGTTGGCAGTTGGCAGTTGGCAGTTGGCAGTCGTTGAGTGCTGGCAATCTGGAATCTTAAAAGTTAAGAGACGAGATTCTGTCTGAAGGTTCTTAACTGCCAACTGCCCATTGCCTACTGCCCACTTTTATGTAACGAGCAGACGCCGCCCTCGTCGCAGGGTGGAGGGATGCCGAAGAGTTTGTAGCGTCGTGTGGCGAGCCAGGCGTAGAAGACGCGTCCCAGGGCGGTGAACGGCCAGATGGAGAGCAGTGGGGCGATGAAGCGCCAGCGCGGGAGCACACGCAGCACTTCGAGCCAGGCAAGATATCCGGCAGACCAGCGCCCATCAGCAAGCCTTCGCGCGTGCATCTCGGCGTCGAGTTCCTGAAAACTGTATGGCGTTTGGCTCTGGACTTGCGGGTCGCGGTAATCCAGCCATTCGATCCGGTGAAAGCGGTCGCGCCGCGACACTTTCTCGCGCATCCACTTGCACAAAGGGCATTGCCCGTCCGTATAGACCTCTAATTGCGCTGCCTGATTCATCTCAATCTCCCAAAAGCAATCAATGGAGGCTGGCATCATCTCAGATGGACGATACAGCACCGAAGGCTTGTCTGAGAAGGACTGAAGCTATCCATGAAGCGACGCGAACCATCACGAAAATGACGCCCTTCTAATTTATGTCCTTGCGTATCAGGCGCGTGAATAATCCTCTGGTATTGGAATGGGTCGACCCTGCCCCTGTTGCTCGCTTGCCTTTCCCCGCCTCGCTCGGATAAATTACCGTCTCACACAAGGAGCGCACCCCGCCTGAATCTTATGGCGTGTTCAACTGCCAGGGGATGGCTATTCTTCTCCAATTATGAATCTCTGAAAGGAAACCCTTTTTAACAGCCATGAAACCTTATCCGACCGACTTAATCCGCAACCTTGCCGTTATCGGGCACGGCGACGCAGGCAAAACCCAGCTCGTCAGTTCCCTGCTTTACATTTCGGGCGCAACCCCACGCTGGGGCAAGGTTGAGGAAGGCACAACCACAACCGATCACGACGAAGATTCCATCGAGCGGAAAGTGACGCTCAACACCGCGCTCGCTCACCTTGAGCACAGGGAGACAAAAATCAACCTGATTGACACGCCCGGTTATGCCGCGTTCGTCTCGCACGCTCGCCCGGCCTTGCGCGTGGCGGACTGCGCCCTGGTGGTCGTTCACGCCGTCAAGGGTGTTGAAGTGCAGACGGAGAAGACCTGGGCTTACGCCAACGAGTTTATGCTGCCGCGCATTATGGTCATCAATGCGCTGGACAAAGAGCATGCAAATTTCGGCGCTTCCTTAGAAAGCGCGCAGAACGTCTTCAGCCGCGCCATCATTCCCTTCACGCTCCCCATCGGGAAAGAGAAAGACTTCAGGGGCGTGGTGGATGTTGTCCACATGAAGGCCTACGAGTTTGACGCTAACGGCAAGGCCAAAGAAGTTGAGCTGCCGACAGAAGGGCGCGACGTGCTCGACAAGACACGCGAAAGATTGGTCGAGCTTGTAGCAGAATCCGACGACTCGTTGATGGAGAAGTATTTTGAAGAGGGCACGCTGCCCGACGAAGACGTGATTCCGGGAATCAAGAAAGCGATTGAGCGGAGCAAACTCTGTCCGGTCTTCGCCGTTTCATCTGCAACGCTGGTGGGCTTAAGCACGCTGCTGGATGCCATTGTTGATTACGTTCCGAACCCTGCGGCGCATGAGGCCGAACATGGCCGGGCGAGCGTGGATGGTGACGGCGAGGCGTCCGTCGCACGCAAATATGCAGACAGCGATCCCTTCTCAGCCTACGTCTTCCGCACCATCGCAGACCCATTTGCCGGACGCATCAACGTCCTACGCATCATCAGCGGCAAGGTGCTGCCCGATGCCAACGTCTTCAACTCCAAGCGCGGTACACAGGAACGCCTCGGCGCGCTCCACTCTGTGCAGGGTAAGCAACTCGACAAGATTGACGAAGCGCATGCCGGAGACATCATTGCCTGCGTCAAGCTGAAAGACACGCAGACCGGCGACACCTTGTGCGACAAATCTGCGCCGGTTGTTTACGACGGCGTTGAATACCCGGAGGCGGCCATCGCCTTCGCCATCGAGCCGAAATCCCGTCAGGACGAAGAGAAGATTAGCGTCGCGCTCCATAAGATTCTGGAAGAAGACCCCGCGCTTTCGTTCACACGCGACGCGCAGACCAAAGAATTCCTGCTGGCAGGCTCAGGCCAGCTTCACGTTGAGACGGTGATTGACAAACTCAAGAAGCGTTACAGCGTCGAAGTTGCTCTCCATCCGCCGAAAGTCCCCTACAAGGAAACCATCACGCAACGCGCCGAAGTGCAGGGTCGCCACAAGAAGCAGACGGGCGGGCGCGGGCAGTTCGGCGATTGCAAAGTCGTCTTTGAGCCCTTGCCGCGCGGTAGTGGCTTCGTCTTCGAGGATAAAATCTTCGGGGGAAGCGTGCCGCAGAATTTCCGTCCGGCAATCGAGAAAGGCATCGTCGAGGCGGCAACTAATGGCGCTGTCGCGGGCTACCCGCTCATTGATTTCAAAGCGGTGCTGGTTGACGGCTCCTATCACACAGTTGACTCGGACGAGCATAGTTTCCGCGCTGCCGGACGAAAGGCCTTCCGCGCCGCAATGGAGAAGGTCAAGCCCGCCTTGCTTGAGCCGATTATGGATGTCGAGGTGGTCGCGCCACAGGAATACAGCGGCGATTTGATGGGCGATCTCAATTCGCGTCGTGGGCGCGTGCATGGCATGGATATGCGCGGCAACCAGCAGGTCATCAAGGCGCAAGTGCCAATGTCCGAGATGCTCAACTATCAATCAACTCTGAATTCGATTACGGCAGCGCGCGGGTCTTACCACATGCAGTTCTCACACTACGACCAAGTGCCCGGACAAATAGCGCAGAAGATCGTCGAGCAGGCACGGGCTGAAGGTAGAATCAGAGCGGAAGAGGAAGACTAACGAAGAAGCGAGGCAGCATGTCACGGCAGTTAGCAAAACACTGGATCAGCGTTGACGAGTATGAGCGCATGGGTCGAGCGGGCATCTTCGGGAGTGATGCCCGTCTTGAATTGCTTGAAGGAGAGATTTACGAGATGTCACCTATCGGCAGTCCTCACGCTGCATGTGTCACAATCCTTCACCAGCTACTCACTCTTAAATTTGCTGGCAAGCTCATTGTGATCTCACAAAACCCGATTCGCCTTGACGATTTCTCAGAGCCGCAGCCGGATATCGCGCTCGTGCGCTGGCGTGACGATTTTTATAGGAACTCGCATCCGACGCCCGCCGACGTGTTGCTCATAATTGAGGTGGCGGATTCGACAGTTGAAAGTGATCGCTCTTACAAAATACCGCTCTACGCAAAGGTGGGCATCCCGGAAGCGTGGATTGTCAACTTGCCTGATGAAAAGATCGAACTCTATACCGAACCTGCCGGTGATGTTTATCAGACCAGTCAGACCTTCAAACGAGGGGAAGAAGTTCAGGCGCACGGCGTAGCCGACTTGCGCGTTAATGTCGCTGATGTGCTGGATTAAGTGTCAGAGAAAAATAAATATCTTTAACCAATGAGAGAATGCCCGCAATGCAATCGCGTCTATGGACTCGACATCACATTCTGTTTGTATGATGGCGCTCTGCTTGACGATGAGCAGGATTCAGAAAAGATGGTCGTTAAGACCGCTTCACTTCCCGCGCCGACTCAATCTGCGCCAACACAGGCCGCGCGAGTACAGCCGATTGCACGCACCGCACCGCCGCCCGTCCGCATCGCAGATTCCTGCGCCAGTCCCGAAAAAGAAAAGGCATCCTGTCCTGCTTACAATTCTATCTTGCGTCGTGGGCGCGGCTCTTATCATTATCGGGATGGCGATTGCCAAAGAACTAAGCACGCCGATTGAGTCCACACCAACTAGCCCAAGCGCTAGTTTTACGCCCGCACCGACCGTTCAACCAAACCCTCTCCCTAATTCTACGCTTGAGCCAGTGCGGACTCGCCGCACGCGATCTACGCCCACGCCTGAGCCTACTTCATATCCGACATACACCCCTGCCGCGCCTCCAACTATGCCCATTGTGCCAGAGTTCGTAGAACTCTCTCCAAATCAGTACAGATGGTTTGGATTCTCAATCGCCGCAGACGGTGGACAAGTTGGCGGCAGCTTCGCCGCGCAGGGCGGCTTGGGGAATGATGTTCTCATTTATGTTATTCCTGCAAGCGAGCTTCAAGCGTTTCAAAGTGGCTACCCTTTTAAAGTTTTCTACGAATCAGGAAAGGTTCACGCTGCTACTTTCAGCCGCGCATTGCCGCTTGGTAGCTACTATCTAATCCTCAAAAGCCCTACCGAATGGACGACCCGCCGTGTTCGCTGCGACATTCGGATGGCGATGTTTGTTTCAACCGCCTGCGGCTAATCCAGAGTTTGGTATTCTGTGTGAGCCGCTGCCAGCCGACTGCGAAAAAGATTGCGACCATAGGCATTATCGGCAAAGTGTATCTTGACTCAATCCACGTTAGAAGATGGATGAAGAAAAGAAAGATCGGGAAAGCTATTAGGGGAACAAGCGAGGGAATTCGCTTCCGCTCGGCATAGAAGCCCAGCGCGGCAATCACAAGGACAATTAAATTGCCAATGATGAACGACCCTTTGACCAATAGTACCCGGAAGCGAGATTCTGCGAGCGCCTGGCGGAGAGGGATATTAGAAGAGCCTAGAACGTAATTGCCCGAGTCCCAGAATAGCTTCGGATATTGCCCCGCTCGCACCGCAAGCCAGTGGAGGGGATTATCCGCAATACGCTTGAGTCCCCGGCGCAAGTACACACGCTCTCGTTCTGCCTCACTTAATCCGGCATCAACCTGGAGTAAAGGGTGGGTGTCAAGATCAAGCAGAGCCCACTCGCTGCCAGTCCAGACCTTAATCCCAACGAACTCAGTCTCGATTGTGCCGCACAGCACCTGCGAACCCCAGCCGGAGACATTGATCGGCAAAAACTCCCCGAGGACCACAGCATTGCGGACAGTCCAAACTGCCGGGAAGGCAATCGCTGCAAGAGAGATGGTCAAGTAGGTGCGCCACTGCCGACGCAATGAGGGCAACAGTGCGAGTGAAGGCAAAATTATGATGAAAGGCAAAATCGTCGGTCGCGTCAGCGCCGCTAAGCCGAAGGCAAGCCCGGCCAGCAGCGACTTCTCGCGTCCCCAGAGGAAGACTCCCAGCGTCAGCAAAAATGTGAACAATGTCTCGGTTAAAACAACGGCTGTGAAATAGCCTGTCATCGGAGCAAATGCCATCCCAAGACCAGCGATCACGGCAACAGCACGATTGAAACTGTCCCTCGCTATCAGATAAACAAGCGCAACTGTCGCCGCGCCAAGGAGGGACTGTAGCAACATCACAGCTAAGATAGGAGGCGAATTAGTCCACCATAGCAAGGCGATTAAAGCCGGATAAAGCGGAGGGCGACCCGCCGTTGGCAATGGAGGGGAAACCGTACCATCACTCATGCTGAAAACATGATGAAAGGCAAGGTTTCTGGCCATCGTCAGGTATTCGTCAGTATCACCCGCAGTCCAGGCACTCGACCAGACCCACCAGAGGCGAGTCGCCAGGGCTATCGTTAGCAGCCCCGCTAAATCGCGTGTTGCTTTCTTTACAGTTATCATCCTTGCTGAAATATACATGAATGGGGCAACACGTAAATTCAAAATCCTGCGCGAGCAGGTGGCGACAGAGAGCGTTGACCCACACTACGGCGCGGCCACCTTCAAACGCGCCGAACGCCAGAACAAGCGCCGCACCCACCAAGAAGGATTGTTTTAACTATAGGGGCAAGGCTTGTCCCTGCTCCTATAGTTATTCCGGTTTTGTTAGTGACTCCAAGGGTTGTCTGGTTGAATGACCTGTCTGAAGAAAGCTACTTCAATTGCCTTTGATAACGGGAAAAGTCACGCCGCCGACTGTCACCTTGACCTCGCCTGAGGTGGAAACCTGAAAGCCGAGTCCATTGCATTCCAGGCCATACGAAATTTCCCCTTTGCTGTTAATGCACAATTCACTCGTCAGGCATTTTTCGTTTTGACTTCCTTCCGCACCCCAACGTACTTTCGCATCATGACTTCTCTTATAGGAATCGGCGAATTGACCCGCATCGTCAATGACGATGATGATTTTACCCGGCGGAAGATTGCCGAAGCCTCCAACCTCGACTTTGGCTGACTCTCTAATCGTACATTCGCCCACATTGCCTTCAAGCAGACAGCCGCAATTGACCCCATTGAAAAATAAACTCTTATCTTTCCATGAACTATCTAACAGCTTCCGTAAGTCGCTTCTGTGTCCGTAGACGCGCGCTTTATTAATCAATGTCCCACCGAGGTGCAATTCAGACTTCGGCGTTTCCAAAACGATGCCGATCACATCGCTTTGCACAGCGGAATGCAGGATTGTCGAAGCCATTGCCGGATAAGCCGCCGCAACAACCAACGCCGCCAACAGGAATAATCTCTTAGGAGATAACATACATGCCTCCATCATCAAACGAAACTTTATAAAGCCACTAAAACTATAGGGGCAAGGCTTGTCCCTGCTCGTGTATTATCAAAAGAAGACGGGCAGGGACAGCCCTGCCCTTACATTGAAGCTTTTTACGGTGAAGGTGGTTTCGTGCTCTTGCGTGTCAGGCCGCTCCCGCGCTCGCTCTTGCGTGTGTAGCCCATTGCTTCATAGAGCGCGCTGTCTGCTCCTTCGGTCTGGTCGGCCAGGACGCCGTTGATGACGAGTTGCGCTTTAGCCAGAAATGCTTCGTCGGCAGCGTCGCGTGTGGCCAGCGCCTGCGTGAGTTGGTCTTCGAGGTCTTCTATCTGCTGGCGTGCGGCCTGTGCGGGTTGGGCTGCCGCCTGAAACTGTGCGAGCGTCATCCCGCCGAATGATTTGCCGGTGGCAAGCGTCTCCCAGGCGTTGAGCATGCGTTCCATCTTGAGTTCGTTTTCTTTTGGGCCTGTAGGCATGGTAAGGATTCCTCTCTGTGCGCGTGGCGCACGGTTAATGGTCAGGTTGGCCGTGCTGGTGAGGCACGAGGACGCTGATTGAGGTTAAAGGCGCGTGTTCTGTTTATCGTTTGTCGCCTGCCTGACCCGCGCCCACTATGGCAAACGACCGGAAAACGCTATTTTGCTGAGGAAAATCGTCAAACTCTAATCCACAGGCGAGGTTTTCGCGCTCCGTAACGCGATTCTCGCAGCCCGTAACGCAATTTTCAAGGGCGGTAACGCGCTCCCGAAGCCCGGTTGTGTGTTACTAAAGCAAAGTTGCGCGCAACCAAAGCATGGTTGCGTGTTCCCGAAGTCTGGTTTTACGTTACTAAAGCCGGGTTGCGCGATACTGTAGCGTGGGATTGCTCTCCCTGATGACAGTTGCGCCGGGAGCGTCTAATAAACTGTAGGACGAATCCAACCGGGCTCAAGCTGAAATCATCGAACCCGTGCGGCGGCCAACACGTAAGACTCTCCCAGACCGGCCATCACTTCAAAAAGGACAACCAAATCAATGCGTAGAATCTCGCTCATATTTCTAATCCTGGCGCTCGCCGCCCTTTCTGCGATCACGGGCAGCGCCGCACGCAAAATGGACGACGCACCCTTCTGGACGGGCAAGCCTGATGTCGCCACGTTCACCAAAATGCAGGACGAGCGGCTGGCTAAAGCTCAACAGGTTCTTAATCAGGTGCTCGCCGTCAAGGGCAAGCGCACCGTCGCCAACACGCTCAAGCCTTATGACGAGGTATTGATTTATCTGGATGCGGCGGGCTCGCAATCCGGGTTGATTCAGGAAGTCCACCCGGACGAAGCCATGCGTAGCGCCGCCGAGAAACAGTCGCAGAAAGTTCAGGCGTTTTACACAGACCTTTCTTTGAATCGCGCCGTCTATGATGCGCTCGTTTCGCTCGACTTGCAGGGCGTGGACGCCGAGACGCGCTTTTATGTCGAGAAGACCCTGCGTGATTTTCGTCTCGCAGGCGTGGACAAGGACGAAGCGACCCGTAAACGCATCAAGGAACTGCGTGATGAATTGGTGCTCATCGGCCAGGAGTTTGCCCGCAACATCCGCGATGACAAACGCACTGTCATCGCTAACAGCGCGGCGGAGCTTGAAGGCTTGCCCGCAGATTACATCGCGCGCCACAAACCCGCCCCGGACGGCAAAATCACGCTGACGATTGATTATCCTGACTCGCTTCCAGTCTTCTCCTACGCCAAACACGAAGGTCTACGCAAGCGCATGTACATGGAGTACAACAATCGCGCCTTTCCGATGAACATGTCCGTGCTCGACCGCATGGTTGCCAAACGTCATGAGCTGGCCAACCTGCTCGGCTTCAGTAACTGGGCTGATTACATCACCGCAGACAAGATGGTCGAGTCGGGCAAGAACGCCTCCGCATTTATTGACCGCATCGTCGAGGCTTCGCGCACAAAAGCCGCGGGCGAGTATCAGACGCTGCTCAAGCGCAAACAACAGGACGTGCCGGGAGCAAAAGGCATCAACGCCTGGGAGTCCACCTATTACTCGGAGCTGGTGCGAAAAGCCAGCTATGATTTCGATTCGCAATCCGTGCGTCCTTACTTCCCTTACGACAAGGTGAAGCAGGGCGTGTTCGATGTGACGAGCAAGCTGTTCGGCGTCACCTATCGTCAAATCAAAGACGCGCCTGTGTATGACCCTTCGGTCGAAGCTTACGAGATGTTGGAGGACGGCAAACTTGTGGGGCGCTTCTACCTAGACATGCACCCGCGCAAGGGCAAGTACAATCACGCGGCTGAGTTCGCAGTGCGAGCGGGCGTGAAGGGGCAACAGATTCCCGAAGCCGTGCTGGTCTGCAATTTCCCCGGAGGTGAAGCCAATGATCCGGGCTTAATGGAACATGACGACGTGCAGACTTTCTTCCACGAGTTCGGTCATCTTCTGCATGAGTTGTTCGCGGGCAGGCACGCCTGGGTCGGACTGGCGGGAACGCGCACCGAGCAGGACTTTGTCGAAGCGCCCTCGCAGATGCTTGAGGAATGGACGTGGGACCCTGCCACACTGCAAACTTTCGCCCGTCACTACCAGACGAACCAGCCGATTCCGACCGAGCTGGTCAAGCAGATGAAGCGCGCCAGCGAATTCGGTAAGGGCTTGACCGTCCGTCGCCAGATGGTCTATGCGAAACTGTCGCTTTCCATCTACGACCGCAAGCCTTCGGAGGTGGACACGAACGCGATGATTAAAGGGCTGACGGAGCAATACCAGCCATATCCTTTCGTTGAAGACACACACTGGCAGGCTTCCTTCGGACACCTCGACGGCTATTCGGCGGTTTACTACACCTACATGTGGTCGCTCGTCATCGCCAAAGATATGTTCAGCCAGTTCGACAAATCGAACCTGCTGGCTCCCGGCATAGCGAAACGCTACCGCGACGCGGTGCTCACGCCCGGCGGCTCAAAACCCGCCAGCAAGCTGGTCGAAACCTTCCTCAACCGGCCATTCAATTTCAAAGCCTGGCAGGAATGGCTGAACGAGGGTAGCTAAGAAAGAGCCGTAACGAGTGACAGGTGACAGGTGACAAGAGAAATCTTGCTTTTACTTGTCACCTGTCACTTGTCACCTATCACGGCTCTTAGGAGCATAGATGAAACGAATCACGCAGCAATTGGCCGTTGTCGTCGTGGTGATTCTCTTTTTCGTGGGTTGGCTGAATGGGGCGCGTTCGGCTGGTGCGGCGATTGAGAGCAAGAGCAATTCAGCGCAGGGTGCGCGAGAAGCGGCGGCTATCTTCAGGAGCAAGTGTGCGAGCTGTCACGGCAAGGATGGACGCGCCAAGACTCTCAAAGCGAAGTTCAACAGCGCGCGCGACCTCACCGACGCAGGCTGGCAGGAGAGGGTCACGGACGAGCGCATCTTCAATTCCATCGCGAATGGGCGAGGCAGCAAGATGCCCGCCTACGGCGAGAAACTTTCCGATGCCCAGATCGAATCTCTCGTCGCTCACGTACGCAGCCTCAAGAAATAAAATTGCGAATGCGGATTTCGGATTGCGGATTTGAAGAAGTGTTAGCTTTATCAATCCACAATCCGAAATCCGTATTCCGCAATAGTATGGTTCAGGGAGAGAAGTTCAGGACAAGCCTAAGAACGAATCTACCGATGTTTTCCGTTATTCTTCCAACGCTGCTTAAACGTGCCCCGCTCCTCGCGCTGGTGTGTTCTGAGAGCCGCGCGCTCTTCTCTCCGGCGCGTGCGCCAGTCGCTGTTATTGCCGTAGGTCGCACGCTCCGTGCGCAGGCGAGTATTAAGAATTCGCCGCTCGACACGCTGATGACGCGACAGGACATGGCGCAGCCTGTTGCGCTCATGACGGCGAGCGCTCACTTGCTGCCCGTAGTTTCTTGCACGCCACCTGCCGTTGGATGACGGATAACGCCGCTGCGCCTGCGTCTGAAGACTCATTCCAAGCAAGAGCGCAACCCCGACTGCGAGCGTACACAGAAACCTCTTGAGTGTACCGATTTTCATACTGAACCTCCTCCAGATTTATGCGAATTTCCGAGCAAAACGGCCTCTGATTGCTATCCTGGTCGAATTGTCGTTTCGCTTTTATAGAGAAGTCAGCAAGTCTTGTTCCGAATGCTTCAACTCTCTTCAAGATTCTTCACTCACGAATCGCTGGCGAAAATCTTTTGTGCGCTGGCGCAAGTCCAGCCAGTCTTGAAAAATCTCCGGCTGCTTCAGCCAGACTGTGAACCACTCGGCAATCTCGGCTTTCTCGGCGCGCTTCTTTTCATCCACATTGCGATTACGCGCAATCATCTCCGCGCGCTGCTTGCCCTTCAGCGCCGTCTCATGCACGCGCCGCAATCCTTCCCTGTCTTTTTTACGCTTAAACTCTCGCCTGAGATTATCCAGATTTTTGATCGAGGCCGCAGCCTGAGCGAACGTGGAAAACTTCAGGACGTTGCGAAACATGGCTTCGTAGGGGTCTGTGCTGCGATGGCGGGCATCGAGTTCCAGCACTTCCGAATGGCGCAGCTCCGCCCCTTCATCCGCCAGCAGGCGCGCCACCACAGCCGGACTCTCGACCGCACCCTCGCCGAATCGTTCGCGCACTACCGTTTCGATTGTTTCCAGTTCCGCCGCGCCCACCGATTCGCAATCGAGATGCTCCCAGACCTCAATCATCAAATCTATTTTGGTGCGCGACTTCCAAACACGTTTTTCCATCTCGCCTTTCAGCTTACCAAAAAAGCAGTGACAAGTGACAAGTGACGAATGACAAGTTAAAATCTTCCCAGTGATTCAGAAAAGAAGCTGAAGGAAGCCGACCACTAAAACACACGAAGAGACACGAAACAGATTGCATTGTTGTTCGCTCTCTTTCGTGTTGTTTCGTGTGATTTAGTGGTTAAGTGTTGGACGATGGCGAATATTGAAGAGGCGCTCGCGGCGCTGCATAAACATTTCGGCTTTGTGGATTTCCGCGAAGGTCAGCGCGAAGTCATCGCAGCCATCCTTGAAGGCCGCGACACCGTAGTCGTCATGCCGACCGGCGGCGGAAAATCCCTCTGCTATCAGCTACCGGCCTTGATGAAGCCGGGCGCGACCATCGTGGTCTCGCCGCTCATCGCGTTGATGAAAGATCAGGTGGACGCACTCGCCGCCCGCAATCTCCCGGCAACGTTCATCAATAGCTCCATCACTTTTGAAGAACAGAAAGCGCGCATCCAGGATGTGCGGCGCGGGCTTTACAAACTCGTCTACGTCGCCCCGGAACGCTTCCGCAGCGCGCATTTTGTCGAAACTCTGCGCTCGATTGACATCTCGCTGTTCGCGGTGGACGAAGCGCACTGCATCTCGCAATGGGGACACGACTTTCGACCCGACTACCTGCGACTGCGCGAGTCCATCGAAGAAATCGGACGCCCGCAAATCGCCGCTTTGACTGCAACCGCCACGCCCTACGTTCGCTCCGACATTATCGAGCAGCTTAAGTTAAACGAACCCCGCGCCTTCGTCAGCGGCTTTGACCGCCCCAATCTTTCCATCAACGTCGTCCACACGCAGAAGGAGCGCGAGAAGATCACGCACATCAAGGCGCTCGCTGCCTCGCACGCGGGCTCAGGCATCATCTACACTTCGACCCGCAAGGCCGTCGAGCAGGTGACGGCCAGACTGCAAGGCGCGGGGCTGAACGTCATCGGCTACCACGCCGGAATGGACGAAGCCGCCAGGACGCAGGCGCAGGACGCATTTATGTCAGGCCGCATCCAGATGATCGTCGCCACCAACGCCTTCGGCATGGGCATTGACAAAGCCGACATCCGATTCGTCGTCCACCATCACCTGCCCGGTTCAATTGAGGCTTACTATCAGGAAATCGGACGCGCCGGGCGTGACCAGAAGCCTTCGACCTGCGTGCTTCTCTTCAACTACGCAGACAAGCGCACGCAGGACTACTTCATCGAAGGCTCTTACCCTCCGCCGGAAACGGTCGCGCGCGTCTATCAGGCGCTGGTCGCAACCAATCAGAAACGAATAGAGCTATCGGTGAGCGAAGTGGCCGCACGCGCTGCGGTTCGCAACGAGATGGCCGTCCAGTCCGCGCTCATCATCCTTGAAAAAGCCGGGCACATCGAGCGCGGCTCATCAAACGAGAATCGCGCAGCCTTGCGTCTGCTGGTGAAGCCGCACGAAGCGCGCGCGAACGCCGGAGCACGCGAAACGAAAGCGCGGCAGGTGCTTTTCGGACTGCTCGGTGGATACGATCTCAACGAGCGCGCAGACATCGAACTGGACGTAACGGATTTCGCAGAGAGCATCGGTCTTGACCTATCCACGGTGCGCCGCGCGCTTTCACAGCTCAACTCGTCGGGAGTTATCAGCTACAACCCGGCGCGGCGCACGCGCGGCGTGCTGATGCTGGACGAGAAACCCGCGAGCAGTTTACGCATTCGCCCGCACGAAGTTGCGCGCCGCGCCGCACTCGAACAACGCAAGCTGCGCGAAATGATTAGCTTCTGCTACACGGAGAGTTGCTATCGCGCTTTCATCCTCGATTATTTCGGCGACCCGCACCATGCTCCCAATTGCGGAACATGCGGTAACTGCACCGCGCCCACACGCGAGGCGGGCGCACCCCGCAAGCCAGGTCTCGTCGCACCGATGGATGAGCCAAGCGCGCTAGACGATTTCGTCAGAGAGCAAGTGCCCGTTGGGCTTGATCTGGAACATGAATTGGACGAAAGCTCGCGCCTGAGACGGGCAAGCGAGGAGGCAGAGGACGCCGCCGCCCCACGCGAGTTTAGCGTCACCCAGGCGCGTGCCCTGACGGACGAAGAGGGCCTGCTCGTTCGGAAAATCCTGGCGTGCGCTGCCCGCATGCAGGGTCGCTTCGGCAAAGGCTTGCTGGCTTCAACGCTTAGAGGCTCGCGCGCCCGCAACGTTCTTCAGGCTGGCCTCGACGAGCTTTCAACCTATGGCATCCTCGACGACATGACGCAGGAAGAGTTGATAACCTACATCGATGCGCTGGTCGCCTCGGGCTGTCTCAAGGTGACAGGCGGCGCTTATCCAATGGTTTCCCTGACCGCGCTCGGCGGCGAGGTGATGCGCGAGCGTGCCAGCATTGAACTCGCCCTGCCGGAGACATCTTTGAGCGCGCTTTCGACGGCTGCTTTTAGCGCCACTGCGGCTTCTACAAAAATCTCGAAAGCGAAAGCGGTCAGCACCGTTGATGAAACCTACGCTCTCTACGACGAGGGATTGTCCATCGAAGAAATCTGCGAGCGGCGCGGACTGACAGAGATAACAGTCGAAAAGCACCTGGCGGAATGCATCATGCAGGGGCGCGCTTTCGACATCTCGCGCCACGTCGAGGCCGCCGACCGTGCGCGAATTGAAATCGCCATTGACCAACTCGGCACACAGCTTCTCAGACCTTTGCGCGATGCGCTGCCGCCACACATCAACTACCGCATGATTCGTTTTGTCGTCGCCGACGTGGAACGCGAAAAGCAGGAGACAGGAGACAGAAGTCAGGAGTCAGAATAAAAGAAAATCAGTAGCAGTGGTTCTCTGCCTTATCTTCTGGCTTCTGTATTCTGTCTTCTGTCTCCTGCTTTTCGTGGTAAGTTCTGTCTGTCGCTTTCAAACTCAGACAAAGGAGACCTCGCATGAGTCGTAATCCGAATACAGAGCCGTCGCAACCCGGCGACCCCTTGCCGCAACCGGGCGAGCCTGAACTTCCGCCCGTCACGCCCGATGATCCGATTGTTCCCGACCCGTCGCAGCCTGAGCCTGTGCCATTGCCGCCCGACACGCAGCCGAGCCCCGCTGCGCCCGTGCGTGAGCCGAATAACCCGCCGCCCGTCGGTGACCCGCCGCCGGGTCAGCCAACGCGATTAATGTAAGACCTCTCTCTGTGCGCAACTTTCGCAAAGCGAGCGCGTTCATCCGTCAACAGTGCGGTTACAGACGGCAAGCCTTCCTAAACAGGCCGTCTCCGCGCCGGAAAGAGCGCCAAAACTTTTCAGGCGCGTTACTCACAATGCCGGTTGTGCGCGGGCGTCGCCCCAAGAAGCGCCCGCGACACGGCAAATAAGGAAAAGTAAAAAGGTAAAAGGGAAATTTGCCTTTTTACTTTTACCTTTTACCTTTACAATGGCCTCGAAGCTCAGACTTTCCGCAACACGCTATCCCAGAGAGCGTCTTAGAGTCGGGAATAACTCAATCACACACCAGCGCACCGGGTTGAGAGTGAGACCTATGTGCGTAATGGGACAAAAGGACATCTGCGGTCAATGGTACAATCGGATTCTTCAATCTGCGGCATTGGAACGAAAGAGAAGATGAGCGCGGGATACGATCTCACAGAAAAAATCGTTCGAGAGCAGCAAGCGACGCTTGCTACTCCAACGGCCTTTCTGGGAGAGATTGCGCGCGTGCTTCAAGCCAAACCGTTCAAGCCGCATCCAAGATTTACGAGCGGCCACGCGCAGACTTTCGCAGCGTATTACTGGCCACGCCACAGCTTCCTGAAGCGCGCACACAGCACGGACGAACCGCGCATTTTCGAGGTCGAGCCAGGCGTGCGACTTCTCGCCCACTGCCGCTGGCAAAAAGATAGGAACACACATCCCACCATGATTCTTATACATGGTCTGGAAGGCTCGAACATTTCCGTCTACATGCTTGGCACGTCTGAGAAAGCTTATCACGCAGGCTTCAACGTCGTGCGACTGAACCTGCGTAACTGCGGAAATACGGAGCACATGACGCCGACGCTCTATCACGCCGGATTGAGCGGCGACCTACGCACAATCCTGCGTGAGTTGATAGAGCAAGACGGTCTTTCACGCATCTTCGTCGTCGGCTTTTCGATGGGCGGCAATATCTCTTTGAAGCTCGCGGGCGAGGAGGCAGACCTTGCGCCGCGAGAATTGGCTGGCGTTTGCGCCGTCTCACCGACGATTGACCTTAGCTCCTGCGTTGACGCCATTGAACGGCGCTCCAACCGGCTCTACAAATATAGCTTCCTGCGCAGCATGAAGAACCGCATCCGTCGTAAACAAAAATTATTTCCTGAGCTTTACGACACGACAGGTCTCAGCCGCATCCGCAGCTTGAGAGATTTTGACGAGCGCTACACAAGTGCTGGCGGCGGCTTCAACAATGCGGACGAATACTACGAGCGCGCCAGTGCCTTCCGAGTCATCCGTCACATCGAGACGCCCACGCTGATGATTCACGCGCAGGACGATCCGTTTGTCCCCTTTCATCCTTGCCTTGATCCTGCAATCACCGAAAACCCTTACATCGTCTTTCTCGCACCGGAACATGGCGGACACGTCGGTTTCATCGGAGCAGACGCAAACGGAGAAGACCGCTTCTGGATGGAGAATCGGGTGGTGGAGTTCTGCAAGCTCATACATCAAAGTCTCAAAGACGATTGAGACAGCCCCGGAGGGGCGGCATATCAGTAGCCCACGGCGTGAACTGTGGGAACAGGTATCGAATAAATGAGCGAGCCCCGGAGGGGCGGCATAAATTTAAGTTGAGAATTAGTCAACTTTGAATCTATGCCGCCCCTCCGGGGCTTAAACGTTATTCTTGCGTTTTAACCCAGAGCTGACACTCTGGGCTACTGATATTGCGCCCCTCCGGGGCTGAATACGAAGTCACCTTTTATGTCGAGATGACGCCAGCCTGATAACGTGAGGTTCAGCCTTGTTCCTTCTCTTCGCTCTCGTCATCGTCTTGCTCTATGGCTTTATCCTGCTTCTCGAAATCATCAGCCGGAGCATGATAAGCAAAGACCACGTCGTCTTCCGACGAAGGAAGCACGCGTGAGGCGAGGTCTGCGAGGAGACGGCGGATGCGTCCCGGCTCTTCTGAAGCGGGGATTGTTTCCGTCTCGACGCCGGAAAGCTCTGTATCGAGACGGATGAGCTGCGCTGTGATTCGACGACATGAGCCGCAACCGACGAGATGGCGAACGAGCGGGGCTGATTCCAAATTGCTGAGACGCCCCTCGATGAAAGCGGAAAGCGCGTCTTCGTCCAGATGCGCACCCAGAGAAGACGCCGGAGCAAGCGACGCAGGACGATGCTGGAGGTGCTGATGCACCAGGCGTCGCAGGCGGTCACTCTCTTTATTGCTCTTGGGTCTTGGCATCTCGCTTGGCCTTATCTCCTTCTTACCTGTTAGACGATCACCCCTCTTGGCCTTTGCCCTAGCTATCCGCCGGGGCGTTCAGTAAATGTCGGCGGACATCTTCCGGCGCAAGGTCTTCGGTCGCCATCTCGACGCACGTTTCGATTTCCGCATCGCTCAATCCGCTCTTCTCTTGTAACTCTGACCGAAAACGTTCGAGAACTTTGCCGTAAACTTTTTCCAGCCAGCGCATCACCGTTGATTCGTGAACACGGCTCTCAGGAACATCCACACGCCGCTTCGACTGGCGCTGAAACCAGCGGCGCAGCGGCGATTGAGGCTCTTCGACCAGTCGCGCAATCTCGCGCAGTTTCAAACCTTCGACGTGGTAATAAAGCAACAAGAGCTTTTCATGCTCGTCGAGCATTGCGAGCGACGTATCCAGCGCCGCCACGGTCGCCTCGCGGTAACGCTCGCGCATGACGCGGTCAACCATCGCGCTTTCACCGCCACGCGCTTCGGCACGCCAGCCCGGACGGTCGTGCATCTCGCCGCCACCCTCAGACCAATCGTCTATCGAGACCTCGTCGCGCCGCGCACGGTGCATATCAATCACCGCGTGCCAGACCACCGTTCGCAGCCAACCCTTTAAGGTTCCGCGTCCCGTGTAGGTTGCGAATTTCGATTGCCGCACGTCGTTGACGATCCGCGTGCCGTACAGCTCGACGTAAACCGAGTCAATCACTTCTTCGGCGTCTGTCTCGGCACTCGCCAGGTGGCGCGCGATGCGTTCGATGTAGCCGCGATAGCTCTGGTCAAACTCCCACCAGGCATGCTCATTGCCGCGCGCGCACGCTACAGCCAGATAGAGGTCATTGATCTGAAGCTCACCTATGAACTGGCGTATCTCGTCGGGCGTCGGGGCGTTTCCCCTTTGTTCGTCCACCAGATATTTGTCAATGGCCGCTCTGAGAGCCGCGTGAAAGATTTCGGAATCAATGTCGTAATTGGGCGCAGATTGCGCGCAACGCGCGTGGAGCGCGTCTATGTCTGCGGCACATTCCGTAATCGCGCCCTCAAGGATGGTAAGCAATGAAAGAATCACTTGATGCGTGATTATAGATTAAACGGCGCGGTTTCGCATCCTACTTTCGATTACCAAAGAACTTCAGCAGCATTTAACTGCGGGAAAAGCACGGGCGCGGCTTGGAAGCGCACCTGGCCGCTCTTCGCTTCAGACTAAAGCTCTCGCCCCCGCGCACGCATCCGGTGACGACTGGGTGGAGGAGAGCGGATTTTATTGTTCTAGCGAGCGGATCAGAAGGCGCTTCAAGGGATTACCGCTCACGCGGGGTGGACGACGAGGTGACAGGGATTTTGCCCAAGAAAGAAGATAATTAGTCAGCCCTACGGGGTTTTAATTTTTTCCAGCTTCTGCACGATACGCTCCGCGTGGTGGCGCGCCATCAATGGCAGACGCTCATCCGTGCTCAGCCCGCGAAGAAACGGAATCAACTGCTGCGGGTCGGAAAGCTCGTTTCTTCTGAGGTAACTGTCGAACTGGTCAAGGAGTTTCGGAGAATTCAGCGGCTGGTTCTGGAGTGCAACTGACATGTCGAAGACGAAGATTGCTTGATTCGCGGCTCGCCTGTATTCATCTACCAACGACTTGGCATTCGGATCATTCGTCCAGTTGAACTCCGCCATGCGCTCGCGTGTGGCCTTCACCATCCGCAGCCGCATCGTGCCAAGATGAGGATATTGCCGCTCGGACTGGTAATTCTCGCTTGAATCCAGAAAGCGCAGAGCATCCCAGAGGGCAAGGATGCGTGTGCGCGCACTTTCGGACAGCTCAAGCGGCTCAACAATGGGCTCAAGGTCGCCAAGTTTCTCGAAAGAGATTTCGCCGCGTCCGCTTGAATCGTGCTTGATTACGATGTGACGGATGAAAAATTCGGGTTTCTTGAATTCGTAAGAGTAGCTGACATCTTCGGCAGGTGCGTTCTTAATCGCCGTCGCTACATCCTGACCGGCCTTCTCGCGTGTATTCTGCTTGACCGCGCCACCGCTCGTTTGCGCCACAGTGCAAATCGCCGCGCTCAGAATAACGAGCGCGGCAATCATTACAGGCAGGATTGCTTTCAGCTTACTCACTCGAATTTCACAGAGACAAGCTTTGAAACGCCCGCCTCTTCCATTGTGACGCCGTAGAGCGCGCGCGCCATCTCCATCGTCCGTTTATTGTGAGTGATGACGATGAACTGCGTCGAGGCAGCCATCTCTCCGACCTTATCCGTGAAGCGTCCGACGTTTGCCTCATCGAGCGGCGCATCCACCTCGTCGAGCAAACAGAACGGGCTGGGGCGATAATGGAAGATGCCGAGCACGAGCGCCAGCGCCGCCATCGCCTTTTCGCCGCCCGATAGGAGTAATACATTCTGAAGACGTTTTCCCGGCGGCTGCGCCACGATGTCTATGCCAGACTCCAACACATCGTCCGCGTCTATCAAACTCATCTCGCCGCGACCGCCGCCAAAGAGTTCCTGGAAGAACTGTCCGAAGTTGCGATTGATCTGCTCGAAGGCGTGGCGGAAGCGCTCGCGCGAGCGGCGCTTGATTTCACGCAGAGCCTCTTCCGTCGAAGCGATGCCTTCGGTGATGTCCTGTCGCTGGCCTGTCAGAAATTGGAAACGCTCTTCCGCTTCGGATAATTCTTCGAGCGCCATCATGTTGACTGCGCCGAAGCCTTCGATGCGAGCGCGCAATTCTTCGACACGCGCTTTTCCGGCTTCCAGATCGAACTCGTCATCAACGGGGCGCTCCTGCGATAACTCTTCAAGCGACTGGTTCAATTCAGACGTGCAGGCCTCGCGCACGTAAGAGAGTCGCGCTGCACTTTCGGCACGCTGAATTTCGAGCGCAGCACGCGCATCGCGCGCGAGAGCTGCGCGGCGATTCAATTCAGCCAGTTCGGTCGAGAGCGCGTCGGCTCTTTCCCTGGCCGCCGCTAGACGCGCCGAATGGCGTGCGATTTCCTGTTCTTCGCGCGTGCGCTCCTCGCCGACAAGGCTTGCGCCCTGCTCCATGTCGTTAATCGAGCGGCGCAACTCTTCAAGACGCGCGCCAGCGTCCGCCACCTCGCGCTCGTGCCGCTCTAATCTTGCGTCAAGGTCATGGCGCTCGGCTTCCATGCGCCGGAGTTCGGCGGCGGTGGCACGGCGTCGTTCGGCTGCGGCTGCCGCAGCGGCACGCTGTTCGCCCAAGCCTTCGCTCTCGGTTTCGGCAGCGCGGCGCGCGATTGCTAGAACGGTTGCCGCTTGCGTAATCATCTCTGTGGCTGCGACGCGCGCGGCTTCGGCTGTCTCAGCTTCATGAAGCGCTGTCGCGCGCCGTTCTTCGAGTTCGAGGCGTTCCTGTGCGAGGCGGGCAGCGTCGTCCGCGATCACGCGCAGATGGCGCTCGGCGCGCTCTATCTCCTGCGCGAGCTGCGTGGCATTCAACTCGCGAGCCATCGCATCGCGCTCCTCGCGCCCGATGGCTTCGTTCAAGAGCACCACAGCGTCTTCCAACTCGACCAGCCGCGCTCGCGCTTCGCTCACCGATTGCTCGGCGTTTGTGACTTCCTCTTGCAATGAGGGTGCGCGGGATTCGAGATCGCGCAGCTCGCGCTTGAAAGCGAGCAGGCCAGCGCCTTCTTCGAGCGCGCGAGCATCTCCGGCGTTGACGAGTTGGCCGCCCGCGACCCAATCCCCTTCCGTCGTCACGCACATCTCGCCCGTCGCCAGGCTGATCGTCATCGCGTGCTCAAGACTATGGGTGACGCGAGCGTTCATGCGTTGCGGCAATGTGCGATTGAGAACCGCCAGTAGTTCGCGCGGCGCTCCCAGGAGATCGCGGACGCGAACGTCGCCCGAAACCTCGCCGCCGTTCGTGGATTCTTCGCCTCCGGCGCGCGTGGCCATGTAGGTCGCAGTCTCCGCCTCTTCGCTCGCGCCGTGAAGCCCTGCGACGAGGAAGCTGGCGCGCCCTGCTCCATTTTCTCTCAGCCAGAGGGCTGCGCGCGCCGCATCTTCCGGCGTCGGAACGATGATCGCCTGAAGAGATGAGCCGAACACGCCTTCGATGGCTCGCTCCCAGCGCGGCTCGACGTTGAACATGTCGGCGAGCGTGCCCATGAAGTGAAACTCTTCCGGCGCATCGCTCGTCGCAAAGAGCCGCTGCACCGCCGGAGAATAATGCGCACGCTTCGCATCCAATTCCACAAGTGTGTCCAGACGATGCCGCACACGCGAATACTCTTCACGCGCTCTGGTTAATTCCGCATCCGTCTCTGAAACCCGCTCGTGTCCCTGGACGACCGTATGCACGGCCTGTTCACGTTCGGCGTCGAGTTTTGTACGGTTCCCCCGCGCCTGAAGGATTTCCTGATTGAGCTTCTCGGCTTCCGTCACGCGCTCGGCATGGCCGCTTCGGGCACGCTCGCCCTCGCGCGCCAAACCTTCGGACTGGAGAGCCAGACGCTCAAGCGCCGCTTCGAGCTGGCGGCCAATCTCCATCAACCGCTCGGCGACAGCCGTATGCGTCAAAAGCTCCGCACGCGCACTCTCAATCTGCGCTTCGGCTTCCGACACTTCCAGAACGCGCTGCCCGTAAGCGGTCTCGGCGGATTGAAGGACGAGCGCGTGCTCTTCGCTCGCCGCGCGCTGCTCGGCATCCTGTTCGCGCAGCCGCGCGCACTCTTCTTCGACGCTCATCAGTCGCGCACGCACCGTCTCGATCTCATGCTCGACTTCAGCGCGCCGCTTCTCAAGCGCCATCACCTGCTCTTGCTGATAACTCTGTTCACGCAGCCGCCGGTCGCGTTGCAATTCCGCCTCGGCTGCCTCGGCACGCGCTTCAGCCAATTCTTCTTCGACGTTACGCGCTTCCTGCGTCGCTCTGCGCGCGTCCTCTTCACGCTCGGCCAACTCTCCGACTAGCTGGCGTTCTTCACCGGAAACCTCTTCAAGGCGGGCGTGCGTCTCTTCGAGCAGAGATGTGAGCGAGCGTTCTTCCGCGACGTAGGTTCGGCGCAGCAGCTCGCGCAATTCTTCGCGCAGGATGCGATAGCGACGAGCCTTCGCTGCCTGACGCCGCAGGCTGTTCACCTGGCGGTCTATCTCGGAAATGATGTCTGAGACGCGCGAGAGATTGGAGCGCGCCGAATCAAGACGCGCTTCGGCTGCGCGCTGCCGGACTCTGAACTTCGTAATCCCGGCAGCCTCTTCAATCAGCGTGCGGCGATCCATTGGCTTCGCCGAAAGAATCTGCCCGATGCGTCCCTGCTCGATAATGGCGTAGTGCGCGCCGGACAATCCTGTCCCAGAGAACAAATCCTGAATGTCACGCAGGCGGCAGATGCGATTGTTCAGCAAATACTCGCTCTCGCCCGAACGATACAGACGGCGCGTCACGGAGACGGCTTCACCGGGCGCAAATTCCAGCGCCTGGCGGCTCGGTCGCCAGTGCCGCCTGTGATGTATCTTCGGCGTGGTCGTTTCGGTGGGAGGATTCGCTGGAATCGTGGCAATCTCAGTCGCGGCAGCTTGCGTCTCCCCAATCATCTCGAGGGCTTCCGCAATCGGAGTAGGGGGCTGCACGCTCGCGGCTGACTCGCCGGTTGCATCTGACGACAAAGGAGGCGTCGGAGCGGTGAGTTCCTCAGCAGGCTCCGCTGCCAGTTCCTCTAATTGGATGGCCTGATCGTCTATCCCTTCGAGCGTGGAATCTATGTCTTCGATGTCCGGCTCGTGTTCGACGGTTTCATCGCGCACCATGTGCAGCACGACTTCCGCCATCCCGCTCGGCTGGCGATTGCGCGAGCCTTGAAAGATCACGTCTTTCATCTCCGCGCCGCGCAGGTGCTTGATCCGCTGCTCGCCCAGCACCCAGGCGATGGCGTCCGCGACATTAGACTTGCCGCAGCCGTTGGGACCGACTACCGCCGTGATGCCGTCGCCGGTAAAGACAATTTCCGTGTGATCCGCGAAGGATTTAAAGCCGGTGATCTCTAAGCGTCGAAGTTTGAACATGCGTGCGTCTGATTTGTTTACGACTCTGACACAAAAAAAGCTTGAGCGCAGTCCCTAGAGCACAGCAAGCAAGACGCACACTATATGTTGGACTTTGCCGGAATGTCAACTAATGCTTCAGGCCAAGAGGTTTTATTGTTGCAAGAGGCAGATTTAGAGCGCCTGACGAAACCACCGAACCGCCGAGCATGACAGGAAAAGAATTAGCTGGGGATGCTTCACTCCTGCGCCAGGTCGCGCCGCGCATAGAGTATTAGGGTGACGCCGGGACGAAGCGGATAAGAGCCGAGACGCAGGTAGCGGTCGCCGAGCATCGCATCAAGCTCCTGCTCCTGGTCAATCGAGCCGACGACAATCGGCTCCTGCGTTGTAGCCATGCGCCCGAAAAATCCGGCGTGCTCGTAATCGCGCAGATACCAGGGCAGAGGCCAGTATTCCGGCGCGGTGATGGTGATGCCCGTCTGCTTGCCTGTCCCGGCGCGCTCTGCCAGCCGGTCAATCTCAGTCACCAGTGGAACAAACTCTCGATAGGTGTGAGCATAGACGTAAATGTACCTATCGTTGTCATACTGATAAAAATTAAGAATGACGGCTTGTGTGCCGCAGACGGCCAGAGCTGCGGCGGCAATGGCCAGAGCCAGAGAGCGCGTAAGCCACCCCTTGCCCCAATCATAAATCTCATTCACACAGTACCCACTGATAATCGCCAGCGGAACTGTGAAGTTGAGCATCAGCCAGGGCGTTTTGTACGGGATCAGCGAATAGGCTGCGAGGATGCCGAAAGCCCACGCGCCCGCGAAGAGAGCGAAGCGATTCCGGCGGCGGATTAAAGCCAGGATTGCGCCGCCTGCGCCCAGAAACAGCAGCGGCGCTTCTTCCTGCACGAGCCACCAAAGATAAGTGTACGAAGGATGCCCATGCTCTTTCGTGCCCGTCGCCGCCCAGATTTGGACAGACTCAATCGCGCCACTGACCCCCTGCCAGTAGGTAAAGAAAGAGGAGTAGAACAGGATGTTGATGAAGACAAAGAGCGCGAGCGATGCGCCTGTCATCAGTGCAACATTTGAGAGGCCGCCGAACTTTTCGAGCATGTCTGCTTGTTCTGCCTGCGGAGTGCGCCGCTTCTTAACTTTGCGCTTGGTCGCCTCATTCCGCTCCCATGGTACGCCGTCTCTTTTCGGGACAAGCCGCATGTAAACCGCAGTCACAATCCACGCCAGACCTAAGACAGCGACAGAGATGATCGCCGTCTCCTTCGTCGCAAAGAGCAGTGCCGCAGAAATTGACGCCAGCATCAGGTAAAGGGGGTCGGCTGTTTCCCCGTAGCGCAAAGCGGCGACGACCAGCCCCAGTGTGAAGAAGACGAATTGCGCTTCATGTATAAAGTAGCGCGAGATGTAAACGTGGCCGGGCGAAAGCGCGATTAGCGCGGCGACAACCAGTGCGCCGATTGCCCCAATGTAGCGACGCAGGCGAAGCGCCAGCCAGACAGTAGCGATACCGAAGAGCGCGGGCACGAGCCGCACGGCAATCGTGCTCAAACCCGGTTCGCCGAAAAGAAATGCTTTCATCTTCGTCACGGCCAGAGCGAAGAAGTAGAGAGTAGGACCATGATAGTTCGACGGGTCGTAATGGTAAACACCTTCTCGATAGAGGTTCGTGAGGAAAAAGCCGTTGACGCCCTCGTCATGGTGCAACGGCTTCAAATCGAGGACGTAGAGGCGCACAAACGCCGCCACAGCCAGAATACTGAGGCTCGCAAACCACCAGACGAGCGGCGAGAGTTCCGCTGCTTCAGCTTGACGGGGCTGCGTAGCTTCCGATGCAGTTGATCTATTTCGCGCGCTGCCTTCGGCTTTACGGGGGGGCGATTTTGTAGAGCCTGTACTCACCTGTTTCTCCAACCAGTCTGTATCGCTTGAAGAATGCTTCGTTGACCGGCATCTCGCGCTGCTCGTGTGGCCCGGCCACCACGTACTCAACATTGTACTTGGCCAGCAGGCTTTCGGCGTCCGGCGCGCCCGCGTAAATTCGTCTGATCTCGCCCAGGCGTTCCTGATACTCAATCCCGTGCGAGGAGATGTGGCCGGGATAGCCCATCAGGGAGCGTCTGCCCGTTAAAAAAATCGGAGTATCGAACGTCGGCTCGTGAAGAATCGTGGCGCGCTCGGGGGTTTGTCGCTTGACGATTTCGGCAAACCGCACTCCGTCAGCGTCAAAGATTCTGAATTCCGCCGCTCGCGACGCCACACTCCAGACATCCAGCGCACCGGCCAGCGTTAGCGTCAAAAGCAGAGCGACCGCCGCAACGCGAAGCCACCATCTTCCGCGCATGAGACGCGCCAAAAGGAGCGCGACGAGCGGCACGGAGGCGATGAACCAATAATAGATGACTTTGATATTGTCCCATACCCAGGGCGCGAGTTTAATCAAATTCGGAATAATGAAACAAAGCGTGAAGGGCAGATAAAAAAGCAACAGCCGGCGAGATACCAGATATTTTCGCCCTGCGGACTTCCGCTCGCGCCACAGGAGCGCCGCGAAGATCAGGGGGATCAGCAATCCTGTATTCTTGAACCAGAATCGGAAGACGTTCTCTTCGCCCCTATCCCAACCGAAGTTCCAGCCGAAGAAATCGCCCGCGCGCACAGAACTGCCGTGCGTCGCCCACCACATCTGCGGCAAGGCTGTAAGTGTGGCAACAATAAAGAACGCCGCCCAGGCTCGCCAATCTTTCAGTCCCGTAAAGAGCGCCACGCCACAACCCACCACCATCACCACGACGAAACTGTGCGCGTGGACGAGCGGCAAGAGCCCCGCGATTGCGCCCGCCAGAGCCATGCGCCTGACGGAAGGCAAAAGGAAAAAGGAAAAAGGAGAAAGTGAGGCCGAAGCCACTTTTAATTTACTGTGGCTCTCCGCCTTCCTTTTGCCTTTTATCTTTTGCCTTTTGCCTTCTTCGCTGTTCTCCAGCGAAGTCCACCAGATTGTGAAGACGATAACGGCGAGCGGGAATCCGAGCAGGATGCCGCGCTGTGGAATAAGCAACGTCGTCAGAGAATTGCCCCAGCGATACCCTGTGTCCGGTGTGATGGTGTACTGCTGCTGTAGATTGAAGAGAATATCGAAGACGCTCTGCTTGCCCCAGCGAGCATCTTTGAACAAATGCCACCAGCCAAGGCCGCCGCTGAAGAGCACCAACACGGGCGCAATCAATCCGGCGATCCAGTCGCGCGTTAATTTCAATGCGAAGCGATTAAGGAGACCGACGAACGAGAGCGCAAGCACGAAATTCTCAAGGAGCATCGCCTGTCTGAGCGTCGCCCCGGCGCGCACGAAACAGGCTGCGACGAAATCCGCGAGGAAAGGATAGGTGAAGCGCGCGCCCGCGAACGTCGGGTCTTCGGGCGGAAAGTTTGCGCCGTCCGTAAAACTCGTAATGATGCTCAGGTGAAATGGCAGATCGCCGTAATTGTTCTGCACGCCCGTGTAAATCCCGTCGGGCAGTTCAACCATCGCACGCTCAAAAACCAGCCAGAGCACGAGCGCGACAAACGCATAAAAGACGATGTAGGCGGTCGTCTGCCTGGTCGGGTGCAGCACAGCGCGACGAACGCCGCGTATCGCCTCGTGAACATCCGCCCTCACTTGAACACGGCGCTCCGGCCTTGTCAGCAGCGCCAGCGGAGAAGCGACCACAGCAGCAGTTGAAATCAGGATGTAAGGAGTGAAGCCAAACAGTGAGGCGAGAATGAATCCGACCAACCCAAGCGCAGCAAAACCGATGCACGCGCCCATGCACAGACGCGCTGGCACGGGCGCGTCCTCATCAAACAAATAAGTGACGACCGCACCGCCCGCAATTGCAATCAACGCCAACGCGAGAGCGAATAACATAAGACAGGTGACAAGTGACAGGTGACAGGTGACAAGAAGGAATCAGTTTTTATCTTGTCACCTGTCACCTGTCACTTGTCACGGCTCTTAAACTGCATCTGACAGACTGGTGAATGAGAAATCGCGTACCTTGAGCGCGGGAGCAAGCACTGTGTTGCCCGCGCCGAATCGCTCAGAGCCGGTGATGCGTTCCGAGGGCGACATCATTTCGATGTTGTTGAGCATCTTGACGGGCGTCTCGTTGAAGCGGAAATTCTTGATCGCATACTTGAGTCGCCCCTGCTCGATGAGAAACGTGCCGTCGCGCGTCAAGCCTGTCAACAAAACCGTCTGCGGGTCAACGAGCCGGATGTACCAGAAGCGCGTGACGAGGATGCCGCGCTCCGTCGTCTTTATCATCTCTTCAATGGAAGCTTTGCCTCCGTCCATAATCATGTTGGATGAACCCGGCGTCGGCTCCTTGCCCTGCTTCTTTGCCCAGTAGCGATTGTAGTTCAGATTCTGGACGACTCCTGCGCGCACGTAGTCCAGACGCTTTGTCGGCAAGCCCTGCCCGTCGAAAGGAGCGCCCGGACCCGTATTCAAATTCGGGTCGGTGTAAATGTTGACGCCTTCGCCGTAGAGCTTTTCGCCGAGACGATTGCCGCCGCCTTTTTTCGAGAGAAACGAACGGCCCTCGTCCGCCTGTCGCGCTCCGAAGAAACCCATCATGAAAGTAACCAGATCGCCGACGGCGTTCGGCTCAAGGATGACAGTGTAGTTGCCCGGCTCTACCTGGACGGGATTGCGCGAAAGCTCCGCCTTCAAGATGGCGCGTGCGCTGATGGCTTTCGCGTCAATGTCGCCGATGCGGTGCGAGATGGCCGTCGCCCAGCCTGAGCCTGTCTTGCCCAGATCGTCCAGAGAGCGCACGGTCGTCGTATATGAAGCGTTTGTTCGGCGGAAGTAGCCGAAGTTTCCGTTCGTGTTAGCTCGCGCCGTGAAGTTGCCCGTGTGGTCGAAGATGCCTGCGGCGACGAGATTTTTGGCTTTCGCCGGGTCAATCGTCGTGGCGATGGCGCGCGCCCTGGTTTGCGCGTCGGCGCGATAAGTCGCTTCGTCGAATCCCGCATCGAGAGCCGCATACTCATACTTGCCGAGGAAAGGCTGCTGCTCAGGGTCTTCAGGCCGCAGGCGTGCAATCTCTTCAGCCGCGCGCACGACCCGCTCCAGACCCGGATCGTCGAGCGTATTGGTCGTCGCCACGCCGCTCTTTTGTCCAAAGTGTGCGTTGACGACGAGCGAGAGATTGTCCGTGTCGCCGCTCGTCGAGACCGTGTTGACGCCAAAGCGCGTGTAAGCGGTGCGCCCGCCCTGCAAAGTCGCTTCCAATTCGTCCGCCTTCGAGAAGCCCAGAACTTTTTTAAGAATCGCTTCAGCTTCGCCACTAGAGAGTATCGCCATAGAGTCTCCTTCGGAGACCGTGACAGGTGACAAGTGACAGGTGACAAGAAAGAGCTTTTACTTGTCACCTGTCACTTGTCACCTGTCACGGTTCTTAAATCTTTCGCCCCGTGTTAATGATGTTGACGCGGCGGAAGCGCGCCGGGGGGCAGCCGTGCGAGACGGCGTTGACCTGTCCGGGTTCGCCCTTGCCGTCGAAGTATGAGCCGCCGAGACGGTAATGCTCTTTTGACCCGACGCCGTCGCAACTGTTCCAGAAATCGGGTGTGCGCGCTTGATAGGCAACGTCGCGCAGCAATCCAACTTTCTTCCCATCCTTTATCTCCCAGAAGACCTGCCCGCCGAACTGGAAGTTGTACCGCTGCTGGTCAATCGAAAACGAGCCGTCGCCCTCTATATAAATTCCGTCTTTGACATCTGCGATTAAATCGTCCGCGCTGATGTGGCCTGCCGCAGGCTGAAGACTGACGTTCGGCATTCTCTGAAACGCGACCGAGCCCCAGGAGTCTGCGTAGGACGCACCGTGCGAACGTTTCAGACCGATGATGGCGGCATTGTCGCGCACGGTTTGATAACTGACGAGCACGCCGTCTTTGAGGATGTCCCACTCGGTTGTCTTCACCCCGTCGTCGTCCCAACCGCAGGTCGCCAGTCCCCCGGCCTGAACTTTATCGCCCTTGATGTTGACGAACTTCGAGCCGTACTGAAATTTTCCAAGCTTCTCGCGCGTGGCGAAAGAGGTGCCCGCGAAGTTCGCTTCATAGCCGAGCACGCGGTCAAGCTCCGTCGGGTGTCCGATGGATTCGTGAATCGTCAGCCAGAGATGCGTCGGATGGAGCACGAGGTCTTTGCGTCCGGGCTCGACGGGCTTGGCCGTGTGTTTCTGGATCGCCTGCTCCGCCGCCACCGGGACTTCTGACAGAAGATCGTATTCTGCGACGACTTCATACCCTTTGCCGGTGGGCGTGCCCAAGCTGCTGCGCTGCTCGAAGCGTCCGGTCTTCGTGTCCACGGACGTGACCGTGAAACTCGGCCAGGAGCGAATCAGCGTTTGTTCGATGTATGAGCCGTCGGTCGAGGCGAAATACTTCTCTTCCTTCGTGAAGAACATGATGGAATTAACGAAGATTGGCCCCGGCCCTTTGAGCTTCATCGCTTCGGCATTGACCTTGAGCAGGTAGTCAGCCTTCTCCGACAGAGGAACGGTGAACGGGTCGCGCTGGACGGGTGTGGTGTATTTCGCGTCCGGGTATTTTTCGACCTCGACGAGCGTGACGCGTGTGCGCTGGATGCTCTTGTTCGCTTTGGCGATTGACACGGCACGCTCGGCCACGCGCACAATCTCTTCCCTTTGCACGTCGCGCGAGGCGGCGAATCCCCACGTGCCGTCAACGAGCACGCGCACGCCGAAGCCGTAGGATTCTGTATTCGTCACGTTCTCGACACGCTTCTCGCGCGTGGTGACGAAATTATTGAGCGTGCGAACAAAGCGTATGTCGGCATAGGAAGCGCCTCGCTGTTTGGCAACATTCAAGGCGACATCGGCCAAATCTTTCATCTTCTGATCTCCGCTAATTGGAAAGCTGTGCGTTTGGATATAAGCAAGACAGAAACAGGAACGCTTGGATTATACGCGAACTGTAGCCGATAGTTGCAAATCAAATGTGACGAAACAGTTCGCATTCGATAGAATGCCTTTCATTATTGCCCGCACCAGCTTGCTGGCGGAGTATCGTCGGCGAAAGGATGGGCGGGAACATTTACAACGCGGGGTGAAACGAATTGTTAAAAGCTGAAACCTGGCCGAGCTTGCCGCTGGAAGAATGGAAAGACACGTATGCGACGCTGCACATGTGGACGCAGATCGTCGGGAAGATTCGGCTCGTGCAAAGTCCGAAGGTCAATCACTGGTGGCAAGTGCCGCTCTACGTGTCTTCTTGCGGTCTGACGACTTCGCCAATCCCCTACGAAACACGTAGCTTTGAGATCGAGTTCGACTTCATTGACCACCAACTGCTCATCAACACCAGCGACGGAATCAGAAAGACAATCGCGCTTGAGCCGCATTCAGTCGCAGATTTCTACCGGGAACTGATGGCGACTCTGCGCTCTCTTGAAATCGAAATTGAAATCAACGCCAGGCCGGACGAAGTACCAGACCCGATTCCCTTTGCAGAAGATCACGCACATGCTGCCTACGATCCTGAATACGCCAATCGGTTCTGGCGCATTCTGGTTCAGGCCGACAGAATTTTCGAGGAATTTCGCTCGCGCTTCATAGGAAAATGCAGCCCTGTACATTTCTTCTGGGGCAGCTTTGATCTGGCGGTGACGCGCTTTTCCGGTCGCCGCGCGCCAGAGCGTGAGGGAGCGGACGCAATAACGCGCGAGGCATACTCGCATGAAGTAATCAGTCATGGATTCTGGCCCGGCAGCGGTAATGTCAACGCAGCCGCCTTTTACTCTTACACCGCACCTGAGCCTGCGGGATTTCCGCAAGCAGCGATTCGCCCGGAGAGCGCGTTCTACAATCCTGAAACGTCAGGATTCATTCTGCTCTACGACGATGTGCGGCTGGCAGAATCGCCGGACGACGCGCTGATGGAATTCCTGCAAAGCACCTATGAAGCGGGCGCAAATCTGGCGAAGTGGGATCGCTCGTCTCTGGAACGAACGCCGAAAATGTAAATTCAGACAGGATTAACAGGATTATCAAGATTAAGGAAAGAAGCATCAAGCGGTCTTGACCTTTCTTGTCTTCTTAATCTTGATAATCTTGTTAATCCTGTCTAATTTCTTCTCCCCTTAGCAGTTCATCCGTCAGTTGCCTATCTTTCATTGACTAGACATAACGCGCCCTGACGTGTAAAAAATCAGTTTCATTCAACAGCGCTGCTCCATTCTGAAAGGGCTATCTTCATGCTTCGCGCAGGTATCGTCGGGCTTCCCAACGTCGGCAAGTCCACACTCTTTAACGCGCTCACGTCGCAACAGGCGGCGCTGGCGGCCAACTATCCTTTCGCCACCATCGAGCCAAACATAGGGGTCGTCGCCGTCCCCGATGAACGTCTCGAACCCCTGGCGAAGCTGGTTAAGACCAGCACGATCATTCCGGCAACTGTGGAGTTTGTGGACATCGCCGGGCTCGTTCGCGGCGCGTCGAAGGGCGAGGGATTGGGCAACCAGTTTCTCGCCAACATTCGTGAGACGGACACAGTCGTGCAGGTCGTGCGCTGCTTTGAGGATGAAGGCATCGTCCACGTTGAAGGCTCTATCAATCCACGACGCGACATTGAGACGATTCAGATTGAACTCGCGCTCTCCGATCTGGCTGCGGTCGAGCGTCGCCGCGAACGAGCGCAGAAGACAGTCAAGAGCGGTGACCAACAGGCGCGCGCAGAGCTGGCAGTCTTAGACAAAATCCAGCCAGTCCTCGAAGATGCCAAACCTGCGCGGGTCGCTTCGCTCTCCGACGACGAGCAAGTGATAGCGCGCGGCTTCTTTCTGCTCACGATGAAGCCCGTCATCTACGCCGCCAATGTTGACGAGGCGACGCTTTCCGAGAACGTGGAAGAGAACCCACACGTCCGCACCGTTCGAGAGATTGCGGAGAGCGAGTCTGCCGAATTCATTATCATTTGCGCGCAGCTTGAAGCAGAATTGGTCGAGTTGCCGATTGATGAGCGCAAGGATTATCTGGAAGCTCTCGGCGTCGAAGGCAGCGGCGTTGATCGTCTCATCAAAAGCGCCTACCGCTTGCTCGGCCTGATGTCATTTCTCACGGCGGGCGAAAAAGAGGTGCGCGCGTGGACGATTCCGCAAGGCACGCGCGCTCCGCAAGCCGCCGGGGTCATTCACTCAGACATTGAGCGCGGCTTTATTCGCGCCGAAGTCATCAGCTATGATCAATTGATGCGTGCTGGCTCTTATCTGGCAGCGCGCGAACAGGGCTTGCTGAGATTGGAAGGTAAAGAGTATGTGATGCAGGAAGGCGACGTGGTGCATTTCCGCTTCAACGTCTAAAGTACATGGCCACAGCAGCCCTGCTCAGAGTTGTCAACACCAATCTATGAGGGCCGCCAGGATAGGTTATTGTTGGCGGGCGTGCTATCTTTCAGTCCCTGAGCCTAAGGCTGACAGCCGCGCAAAGCAAGGCAGAGCGCCGGATGAAAACTCTTTCCTGAAGCTGAGAAGACAAGTAAGAAGCGAGGTAGGAAGAAGTGACTCAACAAACAGAAGAACGGCAGAAGGCAACGAGCAAGGAAGAAGCATTTAGTACGGCACGTCGGCTCGTCCAGGAGGCTGTGGACGTCGCTAACAAAGCCGGTATTGACCCGTCCTCTGTCCTCGCGCCGCATTGTTCTGAAAGCGCTGTGAAAGACAATAACGGTGGCGGCGACGAGGGAAAGACTCTCAACTGGTGTGGCGTCCCGGTCATCATTAACAACAACACTGACGGGCTGTTCGAGATGCCCACACTCAACGATGACCTTGAGCAGAAGCCTGCATTTCTCGTGACCCAGGCAACGGCGGATTTAGTGCGACCTGATTTCGAGAGGTATCAGCCTTCCTTAGAGCGCATGCTAGAGGATTGGCAGGACGAGAAAAACCAGTTCATGCGAGAGCAGGCCAACCGGAAAAGAGACGATAAGAAATCCGCCAAACGCTCTGAGATAAAACGCCGGAAATAGACAGTAGTAATCGCGTGAAGGATGTAGAAGGATGAAAACGAGAGGCATGGGTAGATCAATCATGGCCGGGGGGATCGTTTGTCTCATTATCTACATGCTGCTGACGCTGCGTGGGCCGGCTCCTGTCAATGTTCAGTGGGGCGGCATCCTGTTTTATATAGGCATCGTTGCACTTCCTCTCGGAGCCGTATTGTTTATGTTAGGCGCAATGAAACAATGAGCACGAATAATTAACACAAGCAGATTCCCAGAAAGGCAGCAAAAGTGATAGCGGAAGATAATATCGTTGACGTGGGAGATACCGTTCGCCTCCGCTCCGGGCCATACGCAGGCAAGACGGGGACGGTAGTCAGAGTGAATGCAAATCAGAATCAAGACCCGTCAGGCGCACTTGTCATGATAAAGTTCACAGACGGGAGAATAAATCCTTGCCACATGAGCAATCTTGAGAAGGTTAAATAGCAGCCCATCATCAACCAGCAAGATGGCAAGAAATGAGTGCGTCGCACATCAACAAGGCCAGCAGCAACAATCTCCCTCTCGTTTATCTTTACCGGCGGTCAATAATTTTCACCCGCAGTTGTGCTGATTAGCTCAGGATTGTTTGCGGGAGCGCATCTGTAGTGCGCGCTCCAGTGCCCGGCGCATCTCCGCTTCACTCCAGGGCTTTGTGATGAAGAGTTGAACCAGGCCGGTGCTGATTTCTTTGACCACGTCTCCTACCTGACCGGCGCCCGTGACCATAACCCTGAAGCTGCTCGGATGAACTGCCGCTGCTTCACGCAGGAAGTCTATGCCGGAGATTTCAGGCATGCTCCAATCGCTGATGATAATATCGGGGGCGAATTCCGAGATTGTTCGACGTGCTTCGGAGAGGGTTGAGGCGACCAACACATCATACTCGTCACCAAACATTTCCCTGAAGATGTCTAAATGCACGACCTCATCATCGAAGTAGAAGATAGAAGGCTTCACTCTTTATCCTTCCTTTCTCAGATATACTGATAGAAAGCAACCCTCAAAAACGCGCAGCAAATTTCGCCCGCGAGCTTGGTCACTGGGCTTAACTATCTACCAGCCATACGTTGGATTTCGAGAGTCGAACGTAAGTGTGAAGCCTGATCAACGCGGCCTGAAGAGGAGGCCATGGCAGATGGCTGCGATTATATCGCACATTAGGTTTGAATCAAGGAAGATTTGAGAAACGTTCGCGCAAGGCGGGATGAATAAATCCGAATTCACATCGCATCCTTTGAGGAGGCAACCGTCCCGCAGCTCTTAATTTCTGTGAGAACCCTTGTCATGAAATTCACGGGAGGCACTTATTATTGGCGCTCCCGCAGCGCCCCGAGCAGCACTGCTGAGGTTGATTCGGATCGCAATTGCTTTGGTTGGCGAGACACATGCACGTTCCATTGATACAGAGACCCGAACAGCATCGTGCGTTTGTAGTGCATGGAGCGCCAAGCGCGCCACAGGTCGCCGTCTGAGCAGCCGTCGGCGCAACGATTGCTGTGATGAACGGCACTAAGACGGCAGTCGCTAACCCTAAGCGGCGTGCCAGCTCGCGCCGCGTCATTCTCTCTTTGAAGATTGGTAGCTCGACCTGTTTTTCGAGCAACCAGTACCGGCTCAACTGGTCGAGCGCAAACCAGATGAGACTTTCATTGACCGGGTGGTCAATCTTCTTTTCAAGGACTTGCGCTATGTCTTCAACCGTTCGTCTCCCATCACAGGACTGCCAGACGAGCGCGGCTGTGCGATTCAAGCAGTAGGCTCGATGTCGCTCCAGATCATAGATGAGCAGTTCGTCGGGCAGGTCTTGAACCACCAACTGTTCCTGACGCGCGCGCGGCAACTGACTTTCAACTCTTCTTTCCATCCCTTAAGCTTCTTTGAGACGCGCTCTGGAATTGCGCTCTCGCCTCATTCCAAGTCCACAGCCTCTCGCGCTCTATAGGCAATCGCTAATTTGCTTCATGACGAAACTTCTTAAATGCCTGCTCGATCTCGGACGACTCGATGCTGACCCAGGCGTTTGTTTGGACTGTGTGCTCGACGGTGTGCGTTTCGACTATCTCTAAAGTTCGATAGTTGCTCGCATAGTAGCCGTCGTAATAGTACTCAGAATGATTCGTCTTCGCATCATTGAGGATGATGCCATAGATATTCGCTCCCAGGTCTAAGAGCTGTTGCTTGACACGGCTCACCATTCTCCGAGAACTCTTGTTCTCCCGCACCACGATCAGCACGCCGTCAACCAGCGTTGAGAGAATAGCGGCATCGGTGAAAGAGATGGCGGGCGGTGAATCAATGATGATGTGGTCAAAGCGCTGCCCCATCGTCTTCAACAACCTGCGCATTTCATCCGAGCCAAGCAACTCCGCCGGATTTGAAGGCACGTGCCCGGCGGTTATGATTTTGAGGTTTGGCAATTTGCTGTAAGTGCGCAGCGCGGCATGGACATCCGCATTCCCTACTAGGCAATCGGTCAGGCCCGGCGATTCCGAGAAGCCGAAATGCGACTGAACACGCGGTCGTCTCAGATCGCAGTCTATTAACAGCACTTCCTTGCCGGTCAGAGCAAAGATGGTCGCCGCATTCACGGCGGTCGTCGTCTTACCCTCCAAAGGCATCCCCGAAGTCACCAGGATGCTCTTCGGGGCGCGGATGTTTGATGACTTGAGGAGCGCAGTGCGAAGGTGACGATAGGCTTCCGAGACCGGAGAGCGGCCATCGTCAATCAAAGCGAGAGGTGTGAAGTCGCTGCCAGGATTGGCCGCATCCTTCCTTTTCAAAGACAAGAACCGTTTGCGTGTCGCTGGAACTACGGCCAGGATCGGCAACTGCGTGTGGAGAGTCACTTCGTCTGCCGACTCAACTGCGCCGTCGAATTTGTGAAGCAGGATGGAGAGTCCGATGCCTGCAACCATAGAGAGCAGAAATGAGAAGAAGATATTCCTCACCCGCGCCGGCCCAACAGGCGTCAGCGGCAACTCGCTGGGAGTCTCTATACTAACGTTATCTGATCTGCCGCTCGAATTGATTTCCAGCTCTTTCTGGTGCTGGAAAAGCGTATTGAAGAGTTGCTTATCAGTCTCAAGCTTTTGATTGAAATCGCTTAGCGCGATTCCGGCCAGGCTTTGCTGGTTGGCTGTGCCATGCTCTTTGAGGTAGGTTTGTCTCAATTCCTGCTCGCGCGCCAGCGCCGTCTCGTAGCGCATCTGCATGGCTGTGATGACCTCTTGCGGCGACTGCTCTAAATCCTGTTTGAGCCGTTTAAGCTCTTCTTCAACCTGCACCACATCCGGCCACGCGGGCGTATACCTTGTGAGCAGCGCGACGCGTTTGCGTTCCAGCGCCCTGATCTGCACGCGCAATTCCTGGACATCTTTGTTCTCCTGTATCTGTGGAATAGCCCAGGGATTCTTAGCCCGCCGGGCGGCTTCGTAAGCCGCCTGCAAGTTTCCACGTTCTTTCTCTGCGGCCAGCAAATCGCTGCTCAGAGTGCCCAATCGTTCGGCAGTCAGATTTTGTCCCTTCCCTTCACCGAGCGGTAGTTGATGGTTCTTAATGTAATCAATCCGTTCGTCTTCCTGCTTCTTAATACCAACTTGCAGGTCTGCGAGTTGCCGGGCAAGCTGAGTCGCTGTATTTTTCGCGCCGAGCGTCTCCTGGTTGGTGTCGCTCTCGATAAATAATTGCGCCAACGTATCCGTGACCTTCATGGCCGTAGCAGGATCGGTGTGCCGGAATCGTATATTGACCAGATTCGTCCCGGCGATTGGCTCGAACCACAGGTTGGCCAGCAAAGTATTGACATAAGGCGCAAGCTGGGCTCGCTCCGTTGCCGTCAGGTTTTCAGCATTTGCCACTGTGCCCGGAAGCACATTCGCTGCCGCCTCGCTCGAAGATGTTTGACCGCGAAACTCCGGGTGGTGCAGAAGATCGAGCGTCAGGACTAATTGACGCATGAGCTGCGGATTCTCCAGCAGCCGGAGTTGAGTCTGCCTGTACGCGGGATCGCTGCCGGTGTTGATAACGATGTCTTTCGAGCGCAGGAAACTTTCGTTTTTCGGCTCAATCCGAATCGTCGTCTGCGCCTCATAAATGGAGGGCAGACGGTACATGTAAAGAGCGACTAACAGCGTGGTGATGGCCACGATCCCGGCGATTAGCCATTTGCGCTTGAGAAGAATGTCGAGATATTCACGCAGCCCGGCCTGCTCGCGAGAGATATTTTCAACGACAGGCATGCGTGGGGAGAGATCAGAGAAGGAAGTATCTAACTCATTGGAAGAGTGCGTTAGGCGCTGATCTTGTGGCATAGTTTCATCTTTCGAACCTCAAGAGTGTCGACAAGAGAGTTGTCGGGAGTGGTAGCAGATTGCGGGAAATAGAGAAAACCTGTTATGAGTCTGGGCATAACGAGCTTTCCGACAGATTAAGAAAAATGATCGTCCAAGACGGTGCGGCCTTCAGCCAAGAAGACGGGAAGTCTACCACAAAGCGAATAAAGCGGAAATAGATTTATTGGGAAGGATGATTTAGCCGCCTTCACCATTCACATGCTATCGAGGCCGAGTTCATATTATTCCCGGCAGCGCTTCCCTATTGTTTTATCAGTAGCTATCATTGTGGACAAGCACTATCACTTAATCAACAAAGGGAGAAAACAAGATGGCCAGGAAACGAGGAAGCAATCCATTGAATGCCGCGATGGAAGCAGGCAGAGAAGCGCTTGACCAGACCACACAGGTCGCGGGCGAAGTGATGAATCAAGCGTCCAATGTGGCCGGAAGCGCCGTAGATGTCATGTCCAACATGGCTGACCCCATTGTTAAGGCTGTAGTGCCCGGCGGTCGCAGGGGCGGCAGAAAGACCGGCACACCGTCAGTGCAGAAGACAATCAAGAAGGGCGCACGCGAGAATAAACGGTTAATCAGAAAGCAAGCGGAAGCCGCCAACAAGATCACCACCAGAACCGCGAAGGCCGCCAGTAAAGTTACCCGCAAGACAAGCAAAGCAGCCGCCTCAGCGACAAGAGCCACTGCCCGCTCCGCTAAAAATACCAAGAAGTCTTCGACAAAGAAGAAAGGCAGTAAAAGATAAGTAACAGCGCAAGATAGGAGAGCCGAGCTGCAAGCAAGCGCGAGACAAATTGGAAACTGATTACTTGGCGCGCTGGCTGACGCGCTTTGTGAACAAGTCGCTTGCTGTACACCCGGCCATCAAGCTATCTGAAGAATTACGAGGAGAGAGACAAATGATTTCCCTGAAACGTGTTTACACTTTTACCTTCGCACTGTTGCTCTTTGTCCTGTGCGCAGCGCCGGACGTGTCGGCGCAAGCCCCACCGCCAGTGCGCCTCCCGCGACCGAGCCAGAAGGCCAGCGTGATGCAGACCATTGGCGTCACGGACATCACCATCACTTACAGTCGCCCCGGCGTGAAGGGGCGGAAAATCTGGGGCGACGCCCCGGCAACAGCGAGCGCAACCGGCACGGCGACCCTTGACGACGCGGGCTCGCGCGTGCCGGGCGCACCCATCGTCCCCTACGGCCACGTCTGGCGCGCGGGCGCGAATGAAGCGACGACCTTCGCTGTCACCGACGACGTATTGATTCAGGGACAGAAACTCGCTGCCGGAACTTACAGCCTGCACACCATTCCGGGCAAGGATGAGTGGACGATCATTTTCAATAGCGATGCGGGGCAGTGGGGCAGTTTCAATTACGACGAGAAGAAGGATACGCTGCGCGTCAAGGCCACGCCGCAGATGGTCGTGGACAATCAGGAATGGCTCGCCTTTGAGATTCCGACCGTCGGGCCTAACAGCGCGCAGGTCGTGCTGCGCTGGGAAAGGCTGCGCGTGCCTTTCACGGTCGAAGTCCCGAACGTGGAAGCGCTGATGCGCGCGAAGGTTGACGCAGCCATTGCCGCCAACCCTACGGAGTGGAGAATACCTTTACAGGTGGCAGGCCAGTATGCCAATGACGACAAATGGGACGAGGCGCTGAAGTGGGCGGAACAATCCATTAAGGTTAAAGAGACTTTCCAGAACCTTTCGGCCAAGGCGCGCTGGCTGTTCGCTGCGGGACGAAAAGATGAAGCTTTCACCGTTGCCGAGCAGGCTATCCAGCGTGGCAAAGCCGACAAGGTTGACACCGCCCGTTTTGAAAAGATGCTGGCTGACTTGAAGGCCGCAAAGAAGTAAGCGCGCCCGGCAAAGTATGAAAGAAAGCGAGGCAAGTAATAAAGTGTTTTTCAGGCGAACTGCTCTGCTCATCATGCTGGTACTCTCATCTCTGACGGTAGCCGTCGCTCAAAACCCTTCGGTTGAGAACCTGCGTTCTCAGTTAAGCGACGTGCAAAAGAAAGAGGAGGAGCTTCAGGCGCGTGTCAGGCAGATAGAGGAAGACATGCGGCCTGAGAATATCGAGAGGTTTTTCGCCCTCAACGGTTCAACGCGCCCCGAAGAGCTACGCGAGCAGCGCCGCCGCCAGCTTGAGAGCCAAAGGGCAACTGTCCAGGCGCAGTTAGATCAACTGGCTCAGAGTCGTCTCCATCTGGAAACGTCCATTGCCACCGCAGAGGCCGCAGCGTATCGCCAGAGCGCACTGCCCGATTCATACAACCCGACGCCAGCGGTCATCTCCGACAGTCCGACAGTCAAGCCAAAGAAGAGCCAGCGGCGCGCGCGGCGCAAGCTGACGCGCCGCGCTTCCCGGCGCGGATGAGAATTGGCAGAGTCCGAAATTTAGAGAAAGCCTGAAATCAGCGCAGCCGAAAAAGCCGCTTTCCCATCCAAGCGGCTGGTGCTGCGCTGTCGCTTCATTTGTGGCGTGTTAAAAGTAGAAGGCAAAGGGCGAGCGAGAATTCGCCCTCGGGGCTGTTTGGTTAGATAGTTATCAACGAAGCAGGGCGCGGACGCCGACCAGCACTAAATAGACAATGGCGAGCACGACGGCCAGTTTGATGAGGCCGATGGCTAAAGCAGTAACGAAGCCGAGAATGCTGAGCGTAATCCCGGCGGCGGCCAACACGAGCGGCACGCCGACGACCAGCACGAACAGGCAGAGCATCACGATTCCGACCACTCTCACCGTGTCTTTCGCGTTTTTCATTTTCACACCTCTAAATGTTCCTGAACTTTTTCGAGCGCGCTTTCAAGTTGATTTTCATCTTCCGGTGGCACGCTTGACCCATTATACGAAGAAGTTGCAGCGGACGTTCCATCGAACATTTTTGTCATTTTATCACGCTTCCGGCGTCCCTCATCACAAAAGTTTGTGCTAAGCTTTCTCTTGAGGAATCCCCCTTAAATATCCCGTCTCGGTTGCAGGAATCATTTGCTCGTGCGGGAAATTGCCGGGCAAAAGTTTTGAGAAAGTTTAGCTATGCCGCGTCGCTTACCTCAGAATCTTTTCACTGAAACCGAACAGGCCATTGAGCCGGACACTTTAAGCGCGCCGCTGGCCGAGAGGATGCGCCCGCGCTCGCTGGCAGAGTTTGTCGGGCAGCAGCATCTGGTCGGTGAAGGGCGCGTCCTGCGTCGTCTGATCGAAGGCGCGGGCGCTTTGCCGTCTCTCATCCTGTGGGGCGCGCCCGGCACAGGCAAGACGACTCTTGGAAGGTTGCTCGCTGAAAAGAGCGGAGCAGAGTTCGTCGCGCTCTCTGCCGTCTTCTCCGGCGTCAAGGAAGCTCGCGCGGCGATTGCTGAGGCGCGCGAGAACAGAAAGCACGGGGTGCGGACCGTGCTTTTCATAGACGAGATTCATCGTTTCAACAAAGCGCAGCAGGATGCGCTCCTGCCTGCGGTCGAAGATGGAACTGTCACGCTCATCGGGGCGACGACCGAGAATCCTTCGTTTGAAGTAACGGGCGCGCTGCTCTCGCGCACACGCGTTCTCATCCTTAACCCTCTGACGGATACCGATGTGGAGACGATCCTGCGCCGTGCTCTTGAGGACGATGTGCGCGGGATGGCTGCGCTTCAGCCGGAAGTTTCAGACGAGGCGATTACTCGTCTGGCTCATTCGGCTCATGGGGACGCGCGGGTGGCTCTGGCCGCGCTCGAAGCGGCCATCGAATCCACGGAAGCGGACGAGGATGGCGTGCGGCGCGTCACGCTCGAAACGGTCATTGAAGCTCTGGGACGCGCGCACTACGCTTATGACAAAGGCGGCGAGGAGCATTACAATCTCGCTTCGGCGCTCATCAAGTCTTTGCGTAACTCCGACACGAACGCCGCGCTCTACTGGCTCGCACGCCTCATCGAAGGCGGGGCTGATCCAGTCTTTATCGCTCGTCGTCTCTGCATTCTCGCCTCCGAAGACATCGGCCTCGCAGACCCGCAGGCGATGGTGCAGGCGGCGGCGGCAGCCGACATCACAAGGCTGATCGGCCTGCCCGAAGCCCTGTACCCGCTTTCGCAGGCGACGATTTATCTGGCGAACGCGCCGAAGTCGAATGCCGTCAAACGCGCATACATGGCGGCAGCGGAAGACGCAGGCGAGACGGCGCGCGAACCCGTCCCGCTGCACTTGCGTAACGCCATCACGCCGCTGATGAAGCGCGTCGGCTACGGCAGCGGCTATCGCTACGTCCACAGAGACCGGCGAGCGAAAGAGGAAATGGCCTGCCTGCCTGAATCGCTGCGCGGAAAGATTTATTATGAAGAACAGGAGACAGGGGAAAAGCAGGAGACAGAAGTCAGGAGACAGAAGTCAGAATGAATATGCGGAGAACCGCTGCTACAGATTTCTTTTCTCCTGTCTCCTGACTTCTGTCTTCTGACTCCTGCTTTACGAGGTGATTGTGAATAAATCAGATAAAGAGTTGGCGTTTCTTCAAGACCTGTATGTGGCAACTGACTGGGGCGAGAGATTCGCCGAGCTGATTGACAAACATGTAGAAGTTCCCAAGCGAGGGCGCATGCTGTATGTCGCTTCGGGTACGGGTGGCCACGCCTTGGCGATGCAGGAGAAGGCGGGAGATAAATTGTCGCTCATCTGCATTGATGAGAACGAAGAATGCCTTGAGCTGGGGCGGGTGAAAGCCATGGCGGTCAGGGCTGACCCGGAGTTTCGTCGAGCGCAGGTCGAGGCGCTCGGTTTTGAGGATGACCAGTTCGATCTGGTCGTGGGCGATGCTTCGCTCGTCGCGGTCGAACGCCTGCCCGAAATGATTTCCGAGATGGTGCGCGTGGCCGTCCCCGGCGGCAAAGTGGCTTTGAGCCTGGTGACCTATTCGAGCTTTGGCGAGTTCTTTTCGGTCTACTGGGAGGCGCTCCGCAATTTAGGCATTGAAGACCACGAGCACGACGTTGAATCGTTAATCACGGAACTGCCCACCATCGTGGCAGTTGAAACGATGGCTGCGCGCGAGGGTTTGGATAACGTCACGTCCTGGATGCAGATTGAAGAATTCGATTACGAATCCGGCGAAGAGTTTTTGAATGCGCCGCTGATTACCGATTTTCTACTCACGCGCTGGCTCGAATCTCTGCCAGAGGCGGAAGCGCAGGCGCGCGTCGCCAAAGAGATTGCCCGGATCATTGATGTCGAACGACAGGACATGGCTTTCGTGCTGACGGTTAAAGCAACGCTCATTGTCGGGCGAAAGGCGAAGTAAGGAACAAGGCAAAGGGAAAAAGGTAAAAGGCAAAAGTGTGGCGGAAACCACTTTAAATAAAATGTGGTTCTCCGCCTCACTTTTTACTTTTACCTTTTTCCTTTTGCCTTATTTACTGGCGGTGTATTTATCACTCGCTAATTTATCGTCTTCAAGTCGGTCTGCTTCTCCCGCACGCAGGCGCTCTCGCCGCTTGGACGCTTCAATTCGCGCTTCTTCCTCGGCTTCATCCTGCCCTTCTTTGAAAGCTCGTTTACTTTGTCCCAGCGCTTTCGCAAGCTGCGGCAGGCGGCTCGCGCCGAAAAGCACGACGACGATGGCGAGAATGATGAGAAGCTCCTGATAACCAAGTGCCATTTGATTCATAGCGGAAATCCTTTGCGGCGATGGTCTGCACTACGTATCAACCCGAGGCCGCTGAAAATAAGAGACTGAAGAATCTACTCTCCGTCGTTCGATTCATAAAAGAGATACTTGCGCCACGTCTCGTCTGCGCGCCCCAGGTAGCGCATGATCTGGCGATTGACGTGGAGCGAAAACCCGCGCGGGCGACGCAGCAAGTGCATCCCGGATTCTTCCGGCGTCCGGTTGCCCTTGCGATGGTTGCAGCGTTTGCAGCACGCCACCAGATTGTCCCACGTCGAGTCGCCGCCGCGCGAGCGCGGGTGAACGTGATCGAGGGTGAGTTCCGCCGGAGGATAATGCTTGCCGCAATACTGGCAGGTCGAATGATCGCGCAGCAAAATGTTCTTGCGCGAGAGCGAGCGGCGCTCAAACGGGATATGGATGTATTCGGTCAGCCGGATAACTGAAGGCGCGTGAATCGAAAGCTTCGCTGAATGGAGCATGTGTCCGTTGTGCTCTTCCATGCGCGCCACACCTTTGAAAATCATAACCACCGCGCGCCGCTCATTGCACACGTTAATTGGCTCGAAAGAAGCATTCAGGACTAAGACTCGTCCGTTCATATCGCCTTCTGATAATAGCGAAGCGTGGGCGCAAGTGTCAAAAATGTTATGCCATGCGCCGAAATGTGACGATAGCTCCGTAGGAGCAAGATGTTTATAGCACTCAGGCTTGCGAACGTTATTTAGCTCCGTCAGGAGCGAAATGTTCTGAGATTTACATTCCGCTCCTGACGGAGCTAGATGATGCGTTAACAACTTGTAGGCTATAAATATTGCGCTCCTACGGAGCTACAGATAGTTTCCTCATTACGTCGAATTGAGATTAGTTAATGCCCATGCGCCCCAGCAACTCTGCGAAACGCGCGTCCGAGCGCAGCGCGTCAAACATCGGCTCGACCTTGATGAAAGCCAGAAAGCCTGAGCGTTCATCGAAGGCGCGCTCAAGCCATTGGAATGTCTGGCCATGCTCGCCCAGCCCCAGATAGATGATGGCGAAGTAATAAGCCGAAACGTATTTCTCTTTCGCTATCTCTTCCAGATCGGAGAGCACTTGCTCCGCTTCTTCGCGCTTACCGGAGAGCGCATAAGCGTAGCCCAGATGCGACTCATGCGTGAGCCCGCCGCCCGTCAGGATGACTGCTTGATTGAGCGCGGCGATTGACTCGTCCATCCTCCCTTGTTGAGCCAGCGAAACTCCAACGATCCAGTAGGCGAAGTCGAAGCGCGGCTCCATCGCCAGCGCCTTGCGCCCCTGCTCGATGGCGCGCTCGTAATCGCGAGCAAAATAGTAAGCCCACCCTAAACTGACGTTCGTGAAGAGCGATAGCGGATCGAGTTTCTGCGCTTCCCGGCTGGCGCGCAGAGCCTCTTCATTGCGCGCGGTTGCTTTCAGCACGAAGCCGTAGCCGTCATGCGCGTTCGCGTAGCCCGGATTGAGCTTGATGGCGCGTTTGAACTCCCTTTCAGCTTCCGCGAAATTCCAATCGTACATCAGGTAGAAAAAGCCGAGCGAGGTATGAGCTTCGGCCAGCGTGTCGTCAATCGCGAGAGCTTTCAGCGCAGCAGCTTTCGCTTTCGGATAAGTATCGCGCGGCGGCATCCCGCCGGTCGAGGATGCCAGGAAAGCATAAGCGTCGGCGAGGCCAGCGTAAGCCAGAGCGTAGTTCGGGTCGAGGTCTGCCGCCCGCTGGAAATATTCTATGCCTTTCTTGATCCACGCCTCCGTGCGCTTATTCGTGTAATAGCGACCCTTGAGATAAAGATGATAAGCCTCTGTGTTCTCCGTGTAGCGCTTGACGAGCCGCTTCTTCTCTTCGCCGCTCAGACGCAGCCGCAGCTTCCCGCTAATCTCCCGCGAGATTTCCTCTTCCAGCTCTAAAATGTCTGTCAGCCGACGGCGATACTGCTCGCCCCAGAGCTGCGACTCCTGCTCGACATCAATCAATTCGGTTTTGATGACCAGCGAATCTCCAAGTTGAAGCACGCGGCCTGTCAGCACCGCGCGCACGTTCAACTCGCGCCCGATTGTCTGAGGGTCAACGTCTCTGCCCTTGTAGCGAAAGACCGTGCTGCGCGGAACAACACGAAGCTTGGGAAGCTGCGAAAGATTGTTAATGATGCTTTCGGTGATGCCGTCCGTGAAGTATTCCATCTCTGCGTCGGTGCTCTCGTTGACGAGCGGCAGGACGGCGAGCGAATCAATCGCTTTGCGTGACGTTCGCCTGCGCGGCAACGGCACGGTTAAAGATGAAGAGGTTGCTATCCGGCCACCGGCCTCGCCGGAGGAACGAAAGACTTGTGTCGCGGCCTCGCTATCATCTGGCGCGGCCACGTCAACCAGGTGTGTTTGCGGCTCATCTTCCCCGGTGGTCTCGACGACGAGCGGCGTGCCGTCATCACGGCAGAAGTTGAAAGCTTCGTCCCTGTATCGGCGCTGGCATGCGGGGCAGCGTTTCATGGAATTTGGAGTCTGGGGTGCAGGCTGGAGGCTCGCGTTCCCAGGGCGGCGTTCCTCATTGCGCATTCCGAAAGCGGTCAGTGGCGTCAACGAGCGCGCTGATGATTCCCGGCTCGGTCGCGGAATGCCCGGCGTCCGGGATGATTTGCAGCTCACTTTCCGGCCACGCGCGGTGCAATTCCCACGCGCTCATCATCGGGCAGACGACATCGTAGCGTCCCTGCACAATCACAGCCGGGATGCGGCGAATCCTGCCGACGTTTTCGATCAGATAATTATCCGTCTCGAAAAAGGCGTTGTTCATAAAGTAGTGGCACTCGATGCGCGCAAAGGCGAGCGCAAACTCCGCATCGGCGAACTTCTCAATCATGTTGTAGTCGAAAAACAGCTTTGAAGTGCTTCCCTCCCAGATGCTCCATGCGCGCGCGGCTTCGAGTTTTACCGCGTCGTCATCGCTCGTTAAGCGGCGATAGTAGGCGCTCACCATGTCGTCGCGCTCCGTTTCGGGAATGACCTTGAGATACTCTTCCCACACGTCCGCGAAAATCGCGCTCGCGCCTTCCTGGTAGAACCAGCGAATCTCTTTTGGACGACAAAGGAAGATGCCGCGCAGGATGAGTTGGCGCACACGTTCCGGGTGTTTCTGGGCGTAAGCGAGCGAGAGAGTGCTGCCCCACGAACCGCCGAAAACCTGCCACGCCTCTATCCCCAGATGCTCGCGCAAGCGTTCAATATCCGAGACGAGATGCCACGTCGTATTGTCTTCGAGGCTGGCGTGCGGCGTGCTCTTGCCTGAGCCACGCTGGTCGAAAAGGACGACGCGATATACTTTTGGATCGAAGAACTGCCGGTACTCCGGGACGATTCCGCCGCCGGGGCCTCCGTGCAGGAAGACGACAGGTTGCCCATCGGGGTTGCCGCACTGTTCATAATAAATTGTATGGACGGGAGAGACCGCCAGCAGGCCCTGGTCGTAAGGCTCAATCGGGTCGTATAGAGTTTTCATGACAACATCATACAGATGTCAGATGTCAGATGCTAGATGCTGGTGAAAAGCCAAACCAACATCTGGTATCTGACATCTGACATCTATATTGGTCGTGCGACGGTCAGCACACAGACCTCTTCCGCGCCTGCCGCTTTGAGCGCGCCGGCACATGATGAGACTGTTGCCCCTGTGGTGTAGACATCGTCAATGAGCAGGATGCGTTCATTTTCGATGAGTCGCGGGCGGCGAACTTCAAAAGCCTCTTCGACGCTTTCGCGCCGTGCGCGAGCATCCATCCCGGCGCGATGCTTCATCGTGTGCGCTGTGCGAGCGACGCTCCATTCATCAATCGGCAGCCCTGCTGATTTAGCGAGCGCACGTCCGAGCATCGCCGCCTGATTGAACCCGCGCTCACGCTGTCGTTCGGGATGAAGCGGGACGGGCACGATGCGCGAAGCGAGGTGGAGCGGCTCGCGCCGTTGCGCTTCAAGCAAGAGCCTGGCAAGCCGCATTGCGACGTGCGGCTCGCGTTTCAAAGCCAGCACCGATGCGCGCAGCGCCCCTTCGTATGCGCCGCAGGCTCGCGCCGCCGTGAAATGTTCCACATCGCAACGACGGCAACGCACTTCCCTGCGCTTCTCTTCCGCGACTACTCCGGGTGCGAGCACGCCGCACTTCCAGCAGATTAAATCCTCTTCAGAGAAGATGCGCGTCTTCTGCCAGCACGCCGCGCAAGCTATGCCGTCGGCGCGCGCCTCAACGCTCGCGCCGCAGACAGCGCACGCCTGCGGAAAAAGAAGCGCCAGCGTGGCGTCGTAAAGCGTGCTGGTTTTACTGACCAGACCCATTTCAAACTCTCCGCTTTCAATTGCACAGCAAAGAAGCCGAGCGAGCGATCCACGAAATCACACGAACCAGCACGAAATTGCTTGCATTTGATTCGTGTCCCTTCATGTTATTTCGTGGATCGTTTTCCCCCCTTGTTCTGCAACTCTGGACGACCCTGTAGCAAAAGTGAAACAGCCTCTCGGCTTGCCTGGTGAGGCCAAGCCGAAAGGCTGTGATTATGTCATGCCGAACAGGTTTATTCTATTCGTCGTCTTCGTTAAGGAGTCCGCGCTCCTGCAAATCCTGGCAACGCAAACAGTGGCGCGCCCACGGGACAGCTTCCAGTCTTTTTTCCTGCACAGACTCGCCGCAATGCACGCACTCACCGTAGCCGCCAGCTTCAATCCGCACCAGCGCTTCGTCAATCAAATCAAGCAGGCGGCGGTCGTTAGCCGACATGGAAAATAATAGCTCTTTGGTATATGCGTTGGCCGCCATGTCCGCAGGGTCTTGCGTGGCTTCCGAATCACGCTCGCGGCTGTACTGCTCGGCCTCCATGACCTGCCCGACCAGCCCCTCACGTCTGCCCAGCAGCCTGTCCCTGTAAACTTTAACTTTCCTCTTCTCCATCGTTTTCAATTATCCCTCCGGGTCCTCAAATACAGAATACAGAATTCAGGAGTCAGAATATAAGGCGGAGAACCGCTTTGACAGATTTTCTTTTCTTCTGACTTCTGGATTCTGTCTCCTGACTCCTGCTCTACTTCTGATATGGCAATCCATGAATGATCGTGTATGCACGGTATAACTGCTCTGCCAGAACGACGCGCGCCATCTCGTGCGTGAGCGTCAGGCGCGATAAAGACCAGCGAAAATTGGCGCGCGCTGCTACCGCCTCCGAGACGCCGTTATGCCCGCCGATGACAAACACCACCTCTCGCTTTCCGCTTGTCTGCCACTTCTCAACTTCACCCGCCAACTGGGTCGAACTCCACTCGCGCCCCTCAACATCCAGCAGCACGATGAAAGCGTTGCCGGGGAGCGCGCCTATGATGCGCTTTCCTTCATCTTCGATGCCTTCACGCTCTGTACGCGCCGCACTTTCACGCAGTTCCGTGACTTCTGAGCGGACAAAACGCCTGAGCCTTCCCAGATAATCGTCCACAAGCGCCCGCAGGTGCTCGTTCTTCGTCTTCCCAACCCATATCAGCCGCAAAAGCATAAAGCAGTGGGCAGTAGGCAGTAGGTAGTGGGCAGTTAAAAGCAAAAGCACGAACGCTGCTCATCGCTTGTTCTTACTGCCCACTGCCCACTGCCTACTGCCCACTATTCCGTATCTTGCCAGCTTCTCATAGAGATTCTTGCGACTGATGCCGAGCAGTCGCGCGGCCTCTGATTTGTTGCCGCCCGTCGCCGCGAGCGTCTCGCTGATGTAATCGGCTTCGAGTTCCGCGAGCGTCTGCCGCTGCTCGGCTCGCTTCTCCATCAAGACCGCCGCGCGCAGAGCTTCGGGCAAGTCCGTTGCCTGCATCCGCGTCTCAGTTGCCACAATCACGCCGCGCTCGATGGTGTTCGCCAACTCCCTAACATTGCCTGCCCACGAATAGGCTTTGAGAATCATTAGTGTGTCGGGCGCAAACCCGTTGACGCGCCGCCCGTGCTTGGTCGCATAAGTTTTCAAAAAGATGCGCGCCAGCTTTCCAATGTCCTCGCGCCGTTCCCTAAGCGGCGGAACGTGAAGACGCATGACGTTCAGGCGATAAAAGAGGTCTTCGCGGAATGCCCGTCGTCTGACCGCTTCATCCAGATCAACGTTCGTCAGCGCGATCAGGCGCGCATCAACCTTGATGGTACGCCGCCCGCCGAGCCTTTCAAACTCACGCTCTTCGATGACACGCAGAAGTTTTGCCTGGGCATCAGTCGAGAGATGCGCAATCTCATCCAACACGAGCGTTCCCTTGTGCGCCGCTTCGAGGCGTCCCGGTCGGGCTTCCGTTGCTCCCGTAAAAGCTCCGCGCTCGTATCCGAAAAGCTCTGCCTCCAGCAACTCGCTCGGCAACGCAGCGCAATCAATCTTCACCAGTGCGCCGTCTCTGCGAAGAGAGCGGGCATGGATGAAACGCGCGAGCGCATCTTTGCCTGCGCCGGATTCGCCTGTCACGAGCACGTTGGCGTCTGTCGAGGCGACGCGTTCGGCGAGGCGAACCACCTCGCGCATCGCATCCGACAGAGCCACGATCTCAATCACGATTTTAGTTTCTCAAAGAACCTTCAGCGCCCGTTATATCAAGAGGCACAGTTACGCGCACTGCGTCACGCCACAATCTTTCAAGGTCGTAAAACTTGCGCGCCTTGTCTTCAAAAACGTGCAGGATGAAGTCGCCGTAATCCACCAGCACCCATTCCGCCGTGCTGTAGCCTTCGACGCGCAGAGCCTTTGTGCCTTGCTTTTTCAACTGCTCGACAACTTCGTCGGCGATGGCCTGTACTTGCCGCACGTTCGTCCCGCTCGTGATTAAAAAGTAGTCCGTAAAGCTGGCTATCTCTCGCAGATCGAGCACGACCATCTCCAGAGCTTTCTTGTCGCTCGCCGCGCGCAGAGCCGCGCAGATGCGCTCGTCCAACTCTTCGACGCACTTGTCAGGATTTTCTGCCGCCGCCCCAGCGTCGTTGCGCCCCTTCACAGATGTCACCTTCCCGCTCTGTTCCGGGTGTAAAACCTGTTCCTTAATTGATGAGTTCTGATTCATTGCTCGCTATAGAGTCCATACTTTCTGATGTAATCTGCAACCGGAGGCTGCACGTATTTGACCCAATCCGTCTCGCGCCCCTCTTTCACGGCCTGGCGAATCATTGTCGCCGAAACGTCCATCTTCACAGCGTCGGTCACGTAAACTCGCGCACCGTCGCTCCTTTCAATTTCCAGCGCGGCTTCTTCTTTCTTCTGACCGCGCAGGTCAACAATTCTTTCACGGATGCCGGTTGTGACGTGCTCTGCGCTCAACTCATAACCGGGGCGCGTCACGACGATATGATTCGACGAGGTGAGCACGCGCTCCCACTCGCGCCAGGTCGTGATCTCCATCCACGAATCCGCGCCCATGACGAAGAAAAGCTGGGCATCATCCCCCAAACTCTCCCGCATCCGCGCGAGCGTCTCAAACGTGTAGGGACGCTCCGGCGCATCCAGCTCGACGGTTGAGACGCGAAAACGTGCTTCACCTTGTGTCGCCAGCACGAGCATCGCATAACGATGAAGCGCGGGCGTCACATTCACCACTCGCTTGTGCGGCGCGACATAAGCCGGAATGAAAAGAACCTGGTCGAGCGCGAATATCTTTGAAAGACCATCAGCCACAGCAATGTGGCCTGTATGCACCGGGTCAAATGTCCCGCCGTAGAGAGCTATGCGCCTTTGTCCGCTCATTTATCAAGAAGCCGCGCGCATCTCATCCGTCTCGTGCCGCGATGAGTCGTTGAGTTCGTCCAGGTAACGCGCCATAGCACTGACCAACTCCTTGACGCCTTGCCTGGTCGCCGAAGAGATTGCGTAAAAAGGTCTGCGGTCAGCTTCCGCCCGTCGCCTTAAACTCTCCAGCCGCTCCGGCTCATCCAATGCATCAATCTTGGTCGCGACGACAATCTGCGGGCGAGAAGCAAGCCGCGCGTCATAAGCCTGAAGCTCATCGTTGATTGTTTCGTAATCGCTGACCGCATCACGCCCGGAGAGCGAAGAAACATCAACGAGGTGAAGCAGCAAATGGGTGCGCTCGACGTGGCGAAGAAAACGGTCGCCCAAGCCTGCGCCCTTGTGTGCGCCTTCAATCAAGCCGGGAATGTCGGCCACGACAAAGGTGCGAAACTCGCCCATATCAACGACACCCAGGTGCGGCTCTAATGTTGTGAAAGGATAGTCAGCGATTTTCGGCTTGGCGGCTGAGATGGTTGAGATGAGCGTGGATTTTCCGGCGTTCGGAAAACCGACGAGACCGACATCAGCGAGCAGCTTCAGCTCAAGCTGTAATTCGAGTTCCTCGCCCTCGCTTCCCTCCTGGTGATAGCGCGGCGCACGGTTGGTCGAAGTGGCGAAATGAGAATTGCCGAAGCCGCCGCGCCCGCCTTTCGCGGCGAGCCAACGCTCTCCGTCTTCCGTGAAATCTTTGAGCAGCACTCCGCTTTCGGCCTCATACACCTGAGTGCCGACTGGAACGCGCACAACCGTATCCCCGCCAGCGTGCCCGGAGCGGTTTGAGCCTTCACCATGACGACCCCGCTCAGCGATGTGCTCAGGGTTATAGCGCAGGTGCAGCAGCGTATTCAAAGATTCGTCGGCTTCGAGCCAGACATCACCACCGCGCCCACCGTCTCCGCCCGAAGGCCCGCCGCGCGGAACAAATTTTTCACGCCGGAAAGCCGTCACGCCGTTGCCGCCGTGACCTCCCTGGATACGAATCTTGGCACGATCTATAAACATTAATCCAAAATCTAAAATTGAAAGCGACGCCTGCGCTTTGAAGAGTGAAAGCACTCGGCGCGGGCGTCGCGTTCTTCTTGGGCTTCTCTGCTTGCTCTGTCAGCCCTACGCGGCGGCAGCCGGTGCTTCTTCAGCCGCGGCAGCCTCCGGGTAGACGCTGATGAATTTGCCCGAACGGCCTTTGTCCTCGAATTTGACAGTGCCGTCAATCAGCGCGAACAGCGTATCGTCTTTTCCGCGCCCGACATTTTTACCAGGCTTCCACTTCGTCCCGCGCTGGCGTGCCAGGATGTTCCCACCGAGCACGCGCTCACCGCCGAACTTTTTCAACCCCAACCGCTGCGCATTTGAATCGCGCCCGTTACGCGACGAGCCAACCCCTTTTTTGTGTGCCATTGCTTTACCTCGTGACGGGTGACAGGTGACAGGTGACAGGAAAGAACAAGGCTTTAATCTTGTCACCTGTCACTTGTTACCTATCACGGTAGTTTTATCCAATAGAGTCTATCTTCAAAGTCGTGTAGCCCTGACGGTGTCCCTGTTTGCGCTTGTAATGTTTGCGGCGCTTCTTCTTGAAGACGATGATTTTGTCATCGCGTCCGTGATCGACCACGGTTGCCGCGACGCGCACGCCAGCATCGAGCGTTGAGCCGACCTTCGCCCCGTCATCGCCTGCGATCATCAGAGCATCCAATTCGACTGATTCGCCAGCATCCTTGCTAATTGAAGGCACGCGAACCGTCTTGCCTTCTTCGACGCGGAACTGTTTGCCGCCAGTTTTGATTATTGCGTAAGCCATTTCTCTTGATCTCCTGCCAGAGGTGAACAAAACCCACCATAGAAAAGTCGTTTATTATAAAGGCCAGCCTTCCAAGCGTCAACGCGAGGCGGCTGAGATTTCAACCGGCTTCTTCGCCCCGTTTTTTTTTAGGAACTCTTCCATAAATTTCGTCGAGAACTCGCCCGCCTGGAAGTCTGGATCGTCCATAATCTTCAAGTGGAGCGGGATCGTCGTCTTGATTCCTTCGACCACCATCGCTTCCAGAGCGCGCTTCATCCGCGCAATTGCCAACTCCCTTGTTCGCGCATGAACGATCACTTTGGCGATCATCGAATCATAAAAGGGAGGCACGATATAGCCCGGATAAGCAGCCGTGTCAACGCGCACACCGGGGCCGCCCGGCAGATTGAACGCCGTGATTTGTCCGGGCGACGGCGTGAATGTCTCCGGGTCTTCGGCATTGATGCGACACTCGATGGCGTGCCCGTTAATCTGCACCTCGTCCTGCGTGTACCCTAAGGGCGCGCCCTCGGCGATGCGGATTTGATTCCGCACGATGTCGGCGAGTGTGACCATCTCTGTCACGGGGTGCTCGACCTGAATGCGCGTGTTCATCTCCATGAAATAAAATTGCTCGTCTTCGTCTAACAAAAACTCGAACGTGCCAGCGTTTGCATAGCCAATCTTTTTGCAGGCTGCGACTGCCGCCGCGCCCATCTTTTCGCGCAACGCGGGTTTGAGCACGGGCGACGGGGCTTCTTCGAGGAGCTTTTGATGGCGGCGCTGAATTGTGCATTCGCGCTCTCCCAAATGTATGCAGTCGCCATACTCGTCCGCCAGCACCTGAATCTCTATGTGGCGCGGGCGCTCAATGTAGCGCTCGATGTAAACGTCGCCGTTCTTGAAAGCTGCGGCAGCTTCCGTCGAGGCGGTTTCAAGCGCAGGCCCCAACTCTTCTTCCGAGCGCACGATCCTCATGCCGCGCCCGCCGCCGCCCGCCGCCGCTTTGACGATGACGGGAAAGCCTATCTCGCGCGCCAGCTTTAACGCCTCTTCTTCAGTTTCGAGAGGCTCAGGGCTGCCCGGCAAAATCGGGACGCCTGCTTCCTGCATCGTGCGGCGTGCCTCCACCTTATCGCCCATCATCTGAATGACGCTGGCGCGCGGCCCGATGAACTTGATATTGCACGCCTCGCAAATTTCCGCGAAGTAGGAGGATTCGGCCAGAAATCCGTAACCCGGATGAATCGCGTCCACGTTGTAGAGTTCGGCAGCGCTGATGATGGCCGGGATATTCAGGTAGCTCTGGGCAGAAGGCGGTGGGCCGATGCAGATGTGCTCGTCTGCGAAGAGGACATGGAGCGACTCGCGGTCTGCTGTCGAATGCACGGCGACCGTCTTGATGCCCATCTCCTTGCACGTCCAGATAATCCGGCACGCAATCTCACCGCGATTGGCGATCAGGATTTTTCTGAATTGGCGTGTGCTCATAAAAAAGTGATGAGTGATGAGTAATGAGTAATGAGTAGGGACGAGCTTTTCACTCATCACTCATTACTCATCACTCATCACTTCTTTACTCCAAATAGCGGCTGACCGAATTCGACGGGCTGGCCGTTCTCGACGTAAATCTTGGCTATCTCGCCAGTGGTCTCGGATTGAATCTCGTTCATCAACTTCATGGCTTCGATGATGCAGACGACAGAGTCTGGATCAACGTGGCTGCCGAGTCGCACGAAAGGCTCGGCTGCCGGCGATGCAGAACGATAGAAAGTTCCGACAATCGGCGAGGTGATAATGTGGAGGCTTTCCTCTTCCGTCGGAGACGTTTCCGTCTGCGCCCCCGTTGACGCCACGGCTGCAGCCGTGCTCTGCCCGCCCGTGTTGGCTGGCGGCGCAGAAGTCAACGATGGCGCGCCTGTCATTTGCGCCTGAGCGTCTGTTGTTGCTGCGGTGGACTGCGGAGCGGGATTGCGGCCAAGATGAACGCGGAAGCCTTCGCGCTCAATCTCAAATTCCGTCAGACTGTGCTCGGTAAAGAGCGCAAAGAGATCACGCAGCTCGTCCATCGGAAGCTGCTGCTCCGGACGGCGCGGCTGGTTTTGCTGGTGGCGACGCCGTCCGCGATCACTGCGGTCGCGCTGCTGTGCGCCGCCGCCTCCGGCGCGCTCAGGCTGTCCAGACGTCTGTTGCGATCCTTCTTCGCGTGCAGGTTGTGGTGCGCCTTCTTGGTCGCTCATTCTCTTTTCAACTCCAAGCGGGTATTGAAAACTCCGGTGCGCATTCTCGGTTCTTTGTTGAACAAAGCGAAGAGCCTCAACCGTCCCGTGGAGGTGTCCGCCGACGGTCAATTGAGGCTCGCGGCCAGCTTGAGTGAGCGCGCTTTCAAGCGATGGCGCGCTCTGCCTTAATACTTACGCTTTTACTTCTCAGTGTCTTTCTCAGCCGCCGTTGACTCGGTTTTCTTCGCGCGGCGTCCGCCTCTGGGCTTCTGATCCTCCAGCTTATCGTCCGTCGGGGGATTCCCGCGCCCGCGCGCCTTCGTCGTCTCTTCCTTCTCGAAAGTCTTATCGGCCTTCTGGCCTCCGCGACGACTGTGCGTCTTCTCGACCTCTTTGCTTGCTTTGGCCGTCTTCTTCTTACCCGAAGTCGCATCCTTGGCGCGCTTGCTGGCAGATTCAGCGGCCTCTCGCTCACGGCGATTATCAACCAATTCAATGATCGCCAGTTCTGCGTTGTCGCCGTCACGGCGACCCAACTTGATGATGCGGGTGTAACCGCCCGGACGATCTTTGAAACGCTCGCCCAGCTCATCGAAAAGGCGTCTCAGAGCAAGTACGCCAGCGGTGCGCGGCGCTCTTTCCTGCCCGCGCTTGCCCGTAGAAACTTTCTGCTGGCGATTGCCCGAATGAAAGAACCCTGCGGCCTGGCGGCGTAGATGGACAGACTGCACTTCCCGGTTATCGCCTTCGAGATTCGTCGCATGCCGCGAAAGCGTGATGGCGCGCTCGACAAACGGACGCAACTCCTTCGCTTTCGGCAAAGTCGTAATGATGCGCTCGTCCTGCGCGTTAATCAGCGAGGTCGCAAGGTTGCGCAGCATTGACATGCGGTGCGCGCTCGTGCGTCCAAGTTTCCGATGTGCCTTTTGGTGTCTCATCTCATTAGTAGTCGGTGGTCAGTGGTCGGTGGTCAGATGAAATCAGTTTTTAACTGACCACCGACCACTGACTACTGACCACTGTTTTATTCTTCTTCGTTATCTATGTAGTCGTCAATGTCGCTGTCGCGACCGCCCGTGCCGGGAATGGGGTTGCCCTGCGCGTCGAATTCCATGCCAAAATCAAGTCCCATCCCGTTCAAGATGTCCTTGATCTCGTTGAGAGACTTCTTGCCGAAGTTTTTCGTCGCCAGCATCTCACGTTCGGTGCGCTGCACGAGGTCGCGGATGGTGCGAATATCCGCGTTCTTCAGGCAATTGTAGGAACGCACCGACAACTCCAGCTCGTCCACCGAGCGATCAAGCTGATCGTTACGCGGCAGGGGCGGGCGCTCCATGTTCGCGTAAGCGAAGTCGTCCGTGTCTTCCTCGAAGTTGATGAAGATGGACATATGGTCTTTGATTAACTTCGCCGCCAGACCGATAGCGTCATCCGGCTTGACCGACCCGTCCGTCCAAACATCAATGGTCAGCTTATCAAACTCCGTGTTTTGTCCGAGACGCGCAGCTTCGACCGTGTAGTTGACCTTCTTGACTGGCGTGTGAACCGAATCAATCGGAATATAGCCCAGGGAAAGGTCTTCATCGAAATTGCGGTCAGCGGAAACATAGCCACGCCCGCGTTTCAGGCGCATCTCGATGCGCAAGCTTCCGCCGTCCCCAACAGTCGCGATATGAACGTTCGGGTCGAGCACTTCAACGTCGGCGTCCGCCTCGATGTCTGCGCTGGTGACTTCGCCTGCACCTTCCTTATTAATCGTCAGCGTCTTCGACTCGTTGCCGTGCAGCTTGAAGGGCACCTGCTTCAAATTCAAGATCACGTCCGTCGCATCTTCGACCACACCGTTGATCGAAGAAAATTCATGCTCGACGCCTTCGATCTTGACGGCAGTAATCGCCGCACCTTCGATAGAAGACAGCAGAGCGCGACGAAGCGAGTTGCCGACAGTCGTGCCGAATCCGCGCTCAAAGGGCTGCGCGGAAAAGCGACCGTAGCGATTGGTCATCGTATCGGTGTCTGCCGCCAGGCGGCGCGGCATCTGAAAACCTGTCCAGAGATTATTTTGTTCCATAGCCATAAAATTAGTTATCAGTTGTCAATGGTCAGTGGTCAACAAGCGGCGAGTGGGTTTAACTGGCCACTGCCTGCTATTTATCACTTGCTATAAAGCTCGACGATTAGCTGCTCGTTGATTGAACGGTCAACGTCGGCGCGCGTCGGCAAGCTTTCGATGCGCGCGCTCATGTCCGCGCCTTCAGCCGGAGCAATCCAGGAGGGACGACCACGCCCGGCAGCCGTCTGCCACGCGCCTTCGATGTGCGGATTTTTCCGGCTCGCTTCTTTGACGCTGATTGTGTCGCCTGCTTTGACCTGAAAAGAGGGAATGTCTACTTTGCGCCCGTTGACTTCAACGTGGCCGTGATTGACGAGTTGACGCGCCTGACGACGCGAGGTTGAAAAGCCTGCGCGATAGATCGCATTGTCCAGACGGCGCTCCAGCAAGAATAAAAGGTTTTCGCCCGTGATACCTTTTTGCCGAGCGGCCTTCTCGAAGTAGTTGCGAAACTGCCCTTCGAGAATGAAGTAGATGCGCTTGACCTTCTGCTTCTCGCGCAACTGCTGGCCGTAGCCGACGAGCGCCTTGCCGCGACGCATCGAATTGCCGTGCTGTCCGGGCGGCTGCGTGCCGCGCTTCTCAATCGGACAGGAGGGCTTGTAACAACGGTCGCCCTTCAGGAAAAGTTTTGCACCTTCGCGGCGGCACAAACGGCACACCGCATCTCTATACCTAGCCACTCTCTTTTGCCTCCAGTCTATTTAATAGACGGAAAAGTTTACAGACGCTCTCAAGCGCCCTTCATCCTTTAGGTTGATAAATCAGTTTACAGTTTCGAGTTTTCAGTTTTCAGCGCCAACGAGCGTTTACCTGAAAACTGAAAACCGAAAACTTAAAACTCTTCGTTAAACTCTGCGACGCTTCGGCGGGCGGCAGCCGTTGTGCGGGATCGGTGTCGTATCACGAATCGTCGTGACGCGAATGCCCGCATTGTTGATCGCGCGAATGGCAGACTCGCGTCCGCCGCCAGGGCCTTTAACGCGCACTTCGCACTGCGTCATCCCGGCCTCCTGCGCTTTTTTGGCCGCCTCCCACGCCGCCTGTTGAGCGGCGAACGGAGTGCCCTTGCGTGAGCCACGGAATCCGCGTGCCCCCGAAGACGACTGCGCGATCAAATTTCCTTCAAGATCGGTAATCGAAATCATCGTGTTATTAAACGATGCCGCGATATACGCAATCCCGTTCGGGATATTTTTCTTCTCTTTCTTCCGAAAGACCTTCTTTTTTCCGCCTGCTGCTTTTGCCATAATCAGTTTTCAGTTTTTAGTTTTCAGTTTTCAGAACTTGGATTTCAGCGCCTGCTGAAAACTCAAAACTGAAAACTGAAAACTTTGGTTACTTCTTACCCGGCGCTTTCTTCTTCGCAATGGTTGCGCGGCGCGGGCCTTTGCGTGTGCGCGCGTTGGTATGCGTGCGCTGCCCCCGCACGGGGAGGCCGCGACGATGTCGCAATCCTCTGTATGCGCCGATGTCCATCAAGCGTTTGATGTCCATCTGCACACGCTTGCGGAGATCGCCTTCAATTTCGCCCTGCGCTTCAAGAATTGAGCGAATGCGACCAAGCTCTTCCTCGTTCAAATCTCTAATGCGCGTATCAACGCTGACCTGCGCCTCCGTCAAAATAGAGGTCGCGCGCGAGCGTCCGATGCCGTAAATGTATGTGAGACCGATCTGCGCGCGCTTATTCGGCGGAAGGTCAACACCAGCTACACGAGCCATTCTCTTTACTCCATTTTCGATTTCTGATTTTTAATTTGCGATTGGATAAGGATAAAAGCTTAACAAAATCAAAAATCGCAAATCAAAAATCAGAAATTCCTTTATCCCTGCCGCTGTTTATGCTTCGGGTTGGTGCAGATCACACGCACCACGCCTTTGCGGTGGATGACCTTGCAGTTATCGCACATTTTTTTAACTGAAGCCCGTACCTTCATCCCTTATCCCTCGCCTCTTTTCCGGCTAAAACCTGATGCTTACTTGTAGCGGTAAGTAATCCGGCCACGATTGAGGTCATATGGTGAAAGTTCGACGAGCACGCGGTCGCCGGGAAGAATGCGTATGAAGTGTTTGCGCATCTTGCCTGAGATGTGCGCCAGCACCTGATGTTGGTTGTCTTCCAACTCAACGCGAAACATCGCGTTCGGTAAGGTCTCAAGGACCTTCGCCATTACTTCTATCGCCTCTTCCTTCGCCATATACCTCTATAGGTTAAATTTGCCTCCACTCGCAAACTGCACATATTAGCATAGGCTGACAATTTTTGCCAAGCCGCGCCCGTTGGCAAAGACTTACACACTTGCCATTTCCACACGTTCCTGTTCAGCCCCGACCACTCGTGTAAAAATTTCCGGGCCGCTCTCCATAATGGCAATCGTATGCTCGCAGTGTGCGCTGGGGAGACCATCGAGCGTGACCACAGTCCAGCCGTCTTTGAGGACTTTCGTCTGCTGTGCGCCCAGGTTAATCATCGGCTCGACCGCAAAAACGTAGCCTTTTTTGATTTTCGCGCCTTTGCCCGGCGTTCCGTAGTTGGGAATTTGCGGGTCTTCGTGCATCCGGCGTCCGATGCCGTGCCCAACGTATTCCCGAACGACCGAATATCCGTGCGCCTCGGCGTGACTCTGCACAGCCCAGCCGATGTCTCCCAGATGCTTCCCTTCACGGCATTGCTCGATGGCGCGCTCAAGGCATTCTTCCGTGACCCGGATGAGCTGCAAAAGCTCCGGGCTGACACGCCCGACGGGAACTGTGGTGGCCGTATCGCCGACGAATCCTTCGAGCGTCGCACCGACATCAATTGAGAAAATGTCGCCTTCCTTCAATTGATAAGCTGACGGGAAGCCATGCACGACCTGTTCGTTGACGGAAGCGCAGATAGAAAATGGGAAGCCATGATAGCCTTTGAACGTCGGCAGCGCCCCGGCGTCGCGGATCATCTTCTCCGCCGCCATATCAACTTCGAGCGTCGTCATGCCTGGCTCGACCATCCGGCGCAACTCCTGAAGCACGCGCCCGACAAGCTGCCCCGCCGCGCGCATCTTCTCCAACTCTTTTCTGGACTTCCCGATAATCATAAAAAGCCGTGACGAGTGACTGGTGACAGGTGACAGGTAAAAGCAAGATTTCTCTTGTCACCTGTCACTTGTCACCTGTCACGATTCTTTCAATGTCCGCGTAAATTGCTTCCGGCTCGCGCGTGCCGTCAACGCGGTGCAGGAGATTCAACGCCTGGTAATAATCGAGTAAGGGGCGCGTCTGGTTCTCGAAAGTAGCGAGACGGGCTTGCACCGTGTCAGGATTGTCGTCAGCGCGATGGATCAGTTGTGCCTGTGGGTGCAGATCGCAGACGTTATCTACTTGCGGCGGCTTGAAATGAATGTTGTAGATTTCGCCGCACACGGGGCAACTGCGCCGACCCACCATTCGTTTCTCAAGCTCGCCTGGCGGCACATCTACTAAAATCGCCTGGATGCTTTTTCCCTGCTCGGCAGCCAACTTGTCCAACATCGCCGCCTGTGCCGGGTTGCGCGGGAAACCGTCAAGAATGTATCCGTCGCGGCAATCTTCTCGGCCTGTGCGCTCGCGCACGACGCGGATCGTCACATCATCTGGAACGAGGTTCCCGGCCTCCATGATCGCGCGCACCTCTTCAGCCAGCGGCGTCTTCTCTTCTTTCAGCGCGCGGAACATATCGCCTGTCGAAATCTGCGGCAGCCCCAGATGCTCCTGGAGAAGCCGCGCCTGCGTCCCCTTCCCTGCGCCCGGCGCACCCATCAGGACAATAATCTTTGACATACAAAGTAATGAGTGATGAGTGATGAGTAAAAGCAGTTAACTCATTACTCATCACTCATTACTGCTTTTACGAGCGGCGTCCGCGCAACCGGCTTCCACCGCCGAGGAAGCCTTCATAGTTGCGCATGACTAGCTGCGCCTCGATTTGCGAGACCGTGTCCATCGCCACGCCGACGAGAATCAACAGACTTGTGCCGCCAAAATAGAACTGGTAGTGCATCCCTTCTGGAATCCAACCGAGGCCGGGCGTAGTGGTCACAAAGTTATAAAGCGTCTCGCCAATGAACGGCAGACGCTGAACCCTGAAGCCACTGAGCATGATCTGCGGAACCAGGGCAACGAACGCCAGGTAAACCGCGCCGACAATCGTCAATCTCGTCAGGATAGTGCGCAGATACTCAGCAGTCGCGCGTCCTGGCCGGATGCCCGGCATAAATCCACCGTGTTTCCGCAGATTGTCGGCCACCTCTTCGACGTTAAAGACGATGGAAACGTAAAAGAACGTGAAGAAGATAATGAGCGTGACGAAGACCAGCTCATAATAGGGGTCGCCGCCGTGAAACTGCTGGAAGAAGCCGTAGACTTTGCCCCACGTCGAACCCGGGTCTGACGGTGGGAAAGCGGAGAACAAACTCTGCGGCATAGACAGCACGGAGGACGCGAAGATGACAGGAATCACACCGGCCATATTGACTTTGAGCGGCATGGTGGTCTGCTGTCCGCCGACCATCTGACGCCCGACGTGCCGCTTCGCATAGCTCACGGCAATCTTGCGCCGTCCTGATTCGATAAAGACGATGAATGCAATCAGCGCAATCAGGGCTGCGACCAGCGCGATGACGCCGATGGTCTCAAGAGCGTCACCTGCGCTCAAGCGCCCGACCACCTGCTGCACGCCTCGCGGCAGGCCGATGACGATACCCGCGAAGATGAGCAGAGAGATTCCGTTGCCGACGCCGCGCTCCGTAATCTGCTCGCCGAGCCACATCACGAAGATTGTGCCCGTCGTCAGCGTCAGCGCCGTCATAATCAGGAATTTTGTTCCGGGAACAGTAGCGACGCCGTTGTACTGCAACCAGTTCGCCACGAAGAAGGTTTGGATAGAGCCGAGTCCGACCGTCAGGTAGCGCGTCCACTGGTTAAGTTTCTGCCGCCCCATCTCGCCTTCCTCTTGCAGTTTCTTCAACTGAGGCGAAACGACGGTCATTAACTGAAGGATGATCGAAGCCGTGATGTAGGGAGTGACGCCCAGCGCGAAGATAGAGATGGTGCGAAAGTTTCCGCCGGAGAAGAGGTCCAGGACGCCGAGCAGGGTGTTGCCGACATCATGCCACACCGCTTCGAGTTTCACTTTATCAATTCCGGGCGTGGTAACATGAGCGCCGATGCGGTAGATCGCCAGCATCGCAAGCGTAAAAAAGATACGCTTACGCAGGTCATGCACCTGAAACATGTTGCGAACGGCGGCGAAAAACTTTTCCATACGATGGCCTCTGACTCGAATCTGAGTGCTACTAGAATACGGGCTGCAATTATCGCTCTCGTCAAGGAAGAAAGCAAAAAGCAGTGGGCAGTTAGCAGTGGGCAGTTGGCAGCAAAAGCAAAAACGCTTTGCGTTCTTACTGCCAACTGCCCACTGCCTGCTGCCTACTGCTCTTTGCTGATTTCCGTCACCGCGCCGCCCGCTTTCTCTATCTTCTCGCGCGCGCTTTTTGTAAAGCGATGCGCGGAAACACGAAGCGCTTTTGAAATCTCACCCGTGCCGAGCACGACCACATCCCGCTTGGCTTTCTTAATCAGCCCGCGCTCGTGCAGCAGATCGGGCGTCACTTCATCGTTTGTCTCGAAATGCTGCTCCAGAGAGGAGAGACTGATCTCAATCCACTGCTTCTTGAAGATGTTGGTAAAGCCGCGCTTCGGCAACCGGCGATGCAAAGGCATCTGGCCGCCCTCGAAACCGATCTTGGCTGAATAGCCTGAGCGCGATTTCTGCCCCTTCTCGCCGCGACCGGAAGTTTTGCCCAAGCCTGTGCCAGGCCCGCGTCCAACACGCTTCTTCTTATGCGTCGCTCCCTTGGGGGCGCGTAAATTATCAAGACCAATAGCCATTGCTCACTCCGTTCGCAGTTTCCAGTTTTCAGTAATCAGTTTTCAGTATTGCTTTTCTGAAAACTGAAAACTCAAAACTGGAAACTGTTATTCAATAATTCGCAGCAGGTGCGGCACTTTTTCGACGAAGCCGCGCATCGAGGGCGAGTCCGGGCGCTCGACTATTTGGTTCAGCTTCGTCAGGCCGAGACTCTTCACGATCTGCTTATGCGTCTTCGGCGTGGAGATAGAACTCCGGTAATACTGGATGCGAATCGTCCCGCCGCTACTCGCCTGCTCTTTTTTATCGTCTGCCATTTCTTTACCTCGTGACAGGTGACAGGTCACAGGTGACAGGACGAGAACAAGCTTTTTTCTTGTCACCTGTCACCTGTCACTCGTCACGGCTTTTACAATTCTTCGACCTGCTTGCCGCGCAGACGTGCCAGTTCCATCGGGTCTTTCATCTTCAGCAGACCATCGAACGTAGCGCGCACGACGTTATGCGGATTGCTTGAGCCGAGAACTTTGGTGCGAACGTCATGAACTCCGACGGCCTGCATGACGGCGCGAACCGCGCCTCCTGCAATGACGCCCGTGCCTTCCGAAGCCGGTTTCATCAGCACACGGCCTGCCCCGAACTTTCCAATCAGTTGGTGCGGCAATGTGTGGTTGATGAGAGGCACGCGAATCAGATTCTTCTTGGCCGACTCGATGCCTTTCTTGATGGCGAGTGGCACTTCGCGCGCCTTGCCTGTCCCGAAGCCGACGTGACCCGCTTCGTCACCGATCACGACGAGCGCAGCAAAACTCAGATTCTTGCCGCCTTTGACCACTTTGGTCACGCGGTTGATGGAGATGACCTGATCCTTCAGATCAAGCCCCTGTGCCGGAATACGTTGTCTGGGTTGTCTCATTACTGCTCCCTGTTATCCTCATTGCCATCGGACGAGGCCGCTTCAGCCTTCGCTTCGTCCTTATTCAATCCGGCTTCGCGGGCTGCATCCGTCAACGCCTTGACGCGACCGTGATAAAGATAGCCGCCGCGATCAAAAACGACGCTGTTGATTCCGGCAGCCAGCGCGCGTTCGGCGATGGTGCGCCCGATGCGTTGTGCCGCTTCCAGATTGCCGCCCGTCCCGCCGCGCAAATCTTTTTCAGTGGTCGAAGCCGAAGCCAGAGTCAGCCCACGCTCATCGTCAATCACCTGAGCATAGATATGATTCAGACTCCGATAGACCGCCAGGCGCGGGCGCTCCGTCGAGCCACGCACCTTGCGGCGAATGCGCTTGTGAACCGCGCTGCGAACTGCCGCTCTATTTCTTTGTGCCATGATTATCAGTTTCCAGTTTTAAGTTTTCAGTTTTCAGTTCTGAAGATTAACTTAAAACTGAAAACTGATTACTATTTTCCTGTCTTCCCCGGTTTCAATTTAATCGGGACATCGCTGTAGCGCACGCCTTTGCCTTTGTAGGCGTCGGGTTTTCTGAGCGTGTGCATCTCTGCCGCCACCTGGCCGAGTTTCTGCTTGTCAATCCCGGAGAGGGTTAGCGTCGTCTGATACTGCTGGATGCTTTGCTTGGTCGGGATGCGCTCGGCTTTGGCTTCAATGCCTTCGGGCAACGGAAATTCAATCGGATGCGAGTAGCCGAGCGCGAAGACGATCTTCTTGCCTTGCACATCGGCCTTGTAGCCGACGCCGACCACGTCCATCTGCCTTGTAAAACCTTCCGTCACGCCAACGATGGCGTTATTAGCCAGCGCGCGCGCCAATCCGTGCAGCGCGGCCAGATCGTCCGAGGCGCGCTCGGCCACCAACTGGTCGCCTTCCTGCTTGAACGTGATGCCTTCAGGAACGGGCGTCCTGAGCGTACCCTTCGCGCCCTTCACTTCCAGCTCACGGTCGCTGATTTTGACCGTGACGCCACCCGGAACAGTAATAGCTTTCTTTCCAATGCGAGACATAATTACCTCGTGACAGGTGACGGGTGACAGGTGACAGGATGAAGACAAGTTCTTACTTGTCACCTGTCACTTGTCACTCGTCACTAATATATTTGTGCCAGCACTTCGCCGCCGATATTCTCGCGGCGGGCGGTTTTGCCGCTCATCAGGCCGCGCGAAGTCGAAACGATGTTGACGCCATAGCCGCCGAGCACTTTCGGAATCTCGGTTGCGCCCATGTAAACGCGGCGACCGGGACGCGACACCCTTTGCAGATGCGTGATCGAGCTTGTGCCGCGCGCATCGTAGCGCAGGAAGATGCGAATCGTGCGCTTGGTGCCCTCGCCTTTGACGACGAAGTTGTTGATATAGCCCTCTTCTTTCAGGATTCGGGCGATCTCCAGTTTCAATTTCGAGGCCGGAATATCAACGCGCGAATGCTTCGCAGCTATTGCGTTGCGGATGCGCGTCAACATATCGGCGATAGGATCAGTCATTACTAAACTCCAGTTTTCAGTTTTCAGTTTTCGGTTTTCAGTTATTGACCTTCAGCTTTTACTGAAAACTCAAAACTGAAAACTGAAAACTACCAACTTGATTTCACGACGCCGGGGATTTGCCCTTGCAGCGCCAGCTCGCGGAAGCAGATGCGGCACAAGTTAAACTTGCGCAGGTAGCCGCGCGGGCGTCCGCACCGCTTGCAGCGCGTATAGGCGCGCGACGAGAACTTCGGTTTCCGGTTCGCTTTCGCAATCAGTGATTTCTTTGCCATTTCTTTCTCGTGACACGTAACAGGTGACAGGTGACAGGTTAGAACAGGTGTTTACTTGTCACCTGTCACTTGTCACGGTTTTATTGTCTAAACGGCATGCCCAGCGCCTTCAGAAGCGCACGCGCCTGCTCGTCGTCGCGCGCGGTGGTGACAATCGAAATGTTCATGCCGCGCGTTTTGTCCACTTTGTTGAAATCAATTTCGGGGAAAATCAGTTGCTCACGAATGCCAAGCGTGTAGTTGCCGCGCCCGTCAAACGCTTTCGGACTGACGCCGCGAAAATCCCTCACGCGCGGCAGCGCCACCGACACCAGCCGGTCAAGAAACTCGTACATCCGGTCGCCGCGCAACGTGACCATCACGCCGATGGGCATTCCCTGCCGCAGCTTAAACGAGGCGATGGATTTTTTTGCTTTCGTGACCACAGGCTTCTGGCCTGTAATCGAGCGTATCTCGTCTGCCGCCGTGTCCAGAATCTTGGAATTGGCGATGGCTTCGCCCATGCCCATGTTGATGACGATCTTCTCCAGGCGCGGCACGGCCATCGGATTCTTAATCTCAAACTCTTTCGAGATCGCGGGCGCAATCTCTTTCGTATATCGCTCTTTTAATCTCGCTGCCATTTTCTTAACCCTCGCGTCTGGGTCTCGCTGCCTGAAAGTTTCAGCTCAAGCGTTTCCAGACTATTTTCAACTTTTCCACTTCCGCTAAAACTACTTCTCCAGGCTGTGCCCGCTCCGCGCAGCAACGCGGGTCTTCGAGCCGTCGCCCTCGACTTCGTATCTAACGCGCGTCGGCTTGCCCGAATCCGGGTCGATCAACTGCACGTTCGAGATGTCGAGATAGGCTTCCTTTTCAATAATGCCGCCGCCGCGATTGTTTGAAGGGTTGGCGCGCTGATGTTTCTTAATCATTCCCGCGCCTTCGACTTTTACTTTACCCTCGCTCGGCAAGACTTCGAGCACACGACCACGCTTGCCTTTGTCGCGTCCGGCAATGACGATGACCTGATCGTTCTTTCTGATCTTCGCGCGTTTAGTTCCTTGAGCCACTTCTATATCACCTCCGGCGCGAGCGAAACGATTTTCATATAATTTTTGTCGCGCAGCTCGCGCGCCACAGGCCCGAAGACGCGCGTGCCAATCGGCGTGCCGTCGTCTTTGATAAGCACCGCCGCGTTCTGGTCGAAACGAATGTACGTTCCATCCTTGCGGCGCACTTCCTTGCGCGTGCGGACGATGACGGCGTTCTGCACCGTGCCCTTCTTGATTGTTCCGTCGGGCGTCGCTTCCTTGACCGTGACCTTGATGCGGTCGCCTAAGCTGGCAATCTTGCCGGTTGACCCACCAATCGGCATAATCATCTCCACACGCCGCGCCCCCGAATTGTCAGCAACCTCCAGAGAGGTCTGCATTTGAATCATGACTGCTCACTCCGTTCGCAGTTTTCAGTTTCCGGTTTTCAGTTTTCAGTAAAAGCTTCTCGTTCCCTTCTGAAAACTGAAAACTGAAAACTATTTTTCCGCTTTCTGCACAATCTCGACAACGCGCCAGCGTTTTCTGGCTGAGAGCGGGCGCGTCTCGACGATGCGCACCTTGTCGCCAATGGCGGCTCCCGTTTCGTCGTGCGCCATGAATTTCGACGTGCGGCGCACGTAGCGACGATACTTCGGATGCTTGATGAGACGATCAACGCGGACGACAATCGTTTTCTCCATCTTGTCTGAAGCGACGATGCCGACTTTTTGCGAGCGCTTGCCGCGCTTGCCCGCTTCTGTCCCTGAAGCATTACCCGGCTGCGAATCAACGTTTGGCGCAACCGCGTGCGCTAAGGTCTCGCCAGCATCCGTGATTTCCGCAACAGCCACATCGTCTGTCGTCGGCTTAACGTCTTCCTGATTTTCTTCTGCCATCTTTTGTGAACCTCTTACTTCGTTCCTGCCTGCGCCGCGCGTTCGCGCATGAGTGTTCGAATCCGCGCCAGAGATTTCTTCTCTTGGCGGACATTCTTGATTGCGTCAACTTCGCCGAGCGCCAGCTTGAAGTTCAAACGAAAGAGCGACTCTTTCAAGCGCGCGGCCTCAGCCTGCAAATCTTCGTCCGACGTATCGCGCAGACGTTCCAATTCTTCGCGTTTCTTCACCATAAAACTATATCGCGCCTCCTTCTTGATCCGCGCGCCTCACAAATTTCGTCTTGATCGGAAGCTTCTGTGCTGCGAGTCGCATCGCTTCCCGCGCCGTCGTCTCGTCCACGCCTTCAATCTCGTAGAGGATGCGACCGGGTTTGACGACTGCGACCCAGTATTCGGGCGCGCCCTTGCCTTTGCCCATGCGCGTCTCCGCAGGCTTCTTGGTGATGGGCTTGTCGGGAAACATGCGAATCCAGATTTTGCCGCCGCGCTTGATGTGGCGCGTCATAGCAATACGCGCGGCTTCAATCTGACGATCCGTGATCCAGGCAGGCTCCAGACACTTCAGTCCATATTCACCGAAGCTGATTGCGCCGCCCCTGTTCGCCACGCCCGTCATGCGCCCCTTCATCTGCTTCCGGTGCTTTACTTTTTTCGGCATCAACATAATGACAACCTCGTGACAGGTGACAGGTGACAGGTGACAGGTAGTAACAAGCTTTTACTTGTCACCTGTCACCTGTTACCCGTCACGGCCTTATGATCTTTCTCCGCCGCGTCCACGTCCCGGACGGTCTCCGCGCTCACCGTCGCGGCCACCGCCTTCACGCTCGCGGCGCGTGCGCGGACGGCGCTCGCGTCCGTCGCCGCGCGGCTCGTTGATCGGGTCAGTGCCCGTACCACGCGCCATCGAGGCTTTCGGGTCGAGAATCTCGCCCCTGTAAATCCAGACCTTGACGCCGATGACGCCAAACGTCGTGTGCGCTTCAGCCAGTCCGTAGTCAATGTCTGCGCGCAGAGTGTGCAGCGGCAACTGACCCTGCAAATGCCACTCGCTGCGCGCAATCTCGGCTCCGTTCAGGCGACCCGAAATCTTGACCTTGATGCCCTGCGCGCCGAAGCGGATGGATTCCTCTACCGTTTTGCGCATGGCGCGGCGAAAAGCGATACGCTTCTCTAATTGCACGGCAATCTTTTCGGCCTGAAGCTGCGCGTTCAGTTCCGGCTTGTGAATCTCCTGAATCGAAACCAGAACCTCACGCCCTGTGCGAGCTGAAAGGTCGCCTTTGAGCTTGTCAATCTCCGCGCCCTTGCGCCCGATGATGATGCCGGGGCGCGAGGTGTAGATGATGATCTTCAGGCGATTGGCCGCGCGCTCAACGTCAACGTGGCTGACGCCCGCGCCCGTGAATTTTTGTTTCAACTCGCGCTTCAGCTTCAAATCTTCCAGCAGGTACTCGCCATATTGACGCTTGGCAAACCAATGCGAGTGCCAGTCTTTGTTGTAACCGAGGCGGAAGCCGTATGGATGAACTTTCTGACCCACTTTGTTTCTCCAATTTTTGATTGAATAAGGAAAGGATTTAATTCCTCAACCGAATCGCAAATCAAAAATCTAAAACCAAAAATAATTCTATTCTTCAGTCGTCGCAGTTTCTTCTGCTGCGCTCTCACTCTTCTTCGTGTCGCTCTTGGTTTCCGTGCCAGCGCCCTCGGTCTTCTGCGCAGCGCGCTTGGCTCGCGGCGCGGCGACTGCCCCACCGCGCTTGCGTGTCTTGCTTTCTGCAAGCTTCGCGGGCTTGGCCTCAGCAGTTTTGCTGCCCTTCTTCGCGTCAGCGGCTGTTATCTTCTCGTCGTTCGAGAGAAGAATCGTGACGTTGCAGAAATGGCGACGCTCACGATAGGCGCGACCCTGCGGCGCAGGACGCATGCGGCGGCGATTCTTCGTCGGCCCGCGATCAACAAAGCAGGCTTTCACCCACAGCTCGTCCGGGTCAATGGCGACATTGGCCTTCTCTGCCGCCTCACTGGCATTGGCGATAGCCGAACGCACACACTTCTCGATGCCGTCAGCCGCGCGCTTATTCGTGAACTGCAAAATCGCCAAAGCCTGATTGACATTCTTGCCGCGAATCATATCTATCACGAGCCGCGCTTTCTGAGCCGACCCCCGTAGATACTTTGCACTCGCTCTTGCTTCCATTAGCTCACTCCGTTTGCAGTTTTCAGTTTCCGGTTTTCAGTTTTCAGTGGAAAGCTTTTCGCTCCCTTCTGAAAACTGAAAACTAAAAACTCAAAACTATTTCTTCGCTACCTTTGAACTCTTCTCGGCCTTCGTTCCCGAATGGCCTTTGAAGGTGCGCGTTGGCGCAAACTCGCCCAGCTTGTGGCCGACCATGTTCTCCGTCACGTAGATCGGGAGATGTCGTCTGCCGTTGTGCACGCCGAAGGTCAGTCCAACCATGTCGGGCGTGATCGTCGAACGACGCGACCAGGTCTTGATGGCCGGAGGCCGCGCGCCGCCCGCGCGAATGCGCTCCACAGCCTTCATAATGCTCTTGTCGATAAACGCACCTTTTTTAACTGAACGTGCCATGTTTCGCTTCGCTCCACAGTTTTCAGTTTTCGGTTTTCAGTTCTCAGTTCATTGCCTTTGGCTCAAAACTGAAAACTAAAAACTGAAAACTGTTATTTAACTCTTCTATCGCGCACGATCATCTTCTGCGTGCGTTTGTTGCTGCGCGTCTTGTAGCCGCGCGTCGGTTGTCCCCAGGGCGTGACGGGATTGCGCCCGCCCGAAGTCTTACCCTCGCCGCCGCCGTGCGGGTGATCCACCGGATTCATCGCCACTCCGCGAACGTGCGGACGAATGCCCTTCCAGCGTGAGCGTCCGGCTTTGCCGTAAGAAACGTTCTCATGCTCGACGTTTCCGACCTGACCGACAGTCGCCATACAGACGACAGGCACACGACGAACTTCGCCCGAAGGCATCCGAAGCTGCGCATGGTCGCCTTCCTTCGCAACCAACTGCGCGAAGGCTCCGGCTGAGCGCGCCATCTGCCCGCCTTTGCCGGGGCGCATCTCGATATTGTGAATCTGCGTGCCGAGCGGAATGTTGCGAATCGGCAGAGCGTTGCCCGGCAGGATGTCTGCGTCAGGGCCGCTCATCACGGTCTTGCCCACTTCCAATCCGGTCGGAGCGATAATGTAACGCTTCTCGCCGTCAAGGTACGTGACGAGCGCAATGTGCGCCGAGCGGTTCGGGTCATACTCGATCTGTGTGACGCGACCGGGGATGCCCGCTTTGTCGCGCTTGAAATCAATGATCCGGTAGTGCCGCTTGTGGCCGCCGCCGCGACGACGCACCGTGATGCGCCCATCGTTGTTGCGCCCCGAAATACGCTTCTTCGGCTCAAGCAGAGACTTCTCAGGCTCTGCGCCTACGGTCAGCTCATCGCGCGTCAAATAGGTCTGATAGCGACGCGCCGGTGATGTCGGTGTAAGTTTCTTGATACCCATAGCAGTTTTCAGTTTTCAGTTTTGAGTTTTCAGTTCTGAGTTCCCGGCTGTTGCTGAAAACTGAAAACTGAAAACTGTGAACTGTTAAATTGCTTCGCCGTAATCGAGCGGCTGCTCGCCCTGTTTCAACGTGACGTAGGCTTTCTTCCAGGCAGGCCTGCGCCCCTCGTAGCGTCCACGACGCTTGATCTTGCCCATGTAGTTGAGCGTTCTGACCGCATCAACCTTGACCTGGAAGATCGTCTCGACTGCCGATTTGATCTCAGGTTTTGTCGCGTGCCGGTCAACGCGGAAGGTCAGGAGTTGCCGCGCATCCTGCGTCTCTTCTTTTGCAACGAGCGCCTTTTCCGTAATCACAGGCGACTTGATGATGTCCCAAACCGTTCTCATCTCTTATGCCGCCTCCTCTGTCGCTTCCGTACTCTGCCCGGCATCGTTCGTCATGCCTTCACTCACTTCTTCGTCTGCTGCGCCCTCGTCGTCGCTTCGCGCTCCCGCCTTCTTCGATTGCGGGTCGAGCAATTCGGCCAACTCCTCCACAGCAGCGCGCGAGAGCACGAGCTTTTCGTGATAGAGCAGGTCGTAGATATTCAGGCCGTAGCTGTTGACGACTTTCGCGCGTTTGACGTTGCGCGCCGACAGCAGCAGGTTGACGTTGTCCAGACTGTCAACAATCAGCGTCTTGCCTTCCAAGCCAAGCGCGCCGAGCGATTGAAGAAAACCTTTCGTCTTCGGCTCGTCGAGCGAGAAGCTTTCAAGCACGATCACGTTGCCTTCGCGCACACGCTCAGACAAAGCGGAACGCAAAGCGCCGCGCCGCATCTTCTTCGGCATGTTGTAAGACCAATCGCGCGCCTGCGGGCCATGCACGTTGCCGCCGCCTTTCCACAAAGGGCTGCGGATTGACGCGATGCGAGCGCGTCCCGTCCCTTTTTGCTTCCACAGCTTCCTGCCAGAACCTGAGACGTCGCCGCGCGTCTTCGTGCCGACCGTGCCCGCGCGACCGCTCGCCGTGAAATTCCTCACGGCAGCATGAATCAACGATTCATTCAACTCCGCACCGAACACCACGTCGGACAATTCCAGATCGCCGACCTCTTCATTCTTCAGATTGCGCACCTTAACGGTAGGCATAGCTCACTCCGTTCGCAGTTTTGAGTTTTCAGTTTTGAGTTTTCAGTTAAAAGCCGCTCGCTTCTTTCTGAAAACTGAAAACCGAAAACTGAAAACTATTTCTTCTGTCTAACAGCCTTCTTAATAATCACTACGCTGCCGGTCGCGCCGGGAACTGCGCCGCGCACCATCAGCAGGTTGTTCTCAATATCAACGCGAGCCACCGTCAGCCCTCTAATGGACACACGCTCGTCGCCCATGTGGCCGGAAGAGCGCGTGCCCTTGATGACGCGCGAAGGATAGGCCGACTGGCCGATTGAGCCGGGCGCACGAACGTTCATCGAGCCGTGCGATTCAGGGCCGCGATTAAAGTTGTGCCGCTTGACCGTCCCGGCGAAGCCGCGCCCTTTTGAACGCCCGATGACTTCAATCATGTCTCCGTCAGCGAACTGGTCAACCAGCACCTTGTCGCCGACGTTCGTCGCGTCCGCAGAATCTTCGAGGCGAAACTCTTTCAGCACACGCGTCGGAGGAACGCCGCCGCCGGTCTTCTCAAAGTGCCCGCGCATCGGCTTATTCACGTTCTTGAGCCTGACGGGCTTATCTTCGACCAGCCCGAGCTGCACTGCGTTATAGCCATCTTTCCCCGCAGAAGATTTCTTCTGCACGACGACGCACGGGCCCGCCTTGATGACAGTCACCGGAGTGACCGTCCCGTCCGCAGCAAAAATCTGCGTCATCCCGACTTTCTTACCGATGATTCCGTTAATCATCTCTTACCTCGTGACAAGTGACAGGTGACAGGTGACAGGTTCAAAGTTTTTCACTTGTCACCTGTCACGCGCTTACCCGTCACGGCTTTTTATTGTCTACCGAACGCTTTAATCTCTACGTCAACGCCCGCCGGAAGGTCTAGCTTCATCAGCGCGTCCACGGTCTGCGGCGTCGGGTCAAGAATATCCATCAGACGCTTGTGCGTTCTGATCTCGAACTGCTCGCGCGATTTTTTATCAACGTGCGGCGAGCGCAAGACCGTCCACTTATTTTTCAAAGTGGGAAGCGGAATGGGCCCTGCGACACGCGCGCCCGTGCGCTTCGCCGTCTCGACGATCTCGGAGGTACTCTGGTCGAGCACGCGATGATCGTAAGCCTTGAGTCTGATTCTGATCTTTTCGTTCAGCATAGTTTCCTTAACTCAACTTCTCGTGGGGAGAGCTATTCAACGATTTCGGAGACAGTACCAGCCCCGACAGTTCTCCCACCTTCACGAATAGCGAACCGCAAGCCCTTCTCCATGGCAATCGGAGCAATCAATTCAATCTCCATCGCCACATTATCC
>JAVHVE010000047.1:0-14656 GCA_032160705.1 Acidobacteriota bacterium | reverse complement strand
GCTGGGTTAGTCAACCTCAGAGCTTATGAGAGAATCTTTCAAAGAACAGGATTGCAGTTGTAATGTCAGTGAACTGAACGGCAGCTTTGTCTTTTGTTAAGCTGCCTTATCACGCAACAGGTCTATTGTGTGAAGCTTGTCAGTGTGCCGCTAAGTATCGCAATTAATATGCAAGATAACAAAAGGATTAAACGATAGGTTCAAGCAGATGGTTGAGGGAACCGCATTATTTTGTGCCCCTCTGTGTCTCGGCATCACACGTGGCAGCGGCTGACGAGCGGATTTCATTGGTAAAAATTGTTGCATCATTCCCACTCTGGAACTCCTTACCCACTACTGGTTTTGTGAGGTTAATGATTTTATTCTTTTTGAGTAAAAAACTTCCGTTAGCACTATTGGCAACATATACGCCCCGTTCTGGAATGTAAGAGAGAAACAGCAGGTGTGGCTGGTTTAGTTCTAATGGTAGAATTGCGTCGTGTCGGGCGGTAACATTTTTGCCATTAAGCCTGATCTTACCACCAATTCGAGAGATTAAAATGCGGTCACTGGCTTGAATAGGTGCTTCCAGATTATTCTTAATAACTTCTTCAATGCTGATTACATTGTCGGTGTAAATGAAAGTGTCATCCTCTGTCAGGCGAGAAGTCTGTTCTTTAACCGTTCCAATCACTATGGCATCGCTGCTACAGGACAAACCCTTCAGGATTTCTTTGAAATTAACAGGGGGATCAGATGGGCTTAACATTGGTAACCCGACCCCTATTTCGGTTCCCACCTCTTCAGACGTGGCGACAGAAGCCATAATCGACAACTTAGGCAGAGAATTGCCAAAGCCTTTAAATACTGTTCGGCCTCGTTCCCTTTGAGATTCTTTCGTGACTCGTTTTGGAGTTGATCCTGTTTCTTGCTGTTGAGAAGTGTTTGTGTAAACAATTCCCGCACCAGCTAAAACTGATACTACTAAAAGGATTATTAATTTATTCATTTCTTTCTCCGGTATTCGGTTGAAAATTTAGGTGACTAAGGCATCGATTTATTTGGTGCGATACCTTATCACATAGATGGCAATTATTTGTATAACAGGAGCAGGACTTGTTGAGGAGTGAGGCTCTTGCTAACAAAAATCTATCATACGGAAGGACTATGGGCTTATCATTACAAGATGTCAAAGGAACTCTTATTGCCGATTTGAGGATTTGTTGGCGAATTTGATTATTCTTCAAATATATTAAAGTTGCTAACTTTATGGGCAACATTGCTCACTGCTCTTTTTGCGATCCACTCACGCGCGACCTCGCGCCTGTCACGATGATTGCCGTCAACTTCGTAGTTCAGGTGGCGCATCTCATCGGTTGAGAGACGGCCTCCGAGGATAGAAAGAACCTCCGCGGCGGCGGGCACGCGCTTGAGTGTGTCCTGTCGAATCATGATGACGGCCTCGTAGGGCGGAAAGTAGTGCCGGTCGTCTTCGAGCTGCACGAGGTCGAGCGTGGTAATCAATCCGTCTGTCGAGTTGCCCGCGATCAGATCAACCTGATTGGTGGCGAGAGCGCGATAGGTGAGCGACAAATCCATCTCGCGCGGCGCGGCAGCGAATTTCAAATTGTACGTGCGCGCGAAGCCTGGATAGCCGTCGGCGCGCGACATGAAATCCTGCCCGAAGCCTGCGCGCCAGTTGACGGCGTGCGGGACAGCATCCGAGATTGTTTTCAAACCGAGACGGCGCGCATCCGCCCCGCGCACGAGGATGGCAAAGTCGCTGCTGAAGCCAAGCGGTGGCCCGGTTTCGACATTAAACCGTTCGGCATAGTCGCGTTTCACCGTTTCGTAAACTGCGCGAGCGTCCGAGTTGCGCGGGTACTTCAAGATCGCCATGTAGGACGTGCCTGTGTATTCCGGGTAAGCGTCAAGCTGTCCACTGATGATTGATTCGTGCGGAACATTTCCGGCCAGCTCGAAGTTTCTCGTCACCAACACCCCGCGCGCCTCCAACATCTGAGCGTATATCTCGGCCAGCAGCACAGACTCTGTGAAATCTTTCGAGCCGACGATGACACGCGGGCGATTATCTGCCTGCCCTTGAGATGAGCGTGCGCCGCGCCAGACCGCATATCCACCGCCGAGCAGAGCAAGGCCGAGCATGGCCCACACAAGGGAACGTGCAAGCAAGCTTCTCTTGTGCGATGCCCGCGCTCTCGCCGCATCGAAACGTTTTTCCAGTAAGCCAATGCCGAAATCCGCCGCCAGCGCCATCAACGCCGCAGGAATCGCGCCTGCCAGAATCAAACGATTGTCATATTGCCGCAAGCCCCGAAAGATGTATGTGCCTAAGCCCCCTGCGCCGACCGCTGCCGCGATTGTCGCCACCCCAACGGAGATGACGACCGCGACTCTGACACCCGTCAGGATCACGCTCATCGCGAGCGGCAATTCCACCTGCCAGAGAATCTGCCTGTTGGTCATCCCCATTGCCACGGCAGCCTCGCGGACGTTTTTATCAACGCCGAGAATGCCCGTCACGGTGTTGCGAATGACGGGCAGCAAGGCGTAAAGCACCAGCGCGACGATGGCTGTGCGCGCGCCGATGCCGCCGATGAAAGGAAGAGGGATGAGCAGACCGAACAGCGCAAGGCTCGGCACGGTCTGCATCACGTTGGCGATGCCGAGCACGGGAGCGCGCAGGCGTGGGCGACGCGAAAGCAGGATGCCGAGAGGGATTCCGATGGCAACAGCAATCGAGGTCGAGATGAGCACGAGCATCAAATGCTCGCCCATGAGCGCCAGGATGTCCCGCCAATTATCTCTCAGGAACTCACCCCACGCGCTCATGGTTCGTTCCTCCCGGCAGCATTAACAGGCGGCGCTTGCTCCAGGATGGCAGCAATCACGCGCGGGTCGAGGCGGAGCGTCTCGATGTAGGCGCGCGCCTGCATCAAGCCGGAGCGCAGGAAATCTTCCGGCGTCTCCAAAAGAATAAGCTCTCCGGCGTGCATCAGACCGATGCGTGAGCCGACGAGCAAAGCCTCGCGCACGTCGTGCGTCACGAAGATGACGGTCTTGCCCAGTTGCTTCGAGAGTTCACCAAACTCTCTTTGCAAAGATGCGCGCGTCAGCGGGTCGAGCGCGCCGAACGGTTCATCCATCAGCAACAGTGGCGGGTTGCTTGCGAGGGCGCGCGCCACGCCGACGCGCTGCCTTTGCCCGCCCGACAACTCGCGCGGAAAGCGCGACGCAAACACGTCCGGGTTGAGACCGACCACGTGCAGCAACTCGCGCACGCGCGCACGCACGCGTTCCTTTTCCCAATTTTCCAGCGTCGGCACGAGCGCGACGTTGCGCTCGACCGTGAAGTGCGGGAACAGTCCCGCCTCCTGAATCACGTAGCCGGTGCGCCGCCGCAAGGCAATGGCGTCCCACTCAACGGTGCGCTTGCCCTCGACCAGCACCTCGCCGCTTGTCGGCAACAGGAGACGATTGACGAGCCTGAGCGTCGTCGTCTTCCCGCAGCCCGACTCGCCCAGCAGCACGAGCGTCTCGCCTTGACTAACTGTGAGATTGAGATTGGAAATAATCGGCGCGGGGAGACCGGGCACGCCATAGCTGACGTTGCGAAACTCTACGAGCGGTGCATTGCTTTGTTCAGGCGCAGACATTTTGTCAGACGCAAAAGAATGGAATAGCGTTTCAAGCTATGCGTAAGTGTTCGAGGATGTGTTTCATCGAATGATGCCATGAGCCGTGCCAGTTGCGCAGCAAGATGTCCGCCGGGCAGACCTCATCTTGGATGACCTGCTCGTGAAGCACATCCAGATAGCCGACTTCCGCAGGCGCTATGCGCTCAAGCCCGCAACGGGCGAGGCGCACGACCTCTTTCGCTATCCTGAGCACGTCCACACTCTCGCAACGCGCGTTCAATGCGTCGCGCGCCACGCGCTCTTGCAGATCGCGCATCTCTGCGAGGCTTAACTTCGGCGCAAGCTGCAAGGCGTCATCCAGCGCGCCTTCATCGTACATCAATCCTTTCCAGAGAGCTTGCAGGGCGAGCGCCATTGAGAGATTGACGCAGTCGGCGCTGCGAACCTCGATGTGTTGCTTGAGACGCGCCTCTGTGAAGATGGTGGTCAGATGGTCAGCCCAGTCGCCGAAAACGGGCTGAACTGAGGTACAGCCCTGCGCGAGAAAATCACCGAACTTCATTCCCGTCGGCGTATCAAAATAGCGCCCGTCGCGTTGCACGAAGAGCATCGGCACACCGAGCGCATAGCGAACAAATTCTTCCGGCGAGAAATCTTCGCTAATCGCCGGCGGAGAGATGCCCGTGCGAGCACGGTCTGTTTCCAGCCAGACGGCGGCGCGTGTTGATTTATAATTTGAAACGCGCCCGTTCTCGAAAGGTGAGTTGGCGAAGATGGCCGTGACGATGGGCGCGAGGCGATTGCCAAGCTGGAATTTTTTGGCGAGGTCTGCCATTGAGCCGTAATCCAGATTGGCTTGCGCCGCACAGGTGCGCGTCATCATGTCCCACGCGCGCGCGCCGCGCTTGCCCAAATAAGGACGCATCACTTCATAGCGAGCTTTCGGAAACCAGCGTTGCTCTTCCAGGTTGCGTAATGGGTCGAAACCGACTGCGAGAAAAGCCAGGCAATCGCCCTCGGCAATTTCGTGCAGCCGCATAAGGTAGCGGCGGATTTCGCGCTCGACATCCTGTAGTCTTCGCTGCGGCGCGCCGGAGAATTCAATCTGGCCGCCCGGCTCGACTGTCAGACGATTCATCTGCCCGGCGTTAACTTCCACGAGCAGGTTGTCTTCATAGACGAGGTCGCTTGAGGAAGGAGCGAAGCCCGCCAGCACTCGCTGAACCTGGGAGGGACGGATACGCTCGTAATCGGCGCGCAGGTCGTAGCCGAACAATTCAAACTCGATGCCGCACATCCACTCCGAGCGAGGTTTTGCGCCGCGCCGCAAGTTCTCCACAAAAAGTGGCGCAGAGTCTGCCGTCACAGTCCCGGTCAGGAGCGGGAACACTTCGCGCGCCGTCGCCGCAATAGCGGGTTTTTCTGTGCAGGCGTCCTGAGCTTCAATTGTGTCGTCGTGAATCATGTTCTCGCCAGTTTTCAGTTTTGAGTTTTCAGTTTTCAGCAAAGACAAGTTGCTTTTACTGAAAACTGAAAACTCAAAACTGAAAACTCCTTACCCTTCTTCCCCAACTGCGATGAAAAGATTACTGCTGAATTGTTCGCGCTCGTCGAGCCAGGTTCGGGCGCGTGTGTAACCTGTCGCGGTTGCCAGTTGCGACAGCCCCGCCAGATCGGACTTGTAAGAGTTCTCCGTGTGAATACGCTCGCCCTCCGCAAACTGGATTTCCATCTCAAGGCGGCGAATCGAGACCGTCTGCGCGGCGTTGCTGACAATGTAAACTTCGACGCGCCCCAACTCTTCATTGTAGATGGCCTGATGACGAAAGGCGCGCACGTTAAAATCAGCTTCCAGCTCGCGGTTGATGCGCGCGAGCAGATTGAGGTTGAAGGCAGCGGTCACACCCAGCGCATCGTCGTAGGCGGCTTCCAGCATCTCGGCCTGCTTTCGTAAATCCACGCCGAGCAGAAGAGCATCCCCAACGCGCAGCACGCGGCGCAGGGCGCGCAGGAAAATATGCGCTTCGCCCGCGTCGAAATTTCCGATATTCGAGCCGAGAAAGAGCGCCAGCGTTCGCCCTCTCGGCTGTCGAGCTAGCGCATCGATAGCGTTGTAGTAGTCGCTGGCGTAAGCCTCGATTCTTAAATCCGGGTAAGATTGCAGGAGCACGCGCGAGCTTTGCTCAAGAGCGGTCGCGGAGATGTCCACCGGGATGTAGAGCAGCTCCGATTGACGCTTCAACAACGCTTCGATGATGAGGCGCGTTTTAGAGGCGCTCCCGCTCCCCATCTCGATGAGTGAAACCTTTTCGGTCGAAACCTCACTAACAATCTCGTCCGAGTAGCGTGAGAAAATCTCGTTCTCGGCACGCGTCAGGTAATATTCGGGCAGGAGGCAGATGGCTTCAAAAAGCTGCGAGCCCAGTTCGTCGTAAAAATATTTCGGGAAGAGGTGCCGGGGTGAAGCTGAAAGCCCCGCGCGCACGTCCTCCGCAAAGCTCGCATTTAAATCGCCACGGACGAGATTGTGAATAACGAGACGGTCGTTATGGTGAGGTTGGTCAGACGATTGTCGGGACATCATTTGGTTCTTTGCAAAAAGATTTTAGAGTCAATAACAAAATCGGTAAGAGGGAAAAGGAAATAGACCGAGATTAACAAGATGGACAGGATAAAATAAGAGAAGAAGCATCAAGCTTCACTGACCCATCTGATTTCCTTAATCTTGATAATCCTGTTAATCCTGTCTATTGCTTCCCCGTCTTTGCTAACAACAGCCTGCCTCATTTCGTCCTTCTGCTATGATAGCGTATCACGCTTGATTATTCACACGCGGCGGGAGTTGAGAGGAAACTACAAGTTGGCGAAGCAGAAAGTAGAAGAGATTGCTCGTGAGATGGAGCGGACGCGCGCGCGCACGCTCGCGCTTTTTCGTCTGGCGCGCGAAGAGGATTTGCATGAAAGTCCGGGCTTCGGCTTTCGTCCGATCATCTGGCATCTCGCGCACATCGGCGTCTTTGAAGCCTACTGGCTGCTGCAAAAATTGAAAAATGAAGACGCGCCGGATGAACGCTACCAACGCATCTTCGACCCCATCAACACGCCGCGCGAAGAGTCAAAGAATCTTCCAACGCGCCGCGAGATGGAAGACTACCTGGCGCGCGTCAGAGAGCGCACTCTCAGGCATCTGGAAGAAACTCAGTTTAACGAAGCAGACCCGCTCCAGCGCGACGCTTACATCTTCCGCCTGGTGCTTGAGCATGAGCAGCAGCATCAAGAGACGCTCGCCTACCTCTTTCATCTTCTCGACCCAGCGAAGAAGACGTACCCGGCTGAAGCTGAGACGCTTGATAGGCGCGTCGTTTCCGCAACCGCGCTTGTGCCACCACAAGGTGAGATGGTGAATGTCTCGGCAGGAAGTTTCGTGATGGGAGCAAGCGAGGACAGTTTCGCTTACGACAATGAACTCCCCGCGCACACGGTCTCTCTTCCAGCATTTAAGATAGACAAATTGCTCACGACCAATGAAGAGTACGCGCATTTCATCAACGAGGGTGGATACGTCAGGCGCGAATGGTGGAGCGATGAGGGTTGGAGTTGGCGCGAGCGCGAGGGCTGGAATTCTCCGCTTTACTGGACGCAACAAAACGGGGAGTGGCGCGTGCAAAGAATGTTCGATGAAGGCTTGATAGAACGGCAGCACGCGGTCACGGGCGTCAGTTGGTACGAAGCGGAAGCCTACGCGCGCTTTCAGCATAAACGCCTGCCGACCGAGGCCGAATGGGAAAAGGCTGCCGCGTGGGACGCCGCGAGCGAAAAGAAGCGGCGATTCAGTTGGGGGGATGAGGAGCCCAGCCCCGCGCTCTGTAATTTCAATTATCACTTCTGGGGGACAACACCTGTCGGGAGTTTCCCGGCGGGCGCGTCCAATTCCGGGTGTCTGGACATGACCGGCAACGTCTGGGAATGGACGAGCAGCCCATTTCTGGGCTATCCCGATTTCAAGGCGTTTCCTTACCCGGAATACTCGGAAACGTGGTTTGACAAAGACCATCGCGTGTTGAAAGGTGGTTCGTGGGCAACGCAGGCTTCCACGCTGCGCATCTCCTTTCGCAACTTCTTCCGTCGCCATTTTCGCATCGCTTTTGCAGGGATACGCTGCGCGGCGGAAAGCAGTTAGCAGTAGGCAGTGGGCAGTTGGCAGTAAAGAACTGGCGACGAGCAGCGTTGAGCTATTGCTTTTAACTGCCCACTGCCCACTGCCCACTGCCTAGAACGCAACTAAAATCGTCAACGTTGCGTACTATCAAGTATTCGCGCGCTATAGCTCTTTTGCGTAGCCGCCTTCGTTAGTTTTCCGATGTCAATCGCAACGGGTACAAATCTTGGCCGCTACGAAATTCGCTCCCACATCGGCGCGGGCGGAATGGGCGAGGTCTATCTGGCCAAAGATACGTCGCTTGACCGCGTCGTCGCGCTGAAAATTCTGCCGCCGGAAATCGCCTCCGACCAGCAGCGCATGCAACGCTTCGTGCAGGAAGCGAAAAGCGCATCGAGCCTGAATCATCCGAATATTCTGACCATCTTCGAGATCGGCGAAACGGACGGCTCGTATTTCATTGCTACAGAGTTTATTGACGGCGTGACACTGCGCCAGCACATGGCCAGCCGCCGAGTGAAACTCTCCGAGGCTCTGGACATCGCCGCGCAGATCGCTGCCGCGCTGACGGCAGCCCATGCCGTCGGGATTATTCACCGCGACATCAAGCCCGAAAACATCATGCTGCGCAAGGATGGCTACGCGAAGCTGCTCGACTTCGGGTTAGCCAAACCGACCGAGCGGCAGGTTTCGCTGGTTGATACGGAAGCCCAGACGCAGATGCTCGTCAATACAAGTCCGGGCATGGTGATGGGGACGGTCTCATATATGTCGCCTGAGCAGGCGCGCGGCTATGCTCTGGACGGGCGCACGGACATCTGGAGTCTGGGCTGCGTGCTCTACGAGATGGTCGCGGGGCGTGTGCCTTTCAGTGGAGAGACGACGAGCGACGTGATCGTCGCCGTGCTGGATCGCGAGCCGCCGCCCCTTTCCGGCGGGCCGCACGAAGCGCCGCTTGAATTGCAAAGAATTTTGAGAAAGGCGCTGCGCAAGGACAAAGAGGAGCGTTACCAGACGGTCAAGGATTTGCTCGTTGACCTGAGAGCCTTAAAGCAGGAAGTGGATTTTGAGGCCAAGCTGGAAACCTCTGTCCCGCCCGAATCGCGTAGCCTGGCGGCGTTTAGTACCATCGCTTCGCAGAATTCGCTTGAGAGCGAGAGAGAAAGGTCTGCCCACACGAGCCACGTTCCGGCGGCGCGCTCCACGCTCGCTTCCGCCCAACCCGCGAGCCGCATCAAGCAGGGCGACAGATTCAAGCAGTGGGCTATGCTGGCGCTGGTCGCCGCATTCGCCGCAGGCATCACGGGTCTGGTCTACATGTACCTGCACCAGCGTGCCCAGCGGGCAGCGTCCGCTCCGCAGCAAATAAAAATCACGAGGTTGACGACGACCGGCAAGATCGCCGGCGCTGCCATCTCGCCCGACGGCAAGATTGTCGCCTACATCGCCAACGAGGCCGGGCAGCGAAGTCTCTGGGTGAGGCAGGTGGCCACGTCGAGAAACTTACAGATTGTTGAGCCATCGGAAGTTGATTATTGGGGACTCAGTCTCTCGCCGGACGGCAATTACGCTTATTACAACATAGCCAAGCCGAACAATCCCCTCAAGGAGCTTTACCAGGTGTCTGTGCTGGGCGGCACTCCGAAAAAGATCATGTCGGACGTGGATACGCCCGTGACTTTCTCGCCCGACGGCAAGCAGTTCGCTTTCATGCGGGGCGAGCCGACCAAATCTGAATATGCGCTGTTCATCGCCAATGCGGACGGCACAGGAGAAAGACGCCTCGCCTCGCGCAAGTCGCCGCAATTTTACGAGAGCCCCGCCTGGTCGCCGGACGGCAAAAGCATTGCCGTCTCTGCGGGGGATACTTCCGCCGGAAAGGAAATGACTGTTGTCGAAGTGAGTGTCGAGGACGGGACGGAGAAGCCCATCACTTCGGAGAAGTGGGTGGGAGTCGGACAAATCGCGTGGCTGGCGGACGGGAGCGGCCTCGTGATTAACGCGGCGGATCAGGATTCGAGGCTGCAACAGCTCTGGCATCTTTCCTACCCGGAAGGCACGTCGCGGCGTCTGACCAACGACCTGAATCAGTATACAGGCGTCAGCGTCGCATCCGAGACCGGCGATGTGGTCACGGTGCGCTTCGATCAAAGCACGAATATCTGGGTCACGCCGGGCATAACGGGGGCGCAGTCGCGCGCCGCCAACGGCGTCCCGGCGATAGACACGAGCAAAGCCAGACAGCTTACTTCCGGCGCAGTCAAATACTACGGGGGAACGTGGACGCCTGACGGTAAAATTGTCTACGTGTCGGACGCCTCCGGCAATCGTGATCTCTGGATTATGGATGCTGACGGCAGCAATCAAAAGCAGTTGACCTTTGATGCAGGAACTAATCTCGGCCCTGTGGTTTCGCCTGATGGCCGCTACGTAGTTTTCGTGTCTGATCGAAAAAATAGTAAGCCAACTATCTGGAGGATGGAGATAGACGGCAGCAACGCGAAGCAATTGACCAGCGGCAATTATGATCGCAATCCGGCCTTCTCTCCCGACGGTCAATGGGTCATCTATGCTTCGATGGGCGTGTCGCATCCGAATCTCTGGAGGGTATCAATTAACGGCGGCGAGGCTGTGAAACTGAATGACAAGTTTTCGGTATCGCCGAGCGTCTCGCCCGACGGAAAATTCATCGCCTGTTACTACTGGGATGAAAAACCTGATACGCAACTGGTCAGCGCCCTGATTCCATTTGAAGGTGGGCAACCCGTCAAGACGTTCAATCTTCCGTCCGCAACGGTGCGCTGGACTCTGGACGGGAGCGCGCTCACATACGTTGATTCACGCGGCGGCGTCTCCAACATCTGGAGTCAGCCCGCTGACGGCGGCAAGCCCGTGCAATTGACCGACTTCAAATCCGACCAAATCTTCGCCTTCGAATGGTCGCGCGATGGGAAGCAACTCGCCTGCGCACGCGGAATCATGACGAGCGACGTGGTGCTTTTCAATAACCTGAAATAAAAGCAGAATCCAGAGTCCAGGAGTCAGAATAAAAACAAAAGCGGTTCTCCGCCCTTTCCATTCTGGATTCTGGATTCTGCCTTTCGCCTTCCTGGCAAATCAGCTCGCCGGAGTTCGTCTAGCAAATCTCCCTTGTTAAAGATAAACTCACGGCGGCTGGCCGGTTTATCCGGGAGAAACTTGAGATGCCTGCTCCTGACACAGTTCTGCAAGGTCGCTATCGCATCATTCGCCAGTTAGGGCGTGGCGGAATGGGCGCGGTCTACGAAGCTGTGGACGAGCGATTGAGCCGCACGGTCGCGCTCAAAGAGACGTTAGCCAAATCTGATGAACTCAAGCGCGCCTTTGATCGCGAGGCGCGGCTGCTCGCCAATCTGCGCCATCCGGTGCTGCCGAAAGTCATTGACCACTTTTCGGAAGATGAAGGGCAGTTTCTCGTCATGGAGTTTATTCCAGGCAGCGATCTTGGAGAATTGCTCTCGCGCCGCTCGCGTCCCTTCTCGCCAGCGGAAGTCCTGCGTTGGGCGGACGATCTGCTCGACGCGCTCGACTACCTGCACACCCACGAGCCGCCCGTCATCCACCGCGACATCAAGCCGGCAAACCTGAAGCTGACAGCGCAGGGCAAGATTGTGCTGCTGGATTTCGGTTTGGCGAAGGGCGTGGCCGGGCAGATGACGCGCACCACTTCGGGGATGAGCGTGGTGGGCTACACGCTCAACTACGCCGCGCTCGAACAGATTCAGGGTGAACGTACCAGCCCGCGCTCAGACCTCTACTCTCTGGCGGCGACCCTTTATCAACTCCTCACGAATCGCACTCCCGAAGACGCGCTCAAGCGCGCCGCCGACATGTTCGACGACAAGGAAGACCCGCTGCCCGCCGTCAACAAAATCAACCCGGAAGTCCCGGAAGCCTTCTCAGCCGTTTTGATGCAGGCGCTTTCTTTAAAACCATCTCTTCGCCCGGCAACCGCCGCTGAGATGCGCGCCACACTCAATGACAAAGCGCCTGCGGTCTTCGCACACGTCGGCGCGGTCGAAGACGACGAGATGACGAGAGTCACAACGGGGAGGGCAGGCAAGCTGCCGCTCATTGGTCTTGGCGGCGATGCGACGATGGTGCTGGAATCCACGCAGCGCGGCGCGCTACTCTCTCCGAACGGAGCGGGCGGCGCTCTCGAACATGCCGAAGCTTCGACCGCTGATGGCAGCAACGCCAAAAAGTGGTGGCTGATTGGCGGAAGTATCGCCGTCGCTTTGATCTTGATAGCCAGCGTCTTGACGCTCTGGCTGCGCTCCGGCAATCAGACCGTCACGCCTCCCACAGCCCCAACTGCTTACGACGCCGTGCCGCTTCCTTTCCGTGATGCGCTCCCGTCCGTCGTCTCAATGACGATGCTGGATGCGAGCGGCAAGACCACACGCCAAGCCAGCGGCTTCTTCTTCAAAGCAGACGAGTTGGCCACCTCGCTTTCCGTCATCGAGGGAGCTGCGCGGGGTCGCGTCACGTTCGTCGGTCAAAACGGAGCTTACGACATCACAGATGTCACAGGTCTCGACCGCGAGCACGGGCTGGTGACTCTCAGGGTGGCGAGGGCAAAAGCTCCCGCGCTCGCTATCGGCAACAGGAAAGAGACAACACTCGGCGATAAGGTGGCCGTCATCGGGAGCGGCGCAAAAGCCGAGGCTGCTTACGCACCGGGCACGATCAGCAGCTACAGGGACGACGACCAGATAGAGGTCGCAGCGCAGGCGGCGCAAACAATCGCGGGAGGGCCGCTCTTGAACGCGCAGGGCGAAGTCATCGGCATCATGGTCGATCCTTCCGCAGCGGGTCGGGCACAGGCTGTGCCGGTCAATCACCTGATAGACCTGATTCGTCGTAAACAGCCAGCCATGTCGCTCGCCATCGCCGGAGCGAAAGACGTGCTCTACGATTGGAGGAAATCGGAGCCCCTCCCGCGCCCCACGATTAGTAAAGATTTAGAACAAAAAATCATCACGGAGGTCGCTCGCGCTCATCGAGATAAAGCGCCGCAGCCGACGCCACAGGCAAGCCCGCAACCGAGTCCGCAGACCGAAGGCGAGCAGAATCAAAGCGGCGCTCTCTGGGAGAAGCTGGAAAACGAGATGAGCGACGCCACCATCTCGGCAGTGGCCGAAGGCTCTTTCACCACGCCGAATGTCAAACAGACGGCCTACATCATTGACACGCACTCAGGAAGCCCGGCGAATAACGACGGGGCGAAATACCTGGCCATCTTTGCGGGCGAAACTTACGTCGCAGATTTCCCCGTGCCGAATCTCTCGCTCATTCTCAGCACCTTCGATCTGAACCGCGACGGGGTCAACGAACTCCTTCTCGGCTATTACTACATGCAGATGGGGCAGGCGATGGAATGGGCCAAGCTCGTGCATGTCTCGCAGGGGCAGTTGCGCGTCATCAAAGATTTCGGCACAACCTACGTCTCTTTCTGCGAGGCCGGTCTTGCGCCTGACAATAATCCCGGCGTGGCCGCAGCCGCAGTCTTCTACGCGCCAGCACAAGCGGGGCAAATGCCCGAAGTGCGCGTTGACAATTACAAAGCCGCCTGCGCGTCCGAAGGGTCAAGCCCGCAGTGGAAGTACACAACAGAAACAAAGCTGCCTGACAAACCGAGCAAATAATTTTAATGAGTGAACTGACTGAACGGCGATGGGCTGTCCTGAGCGAGCGTGGATGCGAAGCGACTCAGCTCACCTACGCGCAGGCCTTAGAGATGATGCGCGCCCTCCAGCGCGAGCGTGTCTCCGGCCTGTCGGTCATCACGGACGACGCTGCGCGACGCGCTGCTCATGACGTCAATCCGCGTATTCACCAGCCAAACTCAAACGGAGCGGGAAGACAGGCGAAAGTAAAAAGGTAAAAGGCAAAGGTCAGTCGGAAATCGAACTCAGCCCTCATCTATTAAGATAACGAAGAAAGCCATGCTATCGAGGCGTCGGGTTGAATGAGTCGTTAGACCGCGGCACCGAGGAGTATTTTCACCGGCCACACTCCTTTCCACACAATCACACCCAGCGCTATGCAGTTGACGATTACGGTGAACCAGTATCCAATCAGGAACGATGGCTTACGCGTTTTGTGACGCAAAACTACTTGAGCGATCAGGGCACCGGGCCATCCCCCAACCAAGCTCATCAGATGCAGCGTTGACTCAGGGATTCGCCTGCCTGCATTCTGAGCGGCTGTTTTGTCCTGAGCGTAGATGCCATACGTGATAATGCTCGCAACGTAATAGAGTGCTAACCAATGCAGCGCGAGCCATCCTACCGCCGCAAGTGCAGCTAGTGCGGCGAGAAAACTGATTGCAAACGCGATGGGCACGGCGATGCCCGACCTCGGAATCTGACGCATTAGCGAGGCACTATGCGAGCCTACAATGAATCGCACATCATTGGCCTGAGGTCGCCCGTGCGAATCGAACGCAAGTGTGTAACTCACCGCTTCATTCACGCCCGGCCTGCGATCACTGCGTGGGAATGACGAGATGTGGACGAATACGGAGCTACCTTCCTCAGAAGGAGAGATAAATCCGAACCCACGCTCGTCGTTCCATTTTGCTATGCTTCCTTTGTGACGCATTTCCTATTTCCAAGCGGTCTAACGCCGAATTAACCGGGCGGGAAGTATTGTATCAAGCATCCAATCTTGCGAATGAAAGACACGCTGATTCCGCTCCGGTTGAATGAGTTGTTCTATGAAAGGGCTGTCAAGAGAAAACATCTCTCCTCAGACTGGCCGCTTCTGTTTCCTTCGGCAGCCAACCCTGCCTCAACCTTAACCTTGCGCTCACGGT